>NZ_CP183991.1:2572280-3858421 GCF_049913285.1 Pseudoduganella sp. S-14
TACCAACCCGCGAGCTGGCGCACGCGCGGCTTATTTGCCCGGGCTGACGTTGCCGATGCCCTTGGCCGACTTGTTGATGTGTTTCGGGTTGCCGTAATAGGTGAAGTTGCCCATGCCTTCCACAATCAGGTTCAGGGTATCGCTGGCGTAGAGGCTGATGTCGCCCATGCCGGTGAAGTTCACGTCGGCGCGTTCGGCTTTCAGGTCCTTGAGGTTGGCCTGGCCAACCCCCTGGCCTTTCATGCGCAGCAGCTTGACCTTGCCGCTGGCGTAGAGCGCGCCGGCGCCTTCGAAGCTGATGTCGATCCGTTCGCCGTTGATGTTGGTGACGCGCGATTCGCCGGCGCCCAGCACGCGATAGCTGGTCAACACCGGCACGGTGACGGTGATCTTGTCGCCTTCCTTCACGTCGACCGGGGCCTTGTTGGTATTTTCGTAGACGACACGCAGCACGCCGCCTTCCACAACGATGCTGACCTTGTCGATGTATTCCTTGCGACCGCTGATCTTGACCGACTGTTCCTTGCCGACGTCAACGTAGACGTTGATCGGGCCTTTGACGTTGATGCCATAGAAATTGTCAAGCTTGCGAGCCTGGTCCGCAGCCTGCGCCGAGGCAGATAGCAGCAGGGCGGAAAAGACGAGGGTTCGATACATTGTAAACAGCTCCTGGGTGAATGGACGCCTACTTCGTTGCCGCGCAAGTTTAACTGGCAATGCACCAGCTTGCACGCGGATTTCCGTGAGGCTTTTCGGGTGAATTAGCCATCTGGCCAGTTGGCGCATGAAGACAGGCTGGTTATTCTGGATCGGACCAGCCTTCAACTGCCGGATACCCCATGACCACGGTCACGCCAGCCGCCGCCGACAATATCGACCAGGAGTTGCTCCTGTTCTTCGCTCGCCAGGGCCGCAGGATGCCTGTGCCGGTATTTGTTGCTGCGCTCATGCTGGCCATGCTGGTGCATGGCCATGTGGCCGATGCGCTGGTGGTAGCCTGGGTCGGCGTGGTTTGTCTGATGCTGGTGGTGCGGCGCATTGCATTGGGACGGCTGCCCGCCATGCATGGCCTGTCCGGCGCGCGACGCTTGCAGATTGCAATTTGCCTGAGCGGCTTGAACGGGCTGGCGCATGCGCTATCGCTGCTGTTTTTCGGCAGCCTGCCAGAGTTGGAGCGGGTCATCCTGACGTTGTTGCTGGTTGGCTTATGCACCGGCGCCATCGCGACCACCGCAGGCTATCGCCCGGTTTTCGTGGCCTACATCCTGCCGATATTCGCGCCGCTGGTGCTGCTGTGGGCTGGCGGGCAGCGCACCGGGCATTCGGGCTGGACCCCTGGCGCGGCAGCCCTGATTCTTGCCGTGCTGGCGACGCTCCTGACCGCCATTGCAGGTGATTCCTATCGCCTGTTCCGCGAATCGTTCGAGATCCGGCTGCAACAGGTGCGCCTGAACCGGGAACTGACGGATGCGCTGGCAAGAGCAGAGCAGGCGAACCAGGCCAAGACGCGCTTCCTGGCTTCGGCCAGCCATGACCTGCGCCAGCCAATCCATACCTTATCGCTGTTCGCCGCTGCCTTGGCGATGCGTCCGCTGGACGAAGCAAGCCGGGAGATCTCCGGCCACATGCAAGCCGCCCTTGGCAGCCTGACCGCCCAGCTCGACGCGCTGCTCGATGTTTCTAAGCTCGACGCCGGCGTGGTACTGGCCAGCGTGGTGCCGGTGCGCCTGCCCGCCCTGTTGCATCGCGTGCACGACGAGTTTGCGCCAATCGCGCAAAGCCGTGGGCTCGCCCTCGGCTTTCACAGCGTTGGCGAGGCAGTAGTCGATACCGACCCGGTCTTGCTGGGGCGTGTGCTCTGCAACCTGGTGGATAACGCCATCAAGTACACGGCGGAAGGCGGTGTGCAGCTTGAGTTGCTGGCGCAGGGCGGCCTGGCTGTCGTGATCGTCGAGGACAGCGGTTGCGGCATTCCGGTCGATGAGCAGGGACGGGTGTTCGAAGAGTTCTATCAACTGGACAATCCGGAACGGGACCGTGCCAATGGCCTCGGCCTCGGCCTGTCGATTGTGGCGCGGCTGGCAAAGCTGCTGGCGCTGCGGCTGGAAATGGTGTCGCGCGAGGGCGTGGGCACCGCATTTTACGTGATACTGCCGCTGGCGCAGGCGGCGCCGGCGCCAGTCACTGCACAGTCGAGTGTGGCCGGTTCGCTCGCCGGGCGCCAGGTGCTGGTGGTCGACGACGAATTGGCAGTGCGCAGCGGAATGCAGGCGCTGCTGGTGGAGCTGGGCGCGCGGGTCAGCCTGGCCGATGGCACGGCGCAGGCCGTCGCGCTGGCCGCGCTGGACCGGCCCGACCTCGCCCTGGTCGATTTCCGCCTGCGTGGGCAGGACAGCGGCCTGCTGGCAGTCCAGTCGCTGCGCGAGCTCTATCCCGGTTTGCCGGTCATCCTGGTCAGTGGCGATACCGCCCCCAACCGGCTGCGCGAAGCGCGCAGTGCCGGCCTGCCTTTGCTGCACAAGCCGGTTCCGCTGGCCGCCTTGCTGGCGGCGGTAGCGCAACTGGAACAGTCACCGAAAGGGGTACATCATGGATACATGCAATAGGGAGCCGGACGCTGGCAGCACGCAGCGCCATCGCAACTGGCTGTCGCACGGCCTGGAGAGCCTGGCCGCGAAGCTGGCGCTGCGCGGCGCGGAGCCAGCGCCGGACTATGATGTCGTTATCGTCGGCAGCGGCTACGGCGGCGCAGTGGCGGCAGCCGGGCTGGCCGGCTGCCGTGGCGAGGAGTCGGGACAGCCGCTCTCGGTCTGCGTGCTGGAACGGGGCAGGGAATACCTGCCGGGCGCCTTCCCCAGCCGGCTGGCAGAATTGCCTGGACACCTGCGCTTCAGCACCCCGGGCGGCCAGGTACGCGGCCAGCGCGAGGGCTTGTTCGATTTGCGCCTGGCTGGCGATGCCAATGTGCTGCTGGCCAATGGCCTGGGCGGCGGTTCGCTGATCAACGCCGGTGTGCTGGAAGAACCTGCGGCCGAGGTGGTGGCGGCGCTGGAACAGGCGGCGCCCGGGCTGGCAACCCATTTCGCCAGCGCGCGCGCCAGGCTGATTGCCGTTGATGGCGGCACCTTGCAAGCGCACGGTATTGCCGCTCCGGCCAAATTGATGGCGCTGGAGCAGCTGGGGCGGCAAGTCAAAGGGGGCAAGCTGCGCCAGGCCCGTATCAGCGTGGCGCTCGAAGCCCGCGACAGCAGCGCACAGGTGCGGCTTGACCGTTGCGTTCAGTGCGGCGACTGCGTTACCGGCTGCAACTTCAACGCCAAGGAATCGCTCGACACCAACTTGCTGGTAGACGCCTGGCGCCATGGCGCCGAACTGTATACCGGCGCCACGGTGCTGCGGTTCGAACACGACCGGGCCGCCGGTTGCTGGCTGCTGCACCTGACGTATACCGACCCCGGCTTGCGCGAACGGCAGCCGCAGCCGCTGGTGCTGAGGGCCGGCAAGCTTATTCTCGCTGCCGGTGCGCTGGGTTCGACCGAGATCCTGTTGCGCTCCCAGACTGCTGACCTGCAGTTTTCCGGTCAGCTGGGATGCGGCTTCTCGAGCAATGGCGACATGATCGCCGCTGTCTACGGGCAGCAAGCCCCGGCGCATCCGACCGATGATGAAAACACGGCTGCGGGCGCGCGCAGGGTTGGCCCTACCATCACCGGCATTGTCGATGTGCCGGCGCAGGATGGGCAGCCGGGCTTCGTGGTCGAAGAGCTGGGAATTCCGGCGCCGCTGCGGCGCGTGCTGGAAGAAGTACTGGCCACCACCCATACCCTCGATGCGCTGGCCTATGCGGACGAGAGTGAACACGGCAACGATGGCAGCCAGGGCGATCCCTGCGCAGTCGATGCCGGGGCGATCGAGCGCAGCAGCATCCTGGCGATCATGGGCGATGATGGGGCCGCCGGCGCGCTGGAGTTGGCCATCGCCGACGATGAGAACGAAGGCAGCTTGCGGGTACGCTGGCCGGGCTTGCGGAACAGCGAACTGTTCCAGGGCCAGATGGCGGCGCTGGCCGCCGCTTGCGCCGGCCTGGCGCCGGACGGACAGGGCGAACCGCCGCGCCTGCTTGCCAACCCGCTCTGGAAGACCCTGCCCGATTCCATGGAATTCCTGCTGTCGGGGCGGCGCGGTCCTCCCTTGACCGTGCATCCTTTAGGCGGCTGCCGGATGGCGCACGACAGCGAGCATGGCGTGGTGGACGATTGCGGCCGCGTGTTCATGCGCCGCAAACGGGGCCAGGAGTCATTTCATCCAGGACTGGTAGTGCTGGACGGTTCCATCGTGCCGCGCGCGCTTGGCATCAACCCGGCGCTGACCATTGCGGCGCTGGCCGAACGGGCGATTGAGGCGCTGCGCAAAGAGTGGAAACTGGCCAGGCCGCCTGAGGCCGGCCTGGTCGGCCTGCCGCAGGAGCGCCCGCGCTTCCAGCTGGCGCCCAGCGCACAGGCGCGCAGCGCAGCGCCCACCATGGTCGACCTGCGCGAACGGCTGTGCGGCCCAAGCTGGCTCGATACCGCAGCCGGTCCGCGCCAGTTTTTTGTCGAACTGACGATCGCTTACGAACGGCAGGACCTGGCGCGGCTGGTCTTGCCGGCGGACGGCGGCGCCGTGCCGCTGCAGCGCCGCATGCTCACCCGGCCTGGGGAAAGCTGGCTCACGCTGTATGACTGGGATGCCTGGCAGGCGTGGAGCCCGAAGCGCGATGACCCCAGCCATCCCAAGCCGCCCATCTTGCTGAAAGCCAGGGTGGAAGGCGAGTTGCGCCTGTTCCATCGCGAGCCGGGCACGGCAGGCGGGCGCCGCTGGGCAGCGCTGCCCGCCTGGTTCCTGAACCGGGGCCTGCGCGACGCCTGCCAGGTATTGTGGCAGACGGTGCGCAGGGGGGAGTGGCGGCACGAACCCGCCCTGTTGTTTGCCAATGGCGGCCGGCGCATCCGGTCGGCCTGGAACCTGGCCTCGCGGGCCGGCGAGGTGCGCCTGCTGGAGTACGTGCTGCAGGTGCGCGAGCTGGTGGTCCCGCCCGCTGAGGCGCTTGCCGGGCTGGAGGTGGAGGGCCAGCCGATCGTTGGCCGCAAACGCCTGACCTATGCGCGTGCCGCCAACCCCTGGCACCAGTTGACCCGGCTGCAGCTCGAGCAGTTTCCCGGCCTGCGCGCCGGCAGCCCGGCCCGGCTCGAACTCGACACCGGCTTCCTGGTATGGAAGCAGCAGCCGCTGCTACGCATCCTCCGCCAGCAGGACCAGGTGTCGGCACTGGCCGATTGCGCCGGACTGGCCGGCTATTTCCTGCGCCTGTTCCTGAGCGTCCACGTGTGGAGCTTCCGCAAGCCGGACGATTCCGCGCCGCGTGCGCCGCGGCGCCTGCCTGGCAAGCTGCCGGGCTGGTTCCGGCCGGCACCCGAGGTGACCGAGCTTGAAGTCGACCGCCTGCCCGACGGCACCCCCGTGGTGGCGCGCCTGACCCGTTACATGGGCCACGTCGACCAGGGGACGCTGCCGCCCGTGCTGCTGATACACGGCTACAGTGCCAGCGGCACCACCTATGCCCATCATTTGCTGCGCCCGGGGCTGGCCAAGTACTTGTGGCAGCGCGGCCGCGATGTATGGGTGGCCGACCTGCGGACTAGCAGTGGTTTGCCCAGCGCGCGCCACCCCTGGACACTGGAAGATGTGGCGCTGGCCGATATTCCGGCCGTGGTGGCGCATGTGGCGCGCAGCAGCGTGCACGGCACGGTTGACGTGTTCGCGCACTGCATCGGGGCGGTAATGACCAGCATGGCGGTGCTGGCGCTGCCCGAGCCTGGCGCGCGTTTCCAGCAAGAGCGGCAGGCGCTGCCGGGAATGATCCGCAGCCTCGTGCTATCACAGCTGGGACCGGTGGTGAAGTTCAGCCGCGACAACCGCCTGCGCGGCTACCTGATGGGCTACCTGCGCCGCATGCTGCCGCTGGACCGCTACGAGTACCGGCTGGAGCGCGAGGCGACCTTGCTTGACGAACTGATTGACCGGCTGCTGGCGACCTTGCCGTATCCGGACGAGGAGTTCCGCATCGAAAACCCGCTCGGGCCGTGGCGCAACGCAAGCTTCGTGCGCACCCGGCATCGCATGGACGCCTTGTATGGGCGAGACTTCAACCTGCCGCAGCTCAGTTCCGCCATCCTCAAGCATATCGACGACTTCTTCGGGCCGCTGAATACCGAGACCCTGGCCCAGACCATCCATATCGCGCGGCTGCAGCGCATCGCCAACCGCGCCGGACGCAATGTCTATGTCGCGCAGGGAACGCTGGCCACGCGCTGGACCTTCCCCACCCTGGCACTGTTCAGCGACCAGAGCGGGGTGTCCGATCATGCGGCAGCCGCCTTGTTGCAGCGCCAGTTGTGCGGCACGCCGGTCCGGCTGACGCCGGTGATCCTGCACGATTTCGGCCACCAGGACTGCCTGATCGGGAAGCGCGCCGCCGGCGAGGTGTTCGGGCGGGTGGCCGCCTTCATGGCGCAGCCGCAATGCGCGGCACCGCTGCCGGCCATGCGGCGCTGGCGCGTGGCGCCCCCGGTTGCAGGCCCCTTGCGCAGCAGCCTTGACGAGGCGGTGCGCTGGAAGATTGGGCTCGGCATCGATCCGCAACAAAATGGCGCGGCCATGATTGCGCTGGTGCCGGTGGTGGAAAGGGGGCAGCGCCTGCAGGCGTCGCACGCGCCGCTGGCGAGCCACATCCAGTTCCGTCCAACCCCGGCCGAATGCGAAGGCTGGCTGCGGCTGGATATACCGCCGCCGCCCGCCGGCGCTACGGGCTGGCTGGTGCTGGTGGTGTACGACCTGGGGGCGCAGGCGCACGCGGATCGCGAGATCTACCACGAGCCCTCGGTGCGCGACATGAAGTTCATCGCCGGCAAGGCTGAGGCGGGACTGACGGCGGACGAGTCGGCACGGGTCCGCATGCAAGCCTTTATCAACCAGCAAGCCGCCGATATCGCCGCCGCAGTCGGCGATGCGCTGCAAGCCGGCTCGGCGATCGCCCACGGCTACCTGCCGCGCCGCCAGCGCGACGACAGGGTCGCACCGGCCCTGTGCATCGCCTTCGGCAGCTGCCAGTACCCGGCTGGCCTGTTGGATCGCTATCCGGCATATGGCTCCTATTTCCGGCTCGGCAGGCTGTTGCGCGAGCATGCCTGGCGGCCTGACTTCCTGCTCTTGCTGGGCGACCAGATCTATAGCGACGCGACGGCCGGCCTGTTCGATCCAACCGCCAGGGACGATCGCTTTGTGCGGCCCTACGAGAAGTTGCTGGGTAATCCGGATGTGCGCCGGGTCCTGCGCCGCCTGCCCGTGCTGGCGATGCTGGACGACCATGAAATTGCCGACAACTGGGAAGGCGCTGCCGGCGACCCGCAGATGCAGGCGGGGCGGGACGCCTTCCGCGGCTATTTGCGGGCCAAGGAGCGCGCTGGCGCGCCAGCGTGGCTGGATTTTGCCGCGCAGCCGCGCGGATTTCCACTGTTTGTCGCCGATACGCGCACCGAACGCGCCCGGCGCAGCGCCGCCGGCATCGCGCAGGACCGCATCATGAGCGAGCGACAGATGCAGTGCCTGCTCGATTGGCTTGACAATGCACCGCCAGAGCGGCCGAAATTCATCGCCAGTCCGTCCATGGTGCTGCCGCGCCGCCTGCTCGCTGCGCGCGACATCAGCGGCCCGCATTGCTTGCGCTCCGATGCCTGGGATGGCTATCCCGCATCCTTGACGCGCCTGTTGGGGCATATCGCCGAGAATGGCATCCAGCACGTGGTGCTGCTGTCGGGCGATGAGCATATCTCCTGCGATGCGCAGGTAACGTTGTCATGTCCTGGACGCGAGCCGGTGCGCCTGCGCTCCATTCATAGCTCCGGCTTCTACGCGCCGTTCCCCTTCGCGAATTCGAGCGAGGCCGACTTTGCGGGCGACGAGGACTTCAGCTTCAAGACGGGCGGCGGGCTGCAGGTCGATTGCCAGGTCCGGACGCGTTTTTACCCGGGCGACGGCTTTGCCCTGCTGCGCGTTGTGGCGGCAAGCGGGGGCGGCTGGCGCACCGAACTGCGCTTCCACCGCGGCGCTGGCGTCAGTGTAGCGAGCGGGTCAGGCCAAGCCGCGCAATCAGGGCAGCCAGTTCGCTCCTTGTCCGAGCCCCAAGCACCCCTCGAGCTCCAGTCAGATGAACCTTGACGGTGGCGATCGCCAGGTCCATGTCGCGGGCAATTTCCTTGTTCGACTTGCCCGCCGCCACCTGGCGCGCCACCTCCAGCTGGCGCGGCGACAGGCCGTGGGAACCCGTGTCGCCAGCTGGCGGAGCCGGGCGGGGAGCCCTGGCGGAGGTTGCCACGACAGCGAGATACTCCATGACCTTGCGCGGAATCACCACCCCGCCAGACATTGCCGCCTTGAGCGAGCCTTTCAATTCTTCTTCGTCCGCTGATTTCATGATCAGTCCGTCCGACGTGATCTTCAGCACGTCCACCGCCAGCTTCATGTCTTCATCGCCGGTGAGCACCACCACGCGCGATGGGGGGCGAAAGGCCGCGCGCGTCCTCTCCAGTGTCTCGATCGGCGTGCAGCCGGGCAGGTGAAGATCGAGCAAGACCAGGTCCACCACAGGGCCGCCGGCAAAGGCCAGGGCGGTGGCGGTGTCGCCAGCTTCCAGCACCTCGTAGCCGCCCTCGGGCATGACCGAGGACAGCGCGCTCATCAGCCCGCGGCGGTACATGGGGTGGTCGTCAACTAGCAGCACACGCATGGCACGGCTCCTTAAGCATCCTGGCCGTTCGGCCTAGTCCCAGTGTCTAGGTTAGCACAGCGCCACCGTGCTGAATACGTTGTTGGTTTAGCCGTCCGGCGAATGGCGCCGGCAGGGCTGCTTTCCTACACTGGACACGTTCCGATAACAACAGTGTCGACGAGGAAGGAGACCCAAATGAATATTCTGATGCAAGGCACAAAGGCCGCTACGGCAGGCGCCATGCTGGCGTTGCTGAACGGCTGTGCGGGATTCCAGCTGTATGACGAAGCGCGCGATAAACAAGGCCAGGCAGTGGTGAAAGCGTGGGGTGAAGTCAAGGCGGAAAACTACTTCGACTCCGTGCGCAAGGTGCGTGCCGCGGATGAAGTGCAGGCGCGCGAGTACCGCAAAGCCAAGCTGATGTTCGAGCGCGACAGCAGCTTCCAGCCCGTGCTTGATCTGCCCTTGGATAAAGGCCTGGCGGCCAATATCGACCACCGCCTGCTTGAGCTGGCCGGCCCCGCAAGCGCGGACTATGCCGTGCTTGACAGGAAAGTGCGCAACATCATGGACGCGATCGGCATCGAGCGGGTGAGCCAGGAGTTCTTCCAGCGCAGCCTGCTGGAGCGCCATTTCGCTGCGGACTGTACCAGCGCGCTGGCGGGCGAGCTGCGTGCCAGGCTGGAGAAGGCGCGCGAATTCGGCCTGTTGCTGGAGGCTGAAGGCTTGCGTGCTTCCTGCCAGCAGGAACAGGAGGCATCCGCCAGGCTGGACCAGGCCCTGGCAGGCACAGGCGGCGAATTGAAGAAGCAACAGGATGCGCTGCAAGCCTTGCGCAAGCAGTTGGTGTTCGAGGCGGGGCAGGCCCGCCAGGCGGAACAGGCGTTCAAGCTGGCCCAGGAAGAATACCGGCTTGCCGCCGAGCGCGCAGCACAATTTGCCGCCCGGCCGCTGCCGGGCGATGAGTTGCAGAAGTCGGCCGCGTCGCTGCACGACGCCATCGCCGTGTTGCAGAAGCTCGAGACCGCTGCCGGCAAGGAAGCGTTGGCCAGGACCAGCCTTAGCACGATCGACGATATCCTCGCCAGCGTCAGCGGCGACAAAGCGCCTGCCGCCGATGACGGCAAGCTCGAAAGCGCCGCCAGGATGTTCCCGGCGCTTGCCAACGACCTGCATCAATTACGCGCAGTGCGTGGCACCAACGTCATGCCTTCTTTGCAGATCGCGAAGGCGATTGCCAGCAGCCGCTCCGACACGGCACACAAGATGCTGGCGCTGCAAGCGCAACGGCTGGAGTACCTGGACCAGGCGCGCCTGGCCGCCTATGGGGAATTTGCATCCCTGCTGGCGGCGCGCGGGGCGCTGCCGGGCTTGAACGGCCCGCAGCGCAAGCTGAGCTTTGCTCAATTGTGGGACAAGTTTCCCGCCCATCGCCACGCGCTCGCGAAATCTGCCATCGACTACCAGACGGCGATCGGCGCGCGCCACCTCGCTACAAGTGATCTGCTCGCGGCCGCTGAAACCGTCAGGAACGAAGGCCCCTTGGTGCGGGCGGAGGGGAACTTCGGCGAATGGAGCAGCCTGATTACACCCACCGTGGACGAAGCAGCGCGTTTCGCTGCCAACGGACAGAAACCGGACCTTGTGCTGAATCTGGTCAAGGCCATTTCCCTGCTATGGATTGGAGTAGAACAATGAATTATCTCGCCATCTTGGGAGCAAGCTTGCTCAGCGCCTGCGCGGCGCCCCCTGCAATCCAGGCCAATATCGACAACGGAAGAAACCTGCTCGCTTCGGTGCGTGAGGAGCTGGCGGCGTTCAACGAACACGAGCAGGCCGCACGGCGCGGCCGGGTGACCAACCTGCGCTCGGATTGGGCGAAATTAACGAGCGACATGCACCAGGCCATGCTGGAGCGGCTGGCAGCACAATCGGCCGGCAATCCCGGGGCGGGGCAGTTGTTCGACCACCTGCGCCAGGCAGCCGACCAGCGTGTCCAGCAAGAGGCCGCCCTGGCCGGCCAGCAAGGCCATTTCCATGAGCGCGCCGATGCGCCGCCCACCGCATCCTTGCAGGCGACGGAGCTGTCCTTGCAGGAGTTGGGTAGCACGGCCCGCAAACCCGACCGGGTCAGCGTGTTGCGCCAGTTCGCCGTGGAACTGGCGCGCACGCAGGGGCCAGCTCCTGCCGCCGCCGAAGGCGTTCCCGCACCGGTTGCCGCCAACGAGGGCGCGGCACCGGTCCTGTCCAAATGAACTTGAATGGAGGTTGCCATGTCCGAAACCCTGATTGAATACCACATCTGGCTGCAATTGCTGATTGATTTGTGCATCGCAATCAAGAAGCGCATGGAGTCCGACGGCCGGCCGGAGCTGCACAGCCGTTTTACCAAAGCCGATGCGGCACGGCGCGAAGTGATGGGGCGCATCGTCGAGGCCGAGACCCAGGGGCTGAGCCTGGCGCCGCCGTCGCCGGCAGTGATCGATGGGACCAAGCGCGTGGCTGATGCCGCACGCGGCAAGAACCTGCAGCTCGAGACGACCTCGGCCCTGATGAAGCTGTCCACCGACCTGCTCAATCTTGTGTCCGTCGGTACCGGCAAGCCCGGGCTGGCCGCGGGTTAGCATCATGGACATGTGGCAAGCGATCGGCAACGTCAGCTCCCCGCTGACGTTCGTTGCCTTCCTGGCTGCCCTGGTATCGCGCATCTACGAAGGCCAGTTGCAGCGCATGGCGGAGGAAGTGCGCAGCAGCAGCGGGGCCCAGCGCGATGTCCTGCTGGGCGCCCTGTCCAACGTCATGCGACGCGCTGATGGCGATCAGGCGATGGCAGCGCTGACGCGCCAGGAAACCCGGCTCAAGCTCGCCTGGTTTAGTTTCCTGATCGTGGCGCTGTGCCTGATCGGCCTGTCGGCATTCGCCTATTGGGGCGAACATCCCGAGCGTACGGTGCGGGAAATGCTGCAGGGAGAGCACAAGGCGGCCGTGATTGCTGCGCTGAAGAGCCAGAAGATCTATCCGATCACCGATGCCGAACTGCCGGATGCGCTGACAACGCTGGTCAGCCTGGATGCCAGGGAAAATGCGCTGGACCGCTATGGCAAGTGGGAGAGCAAGCAGGTCAAGATCATGGCCGTGCCGTCGCTCGCCGAATTGCGCCGCCGGGCGGCCAAGCGCGAAGAACCGTTCGAGCCCATGGGAGAGCAATTCAGGGTCGGCGTGCCGAACATCGGGCCGGAACAGCCGGCGCGCTTCCACGTCTATGTGGGCATGAAGTCGCCCCTGGCCTGGCAGCGCCTCAGCATCACCAATCCCGTTACCGACCGCACGCTGCGGGTGCTGGCCAAACCCGGAATCGAGGAAGACAGCGATGTTGACCTGCACTTGAATTACCTGCAGGTCCGGCAGCTATTCAATGGAAACCTGCCGGCCCGGACCGCATCGGTGTGGGTTGAAGTACTGCAGCCAGGCACCTTGTACGACCCAGCCTGTGAACCGGCCCGCAAGCGGGGGGCGCGCGCTGGCCAATGCGATCCGGACCAAAGGCCCGATTCGAAGCAGTTCCTGCCCAAGGCCGGCGCCCTTTAAAGCAGCCCATACCTACCGGAGGAAGACATGAAAGAAACAGCCAAGTTCAAGCTGACAGTACGCGACCTCGACATCGGCGAGCGGCATGAAGACGTGCCGCGCGTTCAGATGTTCCTGCGCCGTTTTGGCTACCTGAGCGAATCGGCCTCGACGGACGGCACGTTCGACGAAGCGACGCGGCAGGCCGTCAAGCGCTTCCAGGCCTACCACCGCCTGCACGACTCCGGCCTGCTGGACGACCCGACGGTGCACCAGATGGAGCGCCCGCGCTGCGGCAATCCCGATTTGCGTCCGCCAGGGTTGCAGTCGCGCTTCCTGTTAAAAGGATGCAGTTACTGGTCGCGGCGCCGCTCGCTCACCTTCGGGTTTGCCAACGCGACGCCGGACATCGCGGGGGACGGGGAAAGGGAAGCGGTTCGCAGTGCTTTCCGCACCTGGCAGCAGGTGGCGTGGGTGGATTTTGTGGAGGTGCCGATCGAAGCCAACCCAGACCTGCGCATCGAATGGCAGGCCGGCGACCATGGCGATGGCTCGGCCTTTGACGGCGTGGGACGGATATTGGCCCATGCCTTTTACCCGCCGCCTTGCGGCGGGGCGCATGCCGGCAAGTGTCATTTCGACGAGGCCGAAGCCTGGGCGCTGGGGGCCTTGTCCGGCATGATCGACCTGGAAACCGTGGCGTTGCACGAGATCGGGCACCTGCTTGGCCTGGACCACAGCGCCGATCCGTCCAGCGTCATGGCGCCCAGCTACCCTGGCGTCAGCCTGCGCACCCTGCAGCCGGATGATGTCGCCTGCATCGAGGCCCTGTACGGCAAGCGCGGCCCGGCTATGCGGGTGCGCGCGCACGTGGAGGGTTATGGCGATATGCTTGGCGTGGAAAACCAGTTCCTCGGCACGCGCGGGGAGTCGCGCCGGCTTGAAGGGATGCAGCTGGAAATCAGCAGTCCGGTGCCCGGCCTCAGCATCGAATACATGGGCCATGTGGAAGGGTATGGCGACACGCAGTTCCAGTCCGAAGGCAGTTACCTGGGAACGCGCGGCCAGGGGCGCCGGCTGGAAGGAATCGCCATCCGGCTGGCAGGTCCAGCCGCCGGCCAGTACACCGTGCGTTATATGGCACATATCGAAGGGCATGGCGACTCGGCGTTGCACAGCGATGGCCAGTTCCTCGGCACGCGCGGTGAAAGCCGGCGCCTGGAAGGGCTGCTGGTGAGGATCGAAAAACGCTGAGGGAAAGGGGCAGCCGCCGTGCCGGCTGCCCCGCTGCGATCAACTTAGCCTGTGTTGCGCAGGCCGGCGGCGACGCCGTTGATGGACAGGTGGATGCCGCGGTTGACGCGCGGATCGGCCCTGTCTTCTTCATTACCGAGCGCGCGGCGGCGCTTGATCAGCTCCACCTGCAGGTGGTTCAGCGGATCGAGGTAAGGGAAGCGGTTGGTGATGGAACGCGCCAGCAGCGGGTTGCCTGCCAGGCGGTCGCGGGTGCCGGTGATCGATTCCAGGCAGTCGAGGGTCTGGTGGTATTCCTCGGTGATGCGCTTGAAGATGCGTTCACGCAGTTCCTTGTCCGCCACCAGCTCGGCGTAACGCGAGGCGATTGCCAGGTCGGTCTTGGCCAGCACCATATCCATGTTCGACAGCAGGGTGGCGAAGAACGGCCAGTGCTGGAACATGTCGCGCAGTTGCGCCTTGCGTTGTTCCTCGTTGCCGGCGGCGATCCAGGCGCCGATGGCGGAGCCGAAACCGTACCAGCCCGGCAGCAGCAGGCGGCACTGGCCCCAGCTGAAGCCCCACGGGATGGCGCGCAAGTCTTCGATGCGGCGCGTCGATTTGCGGGAAGCCGGGCGCGAACCGAGGTTCAGTTCCGCGATTTCCGCAATCGGGGTGGCCGAGAAGAAGTAGTCGGTGAAGCCCGGGGTTTCGTACACCAGGTTGCGGTAAGACTTGTAGGCCAGCTCGGAGATTTCCGCCATCGCGGCTTCGAACCCGGCCAGGCGCGGGCCGTGGCAGGCGTCGGCCGGCGGCGGCATCAGGCTCGCTTCCAGGGTCGAGCACACCAGCAGTTCCAGGTTGCGGCGGCCGATTTCGGCGTTGGAGAACTTGGAGGCGATGATCTCGCCCTGTTCGGTCAGGCGCAACTGGCCGTTGACGGTGCCTTTGGGCTGAGCCAGGATGGCCTCGTAGCTTGGGCCGCCGCCGCGGCCGACAGTACCGCCGCGGCCATGGAACAGGCGCAGCTTGACGCCGGCCTTGGCGAAGATTTCCACCAGCGCCAGTTCCGCCTTGTACAGCTTCCAGTTGGAGGTCATGAAGCCGCCGTCCTTGTTGGAGTCGGAGTAGCCCAGCATGACTTCCTGGATCTGGCCCTGCTTGGCGATCAGCTTTTGCACCATCGGCACGGCCATCAGGGCTTCCATGATGCCGGCGGCGCGCTGCAGGTCGGGGATGGTTTCGAACAGCGGGATCACCATCAGGTCCGAGGTGCGTTCGCCGTCGGCGCCCTGGCGCAGCAGGCCGGTTTCCTGCTGCAGCACGAACACTTCCAGCAGGTCGGACACGGTCTCGGTGTGCGAGATGATGTAGTTGCGGATGGCGCGCTTGCCGTAGCGCTGGCGGATGTCGCGCGCGGTGCGCAGGATGGTCAGCTCGGAGCTGGTCTCGTCCGAATACTCGATGTAAGGCGAATACAGCAGGCGTGGTTGCGCTAACTCCGCCAGCAGCAGCTTGACCTTGGCATCTTCATCCAGCGATGCGTAGTCGGCCTGCACGCCGGCCTTGGCGAACAGCTCCGCCAGCACGCGTTCGTGGATGTCGGACGACTGGCGCATGTCCAGCGACGCCAGGTGGAAGCCGAAGATGTCGGCGGCGCGTTTCAGGGTGGTCAGGCGCGGGCGGGCCAGCACGGAACCGTGGTTGGCGTCCAGCGACTCGATCAGCACCTGCAGGTCGGCCGAGAAATCGGCCGGGCACGGGTAGGGGGCGGCGTGGCCGACTTCCTTGCGCAGGATATTGGTCGCGCCCAGTGCGCGGGCGGTCGCTGCCAGGCGGGCGTACATGCCGATCAGGGCGCGGCGATAAGGCTCGTCGCTGCGGTGGTCGGAAGTGTCGGTCGAGGCATCCGACAGCGCCTGCAGTGCGGGCGAGCAGCCGATCATCAGGGTCGACACCGACAGCTCGGCGCCCAGCGCGTGGGTTTCGTCGAGGTAGAAGTCGAGGATGGTGGTGGCCTGGCGCTCCAGCGCGTGCTGCATGGTGCCAGCGTTGACGTTCGGGTTGCCGTCGCGGTCACCGCCGATCCAGCTGCCCATCTGCACGTAGGAGCCGTCGATGGCGGCCGGCGCCGCCTGGCCGTAATGCTCGGCGATCTCGGATTCGATGTCGTCGTACAGGGCCGGCAGTTCGCGCAGGAAGGTAATGCGGTAGTAGGACAGGGCGTTGTCGATTTCGTCCGCCACGGTCAGCTTGGAGTAGCGCAGCATGCGGGTCTGCCACAGCGTCGCGATACGGGCGCGCAGCATGTGCAGGTTGGCGCTGCGCTCCTTGGGCGTCAGCGGCAGGTCGCGCTGGGCCAGCAGGCGGGCGATATCGTGTTCCGCGTCCAGGATGGACTTGCGCTGCACCTCGGTCGGGTGGGCGGTCAGGACGGGGCTGATCAGGGCTTCCTTGAAGAAGCTGGTTACGGTGTCCAGTTCGACGCCGGATTCTTTCAGCTTGTCGAGAGCAAAGCTGATGCTGCCTTTTTGCGGCGCCGAGCCGGCCAGCAAATGGGCGCGGCGGCGGCGGATGTGGTGCTGGTCTTCCGCAATATTGGCAAGGTGGGAGAAGTAGGAGAAGGCGCGCACCACCGTGATGGTCTGTTCGCGTGTCAGGATCTTCAGCATGCCGTCCAGTTCCTTGGCGGCGCCGGCGTCGGCTTCACGGCGGAAGCGGACAGCGGTCTGGCGAATGGTTTCTACGACGGCGAATACTTCCTCTCCCTCCTGTTCCCGCAGGACGTCGCCCAACAGGCGGCCCAGCAGGCGGATGTCTTCTTTCAATGGCGCGTCTTTATCGGCGCTCTGGTTTGCTTCGTCTGTTGCACTTACTTGATTTGCCATAGTTAATCAGTCAAAAGATAAGAATGGTCGTGCAATAGGCTTGTGGCCCGCTCTCTGCATAGGGGCGCGCATGCTAGAATTTGTGGTCCCAATCATGTGCAATAAACTGGTGAACGCCGGTTTGGCGCTAGCAACAGCGAAAGAACTGGTCTTGAATACTCCTGAAATGGCCCAACAGCTCCCTTCCAAATTGGTGATCGCTTCGCGCGAGAGCCGCCTTGCCATGTGGCAGGCAGAACACGTCCGCGCTCGCTTGTCTCAATTATATCCGCAGTGCAGCATTGAGATCCTGGGCATGACAACCCGCGGCGACCAGATCCTCGATCGCGCCCTGTCCAAGGTGGGCGGCAAGGGGCTGTTCGTGAAGGAGCTGGAAGTGGCGATGGAAGAAGGCCGTGCCGACCTGGCCGTCCATTCGCTGAAGGATGTGCCGATGGAACTGCCGGAAGGCTTCGCGCTGGCGGCCGTGCTGGAGCGCGAAGATCCGCGCGACGCCTTCGTTTCGAACGACTATTCTTCGCTGGCCGAACTGCCTGCCGGCGCCATTGTCGGCACCAGCAGCCTGCGCCGCCAGGCCCTGATTTCGGCGCGTTACCCGCACCTGGTGATCAAGCCGTTGCGCGGCAACCTGGATACCCGCCTGGGCAAGCTCGATCGCGGCGACTATGCGGCCATCATCCTGGCCGCCGCCGGCCTGAAACGCCTCGGCCTGCCGCAGCGCATCAAATCGCTGCTGGCGCCGGAAGATTCGCTGCCAGCTGCAGGGCAGGGCGCGATGGCAATCGAAATCGCCGAGCGTAATGATGGCCTGGACCTGAAAGCCATCCTGGCGCCGCTGAACGACCTGCCGACCGCGCAGGCCGTGACGGCGGAACGCAAGGTGTCGAAAGTGTTCGGCGGCTCCTGCCAGGTACCATTGGCAGCCTTCGCCACCGTTGATGGCGGCCAGATGCACCTGCGCGCCATGGTCGCTACGCCTGACGGCACCCGCGTCGCCCGCGCCGAGATCAATGGCGCTGCCGCCGATGCCGAATCGCTTGGCGCCCAGGTCGCAGAACAGCTGCGCGCACAGGACGCCGAAGCCATCCTCGCCGTCTGCGCCGCCGAGCAAGCCGACGCCATGAACCCCAACGCCGCCCCATCGGCATAAGCGCCGCCCGGATGCCCGCGATGCCCGATGTCACCCGCACATCAGTGTCAGACCCTTGGGTCTGACACGGGTTTACCGGTTTTCCAATGCAACGCCGCGTCGTCCTCACTCGCCCCATCGCGCAAGCCGAACCCCTGGCCAGCCGCATCCGCGCCCTCGGCCGCGAAGTCGAAGTGCTGCCGCTGCTGGAAATCACGCCGCTGCCTGACCAGGCGCCGTTACACAATGCACTGGCCAGCCTGGCGAGCTACCAATTGGTGGCCTTCGTCTCGCCGAACGCCATCGACGCTGCCTTCGCCCACATCCCTGAATGGCCGCAAGGCTTGCAAGCGGCCGTGGTCGGCGAGGGCAGTCGCCAGGCGCTGCTTGCCAAAGGCGTCCCGGAAAGCCAGATCGCCAGCCCTGCCGACCCGGCCCACAGCGATACCGAACACCTGCTGCAAGCTCTCGACCTGCCAGCCCTGCACGGCGCAAAAGTCCTGATCGTGCGCGGCGAATCCGGCCGCGAACTGATGGCCGATTCCTTCCGCGCCGCCGGCGCCGAAGTCAGCGTGCTGCCAGCCTACCGCCGCGCCGTGCCGCAGCTGACGCCGGCACTGGCCGAGCGATTGACCGCGCTGGCGGCGCTGCCAGCCGACTGGATCATCACCAGCTCCGAAGCCCTGCGCGGCCTTGTCGGGCTGCTAAAAGAATTAAACAAGTTGACAATCGTTGCATCTTTGCAACATCATCACCTGATCGTCCCCCATCCCCGCATTGCCGAAACGGCAAGGGATTTGGGCTTCCCGAATGTGACTCTCACAGGATCAGGCGACGAACGGGTACTCGCCGCGTTACAATCACGTCCATGAACGATTTGCCTAACCAAACTGACAACTTGCCTACGACGCCCACTGCGCCGGCCGTCGACTCTCCCAACACCCCCCAGGCTGCGCCGGCGACCCCGCCGGCACAGGAGCGCGATGCCTTGCGCCAGCCGCTGACCATCGCCGTGGTGGTGCTCGGTATCCTGCTGGCAGCGCAAGCCTTCTACTCGAAGAACCAGGTGTTCCGCCTGCGTGAAGAGATGGCGCGCCGCCTGCAGCAGGGCGATTCGCTGAATGGCCAGACCAGCCAGCTGGCGAAGAACGTCCAGGAGACGACCAAGGAAATCCAGCTCAAGGTAGGGGTGCTGGAAAACCGCCAGCAGGAAGCGCAGGCGCAGCAGCTCGCGCTGGAACAGCTTTACCAGGACATGTCGAAGAACCGCGACGAGTGGGCGCTGGCCGAAATCGAGCAAGTGCTGTCCACCGCCAGCCAGCAGCTGCAATTGGCCGGCAACGTGCCAGGCGCGCTGATCGCACTGCAAAATGCCGACCGCAGCCTGTCCCGATCCGACAAGCCGCAATTCATCACCATCCGCCGCGCCATCGCCAAGGACATCGAACGCCTGAAGGCGCTGCCGAACGTCGATAACGTCGGCCTGGCCGTGCGCCTGGATAACGTCATCGCCCAGGTCGACGGCCTGCCGATGCTGTCCGACGCCAAGCCAACGCCGCCGGCGCCAGCGGAGCGCAAGCCTCACACCCCAGCGCCGGCCAAGGCCAAAGGGAAGGGCGCAGCCAGCAAGGAGGCTGCTTCCGCACCGGCAGAAGATGAAGATAGCTGGGGCGACCGCCTGAAGACCGTTTGGCAGGACTGGAGCAGCGACATGTGGTCGGAAGTGTCGACCCTGATCCGCGTGCGCCGTGTCGAAACACCGGACGCCATCATGCTGGCGCCGGAAGAAGCCTACTTCCTGCGCGAGAACCTGAAACTGCGCCTGCTGAACGCGCGCATGGCCCTGCTGTCCCGTAACGAAGCCGCCTTCCGCGCCGACCTGCTGGCAGCGCAAGAAGTGCTGGCGCGCTACTTCGACACCAAGACCGCCCAGACCAAGACTGCGCAGCAGCTCCTGCGCCAACTGCAGGGCAGCAACCTGCAGATCGAAATGCCGACGCTGGCCGATAGCCTGAACGCGGTGCGCAACTACAAGGCGAAGCCATAATGCGTCTCTTTATCTGGCTCGTTGTAATGATGGCTGCGGCCATCGGTATCGCCGTGACGGCGCGCTTCAACCCCGGCAATGTGGTGCTGTTCTACCCGCCGTACCGCGTCGACCTGTCGCTCAACTTCTTCATGGTGCTGCTGGTTGCAGCCTTCCTGCTGGTGCATTTCCTGGTGCGCGCCTTCAACGCCACCGTCGACATGCCGCGCAAGGTGGCCGCCTACCGCCAGAACAAGCGTGAACGCGACGGCAACAAGGGCCTGCGCGACGCACTGAAAGCCCTGTTCGAAGGCCGCTTCGGCCACGCCGAAAAGGCTGCACTGCGCGCTGCTGAATTGCCGGAAAACGCCGGCGTGGCCGCCCTGATCGGCGCCCGCGCCGCGCACCGCATGCGCCAGCAAGCCCGCCGCGACCAGTGGCTGGCCCGCATCGCCAGCGACAACGGCATGAAAACCGCGCGCCTGATGACCATGACCGAATTGCTGGTCGACGACCACCAGCCGGAAGCGGCGCTGGAAGCCGTGCGCGAACTGAATGCCAGCGGCACCCGCCATATCCATGCCCTGCAATGGTCGCTGAAGGCCGAACAGCAAGCCAAGAACTGGCCGGAAGTGCTGCGCCTGGTGCGCCTGCTGGACAAGCACAAGGCTCTGCATCCGGCCTTGTCGGCGCGCCTGCGCGAACTGGCATATGACGACCTGCTGTCCGATAACTCGCACGATGCGGAATCGCTGCAGCGTGTCTGGAGCACCATCCCGAACGCCGATCGCTTGAAGCCCTACGTCGCCTGCCGCGCAGCCACCGCCCTGAATGCGCGCGGCCTGCATGACGAAGCGCGCGTGGTGTGCGAAGAATCGCTGGCCGCCAACTGGGACGAGCGCGTGCTGCGCGCCTACCGCGACGCTGCCGCGCCGGTCGGTTCCGCTGCGCTGCTGGTGCAGATAGAGCACTGCGAAGGCTGGGTGCGCGAGCGCCCCAACGATGCCGAGCTGGCGCTGACTCTCGGCTCCCTGTGCCTGAAGCAGAAACTGTGGGGCAAGGCCCAGCGCTATCTGGAGCAGGCCCTGTCCGATGCCTCCGAATCGCGCATGGTGCGCGAATCCCACCTCAAGCTGGCGCAGTTGCACGAAGCGCTGTCCCAGCCCGAAGAAGCGGCGAACCATTATCGCCAGTGCGCCTTGGCAACTATTTTGTGAGACTGCTGCGCCGCACAAGGGGCGCGCAGTTCGCTATAATTGCAAGGTTAGACTGTCCAAAAATGCATTAATCCGAGGAAAACATGAGCCTGAACAAAGTACCGGCCGGCAAAGACCTGCCGAACGATTTCAACGTGATTATCGAGATCCCGATGAACGCGGATCCGATCAAGTACGAAGTGGACAAGGAATCCGGCGCCATCTTCGTCGACCGTTTCATGGGCACCGCCATGCACTATCCGTGCAACTACGGCTACATCCCTAACACCCTGTCCAACGACGGCGACCCGGTCGACGTGCTGGTGATCACCCCGTTCCCGCTGATCCCTGGCGTGGTGGTACGTTGCCGCGCTATCGGCGTGCTGAAGATGACCGACGAATCCGGCGAAGACGCGAAGGTGCTGGCCGTTCCGGTCGATAAGATCCTGCCGATCTACAAGCACTGGCAGAAGCCTGAAGACCTGCAAGACCTGCGCCTGCAGCAGATCCAGCACTTCTTCGAGCACTACAAAGACCTGGAGCCAGGCAAATGGGTCAAGATTGAGGGCTGGTACGGTCCTGAAGAAGCCAAGAAGGAAATCATGCACGGCGTTGCACAAGCCGCCAAGCAGGAAGGCAAATAAGCCTGATCGTAGAAAGCGCCCCGCGGGGCGCTTTTTTTGTATAGTCGTTGCGTGCACCCTTGCAGGGAGGACGCAACATGGAAGGATCATTGTCGATCTGGGCGAAGACCGCCCCCGTCGCCGCAATGCCGGAACTGAGCGGCGAACTGCAGGCCGATGCCTGCATCATTGGAGGCGGCATTGCCGGCCTCACCACCGCCTACCTGTTGTCGCTGGAAGGGCGGCGGGTGGTGCTGCTGGAAGCGCGGCAGCTCGGCAGCGGCGAAACCGGCCGCACCACCGCCCACCTGATGCCGCCGGATGAGTGGTATCACTGCATCGAGCAAAATTTCGGCTCAGTGAACGCGAGGCTGGTGGCCGCAGGCCAGATGGCCGCCATCGAACAAGTGGCCTCCATCGTGGGCAGCGAAGGACTGGACTGCGCATTCGAGCGGCTCGACGGCTACCTGTACTCGGCAACTGGGGACCCCAATGAAATCCGGCGCGAGTGCGAAGCTGCAACGCGCGCCGGCCTGGAGGCCGAGCTGCTGCCCCAGGTGCCTGGCCTGCCGTTTGAAAGCGGCAGCTGCGTGCGTTACGCGCAGCTGGCGCAATTTCATCCGCTGAAATACCTGGACGGGCTTGCCGATTGCATCCGCCGCCGCGATGGACGCATTTTCTGCGGCAGCCGCGCCACCGGCATTGACCGGGTGGGGGACAAGCTGCACGTGAACACGGCCAGCGGGCGCGTGGTGGCAAATGCCGTGGTGGTGGCCACCAACACCCCGTTCAACAATCGTGTCGTATTGCATACCAAGCAGAATGGCTACCGTACCTATGTGATCGGGGTCGAGGTGCCGCGCGGGTCCTTGCCGCGCATGCTGCTGTGGGATACTGGCGACCCGTATTACTACGTCCGGCTGGAATCGGGCGGGGCCAGCCCAGGCCACGACGTGCTGCTTGTCGGCGGCTGCGATCACAAGGTCGGGCAGGATGACGACCCGCGCCACCGGCATGGGCAGCTCGAAGCATGGACGCGGCAGCACTTCCCGATGGCAGGCGCGCTCACCCTGCGCTGGTCCGGGGAAGTCATGGAGCCTGCAGACGGCTTGCCCTTCCTGGGCCGCAATCCGGCCGACGACAGCCAGGTGTACGTGATCAGCGGCGACTCGGGCACCGGCATGACCAACTGCACGCTTGGCGCGATGATCGTGCGCGACCTTGTGGTCGGGCGGGAAAATCCGTGGACCGAACTGTACGACCCGGCGCGCAAGCCTTTCCACGGCATGAAGGAATTCATGCAGGAGCAGGTAAATACGCTGGCGCAGTATGGCGACTGGCTGCGCGGCGGCGACGTGGAGTCGGCGGTGGAAATTGCGCCGGGGCAGGGCGCCATCCTGAATCGCGGCGCCAGGAAACTGGCGGTCTATCGCGACGACGATGGCGGGCTGCATGCCATGTCGGCCGCCTGTACCCACCTGGGCTGTGCAGTGAACTGGAATCCCGCCGAGAGGTCCTGGGATTGCCCTTGCCACGGTTCACGCTTTTCAGCCGAGGGGGCGGTGCTGCACGGGCCGGCCAACACGTCGCTGGCGGCGGAAGAACTGGACGATGACGAAGCCGGTATCCAGCCTGTGCCCGGCCGGCACGGCAGCAGCCACCGCGCGCCGCGCTAGCGCCGGAACGGCGTGTGCTCGTTCAGTTCATCGAGGTAGGCATCGATACCGCCTGCCTCGCGCTCCAGGAAGCGCTCCACCGCGTCGCTGAAGGCGGGGTGGGCCAGCCAGTGGGCGGAGTAGGTTTTCTGCGGCAGGAAGCCGCGCGCCATCTTGTGCTCGCCCTGGGCGCCGCCTTCGAAGGTCTTGATGCCGTTGGCGATGCAGAATTCGAGCGGCTGGTAGTAGGCGGTTTCGAAATGCAGGCAAGGGATGTGTTCCATCGCGCCCCAATAGCGGCCGTAGAGCGTGTCTTCGGTGTGGACGAGCAGCGAGGATGCGACCGGCTGGCCGTCGCGCTCGGCGCGCACCAGCAGCAGGTTTTGCGGCATGGCACGGGCCAGGCGCAGCCAGAAGTCCAGGTTCAGGTAGGGTGAGGAGCGGTGCTCGGCGTAGGTGTTGCTGTAGCAGCGGTGGAAGAAGCGCCAGTCTTGCTCGGTCGTTTCAGCTCCGCGCAGCTGGCGTATGGCGATGCCGGCTTCCCTGACCTTGCGGCGCTCGGCGCGGATGTTCTTGCGTTTCTTGTGCTCCAGTGTATCCAGGAACTGGTCGAAGTGTTGGTAGTCCTGGTTCAGCCAGTGGAACTGCACGCCGGTGCGCAGCATGAAGCCCGCCTGGCGCAAGTGTTCCGCTTCCTCCTCCGTCGGGTAGAGGACGTGGGTCGAGGACATGCCGGCGGCGCCTTGTTGCTCGCATAGGAAGGCCAGCAAGGCGCTTCGTGCCGCCGCGTTGCGCGCCATCAGGCGCGGGCCGGTAACGGGTGTAAACGGGATGGCGGAGAGCAGCTTCGGGTAATACTCGATGCCATTGCGGTGGTAGGCATCGGCCCAGGCCCAGTCAAAAACATACTCCCCGTATGAGTGGGATTTGACGTAGAGCGGCATGGCAGCGGCCAGGCTCTCGCCCTGCCAGACGGCCAGAAATTGCGGCTGCCATCCCGTATCGGCGCACGCGCTGCCCGATTCATGCAGGGCATGCAGGAAGGCGTGCGACAGGAAGGGATTGCCCGCCGCCAGCCGATCCCATTCGGCTGGATCGACGTCGGCAAGGGAAGCAAGGACGCTGGTACGGTATTTCATCGGGCCATTCTAGCGAATAACGGCCGAGCCCGCCGGATGGCCATACGCTGGGGCGGGGGCAATGTTAAAATCTTCGCCATCACCTTTGCCTTGCCGAGATATGCCGCATTCCTTCCATAACTTGTACAACCATGACTTTGCCCGTGTGGCGGTTGGCGTGCCGCGCTGCCGGGTGGCTGATCCGCAGTTCAATGCGGCACAGACGATCGCATTGGCGGAGGAGGCGGCGGCGAACGGCGCGGTACTCGTGGCTTTCCCGGAACTGGGCCTGTCTGCCTACTCTTGCGATGATTTGTTCCACCAGCGCGCGTTGCTGGACGGCGCGCTGCAGGCGCTGGCTTCCGTGGTCGAGGCTTCGAGCCGCATTCCGACGGCGATGGTCGTGGGCGCGCCGCTGCGCGTGGACCATCAGCTGTTCAATTGCGCGGTCGTGGTGTCGGGCGGCGTGATTCGCGGCGTGGTGCCGAAGTCCTATTTGCCGAATTACGGCGAGTTCTACGAGGCGCGCCAGTTCAGCGCAGCCGATGAGGCGATTTCCACCGAAATTTCGCTGCTCGGGCAGCAGGTGCCTTTCGGCGCCAACCAGCTGTTCGAGCTCGAAAACCTGCCGCTGTTCAAATTCCATATCGAGATCTGCGAGGACGTCTGGGTCCCGATTCCGCCGTCGTCCTTTGCCGCATTGGCCGGGGCGACCGTGCTGGTCAACCTGTCCGCTTCCAATATCCTGGTCGGCAAAGCCGATTACCGCCGCCAGCTGGTCGGCCAGCAGTCGGCGCGCTGCATTGCGGCTTACCTGTATTCTTCGGCAGGCCGCGGCGAGTCGACCACCGACCTGGCCTGGGATGGCCAGGCGCTGATCTGCGAGAACGGCGAAATGCTGGCCGAGTCCGAGCGCTTCGCCGAAGAATCGCACATCATCTTTGCCGACGTCGACCTGGAGCGCCTGTCGCGCGAACGCATGCGGACCACCACGTTCGGCCATTCGACGCGCCGCCATAAGGCCGAAGTGGCGCAGTTCCGCGTCGCGCGCTTCCCGGTCGAGCTGCCGTCGCAGCGCGTGCTGCCGCTCGATCGCAATGTGGCGCGCTTCCCTTACGTGCCGTCCAACCCGCAACTGCGCGACAAGCGTTGCAACGAGGTCTATCACATCCAGGTCAGCGCGCTGGTGCAGCGCCTGTCCTCGTCCGGCATCAGGAAGGTGGTGATCGGCGTGTCGGGCGGCCTGGATTCGACCCACGCGCTGCTGGTCTGCGCCAAGGCCATGGACCACCTCGGCCTGCCGCGCGCCAATATCATCGCGGCCACGATGCCGGGCTTTGCCACCAGCAGCCGCACGCTGGACCAGGCGAGGGCGCTGATGCAGTTCGTCGGCTGCACTGCGATGGAAGTCGACATCAGGCCAAGCTGCATCCAGATGCTGAAGGACCTGGGCCACCCGTATAGCGAGGGCAAGGAACAATACGACATCACCTTCGAGAACGTGCAGGCCGGCGAGCGCACCAACCACCTGTTCCGCATGGCGAATCACCATAACGGCATCGTGATCGGCACCGGCGACCTGAGCGAGCTGGCGCTGGGCTGGTGCACCTACGGCGTGGGCGACCATATGTCGCACTACAACGTGAATGCCAGCGTGCCCAAGACCCTGATCACCCACCTGGTGCGCTGGGTGGCCGAGAGCAAGCAGTTTGGCGACGTCAATTCAAGCGTGCTGCTGGCGGTGGTGAACACCGAAATCAGTCCCGAACTGGTGCCTGGCAAGGCCGACGACGAAGCACCGGCGCAGATCACGCAGAATGTAATCGGTCCCTACGAGCTGCAGGACTTCAACCTGTACTACACGCTGCGCTTCGGCTATTCGCCGGCCAAGGTAGCCTTCCTGGCTTACCACGCGTGGCGCGACCGCGACGCCGGACTGTGGCCGGAAGACGAACACGTGGTGCGCAACCAGTACGAGCTGAAAGATATCAAGCACAACCTGGGGATCTTCCTCAAGCGCTTCTTCCAGACCTCCCAGTTCAAGCGCACCTGCGTGCCGAACGCGCCGAAAGTCGGATCGGGCGGCTCGCTGTCGCCGCGCGGCGACTGGCGCGCGCCAAGCGACTCGGAAGCTGTAGCCTGGCTGGAAAACCTGAAGACCGTGCCTGACGCTTAAAACCACTATAAGGAGAACGCAATGAAGCAAATTACCGCCATCATCAAGCCATTCAAGCTCGACGAGGTACGCGAATCGCTGGCCGAAGTGAACGTGACCGGCCTGACCGTGACCGAGGTGAAAGGCTTTGGCCGCCAGAAGGGCCACACCGAGCTGTATCGCGGCGCGGAATACGTGGTCGATTTCCTGCCGAAGGTGAAAGTGGAAGTGGTGGTGGACGACAGCGTGGTCGATACCGCTGTCGATGCGATCATCAAGGCGGCCCGCACCGGCAAGATCGGCGACGGCAAGATCTTCGTGCAGAACATCGAGCAGGTGATACGCATCCGTACCGGCGAAACCGGCGCAGACGCGGTGTGATCAGGCCGCAGATTTAGCGACCTGCACGCAATCGCGGCCTGCGTGCTTGGCCGCGTACAAAGCCTGGTCGGCACGTGCCAGCAGCGTGTCCGGCCCGCTGTCTTCCGCCTCCAGGCAGGCAATGCCGATGCTCAGCTTGAGCGGCACGGCCCGGCCCTCATGCATAAGCTGCAGCGCCCGGGTGCCGGCGCGCAGGCGCTCGGCCACGATCTGCGCTTCGCTGATTCCTGTCGTTGGCAGCAGGATTGCAAATTCCTCGCCGCCCAGGCGGGCCGCCAGGTCGCTGCGCCTGCAGGCGGTGGCGCAATGGCGTCCGATGGCGATAATCGCCTGGTCGCCGGTGGGGTGGCCAAAGCTGTCGTTGATCGCCTTGAAGTGATCGATGTCGATCATCAGCAGCGAGAGCTTGTGCCCATAGCGCCGCGAGCGTTCGATTTCCATTTCCGTGCGCGCCATGAACTGGCGCCGGTTGGCGATGCCGGTCAGGAAATCGGTGGTCGCGATCTCGTGCAGTTCACGGTTGCGCTCCTCGATCGTTTTTTCCAGTTGCAGGCTTTCCATTTCCAGCGCCGCGGCCAGGGCCTCGAGCGAAGCGCGTGCATTGTCGCTCTCGATGCGGAACTGGGCTGCGATAACGAGGATGGCCAGCGCCCCGCGCAGCAGTTCGCCGGCAATGACGTTCCCGCCCTGGACGGACAGGGCGGCAAACAGGTGCCAAGCAGTGTCGATGCCAAACAGTGCGCACAGCATGGCGCGGCCATTGCGCGGCGCGTGGCGCGCAAGGAGCGCGGTGGCAGCCAGCAGCAATGGAATGCGTATCGCCGCCGCGAGAACCAGGCGCGCGTGGTCGCTTGCATGGCTGGCCGAGGCGCAAAGGACGGCGGCCACCAGCAGGAATGCGAGCCAAGGCTGGGGCTTGAGCAGGCATGGCGGCGGGGCGGGCATATAGCGCACGGCGCCGCGCAGCAGCAGCATGGCGTTGGCGGCGGCCAGCACATTGGGCAGCACGACCGTCAGCGCCACAGGCAAGTCGCCGCGCATGCCGGCCAGTATCCATGCCAGGCCCTGGCAGATCGCCGCCAGGCTCCAGTTGGACCCGGCGGAACGGCCATCGCGTACCGCGTGCAGGCCGATGAAGGCGATGCCGAGTGCCAGGCAGGCAATGCCGAGGGTCAGTTGGCAAGTTCCGATGTGCAGGGTATTCAAACTGCTTCCACCCGGTTGCGGCCGCCGTTCTTGGCGCGATACAGGGCAGCGTCGGCGCGAACCACCAGGCTGTCCATCGAGACGTCATGCGATTTGAGTGCGGCGATGCCAAAGCTGGCAGTAACCTGGTGCGGCACGCCGGACAGCGCGGGCGCGATGGCGCTGATGGCGCGCCGCAGGCGCTCGGCCGCAAGCCGGGCTGCAATGGCGCTGGTTTCAGGCATCAGCAAGGCAAATTCTTCGCCGCCGAGGCGGCCGGGCAGGTCGACGTTGCGGGCATTGGACTGGCAGGCCTGGGCAATGACTTGCAGCAGCTTGTCGCCTGCCGCATGTCCGAAGCGGTCGTTAATCTGCTTGAAGTGGTCGATATCGAGCAACAGCAGCGTGAGCGGCAGGTGGTAGCGGCGGGCCCGTTCGATTTCGTCGTTGCCGCGCTCCATGAAGTGACGGCGATTGGCGATGCCGGTCATGCTGTCAGTGGTCGCTTGCCGGGTCAGTTCCGCGGTGCGTTCGGCTACCGCGGCCTTCAGTTTGTTGCGCTTATCCTGCAGGCGGCCGGCGTGGGCCGCAAGCTCGTCGCGGATCTTTTCGCTTTCGAGCCGGAACTGGAAGGCGTTCACCAGCAGATGCAGGATACCGCCCACCGAGACCATGACTGCAAACGAGGAGCCGCCGTCCAGGAAATTGTCGACGTGCTCGCCCGAAAGCAGGGCCGTGCCTAGACGCACCACGCTCCAGATGGCGGCCAGCGCCAGGATGTCGACCAGGTAGCGGGTGCCGGCCGGCAGGCCGGGCCGCCTGACCAGCATCAGCAAGGTCGCGCAGTAAAAGGCGGCGCGGCAGGCGGACACCAGCCCGATCCGGGCCTGCACGCTCGGATGGCCGTAACTGAACCAGGCGAAAGCTGCGGCGGCCGCGCCCGCGCACAGGGCGTAATATCGGTCGTTGTAGCGTGCGCCGACCAGCATTGCCGTGCCGCGATGAATGAACACCAGGCTGACGACGGACAGGGCGTTGTCGGCGACGGTTCCAATGTAGTCGGGGAGCGTGGTGGAATTGGCAACAAGCAGCGCTGCGGCACCGCCGGCCAGGGCCGACATGGCCCACTGGCCGCCGGGCGTGCCCGCCAGGAAGCGCCCGTGCAAGCCCCGGAAGGCGCAGGCAATCAGGATCGACAGGAAGCCGACCAGGCTAGTTGCAGTAGCGACATCAAAGGTAAACACGGACAGGCAAGCGCATCAAGAAGTTGCGCAATTGTATCAGTTGTTACCTGATGGTAAGTTTTAACTTTCCAATTGAAAGTCTGTTGGCGATAGCCCTACGGCCGGCTGATCTTCAGGTCAAAGCGCCAGGCCAGCAGGCGCATCACGGTGATCAGGCCGGCGCTGGACCACAGGGCGACGTCGTCCGAAACCTGGGTATATTGCAGCGCGATATAGAACCAGCAGCCGAAGAAGGCGCAGATTGCGTACGGTTTCCCATCGCGGAAGACCATCGGCACCTCGTTACAGATGATGTCGCGCAGCACGCCGCCGAAAATGCCGGTTACCACGCCCATCATCACGGCGACGAAAATCGGCATGTCGGCCGCAAGCGCCTGTGCCACGCTGGCGACGGCGAACAGGCCGAGGCCTACCGCGTCGGCAATCACGATCAGCCGCTCGGAAACGATATGGCGGATATGCTTGACGAAGGGCGCCGCCACCAGTGCCACCACGAACAGCAGGATCGTATATTCCTGGTGCGCTACCCAGAACAGCGGGCGCTTGTCGAGCAGGATATCGCGCACGGTACCGCCACCGAAGGCGGTAATGAAGGCGACGATGAATACGCCGACAATGTCCATGCGCTTGCGGCGCGCTTCGATGAAGCCAGAGAATGCCCCAACCAAGATTGCTACGACCTCGATGATGGTGATCAGGGAAACGGCGGGGACTATTTTCATGAGGCGCAGATTAGCATCCTGATCGCAAAACCTGCAAGCCACGCATGGCTTGGCGCCGCTGCCGGCGAAAGGAGGCTGATCAGCGCTGGGGCGCGAGGGCGGAGCGCAGCAGCACCATGATGGCGCCTTCGCCGCCTTCTTCGGCGCGGGCCTGGCAGAAGGCGATCACGCCGTCGGTCTGCACCAGCCAGGAGTGGACCATGGATTTCAGCACCGGTTCGCCGCCGCGCGAGCCGAACCCGCGGCCGTGGATCACGCACACGCAGCGGTAGTTGCGGCGTTTGGCCTTGAGCAGGAAGTCGTCCACCGCCTGGCGCGCCTCGTCGCGGCGCTTGCCGTGCAGGTCCAGTTCATCCTGTACCGGCCAATGGCCCTTGCGCATCTTCTTCATCACGTCCGGGCCGATGCCGGGCGCGCTGTAGTTCAGCGAGGGATCTTCTTCCATGTAATGGTCGACGTCGAACATATCCGACAGCATCGACTCGCGCAGCACGGCTGCGTCCTCGGCCGCCTGCTCCTCGGCCGTCTGCGGCTTGCGCGGGCCGGATGGGGCAGGGCGGCCCGCTGCGGCCGGGCCCTTGGCGGGCGGCGGCACATAGCGGTCGGACGGCTTCATCTTCTGCACGCCGGCCATGGAGGACTGGAACACGTTGGCAGCGGCGGCCGCTGCCTTTTCCTGCTTGGCGCGCTCCTTCTGCTCGGCCGCGCGCTGCTCTTCCTGCTCCTTGAGCTGTTTGCCCAGTCCCTTCAGGTCGGCGAAGCTTTTCACTCTTGCGCTTCCAGGTAGCGTTGCGCGTCCAGCGCGGCCATGCAGCCGGTGCCGGCGGAAGTGATGGCCTGGCGGTAGATGTGGTCCTGCACGTCGCCGGCTGCAAACACGCCTGGCACGGAGGTGGCGGTGGCCATGCCTTCGGTGCCGGTGCGGGTCTTGATATAGCCATCCTTCATTTCCAGCTGGCCTTCGAAGATGCCGGTGTTCGGCTTGTGGCCGATGGCGATGAACAGGCCGTGCACTGCCACGTCGGACAAGCCGCCGTCATTGTGCTTGATGGTGATGGCGTTGACGCCGGACTGGTCGCCCTTCACTTCGTGCAGGGTGGAGTTCAGTTTCAGCACGATCTTGCCTTCGGCGACCTTGGCCATCAGGCGGTCCACCAGGATAGGCTCGGCGCGGAACTTCTCGCGGCGGTGCACCAGGGTGACCTTGGTGGCGATGTTCGACAGGTACAGCGCTTCTTCCACGGCGGTATTGCCGCCGCCAACCACGGCCACCTCCTGGCCACGGTAGAAGAAACCGTCGCAGGTGGCGCAGGCGGACACGCCGCGGCCCATGAATTCCTGCTCGGTTGGCAGGCCCAGGTACTGGGCCGAGGCGCCGGTGGCGATGATCAGGGTGTCGCAGGTGTAGGTGTTGCTGTCGCCCACCAGGCGGATCGGCTTTTCGTTCAGGTGGGTGGTGTGGATGTGGTCAAACACGATTTCGGTCTTGAAGCGCTCGGCGTGCTGCAGGAAGCGCTGCATCAGGTCCGGACCCTGGACGCCCATCGGGTCGGCCGGCCAGTTTTCCACGTCGGTGGTGGTCATCAGCTGGCCGCCTTGCTCGACGCCGGTCACCAGCATCGGATTCAGGTTGGCGCGCGCGGCGTAAATCGCGGCGCTGTAGCCTGCTGGACCGGAGCCGAGAATCAGGACTTTGGCGTGTTTGGTAGTAGTCATATGCGGATTCTTTACCTAGTTGGAGTGTCTGGTATATGGGTGCGGACAGGAATGCGACAAGTCCGGGCCCAAGCAAACCGAAATTATATGCGAAGCGTGCATTTCACATGTACCGTGGGGCCGTTTCACCTTGATATGCCTTAGAATAAGCGCAATTATGGAATTTTTGCCTCCAAGCAATGAGTAAGAAGAGTCAAAAGAGCCAGGAGACTTCTTCTGGTTACACTCGCAACGTCACCGAACGCCAGCCCTTACCCAATCGGCTGGTGCGACTGCTGTCGGAGGCCCGCTTTTTCGCGCTGTTTGTTGTCTGCGTTTATTTCATCCTGATCCTGGCCAGCTACAACCGGCTGGACCCGGGCTGGTCGCACAATAATGTGGTGCCCAAGGTGTTCAACCTGGGCGGGCGCGGCGGCGCCTGGCTGTCCGACTTGATGCTGTTCATCTTCGGCTTCTCAGCCTGGTGGTGGTGCGTCTACATGCTGCGCGTGGTGTGGCAGGGCTATCGCCGCCTGACCCGTAAATTCGTGCTGGAGAAGGACGAAGTTCCTGAACACAAGCAGGAAGGCCTGATCCGCGTGATCGGTTTCGGCCTGATGCTGGTGGGGTCGATGGGCCTGGAGTTCCTGCGCCTCTACACTTTGAAAGTGCAGTTGCCGCGCGCGCCGGGCGGCGTGCTGGGTGAACTGATCGGACACGGCGCGCACGTCGGCCTGGGCTTTACCGGTGCCACGCTGCTGTTGCTGCTGTTGTTCGGCACCGGTTTCAGCCTGTTCTTCCACGTATCGTGGATGTCGGTGGCCGAGAAAATCGGTGAAGTCATCGAGATGGGGATCGACTGGGTCCGCGCCCGGATGGAAGACCGCGAGGACCGCCGCCAGGGCGACGTGGCCCTGGTCAAGCGCGAAGAAAAAGTGGTCAAGGAACGCGTCAAGCACGAGGAGAAGCATCCGAAGCCGGCCGACCTGCCGCCGGATGCGCCGCCGGCGCCTATCGTCAAGATCGAGCCGCAGATCACCCAGGTGGTGCAGTCCGAGCGCGTGATCAAGGAAAAGCAGGGCACCCTGTTCCAGGAAATCGAGAACACCACGCTGCCGCCGCTGTCGCTGCTGGACGATGCGCCGCCGCAGCAGGAAACCGTGGCCGTGGAAACGCTGGAATTCACCAGCCGCCTGATCGAGAAAAAACTGTCCGACTTCGGCGTGGAAGCCAAGGTGGTAGCTGCCTATCCGGGCCCGGTCGTGACCCGCTACGAAATCGAGCCTGCCACCGGCGTGAAGGGCAGCCAGATCGTCAACCTGGCGCGCGACCTGGCGCGTTCGCTGTCGCTGACCTCGATCCGCGTGGTGGAAACCATTCCGGGCAAGAACTACATGGCGCTGGAGCTGCCGAATCCCAAGCGCCAGATCGTGCGCCTGACCGAGATCCTCGGCTCCAAGGTCTATAACGACAACCACTCGCCGCTGACCGTGGCGCTGGGCAAGGATATCGCCGGCAAGCCGGTGGTGGCCGACCTGGCCAAGATGCCGCACCTGCTGGTGGCGGGTACCACCGGTTCCGGCAAGTCGGTGGGTATCAACGCCACCATCCTGTCGCTCTTGTACAAGGCCGACCCGCACGACGTGCGCATGATCCTGATCGACCCGAAGATGCTGGAAATGTCGGTGTATGAAGGCATCCCGCACCTGCTGGCGCCGGTCGTTACCGATATGCGCCAGGCTGGCCACGCCCTGAACTGGGCGGTGAACGAGATGGAGCGGCGCTACAAGCTGATGTCCAAGCTGGGCGTGCGCAACCTGGCCGGCTACAACGCCAAGATTGCCGAGGCCGAGAAACGCGAAGAGAAGATCCCGAACCCGTTCTCGATCACGCCGGACGCGCCTGAACCGCTGGAAAAACTGCCAACCATCGTCATCATCATCGACGAACTGGCCGACCTGATGATGGTGGTCGGCAAGAAAGTGGAAGAACTGATCGCCCGTATCGCGCAGAAGGCCCGTGCGGCCGGCCTGCACTTGATTCTGGCGACCCAGCGCCCATCTGTAGACGTGATCACGGGCCTGATCAAGGCCAATATCCCGACGCGTATCGCGTTCCAGGTATCGTCCAAGATCGACTCGCGCACCATTCTGGACCAGATGGGCGCCGAAACCCTGCTGGGCATGGGCGACATGCTGTACATGCCGCCGGGTACCGGCTTGCCGATCCGCGTGCACGGCGCCTTCGTGTCGGACGACGAAGTGCACCGTGTCGTGAAGCATCTGAAAGCCCAGGGCGAGCCGAATTACATCGAGGGCATCCTGGAAGGCGGCACGCTGGAAGAAGGCGGAGGCGACGGCGCCGCGGCCGGTGCAGGCGGCGGGGATGGCGAAGCCGACCCGATGTACGACCAGGCGGTGCAGGTCGTGCTGAAGCACCGCAAGGCATCGATCTCGCTGGTGCAGCGCCACCTGCGCATCGGCTACAACCGGGCGGCACGCCTGCTGGAACAGATGGAAAACAGCGGCGTTGTATCGGCCATGCAGTCGAATGGCAACCGCGAAATCATCGCACCTACCGCGTCGGCGGAATAAGGATTCTTATGAAGTACACCAAGTTGATGGCGGCCCTGGCCGCCGGCCTGCTGTTCGCAGGTTCCGCCAGCGCTGCGGCGCTGGACCAGTTCAAGTCTTTCGTGGCCAGCACCAAGGCAGCCAGGGGCGAATTCACGCAAAAGGTGGTGGCGCAAGGCAGCAAGGACAAGCTGTCCTCGGGCAGCTTCACCTTTGCCCGACCGGGCAAGTTCATCTGGACCTACACCAAGCCTTACGACCAGGTGCTGCAGGCCGACGGTGAACAGCTGTATATTTTCGACAAGGACCTGAACCAGGTTACCGTGCGCAAGCTGGGTGACGCGCTGGGTTCCTCGCCAGCCGCCATCCTGTTCGGCTCCAACGACCTGGAAAAGAACTTTGTTCTGGCCGAAGCGGGTTCGCGCGATGGCCTGGAATGGCTGAAAGCCACGCCCAAAGCCAAGGATGCCAGCTTCGAGCAGATCCAGATCGGCCTGAAAAACGGCGTGCCGGAAGCGATGGAACTGAAAGACAGCTTCGGCCAGACTTCCATCCTGTCGTTCAAGAAGTTTGAAAAAAATCCAGCGCTGAATGCAACGTCCTTTAAATTTGTCATGCCCAAGGGGGCGGACGTCATCAACAATTAATGCATGATGACGCAAGACCTGTTCGCCCCGGAACCGACCCCGCCGCTGGCCGAAGCGCTGCGCCCGCATACCATTGCGGACGTGATCGGCCAGAGCCACTTGCTGGGCGAGGGCAAGCCTTTGAACTTGCTGTTCAAGTCCGGCAAGCCGCATTCGATGATCCTGTGGGGGCCGCCGGGCGTGGGCAAGACCACGCTGGCACGCCTGTCGGCGCGCGCCTTCGACTGCGAGTTCATCGCCATTTCGGCCGTGCTGGGCGGGGTCAAGGACATTCGCGCCGCCATCGAACAGGCGGAGCAATTCGTCGCCAATGGCAAGCAGACCATCCTGTTCATCGACGAGATCCATCGCTTCAACAAGGCGCAGCAGGATGCGCTGCTGCCGTATGTGGAATCGGGCCTGGTCACACTGATCGGCGCCACCACCGAAAACCCCTCGTTCGAAGTCAACTCCGCGCTGCTGTCGCGCGCCCAGGTCTATGTACTGAAGGCGCTGACGGAGGAAGAGATGCGCCAGCTGCTGGCCCGCGCCCGCGAACGCTCCATGCCGGACCTGGACTTCGACGAGCTGGCAATCGATACCCTGATCGGCTATGCCGACGGCGATGCGCGCCGCTTCCTGAACCTGCTGGAACAGACCAAGACCGCTGCCGCCACCGCGCGCACCAGCAAGGTCACCGGCGAATTCGTGCAAAACGCGCTGACGCTCAATGCGCGCCGCTTCGACAAGGGTGGCGACAATTTCTATGACCAGATTTCGGCCCTGCACAAGTCCGTACGCGGTTCAAACCCGGACGGCGCCTTGTACTGGTTCTGCCGCATGATCGACGGCGGCGCCGATCCGCGCTACCTGGCGCGCCGCATCGTGCGCATGGCGTGGGAGGACATCGGCCTGGCCGACCCGCGCGCCCTGACCATGGTCAACGACGCCGCCGAAACCTATGAGCGGCTCGGCTCTCCGGAAGGGGAACTGGCGCTGGCGCAGGCTGTGATTTACCTGGCGGTTGCGGCCAAGAGCAATGCCGGCTACAACGCCTATAACGCCGCCATGGCCTTCGTGCGCCGCGACAAATCGCGCGAAGTGCCGGTGCACCTGCGCAATGCTCCGACCAAGTTGATGAAGGAGCTTGGCTACGGCCACGAATACCGCTACGCCCACGACGAGCCGGACGCCTATGCCGCTGGCGAAACCTACCTGCCTGACGGCATGGCGGAGCCGGGCTGGTACCAGCCGGTTCCACGCGGCCTGGAATCCAAGATTGCCGACAAGCTGGCTTTCCTGCGCAAGCTGGACGAAGAGGCCCGCAAAGGCTAAGTCGCGACGGCGTATGATGCCATTTGCGCGGCGAGCTCCCGCGCCGCTTCCGGCCCGAAGCAGAGCGCCATGTTCAGGGCCGATTCGCGGGTTGCTTCTCCGGCGCGTTCGAACATTCCCAATTCGTAGTGCCGGATTGCCTCCGCGGGCGATGCCGCCGCTGCCAGTGCCAGTCCAAGTTCCGCGCCATCCAGCATTGCCTGGTTTGCGCCTTCTCCTGCGAAAGGCGACATCAGATGCGCGGCATCGCCCAGCAGCGTCACGGCCGGCTGGTGCGGCCAGCGCAGGCCGACTGGCAGTACGTTAATCGGGCGGACCACGAAGCCGCTGCCGCAGGCGCGCATCAGGCCAAGCAAATCTTCCGGCCAGCCTGCAAAATGACTTTGCAGCGCTTCTCGCGTGGCAGCTTGCTGGTCGCCGGTGGCGAGATAGAGGCGGATGCTTCCGTCGCCTTCCGTTTGCGCAATCAAGGCTTTGCCATCGTCGAGTGCCATCAGCTTGCCGTGCCCGATCATCGCGGCCTGTCCGGCGGCGGGGCTGGTGATGAGCCCTTCTGCAAAAGTGATGCCGCTGTAGGCGGGGACAGCTTCGCTGACCAGTGACCGCACACGCGACCACGCACCGTCGGCACCGACCAGCACATCTGCTTGCACGCTGCTGCCATTGGCGAATTTCAGCGTGTAGGCGCCGTTTGCGCAGGGTTCGATCTTGGACAGCTTGTGGCCCCAGCGTATGGTGCCGGCGTCGAGCGATTCAAGCAGCAGGTCGCGCAACGCCGCCCGGTCGGCTTCGGGCCGTGACATATCGCTGGCATCGCCCGCGTCATCCCAATGGACCGCGCCATCCTTGCCGAGGACGCGCATACCCTGTCCTTCAGGCCGTGCAATCCGGAGGAATTCTTCTGCTAATCCCGCAGCATGCAAGGCGGCCTGGCCTGAATCCTGATGGATGTCGAGCGAGCCGCCCTGAGGGCGCGCGTCCGGCGAGGCATCAGCTTCAAAAATCGTGGCTGCGATGCCGTGCTGCTGCAAGACCCGGGCCAAAGTCAGTCCGCCGAGCCCGGCGCCGATAATCGTTACGCTCATGGTTTGTTCTGCAGTTGATATGTCAACCTATGATCGACTATTCGAGTTGATGTGTCAACTGTTGCGTGCTATGCTGGCAAGATGACAAAACAGACGTTAAGCACCAACGAGCGCGACGCATGGCGCGGATTTCGCCGCATGGCAGAAATGATTTCTGGCAAGGTGGGGCAGGAGATTGCGCGCGCCACTGGCCTATCACCGCAGGATTTCGGCATCCTGATGCAACTGGACCGCATGGAGAATGGCAAGTGCCGCCAGCGTGAAATCCAGGATTTTCTTGAATGGGACAAGAGCCGGCTTTCGCACCAGCTGACCCGCATGACGAGCCGCGGTCTGGTCGTGCGGGAAGTGGCCGGCAGCGCCGTCACCATCAGCATGACGGAAGAGGGGCGACGCTTGCTCGATTCAGCTAAACCCGTGCATGCGGCTAGCGTGCGAGCCAATTTCATCGAGCATCTATCGGCGCAGGAACTCGAGCAGCTACGCAGCATTACCGGCAAACTGCGCTCGGCGCTTGCAGGGAGCGATGCTTGACAGCTTAGGACACTTGTCCTAAGCTTGTCATTATGACCAAGCAGGCAACAGCAACCCGCGAACGCATCGTCGAAACGGCCGACCGGCTGTTCTACGAGCATGGCTACGGCCACACCAGCTTTGCCGATATCGCGGCGGCGGTCGAGCTCTCGCGCGGCAATTTCTACTACCACTTCAAGACGAAGGACGAGATCCTGGCGGCCGTGATCGAATTGCGCCGGCAAAAGACGCAAGCCATGCTCGATGCCTGGGCCGCGGAAACCACGCAGCCGGCGGCGCGCATCGGCCGCTTCATCGACATGATGGCGATGAACGCGCCATCGATCCGCCGCAATGGCTGCCCGGTCGGCACGCTGTGCACCGAACTGGCCAAGCTTGAACATCCTGCGCTGCCCCAGGCGAATGTCCTGTTCACGCTATTTCGCGACTGGCTGCGCGCGCAATTCGCGCAGCTGGGCAGGAAGGCTGCAGCCGATGCCGATGGCCTGGCCATGCACCTGCTGGCGCGCAGCCAGGGCATTGCCATGCTCGCCAACGCCTTCGACGACGGAGCATTTATCCAGCACGAGGTTTCGCAACTACACAAATGGCTGCACGCCATTTCCAAATAAAGGAGGACTCATGTTTGTTGTATCGCTCAAACTGACCGGCAGCCGTGAACAGGCCGCGCCATGGATGGCCGCACACAAGGACTGGTTGCAGGCCGGTTTTGACGATGGCGTATTCCTTGCAGCGGGCAATCTGCTGGGGCAGGCGGGCGGCGGCATCCTGGTGCATGGGCTGGAAGAGGGCGCCGTGCGCGAGCGGCTGGCGCTAGACCCCTTCGTTGCAAACGGGCTGGTGGAGGTGGAACTGACCGGCTTCACACCTGCCAAGACCGATTCCCGGCTGCAATTCCTATTGCCTTCATAAGCGGAACCCTTAAGCGAAGCGTTTACATTTCTATTGTCCAACGTTAGGATGTTGTAAATATTTTAACGGAGGGCGGGATGTCGCAGCGTCTGACAGTCGATGGAGTGACCGTCCATGTGGACGGTGAGGGAGAAGACGCCATCATGATGATTCATGGTTGGCCGTATGACCGCAGCCTGTGGGATGCCCAGGTTGCTGCCTTTTCTCCGAGCTATCGCTGTGTGCGGTTCAGCTTCCCCAGCCAAAGCGCCAAGGGCAGCCATCCGATCGACGAAGTTGCAAAGCTCTACGCCGATACGGTCCAAGCCGTGAATGGCGGCCGACCAGTGATCCTGATGCTGAGCGACTGGGGCTGCGTTTTTGGCTACCAGTTCGCGCTGCGCTATCCCGAACTGGTGAGCCGGGTGATCAGCGTCGGCATCGGCGGCTCGAGCCAGATGACTTACCGTGCCTCGCTGGACTGGAAAACCCGTTTGCGCCTGGCCTTTGCGCACCGCCGCCTGAAGGCCTCCAGCAGCAACAGCCGGACGGCGCGCGATGCATGCGACCGCCTGCAATTGCCCCACGCAGTTAGCTGGCTGCGCGCCACTACGCCTGCCGCGGGGACGCTGCCGTTCAAGCTGCGCTGGCCCATGCTGTACATCTACGGCAAGCGCAAACCGTTCCCGTTCCATACGCGCAGTTTCGAGGCGGCCGTGCAATCCAAGCCGGACAGCCGTGTGATTGCCTTCCGTAGCGGCCACTGGGTCATGCGCGAGCAGCCAGAAGCGTTCAACAGCGCAGTGAAGGGGTGGCTGGAGCAGGGCCGCACGGTTTGAAATTTGCATTTCATCCCGTGTTTTTTGCGCTTCGTCGCAAGTGCAAGGCAGGGCAGGGAGGCTTTAGGTACAGTGTAACCATGGAAGCACGGAAGTAGTTCAACACTGACCTGAAGGAGAACATCATGAAAGCCCTGAAACACATGGAAGCGATTTTCGTTATTGCAGCCGCCCTGGCCACCGTCACCAGCTTTGCAACCGCCACCACGCCGGTCCTGCACGTTGCCGCCGACCCGGTTGTTGCCAAGGTGGACACCAGCATTCCAACCGTGGTGGTGGCCGCCAAGCGCCTGACCGCAGCTGAAAAAGCAGCACTGATCTGACAGCACAACGCCGGAGGGCGTAAAACTCGGTTGTTGTGCTGTCATCTTGGTACAATTGCCCCTTTCGATTAAACCTCGTAGCGGCAGCAAAACATGATTGACATCCAACTTCTCCGTAAAGACATTGATACTGTCGCCGCCAAACTGGCGACCCGCAAGTTCCAGCTCGACGTAGCTGGCTTCAATGCCCTGGAAGCTGAGCGTAAAGCCATCCAGATGCGTACCGAAGAACTGCAAAGCAAGCGCAACTCGCTGTCCAAGCAGATCGGCATGATGAAGGGCAAAGGGGAAGACACCACCGCCGTGATGGCCGAAGTAGGCGGCCTGGGCGACGAACTGAAGGCCAACGAGAGCAAGCTGGCCGATGTGCAGTTGAAGATGAACACCTTCCTGCAGGCCGTACCGAACCTGCCGCACGAGTCCGTGCCAGCAGGCGCAGACGAAACGGGCAATGTGGAAGTGCGTAAGTTCGGCACCCCGCGCAGCTTCGACTTTGAAGTCAAAGACCATGCCGACGTAGGCGCAGCACTGGGCCTGGACTTCGAGACCGCCACTAAACTGACCGGCTCCCGCTTCAGCGTCATGAAAGGCGGCATCGCTCGCCTGCACCGCGCACTGGCGCAGTTCATGCTGGACACCCACACCGACAAGCACGGCTACACCGAGTGCTACACCCCGTACATGGTCAACGCGGAATCGCTGCTTGGCACCGGCCAACTGCCGAAGTTCGAAGCGGACCTGTTCTCTGTGAAGAAGGGCGGCGCCGAAGGCGAAGGCCAGAACTTCTACCTGATCCCGACCTCCGAAGTTTCGCTGACCAATATGGTGCGCGACGAGATCGTGGCCGTTGAAACGCTGCCGATCAAGGTCACCGCCCACACCCCATGCTTCCGTTCCGAAGCCGGTTCGGCCGGCCGCGATACCAAAGGCATGATTCGCCAGCACCAGTTCGACAAGGTTGAACTGGTCCAGGTGGTTCACCCTGAAAAATCGTACGAAGCGCTGGAAGAAATGGTCGGCCACGCTGAAACCATCCTGCAGGCCCTGGGCCTGCCATATCGCGTGATGCAGCTGTGCACCGGCGACATGGGCTTTGGCGCTGCCAAGACCTACGACCTGGAAGTGTGGCTGCCAGCGCAGAACACCTACCGTGAAATTTCTTCGCTGTCGAACTGCGAAGCCTTCCAGGCGCGCCGCATGCAGGCCCGCTTCCGCAACGCGCAAGGCAAGCCGGAACTGCTGCACACCCTGAACGGCTCCGGCCTGGCAGTGGGCCGCACCCTGGTCGCCGTGCTGGAAAACTACCAGCAGGCCGACGGTTCCGTGGATATTCCAGCCGCGCTGCAGCCTTATATGGGCGGCCTGACCAAGCTCGTCGCATAAAGTTGAAAATAGCCCTTCCTTTTTTCGGAAGGGCTGCTATAATCTTGGCTCTCAACGGCGACCACCGTTAAATGCAGTACCTGGAGAGGTGGCAGAGTGGTCGAATGTACCTGACTCGAAATCAGGCGTAGGGTGTCCCCCTACCGTGGGTTCGAATCCCACCCTCTCCGCCAGATACTTAAAAAAGCCCTTGAATATCAAGGGCTTTTTTATTTTTCGCGCTCCTCGGCGAGGCTCTGTCCTCGCATTTACCCACCAATGCATACGCGCTGTAATTTCCAGAGGCTGTTCTGGCGTTCGCATTTCAGCGAGACGTCGGAGACGAGAGGCGTTCCAGAGTTTCGTGGGGCGGAGTATGATCTCTGGCGGAATGGCATGTTCAGCCGTCTGTTGGTTAGGAGGGGTGGAACAAGATCTCGCCAACTTCTTTCTCCGTTGAAGCACGCTTTTGCCCAGGAGGCCGCCGTGATCTTACAAGGGAAACGCTGCATCATATATGGCGCTGCGGGCGCCATTGGTAGCGCCGTTGCGCGCACATTTGCGCGGGAAGGCGCTCAATTGTTTCTAGCGGGGCGCACGAAGGAAAAACTCGACGCACTGGCCCAGTGCATACATGCCGAAGGAGGCAGCGCCCACGCCGCCCGGGTCGATGCGCTGGACGAACAATCCATCCGGGAACATGCGCATGCGGTCGTCGAACAAGCCGGTGGCATCGACGTCATGCTCAATGCTGTCGGTTTTGCCCATGTGCAGGGCGTGCCATTTGCGGAACTGACATTCGATGATTTCCAGGTGCCGGTGCAAGCCTATACGCGCACCATCTTCCTTACCGCGCAGGCGGTAGCGCGCTATATGGCGCCGCAGAAGTCGGGCGTCATCCTGACCTTGTCCACGCCAGGCGCTCGCCTCTCCGGTGTCGGATTTCTTGGTAATGGGACGAGCAGCGCGGCGGTCGAAGCCATGTCGCGCATTCTGGCTGGCGAGTTGGGGCGCGACGGCATTCGGGTGATATGTATGCGTTCCGATGCGATTCCAGAAGCCGTACCCGTTTCGCATGCACGGGCAGCTTTCGAAGGCATGGCGCACAAGAAAGGCATCAGTGTGGCGGAATTCTTGCAGGAGCGTGCGGAAGGCGCCACATTGCTCGGCCGCCTGCCCACGCTGGACCAGCTGAGTGCTTTTGCAGCGTTTGCCGCATCGGACGGAGCGTCCGCCATGACTGGCGCCATCGCTAACCTCACCTGTGGATCATTGCAGGATTAGAGCATCGCAATGCAGCGCGAGATTGACTCATGTGGGTAGGCGGCCTTGGCGCGAAGATGCCATGTGACGCACTGATTCAGCAGTGCAGACGAAGATCGGGGCTTTTTTCCATAGCCGGCCTGAACCCAGTGGGATCACAATCGCGCGATCTGCTGATTGATTTTGGCCTTTGCCCGCTCGTTTCGTTCGCTATATCGGTCGGTCAGATAGGCGGTGCGGCCGCGCATCAATAGCGTAATCTTGACCAGTTCTTCCATTACGTCTACCACGCGGTCGTAATAGGCTGACGGGCGCATCCTGCCAGCGTCATCAAATTCTTTGTATGCCATTGGCACCGATGACTGGTTCGGAATGGTGAACATGCGCATCCAGCGGCCCAGGAGGCGCAGGGTGTTGACGACGTTGAACGACTGCGAGCCTCCACATACTTGCATGACCGCCAAAGTGCGACCCTGGCTAGGCCGCACAGCCCCTTGCTCGAGGGGTATCCAGTCGATCTGGTTCTTCATCACGGCGGTGATGGCGCCATGGCGTTCGGGGCTGCACCACACCTGTCCTTCGGACCACAGGCATAACTCGCGCAGTTCGCGAACTTTCGGATGATCTTCGGGGACGCTGCCTACCATCGGCAGTTCCATTGGATCGAAGATCTTTACCTCTGCTCCAAAGTGTTCAAGGATGCGTGCCGCCTCGTACGTCAGGAAGCGGCTGAAAGATCGTTCGCGCAAGGAGCCATATAGCATCAGGATTCGCGGCGGATGCGAAACGTCGCCATCGGGGGCAAGCTTTGCGAGGCTGGGAATATCCAGCAAGTCGGCCTTAATGTTTGGCAGGTCATTGATAGTCATGCGCTAGTCCGGAACTGATTGATTTGCAAATGCGCTCGGCGCCACAGTGCCGCCGACAGTGGCGTTAGCTGGTGGGGCAGGGTAGAGCCACGTGAAAAGCAGGGTCGCAGCAGCGGCGCCAAGCAACTGCGCGAAAATGAATCCGGGCGCGTCCGTCGGACGAATGCCAGCGAAGGTGTTCGTTGCTGCGCGGGCTAAAGTCACTGCGGGATTGGCAAAGGAGGTCGAGGCGGTGAACCAGTAGGCGGAAGTGATGTAAGCCGCTACGGCAAAGGGTGTGATCGATGGGCGGCTGCGCGAGCATCCGATGATCACGCCAAGCAGGCCAAACGTTGCAACGAACTCGCTCCACCATTGGGCCGGGCCGCTGCGCACATGCTCGGAGGCGAAGAAGGCCGGTTCACCGAACATGGCGTGGGCCACTACGACGCCAGCAAATGCGCCAGCGATTTGCGCGACGATATAGGGCAATGCCTCGCGGGCGGGCAGGTTGCCTTGCCAGGCTTCGGAGAGCGTGACCGCCGGATTGAAGTGCGCGCCAGAGATCGTGCCGAACATCAGGATCAGCGCTACCAGCCCGGCACCAGTTGCGATGGTGTTGGCCAGCAGGGCAATGGCTACGTTGCCGCCGGAAAGGCGTTCGGCCATGATGCCGGAGCCCACGACCACGGCCAGCAGCAACGCGGTGCCAAGCGTTTCCGAGACAATGCGTCGAGAAAGCGTCATCACCTTACCTCTCCGATGCGGTCCAGTTCCGCCTTCATCCGAACGCGGTCATTCTTGATTTCGTCCAGCGGCAAGGCGAAGAAAGCCTCAATGCGTTTGCGCAGGATGCGATAAGCGGTCATGAAGGCGGCATCGATTTCTTCATCGGTGCCGGTTGCATGGGCCGGATCGTCTACCCCCCAGTGCGCGCGCAACACTGGGCCAAGGTAGGCAGGGCAAGTCTCGCCCGCTGCGCTGCCGCACACCGTGATGACGATGTCCGGAGTGACAGGCAGGTTGTCCCAGGATTTGCTGTGATAGCCCTCAGTGGAAATTCCTTCGCGTTCGAGCAAGGCCAGGGAGCGGGGATGGACGTAGCCGGCAGGCTTGCTGCCCGCGCTGATGGCATGCCAGCCTGCTGGTGCCAGGTGGTTGAAGGTGGCTTCGCCAAGGATCGAGCGGCAGGAATTGCCGGTGCAGAGAATCAGGACGTTCATGGTTTGCAGGATTTATTTGGGGATGGGACGCAGCTTTCGCCGCCGCAGCAGTTTTCAGTCAGGTAAGACAACACACTATTCATGGTGTCGAAGTTGGCGCTGTAGATGATGAAGCGGCCTTCCTGCCGTGCTTCGATCAGGCCAGCGTTGGTCAGCTCTTTCAAATGAAACGATAGCGAGGACGGCGCAATATCGAGCTGTTCGCCAATCTTGCTGGCGGCCAGACCTTGCGGGCCAGTCTGGACTAGCAGCCGGAATGCGTTGAGCCTCGATTCCTGCGCCAGGGCGGCCAGGGCGGCAATGACGGATTTGGTTTTCATGGGGGGCAGGATTGATGACCTTTGCGTGGTTTGCCGATTGTCGCATATCGGTACGACATTTCCAAGAATATCGAATTATCTTGACAGCTTGATGACATCGGAATTATTCTTCTTTCGTCGATGAACGAATGAGCTGCTTATGGTTAGTTGTTGTGGCGAGAAACAAGATGGAGCGCAGCCGGCAGTCGATGCCGAGGAAGTGGCCAAGCTTTGCAAAGCGCTGGCCCATCCTGCCCGCGTCCAGTTGTTGTGTTACCTGGCGGCCTATGGTGCATGCTACTTCGGTAACCTGGCTGACGTTCTGCCGCTTTCGCCATCCACCATTTCCCAGCACGTTACGATTCTCAAGGAAGCGGGACTTATCCTTGGCTCGTCCGATGCGCAACGGGTGTGCTATTGCGTCAACCCTGAACGGATCGGGCAGCTCAAGCTGCTGATCAATGCCCTCTGAGGGCATTTTTTTGAAAGACGTTATTCGTCATTCGGCGAACGACAAAGGAGAGGAAGAAATGAGTTTGGACCTGGAATTCCGCAATGCCACCGCAGCAGACTGGCCCGCCATCGAGACGCTGCTGACAACTGGCGGGCTGCCGCTGGACGGCGCCCGTGAGCACCTGGATTTTTTCATTGTCGGCGTGCGTGGGAACGCGATTCGCTGTGTCGCCGGCTTCGAGCTGTATGGGGGTGTCGCCTTGCTGCGTTCGGTTGCGGTCTCGGACGCGTTGCGCGGCAAGGGCGCCGGTGCCCTGTTGCTCGACGCGATCAGGGCGAAAGCGCAGGCCGAAGGTGTTGAGGTGCTGTACCTGCTGACCACGACGGCAGCGGCATTTTTCGGGAAGAGGGGATTCCAGCAAATTGAGCGCAGCAGCGCACCCGACGTGATCAAAGCGTCGCGCGAATTCCAGGGCGTCTGCCCTGCATCGGCCACGATGATGGTGGCGAGCATTGGACGATAAGGAGAGCAGAACATGAATTCCGTCAGAAACCAACTCCCGGTGGCAGTCCTCGGTGCGGGGCCGGTAGGCTTGGCAGCGGCAGCGCACCTGATTGCACGTGGCTTTACGCCCCTGGTTCTCGAACAGGGCGAAACCGCGGCGGCCAACCTGAATAGCTATCGCCATGTGCGTCTATTCTCGCCTTGGCAGTACAACATCGACAAGGCGGCGCGCCGGATGCTCGATGCCCATGGCTGGAGGGCGCCCGCCGACGAAGAGCTTCCAACTGCGGGGGAGGTGGTAGACGCATACCTGAAACCGCTCGCCGCGTTGCCGGAGCTGGCGCAAAACGTCCACTACGGACACCGGGTGATGCAGGTGACGCGCGCCGGTTGCGACAAGGTCAAGACGCAAGGCCGTGAAGCGGCGCCCTTCGTTGTAAGGACGCGAAGCGCGGCGGGTGAGCGGGACCACAAGGTACTGGCCGTGATTGACGCCACCGGCACCTGGTCGCAGCCAAATCCGCTCGGTGCCGACGGGCTGCCAGCACTGGGCGAAGTTGCTGCGGCATCGTATATTGACTACGGCATGCCGGATGTTCTCGGCAACGCGCGGGAACTCTACGCGGGGCGGCGTGTGCTGGTCGTCGGTGCGGGACATTCGGCGGCTGGCAGCTTGCTGGCACTGGCCCAATTGGCCGAGGAGGCTCCAGGTACCGGGATCGCATGGGCGCTGCGCGGCAGCCAGCTGGCCAGGGTGTTTGGCGGCGGCGATGCCGATGGCCTGCCAGCGCGCGGAGAGCTTGGCGCACGGCTTAGAGCCTTGAAGGAATCCGGAAAACTTGAGCTCCATACCGATTTCCGGATCACGGCATTGCATGAGAGGGACGGAGGCGTGGCGGTGCTTGGCGCCGTGCCTGGCGGCGGCATCCGAACCATCGAAGGAATCGCGCGCGTCATCGCTTCGACCGGTGCGCGGCCGAACCTGGACTTGACGCGCGAACTGCGGGTGCGCCACGATCCGTGGCTCGAGAGTACCGATGCGCTGGCGCCACTAATTGACCCGAACGAGCATAGTTGCGGCACCGTTCGTCCACACGGCCATCGCGAGCTTGCGCATCCGGAACCGGGCTATTACGCGGTTGGCGCGAAGAGTTACGGCCGCGCTCCGAACTTCCTGATGGCGACGGGCTATGAGCAAGTCCGTTCGGTCGTGGCCGCGCTGGCTGGCGACTTGGCGGCTGCCGATGACGTCCAGCTGGAACTGCCCGAAACCGGCGTTTGCAATACCCAGTTCGCCTATGGCGCAGCGAACGCCGCTGCCGGATGCTGTGGTGGCCCGGCGCCCGCTGGCAGCGACGCTTGCTGCGCGCTCGATGTGGAGGAGAAGGCCAAAGGCGCCAGCGGCTGCGCTTCGTCCAGCGCCTGCAAGCCGCGCCAGCCGTCGTCCTCCGCTTGCTGCACTTGAGGGGAGAGGAAATGCGGTCAGTGTTCATGCGAGGATTCCTTCCGCTTTCGCTGATGGCCAGCGTTGCGTCGTTCTGGTTTGCATTGGGCCATGGCGGCAACCTGGAGCTGGCCGTCGTCCTGCCTGCACTAGCGATCATGCTGGCCGCTATGTTGGCCGAGCGCCGATGGGCCTATCGTGCCGACTGGTCCCGCTCGCGGGGCGACGCGGCGGCCGACCTTGCGAGTGCCGGCGTCTTGTTTGCTGCCGTGGATCCGCTGCTCAAGTGGTTCGGCCCTGTCGCGGTGACGGCAGCGTTGGCAAGCTTCGGCGTTGGGAAATCGCTGGACCTCTTCCCAACCGGCTGGCCATTTGCGCTGCAAGTGCTGCTGGCAGCGCTCATCGCGGAATTCGGAAGCTATTGGTCGCACCGCTGGCACCACGAGCGCGCCTCATTGTGGTGGTTGCATGCGCTGCATCACGGGAGCGAGCGCCTGTATACGCTCAATAACTTCCGTTTTCATCCCCTCAATTACGCGCTGAACTATTTGATGGGGATCGCGCCGCTGCTGGTGGTGGGAGTGCCGGAAGCGGTGATCATGGGGTATTTTGCGGCAACGCTGCCGGTGTTGATGGTGCAGCACGCAAACCTGCCGCTGCAAAATGGATGGCTTAATTACCTGTTCAGTACCAACGAAATCCACCGTTGGCATCACTCCAGTCGCGCGGGGGAAGGCGATACCAACTTTGGCCGTTCGCTCGTGATATGGGACCAGGTATTTGGTACTTATCGGAACCTTCCCGCAAACAATGATCCGCTCGCGATCGGGCTATATGCGGGAAGCCCCTATCCGTCGCGCGCTTCGTTCGCTGGGCAAGTCTGGTCGATGTTCCTGGCGGGCTGCTGCCGGCAAACTGCCTGAGGGCTTGCGATGAAGAGGACAGCTATTTCAGTGCTTACCCTGGGGGTGACACAGGTAATTTCATGGGGCATCCTTTACTATGCCTTCGGTGTCATGGCGCCAGCCATACAGCGCGACCTGGGGCTTTCTGCCGCCACGATCTACGGTGCGTTTTCGTGGGCCGTACTTGTTGCCGGCCTGGCGTCGATCCCGGTAGGTGTGCTGATCGACCGGCATGGCGGCAGCCGCGTCATGGCCGCGGGGTCGCTTCTTGCCGGCGTCGGGATTTACGTGCTGTCGGGGAGCCGCGACGTCTCTGCCTATTACTTTGCCTGGACCTTGATTGGCATTGGTATGGCAATGAGCTTGTACGAAGCTGCGTTCGCAACCTTGAACCGGAGCTTGCATGAAGCCGCACGCAAGGCGATCTCGAATGTCACCCTGGCAGGTGGGCTGGCCAGTACCTTGTTTTGGCCGTTGACGGGATGGCTGCTTGGGCGCCTTGATTGGCGCCATACTTGCCTGGCGTTTGCCATTACCTTACTGGCAGTGTGCATGCCGTTGCACGCTTCACTCAACGACGGGAAGGCTATGCCGACCGTCAGGCAGAGTATGGAACGGCGGCATTTTGCGCTGTCGGAAGCGCTTGCCCACCCGGTCTTCTGGCTCCTGGCCTCGGTCTTTGCCACCCACGCATTCATCTTTTCGGCACTCTCGGTCCACATGATTCCACTGCTAAGCAAGATGGGGCATTCGGAGCAGTTGGTGCTCAACCTGCTTGCAATCATCGGGCCGATGCAGGTCGCAGGGCGGCTGATTGAGCGGATGTTCGCGGACCGGGTGTCGCCTCGGTCGGTTGGAGTGTTGACAATTGCAGGATTGCCGGCAGCAATCGGGGTGCTCTATGCGATGGGAACTAGTGCATGGGCCGTCATGCTGTTTTGCGTTCTGTATGGCTTGAGTAATGGCGTGCTGACTATCCTGCGCGGTACCTTGCCCCTGTCGATCTTCGGTCACGGCAACTACGGTGCAATTTCCGGCGCTCTGGCCGCGCCATCCCTAATTGCCAAATCGGGAGCGCCACTCCTGCTGGCGCTGATGCTTCGGGAGGATAACCACCGTTTGCTACTCGGGGGACTGTTTGGACTGGCCGCGCTCTCGTTCCTGCTCTATTTGCTGGCGATCCGAAGGAGCCGTGCCGAGAGATCATTCGACTGGTATCCTGACTCTCCAAAAGCCTTTGCCCCAGGTGGTATGGACGGCCGTGCGGCAAATGACATCGACGCTGCTCCTTGAGCGGTCCCGCCATTCGACGGCAAGGGGGATCACGCATTTCGGTACCTGGGTCTCATTTGCCGGGTATCCAGCCTTGCGGTTCGATTTGCGCCGCGCGTTTTCGCGGCGTACGAATGCGCTGGCCGCTTTGTGGAGATGGTAGTTCAGCTGCTCGCTCTCGCCGTAGACATCGACCGCGACCTTCCATTTGCGTTCGTAGGCGGATGGAACGGCGCGGTCGCAACTCACCATCACGCTTTTCCGGCCTCCGTATATGGCCCAGGTCGCACCCAGGGGAGCGACGCAGGGGTCGAACATCATCCTGATATCGGGGCCGAGTGGCTTCCAGTCCGTCTTGTCCCGGATGTTCTGCTGGTCCAGGAATCGCTTTGCGGCCGCCTGGATCGCGCACAGTTCGCGCTCCGGGCCGCTGTTTTCGGGGCGATAGGAGGGCGGCTCGCAAACCACGCCTCCTGCCCAGGCGGGAAGGGAAAGAAGGAGCGCGGCGAACCCGATCGCTGGTCGAAACAGTCCTGGCAAGCGTCCTCCTTTGTCGTCGTCCTGCCGCTTGGCGAGAGATTGGGTATTATTATCAATCTGACCCGCTACCGCCAACCCTTTTGAGCCTCGACATGACCTCTGCTCCCCAATTCGACTCCAGCCTGCCCCTCGACATGATCATCTTCGGCGGGGTGGGCGACCTCGCCATGCGCAAGCTGCTGCCGGCGCTGTATATGGCCCACCTGCACGGCAACCTGCCGCCCGGAACCCGCATCATTTCCACCGGCCGCCAGGACTATGACCGCGCGGCCTACCTGGCCTTCGTCGAGGAGCATTCGCGTCCCTTCATCAGCGGGGAGAACTTCACGGACGAGGCCTGGCGCAGTTTCCTGCAGTTGCTGGAGTTTGTGCGGGTCGACGTGGAAAAAGACGGCATGGCGCCGTTGGCGAAAGTCTCGCGTCCAGGCGCGGAGAGGGTGTTCTACCTGGCCACCGCGCCGTCGCTGTTCACTACCATCTGCGACAAGCTGGCCGAAGCCGGCCTGGTCGACCGCAACGCGCGCGTGGTGCTCGAAAAGCCGCTTGGCCGCGACCTGGCGTCAGCGGTAGAGATCAACGAAGCGGTCGGCAAGCATTTCGAGGAATCGCAGATTTACCGCATCGACCACTACCTGGGCAAGGAGACCGTGCAGAACCTGATGGTGCTGCGCTTTGGGAATTCGATCCTGGAACCGTTGTGGCGTGCGCCGAATATCACCAGTGTGCAGATCACGGTTGCCGAAGAAGTAGGCGTGGGCAGCCGGGCCGGCTTCTACGACAGCGCCGGCGCCATGCGCGACATGGTGCAGAACCACTTGCTGCAGCTGCTGTGCATCGTTGCGATGGAACCGCCTGCCTCGCTGGCGCCGGATGCGGTGCGCGACGAGAAGCTCAAGGTCCTGCGCTCGCTGCGCCGCTTCAGCCTTGCCTCGATTGCGCGCGATACCGTTCGGGGCCAGTATGTGCGCGGCGTAAGCGGCAACCAGGAAGTGCCGGGCTACCTGGAGGAGCGCAACGTGCCCGAGGGCAGCAGCACTGAAACCTTCGTGGCGATGCGCGCTTACGTCGATACCTGGCGCTGGTCCAAGGTTCCGTTCTACCTGCGTACCGGCAAGCGCATGGCGCGCCGCTCGTCCAAGATCGTGATCGAATTCGCCAACCCGCCGTTCCCGCTGTTCCCTGAGACGCCGGGCGGGGTAGCCAACCGGCTGGTGATCGAATTGCAGCCGGAAGAAGCCATCAAGCTACAGCTCATGGCAAAGCAGCCCGGCAGCGGCATGCAAATGCAGCAGGTGGCGCTGAACCTGGACCTGCAGTCCGCATTCTCGCAGCGCAGGGCCGAAGCGTACGAGCGCCTGCTGATCGACGTGGTGCGCGGCCGCCTGACCCACTTCATGCGCCGCGACGAACTGGAAGCTGCATGGGAATGGGCCGATCCGATCATCAACGGCTGGAGTGCCCTGGCCGAAAAGCCGAATGCTTATGCTGCCGGCACCTGGGGTCCGTCCGAATCGTTCGCGCTGCTGGCGCGCGATGGCTTCAGCTGGGTCGAGTAGGCCGCGCGAGGCGGTTTTTTACCGCCGCGGCATAACGTTCGCTGACCGGTAGTTGCGCACCGCCGGCCAGCGTCAGTTCGTGGCTTCCTTCCTGGAGCTGGCGAACGGCCAGCATTTCGCTGCTGCGCACCAGGATGCGGCGGTGAATACGCAGGAATTGCTTCGGGTCCAGGTAGCCCTCCAGCTCGGTCAAGGTGCTGCGGTGCAGGAAGGTACGCTGCGGCAGGTGCAGTTCCACATAATTTCCCGCGGATTCGATCCATAGCACGTCCGACAGGTTGACCCGGTCTATCCTGCCGACCGAGCGCACTGCCAGTTCGGTCCAGTAGCCGGGGCGGGGATCGACGAAGCCGCGCAGGGTTTGCGTGTATGCGGCGCGCTGGTCGAGCAGTTTGGCGGCGCGTTCCAACGCCTGCTGCAGCCGGCGTTCATCCACAGGCTTGACGATGTAGTCGAGCGCGTGGACGTCGAATGCTTCCAGGGCGTGGCCACGGTGTGCCGTGACGAACACGATCAAGGGCGGCAGTTCGCGCCGGCTCAGTTCAAGTGCAAAGTCGAGTCCTGACTCCACCGGCATTTGCACGTCGAGCAGCACAATATCCGCACTGGCGGTTTCCAGGAAGGCGCGTGCGGCCGAGGCACTGGCGCATTCCGCCGCGACATCCCATCCCGGCAACGCCTTCAGGGCAAACCGGAGGTTGGTGCGGGCGTGCGCTTCATCGTCCACGATCAGTGCCTTCACGGCTGCGATCTCCAGGGAAGGGAAAGCTCCGCCAGGAAGCGGCCGCCGGCGCGCGACGTCGCCAGGGTGGCTGCATCGCCGTAGGCCAGCTGGAGGCGCGCCCGGACGCCGCGCAGGCCAATGCCCAGGCCTGCCGAAGGTGCAGCGTGCATGCGGTCTGGATTCGATACTTGTACCGTGAGCCGGTCACCGTGCCGCGTGAACGCCATGTCGATATCGCTGTCGCCTTCATGGCATTCAAGGTCGTGGCGCAATGCATTCTCGACCAGCGGCTGCAGCAGCATCGGCGGGCAATCGATGCCATCGCCCAGCAAATGCGCGCCCGCGATGCGTACCTTCAGGCGCTCGCCGAAACGCAGGCGCTGCAAGTCCAGGTAGCTGCGGACAAATTGCAGTTCCTTGCCGGCTTCCACCCAATCTCTTTCGCTGCTCGTCAAGGCATATTCCAGCAAGTCCCCCAGCCGGGACAGGCCGTCCAGTGCGAGCGCCTTGTCGTCCATGCGTACCAGGGCGCCGATCGCGCTCAAGGTGTTGAAGATGAAGTGCGGTTCAAGCTGGCCGCGCAAGGCGGCCAAGCGCTGCCGTTCAAGCGAAAGCAGGGCCTGGGCCAGCTGCCGGTCTTGCTGCCGGCGCTGGCGCCAGAGCAGGAGCGCCACCACGACGCCAAAAGCCATCGTCAGCAGCACGTACTCGATAAACCACTCGAGTTTGTCCATCGTGGCCACGTAGGTCCAGGCGTTTCCGAAGGTCGGGGCGATGTCGAATTTGAGGCAGCGGCGGAATGCCAGTCCAAGCATTGCAGTGGGCCAGCCTACTGCGAGATAGGCAAGGTAGCCAAAGCCGACGCGGCGCATGCTGGCGAGCCATTCCGGATGGCGGCGGTAGACCAGGTACAGCATATAGCTTTGCAACATCATCGCCGAGTAGCCAAACCACCAGCCGGCGGTCATCTGCCAGTAGCTGCGGGTGTCGCCGCTTTCGATACGGTCACCGTAGGTGGTGATGCCGGCCAGCGCGCAGACCAGCGTCCACAGCGCGAAGTTGGCCAGCAAGGCGCGCAGCCAGGATGGCATTGAATGTAGTCGTTCCATGGCGCGGCAGTATAGCAGCCGCATTCGGACGTTCATCCCGATGGGCCGGGTGTTCGTCACACTCCGTATCGGCTTCCCCATGGTTTCGCCAACAATGCGCATCGTTCTTTTACAACCGGGTCTCTACGATGCGAATATTGCTTTCCTTGTTCCTGTTTCCCCTTTGCGCCAGCGCCGCAAGCGACATGGTGAGTGTCGAGGTCAAAGCGGCCAGCACCTTGCAGCAACGCCGCGATGATGGCGCTGGCCGGGTTATCGTTTCACGCGATGAGCTGTTACGCTACGGCGATTCCACCTTGTCCGAGTCCTTGCGGCGCCAGCCCGGAGTTACGGTAAGCGGAGGGCAGGTGCAGTTGCGGGGGCTGGGCGGCGGGCGTACGCAATTCTTGCTCAATGGCGAACCGGCGCCGCCCGGATTTTCGCCGGAGAGCCTGGTGCCCGAGCTCGTCGAACGTATCGAGATCCTGCGCAGTGCAACTGCCGACAGCAGTACCCAAGGCATTGCCGGCAGCATCAATATCGTTTTGCGCCGAAGCACTGGGCGGACCCGGTCGCTGGCCTCACTGGCCGGCAAGGACGCCGGCGCCGGCTGGTCTCCGGAAGCGTCGTTCGACCTGTCGCGTCCCGGTGAGGATTATTCCGGCAACGTGGCGATACAGGCCGCACGCGGAAAGAGCGTAGCGGCAAGCAGCATTTTCGAGAGCGCCCTGTCGGCCCGGCGCCTGACTGCCGAAGAGAATTTCTTGGACACGGAGCGCATAGGCCTGGCGCCGCGCCTGTCCTGGAAATTCGACGGCGGAACGAAGGTAGCCTGGCAGGGGCTGCTGGACCATGTCCGCAATCGCAACCGTGGCAGTAGCGGGGAAACTGCGCTGCTCGGCGCATCGAGCGATTTCCCGGTGAGCGCATACAGGGCCGATGCCCGCACCGGCATCGCGCGCAGCGATATCGAGGCCAGCCATCGTCTTGGGGACGCAAACCGCATCGACTGGAAGGCTGGCCTGGCGCATAACCGGCGCAACAGCGACTATCTTTTCACCGGAAGTGACGCGTCAGGCGATGCGGTCTGGCTGCGCCGCGTCATTTCCAGCGCGTCGGACGACACCGCCAGCAGCAGCGGAAAATTGCGTCTTGGAGGCAGCAGCGGGCATGTACTGGCGGCAGGGTGGGATGGTTCGCTGGCGCGGCGTTCGGAATGGCGGCGACAGGAGGACGCCAGTGCGGCAGGCGAGCCGCTTGGCGAGCTTGACCAGCGCTACACCGCCCGCGTGCGGCGCTTTGCCGTGTACGCGCAGGATGAATGGACGGTATCACCCGGACTTGAGGCATATATCGGCCTGCGCTGGGAAGGACTGCGCACGATGACCAATGGAGGCGACCTGGCGGACGTGAGCCGCAGCACTGCCGTGTGGAGCCCGGTGGCGCATTTGCTCTGGCGCCTGCCCGGCTCGCGCGACCACCTGCGGCTTGGCCTTGCACGCAGCTACAAGGCGCCCAATACGCGCGACCTGGTGCCGCGCCGTTTCACGGTCAACAATGGCAACGGCCCCGCAAATCCTGATGTGCAGGGCAACCCGGCATTGCGTCCGGAGCTGGCATGGGGATTCGATGCCGCTTACGAACGCTATTTCGGCCAGGACAGCATGGCCAGCGTGGCTGCATATCATCGGAGCATTGCCAATGTCATCGGTTCAGTTCTTTTCGAAGACAAGGGCAAGTGGGTGGCGACACCGGGCAATACTGGCGGCGCCGTGGCCCGCGGCCTGGAGTTTGACGGGCGCCTGGCTTTGGCGGCGGGGACGATGGCGCGAATAGGCGCCGCGCGCAATTGGTCGAAGGTGGATTCCGTGGCGTCGCCCGGCAACCGACTTGGCGAACAAGTGCCGCTTACCGTCATCGCGGGTGTCGATTTTCGCTTCGGAGCGGGAAAGACGGCGGGCTTCAACTGGAATCTGCAGAAGGGCGGCCTGGCGCATCTGTCGGTCTCGCAGTGGAGCGGGCGAGGCACAGAGCGCCGGCTGGACTTGAACGCCGCCTGGCAATTGCGACCGGGGCTGACCTTGCGCGCCACGGCAAGCAATGCATTGAAGCCCGATACCTGCAATACGCAAATTTTCGAGGACGGCCGCCAAGATTCCTTGCGAAGCGTGACAAGCAGTGGGCAGCGCACGTTCAAGCTCGCTGCGGAAGTCGCGCTATGACGCTACAATTGCGCCCGTCTAAACAAGTGGAGTAGGGAAATTAAGAAGCTTGCACTGATCTTTGCACTGATTTGTACTCATTCATACGCAGACACGGTCATCGGCGTTTCCGATGGGGACACCCTGACTGTGCTGAGCAAAGGCCGTCCGGTCAAGGTTCGCCTGGCGAATATCGATGCGCCGGAAAAGAAACAGTCTTTCGGCGCGCGTTCGAAGCAGTCGCTGTCGGACCTTTGCTTTGGCCGCGACGCGACGCTCGACTCGGGGAAACAGGATCGTTACGGACGCACCGTGGCCGTGGTCCATTGCGGCGACGTCAACGCCAACGTGGCGCAGGTGCGCAAAGGCATGGCCTGGGTCTACCCCCAGTACAACCATGATCCTTCGCTGCCGGCAATCCAGGCCGCAGCGCGCAGCTCCCGGGTCGGTTTATGGGCGGAACGCGAGCCGCTCGAACCCTGGTTGTTCCGCAAGGAGCGCAAGGCGCGCAGCAGCTACCTGAACTAGTGGACTGTGCCCTGAACGCCGCCCTGCAGCCGCCGTCAATCTGTTTTACTATTATCCGCCTGACGACACCCAACTCAAGAGGACCAAGATGGCGGAATTCAAATTGCACTGCTTTGCTGCTTCCGGCAACTCGTACAAGGCAGCCCTTTTCCTGGCGCTGGCCAACGCGGACTGGGAGCCTGTGGTAGTGGACTATTTCGGCGGCGAGACGCGCACGGAAGGCTGGCGTGACAATCTCAATGAAATGGGAGAGATTCCGGTGCTCGAGCACAAGGGGCTGAAGATCAGCCAGTCCGGCGTGATCCTCGACTACCTGGCCGAGGTGACCGGCAAATTCGGTCCTCGCACCGATGAAGAGAAGCGCGAAATCTGGCGCTGGATCCTGTTCGACAACCACAAGTTCACCAGCTATTACGCGACCTTGCGCTTCATGTACGGCCTGCAGAAGACCGGCGACACGCCCGTCACCCAGTTCCTGCGAGATCGTGCGATCGGCGCTTATCGCATCGTCGACAAGCACCTGGCCGCCAACAAGTTCCTGGTTGGCGACCGCCTGACCATCGCGGACCTGTCGCTGATTGGCTATGTCTACATGCCGGAGGAGACCGGGATCGACCTGGCTGAATTCCCGCACATCGAAGCGTGGAAACAGCGCATCAGCGACTTGCCTGGCTGGCGCCACCCGCACGAGCTGATGCCTGGCAAGAAGGCTTTCTAAGCCCAGGCGGTTTATTGCCCACTACAGCAGGAAGGAATGAACTTTTTCGCGGCATGCCGGTATTAACCTGCATTGTGATTATTTGAGGATCCCGACATGCCACAACATTCCCGCCTGCTCATTCTCGGTTCAGGTCCTGCCGGTTACACCGCCGCCGTCTACGCTGCCCGCGCCAATCTGCAGCCAACCCTGATTACTGGCCTCGAGCAGGGCGGCCAGTTGATGACCACGACCGACGTGGAAAACTGGCCGGCCGACCCGCTGGGCGTGCAGGGGCCGGATTTGATGCATCGCTTCCGCGACCATGCCGAGCGCTTCGGCACCCGCTTCATTTTCGACCATATCCACACCACCCACCTTGATGAGCGCCCGATCCGGCTGGCCGGCGATGCCGGTGAGTACACTTGCGATGCCTTAATCATCGCCACCGGCGCCTCGGCCCAGTACCTGGGGCTCCCCTCGGAGCAGGCATTCATGGGACGCGGTGTGTCGGCCTGCGCCACTTGCGACGGTTTCTTTTACCGTGGCCGCGAAGTGCTGGTAGTGGGCGGCGGCAATACCGCGGTGGAGGAGGCGCTTTATCTGTCGAATATTGTGGCGCGCGTGACCCTGGTCCACCGGCGCAGCCGGTTCCGCGCAGAACCAATCCTGGTCGACCGCTTGATGTCGAAGGTTGCCGAGGGAAAGGTTGTCCTGAAACTCGACACGACGCTGCACGAAGTCCGGGGCGACGATGCCGGAGTAAGCGGCGCGGTACTGCGCGACGCCAGCGGTGAACTGGAAGCGCTGGCGGTGCACGGCATCTTCATCGCCATCGGGCACAAGCCCAATACCAGCATCTTCGAAGGCCAGCTGGCGATGCGGGACGGCTACATCAGGACGAAGTCCGGCCTCGACGGCATGGCAACCCTGACCTCGATCGACGGCGTGTTTGCGGCGGGAGATGTGCAGGATCACATCTACAGGCAAGCAATTACGAGCGCGGGGACAGGCTGCATGGCGGCACTGGATGCACAGCGCTACCTGGAGCAGCTTTCCAGATAGGCCGGGCGGGGCGTCAGCGTTCTTCGGCCAGGAAGGCTTGCATCGCCCTGGTCGGCCTGCCGTCGTCGCCCCAGGCGCTGAGCGGGTATTTGCTCCAGCTGCGCGCGCCCAATGCTTCCCAGTAGACCACGCCCAGGCCCTTCTGGTTGGGCACCGCCTTGACCTTGCGCTGCACGGCGACCAGCATCTCATAAGTGTTTTGCGGGCGCTTGTCTTCGCCGCCCACCTCCACGATCATGACCTCTTTGCCGTAGCGCGCGGCCATGTCGTTCATATTGCGGGCAAGGGCGTCGATCGACTTTTTATAATCCGGCTTGCCGGGCAACCAGTAGGGGTAGTACGACATGCCGATCACGTCGTAGCGTGCGCCGTTGGCCCTTGCATTGTCGAACCAGGTCCTGAAACGCTTGCTGTCATTGCCGCGGTCCAGGTGCAGGATCACCTTGGATGCAGGGCTGACTGCCTTGATGGCATCGTAGCCCTTGTTGATCAGTTGCGCCAGTTGCGGCCAGTTCCTGGTGCTGCCTTCGGGATAAATCATCCCTCCCGGCGTTTCATTCCCAACCTGCACCCATTCCGGCGCGACGCCAGCCGCCTGCAGGGCGGACATGACGTCATAGGTATAGCTGTAGACGTCTTCCAGCAGGTGCGGGAAGTCGTGGCCTGCCCAGGCAGCGGGCTTGTTCTGCTTCGACGGATCGGCCCAGCTATCGCTGTAATGGAAGTCGATCATCACCCGCATGCCCATCTTCTGCGCGCGAACGGCCATGGCCACGGTTTCGTCCTTGCTGTTGTGGCCATTCGTCCTGTCGTCCGAAGGATTGACCCAGGTGCGCAGTCGCACCGTATTGATGCCGTGGTCCTTGAGGATCTGCAAGGCGTCTTCCTGCTTGCCCTGCTCGTCATGGAACTTGTAGCCGGTGGCTTCCATTTGCTGGAGCCAGCCGATGTCGGCTCCCTTGGCAAATTCTCCGGCTCTGGCAGGCGTCGCGATTGCAAGGAGCAAGGCAAGCAGCGCACCAATCTTCTTCATCATCCTCTTTCGCTATTTTTGGTGGCACAATGCTAGACCAAGGACAGGCTTCGCAGGTATGACGAAACTGGTGCGGGCCATGCAGGATTGATATGAGACTTTGATCGAGGTTTCAAGATGAAGACATCCCATCAGTTGAGCGAACTCCTCGAGCAGCGCTTCCTCAAGAACATGGAGCGCCACCAGGAATTGGCATGGAGCGCAGTGCAGGCACGCCTGGATGCGCATCCAGGCAAGCTTCGCGTACTTGAGGAAATGGAACGTACCGGCGGCGAGCCCGATGTCGTGGGCGTGGACGCCGCGACGGGTGAAGTCGTGTTCTGCGACTGTTCGCCGGAAAGCCCGGCAGGGCGGCGCAGCCTGTGTTTCGACCGGGCCGCACTGGATGGCCGCAAGGAAAACAAGCCTTCCGGCAGCGCGCTGGAAGCGGCCAAGGCGATCGGCATCACGCTGCTGACCGAGGCCGAGTACCGCCACCTGCAAACGCTGGGTGAATTCGACCGCAAGAGTTCAAGCTGGGTGCAGACGCCGGCCGACATCCGCAAGCAGGGCGGCGCCCTGTTCTGCGACCGGCGCTACGGCCACGTCTTCCTGTACCACAATGGCGCCGAGTCGTATTACGCGGCGCGCGGCTTCCGCGGCATCCTGAGGGTTTAAGGCGGCAGGTAGCGTTCCAGCGTTTGCATCATCTCGTCGATATCGAGGGGCTTGGGAATGAAGTCGTCCATTCCCGCCGCCAGGCAATCGGCGCGTTCGGATTCCATGACGCCTGCCGTCATCGCCACGATAGGCAGCTTCAGGCCCAGTTTCTGGCGGATGATGCGGGTCGCCGTGTAACCGTCCATGACCGGCATCTGCACATCCATCAGGACCAGGCGGTAGGCCTCGGGCGAGGCGCGCAGGATGCGCACCGCTTCCTCGCCGTTGCCGGCGACATCGATGGTAGCGCCGGCGCGCTCCAGGATGCCGACTGCGACAAGCTGGTTCATCGCGTTGTCCTCCACCAGCAGCAGGCGGCCGCTGATGCGCAAGGCCGGCGCTGCATCCGCCTGCACCTCATGCAGGCCGCCCTTGTCCAGCACCTCGTGCACGGTATCGTACAATGCGGAAGCGGTTATCGGCTTGGTGAGCAGGCCTTTGCGATCGGCATCCTCTTCCAGCATCTTGCTGCGTTCGTAGGCGCTTACCATGAGTATCACGGGAACCCTCGGTCCTTGCGGCTCGCGCAGGCCATCGATATAGCGCCGGTCGTCGCCAGGCACGCTCCAGTCGGCGAGTATTACGTCATAGGGCAGGGCGCGCTGGGCAGCGAGGGCGAGCATCTTTTCCGCCTCCGCCCCGGACGAGGCAATGTCGACGCCCCAGCCCCAGGCTTGCAGCGTCTTGGACAGGTAGACGCGGCTGGTGAAGTGGTCGTCCAGCACCAGCACGCGCAGCGGCCGTGCCCCCGCGCCGCTTGGCGCTTGCTGCTGGCCAGCCGGCACGGCGCCGAAGGGCAGGGTGACGGTGAAGGTGCTGCCTTCGCCAGGCCGGCTTTCAAGCGCTATGCTGCCACCTTGCAGTTCGACCAGGCGCTGGCAGATTACCAGCCCAAGCCCGGTACCACCAAATTTGCGGGTGACGGATTCGTCAGCCTGGGCAAAGGGCGCAAACAGGTTGGCCGTCTGTTCCGCCGAGATGCCGATGCCGGTATCGCATACGATAAAGCGCATGACGGAGCGCTGTTGATCGCACTCCGCGCATTCGACCTTCAGGCTGACTTCACCCCTTGCCGTGAATTTGATGGCATTGCTGGTGAGATTGACCAGCACCTGCTGCAGGCGCAGGGGATCGCCGAGCAGCATGCGCGGAACATCCGGCTCGACGCCGATGACCAGCTCCAGCTCCTTTTCGCCGGCATTCACGCTCATGATGGTGGATACCGCGTGCAGTACCGCGTCAAGTTCGAAGCGGATCGTGTTGAACTGGACCTTGCCAGCTTCGATCTTGGAGAAATCGAGGATGTCGTTCAGCAGAGCCAGCAGGGACTGCCCCGAGGTGCGCAGCATCGTCAGGTAGCGCCGCTGCTCCAGCGACAACGGGGTGGTGGTCATCAGGTGCGCCATCCCCAGCACGGCATTCATCGGCGTGCGCAATTCGTGGCTCATGTTGGCGAGGAAAGAGCTCTTGGCCGCATTGGCTGCCTGCGCTTCGTTGACCGCTTCGCGCAAGGCTTCCTGCGACTTCTTCAGCTCCGTCACATCGCGCAGGACGCCGACGAAACGGTATTTGCCCTCGTCGCGGATGGCGCTGATGCTCAGTTCCACGGTGAACAGGGTGCCATCCTTGCGCAATGCGGGCAGTTCGACGGCGCCTTTGCCGATTACGTGCGGCTCGCCGCCCGACAGGAATCGGCGCATGCCGTGCTGGTGCGCGGCGCGTATCGACTCCGGCATCAGCATCTGGATGCCGGCGCCGACGACTTCTTGCGCTGAGTAGCCGAAGATTTCGCTGGCCGCGCGATTGAAGGTTTCGATGCGGCCTTGCTCGTCGATGGTGATGATGCCTTCCCCGACGCTGTCGACAACAGTGCTGATGCGCACGTTGGCATCTTCGAGCTGGTCGGTGCGTTCGTGGATCAGGCTTTCAAGCTGTCGGATCTTGCCGCTGATGAACCAGGCCAGCCCGAAGCCCGCCAGCAGGAGCGCCAGCACGATCCAGGTAAGCCAGGTGACGGAGGCGAGCAGCTCCTGCAAGATGGTGGCGCGCGGCACGCCGACAGCGACGGCCCAGCCGCTGCGGCTGGACCGTGTGAAAATCGTGTACACCGGGATGCCTTCCAGCGTCGTGGACTCGAACACGGCTTCATCGGTCTCGCCCAGCCGCTTGACCACGGCGTCCGAGCCGGGCTTGCCGACAAAGCGTTCCGGTTCGTGGGTGCGCGCAATGATCACGCCTTTACGGTCGAAAATGGCAAGCACCCGATCCCTGGGCAGGGTTGCGGAAGCAAGGACGCGCCCCAGGTTGCCGGGCTGGTAGCCAACTGAAAGGCAATAGACGACCTGGCCGCCCCGTATGACCGGCACGTGGACCGCAACGAGCGGCTTGCCGGTAACGCCGCCAATAAAGACGTCCGACACCACGACTTGCCCCGTTTCGAACACGCGCTGGATACGTTCGCGGCTGCCTGGGTCGGGAATCTGCTGGCCAAAGGGGCGCAGCGTGTTAAGGAGCTGGACCGAGTCGCGCGTGCTGAGCACGATGTTCGAACCGGGAAAGCCGGCATTGACGATATTGACTGCTTTGCGGTGGAAGCCGGCCAGGTCGCCCTGGTCGAGTTCCGCCGACATGGCCAGCGCCCTGGCCGCAATGATGCCGAGGTCGAGATCGCGGTCGACCGCCTGCATCATCGAGCGCACGACGAACAGGGAATCGCGCTCGACCTGGGCCCGTTCGCGCGTATAAAAGTGCTGGATCAGCAGGCCGAAGCCCAAGGTCGCGGGGAGGGCGCATGCCAGCACGAGTGCGAACAGCATGCGGCGAATGGTGGGCCTTCTTGGTTGCCGAATTTGAGCCAAGTTGCATCTTCCTTCGGATGGGCAAGTTGTCAGCTGGTCATGGCATTGTACAGTCGTAGGCCTCGACTGGGCGCTGGATTCCCACTGTGCGCATCGCCCGCTGGGCAACGTCGGCAATACTGGGATGGGCATCGCCCCAGCGGTCGAAGGGTGTGCGCAAAATGGCAATGATCTCGGGATCGGCTACCCCAGCCATGGCAAGATAGGCCCAGGCATATACACCGCCGTAGACGAAATCAATGCAGTGGGCATTCAGGATAAGGGAAGAGGTGGGCGTGCGCATGCAGTTTCATGGTGAAGCTAGCGCACAAGAGTGGGGTGCAGCGGATATCAGGGCGGCGGCAGGCGGGATCGGGCATGCCGGAGCGTAGTGCTGCACTGTAGCACGCGGCAAGGCTTCACATCAAGTTTTGCCGCCCGCACCCGGCCCTCGGTCAGGATTGCCTGTAGCCGTGTGCGTGAAGCCATCAACGGAAGCGGAGAGCTGATTCACGAATAGCTTCAGGGCGTCTCGGGCGGCGGTAGGAAAAAGCTGCGCGGTGCCTGGCGGAAGCGCTGCCATACCATGCCGGCCAGGGCCCGGCCGCGGCCGAAACTGACGCGGCGCGAACGCAGCGCCACCATCAGGGCCAGCGAGAAGCTGACTGCCAGGTTGGTCAGCGCGATCAGCGCAATGCCCGACAACGACAGCAGCCATTGCTCGGTGCTGAGCTGATAGTCCAGCCCAACCAGTGCGAAAGCGAAATTGGCGCTCGAAAAGGTCACATGGCGGATGTCGATCGGCAGGCCCAGGACGTATCCGATGGTGCCGATCGTGCCGAGCATGATGCCGAAGAAGAAATTACCTGCAAGTGCGCCAAGGTTGCGGCCGATGTAATCGGTTACGCGCCCCAGCCGCTTTTCGCCCAGCAGCCAGCGCAACCAGTGCAGCTGCCGCAGGCGCACGGCGATATCGTTATAAGCCGCCTTGTTGTCGTAGTAGCCCGAGATCAGTCCGGCCAGGAACAGGCACACGCCGGCGATGGCCGCATGCGGCAAGGCCAGGCTATGCAGCGGGTCGATATCGTGCAGCAGGTGCTGGGCCTTTTCCGCGCCGGCCAGGTGCTGGCCGAACGCCGCCTGCCATCCCACGGCGATGGCGAAGGCGGTGGGCATGGCAAGCGCCACATTGCCGACGATCGCCACGAATTGCGAGCGCAGCACCCTGACCACCAGCTCGGCCAGTTCATCGAGCTTCTTCTGGCCTTCGTCGATGGCCGCGGCGATGCGCGCCGCCGTCATTGCCGGCTGCTTGGTGGCCACCGTGAAGTGCAGCACGTGGATCAGCATGAAGCCGAGCGAGTAGTTCAGGCTATACAGCGCAGCATAGCCGATCGGGGCAAGCAGCAGGCGGGCCATCAATATCTTGAGCGTCGCCATGAAACCGACGATGAATCCCGCGCCGGCGGCGGAGCGCATCATGGACAGCCATTCGGCGCGCGTGCTGGCGACATAATGTTCGCCCGAACGCCCGGCGTGCTCCGTTACCTGCAAGGCCAGCAACTCGGTATTGGTCTGGAACAGGTCGGTCAGGCTCAGTTTTCGATTGTCGGCTTCCACCAGTTGCTGGAACAGGCCGAGCGCGCTGGGCAGGGCTTCCTGCAAGGACGGCGCTTCCAGCAGGTCCAGCAGGATGCGCAGGCGGCCGATGCTTTGCGTCAGGCGCAGGAACAGGCGGGTCAGGCTGACCGACACCCCTTGCACTGATGCCGCCTTGCGCGCACGGCCGATGATTTCTTCGCACTGGCTGAGAAGCACGTCGAGGTGGCGCGCATCCGGCACGGCGGCCTGGGCGTCGACCAGGCGGGCGCGCCAGGCTTCGGTCAGCTGCACCACTTCGGCATTCTGGCGCAGGAAGGGCGATTCGAAGCGTTCGATGTCCGGATGGACGCGCACCAGTTCAGGCTCCAGGCCGATGGCGCTGATGCGGTAGGAGAGCACCTGGATGGCTTCCAGCAGTTCACCCAGCGCCTGTCCCTGCAGCCAGCCATGCTGCGGCAACTGGAGCGTATTGAGCAAGTCCAGCCAGACAGTGGGTTCGACCCCGTTCACCCACTTGTAGTCATCCTGGCGATTGAAGATCTGGCCGAAGACGTCTTTCAGGTAAGCGTCGTTGACGGTCGGCGGCAGCCATTTGTGATTCAGGCGGCGCCATAGCTCGCCGAAGAAGCCCTGGTTCTGCAACACGCCGGTATCGGTGAGCAGGTGCACCAGCTTGCGCTGTCCGATGACTTCGGCCAGGTATTCGCGCAGGGCTTGCGCCCACTCGGGCCGCGTGGCAAGCAGGTGCGCCAGCGCGCGCAGGCGGTTGGTAGCCTGCTGCAGGTCATTTGCATGGCGGGGACGTACAGTGCCGACCAGTTCCTGCAGCAGGGACGTATCGCGCGACGGGGCCGTGGCCTGGATGCGCGCCAGTATGCTGTCCATCATCATTCGCGACAGCATACTGGCGATCGCGCTGCTTGTCCAATCAGGCGCTTAGGGTAGCCTTAAGGACCTTGCCGCCGATCCTGACATTTTCCAGCGCGAGGCCGGCCACGTTATACAACCAGACCGGCTGTGCGGCATTGACCGGGTTGCCGAAGTCGCAGTTGCTGATGGTGACCCGGCGTACCGGAAGCACAGGGGGGGCGGGCTGCGGGCCGTTGTAATCGCTGGCGACGGGGCCGAGGATGGCAATGGCCTGGTAGCAGGAGCCGCAGGTGCCGCCTTTGGTCACATTGCCGACGGTGATGTTCTCGATGTGTACATCGGAGACCTCGGGCGGCCGGATGCGAACGCTGTCGGCGCCGGGCTGGTAGTCGCAGTCGAAGGAAACGACGGCGCCGGCGGCGGTGGCCAGTCCCTTGGTGTCGATCGGCGACCCGGGCAGCAGGGCGTAGTGCGAAGGGCTGAGTTGAACGCCATTCGGGATCTTCACATTCTTCACGTAGAAGTGGCGCAGGTAGCCGCCGCGGTTCATATTGGTCTTTAGCCGGATGGCGATATTCAGCGGATCGGTTGCCCAATGCACGTTCTCGAATACCAGGTCGCGGGCGTAGACGTGCTCGATGCCGCCGGCCATTTCGGAGCCCAGGGTCACGGCGCCGTGGCCGCTGTGCATGGTGCAGCCCTGGATCACGATATTGCGCGTCGGGCCGTACTGGATGTCGCGGTTCTTGCCGGCCTTGATGGCAATGCAGTCGTCGCCGGAATCGAAGACGCAGTCCTCCACCAGCACATGGTCGCAGGCTTCCGGGTCGAAGCCGTCGCTGTTCGGGCCGCGGCTTTCGGCGTGGACCTTGCGGATCACGAGATTGCGGCAGTTGACCGGGTGGTGCTGCCAGAACGGGGTATTCTGCACATGGTAGCCCTGCAGCAGGACGTTGCTGCAGTTGATGAAGTGGATCATCGGCGGGCGCAGGTAGTGGCCTTTGCCGAACACGCGCTGTTCAACCGGCACGCCTGCTTCGGACAAGGCAGGCAGGTAGCGCTCGTCGCTGCGCCATTTGTCGCCTTCGCCTTCGATCAGCTGGCGCTGGGCGGCGTTCAGGCCCGGGGCGACTTCCGCCAGCGGCTTGTTGAGCGGGTTGGCGACCACTTGCGTCGGCTGGCCTTCCTTGTAGCCGGGCGCCGTGGTCTGCGAGATGGCGTTCATGGTGCGGTTGCGCCCCTTCCAGGACCACCAGCAGTCGCCGGCTTCGTTGAAGGCGACGCCGCCCTGGCCGTCCAGTTTCGACGTCCAGTCTTCGCCGGTCAGCGCGATATTCCTGGCGTTGACGGCGTACACCATGGGCGAATAGTTCAGGCAATCGTTGCTTTGCCAGCGCGAGAGCACCAGCTTGCCGTTTGCGCCGCAGTCGAAGTCGCCGTGGCGGGCGTAATCGTCGGGGTACTGCGAGAACAGGATGTGGGCTCCGGCTTGCAGGTGGACGTGGACGTTGGAGCGCAGCAGCAGCGGGCCGGCGCAGTACCAGTACCCTTTGGGAATGACCACGCGTCCGCCGCCGGCGGCAACGCAGGCGTCGATGGCCGCCTTGAAGCCGGCGTAGCAGTCATGGGCGTCGTCGGCCTGGGTCGGGACCAGCTCCTGGTCGTCGTGGGTAACCCAGGCCTTGACCGTCTTGGTAGCGCACGGCCTGGCGCCAAAATCCGTGACCAGGAAATCCTCGTTGCGGAAACTGACGGGAGCGCGCAGTGCAGCGGCGATGGCGTCGGCGCGGCGCCAGGCATTGGCACGGCTGGACGGGGAGGCTGCCAGCGCGGGCAGCCATTGCTGTGCGAGCAGGGCAGCGGCGCCGGCTTGCAGCAGTTTGCGGCGGCGTAGTTGTCGTGGTGCGTTCAAATCAGGTCTCCTAAGCAGAGAAGGTGCGTGTCACGCGGCCAAGGTGCACCCGCATGGCCTTGCGGGCGGCGGCCGGGTCGTGGCTGGCGATGGCCTGCAGGATGGCGCGATGATCGCCCAGGGTTTCCTTGCGCAGTTCTTCGGTCTGGAAGTGTTCCTTGAGCTTGTGCCACAGGTGGCCGCGCTGGTCCCACAGGTGGTTCATCACCCCCACCAGCGCGCTGTTGCCGGTGGCATTGGCAATCGCCATGTGGAAGTTGCGGTCGGCCTGTTCATTGGTGGCCACGTCGTCGTGGTCTCGCTCCATGGCTTCCACCGCGACGAGGATGGCGTCGATCGCGCGGTCGGTGGCCATTTGCGCGGCGATGGCGGCAATCTCCGCCTCGATCACGCGCCGCGCCGACAGCACCTCGAACGGCCCCGGGCCCGCTTCCGGCAAGGCAGGCGCGTGCCCCGGACGGTCGCATAGATAGACGCCGGAATTGCTGCGCACCTCGATCACCCCGCCCAGCTCCAGCGCAATCAGTCCTTCGCGCAGGGACGCCCGGCTCACTTCCAGCTTGGCCGAAAGTTCGCGCTCCGACGGCAGGCGGTCGCCGCTCCCATATCCCTCGATGGCAATCATCGCCTGGATCTTGTCCGCCACTTGTTTATATAGCCTGGTCTCCATGTGCGCAATTTTAATGTGGTCAGGCCAAAACAACAATCTGGACTGGCCAATAGTGGCTTTTTTGCACAAGCTTGCAATTTCTTCTTGTGAAATTGGCCTAACCACTTTAGTCTGTGGTTATACCAAAATCGAAAATCGATCAAACCAATTTGATCATACAACTGGAGGAGACTCATGAATTACGTTGCAGGCCCTCAAACCAAACGCGCCGTACTGGCAGCAGCAGTCGCAGCGGCCGTTCTTCAGATGGCGAACCAGGCAGCCGCACAGGCCGCGGCTCCGGCAGAAGAGCCGGTGGCTTCGGTGGTGGTGACCGGCTCCCTGATCCGCCGTGTCGCCAATGAGGGCGCCACCCCGCTGGTCACCATCAAGTCCAGCGAACTGCAGGCGCGCGGCAACACCGAGTTGAAAGACCTGGTGCTGGAAATGCCGCAGTCGCTGTCGCTGGGCACCAATAGCGGCGCGGCCGGTCCGGTCATCAACCTGCGCGGCCTGGGACCGATGCGTACCCTGACGCTGCTGAACGGCCGCCGCCTGGCCAACGAGCCTTTGCAGGACCAGTATGTCTCGGTCAACGTGATGCCGCGCATGGCGCTGGACCGCGTGGAGACCCTGAACGGCGGCGCTGCTTCGATCTACGGCGCGGATGCCATCGGCGGCGTGCAGAACTTCATCACCAAGCGCGGCTTCGAAGGCGCTTCGGTCAAGGCTGAATACGCGCCGACGGAAAAGGGCGGCGCCGATACGAAGAGCTTCGGCATGATCCTGGGCGCCGGCAACCTGTCGCGCGACGGCTGGAACGCCTATATTGCGATCGACCACCAGAAGAAGGATGCGCTGTTCCAGAGCGACCGCCCGGAGCAGCATGACCCTGCCATCCTGCGCACGCTGGGCCTGGGCATCACGCCGGACGCCCGCAACGCGACCCCGGCCGCCAACTTCGGCTTTGCGCGCAACGCCAACTCGAACTACAACCCGACCTTCGCCACCGGCTGCCTTTCGCCATACGCCACGCCGACCCTGGGCAACAACAGCACCGCCACGCCGCCAGTGTATGCGCCGGGCTGCGCCCGTAATCCGCTGTACTGGAATGCGGTGACCGACGGCAGCGAGATCACCAACATCAGCGGCCGCGCCAGCATGAACCTGCCGGGCGGCCACAAGGTGGACCTGGATATCCTGCACTCCGAATTCACGGTCCAGAAATACCGCGGCATGCAGGCGCCGGGATCGACCAACCCGTTCACCACTTACTCGCTGCCGGCTTCCAGCAAATACTATCCGGGCAAGGGCATCACGCCGGCCATTCAGGTGGTGGGCAGCAATACCGGCAGCAACGCGCCGACCATGTTCATCGACCCGGCCAAGACGCCGGGCACGGTCAGTAACCTGAACATGAACAACCGGACCATCTACTTCCAGTGGGGTCCTGCAGAACTTGGCCCGGCATACCGCAATGACGAACAGACCAACGACCGCATCGTGCTGACTGCCGAAGGCGAGGTGCTGGGTTGGGACTACCGCGCCGGCCTGAATTACGGCGAGTCGAAGCGCGACACGCGTGCCGGCGCAGGCTATATCTCGTACACCAAGGCGCAGGAAGGGTTCAATAACGGCACCCTGAACCCGTTCGGCCTGCAGGACGCGGCCGGCCTGGCTTACTTGCAAAGCATCCAGGCGGACGACTATACCTATCGCCTTAACAAGGCCTTCAACCAGAGTGTCGACGTGACCCTGTCCAAGGGCGTGTGGGACCTGAAGGGCGGCCCGCTGACCCTGGCCGTTTCGGGCGAGTTGCGCCGCGACGGCGCGCAGACTTTCAATGCGCCGCTGGACTACGTGCTGAAGAAAGCCGACGGCAGTTATAACATCGATGCGGCAGGCAACGTGGTGCAATCGGACCTGGTGGGCGAGACCCCGCAAGGCGTCGCCAAGAAGATCCACCGTACCATCGCTTCGCTGCTGATGGAAGCCGATGCGCCGATTACCGACAAGTTCCTGCTGAATGCAGCGGTGCGCGCCGACCGTTACTACGACCTGAAGCAAACCACCGTCAACCCCAAGCTGGCCGCACGCTGGCAGCCGTTCCAGCAGCTGGTGCTGCGCGGTAACGTGAATACCGGCTTCCGCGCGCCGTCGATCATCGACATCCAGAACCCGACGCCGGAAGTGCGCAACCAAGTGATGGACGATCCGGTCCTGTGCCCAAGCTCCCAGCCGCTGGTGGCAGGTACCGGCACGCCAAAGGCCGGCTACACCTATGATCAGGTGTGTAACGTCGCCACCAACTACTGGACCAAGTCGCCGAACAACGATTTCCTGAAACCGGAAAAATCGCGCGGCTTCTCCCTCGGCTTCGCGCTGGAGCCGGTGAAAGACCTGTCGATCACCGTCGACTACTGGGGCCTGAAGCTGCGCGACGTGCTGGGCGCGGTGACCATCGCCGAGATCCAGCAGAATCCAGCCAAGTACGACGTGAATTTCGTGCGTAATGCGGACGGCACCATCGACCACATCGTGGCGAGCCAGGCCAACCGCGGCCAGACCCGCATCCGCGGCCTGGACCTGTCGGCCAGCTACCGCTTCCCGAAAACCAGCTTCGGCACCTTCGACGCGAAACTGGACGGCACTTATATGGACAAGTATGAGTTCCAGTCCGAGAAAAACGGTGCTTGGCTGAGCAACGTGGGCATCATCACCAACGATGGCCGCTTCGGCGGCTCGGGGCCGAACGCCGGCCTGGCCGGCCTGCCGCAGATCAACCCGCGCTGGAAGCACACCGCCTCCGTTACCTACACCAACGGCGCCTGGGCCACCACGCTGTCGCAGCGCTATAACTCGAGCGTGACCGACGTCACCCCGCGCGCCGGTTCCACCCTGACCGAAGTGGAGGCCTACAAGCAGTACAACCTGAACGTGAACTACACCGGCTTCAAGCACACGACCCTCAGTTTCGGCGTCAACAACCTGACCGAGGAATGGCCGCCACTGACTTCCAACAGCACCTATAGCGGCGGGTATGTGACCTCGATGGCTGATATGCTGGGCCGTGTGTATCGCTTCTCGGTGGAGTTCAAGTTCTAACATGCTGCTGCGTTGCCTGCTGCTGGCCTGCGTCCTGCTGCTGTCCGCAGCGGCGCAAGCCGATCCCGTGGAACAATGGGGCACGGCCGAGATCGAGCTGGCCGGACCCCGCGACGGCAACCCTTTCCTGGACGTGCAACTGGCGGCCACGTTCAGGCAAGGGGGACGCAGCGTCCCCGTGGCAGGTTTTTACGATGGCGACGGCAGTTACAAGGTCCGCTTCATGCCGGACAGCGTCGGCACCTGGCAGTATGAAACGCGCAGCAACCGGGACGCCTTGTCCGGCAAGACGGGCAAGATCCAGGTGGTGGCGCCGAAGCCGGGCAACCGCGGGCCGGTGCGCGTGCACAACACCTGGCATTTCGTCTATGCCGATGGAACCCCGTTCTGGCAGGTCGGCACCACATCCTATTCCTGGACCAACCAGCCGGCCGCCTTGCAGGAACAGACCTTGCGCACGCTGGCTACTGCGCCGTTCAACAAGCTGCGCATGGGCGTTTTCCCCAAGCGCTATGAATTCAACCGGAACGAGCCGCCACTGTATCCTTTCGAGGGGAAGGCGCCCTCGCAGTGGGATTTCAGCCGCTTCAATCCGGCCTTCTTCCGCAATTTCGAGCAGCGCGTCGGACAGTTGCGCGATCTCGGGATCGAAGCGGACATCATCCTGTTCCATCCTTATGACAAGGGGCATTGGGGCTTCGACGCCATGGCGCAGGAGGCCAATGAGCGCTACCTGCGCTACATCGTGGCGCGCCTGGCGGCCTACCGCAACGTGTGGTGGTCGATGGCCAACGAGTTCGATTTCATCAAGTCGAAGTCGATGGCGGACTGGGACCGCTACTTCCAGCTCGTGCAGGCGAGCGATCCCTACCAGCACCTGCGCTCGATCCACAATGCATTTGAGTTCTACAACCATAACAAGCCCTGGGTGACGCATGTCAGCGTGCAAAGCGGTTCGCTGGCCACGGATTTCGAGCGTGCGGTGCTGTTGCGCGATGTCTACAACAAGCCGGTGGTGTACGACGAAGTCAAATACGAGGGCAACTTCCCTCAGCGCTGGGGCAACCTGACGCCGCAGGAAATGGTGCTGCGCTTCTGGGAAGGGGCGATTGCCGGTACTTACGTCGGCCACAGCGAAACCTACACTTCGCCTGACGAGGTGGTGTGGTGGGCCAAGGGCGGCGTGCTGCACGGCCAGAGCCCGGCGCGGCTGGAGTTTTTCCGCAAGATCCTGGCGGAGAGCCCGGCGCAGGGCCTGGAGCCGATCGACAAATGGCAGGGCTTCCCGTTCGCGGGGCGGCAGGGCCAGTACTACCTTGGCTATTTTGGCCGAGAGGCGCCGGTTTCCTGGCCGGTTGTCCTGCACAACAAGGGACTTGCCGAAGGAACGACATTGCGGGCGGAGGTGATCGATACCTGGAACATGACCGTCACGCCGGTGCCGGGAGTGTTTGAAATGCGCAAGCGCGATGCGTACAACTTCGCCGACAAGGACGGGCGCAGCATTGCACTTCCGGGACGGCCCTACATGGCTGTGCGGCTGGTGCGCGTTGGCGAAGGGGCGGCTTGCGCAGGGGGAGCGGCGTGGTGCCGCGGCGAACCGTGGCTGGTCCCTCCTGCCGCGCCGACGGCTGCGGTGGCGCTGGTGCCGGCTGCGGAAACCGCGGCGGCGGCCGGCGCTTCCTACTATGTCGAGGCGCGCCTGAGGCCTGCGCCGGGATCGGCGGCGACCGATGCGAACCGCAGCGGCTACGTCATTGTGCGCTACGCCGACGACCGCAACTGGCTTGGCTTCGGCCTGGAAGCCGCGCCGGGCGGCACGATGGCGGTCAATATTCTGCGCATGATCGACGGCCAGCCGAAATTCCTGAAGCAGGTGCGCATCGAGCCGGATGCTGGCGAGGCGTTCTACACGATCCGCCTCGACGTCGACGGCGCGGCCCTTACTGCCTACCTGAACGGCACGCGCCTGATCGGTGTCGACGAAGCCAATTCGCTGCCGCCGCGCATCGGGGTGCTGGCGCAAGGCGGCCAGTTCGAGATTGATGGCTTGCGTGCGGGGAGCATGGCGCAGCCGCCGACCAGCATCGGCCTGGCCCACCAGCACAAGCAGCTTGCCTTGCAGGCCGGCGATCCGGCCCAGCGCTTTACGGTGCGCGCCGCGAGCCGCGGCGGCCTTCGTGCCCTGCGCTTTGCTGCCAGCTCGAGCGATGCCTCGGTGCTTGACGCCAGCGTGGACGGCGATGAGCTCGTGCTGGCGCCCCGCCGCGCCGGCTTTGCGGCAGTCACGCTCGCCAGTGCGGAAGATCCGAACGTGGCTGCGACGCTGGCGGTCCGCGTGGGGGCGGCGTTTGCAGCCTCTTCGCGCAGCGGCGCACTGGCAACCGGCAGCGTGTCGCCGGTGGCGGGGGAGCGCGACGTCCCGGTGGACACGCGGCTGCAGCTTCGTTTCGACCAGGCGCCGGCTCTCGGCGACAGCGGTTCGGTTCGCATCGTCCGCGCCAAAGACAATGTGACGGTCGACGTCATCCGCCCCGGCCTGGAGCTGGACGAAATCGGCGCCAGCCGGGACGGAGTCAAGCGCGTCGTCCGCTACAAGGCGATCACGCTCGATGGCGCTACTGCCACGATCCGTCCACATGACGGCAAGCTGGCATACGGCACCGACTACTACGTGCTGGTGGACGGCAAGGTGTTCACAGGCGCCGCCCTGGCCAAGGTCCCGTTCGAAGGCATCGCGAAACCGGCCGGCTGGACCTTCCGCACCCGCGACCGCGCGCCGCAAGACACGGCGCTGCGCGTGGCGCCGGCAGGCAAGGCCGACTTCCGTACCGTGCAGGGCGCGCTGGACCACGCAATGCAGAACATCCCGCGCGCGACTCCGGTTACCATCAGCCTCGCCAACGGCAAGCACGACGGCTTGCTTTACCTGCGCGGCAAGGACAATGTCACGTTGCGTGGTGACAGCCGCCATGACGCCATCATCGCCGGCGAGAACAGCGACGGCGTCAATCCTGGCAGCGGCAACGGCCAGTTGCCGCTGGCACCCGGGGCTGGCGGCGGCCGTTCCGTGTTCCTGGTCGAAGATGCGGACCTGCTGCGCCTCGACAGGCTGACATTGGTCAACACGACATGGCGCAGCAAGACTATTGGGGCACAGGCGGAAGCGCTCAACTTCAACAGCGAAGGGCGCCTGGTCGCCAACGAGGCCGATTTCCTCAGCGAGCAGGATACGATCCAGGTCAAGGGCTACGCCTGGTTCTACCGCAGCCTGGTGGCGGGCAATGTGGACTTTGTTTGGGGCTATAACCGTGCCGCCCTGTTCGAAGAATCAGAGATCCGCTCGGTAGGCGACAGCGCCAACCCCTCGAGCGGCGGCTACCTGGTGCAAGCGCGCACCGTGGCAGAAGACGATCCCGGCTTCGTCTTCCTGAACAGCCGCCTGACGCATGGTCCCGGGCCGGCCGGCAACGATGTGCCGCCCGCTGCAACCTTCCTGGCGCGGCCGGGCGTGGCCACAGCCTGGGACAATGTGCGCTTTATCAATTGCAGCGTCGGGCCGCACGTCAATGCCGCAGGCTGGTATGGCAAGCCGCGCGCCGGCAAGGGATGGGAAGAGGGCGGCAGCACCGACCTGGCGGGCAGGCCGCTGGACCTTTCGCAGCGCGCAGCAGTGCGCGTGCTGGCGCCCGCCGACGCCGCCCGTTATGACAGCCGCGCCAAGGTCTTCGCACAATACGCAAACGGGAAAGGATGGAACCCTCAGCCATGAGTAAAATTGTCCAGCATTCAGCGCGCCGCCGCAGGCTGTTGCAAGGCGCTGCCGCCGCTGGCGCCCTCGGCCTTGCCAGCGCCGCGCCGGCCGTTGCGGCGTCCGATCCGTGGTCGCGGGCGCAGGATATCCGGCGCCGTTTTGCCGTGCCGCTCCGCTTTCCCCGGCGCGACTTCCTGGTGACCGACTTTGGCGCCAGGCCCTGCGAACTGGCGAAGGTACACGGCTATCCCACGATCCGCGCCAAGGGCGAACTGGAGACGCAGGCGCCGGGATCGCATGACAGCCACCCTGCCTTCAGGGCGGCCATCGCAGCCGCGCACAAGGCGGGCGGCGGCCGTGTCGTCATCCCGGCGGGGAACTGGTACCTGAAAGGCCCGATGACGCTGCTGTCGAACGTCCACGTCCACCTGCAGGCCGGCGCGCATATCCTGTTCAGCGCCAACCCTGCCGACTATGCGCGCGATGGCGACTTTGACTGCGGCAGCAACGGCAAGCTGGTGCTTACGCGCTGGCAAGGCAACGATTGCCTTAACTTCAGTCCCATGGTCTATGCGCGCGGCCAGCAGAACATCGCCCTCACCGGCGAAGACTGGAGCAGCATCCTGAACGGCCAGGCCGGCGTCCCTTTCGAAGACGGCGGCGGCAACTGCTGGTGGGGCATGAATCCGAAAGGCGCCTTGCCCGGCGCCGTGCACCAGGCCATCCCGAACCCTGCCAATCCGTCTTCGCTGGCGCAAGTGGCGCCCCAGCTCGATGCCGAGGCGCGGGCCAGGATACAGGGACCGGGCGAGGGCTGGCGCGCAGACGCAAGCCTGTTACCGGCACTTTCCGAAGCCGGCGTTGCGCCGGAAAAGCGGGTATTCGGCCTTGGCCATTTCCTGCGTCCTTCGATGATCCAGTTCGTCGACTGCACCAATGTGCTGATGCAAGGTTATATGGTCGTCAACACGCCGATGTGGATCCACCATCCGCTCAACTCGCGCAACGTGCACATCAAGCGCGTGCGCATGGACAGCATCGGTCCCAACTCCGACGGCATCGACCCGGAGGCCTGCGACACGGTGCTGGTCGAGGGTTGCGAATTCAATACCGGCGACGACTGCATCGCCATCAAATCCGGCAAGAACCGCGACACCCAATACGGCCCGACGCGCAATATGCTGATCCAGGATTGCGTGATGAACAGCGGCCATGGCGGCATCACGCTGGGCAGCGAAATGTCGGCCGGCATCGAGCATATCTATGCGCAGAACATCGAGTTCCGCAACGCGCACTGGGCCAGCGACCCGCTGTGGACCGCGATCCGCCTGAAGACCAATATGAACCGCGGCGGGTACTTGCGCCACCTTCACGTGCGCAACATCACGCTGCCAAATGGCGTGCAGACCACGCCACGGCCCTACAAGCCCCTGCCGGGCAACAGCCTGGGCGGCAAGCTGCCGTCGACCGGCGGCGGCGCGGTGCTGACAATCGACTGCGACTACGCTCCTGCGGACGATATCGTGCGCAGCCGGCCGCCCAGGGTGTCCGACGTCCACCTCAGCGGCATCCGCGCCAGCAACGTGCAAGGCCCGGATGGGGCCTTCTCCTGCAGCCAGGTCATGGTGGTGCTGGGCCCTGTGCCGGGCAGCTATAACGGGCCGCCCGGCACGCCCGTGCTGCCGCTGCGCGATATCTCCATCACCGATGCCGATTTCGGCACGCCGCGCAATACCGCCGATCCCTGGTTCGTTTTCAACGCCAGGCGCGTCAGGCTTGCCAATGTGCGGATAGCCGGGAAAACCATCAACACGGAGCTGAACGCATGAAGAAGATGCTTGTGCTGCTGGCGGCGGCCGTGTTCGCGGCTGGGGGGGCGCAGGCGCAGGATGCTGGCCCGATCGAGCGCTGGGGCAGCAAGGAAGTTTCGCTGAGCGGGCCGCGCGACGGCAATCCCTTCACCGAGGTGGAAATTTCAGCCACCTTCCGCCAGGGCCTGCGCCAGATGACGGTGGACGGCTTTTACGACGGCAATGGCCAGTACAAAGTACGCTTCATGCCCGATGCCGCCGGCGAATGGGAGTACGAAACCCACAGCAATCGCACAACGCTTGACGGCAGGCGAGGCAGCTTCACGGTCATTGCAGCGAAACCCGGCAACCACGGTCCGGTGCGGGTGAAGGGCGTGCATCATTTCGGCTATGAGGACGGCACGCCGTTCTGGCAAGTGGGCACCACCAGTTACGGCTGGACCCACCAGCCGGAATCCGTCGAGCGCCAGACCCTGGCGACCCTGACGGCGGGGCCGTTCAACAAGATCCGCATGCTGGTATTTCCGAACCAGGACGTCAGGCACCAGCCGCCGCGCTACCCCTTCGAAGGCACGCCGCCGAAAGAGTGGGACTTCACGCGCTTCAATCCCGAATTCTTCCGCCACCTGGAGCAGCGCATCGGCGACTTGCGTGCTCTTGGCATCGAGGCTGACGTCATCCTGTTCCATCCCTATGACAAAGGCTTCTGGGGCTTCGACCAGATGCCGGCCGAAGCCAATGAGCGTTACCTGCGTTATGTGGTCGCGCGGCTGGCTTCCTACCGCAACGTCTGGTGGTCGATGGCGAATGAATTCGACTACCTGGTCAAGAAGCAGATGCCGGAGTGGGACCGCTACTTCGAAATCGTCCAGCAGCGCGATCCCTACCAGCACCTGCGCTCGATCCACAATGCCATGGTGCTGTACAACCACACCAAGCCTTGGGTAACGCACGTCAGCGTGCAAAGCGGCGCCATTGCGGAGGACTTCGAGCGCGCCGTACTGCTGCGCGACGTGTACTCGAAGCCCGTGGTCTACGACGAGGTGAAATACGAGGGCAATATCGAGCGCCGCTGGGGGCAACTGTCCGGGCAGGAAATGGTGCTGCGATTCTGGATGGGGGCGATTGCCGGCACTTATGTCGGTCATAGCGAAATCTTCAAGGACCCTGGCGACATGTCCTGGCTGGGCAAGGGCGGGACCATGCGCGGTGAAAGCCCGCCGCGGCTGGCGTTCTTCCGCAAGATCCTTTCCGGCGGCCCGGCCGAAGGGCTGGAGCCGATCGACAAATGGCAGGAGTATCCGTTTGCCGGCAAGCCTGGCCAGTACTACCTGGGCTATTTCGGCCGCCAGGCGCCTGTTGCCTGGCCTTTCGTGCTGGCCAAGCCAGGCCTGGCAGATGGCATGAAGTTCAAGGCCGAGGTGATCGATACCTGGAACATGCTGGTCACGCCGGTGGAAGGCACGTTCGTAATCCGGAAACGCGACAACTACAGCTTCGCCGACAAGGACGGCCGCAGCATCGCGCTGCCCGGCCGTCCCTACATGGCCTTGCGCATCACGAGGCTGCCGTGAAGCGCGGCGCGGCACCAGCGGCCAGGCGCCGCCGGCCCGTGGCCCCTGCCTGCGGAGACCACAGGCGGGGAAAATGCATCCGCAGTTCGCGCAGGGCCAATTAGTTAGAATGTCTGCCGTCTTTGCTATGGGGAGACATTCTTGGAAAGCTCGAAGGGACATCAGATCGCGGCCGGCGCCGGCCTGACGCTGGCTGGGTTACTGGCCTACCTGCTGCTGTGGCCAGTGCCCGCTGAACCGGTTTCGTGGACGCCACAACAGGCGCCGGGATACCTTGCTGCGCATGCGCCAAACACGCGGCTCGCCGGCCTGCGGAAAATCGACATCGGCACCGAGCAAGGCCCTGAGCACCTGGCCATGGGCCCGGACGGCAAGCTGTACGCCGCCGTCGCCAGTGGAAAAATCCTGCGCATGGCGCCTGATGGCAGCCAGCGCGAAGTCTTCGCCAGCACTGGCGGACGGGTGCTCGGCTTCGACTTCGACGCCGGAGGGCGCCTGATTGCAGCCGACGCGATGAAAGGCCTGCTGGCCATTTCCCCGGACGGCAAGGTCACCGTGCTGGCCGCGCAAGTCGCGCAAGGCGATCCAATCCGTTATGCCGATGGCGTCGTGGTGGCACCCAGCGGCATGATCTACTTCACCGACGCCTCGACCCGCTTTGCGCCCGCCGAGTGGGGCGGCACGTTCGAGGCCATCGTACTGGATATCCTCGAACAGTCGGCAACCGGCCGCGTGCTGGCCTATGACCCATCGAACGGCAGTACGCGCGTGCTCGCCGGCGGCTTTTCGTTCGCCAACGGCATCGCGCTGTCGGGAGACGGGCGCACCCTGTTCGTCAGCGAGACAGGCCGCTACCGCATCTGGAAAATCGATGCGCAAAGCGGCAAGCGCGAAGTCCTGCTGGATAACCTGCCAGGCTATCCCGACAACCTGATGCGCGGTCGTGACGGCAAGATCTGGACCGGCCTGGTCAAGCCGCGCAATCCGACCATCGACAAGCTGGCGCAAAAGCCCTTCATGCGCAAGCTCACGCTGCGCTTGCCGCGCACCCTGTGGCCGGTGCCGAAAGCCTATGGCCACGTGTTCGCCTTCAGCGAAGATGGCAAGGTGCTGGCCGACCTGCAGGACCCTTCCGGCGCCTACCCGGAAGCCACGGCAGTTCTCGAAAGCCAGGACCGCCTTTATATCCAGAGCCTGCACGCAGCCTATATCGGCTGGATGCCACGGCCCTGACCGGCCGGCGCGTCGTCTGGCGGCGCCGGCGGGGGCGCTGGCGCTGCCGGCGTCGGCACGACGATCGTCGTGGTGTTGACGGCGCCGGTGACGCGCTGCTGGACGACCTGCATGGCAACTGCCTTGCGCGGTGGTTCGGGCCGGGGTGGTTTCGGAAACATGGCTTCTCCTGGATGTGCGGTCAGGCCCATATCGGGTGCCCGGTCAAATTTACAAGCACATAATGTTGCCAATTTGGTCAAAGCGAATCGTGCGCCGGATAGTTGTGTCTATAATTCCCTACGACAATTTTCCTCTTCGCCATGTACAGGAATCGAACTCCCTTGCTGTTGCTGGCCGTACTGTCCCTGGCGCCGGGCGCGCGCGCTGCAGGCCTGGCCGATGGCGACATCGCCGACCTCACGCTGGAACAACTGAATGAAATTGTGGTGACCTCGGTTTCGCGGCAGGAAGAGAGGCTAAGCAAGGCCGCCGCTTCGCTGTTCGTCATCAGCGCCACCGATATCCGCCGCAGCGGCGTGCGCTCGCTGCCGGAAGCACTGCGCCTGGCGCCAAACCTGGAAGTGGCGCGTATCGACGCGCGCAACTATGCGATCAGCGCGCGCGGCTTCAACGGCGCGTTCGCCAACAAGCTGCTGGTGCTGATCGACGGCCGCAGCATCTATTCGCCGTTCTTCTCCGCCGTGTTCTGGGACGCCCAGTCGGTGGTGATGGAAGACATCGAACGCATTGAAGTGATCAGCGGCCCCGGCGCCACCATCTGGGGCGTGAACGCCGTCAACGGCGTGATCAACATCATCACGCGCAACGCGAAGGACAGCCAGGGCACGCTGCTGTCGGTGGCGGCGGCGAGTGGCGAGGGCGATGCCAGCCTGCGCTTCGGCGGGCGCCTGCCGCACAATGGCTACTACCGCGCCTATGCGCAAGCCATGGCTTCCGAAGACACCGAGACCGAAGCCGGGCTTAACACCTACACCGGCATGCAGCGCCGCCAGGCCGGCTTGCGCGCCGACTGGGGCCTGGACCAAGGCAGCTTCGCCGTGTCGGGCGACGCCTACCAGGCCAACCTGGGCCAGCTCGGCACGCGCGATATCCGCCTGTCCGGCGCCAACATGGTGGCGCGCTACATGCGCCAGCTGGCCGAAGACAGTGCGCTGCGCCTGCAGCTGGTACTGGACCACACGGAACGCTACCAGCCCGGCGCCTACGTCGACCGGCTCGATACGGTCGAACTGGAAGGCCAGCACGACGTACGCTTCGGCCTCCACAAGCTGTCCTGGGGCGGCGGCTATCGCCATTCGCGCGACGACAATACGCCTGGCCCGAACTTCGGCTTCTGGCCCTACGAGCGCAATATGCATTGGGGGAACCTGTTCGCGCAGGACGAGGCGGCCTTGTCGCCGACACTGCGCGCCACCGTCGGCGTGAAGGTGGAGCACAACACCTACACGGGCTCCGAAGTGCTGCCCACGCTGCGCCTGGCGTGGAGCCCGGATGCCAGGCAAACGGTCTGGGGCGCGCTGTCGCGCACCGTGCGGGCGCCGGCGCGCACCGACCGCGACTTCGTGCAGCCGCCCGCGCCGCGCATGATAGGCGGCGTACCGCGTTTCACCGTCGGCACCAGCCCCGAATTCGAATCCGAGGTGGCCAAGGTGCTGGAACTGGGCTACCGGGCGCAGCCGGGGCAGAACTGGTCGTACTCGGCCACGGCCTGGTACGCCGATTACGACAAGCTGCGCACCCTGGAACCGAACGCCACGGCCGAACCTTACCGCGGCATCCTGGAATTCCGCAACCAGGCGGAAGGGCGCACGCGCGGCATCGAACTGTGGGCGCGCTGGCAACCGATGCTGCGCTGGCGCCTGAATGCCGGCCTGGTGATGCAGGACATCGACACCAGGCTCAAGCCAGGCAGCAAGGACGCCAGCAGCATCGGCATCCTGATCAACGACCCGCACAGCTACTGGCAGTTGCGTTCTTCCCACGAAATTGGCGAACGCATCCAGTTCGACTGGACATTACGTTACAACGGCAGCATGCCTAAACCTCATGTTCCGTCGTATCATGAGCTGGATGCGAACCTGGTCTGGAAAGCCAGCCAGAATATTGACGTCGCGCTCGCCGGACAGAACCTGCTGCATGCACGGCATGGCGAGTGGGGCGGCTACCCCGGCCGCAATGTGTTCGAACGGCGGGCAGTCCTGAAATTGACGATGCGATACTAACGAAATGGTCAGCGCAAGCCTTGCTTTATGGGCCGTGCCGCCGCTGGCGGCCGGCCGTTGGCGCAACCGCCTCCTGGCGCTGGCGCTGATGCTGCTCGCCTTCAGCTGCCTGGCGGTCGGCTCCCAGCAGAACGGCGCGACGCCGGTGCTCGAGCGCAGCGTCAAGGCTGCGTTCCTGTATAAATTCCTGGGCTATCTGGAGTTTCCATCCGATCCCGGGCCGACGCTGGTGGTGGGCGTGCTGGGGGCGGACGAGGTGGCGGCGCAACTGGCGCAGATCAGCAGCGGCCGCAATGTCGGCAACCGCAGCATCAGCGTGCGCAAGCTGGGCGAGGGCGATGCGCTGGGCGGCCTGCACCTGCTGTTCGTCGGCAGCGATGCCAGCCTGCCGGAAGCTGCGCTGCGCGCAGCGGAAAAGAACGGTACCGTCACGGTCACCGAGCAGGATGATGGCTTGCAAATTGGGAGCGTCATCAATTTCCGCCTGGTTGACGAGCGCGTGCGATTTGAAGTCTCTCTGCCGGCGGCCGAACGCTGCAATGTACGACTCAGTTCACGCTTGCTGTCGGTCGCCTATTACGTGCAGAAAGGCGGGCAGTAATGGTCACCAGGGCGGCAGGATCGGTTCGCATCAAGCTGATCCTGACGGCACTGGTCACTACTTTCGTCGCGTTGGTGGTGACCACGGTGACGATGCTGGTGTACGACCTGCAAAGCTTCCAGCAGGGCTGGATCGATGACCTGACCACGCAGGCCGAACTGGTGGCCACGGCGTCGGCGCCGGCGCTCTCGTTCAACGATCCGCGTGCGGCGCGCCAGAACCTGGGGCTGCTGCGCGTGCGGCCGCAGATCGAGGCCGGCGCGATCTATGCCGTTAATGGCGCCTTGTTCGCATCCTATGTGCACGCGCCGTCCGAAATACCGGCCCTGCCGCAGAAACCGGGCCCGCTCGGCTATTTCATCGAAGGCGGGCGCATGGTGGTGACCCACCCGATCGTCGAAGACGGCGAGCGCATCGGCACGGTGTACCTGAGCGCCTCCTACCGCCTGCTGGACCGCGTGCAAAGCTACGCCCTGATCCTGCTGGGCGTGATGCTGGGCAGCCTGCTGCTGGCTGCGCTTGTCGCGCACCGGCTGCAGCAGGCCATCACGCGCCCGCTGCTGGCCATGACCGACGTGGCGCGCGCGGTGATGCAGCGCCGCGATTATTCGCTGCGCGTCGGCGAACGTGCCAGCGGCGAAATCGGCACGCTGGTCGACGCCTTCAACGACATGCTGGCCGAAATCGCACGCCGCGCCAATGCGCTGCAGGATGCCAACCTCACGCTGGAGCACGAAATGACCGTGCGGCAGGGCGCCGAGCGCGCGCTGCTGCTGGCCGACCGCCGCAAGGACGAGTTCCTTGCCACGCTGGCGCACGAACTGCGCAACCCGCTGGCGCCGATCCGCACCGGCCTCGACATCATGCGCATCAATGCCCGCGACCAGGTGGCATGCGAACGCGCGCGCTCCATCATGGAGCGCCAGTTGAAGCAGATGGTGCGGCTGGTGGACGACCTGCTGGACGTCTCGCGCATCAACACCGGCAAGCTGACCATCCGCCGCGAGCAGCTCATGCTGCAGGATGTGGTGAACGATGCGCTGGAACTGGCGCGGCCTTTCATTGCTGCGCAGGGACATACCCTGCATGTGCAGGTGCCGGAGCAGGCGGTCTACCTGGTGGGCGATGCCACGCGCCTGGCGCAGGTGATTTCCAACCTGTTGCATAACGCCGCCAAGTACACCGCGCGCGGCGGCACTATCGCGCTGGAAGCCGAGGTGCGCGCGGGCCAGGTCGAGCTGCGCGTGCGCGACAACGGCATCGGTATTTCGCCAGCGATGCTGCACGCTATTTTCGAGATGTTCATCCAGGCCGACTCCTCGCTCGAGCGCAGCACGGCGGGCCTGGGGGTCGGCCTGTCGCTGGCGCGCAAGCTGGTGGAACTGCACGGCGGCAGCATCCGCGCCGACAGCGCCGGCGAAGGGCAGGGCAGCACCTTCATCGTCACGCTGCCGGCGCTGGCCGACGGCCGTGTCATGACGCCTGCGGCGGCAACGTTGCCGGCCGACGCGCGCCTGCACCGCGTCCTGCTGGCCGACGACAATGTCGACTTCGTCAATGGCATCGGCGGCCTGCTGCGCTCGATGGGCCACCAGGTGCATATCTCGCATGACGGCAAGCAGGCGCTGGCGGCCGCCGAAGCGTTCGCACCGGAATTCGCCTTCCTCGACATCGGCTTGCCGGAGTTGAATGGCTATGACCTGGCGCGGGCGCTGAAGCGCCTGCCGGCCCTGCGCCATACGGTGCTGGTGGCGGTGACGGGCTGGGGGCAGCAGAAGGACCGCCAGCAAGCGTTCGAGGCCGGCTTCCACCATCACCTGGTGAAGCCGGTCAGTATTGACCAGCTCCAGGAAATCCTGGCTCACGCTGGCCCTTGATATCCGGCGAAAGCGCCCGATCTGCGTTAACAGGCACCGTTAATCGAGGAGTCATGTCATGCGAGCGCACATCACACCCGACCCGGAATCCCCTCCGCCCGAGCCGGAAAAAGACCCGCCCCCGGACGACCTGCCACGGCCGGCCGAGCCGCCTATTGAGGAACCGGTGCCGAAGCCGCCCCCGATGCAGGCTTGACCCCCGCGTCTGGCAGGGGAGGAATCTGGCGAATCTGCTCGTCAGTATCCTGTTCGCCCGGCGTTTTTTCGCCGCTGCCGATGTCGGCTTCTTCAATGAAATGGCGGCCTTTTTCAGGCTGCGATTTTGCTGGCTGTTCCATACTGGTTCCTCCTTGTGGCCGATGCTACCAGCGCCCCATGCCCGCTGTCGCTTGTTTGCTAAAAGGAAATAGGTGTTGTGTTCTGAGAATATATTTTGCGCTGTCACGAAACAGTCACGCTTCGCTATCTATAATAGGTCATCGACACACGCTTTTTCTTCGTCGGAGGCCGCGATGGGCAATTCCCTGCACAACAAGATCTACCTCAAACGCCGCATTGACCTGCACAGCCGCCGTGTCCAGGCGCTGGTCTGTGCAACTGCCGTGACGGGGCTGGCGCTGGCATGGCTGGCGCTGCGCGCGCTCAAGTAAGCTTGCCGCCTCCGGTGCGGGCGCGTACCATGATGGGTTGCAAAGGCACCATCATGGAATACGAGCAATGAAAAATGAAAAACTGAGCACCGACGAATTCAACGCGCTGGAAGAGATTGCCCGCGGCATCAAGGGCAAGCCCAGCGCTTGCGTCGGCCGCAACAGCAAGCGCCTGTCCGGCATCAAGTTCATCAAGTTTGAGCGCAGCGGGGCCATCATCCTGACCGATGCCGGCCGCCAGCAGCTGTTCCTGCGCCGTTGCGTGATGGCCTTGCGTGCGCTGGCCGTGGCGCCCGGTGCGGTGGCGGACAAGGACGTAGCCCTGTTCCTGGGCAAGAAGTCGCACATCGTGGCGACCGAAGACGGTTTTGCCATCACTGAAAAAGGCCGCGAGTCGCTGGCCGATATCGAAGCGCAGGGCATGTAAGCCCATGTCCAGCCACCTGCTCAGCGAAGGCCAGCCCAGCCGCAGCGCGCTGATGGTGGCGCGCTTGCGCGCAGCGCACCAGCTGCTGGACACGCCCGCCATTTTCGACGATCCGCTGGCGCTGCCGGTGCTGGGGCCGGAAGACTGTGTGCAAGTGCAGTCCAATGCGCGCGTCTACGACGCCGGCTTCAGCCGCATCCTGCGCGCTGCCATGGCCGTGCGCAGCCGCTTTGCCGAAGATGAACTGGCGCGTGCCGCTGCGGCCGGCGTGCGGCAATACGTGGTGCTGGGCGCGGGCCTTGATACCTTCGCCTGCCGCCGCCAGCATGACGCGGCGCTGCAGGTGTTCGAAGTGGACCATCCCGCCACCCAGGCGTGGAAGCGCAAGCTGCTGGCGGCCAGCAGCATCACCGTGCCGGACAGCCTGCGTTTCGTGCCGGTCGATTTCGAACGCGATGCGCTGGCCGATGCGCTGCGTGCGGCCGGCTGCCGCCTGGACCGGCCGGTGTTTTTCTCCTGGCTCGGCGTCACCTTGTACCTGACCGAACAGGCCATTTTCCACACCCTGGGTTTCGTCGCCAGACTTCCTTCCGGCAGCGGCATCGTGTTCGATTACGGCATCAAGCCGGAGCTGCTCGATACCCTCGAGCGGGCCGGCGTCGAGTACTTTGCGCGCCGTTATGCCGAGCAGGGCGAGCCCTGGCTGTCGTATTTTGATCCTGCCGAACTGTGCGCGCGCCTGCGCGATTTGGATTTTTCCGCAGTGCAAGATTTTGGGCGCGATGCCCTTGAACGTCGCTATTTTGCTGGGCGCGGGGACAATCTGCGCCTCGGCGGCGGCACGCATTTAATGCTCGCTAGCAACTAAAAAGTTAATATTTTTGGAATGTTTCTTCTACTAGATGTAGTTTAGTTTCATGCTACCTTCCGGAGCGGTCGTGCCCAATGCGGAATCCGCATTTGCTTATGCTGGTTTCGCATATGGCACGGCCATTCTCTTAAAACTCAAAAGGAAGCAGAGAAATGACCATTCTGATTGAAACCACCCACATCCAGATCACCGACTCCACCGAGCCGGAATACCTGATGGACGACATGAGCGGCGCCCTGGCCGACGTGAGCGTCTCCTGCTGCACCTGCTCCTGCTCTTGCTGCTGCTAAACGGTTAAGTCCGGACACCGGCGTCGTTGCCTCGTGCAGCACCGCCGGTGCCACGCCTTTTTCTGAGATTGGTTAAGAGAATGAGTGAGTCCCTGTACATCTCGCCGCTGGCCGAAGTGACCACGCTGGGCGAAGACAAGATTGCCATTTCCGTCGTCGGGCGCCGCTTCACGGTGGAAGACCGGGTCGGCATCCTGAAAAGCATCCTGGCCGACGCCGCGCAAGGCGTCACGCTGAAAAAACTGCTCGACGACCGCGCCGAGAGCTTCCCGCCCGAGGCGGTGGAAGCGGCGGTCAATGCCCTGGTCGAGGCGCGCGTGCTGCTGAAGCAGAACGGACGCAGCGGCGGCGATGCCACCTTCCACCACCTGCAGCACCGCCGCGAGCAGGACGGCATGTCCGGCCCGGCACAGCGCCCGCACTACGACAAGTCCAACTGGATGCTGGCGCTGGCCGGCACCGGCTCCTGCGCCGATGCGCTGGCCGCTTCGCTGACCGAACTCGGCGTGCAGGTGGAGCGCGTGGTGCGCGACGGCCCCTTGCCGGACAAGGGCGAACGCCGCGCGCTGCTGCTGGTGGCGTCCGATTTCGACGACATCGCGCTGTTCCGCGCCATGAATGCCACCGCCGTTGCTGCCGGCTGGCCGGCGCTGTTCGTCGGCATCGACTGGAACACCGTGCATTGCGGCCCCCTGGTGCTGCCGAAAGCCACCGGCTGCTACGAATGCTATTTCCACCGCGTGCGTTCGACCCGCAAGTTCGTGGCGGAATTCGACATGCGCAGCCAGTCCGAGAACATCCTGTACCACGCGCTGCCAAGCCGCCTTGCCGTCCAGTTCGGCGTGGCCGAGGCATCGCGCCTGGCGCTGCAGTTCCTGGCCGGCACGCTGGAAGGCTTGCAGCAAAGCGTGTTCAGCGAAATCGACAGCGCAAGCGGCGAGATCGTGCGTTCGCGCGTGCTGCGCTTGCCGCGTTGCCAGGTGTGCGGCACCGCCAGCACCGAGCGTCCGGTAGGCAGCGTATTCCAGCAGGCGCTGTTGCGCCGTCGGGCCTGAGCCATGGAGCGCTTGTCCGATGCGGGCCAGCTGGCCCTGGTGCACGACGCCCTGGTGCATCGCCGCCACGGCATCATCACGTCGCTGCTGGAAGAAACCGAGCACCCCGATGCACGCGGCCTGTTCGTCTTCAATGCCCTGATGGTCGACATCAAGAGCATGATGATCGACCCGGCGCGCGGCAAGGCGAATAACCCGAACACCGATCGCGCCAGCCTGGCCGGTTCCGGCGCTGCGTTCGATCGCACCTCGGCCATGTGGGCCGCGTTTGGCGAAGCGGTGGAGCGCTATGCGGCGGCCGCGCATTTCGACGACCAGTTGCTGTATGCCTCGCAGGATTCCCTGGGCGACGCGGCGGTCGGCCCCGGCCAGTTCGTCCTCTTCGCGCCGGAGCAATATGGTGAGGGCTTCGAATTCGCGGCCGACGATACGTCGCTGGTGCGCGCCTGGGCGCCGGCTGCCGACCTGATGGACCCGGCGCGCGAGACCTATGTGCCGGCGCAGATGGTCTACCTCGGCATGCAGGTCAAGGACAAGCGCGAGATCGTGATGCAATCCTCCTCCACCGGCCTGGCAACGGGCATGGACGAAGGCAGGGCCTTGCTGAGCGGCCTGGCGGAAGTGATCGAGCGCGACGCCTTTGCTGCCATGTGGCAGATGAAGCATGCGCCGCGCAAGCTGCTTGTGGCCCCGTCCACCATGCAACGCCTGCTGCCCGGCGTGCGCCGCCAGCTGGCGCATCCCAGCCTGGACGTGCACCTGTGGGACATCACGACCGATGTCGGCATGCCGGTGGTGCTGTGCCTGGCGCGCAGCCGCAACGACGGCACCATGTCGCTCGGCGCCAGCGCCCACCTCGACGTTGCCACGGCCATCAACAAGGCCGTGGTGGAAGCCTTCCACGGCTATGTGTGGGGCAGCTCCATCCTGGCGGCGGGCACGCCGCTGCCGGAGCAGGGCGCGATCCGTAATCCGGGCGACCATTTCGCCTTTTTCCTGGATCGTTCGCGCCAGGGGGCGATGGACTTCCTGTTCACCGGCGAGGCCACGGTTTCTTCCGACGCCCCCGCGCTACGCCAACTGGCCGGCATGGGCGACCTGCTGGCACGGCTGAAGGTCATGGGCCTGCGCGCGCTGGCGGTGGACGTGACTTCCGCCGACGTGGCCAGCCTTGGCTTGTGCGTGCTGCGTGCCTTCATTCCCGGCCTGCATCCGCTGCTGTTCGGCGACGGTCTGGTGAGCCGCGACGAGCGCCGCTTGCGCGCCATCGCGGCACACTGGGGCTTGACGGGCGTGCCAGAACCTAACCTCGAACCGCATCCGTTCCCATGACCAAGACACTCCAGGAATTGCTGCCGCCGCAGGCCATGGCGGGCCAGTTCGACATCGACGACCCGGCCGAGATCCTGCATGAGCAGACCAAGTTCCACCGCGCCACCCTGATGGGGCAGGTGAAGAACATCGTGCGCTTCCTGCGCCATCCGGCATATATCGCACGCGGCGCGGCGGGCTACAACGCCTATCCGTCCTGCCCGGCGATTGAATTGCCGGAGCCGGTGCTGGCGCTGGGCGAACTGGCGCGGGCCTTGGAGCAGCGCAAGAGCGCGCGCGTCTTTGCCGGCGCGATGACGCTGCAGGAGCTTTCCAGCCTGCTGCACCATTCGCTGCGCGTGCGCCGCATGGCCAAGAGCGATATCGCGCCGCATGTGAAGCTGGCGTTCCGTTCCTATCCCTCGCCGGGCGGCCTGTACCCGACCGAGTTCTATTTCTTCCTCAACGAGGTAGAGGGCATCGAGCCATGCATCGCGCATTACGATGCGCGCAACCACTTGCTGCGCGTATTGAAACCGCAGCTGGGCGATGCCTTCGGCAGCGCGGAAGTGAAGTCGGGCGAGTCGGGCGGGGCGGGGGTAAAGGCGCCGGTGGTGTGCGTGATGACCAGCGTGCCGCAGCGCGCGACCGCCAAGTACGGCGCGCGCGGCTATCGCATGTCGCTGCTGGAGGCCGGCCACGCTTCGCAGAACCTGTGCCTGGCCGCGCAAGGACTGGGGCTGGGCTCCCTGGTCTACGGAGCCTATTATGACGACGAGCTGGCGGCCTTGCTCGATATCGACGGCGTGACGGAAACCGTGGCTTCCGTCATGCTGCTCGGCCGCGAAGCGCCGCCTGCACCTGCTGCCAGCGAGGACGAATGAACGACGCGCCGGGTTGGCAGGATGGCGAGTTGTGGCTGCGCGATGCGGCAGGTGCCGTGCTGCGCCTGGCCACGGCTGGCGATCGGGATGGCGCCGGGCATGCGCTGGAACGCCTGTTCGCACTGCGCGGGCGCTTCCATGCCTATCCGGTCCTGCAGGACATCCTGGCCGGGCGGCGCGCCTGGCGTGCTTGCGGCAGCGTTTATGCGCTGGGCGAGCACGAACCGCCGCCTGCGCTGCTGCGCAATTTCGACGAGGCGGCCGGCGCCTGTGCCGATTTTCTCGGCCTGCCGCCGCCGTGCATCCTGCTGCAATGCGTACCGTCAGAGCGCGACATGCATTTGACGATGGAGAGCTTGCCAGGTCTGGCCATGGTGCGCCTCTCCACGCAATCTGAAGGCTATTCCGATGGCCTGCGCGCGGTTGTTTTCCATGAAGTTGCGCATTGCTTCCTGACGTGCGGCGTGCGCCTGCTCGACGAGGGACTGGCGCAACTGTTTGCCAACCGCTTCGGCGGCGCCACGCCGCTGCCACAGCGGCCAGAGCTTGCACCGCCATTGCGCAGCATGCTGTCGCGCGACGGCGATGCCATGTTCGCTGCGTCGACTGGTGCCGGCATTGACGCCTACCGTGCTGCCTGCCGTCTCGGCGCCGACCTGCTCGATGCTGTCTGTGCCCGTGGCGGTGCGGCGGCGATTGTTTCGCTGTTCCGTGCCGTCTCGCGCGCCGTCAGCGACGCACAGATCGCCGGGCTGGTGGAACAGGCCAGCGGCCTGGCGATTCCCGCCGCGCATGTTGAGGCCGTACAGCAGCCGGGGAACGAGACTACTGCCCAAGTGCAGCAAGCCATTTTCTCCGCGTGGAGCAGCAAGCGCGCCGAAGACCTGTCGGCCGGCGTTGCTTTGCTTGAAGCGGAGGCGGTATTCACCCAGCCCGTGCTGCTGGACGCTTTGCTCAGCGCCCGCCTGAACCAGGCGTTGCTCCTGGTCCACGGCGGCGCCAAGCTGCCGGCCGAGCAGGAGGCAAGCATTGACGCGCTGCTCAAGGCTGCCGATATCCTCCCAGCGGGCCGCCAGTGGCTGTGGCGCGGCGTGCGCGCCATCCTCGCCATTCTGCTGGCCCAACCCAACATCATCAAGGTCGCGACGGCAGGGCAGAACGCCTTGCACGCCTTCGGCAAAGCGCAGGAATTGATCGCCGGCGACCCGGACCTGCTGATTCATCATGCTTCGCTGCTGTTGCACGCACCGCCCAATTACGGCGGTGATCGCGACCGCGGCGCAGGCATGCTGCGGCAAGCGATGCAACACCCGCTGTACCGTGCCCACGCGCGCGAGATGCTGCTCGATAACGGCATCGATCCCGGCGACGAAGTCGTGGCCATCGCGCCGTCGACACCCGACACGGCGCCCGCCGCCATCGCCCTCGAAGCGACCGGTATCGCATTGCGCCTGCCGTCCGGCTTTACCTTGCAGTCGGGCGACCTGGTCCTGCGCGAGGGCGAGCGTGTCGCCATTGTCGGGCCCAATGGCAGCGGCAAGACCATCCTGCTGGAGACCCTGCTTGGCCTGCGCGCGCCCGACAGCGGCAAGATCCAGCTGGCCATTGGCGATCCGCGCGACGCCAGGGCAAGGCAGAAACTGGGCGGCCTGCTGCAAAGCGCCGACCTGCCGGGCCAGATGCGCGTCAGCGAAGTCATGTCGCTGCACGAGACAATCTACGCCCGCACGGAACCGGCGGTGACCCGAGCCCTCGGCATGGACGAACTGCGCGGCAAACTCTGGCAGCAACTCTCGCGCGGCCAGAAACAGCGCGTCATGCTGTGGCTCGCGCTATCCCACGTACCGGAACTGGCAATGCTCGACGAACCGTCGCTCGGCCTCGACGAATGGCATGCCCGCGCGCTGCGCGAGCTGCTGGCCGGCATGCCGACCACCGTGCTGCAGATCTCCCACGTTCCCGCCGACCTGCTCGGCATGGACCGCATCCTCTGCATGGAAAGGGGAGAACTGGTCGACGGCGGCACGCTGGACGAACTGCAGGCGCGCCGCATCGGCCGCTTCAAGGCCCGCATCGGCCAGGCACTGGCCGGCGAGGCGGAACAATCCATGCACGCGCTGCCAGCGCTGCTGCGCGCCGAGGCAATGCAGGACGGCTGGCTGCTCCACGGCGCACAAGGTTTCGACGCGGGATTCCGCCGCTTCATCGAGCAGCAAGGCATCGCCAATTTCAGTCTCGAAGCTTCGACCATCGAAGACTTCCTGGCCGACCTCACCAAAGGTGGAACCGCATGAAAAACCTGCTGCACCTGGTGCGCGCCGACCTGGCGCTTTTCCTGCGCGGCCGCCTGGCCTTGTTCTGGACCTTTGCCTTCCCCTTGCTGATGCTGATGATGCAAATGGCCCTGTTCGGGCAAGAGGCGAAGCTGGGCCCCGTAACGCTGGTCATCCATGACATGGACCGCAGCACGGAAAGCGCAAGCTACGCCAGCGAGCTGTCGCGCGGCCTGCGCCTGCAAAACAGCGTTGAATTCCGCGTGGTCGCGCCATCGCGCACGGTGAAGCCCGACCTGGAGCTCACCATCCCCGCCGGTTTCGCCGAAGCCGTGCGCGCGGGCCAAAGCACCGAGATGAAGCTCGAAACCTCGCTGGCCGCCGGCCCCACGCTGGAAGCCAGTTACGGCATGCTGCGCGGCTTCAGCGACGGCTACAACCTGGCCGGCCTGCAGGACGAACCGCGCGTCGTGCTGCCACCGCCGCCGGCGCCGGCCGCCGGCGCGCTGGACTACCGCCTGTTCCTGGTCAGCGGACTGGCCGGCCTGGTCATCCTGTCCACCAGCCTGATGGGATTCGCCGGGCCTCTGGTCGCCGCCCGCGAAGGCGGCATGTTCCGCCTCTACCAGCTGTTCCCGATGCCGACAGGCGTGGTGGTGCTGGCCTGGTGCCTGTCGCGCCTCGTCATCATTGTCCTGGCCAGCGCCACAATGTTTGCCGTGGCCTGGGCCGTCTATGGCGTGAAGCTGAATGCGGGTCCAGCCGGCATCGCAGCAGCAGGCGGCATGCTGGCCCTGGGCTGCGCCGCCTTCCTGGCATTGGGACTCTTGCTGGCCGCAGCGAGCCGCAGCGTGGCGGGCGTGACCATGGCCAGCAACCTGCTGTACTTCCCGCTGCTTTTTTCGGGAAACCTGATGATCCCGCTGGGCGGCTTGCCGCCGTTGCTGCGCGACGCACTCGAATTCCTGCCGCTGAATGCGATGATGGCCAGCATCCGGCACGCGCTGACCGGAAGCATGAGCTGGAAGGGCGACGCCTACAGCATCGTGGTACTTGCCGCGATGATGTGCGCCTGCCTGCTGCTGGCTGTGCGCCGCTTCGGCTGGACGCCGCGTGACCTGCACTGAGAAGGAGTCCTGGATTGAAGAAGATGAATATCCTGATGATTGCCGGCGCGCTGGCACTGGCGGCCGGCGCTGCTGCCTATGCGTACGGCAACCGCCAACCGGCGGCCGCCGGCACGGCAACCGTGAATGTGACCCTGGGAGGCGTCGCTGGGCAGAAGGGCGCGCTGATGGGCGCCATCTGCAACAAGAATTCCTTCCTGAAGGCCTGCCAGTATTTTGCGGTGCAGCCAGCTGTTGCCGGCAGCGTGCTGGTATTCCCCGGCGTGACGCCCGGCAGCTATGCGGTCATGGTCTACCACGACGAGAACCTTAACGGAAGGCTGGACAAGTCAGCCAACGGCCTGCCGATCGAAGGCTGGGGCTTCTCCCGCAACGCGCGCGGCCATTACGGCCCGCCGACGTTCGACGACGCCCGCATCGACATCAAATCCGGCGCCAACGACATTGCACTGGATATGGTGTATTGATGGCGCCCATCGTCGACGTCAGGCAGGTCAGCAAGCATTACCGGCGCGGCGAAGAAAGGATCGCCGCGCTGGACAGCGTTTCCTTCCAAATAGGCGAGCCTTCGGTCGTGGCCATTGCCGGCCCCTCCGGCAGCGGCAAGACTACCTTGCTCGGCATGCTGGCGCGCTTCGAACGGCCGGATAGCGGCAGCATCCACCTTGACGGTGCGGCGCTGGATGCCTTGCCGGACCATGCGCTGGACACCTTCCGCAACCGCAAGCTCGGTTTCGTATTCCAGAACTTCAACCTCGTCGGCACCCTGACTGCGCAGGAGAATGTGGAACTGGCGCTGGCCACATGCGCCTTGCCGAAGCGGGAACGGCGCAAGGCGGCAGCCGGAGCCCTGTCCCTGGTTGGCATGGAGCACCGCCTCGACCACACTCCGGGGCAACTGTCCGGCGGCCAGCAGCAGCGCGTCGCCATTGCGCGCGCCCTGGTCAACCGCCCCAAGCTGGTGATCGCCGACGAACCCACCGGGAACCTGGACAGCAAGACCGCCCAGCAGATGCTGGAGCTGGTTGATCGCCTCCACCGCGACCTCGGCACGACCTTCATCATCGCCACCCACGACCAGCGCGTGATGGACATGGCCGGCCAGGTGCTGCGCCTGGAAGACGGCAGGGTGACGGCATGACGCAATGGCTGGTGCTTGCCCATCGCAACGTGCTGCGCAACGGACGCCGCTCGCTGCTGCTTGGCGGGACCATCGCCGTCGGTACCCTGGCCCTGCTGCTGTTCGCCGCCTATATCGCCGCCTCGCTCGATGGCCTGCGCGAAAGCACCATTCGCGGCGGCTTGGGACACGCCCAGGTCAGCGCATTCCCGCCTGCTGACGGCTACGTGGAGCAGCAGCTCCAGTATGGACTTGACGATGCCGAGCGTAGCCGCGTCGAGGCGCAACTGGGGAAAATGAACGGCGTTCGGCGCATCGCCCCGCGCCTGCAATTCAGCGGCCTGGTATCGAACGGACCGCGCACGCTCACCTTCGAAGCCCAAGGCGTGGACCCGGTGCGCGAACAGCAGGCATTCGGCACTTTCCAGTTGCTGGCGCAAGGGGCACCACTGCGCGCCGGCGAAGATGGGCGCTACCAGGTCCTGCTTGGCAGGGAAATGGCGCGCCGCCTCGGCGTTCGCCCCGGACAATCGTTGACGCTGATGACCACGACGGTGCAGGGCAGTGTGAACGCCATGGATGTCGAAGTCGCGGGCCTGCTCGCCACAGGCATTCCGGAGCGCGACCTGTATACGCTGCAGATTCCGATCGAGACCGCGCAGGAGCTGCTGCGAACCGAGAAAATCTCCCATCTGTCCGTGCTCTACCAGGACACGGCCAGCGCCGATGCGCACTCGGACGCCATCGCACGGGTAATCGGCGGCAAGGTACGCCTGCAGCGCTGGCAGGAACTGGCGCCGCTCTATCCGCAGGTGATGGCCCTGTTCCGAAACCAGTTCATCGTCTTTGGCGCCATCATCGGCCTGATCGTCTTCCTTGGCGTGGCCGCCATGACGCTTGCCACCATTTATGAGCGCGGCAAGGACATCGGCACGCTGCGCGCGATGGGCATTCCGCAAGCGATGGTGCGCCGCCTGTTCATGTTCGAAGGCCTGCTGCAAGGCGCCTTCGGCGCACTGGCCGGCGGCACGGCGGCATGGCTCGCCACGCTGGCGATCAACGCCGCCGCCATCGAACTGGCGCCGCCGCCAGGCCGCAACGTCGGCGTGCCCCTGCACCTGCTATGGCTGTTCCAGCCAAGCCTGGCGATCGTGCTGGTATTGCCGCTGCTTGCGATGGCGGCAGCCTGGCTGACCAGTCGCCGCATCGGCCGCATGCCGGTGAAAGCCATCCTGACTTCCAACTAGACCATGCTGAAACGATTCCTGATCCTGATGGTGTGCGCCGGTGCGGCACAAGCATCACCGCCGGGCGCCACCGAAATCCTGCAACAGGTAGACCAGTACCGCATGCCGGTCAACAGCTTCGAAGCGAACGTGCGCATCGAAGCCGGCGACGGCCAGGAGCCAGGCACCTATGTGATCCGGGGCGCCAATTACAACCAGGTGCTGGTGGAAGCGACCAGCGTCGACCAGCGTGGCCAGAAATTCCTGACCACGGACAGCGGCCTGTTTTTCTATGCGCCACGTACACGTCGCGCCATTCGCCTGACCCCCTTGCAAACACTGCTCGGCAAGGCAAATATCGGCGACCTGTCGCGCATCCGCTTCAGCCATGATTACGACGCCACCGTGCTGGAAGGCGAGACCGACGGCTGCCCGGCAAAGTCCTGTATCGCGCTCGAACTGCGCAGCCGCAACGAAGCCGCCACCTATGCCAGGATCAAGCTGCTGGCCGCAAGGCAGGACGGGCGTTATGTGCCGCTCAAGGCAATGCTCTACGTCGCCAGCGGCAAGCTGCTGAAGGTCGCCACTTTCGATGCGGCGCATGGCGGCCTGCCGCCGACCACGCGCTATGCCGACCCGCAGCAGCCCGGCGGGGAGACACGGGTCGTGTTTGAAAAGGTGAGGGCGGCTGAATTCCCGGCCAATATGTTCAACCCGCGCACGCTGGAGCAATGAAGCGCCTGCAATGCCTGCCGCTGGCGGCGGCCGTCGCTGCCGCCGCTCCAGGCGATGCCTCGGCCGGCGAAGACTGGACCGGCGGCTTCGTGCTGGGCGCGCAAGAGCGCACGATCTTGCAGGACACGCCGCTGAATCGCGACAACTTTCTCGGCATTGCCGGCAGCGGCACGCGCGCCGTCGCACTGTTGGAAGGCCGCCGGCAGGACCTCACATGGCGCGTGCGCACCGAAGCACTGCATACAGACCGTGACGGCATGCGCGGCAAGGCGGTGCTGCAGGAACTGAACCGCGTGTTCGACCTTGGCGCAGGCGCATCGCTCTCGCTCGGCAAACGCCTGTATGCGCTGGATCCCTCGTATATCAACCAGCCGCTAGGCTTCCTGCAAAAACGCACGGACCTGAGCGACCCGCTGGATACGCTGGGCAACTCCGAAGGCATCCCGATGGCCGTCCTCTCCTGGAGCGGCGCGCGTGCCAGTGCAGCGGCCCTGCACGCACGCGAGGCAGGCGGCCGCGTGCAAACCATCCTCAAATTCGGCTACGAATTCGACGCCATCAGCGCCGGCATGGTGCTGCGCCGCGCACATGGCGAACATGCCGGCATCGGCGCCACCATCAGTGCCGCGCCGGCCGATGCCTTGTCGTGGTACGCCTCCGCCTACCGCGCCGGCGGCGCGGCCCGCTACACCCGCGCCACCGCAGGCGTGGTGCTCACACCCGCAGCCCTGCCCAAGCTGCAACTCGAATACGCCTACAATGGCCGGGGCATGCCGGACGGCGAATTCGACGTGCTGCAACAGCAAGCGCAATCAAGCCTGCCGTCCCATGTGCTGGCAACACTGGCGAGCCGCCTGCCCAGCCTGGGCGCGCGGCAGCACTATGCCAGCCTCACGATATCGGAAGCAGCAGGGGCCTGGGATGCCGGCGGCGGAATGTACCTGGGGCTGGATGACAGCAGCCGGGTGTGGCATGGCCAGGTCGACTATGCCTTCAGCGCACGCACGCACCTGATGCTGTCAGCGATGCGCCAGCAGGGAAAGGCGGGCAGCGAGCGAGCCCTCTCGCCGGTAAAGGAAACGCTGGCACTACGGCTACGCCATGCATTTTGAAAGTCGGGGTCAGGTCTGGCGGGTTGCCAGACCTGACCCCGACTTCTATTATGGTTGGAAGCCGTCGGCGGTGATGTCGAGATTGCTTACCTCGCCGTATTTGGCGGCGATCTTGCCGATCTCGGAGGCTTTGCCTATCAGGACCATCTGCAAATTCTTGCGAGGGAAATGCTTCTCTACCAAATGACTGGCGCGCTCGGGCGTCAGGCTGTCGACGTCTTTCATGAAGTTGTCGATCTGGCTGCGGCCTACGTCGTTTGCATACATGTCGCCGAGCAGCGATGCCAGCTGTTCGCTGGTCTCATAGCGCGGCGGGAACTGGCCTTTCACGTAGGCCTTGGCGGAATCGAGCGTCGCCTTGTCGATGCCTTTGCTCCACAGGCGTTGGTAGGTTTTCAGCGCGAGGTCCAGGGCGGCTTCCGTCTTCGGTAGTGCAGTGAAGCTGGAGATGGAGAAGGTGCCGGTCTGCGACAGTGTGTTGAAGCCGGAATTGGCGCCGTAGGTCAGGCCGGAGTTGACCCGCAGTTCGTCATTGAGCCATGAGGTGAAGCGTCCTCCCAGCACGGTATTCAGCACCTGCAGGGGTACGTAGTCCGGATCATTGCGCGCAATCCCGGCGCCGCCGATCAGGAAGGTAGTCTCGATCGCATCGGACTTGTTCACTACCCAGACGCGCGCCTTGTCCGCTTTCACTGCGCCGTAGTCGGCGCGTTGCGGGGCTGGGCCTTCGGCCTTCCATTGGCCGAACAGTGTTTCGACTTTCCTGCGCATCTCGGCAGGATCGAAATCGCCGACCACCACCAGCGCTGCGTTGTCCGGGCGGAAGTAGCGCTTGTGGAAGGCTTTCACGTCTTCCTGCTTCAACGCTGCCAGGCTGTTGACTGTGCCCGAGGGGGGATTGGCGTAGGGCGCATTACCGAACAGCATGGCGCGGTAGTAGTTGCCGACTACCATGCGCGGGCTTTCCTTGGCCTGTTTCAAGCCGTCGACCTTGCGCGCACGCAGCTTGTCCAGTTCCGCAGCATCGAAGCTTGGCTCCTGCACCAGTTCTGCGAACAGCGGCAGCAGGGTATCGGTGTCTTTACGGGCGAAGTTGGCGGCGATGGTCGATTGCTCGACGCTGCCGCCACCTGCCAGGACGGCGCCGCGGAAGTCGAAGGCCTGGTCGATGTCGGCCTTGCCATGCCTGGTCGAGCCGAGCAGCACGCCGTCGCCGGTCAGGTTGGCCAGCCCGGCCTGCGTGCCGTCGTTGACGGCGCCAGCTTTCACCACGGCGCGCACGGCGACCAGCGGCACGTCGTGGCGTTCCATCAAGTAGACGGTCAGGCCGTTTGGCAGCTTGGCGGTTTCAAACGCGGGCAGCTTGAATTCGGCGCCTTGTGCGGAGGCGGCAATTGCGCCAGTGAGCGCGATGGAAATCAGTTTCTTCATCAATCAGTCCTCCTTCGCGGCCAGCACGCCGATGGTGCGCTGCGATTTCTTCAGGTACTTGGCCGCGGCGGCCTGGATGTCGGCAGTCGTCAGCTTTTCGTAGGCGGCAGGGGCGTCGAAGGCTTTCCTGTAGTCGCCGTTGAAGACCTCGTAATTGCCCAGCAGCTGTGCCTTGCCGTTGATGGTTTCCTGCAGGCGGTAGATGCCCAGCAGGCGGGAATTTTTCACCTTTTGCAGTTCTGCTTCGCTCACGCCTTCCTTCACGACCTTGTCGATAGCTTCCAGCATCGCCTTCTCGATCCTGGCCGGTTCGATCCCGGCGGCGGCCACCGTCATGATGTACAGCAGGCCCGGGTCGAAACCGTCGCTGCTGTTGGCGCCGACGCTGGTTGCCAGCTGGGTTTCCACCAGGGCTTTGTACAGGCGCGACGTCTTGCCTTCGGCGAGCACGGATTGCAGCACGTCCAGCGCGTAGGTATCGGCGGAGGCGCGTTCCGGCACCTTGTACGCCACGATCAGGTTGGCGGAAGTGGCGGATGGCTTGGCGACAAACAGGCGGCGTTCGCCTTTCTGTTCAGGCTCCACGGTGCGCACGGCTGGCGGCGCTGCGCGTTTCGGAATGCTGCCCAGGTATTTGGTGGCCAGCTTTTTCACCTCGTCCGCCTTCACGTCGCCGACGATCACGGACACCGCATTGTTCGGCGCGTAGTAGGTGCGGAAGTAGTTCTCCAGGTCCTTCTGGGTCCAGGCCTTGATGTCCGATTCCCAGCCGATGGTCGGAATCGCATAGGGGTGGGCCACGAAGGCGACGCTGTCCAGGTCCTGCATCAGCATCCGCACGTTGGAGTTTTCCAGGCCGGTGCTGCGCTCGGACAGCACCACGCCGCGCTCGCTGTCCACCATCTTGGGATCGATCGAGAGGTGGCCAATGCGGTCGCCTTCCAGCTTGAAGATGGTCTCCAGCGAAGAGGCGGGAAACCAGTCCTGGTACACCGTCACGTCGCTATTGGTATAGGCATTGTTGGAGCCGCCGTTGGCTTCCATGGTGCGGTCGAACATCTTCGGCCCGTAGTGCTTCGAGCCGTTGAACATCATGTGCTCGAAGAAGTGCGACAGGCCGGTAATGCCCGGCGCTTCATTGCGGGATCCGACCTTGAAGTAGGTGTACATGGTCGCATTCGGGATGCTCGAGCTTTCCAGCACGATGAACTTCATGCCGTTATCGAGCGTGAAGGTCTTGACCTGGTCGGCCGTCAATGCGGCCTGGGCATATGAGGCGGCCGCATAGGCCAGCGCCGCTGCCAGGATTCTCAACTTCATGGCGTTCCCTTTCGATGGAAGAAGTTGCCGGAAGAATACTAGATCGCTGATGAAAATGCTAATCCTGGCACGCGGTCTGCGCCATCGGGTAGCATATAGCCATCTATAACTATCCCTGGCATGGCAATGGAAAATACGATGCACTGGTCGGCGCACGAGCTGTCGATGACGGTTTTGATGACGCCCGACATGGCAAACTTCTCGGGAAACGTGCACGGCGGCGCCATCCTCAAGCTGCTGGACGGCGTGGCCTATGCCTGCGCCAGCCGCTATTCGGGCAGCTATGTGGTGACGCTGTCGGTGGACCAGGTGATGTTCCTGCAGCCTATCCACGTCGGCGAACTGGTGACCTTCCTGGCCTCGGTCAACTACACCGGCACCAGTTCGATGGAAGTGGGCATCCGCGTCGTGGCGGAAGATATCCAGAAGCGCCTGGTACGCCACGCCAACAGCTGCTACTTCACCATGGTGGCGGTGAGCCAGGACCGCAAGCCGCAAGCGGTGCCGCCGCTGGTGCCGCAGACGCCGGAACAGATCGCGCGCTGGGAAAAGGCGAAGCTGCGCAAGGCCGCGCGCCAGCAAGTGGCAGATGCGGCCAGGCAGGCTTAATTCAAAGCGACAGTAAAACCTGGCGGGTCTGACCTTTGGGTCAGATCTGTCCGATCTGGCTTTAGAGCGCGCGCCGATGGCTCGGGTAGACCAGCGTGCGCAGCGCAATCGGCTGCGGCACGCCCATCGCGAACAGGAATTCGGCGGCGCGGCGCAAGCCCACTTCGGGCAGGGCGGCTACGGCCTGGTTGATGATGTCGCGCGTCCGGTGGTCGGTGCGCACTTGCTGCCGGTGCAGGTCTACGCTGTTCATGTCCACTCTCCTTATCTCCTCAGGCTCGCAGTCGGCGGGGCGCCGCGCTGGCTAGTTGCTTGCCTTCCTGCAACATCTGGCGCATGGCCGATGCGTCCACAGGACGGCTGAAATAAAAACCCTGGATTTCGTCGCAGCCATGGCGGCGCAGGAACTCAAGCTGCTCTTCAGATTCTACCCCTTCCGCAATCACGCGCAACTCAAGGTTGTGCGCCAGGGCGATCACCGACACCACGATGGCCGCATCGTCGGCATCGGTGGCGATGTCGTTGACGAAGGAGCGGTCGATCTTCAGCACGTCGATCGGGAAATTGCGCAGGTAGGACAGGCTGGAATAGCCGGTGCCGAAATCGTCGATCGACAGCGCCACGCCCAGTGATTTCAGTTCGTGCAGCAAGTTCACGCCTTGCGCCACGTCGTGCATGAACAGGCTTTCGGTCAGCTCCAGTTCCAGTGCGGAAGGCGGCAGGCCGGATTCCTCCAGCGCAGCGGCGATGGTGGACACCAGCTCCGGCTGCGCGAACTGGCGCGCCGACAGGTTGACTGCCATGCGCAAGTCCCTGAAGCCGGCATCGCGCAGCGTACGCGCCTGCTGGCAGGCCGTGCGCAGCACCCAGGCGCCGATAGGCACGATCAGGCCGGTTTCCTCGGCCAGGCTGATGAAGCGTGCCGGCGGCACCATGCCCAGTTCCGGATGCTGCCAGCGCAGCAGGGCTTCCATGCCGACGATCGCGCCGGAGGCCAGCTCCACCTGCGGCTGGTAATGCAGCACGAATTCATCGCGCTCCAGGGCATTGCGCAGGGCGCTCTCGATGCGCAGGCGCTCCTGCGCCTCGTCGTTCATTGCCGGCTGATAGAACTGGTAGGTATTGCGGCCCAGCTTCTTGGCCGAGTACATCGCGATGTCGGCGTGCTCGATCAGGTTCTGCGCCGGCGTGCCGCCGGCATCGTAGACTGCCACGCCGATGGAGCAGGTGACGAAGAATTCCTTGCCTTCCAGGAGCACCGGCTGCGCCAGGGCCTTCATCACCCGGTCGATGATGGCCGGCGACAGTTGCTCGTCCGGGTACTGGCTCAGGATCGCCACGAATTCGTCGCCCGACAGGCGCGCCACGGTATCGCTCTCGCGCACGCTCGACTGCAGGCGGTTCGCCACGGTCTGCAGCAGCTGGTCGCCGGCCTTGTGTCCCAGGCTGTCGTTGACGAACTTGAAGCGGTCCAGGTCGATCAGCACCACCCACATCGGCAAGCCGCTGCGGTTGGCGTAGGCGATGGCTTGCTGCAGGCGGTCTTGCAGCAGGACGCGGTTGGGCAGGCCGGTCAGCACGTCGTGGTGGGCGATGTGCTGGATGCGCTGCTCGGCTTCCTTGCGCTCCGTGATCTCGCTGCCGGTGCCGCGGTAGCCCTTGAATTCGCCCTGTGCGTCGTACACCGGCTCGCCGCTGGTGTTGAACCAGCGCGTCACGCCGTCATGGCCGACGATGGCGTACTCGAAATTGGAGAAGGGCAGGCGGGCCTGTACCTTGTTGATGTGGTCGCGGCCAGCGCTGCTGGTGTACAGCTCCGGCGTGCATTCCCAACGGGTGCGGCCGAGGAAATTCTCCTTCGCCACATGGCCTTTTTCGAAAAAGCCGCCGGTGATATGGGTGAAGCGGAAATGCGTGTCCTGTTCCCAGTACCAGTCGGAGGACAGTGCCAGCAGGCGGCGGAAGCGGTGCTCGGATTCCTGCAGCGCGCGTTCGGTGCGCTTGCGCGAAGCGACATCTTCGGCCAGGCGCTGGTTGGAGCGCTGCAGGTCGGCAGTGCGGGCATCGACCAGCCATTGCACGCGGCGCGAGCGTTGCACCAGGGTGTGCACGAAAGCCGCAGCCAGGGCGCTGAACAGCAGGCCGCCAAGCAAGGTACCGAGCGAGCCAAGATGGTCGGCCAGGAAGGGGCGCGGCAAGTCGTCGCTGCGGATATGCCAGATGCGGCCCAGCACGTCGAAGCTGCGCATTTCGCTGCTGTGGTAATCGAAGTCCAGCCAGCGATGCAGCCAGTGCTGCTTGCGGTCCGCCGGCGACGGGCCGTGGCGGTAGACCAGGGTGCGGTTTTCAGACGGGTCCCCGGCGTACACGCTCAGGCCCAGGCTTGCGTCGTCCAGCAAGCCGTTCTGCTGCAGGATGGTATGCACCAGGTGCGGCGTGCGGATCACAGCTGCCGTATCGCCAACCCAGGCCGCATGGCGCTCGTCGCGGGTGCCGGTCGGCATGCCGGGGCGGTACACCGGCATGATCATGATGAAGCTGTTGTGCTGGGCCGGGTCTTGCGCCAGTTGCAGCTGCTCTGTGGCGGAGGGGCGGCCGTTGTGCAGGATGCGGTCGATGGCGCCGCGCACATGCACGTTGTTGCCGGTATTCAGTCCCAGTGCAGGCTCGTTGCCGCGCACCGGCTCCAGGTATTCAACCACGTTGTAATAAGGCCGTTCCGGCGCAGGCACGGTCTTGCCTTCGGCAGAAAGCTCGGTGATCTGGAAGCCGGGGACGCGATCTCGCATGGAGGCTTCGAATACGGGGCGCTCGGCTTGCGTCAGCACACGGTGGTAGTTGAACGCCTGGATAAAAGGGTGGCGCTGCAGCAGCGGTTCGGTGAAGGTGTGGAATTGTTCACGGCTGACCGGTTGCACGGTGCGGAACAGTTCATTGATGACATTCAGTACTTCTTCGGCATCGGCCAGCCCGCGCTCGATGGCGGTCATGCGGGCGTTGGCGCGCTGCTGGAAGGCCAGTTCCATCTTGCCGAATTCCAGGGCGCTGACGGAGACGAAGAGAACGGCAGTGGCCGCCAGGCCAGCGCCCAGCGTGAGTGCGGCTGCACCGTAGTGCGATAGTCTCCTGCGCCGACCTGCCATAGTGTCCCTTGCATAAAAAATGTAGTTTGTCACAATTCTCATGGCTGTGGGGCAATACCCATTAATTTCCCGTCAAATCTCCCTGGCGCAGGCGGGCAACGGTGTAAATTGCCAACAGTCGATTGGCCAGGCCGAAGCCAAGCCCGGGCGTCGGGCTGCCCCAGGCGGCCACGCGGCGCTGCATGGCGCTGGCCGGCGCACCGGGCGCGCGTCCTGGACGAATCGCAAACAGGATGTGGTTGTTGCCGGCGATGCCGGTGAACTGGCAGATGCGGTCATGGAAGGCATTCGACAGGCGCACCAGCACGCTGCGGTACTTGGGGTCATAACTGAACACATTGGCCGCCAGCACGCCGTCCGGCCGCAACGCGCGCCTGCAGTCGGCGTAGAAGTGCTCGCTCGCCAGGGCGTTCGGCAAGCCGTCGGCATCGAAGCCGTCCACCAGCAGCACGTCGGCGCAGTCCTTCAACTGCTTCATGTAGCTGGCGGCATCGCAATGGATGATGCTAAAGCGCTCGCTGTCCGGCGGGATGGCAAAGCGTTCGCGCAGGGCGATGACGTCGGCGCGCAATTCGAGCACGGTGATGCGGGTGCGGGGCAGGTAACGATGGCAGAACTTGGCCAGCGAGCCGCCGCCCAGGCCCACCATCACGATATGCTCCGGGTTGGGCTTGAACAGGACAAAGCACATCATGGCCCGCGCGTAGGCCAGCACCAGCGCGTCAGGATCGGCCGGATCCATCTGGCTTTGCACTTCGCCGGGCGTGAATTCCAGCGACAAGCGACCGCGCCGGTGGCGCACCAGGGGACGGTGGTGGTCGGGGATGGAAGTCATTTTGTCAACTTGTTACGAACCGTGATGATCTGCTAAGCTGCCGGGCTCCGGTTTCGACCCCAGTGTACCGGATGAGCACAGCGTTTGGGCGCTCGCGTTTACATCGGCAACTTTTATAGGTACATTGCCAACATAGGCAGCTTGGAGACGATAAATGTTCTTAGACCATCCAACCATCACAGCGACCAACAGTTTCACCGAGCCGGATCGCATCGAGCGCCTGACCCGCGTATATGGTTACGTGGCCGCATTGGCCGACCACGCCGGCAAGCAGCAGTTCATCGAAAAGGTCAGCCAGCTGCATGACCATAAAGGCACGCTAATCGTGTTCTGGCACGATGCGCCGACTGAAGACGAAAAAGAGTTCTTCTCCAAAGCCTGGGCCAGCAAGATTGGCGACGGCAGCAGCAACGTCGAACACGAAGTCTGACCGCGGCCCGTCCGCCAAGCAATGGATATCAAAACCCTGGTTCTCGCCCTGGCGCTGGGCAATCTCAGCCTGTGTGCAGCGCTGTTTTTCTTCGAGTATGAGAACAAGAAGTCGCTGACCCTGTCCACCTGGGCCATCGCGAAGCAGTGCCAGGCGGTGGGCTGGATCCTGCTGTATTTCCGCGGCGTGGTGCCGGAGCTGCTGGCCGGGCCGCTGGCCAATGCGCTGCTGCTGGCCGGCTTCGCGCTCGATGCCGGCGCCCTGTGGGAAGGCGTGGGCCGGCCGCGCTGGCGCAATATCCTGTTCCCCGCGCTGTCGCTGGCTATCGGCGCGCTGCTGGCCTTCCATATCCTCGACATCTCGCCTGCAATCCGCATAACTGCCGGCTCGCTATTCGTCGGCTTCTTCTTCCTCGCCGGCGTGCTGGCGCTGGCGCGCGCCTGGCGCGGCGGCAGCATGCTGCGCCGCTACCTGGTGGTGGCCATGTTCGTGCTGGCGCTGGTGATCGTCGGGCGCGGCCTGCTGGCGGCGGCCTATCCCGAAGGGCTGTCCTGGATCAGCGCCAATGCGATGCAGCTGTTCGGCTTCGGCGGCTTCTACCTGATGATGCTGGTGAACGCTTTCGGCTACCTGCTGCTGTCGCGCGAAAAGCTGCAGATGGACCTGGCGCGGCTGGAAACTACCGATCCCCTGACGGACGTGCCGAACCGGCGCGGCTTCTACCAGGCGCTGGCGCCCTGGATGGCGCTGGCGCGCCGCCCCGGCCAGCCGACTGCCCTGATCATCCTGGCGCTCGACCAGTTCAAGCGCGTCAACGACAGCTATGGCCATGCGGCTGGCGACGCTGCCCTGAAATCCATGGTGGAAACGTGCAAGAAGCAATTGCGCGATTCGGACCTGATGGGCCGCCTGGGCGGCGCCGAATTCGCCATCCAGCTGCCGCGCACCGGGCAGGAAGACGCCATGATGGTGGCCGAGCGCATCCGCCGCGCGATCGAGGCCACGCCAGTCAAAACCGAGCGTGCGATTATCAAGCTGACCGCCAGCATGGGCGTTACCACCATTCGTGCCGACGACAGCACGGTCAGCCTGTTCAAGCGTGCCGACGAAGCCCTGCAGGCGGCGAAACTGCGCGGCGAAAACCAGGTGGCGCAGCCGCCGCAGCCGCAGTCCCTGGAGGCCTTGTCATGACAGCGTAACACTGATGGCGTACTGTGCTACCATTTTCGTTATAAACGATATAAATGGATTCCTCGATGTACGCCGCAGTGGACCTGGGCTCCAACAGTTTTCGACTCTCCATCGGCCAGCACGATGGAGGCAAGATCCGCGTGCTCAACAGCATGCGCGAACCGATCCGCCTTGCCGCCGGCCTGGACCCCGCCGGCAACCTCACCGATGAAGCCCTGCAGCGGGCGCTGATCTGCCTCAAGAACTTCCGCGTGGCGCTGGCCGCCTACCAGTTCGACGGCGTGCGCGTGGTTGCCACTGCCATCCTGCGCCAGGCGCGCAATGCAGCGGATTTCCTGCCGCAGCTGGAGCAGGCCATCGGCTACCCGATCGAGATCATTTCCGGCGAGGAGGAGGGGCGGCTGATCTACATGGGCGTGGCCAATGCGCTGGGCCAGCCGAACGAGAGCCGGCTGGTGGTGGATATCGGCGGCGGTTCGACCGAGCTTATCCTCGGCCGCGGACTCGACATCGAACGTGTTGAGTCGTTCAGCGTGGGCAGTGTCAAGCAGAGCCTGTCCTTCTTCGTCGGCGGCCGCGTCGATGCGCGCTCCTTCGAAGCAGCCGTGCTGTCGGCGCGCTCGCATTTCGAGGATGGCGCGCCGCCTTATCATCCGGAGTGCTGGAAGCGGGCTTATGGCTCCTCAGGCACCATCCGCGCCATTGGCGAGATCATCGAAAAGAACAAACTGGGCGAGGGCATCACCCTGGCCGCCCTGAATGCAGTGCGCAAGCGCTTCATTGAATTCGGCCAGGTGTCGAAGATCGACATGCCGGGCCTGCGGCCGGACCGCGCCAGCACCGTCATTGGCGGGCTGGCAATCCTGATTGCGGTAGTGCAGGAGCTGGGCATCGAAAAGCTGGAGCCGATCGATGCCGGCCTGCGCATGGGGGTGATGTGGGACCTCTACTTGCGCTCGACCCGCCGCGACCGGCGCGACGAATCGGTAGGCGAGTTCCTGGCGCGCTTCCATATCGAATCGGAACGCGGCGTTCGCGTGTCGGAGGCGGCAACCATCCTGTTCCAGCAGATGAAGCCCGCCAGCGATGCCTTGCTGCGCCACCTGTCCTGGGGCGCCCAGTTGCACGAAGTGGGGCTGGTGGTGTCGCAGACCGGCTACCACAAGCACTCAGCCTATATGATCGAAAACGCGGACCTGCCGGGCTTCACCACCCGCGAGCAAAAGCTGATGGGCCGCCTGGTCCTGGCCCAGAAAGGCAACCTGCGCAAGGTCAGCGAGCACCTGACCGACAGCGATTTCGCCAAGGCGGTAGTGGCTTTGCGCCTGGCCATCGTGTTCATGCACTGCCGGATCGAAGTCGAAGATCGCGCCGTGCGCCTGCGCATGAAGAACCGCATCGACCTGGAACTAAAGCGCGATTGCGTCTCCAGCCACCCGACCCTGTCCTACTGGATGGAGAAGGAGCAGGAGTTCTGGGATGAAATCGGGGTTGACTTCAGTGTTCGTACCGTTGCGTAATAATCGTATATACTGTTTATATCATTCAATAATGGAGTGTCCATGAACGCAACCAAAGCGAAAGCCCCTGCCGCCAAGCCGCCAACCAGGACCGCAGCCAGGCCGGCTGCCAAACCTGCCGTCAAGCGTGCGCCAGCCGCTGCCAAGACCACCGTGGCAGCCAAGCCGGCGCCCGTCAAAGCTGCCGCCAGGCCCGCAGCTGCGAGAGCGGCCGCGAAACCTGCGGCCAAGCCAGCCGTCAAGCGTGCAACTGCCGCCAAGCCAGCTGCTGCGCCGGCCGCCAAGCCCGCCAAGGCCGAAAAACCCGGCAAGCAGCATAAGGAAAAACTGGTGCGCGACAGCTTCACCATGCCGGAGTCCGAATACGCGGTACTGGGCCAGGTGAAGAAGATCTGCCTGAAAAATGGCGTGGAAGTCAAAAAATCCGAACTGTTGCGCATTGGCGTCGCCCTGATCAGCCGCCTCGACATGGCTACCCTCAAGCAAGTGCTGGCCTCGCTGCCGCAACTGAAGACCGGGCGCCCGAAGAAGGGCTGATCTGTGGCACCCTGGACAGGCAGGTCTGGCCGAACCGCGCGAGCTGATTGCCGAGGCTAGCGCCACTAATCGTACAGGCTGCTCACTGCCAGCGGTTTGCTGTGCGCCACTACTGCGCCCTGCGCGGGCCAGTTGGCGAAGCGGAATTCGACCACCTGGTACTTGCCCATCGCCGGCCCCTCGAACGGTTCGGCCGGCGCGCTGGCCAACATGGTGGGCGTACCGGACGCGCCGCGGTATGCCACTTGCGCCTCGCCGCCTGGCAGGTAGACGAACTTCACGCCCACGCAATGCTTGCCGATCAGGTGCAGGCTGTAGCCCGATTCGCGCTGTGCGCTGAGCACCTGTTCGCAGGCTGCCCGCAGCTCCTCCACACGGTAGATCCCGTCATCGCGTTCCCGGATCGAAAAGCGGCCGCTGAAGCGGTAGTGGCCTTGCTGGCGATTCAAGCGCAGCACGGCGTCTTCGTCATACGCCTGCTTCAGCATCGGCAGCGTGGCGCGTCCCAAGGCATCGACCGGAATCGTTATGTTCACGCTTTCGCCGGTGAGTTGTACCTGCAGGCCATCCATCGGCTCGTCCGGCGAAACGGGACGGATCTGCATGTGGGCCTGGATCAGCGGCCGCGTCTTCAGGAATGGCGCGAAAAAGCGCGCCGCCTTGTAGGCGTGGCGATAGGCGAACCACTCGGCCTCGCGCGGCGCCGGAACAATCACCTTCGGCAGCGCTTCGCTTGCGGCCGGGAGGCGATCGTTTGGCAGCGCGCCGGCAAGCAAGATGGCGGCCAGGGCGAAAGATCGGGTGGGCATAAGCGGCGATTCTACTGCATGCCCTTGCCGCCGGCCCGTGCCGGAAGTCACGGCCATGACTTCCGGCACTTTACCGGTCATGGTGCCCCACGTAGAATGCGCGCCTGTATTAACAATTTGTTATGCCCATGACCGCCACCAGCCAGCGCGCAAGCCTTGCCCGTTACCGCTACCCCGTTGCAGCGCTGGTGGCGTGCCTGTTATTCGGCATGATGGAGCTGGCCAGCCCGTGGGTGGCCGGGCCGGCGCGGGTTGACCTCAACACCCCGCTCGGCCACTTGGCCTATCAGCTGGCCAGCCAGTTTACGCCCGCGCCTTCGATGCTGCGCGCCGGTACCGACCGCAGAGAGTTGGCATACCGCCTTTTCATGGCCGGGGAGGGGAGCCTGCTGGCGGCGTGGGTCGGCTTGCTGTGGTGGCGCATTCGTCCCGGCCTGGCCCGCTCGGGGCGGCACGGCAACGCCCTGTTGGGCGCCCAGCTGCTGATTGCGCTGGTGCTCGATTCGCTCGCCTTCCATTTTGCCATGGCCACCGAGATCGCGGCCCTGCTGCCGTGGCGGCGGGCGCTGGCGTGGCTGATGCTTCTGTTCGCCCTCGGTGTCGGGGTTGATGCCTGGATGCTGTCCGATGCCCGCCTGGGCCTGAACGATGCCAGCGTGCGCGCGCTTCTTGGCGTGTTGACCCTCGAGCGCTGCCTGTTGCTGCTGGGCGCCGCGTTGGCGTGGCTGATTCGGCAGGAGCAACGGGCGCGCACGGCGTTGGCGGCCGCCAATGCGCAGTTGCGCGCCACCCAGTCTTTGCTGGCCGATACGGTACGCTCTTCCGAGCGCCTGCGCATAGCCCGTGACCTGCACGACGCGGTGGGCCATCATTTGACCGCGCTCAAGCTGCACCTTGACCTGGCGGTACTGGATTCGGCGGGCGCCGCTCCGGCGGCGCTGGCGACCTCGCAAGACCTGGCGCAGTCGCTGCTGGCGCAAGTGCGCAGCGTGGTCAGCGCGCAGAGGCAAGACACGCGGGTCAACCTGCGCCAGGCGCTGAATCTGCTGGCGGCCGGCATTCCACATCCTGCCATCCGGCTGGCCGTGGACAGCGGCATCGAGGCTTGTTCTCCGGCCGTGGCCCATACATTGCTGTCCTGCGTGCAGGAAGCCATCACCAACACCGTGCGCCACGCCGATGCCTCCCTGCTGACCATCGAGATCGTCCGCGAGGGCGACATGGCGGCGGGGCGCCTTGTGGACGACGGGCGCGGGGCGGCAAGTGTGGCGGAGGGAAATGGACTGCGCGGCATGCGCGAGCGCCTGGCAGCGCAGGGTGGCAGCCTGGCCATTGGCAAGCATGCCGCATGCGGCGCGCAGCACGGTTTCGCGCTGGAATTCTCGCTTCCGCTGGCCGGAGTGCAGGCATGATTCGCGTAGTGCTGGTGGATGACCAGACCCTGGTGCGTAGCGGCATCCGCGGACTGCTGGATCATACGCCCGATATCCGCGTGGTGGCCGAGGCAGCCGACGGGGCGGAGGCGGTGGGCGTTATCGCGCAGGCCTCCGCCGACGTGCTGTTGCTCGACGTGCGCATGCCGCACTGCGGCGGCATCGAGCTGCTGCAGCGCGAGCAGGGGCGCTTGCCGCGCACCATCCTCCTCACCACGTTCGACGATGACGATGCGCTGCTCGATGGCATGCGTGCCGGCGCCTGCGGTTTTCTGCTGAAGGATATTTCCCTGGAGCGCCTGGCCGGCGGTATTCGCAGCGTGGCGGCCGGCGGCACGCTGTTCCGGCCGGCGCTCACGGAGCGCACCCGCGCCGCCTACGAACGGCCGGCCACGGCGCCCGCGCTGGCCCTTGGCGCCCAACTGACGGGCCGCGAAACCGAAATCCTGGCGCTGGTGGCCGGCGGCTTGAATAATGCGGAAATTTCGGCGGCGTTGGGGCTCAGCGAAGGAACGGTCAAGAATCATGTGTCGAACATCCTTGCCAAACTGGGCGTGCGCGACCGCGTACGCGCCGTGCTGCGCGCGCTGGAACTGGGGCAGATATGATGGCTTGCCGGTTCTTGCTGGCTGGCGTGCTCGGCACTGCCTTGGCGCCGGCGTGCGCGCAGCTCGGCGACGCCAGTTTGCTACCGGAAGGATCGCATGAGGTCCGGATTGGCGCCGTGCTGGCCAATGCACCGGCAGCGCTGGGCAGTTCCAAGCGTTCGACCGTCCTGTTGCCGCAGTTTTCCGCCGAGTGGAGCAATGGCGTATTTCTCGAAGGGCTGTTGCTGGGCAAGCAGATGTCGACCAGTTCGCAATGGAAGTACGGGCCCTTGCTGGCGCTCGGCATGGCAGCGCAACATGGCGAAGGCGACGGTCGCACCCTGCGACCCGTCGTGGGTGCATTCCTCCGCTATCGGCCTGCGCGTGAACTGGGGCTGCAGGCGCATGTGCTGGCGCCGGCCAGCCGGGCCGGCACCGGTACGCTGCTCAACCTGTCGGCCACTACCCAGGCCGGGCTTGGCCCGCACCATTGGCTGGCGTTCGGCCTGGGCGCCAACGTGGCCGACCGCGCCTATATGCAATCGGACTTCGGATCGGCGCGATACCGTGCGGCGGGCGGTGTGCGCGACGTGTTTGCCGAAGCACGCTGGGGATGGCAACTGACCCCCAAGGTTTTGCTGCAGGCATCGCTACATGCCAGCCGGCTGCAGGGCGATGCCGCAGCCAGTCCGTTCACCCGGCAACGCAGCGCAGTGGCGAACGCGCTGGCGTTCAGCTACAGTTATTGAAGGCGGTCAGAAACCGACACGCAGACCGTAACGCAAGCCGCTCTGCTTGACATGCAGGCCAGGCTTGCTGGTCCGGCCAATGTATTCATAGTCCAAGGTCAGCGCAACAGCCTTGCTGACGTTATAGGCCAGCCCCAGGTCGAGCAAGGGCCGGGTGTCGGACTCGCTATCGTGCGCGCCGGAGCCATTCGAGCTGGAGAAACGGTTGCGCGCCAGGCCTGCTTTGCCGAACACCGACCATTCATCGTTGAACTGGTGCGACATGCGGACCGCCAGATACGCGGTGTTGAATTTGAAGGTCGGCTCGGCGGCCAGTCCCAGCGCCGATTTGTCGAAATGGACCTGGCCCGACTGCCTGTAGCCTCCTTCCAGCGCCAGGCCGTCCGCGAAATTCCAGCCGCCGTAGATGCCGAGCAAGGGCTTGGAATCCTCGGTGACCGAATTGCCGTTGGCGGCGTTGCGGAACGTCAGTTTGCCGCCGCCGGCGCCCGTGACGCCAGCGTAAAAGTCGCCGGCGGATGCGGACAGCGGGGCCAGGATGCTTGCGGCCAGCATGGATAGTGTCAAGAGTTTGGTCATACGTTTCCTATGTGGTTGATTGGTGAGGCCATTCTAGGAACGCCGGCATTGCTGCGCATGTGCCGAAAGTCACTGCCTCCTGCATGTAATGCGCCTGACACACGGTTGTCATGTTCGTGCAGCAATAGGACAGCAAACTGGCTTCGTCACTACTAGAAAGGACGAAGCATGCAAACCCTGATTGCAAGCGCCCAACAGCGCGCCGCCAGTCCCCGGCTGGCATTGAGCATGGCGGCCACCCCGGAAGAGGTGCGCGAAGTCCAACGCCTGCGCTATAAAGTCTTCATTGAAAACCAGGGCTTGACCGCCCTGGCGACGCCAGATGGCCTGGACAGCGACGAATTCGACGCTGTCTGCGACCACCTGATCGTGCGCGACACCGCAACGCTGAAAGTGGTGGGCACCTACCGCTTGCTGAACCCCGCCGGCGCTCGCAAACTGGGCCGCCACTACTCGGAAAACGAATTCGATCTCGGTCGTCTGAAGCACTTGCGCAGCCGCGTCGTGGAAGCGGGCCGCGCCTGCATCCACCCGGATTACCGCGGCGGCAGCGTGATCATGCTGCTGTGGTCCGGCCTGGCCGAATACATGCGCCGCCACCAGTGCGAATACCTGATCGGCTGCGCCAGCATCAGCCTGGCCGATGGCGGCCACAATGCCGTTGCCGTGTACCAGCAACTGCGCGAGAAGCACATGGCGCCAATGGAATACCGCGTCACGCCGCACCTGCCGTTCCCGGTGGAGAAGGTGGAGTCGGCACGCGCGGCCCAGGTGCCGGCCCTGCTGAAAGGCTACCTGCGCTCCGGCGCCTGGATTTGCGGCGCACCGGCCTGGGACCCTGATTTCGAATGCGCTGACCTGTTCGTGATGATGCCGCTGGCGAACCTGGACGGCCGCTACGCCCGCCACTACAACGTTTGAAAAAACGTGCTATCCTTTCTGTACCGATCGGTCAATTGTGATCCGATCGGTACATTTGAAAGGATAAAACCATGTCGGTCCGAGCACCCGTACCACCCTATACCCGCGAAAGCGCCATCGAAAAAGTCCGCCTGGCCGAAAACGGCTGGAATACCCGCGACCCGGAAAAAGTCTCCCTCGCCTATACGGAAGACAGCTGGTGGCGCAATCGCAGCGAGTTCGCGCAAGGCCGCGCGGAGATTGTTGCCCTGCTAAAGCGGAAATGGACGCGCGAACTCGATTACCGCCTGATCAAGGAATTGTGGGCCCACGACGGCAATCGTATCGGCGTGCGCTTTGCCTACGAATATCACGACGACTCGGGCCAGTGGTACCGCGCCTACGGCAATGAAAACTGGGAGTTCGACGAAAACGGCTTGATGCACCACCGCCACGCCAGCATCAATGAACACCCGATCAAGCCTGAGGAGCGCAAGTTCTTCTGGGATCGCAGCGGGCCGCGCCCTGACGACCACCCCGGCCTGACTGAGTTGGGCCTGTAAGCATGGCACGCGTTGTCGCAGAACGGGAAGATGTCATCCCCCTGGTGGCGGAAGTGTTCCGCACCTATGGCTTCGAAGGCGCCAGCCTGTCCCGCATCACCGAGGGGACGAAGCTGGGCAAGGGCAGCATCTATCACTTCTTCCCCGGCGGGAAGGACGAAATGGCCGCGGCCGTGCTGCAGGAAATCGACCAGTGGTTCCGCCTGCACGTCTTCGAGCCGCTGCGCGAGAGCGCTGATGCAGGGCAGGGCATCGCCGCCATGTTTGCGGAGGTGGAGCGCTATTTCCTGTCCGGGCAACGCGTGTGCCTGGTGGGCGTGTTCGCGCTTGGCAATGAGCGCGACCGCTTTGCCGATGCCGTGCGCGACTACTTCGAGGCGTGGATCGAGGCGCTGGCGGCGGCGCTGGTGCGCAGCGGGCGCAAAGGCAAGGAGGCTGCGGCGCTGGCGGAAGAAGTAGTGGGCGGGATCCAGGGAGCGCTGGTGCTGGCTCGCGCGTTCAACAGGCCGGCGACGTTTAGGGCGGCGTTGAAGCGTTTGCAGGAACGGCTGTAGCAGCAGCTTGAGATGGCGCCGGTTAATGCGATGCCGGCGCCTGGCATCAATCCCAGTATGAACCGAGCTCAGTGTACTGAGGCATTCGACAGTTCCTTGAGCTCACGGATAGAAAGCTCGGATTTCTCATGCATGCGCAGCAGGATGGTGGCCCCGACTGCGAGCTTGCGGTGACGGATCTTGCTGATGATGGGTGGTTGCACTTCCAGCACCCTGCAGAGTTCCGCATCATTCTTCAGGTGCATCTTCTCGATTAGCGTGTCGAGCAGTTTATTTGGAACGAAGCTGGATGGCTCCAGCGCACGTGCCCGGTTCATTGCCTCGATTAGTTCGAGTTTCTTCTGCCTGACGCTCATTTTGCTCCTCCTTGACGTTGTTCACTACGTGGATAGAAAAAGCAGGCTTGCATCTTGTATTGATAACGAAGCAAGTTAATTAAATAATACTCCGCTTACCAAAAAAGCCAAGAATTTGAGAGAAAAATAATGAGTTTTATTGCGTGGCAGGGTTGACGACTGTTGTAACTTTGAGTCCATTTTTAGTGAGGCGCAGAACTTTATCGGCGCGCGCAGCGGCGGCCGGCGAATGCGTCACCATGATGGTCGTTGCACCGCTGGATTTAAGTTCCTGGTGCAACAGTTGCAGTATGGAATTTGCGGTGTCGGGATCGAGGTTGCCGGTCGGTTCGTCCGCCAGCACCAGGGCCGGGCGGTGCACCAGGGCACGGGCGATTGCAACCCGTTGCATTTCACCGCCGGAAAGCTGATGCGGGTAGTCGTGGCCTCGGCCGCCGAGTCCGACAGCATCAAGCATGTCGAGCTCGCGCCCTTGCGCCATGCCGTTCAGCAGCAGCGGCAGGGCCACGTTTTGCTGCAAGGTCAGGTGGGGCAGCACGTGGAATGCCTGGAAGATGAAACCCATGCGTGCGCGGCGCAGGCGCGTGGCCGCGTCGTCGTCAAGCGATGCGAGGGGAGTGCCATCGACGATGATGGCCGGCTCCTCGCTTGGATCTGGCTGGTCGAGGCCGGCGACCAGATTCAGCAATGTCGATTTGCCCACGCCCGAATCGCCCATGATGGCAACGAATTCGCCGGCTTCGAAAGTCCAGCTCAGCCGGTCGAGGACGCGCCGTTCGTTCGAGTAACTCTTGGTGAGGTTGTTTAACTGGAGCATGATTTAGCGGGTCAAGGAACGGCGCAGCGCGAAACTCAGGGCATCCACCACGGCCACTAGCAGCAGCATGGCCAGGATCACGGTGGCGGCGCGTTCCATCTGGAACAGGGACAGGTGATATTTGAGCATCTGCCCCAGGCCGCCGGCGCCCACCACGCCCAGCACTGCGGCGGCGCGGATATTGTTCTCCCACCGGTAGAGCGTGTAGGACAGCATCTGCGGCAGCGTTTGTGGCAGCGTAGCGTAGAAGAAGGCTGCCATCGGCGTGGCGCCGTTCAGGCGCAGGCTTTGTTCCGGCAGCGGCGGGGCGTTTTCCAGCGCATCGGCGAACAGGCGGCCCAATACGCCGGCCGTGTGCGCGGCCAGCGCCATGGTGCCGGCAAACGGGCCAAGGCCAGCGGCCACAAGCAGGATCGAAGCCCACACCAGTTCCGGGATGGAGCGCAGCACGCTCAGCATGCCGCGCACCAGCGCGCGCGGCGCACGGCCGAAACGTCCGGCGCCGGGAATCGCCAGCAACAGTCCGCCTGCAACTGCCAGCAAGGTGCCAAGCGCCGACATGGCCAGCGTTTCCATGGTCGCGATGCCGGTCTTGCGCAGGAAGCCGCTGGCCATCTCCGGCGGAGCGAAGCCGGCCAGGAATTCGCCGATGCTGTGCATGGCTTCGACGGTGAACAGGTCGCCCAGCTTGAGCGAGAGCGTGGCGAAGCTGGCGATAACCAGCGCCATGAGCGCGGCGGCAAACAGCCAGCCGGACCAGTTGCGTGCAGGCGGCGCAGGCATATGGCTCATCCCAGCCTCCTTCGCAGGTATTTGGACACCAGGTCGGCCGCGGCAACCAGCAGCACGAACACGATCAGCATGCTGGCCACTTCGCCGCCGGCCAACATCTTGGTCGATTCGTCCATGCGCTGTCCCAGGCCGCCAGCACCGACAAAGCCCATGATCACCGAGCCGCGAATCGCGCACTCCCAGCGATAAACCGTATAGGACACCAGTTCGGAAGCCGCTTCCGGCAGGGCGCCGTACAGCAGGGCTGCCAGCCGCCCGCTGCCGTTTTGCAGCAGGACTTCGCTGGCGTGATGGTCGGTCGATTCCAGGATTTCGGCGTACACCTTGCCCAGCATGCCGGCATAGGTCAAGGCGATGGCAAGCACGCCGGCGGTCGGCCCCAAGCTGAAGATGCGCACGAACAGCAGCGCCCACACCAGCTCCGGCACGCTGCGCAGCAGGACCAGCAGCCAGCGCACCATTTGGCGCAGGGCGCGCGGGAAAGGCGCGATACGGCCGGTGCCGATACGAGAAATCGACAATCGCTCGGTGACGATAAGCGTCGCCGGGATCGCGCCGAGCAGCGCAAGCGTCAGGCCGCAGGTGGCAATGGCCACCGTCTTCCATGCTTCACGCGCCACCATGGCAAGGAATTCGGCATCATGCGCCGGCTTCAGGAAATCGGACAGGAAGCGCCCGGTGGCCTGCAGGCTTTGCAGGTCGAACAGTGTCCAGGGATAGAACTCGGTCGCCACCACCAGTGGCCAGAGCAGCACGATGCCGACGGCCATGGCGGCCAGCCGCTGGCGCGACGCGGGATCCGGATGGTGGGGAGACAGCGGAACGGCAGGAACGTTATGCATCGCTTACAGGCAGGCCCCGACGGCCAGCTTGGCTGCCATTTCATCCGGCTGCGGCGAATTCGCCGGCGGCAGTTCGCCGAGATAGAGTTCATCAATCATGGCTTGCGTGACCTGCTCGCGCGGCAGGTCGAAAGCCAGGCGGCCGTTCTTCAACGCCACAATGCGCGGGAAATGGGCCAGCGCCAGGTCGACCTGGTGCAGGCTGCACACCAGCAGCGCATTGCGCTCGCGCGCTTCCTGCTGCAGGGTGTTCAGCGTGAGTTGCGACAGCGCCGGATCGAGCGCGGACAGCGGCTCGTCCACCAGCAGCGCCTGCGCCGACGACAGCAGCAGGCGCGCCAGGCCGCAGCGCTGGCGCTCGCCGCCGGACAGGCGGTCGACGCGGGAATACAGTTTGTCGCCAAGGTTGAAGCGCGTCAGGGCACGGTATGCCGCTTCCGGATCGGACGGCTTGAACAAGGAGAACAGTGCCTGCCCCAGGCTCCATGTCGGCAGGCGCGCTGCCAGCACCGCCGTTACCACGCGCTGGCGCGGCGGCAACGGCGGCGATTGCGGCGCCAGGAACAGGCGTGCGCGCATGGCATGGCGGCCGGCGTCCGTCAGTTGCCAGGGATCTGTGCCAAAGGCCTTGAAAGCGCCGCTATCGGGACGATGGGCACAGGCCAGGGTGGAGAGCAGGGTAGTCTTGCCGGCGCCTGAGGGACCGATCAGCGCCACCTGTTCGCCAGGCTCGAAGTTCAGTGAGATGTCTTGCAGTGCAAGGCCGCGCGAACCGCCAATGTGGCGGACCGAGAGGCCTTGCAGTTCGTACCAGGCAGAAGACATTGATTACTTCAGCAGGCCGGCGTTCTTGGCTGCCGCTTCGATATTGGCGTAGTTGGCAGCCTTGGTCGAGATGAACTTCGACGCGCGCTGCAGGTCCAGGATCGCCTTGTCTTCGGGCTTGGCGCTGTCCAGCGCCAGGAAGGCGTCGGTGATCTTCTTCTTCAGCGCTTCCGGCATGTCGGAGCGAACGGTCCAGTTGTAATCGTAGTAGGCCGGAGTGGTGTAGAACACGCGCACCACGGACGGATCGACCTTCTTCTGTTCATTCAGTTTTTCCCATACCGAGATATTCAACGCACCGGCATCGACCTTGCCGCCGGCAACGGCTGCCACGGTGGCATCGTGGGCGCCGGAGAAGGAAATGCGTTTCAGGTCGGCGTCCGGATCGATCTTGGCCGCCAGCAGGTAGGAGCGCGGCATCAGGTGGCCGGAAGTCGAAGACTCGGAACCGAAGCTTAGAGTCTTGCCTTTCAGGTCGGCCAGCGAGTTGATCGACTTGTTGGTAGTGACGAAGACGGAGCGGAATTTTTCATCTTCCACGCGCTGCACCAGCGGCACGACCTTGCCCTTGCTCATGTGGTTGGCCTGCACGAAGGTGAAGCCGCCGAACCAGACCATGTCGAGTTTTCCGTTGACCAGGCCTTCCACCGAGGCGGCGTAGTCGGTCACGGGGGTGAACTCCACTTTCATCGCCAGTTTCTTCTCGAGGTATTCGCCGAGGGGCTTGAATTTGCGCTGCAGTTCAGTCGGCGCTTCGTCGGGAATGGCGGAAACGCGCAGGACTTGCTGGGCTTGGGCGCCGGCAGCGGCGAAGAGCACACCGGCTGCAAACAGGGCCGATTGAATGGTGCGGAGAGAAAACAGGGACATGAAAGATCCTTTTTTATGTGAATGACGAGCCGCACTCCTCAGGCGAGGGTGTGGTACCTGGTCTTGGATATTCAGCTATGATAGCAAAAATGTCCCTGGAGCCTGAGCCATGACCTTGTCACGCACGGCTGCGATCCGCGTGGTCGCACCGGAAACGAGCAGTGTGTTGTCCCCCAGAACCGCCTACGGCGATGCCGCAACCATTGCAGAGATCAGCGCCGGGCTGCTAGCGCCGCAGGCTTCCACCGCGCCGAAATACTTCTACGACAGCCTCGGTTCGCACCTGTTCGAAGCCATTTGCGAACTGCCCGAGTACTACCCGACCCGCACCGAGGCAGCGATCTTTGCCCGCCACGGCGCCGACATGGCGGCGCGCATCGGCCCAGGCATGACGCTGATCGACCTGGGCGCAGGCAATTGCGCCAAGGCCGCCAGCCTGTTCCCTCTACTGCAGCCAGGCCAGTATGTGCCGGTCGATATCGCCAGCGATTTCCTGCAGCAGGCCGCCGCGCAGCTGCGCCAGCGCTTCCCCGCCATCGAGATCACGCCGCTGGTGCTGGACCTGTCGCAGCCCTTGGTATTGCCACCCTCCGTGCCGGCAGCGCGGCGCCAGTTCTTCTATCCCGGTTCATCGATTGGCAATTTCACCCCGCACGATGCGGTGACTTTCCTGCGCCAGGTGCGCGAGAACGTGGGCGCGGACGGCGGGCTGCTGATCGGCGTCGACCTGGTCAAGGACCCGGCGGTGCTGGACGCGGCTTATGACGACGCGATCGGCGTCACCGCTGCCTTCAACCTGAACCTGCTGCGCCACCTGAACCATCTGGCCGGCGCCGACTTCGATCCGGCCCAGTGGCGCCACGTCGCCTTCTTCAATGACGCGGAAAGCCGCATTGAAATGCACCTGGAAGCGCGCTGCGCACTGAGCGTGCACTGGTGCGGCGGCGAGCGCAGTTTTGCCCAAGGCGAGAGGATTCACACCGAGAACAGCTACAAGTACACGCTGGAAGCCTTCCGCAGCTTGCTGTGGGAAGCCGGCTTCCGCGTCGACGGCACCTGGACGGACGATGCCCACTGGTTCGCAGTGATGCACGCCGCGGCGGCATATGCGTGACGCCAGCCCCTGGACCGAGCGCTACGCGCAAGTACGCGCGGCAACCATGGCGCTGGCCGCGCCGCTGTCCGACGAGGATTGCGGCGCGCAATCGATGCCGGATGCCAGCCCGGTCAAATGGCACCTGGCGCACACCACCTGGTTTTTCGAGACCTTTATCCTCGAACGCTTCGAGCCTGCCTTCCAGCCTTTCCACCCGGCCTTCAGGGTACTGTTCAACTCTTATTACAATGGGGTCGGCGACAAGCATCCAAGGCCACAGCGCGGCTTGCTGACCCGGCCCTCGATGGCCGAAGTGCGCGCCTATCGCGCCAATGTCGATGCCCGGATCGCGTTGCTGGCGACAGGCCTCGCCGCCACCGATGCCCGCCTGGCCGCGCTACTGACGCTTGGACTGCAGCATGAACAGCAGCACCAGGAGCTGATCCTCACCGACGTCAAGCACCTGCTGGCGCAGAATCCGATGGCGCCAGCCTACCTGCCTGGCGCCGCACCGGCCGCACCCGCTGCCCCAGCCCAGTCATGGCAGCGCTTCGAAGGCGGCGTGCACGAAATTGGCCATCACGGCGACGGCTTCTGTTTCGACAATGAGCTGCCGCGCCACAAGGTCTTCATCGCCCCGTTCGAACTGGCCACGCGCCTGGTGAACAACGGCGAATACCTCGCCTTCATCGAAGCCGGCGGTTACCGCGACCCGAGCCTGTGGCTGGCGGAAGGCTGGGACTGGATTCGCGCCCAAGGCATCGAAGCGCCGTTGTACTGGCGGCGCGGGGAGGGGAGCGCTGGCTGGTCCGCCTTCACCCTGCATGGCAATCAGTCGCTAGACATGGAGACGCCGGTAAGTCACATCTCCCTGTTCGAGGCCGACGCCTATGCCCACTGGTCCGGCGCCCGCCTGCCGACTGAAGCGGAATGGGAGCACGCAGCCGGCGCGAGCGCAATAGAGCAAATGTTCGGCCAGTGCTGGCAGTGGACCAGCAGCAGCTACGCCCCATACCCCGGCTTCCGCCCGGCCGAAGGCGCCATTGGCGAATACAACGGCAAGTTCATGGTCAACCAATACGTCCTGCGCGGCGCCAGCCTGGCAACCCCGCCAGGCCATTCGCGAGCCAGCTACCGCAACTTCTTCCCCGCCAGCGCACGCTGGCAATTCACCGGCATCCGCCTCGCAAAATAAAAGTCGGGGTCAGGTCTGGCGGATTGCCAGACCTGACCCCGACTTTTATTTGCGAGTTACAGGCGGATGCCGAGGGCCTGGATGATCTCTGCCTTGAACTTGGCTGCCTGGTCGGCGTTTGGAATTTCTCCGGCCAGCTTCAATGCCAGCAGGCGTACGTCGGTGATCTCGTCGAAATAGTCGCCGCAAACGATCGCTGCCATCGGGCCGATGTAGGTGGCCAGCGTGTTTTCGAAGATGGCGCGCTGCGCCTCCGACAGCGCCGGCTTGCCGGAGGGCTTGCTGACCGGTTCCGGTGCCGCTGCCGGGCGGCGTGCGACGCCGGCCAGCAGGGTGGACGCGGGAGAACTGCCTTCCGGCAGCTCAGTGATGCTGCCGTACAGGTAGTCGAGAATCGCTTCGGTCGACCATGGCAGAGGCTCGTTATTGCCCACGCTCGGACGGTCCATGCTCATCCGTGCGCGCTGGATGGTGCGCAGGATGTCCAGGCCGTCACGGCCGCGGCGGCCGCGGCACAGGACGAATACGATGCGCCCGTTGTCGAGATGGATCTGCGCCATGCGGTTGTCATCGCTGACCAGCATGATGGTCGCAGTGTCGCCCTGGGCGCAGAAGCCGGCGATCTTGTCGAGCAGCTCTACGAAGGGAGTGAACTCTGGCTGTGCCATATCAGTTCGCCTTTATCAATTATTTCTTACGCAGGCGATCCATCGCCATCTGGATACTCACGCCCAGGCGTTCCACGGCACGCGCCAGCGAGCCGATTTCGTCGCCGCGGCTGGTCTGTGGAATGGTGACGTCGAGCTGGCCCTTGCTGAGCTTCTCGGCGATGTCGGTCAGGTGGTTGATCGGGCGGGTCAGCTGTTTGCCCAGCACGAACGCGAGGGCGCCAACCAGGACGATAACGACGATAATCAGCAGGCGCGCTTCGCTGCGCATCTTGGTCATGGCAGCATAGGCTTCGTCGTAGCGCTGCTCAACCAGCACGGTCCAGCCTTGCGGCAGGTTGCGCACGAAGCCCACCATCTTCACGTCGCCGTCCATATAGACTTTAGGCTCGTCGGTGATGCCTTCCACTTGCAGGGCAGGGTGCTTGCTGAAGTCTTGCAGTGCGGATTTGATCTTGCTCGCGTCGCCGTGGGCGATGACTTTCTTGTCGCCGTCCAGCAGGATGGCGTGGCCGGTTTCGCCGATGCGGATGTCGGTCACGGTGCGCGATACCACGCCCAGGTCCATCGCCATCGCGAACACGCCGACGATGGTGCGGTTTTCATTGCGGATCGGGACGCCGATGTTCAGCGATGGCTTGCCGCTGGTCTTGCCGATTGCCACCAGGCGGCCTTCGTTCTTGCCGGACATGATGGCCTTGAAGTAGGCGCGGTCGCCGTAGTCGAGCATGGCACTGCCGTCGCTGCGTGCTACGTCCTTGCCGGTGGTATCCAGCGTGTGGATCAGGTACACCCACTCGTAGGAAGCTGCGGTTGCCATCAGGACCGGGGTCTGGCGCCCGGTGTTCATGGAAATGACGTCGTCCAGGCGGGCGGCCTGGCGCATGGCGCGCATATTGGTGTCGTCCCAACCGTTAACGCCAGTGGCCACGGTATCCGTGGTGGCGACCAGGTTTTCCGAAATTTTCGTGGTCAATTCTTGTTCGGCGGAAGAATTGCCCAGGTACCAAAGGGCAAACAGCGGCACGAGGGTTACCACGAGCAGGGTGATCAGGACTTTTTGAAAGATATTAAGAGACAGTTTCATTTTTATAAATCATTCGTAATAATCGAGCTGACACAACCGCATTCAAAATACGGACAACGTCTGCATTAAGGCTGATTTCGAGGCAATGCTGATGAATTGCCCGAGGCTGTTCGCAGCGCCAAGCACGCTACTTCGGGCATTGCCTGAGCAACTTTTTGTGAAATCACAGGCCGCTTCTGGACCCTTTTTGCCGTGATTTCGCTGTTGCTCAGTTTATAAGTACACGATTATACATCAGCCGCTTTCCATGCGGAAATGATTTATGTACCGCGCGAATTGGCCAGGCGCGGCGTGTTGCGCCGCTGCGCCGGCAGGGCCGGGCCCTGGCGTTGCTGCCCAGCCTCCCCGGACAGGCGGAACTGGCTGACCAGGTTTTCCAGCCCGGCTGCCTGGTCGCTCATGGCCGCGGCGGCGGCGGCGGCTTGCTCCACCAATGCGGCATTCTGCTGCGTGGTCTGGTCCATCTGCATGATGGCCGTGTTCATCTGCTCGATGCCGTCGGTTTGCTCGCGCGTGGCCAGGGAAATCTCGGCGACGATGCCGGTAACGCGCTGCACGGCGGACACCACTTCTTCCATCGTGGCGCCGGCCTGTGCCACCAGCCTGGCGCCGGCATCGACCTGTTCGACCGAGCTGGAAATCAGTTCCTTGATCTCTTTGGCGGCACTGGCCGAGCGGGCTGCCAGGTTGCGCACCTCGCTGGCCACCACGGCGAAGCCGCGTCCCTGCTCACCGGCGCGCGCCGCTTCCACGGCAGCATTCAGCGCCAGGATATTGGTCTGGAAGGCGATGCCGTCGATCACTGCGATAATGTCCACCACCTTGCGCGAGGAATCATTGATCGAGCCCATGGTCGTCACAACCTGGGACACCACTTCGCCGCCGCGCTGGGCGATGCTCGAGGCGGAGCTGGCCAGCTTGTCCGCCTCGCGCGCGTTGTCGGCATTGGCTTTCACGGTCGACGTCAGTTCTTCCATTGATGACGCGGTTTCTTCCAGCGCGGACGCCTGGTTCTCGGTGCGCGCCGACAAGTCCATATTGCCGGTCGCGATTTGCCCCGAAGCGGAGGCAATGGCGACCGTGCCATTGCGCACTTGGCCGACGATCTGCGACAGCGCATCGTTCATTTCGCGCAGGGCATGCAGCAACTGCCCGGCTTCATCTTGCGAATGCGCCATGATATGGCTGGTCAAATCGCCAGAGGCGACGGTGCGCGCCACTTGCAGGGCATAGTTGATCGGACGTGTAATCGAACGCGTCACCCAGTATGCGCATGCAACGCCCAGCACCAGTGCCGCCACGCCCAGGGCCACCATCATGACCTGGGCGGCGCGGATGTGCTGCTTGATCTCGGCGCCATTGGCGATGACGATGCTGTCCTGCAGGTCGGCGAGTTTTTCCACGGTAGCCTGCAGCCTGGCCAGGCGCGGCATGGTTTCCGACAGTGCGCGCTGCGTGGCCTGCTCGCGCTGTCCCTCCTCGAGCTGTTTGAGTACGGCGGTAAACGACTGCACGTAGTTGCTGCGCTCGCTGCTCACTTGTGCCAGCAGTTCGCGTCCGGCGGGCCGGTAGACCAGCTTGTCGAGCGTGGACAGGGCGGCCGTGATGGTAGCCTTGTTCCTGTCGACCTGCTTGCGCAGTTCCGCCGCTTGCGCAGCGTCGGTCACCAGCAGCAGTTGCAGTACCAGCGCCGAATTTGCGCGGGTGGTGGCGGCAATGGTGGCGGCGGCATCCGCCTTTGCCCAATCCTTGTCGATGATGGTGGAACTCAGCTCGCCGATGCTGGCGAAGCGCTGGCTGGCCACAGCAATCAGCATGGCCATGAGGGCGAAGACTATCGCGAAACACAAGCCCAGGCGGGTCCCGATCTTCAGGTTGGCGATGCGCATGACTGCTCCTTCCGGCGGCGTGGAAAACGATTTCCAGTATAAATACTTGCCGAAAGGAGACAAATTCGGGGGCGGCGCGCAAGCCGTCCCCGAATGAAAAAGCGCTTAAGCTTCGGCTTGTGCCATGCTAGCCGAGGCCTCGGCCCGCACTGCGATCTGGCGGTTGATGGCGCTCAGCACGGCCTTGAACGACGCGGTGACGATATTGCTGTCGATGCCTGCGCCGAACAGGGTAGGGCCGCCATCCAGGCGCAATTCGACGTAGCAGGCTGCCTTGGCATTGGCGCCGTGGCCGATGGCGTGCTCGTGGTAGTCCATCAGCGTGACGTCCAGGCCGAGCGCATCGACGAAGGCGTCGATCGGCCCGTTGCCGCCGCCTTGCAGTGACGTCGAAGCCTTGTTATGCAGCAGGCCGATGTCGATCTGCACCGGTTCGTCGCTGGAGCTGTCTTCCACCATCTTGTGCGATACGTAGGCGTAAGGCGTGCTTTGGGCCAGGTACTCGCTTTCGAAGATCTGGTAGATGCCTTCGGAGGTGATTTCAAGGCCGGTCTGGTCGGCCACTTTCTGCACTGCGCGGCTGAATTCGATCTGCAGGCGGCGCGGCAATTCGAGGCCGTAATCCTGCTCCAGCAGGTAGGCCATGCCGCCTTTGCCGGATTGGCTGTTGACGCGGATGACAGCGTCGTAGCTGCGGCCCAGGTCTTGCGGGTCGATCGGCAGGTATGGGATTTCCCACGGTGCGCCTTCCTGCTGCTTGGCGAAGCCTTTCTTGATCGCATCCTGGTGCGAGCCGGAAAAGGCGGTGAACACCAGGTCGCCCACGTATGGATGGCGCGGATGCACCGGCAACTGGTTGCATTCCTCGACCACTTTGCGCACGGAGTCGATGTCGGAGAAGTCCAGGCCCGGATGCACGCCCTGGGTGTAGAGGTTCAGGGCCAAGGTCACGAGGTCGACGTTGCCGGTGCGCTCGCCGTTGCCGAACAGGCAGCCTTCGACGCGCTCGGCGCCAGCCATGACGGCGAATTCGGCGGCGGCGATGCCGGTGCCGCGGTCGTTATGCGGATGCACGGAGATGATGATGGAATCGCGGCGCTCCAGCTTGCGCGACATCCATTCGATCTGGTCGGCGTATACGTTCGGCGTCGAGCATTCGACGGTGGCCGGCAAGTTGACGATCATCTTCCTGTCAGGAGTCGGCTGCCAGATGGCGGAGACCGCATCGACGATGTGCTTGGCGAAATCCAGTTCGGTGGTGGAGAAAGACTCGGGCGTGTATTCGTAGGTCCAGTCGGTTTCAGGATGCTGGGCCAGCAGCTGTTTCACCAGCTTGGTGCCGTCAGTGGCGATCTTGGTGATTTCTTCGCGGCTGGCGCCAAACACCACCTTGCGGAATACCGGCGCGGTGGAGTTATACATGTGCACGATGGCGCGCTTGGCGCCGATGCACGATTCGACGGTGCGGCGAATCAGCTCCTCGCGCGCCTGGGTCAGCACGATGATGGCGACGTCGTCCGGAATGCGGTTTTCCTCGATCAGCTTGCGCACGAAATCGAAATCGGTCTGCGAGGCGGAGGGGAAGCCCACTTCGATTTCCTTCAGGCCCACCTTGATCAACAGCTCGAAGAACTTGATTTTCTTTTCCACGCTCATCGGCTCGATCAGCGCCTGGTTGCCATCGCGCAGATCTGTGCTCATCCAGATTGGCGGCTTGGCGATGACGGCGTTGGGCCAGGTGCGGTCGCTCAAGCCGACGGTGGGGTATGGACGATATTTCGCGGCAGGGTTCTTCAACATCATGGTGATACTCCTGTGTTTTTCAAATTTTGGGAAACCGGGACGTGGCGCGAGAGCGGCCGACGCGGGGTACTGCTAGGGGGAATCAGGCGCGTGCCAGTAGTAGCGCGCCTAGTAGTAGGGCGCCTGGCAGGTGTGCAGAGATGTGCAAATGCGAGGTCATGTCGACCAATGTAAGGCACTGGATTTGACCTTGTCAAGAAAAAACCTCAGCAGCAATTTGCGATGTTTTCGCGCTTTCTGCTGCTAAAATGGTGATCTTGGCGAGAATAAATCGGATATGGATAAGATTGATCGAGAAATAATCGGACTTTTGCGCGATGATGCGAGGATAAGTTTTAAGGACCTGGGCGAGCGTGTAAGCCTCAGCGCGAACACGGTGGCGGATCGCGTGCGGCGTTTGGTGGCCGACGGCGCCATCCTCGGATTCGAGGCTCGCCTCGACCATGCGGCGCTCGGCCTGCACCTGCAAGCCTATATCGACGTCAAGCTGAAGTCGGGCACCAATACCCACGAGTTTGAGGAAATCGTCAAAACCATTCCCGGCGTGCTGGAAGTGGCGCTGCTGACGGGGAATTACGATGGCCTGCTGCGGGTGGCCTGCAAAGACCAGGCCCAGTTGCTGCGCCTGATCGACACCTTGCGCGACCGGGCAGGCGTGCAGGACACCTACAGCCGCGTGATCCTGCACCAGACTCCCGTTCGCGCACCGCTGTCTGTGACAGAATAGCGGCCCTGATGTCTTGATTGCGGAATTCCGATGCAAAAGCTGAATGCAGAATTGAGCCGACTTTACCTCGCGCCGCCAGAAGGCGGCACGCGCACCATTTCCCTGGCGTTCAGGAAGCAGGCCGGCGATGGCGAGACGGGGCACTGGGAGCGCCTGTGCACGGTGGCGAATGCCTTGCAGGCGCAGTCAGGCTTGCCGGCGCCTGCGGTGAGCGTTTCGGGCGACGGTGCATTTGGGCTATGGCTGTCGCTGGAGGAGCCGATCACGGTGGCGCAAGCGCAGGAGTTTGCCAGGCTGGTTGGTCCCGGCGCCGATACGGTGGCGGGGCCGCTTCCGCCATGCCTGAACCAGGCTAGCGGAAAGTGGGCGGCCTTCATTCACCCCGGCATGGGTGCATCCTTTGCCGATGATGAAGGCCTCGACGTGCAGCCGTCGGAGGCAGGACAGCTTGCCTTGCTTGAAGGGCTGGAAAGCATCGGGCCTGCGCTATTTGCACAAGCGCTGGAACAATTGCGCCAGTCTGCAGGAGTGTCGCCTCGGGCGGCGCAGCAGGCATCCGGCGCCGGCGCGGCGGCCGAGGGCTTGCTGCTGAAGGATGCGACGCTGGAAGACATCGCCGCCTTCCTTCACTCGAAGAACATTGAACCTACTTTCCGCTTCCTGAAATAAGCGGCAGCTGCGCGGCCAACTGCGCCGCCGTCTGCGCTGCCACGTTGATGAACATGCAGCCGATGTGGAGCTGTTCGCCCAGCAGGAACGAGCGGAAGCCGCGCGTGAAGCGGACTTCCAGCTCGGTGGCGATTTCGATGTCCTCCCCCAGCTGCAGGACGACTTCGGGGATTTTGCGCCCCTTGAGCAAGCCTTTGGCCTCGAGCTTCGAGCATCGCAGGCCGATGCCGCCGAGCGACAGGTCGTAGATCGGCAGCTCATATGTGTGGCTGTTCAAGACGAACGACGCCATGAAATTGGCGCCCAGCGGCGTTTCCACCCGCTCGGAGGCACGCCGGTCCAGCACGGCACAGGTCTCCGGGAATGTCATTGGAATCAGATGCGGCTTGCCGGGCACCGGATTCCATTCCTGGCTGGACAGGCGGAATTGCAGCTTGGCGGTACGCAGCCAGCTTACAAAAGTGACCTTGCCTGGCTGGAGGACGCCGCCTTCATTCAACTCCATCACGAAATGCGGCAATTCGGGATCGACCGACAGGATGCGCCCCAGCACCACGTCACGGCTGCCGGCCGCGTACATCGAGATCGCATCGCCGCTCGCGGCCAGGAGGGTCAGGGCATCGCCGATATCGTCCTCGCTCGTCATTTCGTACGAGCTTGCCGTAGCCAGAAAGGGGGCTAGCGCGTCTTGTGGCCGCGGTGGTCCCTTGCGAATCGGGATGGCATGGTGCTCATGGAGCTGCATAGCGCACGTGTGTCAGGATGGTATGAATCCATCATAGGATGCGAATTGCCAAATAGCAACCTCTTTTGAATTCCTGAAAAGAGCTTTGGACCATCCTGTCATGCAAAGCTTCATCAAGCTGCGACTTGCACGCGCGCTTCGCCGGCGGCCATTTCGCCGATGACGGCGGCGTGTTCGAAGCCGTGGTTGCGGAACAGAGCCAGTACTTCGTCGACGCTCGCCGGATCGCAGGACACCAGCAGGCCGCCCGAAGTCTGCGGGTCGGTCAGCAGGGTGTGTTGCGGCTGGGTGATGTTCGGCGACAGCAGCACATCCTTGCCGTAAGCATCCCAGTTGCGGCCCGAAGCGCCGGTGAAGAAACCGTCGTGCGCCAGCTTCTCAACCCCTGGCAGCAGCGGTATTTGCGACATATTCAGTTTGGCGGTCAGCTTGGCGCCTCGCGCCAGTTCCAGCAGGTGGCCAAGCAGGCCAAAGCCGGTGACGTCGGTCAACGCATGCACCCCAGGCAGTTCGGACAGGGCCTTGCCTGGCTTGTTCAACTTGGTGGTGTTGTCGATCATGGCCTGGTAGCCTTCGTCGCCCAGCACGCCCTTTTTCAGCGCGGCGGACAGCACGCCCACGCCCAACGGCTTGCCCAGCACCAGCACGTCGCCTGCCTTGGCATCCGCATTGCGTTTCACTTTGGATGGATGCACCAGGCCCAGGACCACCAGGCCATAGATCGGCTCCACCGAATCGATGGTATGGCCGCCGGCAATCGGGATGCCGGCTTCGTTGCAGATCGATTCGCCGCCCTTGATGATCTTGCCGATCACCTCGATCGGCAGTTTGTTGACAGGCATGCCGACCAGGGCCAGCGCCATGATCGGAGTGCCGCCCATGGCGTACACGTCGGAGATCGCGTTGGTAGCGGCGATGCGGCCAAAGTCGAACGGATCGTCGACGATCGGCATGAAGAAGTCGGTGGTGGCGATCAGGGCCTGCTCGTCATTCAGTTTGTAGACGGCAGCGTCGTCGGCCGTTTCGATGCCGACCAGCAGTTCCTTCGGCACGGGGAATCCGTTGGTGTTTTTCAGGATCTCGGACAGCACGCCGGGCGCAATCTTGCACCCGCAGCCGCCGCCGTGGGAAAAGGAGGTGAGTTTGATTGGTTCAGTGCTCATGATGGGGTCTTTCAGTTCGGATGGAGCAGATTATCCACCAAGTCGAGCAGGGCTGCCTGCTCGGCTTCGGGAGTGAAAAGCCTGGCGCGGCGGGCGCATTGCTCTTGCAGCCTGGCGTACCAGCCGGCGTCGTCGATGCTTTTGTCAACCAGGGCCGCCAGCGCCTGCGCGTCGCCCAGCGGGAAGTAGCCGAGGTAATCGTCGCCCAGCATGCCGCGATTGCCGCTGATATCGCTGGCCAGCACGGGAACGCCGCTGGTCACAGCTTCGATGATGACGTTGGCGCCGCCCTCCATGCGCGAGCAGATGGCCATGGCGTGGGCAGCTTTCAGCCGCTGGCGCGTTTCGGCATGCGGCAGGGGTCCAAGCCAATGGTAGCGGCCCGGCCAGGCTGCGTTGGCTGCGGTGGCAGCCTCGCCCAGCGCGGGATCAAGCACGCCGCCGATATGCACCAGGCGCGCGCTGCGGGCGGTGACGTGCGAGGCGGCCAACATGAACGTGCGCGGGTCTTTTTCCTCGCGCAGGTGGCCGACCATCAGGATGTCGTGGTGGTGCGGCGCCACTGCGCGGGCGGCCGGCTGCAGCGAGGGTGCGGATTGATAGATGACGCGGGCCTTGGCGCGCAGGTGCGTCGGCAGCTCGTCCAGACCGGCTGGCTGCAGCAGGACCAGCGCGCTGGCGCGCCGCAGCGAAGCTTGCGCGTCGGCGTCGCCGCGGATGTCGCGATACAGGTCGGTGCCGGTCAATACCAGGACCGTTGGACGCTCGGGATGCGCTGCGCAAAAGTGCGCCAGCGGCGCCGCCGAGCGGCGCGCATGCAGGGCGATCAGCAGGTCCGGCGCGGCCTCGGCGGGCCAATCGAAAGCCACGTCGGCCTGGTAGCGCGGACGCAGGAATTGCGCCCAGCGGCGCGCCGTTTGCCAGTTGCCGTTGTTGGCCTGTGCCAGCGCCGGGCTGACGATGCAGATTGTCTGCTTGCTCACTGGTGTAATTCGCTCAAATATCGCTACAATCGACCCATGAACGCCATCCATGCCTCGTTCCGGACCGCCCGAACACAGCAACTTGCCGATGCCTTGCAGGCTGCGCGCCATTATACGCTGAGCCTTTTCGAATGCTTTGCCGCCGCCGGCATGGATGTATCGATGCGCGTGCCGCAAATGCGCATCGTCAATCCGCCGCTGTGGGAGCTGGGCCATACCGCCTGGTTCGCCGAATGGTTCGTTTTGCGCGAGGCGATCTCCAGTCATCCTGCCGATGCGCTGTACATGTCCTTGCTGCGCAAGGGCGATGACTGGTTCGATTCCAATATGGTGCCGCACCGCAGCCGCTGGAGCCTTGACCTGCCCAGCACGGGCGGCGTGAAGACCTACTGCCACGAAGTGCTGGATCGCGTCCTGGACAAGCTGTCGCGCGAACCGAACACGGACGAAGCGCTGTACCCGTACCGGCTGGCGCTGGCCCACGAAGACATGCATGGCGAGGCCTTCCTCTATACCTTGCAGACACTGGGCTTGCAGGCACCGGCGCACCTGACCCACGACGAACGTGTATCCGGCGCTCCCGGCGATATCGCTTTCCCAGGCGGCACGCTGCAACTGGGAAGCGCGCCGGATACGGGCGGCTTCATCTTCGACAACGAAAAGTTTGCGCATCCCTGCTACGTGGCGCCATTCCGGATGGATGCCACGCTGGTCACCAACGCCCAGTATGCTGATTTCGTTGAGGATGGCGGCTACGAACGACGCGAGTTCTGGAGCAATTCCGGCGCCGACTGGCTGCTGCGGCAAGAGCGTTCGGCGCCGCGCTACTGGCGCCGCGACAACGGCCAGTGGCGCACGATGCGTTTCGGCCGGCTCACGACGCTGGCCGCGCACGAGCCTGTGCGGCACGTGTCCCTGTACGAAGCGCAGGCCTATTGCGCCTGGGCGAATCGCCGCCTGCCGACCGAGATGGAATGGGAGTACGCGGCCTTGCACGGCCATCCTGCTTTCCGCTGGGGCCAGTTGTGGGAATGGACGGCATCGCCGTTCGAACCGTATCCCGGTTTTGTGGCGGACCGCTACCGCGAGTATTCGGCTCCGTGGTTCAGTACCCACCAGGTGCTGCGCGGCGCATCGTTCGCCACGCCATCCCGGCTTGGGTCTGCCAAGTTCCGCAACTTCTACCTGCCGGAACGGGACGACATCTTCAACGGCTTTCGCACCTGCGCATTCGAATGAAAAAAGCCGCCCGGAGGCGGCATTGTTTTTTACTTCTTCTTCAGGTGGTCATCCAGCCAGCCGATCACGGTGTGGTGCCACAGGATCGAGTTGGCGGGCTTCAGGACCCAGTGATTCTCGTCCGGGAAGACCAGCAGCTTGGACTCGATGCCCTGGCGCTGCAGGGCGGTGAAGGTGCCGAGTGCCTGCGCGGTCGGGATGCGGAAATCCAGGTCGCCCTGTACCACCAGCATCGGAGTCTTCCACTTGGCCACGTGGTGTACCGGGTTGAACTTCTCGTAGCCGTTCGGGTTGGCGTAGTAGGTGCCGCCGTTGTCCCATTCGGTGAACCACAGTTCTTCGGTGGAGTAGGCCATGCCGCGCTGGTCGAACACGCCGTCGTGGTTGACGATGCACTTGAAGCCGTCGCTCCAGTTGCCTTCGATCCAGTTCATCATAAAGCCGCCGTACGAAGCACCCAGCGCGCAGGCGTTCTGGCCGTCCAGGAAGTCGTACTTGGCCACGGCAGCCGCCAGGCCCTTCTGCAGGTCTTCCAGCGGCTTGCCGCCCCAGTCGCCGCTGATCGAATCGGTGAAGCCCTGGCCGTAGCCGGTCGAACCGTGGAAGTCGATGAACACCGAGGCGTAGCCTGCGCCGGCGTACACCTGCGGATTCCAGCGGTAGCTCCAGCTATTGCCGAAACTGCCCTGCGGGCCGCCGTGCACCAGGAAGGCGACGGGGTATTTCTTGCCCGGCTCGTAGTTCCATGGCTTCATCACGTGACCGTACACGGTCTCGCCGTTTGCGCCCTTGAAGGAGAACTGTTCGTACTCCGCCATCCTCACGTCTTTCAGGCGTTCGGCATTGGCCCAGGTCAGCTGCGTGCCTTTCTGCTCGGCGCCATCGGCCTTCAGCTTCACCAGTTGTGCGCCGCCGCCCAGCGAGGCTTGCGCGGAAATCACGGTGTCTTTCTGCACGTCGAACTCGCCGGCGTAGCCCTTGCCGGTGAGCGCGGTGACCTTGCCCGTGGCGACGTCCAGCGAGAACAGGCGGTGGTTGCCGATATCGTCGGCATTGGCCAGCAGGGCCTTGCCGTCAGGGCGCCATTTGTAGTCGGCGATGGAACGGTCCCATTCCTGGGCCAGCACGCGCTTCTTGCCGGTGGCGACATCCATCAGCACCATATGGAAGCGGTCGGCTTCAAAACCTGGACGCTTCATCATCAGGTACGCGAGGGTCTTGCCGTCCGGGGAGAAGGATGGCTTGGCGTCCCATGCCGGGTTTTCGGCAGTCAGGTTGCGCGGGGCAGTGCCGCCGGCCGCAGGAACTTCGTAGAGGTCGAAGTTGGTGGACCAGGATTCAGCCTTGCCGGCTACGCGCGCCGAGAACACGACCTTCTGGCCGTCCGGCGAGAACTGGTAGTCGGCGTTGTCGCCGAAAGGCTTGGAGTGGACGTCGCCGTCCAGCGCGCCGCTCAGGCTGACCGGTGCGCCGGCCTTGCCGCTGGCGTCGATTGGCGCCGAGTACAGCACGTTGCGGCGGCCGTCGGCCCAGGTATCCCAGTGGCGCACGAACATTTCGCTGTACAGCATGCCGGTGGCCTTCTTCCCGGACTTGTCGTCCAAGCGTTTTTTGGTGCAGGCCAGGTCGGCGCAATCGCGGAACACTTCGAAGGACATGGCCAGGCGGTCACCTTTAGGCGACAGGCGGAAGCTCTCCACGCCCAGCGGGTAATCGGTGACGCGCACAGCTTCGCCGCCGGCGTTCATCGGCAGGCGCCACACTTGCGCGGAGCCAGAACGGCCACTCACGAAGTAGAGCGCGTCGCCGGAAGTGGACCATTGCGGCTGGCTGCTGCTGGCATCGTTCTGGGTCAGTTGGACCGGGGCCGGCTTGGCGGCCTTCAGGTCGATCATCCACAGTTGCGTGATGCCGCGGTTCTTTTCCATATTGGTGGCACGGACGGTGTACACCACGCGGCTTGCATCCGGCGACAGCACAGGGCTGCCAACACGGTCCATGCTCGCCAGGTCTTCGATGGTCAGGCCGCGCGGAGCGGCAACGGCATTGGTTGCCGCTGCGATGGCGGCGCCCAGTACCAGCAGGCGTAAGGTCATTCGGGATCTCCGGTCTGTTATCAAATCTGCCAGCGGGTGGCTGGCCAAGCGGGCATGATACTGTAATATTTCGCGCATGGAGATCAATACTAAGAAAATCGCGGTCTGGGGCTTGACCGGCACGACGGCTGCCTTATGCGCCGGCGCCGTGCTGTTGACGCAAACGTGGTATTCGAAACCGCTCAAGCTCGAATGGTTTTACATGCGCGGTTTTGCAGCGGCCGCGCTGAAAAGCCCGGAGATGATGTCGCGGCTTCACGTGCTGCCAGCCTGGCTCGATTTTTCGAGCTCGCGTCTGGATGACGAATCGCCCCGGCGCCGGCATGAGTTTTACCAGGACATGAAGGACAACCTGGCCATGCTGGAGCGCTACGACCGCAATGAGCTGGGGCGCGAGGCGCAACTGTCCTACGATACGCTGCATTATTACCTGAGCACAGTGGTGGAGGGCGAGCGCTTCCAGCTTCATGAGTTCCCGGTCAATCAGGTGCATGGCCTGCAAAGCGCGCTGCCTGAATTCATGAACGATGTGCACCGCGTTTCCAATCGCGGCGAGGCCGAAAGCTATATCGCCCGCCTGCGAAAATTCCCGCGCAAATTCGAGCAACTGATCGAAAGCCTGCGCGCGCAGGAAGCGGCCGGCATCCTGCCGCCACAATTCCTGGTCGAGAAAGTACTGTTGCAGATGCACGGCTTCGGCAGCCGACCGGCACGCGAGAACATGCTGTATACCAGCTTCAAGGCCAAGCTTGACGCGATCCCAATGTCCGACATGAGCGAGAAGGTGCGCACGGAACTGCTGCAAGGAGTGGCCGACGCAATCCAGAAGAGCGTCTATCCGGCCTATGCCGAACTGGTTCGCCACTTTGTCGAGCTTCAGAGCCGCGTTCACTCCAACGACGGCGCCTGGTCGCTGCCAAATGGCGACGAATACTATGCCTGGTGCGTGCGTTATCACACCTCGACCAATCTGACGCCGCAGCGCGTGCATGAACTGGGGCTTGCCGATGTCGACCGCATCACCGGCATCATGGACCGGCTGCTGCGCCAGATCGGGCTTGAAAAGGGCAGTGTGGGCGAACGAATGGAGCGGTTGCAGAGCGATCCGCAATACCGCTATCCCGACACCGAGGAAGGGCGCAAGCAGATGCTGTCCGAATATCGCGCCATCATGAAGGAAGCCGACGAAAAGCTGGCCGATGCCTTCCTTGCGCGCCCCAAGGCTGCAGTTGAGGTGCGTCCGGCCCCCGCCGAGTCGGCCGCCACGGCGCCAAGCGCCTATTACATGCCCGGTGCGATCGATGGCTCGCGGCCCGGCGTGTTCTACGCGAATATGCGCTCGCTCAATGACACGCCAAAGTTCGGCATGCGCAGTACGGTGTTCCATGAGGTGATACCGGGCCACCATTTCCAGATCTCGCTGGCGCAGGAGATGAAAGGCGTGCCGTTCTTCCGCCGCGTGATCAGTTTTTCGGCATACCAGGAAGGCTGGGGACTGTATGCCGAGCGGCTGGCGTCCGAAATGGGCCTGACGCCCGATCCGCTGGACCAGTTGGGCCGCCTGCGTGACGACATGATGCGCGCCGCGCGGCTGGTGGTCGACACCGGCCTCCATTACAAACGCTGGTCGCGCGAAGAAGCCATTGAGTACATGATGGACAGCACCGGCATGGCCGAACAGGAGGCCACGGTGGAGGTGGAACGCTACATCGTTTCACCGGGCCAGGCGCTGGCCTACAAGGTGGGCATGCTGTCGATTCTCGGCTTGCGCGAAAAGGCGCGCAGCGAATTGGGCGACAAGTTCGACCTCAAGCAATTCCACCACGAAGTCCTGAGCCACGGCGCCCTGCCGATGACGGTGCTGGAGCACGTGGTGGACGACTGGATCGCTCTTCATAAATGAAAGTCGGGGTCAGGTCTGGCGGATTGCCAGACCTGACCCCGACTTTAATTACAGGAGTTGCTTGCCGAGCGCTTCGAGGCGTTCGAAGTAGGCGGTCATGTCCAGCTCTTTACGCGCTACCCCGCTGCGCATTGCCGCTTGCGCGATTTTCGGGGTGACGGTTGGCAGCAGGCGGTCGTCCAGCAGGCCGGGGACCACGTAGTCTTTGCCGAAGCGGACATCGCTGTGCGCCAGGCCTGCCAGGGCAGTCACGCAGGCGCGCTTCATTTCCTGGTTGATCGTGGTGGCGCCGGTGTCCAGCGCGGCGCGGAACAAATACGGGAAGCACAACGCGTTGTTGATCTGGTTCGGGTAGTCCGAACGGCCGGTGGCGATGATCGCGTCCGGTGCCACTTCGCGCACCAGTTCCGGGCGCAGTTCAGGCTCTGGATTGGCCAGGGTGAACACGATCGGCTGCTTCTTCATGCGCTGCACGTCGGATTGCGACAGCACGCCAGGACCGGATACGCCGAGGAATACGTCGGCGCCTTCCATCACGTCGGACAGGGTGCTGGCGGTGGTTTCCTGCGCCCAGTCGGCTTTTTCGCCGGTCAGGTTGCGGGCCTTGGTCAGCACGCCCTTCGAGTCGCACACGAAGATGTTCTCGCGGCGGGCGCCGATGTCCACCAGCAGTTCCAGGCAGGCGATGGCCGCTGCGCCGGCGCCGGAGCAGACGATTTTCACGTCGGCGATGTCGCGGCCGGTCATTTCAACGGCGTTCAGCATGCCTGCGCCGACCACGATGGCAGTGCCGTGCTGGTCGTCGTGGAACACGGGAATGCTCAGGCGTTCGCGCAGCTTGCGTTCAATGTAGAAGCATTCCGGCGCCTTGATGTCTTCCAGGTTGATGCCGCCGAAAGTGGGGTGCATGGCGGCGATGATGTCAACCAGCTTGTCCGGATCGGTTTCGTCCAGTTCGATGTCAAAGGAATCGATGCCTGCGAATTTCTTGAACAGGATGGACTTGCCTTCCATGACCGGCTTGCCGGCCAGTGCGCCGATATTGCCCAGGCCCAGCACCGCGGTGCCGTTGGTGATGACTGCCACCAGGTTGCCCTTGGCCGTGTATTCGTAGGCCAGTGCCGGATCGCGTGCGATTTCCACGCAAGGCGCCGCTACGCCCGGCGAGTAGGCCAGGGCCAGGTCGTCCTGGCTGCCAACGCTCTTGGTCACTGCAATGGCCACTTTGCCGGGCGTGCCGGCTTTGTGGTATTCCAGTGCCTTTTGTTCAAGACTGCTCATTCTGTGCTTCTCCTTTAGTTCTGCGAAAAACGCCCGCTACAGGCCAGTTTAGCCTGTAGCGGGCGTGCTTTGCAGGGCGCTACGCGGGCGCCCGGCTCAGTATTTGATTATGGATACAGGCCACGTACTTCGCGGGCAGCCAGCACGCGGGTGCATGCCAGGATGAAGGTTGCGGTGCGCAGCGATACCTTCTTCTCTTGCGAGACTTCCCACACGGAGTTGAACGCGTCCTGCATGATGCGGGTCAGGCGTGCATTGATTTCTTCCTCGCTCCAGAAGAAGGAGGAGAAGTCCTGCACCCATTCGAAGTAGGACACGGTGACGCCGCCGGCGTTACACAGCACGTCCGGAACGATCAGGATGTCTTTGTCGTTCAGGATGTCGTCCGCTTCAGGGGTGGTTGGGCCGTTGGCGCCTTCCAGGATGATCTTGGTGCGGATCTGGCCTGCGTTCTTGGCGGTGATCTGCTGTTCCAGCGCTGCCGGTACCAGGATGTCGGACTCGATGCCCCAGAAGGAATCGCGGTCCTGGGTCGCTTCTGCGCCCGGGAAGCCTGCCACGCCGCCGGTTTCGGCTACGTGCTTGTGCAGCTGTGCTACGTCCAGGCCGCCCTGATGCACCACGGTGCCGGTGTGATCCTGCACGGCGATGATCTTGGAGCCAGCTTCCGCGAACATGTTGGCAGCGATGCCGCCCACGTTGCCGAAGCCCTGGATTGCAATGCGTGCGCCCTGGATTGCCACGCCGCGCTTTGCAGCCGCTTCACGGCCGGTCACGAACACGCCGCGGCCGGTCGCTTCGCGACGGCCCAGCGAGCCGCCCATCGAGATTGGCTTGCCGGTGACGACGCCGGTCGACAGGTTACCTTCGATCATGGCGTAGGAGTCCATCATCCATGCCATCACCTGTTCGTTGGTGTTGACGTCTGGTGCAGGGATATCCTTGGTGGGGCCGATGATCAGGCTGATCTCGCTGGTGTAGCGGCGGGTCAGGCGCTGCAGTTCACCTTTGGACAGGGTCTTTGGATCGACACGGATACCACCTTTTGCGCCACCGTATGGCACGTTGACGGCGGCGTTTTTCACCGTCATCCATGCCGAAAGGGCCATCACTTCCGACAGGGTGACATCCTGGTGGAAGCGCACGCCACCCTTGCCAGGGCCGCGAGACATATTGTGTTGAACGCGATAGCCTTCGTAGTGGGCGATCGAGCCGTCGTCACGTTCGATCGGAACGTCGACAACGAGGATGCGCTTAGGGCGCTTCAGGGTTTCAACCCAGCGGGACAGGCCGCCCAGGTGAGGGGTGACGCGATCAATTTGTTTCAGGTACTGGCCCCAAGGACCGAGATCTTCAGCGTTGAGGTAAGACGGCAAGGCATGGTTGGTCATTGTGTGACTCGCTCAGGTTGTTCGGTAACGCGGCGAATCTTATTCCTGTGCAATTGCCGAGGCCAATGCCGAGTGCGCATCCGGTTATGCAAAATTTGCATAACCTGTCTTTTTGGTATCAGGGTGGAGTCAAACTACAAACCGCTACCCCAGTGTCTGACCCGCAGGGTCGGACACCGGGTTGCCGGTTTTAACGATCGGAAGCTGGCACGCGCCGCTTGGCCGAAGCCGGCTTTTGTCTTTCCGCCAAATGCTCCCAAAGCCGCGCCACCACAGCCTTCCCAGGCCGCGCCGAACTTGGCCGCTCGCGGTACAGGCGGATTTCCATCTCGATCTCAAACTCCGCGCGCCCGTCGCCGGCAGGCGCCAGCAGCTTCTGCTTCACTTCCCGCGTCACCGCCGATTCGGGCAGGAACGCGATCCCGCGCCCCTCCAATGCCATCATCTTCAACCCTTCCGCCATATCGGTCTCGTAGTGCGTCTCAAGGTGCAACGTCTGCTTGGCATCGGACATGATCAGGTCAACCATGCGTCCCAGGTAGGCATTGGTGGTGTAGGAAAGGAAGGGCAGGGGCGACGTCTTCCGCCCCGGCAGCACGAACTCCGGCTGCCTGGCCTTGTCGCAACGTGCATAGGCGCGCAAAGCCTCGCGCCCAAGCACCAGCATGTCATAGCGCCCCGGATCAAGCTGCACCGGCTGGCGCGGGTGGTGGTAGCAAAGCAGCAGGTCGCAGCCGCCTTCCACCAGCTGCAATACCGCATCGTGAACGTTCAGCGCCATCAGGCGCGAATTGATCGGCGCGAATTCCTCCTCGAGCTGCGCGATCCATTTCGGGATGAAGGTCAGCGACAGCGTGTGCGGCACGGCGAGGTCGATGCTGTTCTGCGTCGCCGCCCGCTTGCCCCGCAACAGTTCGCGCACGCCGTTGATCTGGCTGAGCATTTCAAGCGCCTGCTCGTAGAACACCAGCCCTGCCGGCGTCACGCGCGTCGGGTAGGAGGTGCGGTCGATCAGGTCCATGCCCAGCCAGTTTTCCAGCGACTGGATGCGCCGCGAGAACGCAGGCTGCGTGACGTGGCGCAGTTGGGCGGAGCGGCTGAAGCTATTCGTTTCAACCAGGGAGATAAAGTCTTCCAGCCATTTTGTTTCCATGTACAAGATCCTAAGCAGCGGTTGCGATGCGGCGCATTGGCGTGAACAGCAGCGCAAGCGTAGCGCAAACGACCAGTATCACGCCACCGCCAAAGAACATTTGCGGCAAGGTGGCGCTTTGCATGATCCAACCGGTGGCTGCCGACGACAGCGGCGCCAGGCCAAACAGGATGAACATGAAGATGCTCATGACACGTCCCATCATCTGCGGCTGTACGCGCTTTTGAATCCAGGTGAACACGGCCACCTGCACCAGGCCGACCAGTGCACCGAGCGATAATAGCAGCAAGCCGCCTTGCCAGGCCGTGGTGATCAGGCCAAGCGGCATGATCAGCAGGCCGGCCATGGCATCGACCGACAAGGCGAGCAGGCCAATGCGTACGGGCCTGCCGGCATTGAGCTTCGCTGTCATGCCGGAGAACGCCATGCCCGCCAGCATGCCGGCGCCATGGGCCGCCATCAGCATGCCGAAGGCAGCGCCGTCGTGCAGGCGTTCCTTCGCCAGCACGGGCAAGGCTACCTGCATGGTGCCGCCGATCAGTACCGAGACCAGCCCCCAGTAAGCGAAGCAGGTGCGCATCTCGACGTCGCGCCACACTGCCAGCAGGCCTTCGCCGACCGCGTGCAGGACATTCTGCGGCACCGGCCGGGCGGCGCCGGTGTCAGGCAGGGGAACCACGCGCGACAAGGTCCACGCGGAGACCACGAAACTCAGACAGTCGAACGCAAAGGCCAGGCCGAGCGCCCGCATGCCGCCAGTTGAATCGCCCGATTCGCCAACGGCCAGCAGCAGCGCGGCGAGCAAGGGGCCCGCCAGCATGCCGACCTGGCGCACGCCCATGGTGGCGCCGTTGGCGGCTTGCAGCAATTGCGGCGGAATCGTGCGTGGCATGATCGAACTGCCGGAAGGATAGGCAAACGCCTGGGCCAGGCCGATGCCGAGCGATAGCGCGTACACCAGCGGCAGCGTGGCGGCGTTGGCCAGGGTGAGCATTGCCAGGGCGCCCACCAGCAGTGCGCTGGCATGCTTGGTCAGCATGAGTACCCGCTTGGGCGAATAGCGGTCTACCACGGCGCCGCCGATCAGGATGAAGATGGCGCGCGGTGCACCCAACAGCGCTAGCACCAGGCCAAGCGACAGCGGGTCGCCGGTCAGTTTCAGCACGAGCCAGGGCAGGGCGATCAAGGTGAATTGGTCGCCAAGCATGGACAGGATGCCGCCGCTGAGCAACCAGCGGAAATTGGCATTGGTTTTCAGGCTGGGTTCCGGGTTCATTATTGGGGTCCGATCAGGTTGGCGAGAACGGCGTTCAGCGGTGCCAGCTCTTCGTCGTTTGAATGGCGCAGCAAGTCAGCCGCATATTCGTTGGCGGTGCGCTGGGCGTTATCCAGCAATGCGTGACCAGGCGCGGTGATGACGGCATAACCGACGCGCGCATCGCGTTCGTCGGCCTGGCGCGCTACCCAGCCGGTCTTCTCCAGCGGCAGCAGGGTACGGGTGACGCCGGACGCGGTCAGGCCCAGGCGGTCTGCCAGGTCGACGCGCCGCAGGCGGCCGCCGGGCGCATTGGCCAAGCTCTGCAGCAGCATGAAGTCGCTGAAACTCAAGCCATGGTGACCGCCCAGCACGGTGTCCAGGCGGCGAATAATGGTGGCGTGGGCGCGTGCGAGGCGCAGGCAGAATTCGAGTGCGTTATCCATGATTGTTCATTGAAAAGTGTTTGAGCGATCAAGTATATCGAAACTTCTTGCCGCGCGCCATAAAAACATGCGGACCGGCTTCAGCGGTAAACTATAGCCATGAACAACCGCCGGTCATTCCTCAAGAGTTCCGTCGCCGTGGCCTCGGCCCTGGCGCTGCCGGCGATGGCGCGGGCCGCCATCGCGGCGCCGCATGAGCGCAGCCTGCGTTTCTACAACACGCATACCGGCGAAACCCTGCGCACCATGTTCTGGGCCGAAGGGCAGTTCATTCCCGAGGCGCTACAGGACATCAACCACCTGCTGCGCGATCACCGCAACGAAAAGGTTGCAACTATCGATCCGGAGCTGATCTTGCTGCTTAACCGCGTCAGCTCGCAGTTCAGCAACCATGAAGTGATCCACGTGATATCCGGCTACCGGTCGCCTGAAACCAACCAGATGCTGGCCGAGTCCAGCGGCGGCGTGGCAAAACACAGCATGCACATGGAAGGGAAGGCAATCGACGTGCGCATTCCCGGACGCGACCTGGAGCGTCTGCACAAGGCCGCGCTGGAGCTAAAGGGAGGTGGCGTCGGCTATTATCCGACGTCACAGTTCGTGCACATGGACACGGGACGCGTGCGCCACTGGTGATGTCACTGGCGCCCAAGCAGTGGGTAAGGATTGACTGGCTTGCCCTGCCACCAGTTCTTTTCCGGACCCAATTCAAACATGGCGAAATGCAGGTGCGGCGCCGAGGGATCGGCATTGCCGGTGGTGCCCACGTAGCCGATCAAATCGCCACGCTTGACTTGCTGGCCCTCTTTCAGCGCAGTGGCGTAGTGGTCCAGATGGGCATAGTAATAAGAGTATTTTTCGCTTGGGTCGAACTGGTAAATCGTCAGGCCGCCAGGCTTGCTGGTGAACAGCTTGGCGATCTTGCCATCGGCCACCGCATAGACCGGCGTGCCGAGCGGAGCGAGGATGTCGAGTGCTTCATGCATGCGCTCGGAACCGCGTGGCTGGCTGTAGGTGTCCTGGATCTGCGCGAACTTCACGCCGGCCACGGGAATCAACAGCGAGCTGCCGCCGCCGCTGGCCACCAGGCCGCCAGAACCGCTGGCCTCGGCCGGACGCATGCCGGCCAGCGAATCGCCCGCCTTGCCGGGAGCACTGGCAACAAGCGGTGGATCGATTGGGGCTGCCTGGGCCGGCGTCAGCGCCGGCGCCGGAACCGCAGCAGGTTCAATAGCGGGCGATGTGGCCGGCACCGTTGACGGCACGGATGCGGGCCGGTCGCCCGGAATCGTCATGGCCGCAGTTTCGCGATTATCAAGCGGTACGCGGCTAAGCAATAGCAGCGTGCCGCCGGCACCGAGGACCATGCCGACAATCAGGGTGCCGAATGCGCCAATGGGTCTCATGGCAACCTCCTTATTGTTGTAGCACGACTGGCGTCCCTGGTCCCACGGCATCGGCGACGCGCGCGGCGTCCCAGTTGGCGAGCCGGATGCAGCCGTGTGACTGGGTCTTGCCGATTTTGCCCGGTTCCGGCGTGCCGTGGATGCCGTAATGATCTTTCGACAGGTCGATCCACACGACGCCGACCGGGTTGTTCGGGCCGGGCTGGATGGTAGCCTTGCTATCGCCGGGCTTCGCATCCCAGAACAATTTCGGGTTGTAGTGGAAGGGCGGATTGCGCGCCACCCCATTTATCTTCCAGTGCCCGACGGGGAGCGGGTCATGCTCGCTGCCGGAGGTGACAGGCATCTGGGCGATTACTTTGCCGCCCGCGTCGAGCAGGGATAGCGTGTGATCGCTGCCGTCCACCACGATGCTGGCCGCTTTTGGCAGGGCGGGCGCGGCGCCGACGTTCGGCACCATGATTTGTGCGCCCGCCTGTTCGATATCCGTGCCGGGGTTGAGCTTGCGCAGGAAGGCGGGGCTGACATGGAAGCGCTCTCCCAGCGCTTCGGCTGCACTTGAGTAAGCTAACGCCGGCAGTTTCGCCTTGTCGGCCATTTCCTCCGGCACCGGCGCAAACGGGCCTGCAGCGTCGCCATCGGTCACGGTGTAAGTCACCAGTACCGGCTGGCCGTCGTCGAGCGCGGCCAGCGTTGCGTCATCTGCCTTGCCTGTTTGGGGCAGGCCCCGCGAGCGCTGGAAGCCAAGCAGCGCTTGCCGTGTATTACCGCCGGCGGTGCCGTCGATCTCGCCGGCGGAAAAATTGGCCCGGTCCAGCAGCACCTGGGCGCGCACGATTGGGGAGGGCGACTCCGGGGCTGCGTGCGCGCCCGTGCTGGCTAACAACAAGGCAATCAAAGTCGTTCTCATGGGCGCAGTGTCGCGCCGATTCCTCCGCTGATCCGTTCGGTAACGTACAAAGCAAAAAGGCCGCCGGGTTACCCCAGCGGCCTTTTTTGTGATGCGCTAAAGATTAGCGATCGCCCCATGGGCGGCGCGGTGCATCGGTGCGCGGGCCCTTGAAGCCGCCCGCATCGCGGTCGCGGTTGCGGAAGTTGCTTTCGCCGCGCTCGCGGAAAGCGCCTTCTTTACGGACGCCCCCTTCTGGGCGCTCAGCGCGGAAACCACCTTCGGCACGGAAGCCGCCACCGTCAGCGCGGTTGCGGAAGCCGCCTTCGGCAGGGCGCTCAGAGCGGAAGCCGCCCTCGTTGCGGTTGCGGAAGCCACCCTCCGGGCGCTCGCTGCGGAAACCGCCTTCGGCACGGAAGCCGCCCTCATTGCGATTGCCGGCAAATGGGGCGCTATCGCTGCGATAGTGGCCGCCTTCCGAGCGAGGCTTGGAGAAGGAACGCTGGCCTGGCTTGGCGTTGCGGCCATCGCCTGGTTTCCAGCCTGGGCGGGAGGCGGTGCGCGAAGGCGCTGCACGCTTAGGCTCGAAGCCCTCGATCACTTCGACCGGGATCGGCTGGCGGGTCAGGCGCTCAATGCGGCGCACCAGCATGTTCTCCGCGTGGTTCACCAGCGATACTGCGATACCGTTACGGCCAGCACGGCCAGTACGACCAATGCGGTGCACGTAATCTTCAGGGAACTTAGGCAGGTCGTAGTTGAACACGTGGGTGATGTTCGGCACGTCGATGCCGCGTGCGGCCACGTCGGTTGCGACCAGCACTTTCACGTTACCGCGGCGCAGGCCGTCCAGGGTGCGGTTGCGCGCGCCCTGGTGCATGTCGCCGTGCAGCGCAGCGGCGGAGAAGCCGGCGATGTTCAGGCGATCGGCGATGGTGTCGGCGTCACGCTTGGTGGCGGTGAAGACCACTGCCTGGTCCATGGTTTCGTCGCGCAGCAGGTGGTCCAGCAGGCGGTTCTTGTGCGACAGGTCGTCCACGAAGTGAACGCGCTGCATGATGTTTTCGTGCTTGGTGGTGGCGGTGTTGATCTGGATGACCAATGGATCCTTGGTGATGCGGCGGGCCATATTGCCCACCACGCCGTCCAGGGTTGCCGAGAACAGCATGGTCTGGCGCGAATCAGGGGTGGCGGCCACGATCTTCTCGATGTCTTCGATGAAGCCCATGTCCAGCATGCGGTCGGCTTCGTCCAGCACCAGTACTTGCAGTTGCGAGAAGTCGATCTTGCCCTGTTCCATATGGTCGATCAGGCGGCCAGGGGTCGCGACCAGGATTTCCGGATTGCGCGACAGCAGCTGCATCTGTTTCGGGTAAGGCATGCCACCCAGGATTGCCACGGATTTGATGTGGCGCAGGTTGGAGCAGTACTTGGTGGTGTTGGTGGTGACTTGCAGGGCAAGTTCACGAGTCGGGGTCAGCACCAGCATCTTCGGCTGGGCAGGGCGGAAGCGCGGACGCTCGCCGCGTGCACGCGCCGACTGGGCTTCTTGCGCGGACGTCTTGCCAGAAGTGCTGGCGTAAGGCGCGCTGGCCAGGCGGTGCAGCGATGGCAGCATAAAGGCCGCGGTCTTGCCGGAGCCAGTTTGCGAGGAAACCAGCAGGTCCTTGCCTTCAATTGCCGCAGGGATGGCTTGCTGTTGAACCGCGGTCGGCGCGGTGTAGCCGGCTTCGGTCAGTGCGGACAGGATGGACGTGTGGAGACCAAGTGCTTCAAAAGTCATGTAAATCTTTCGTAAAAAGCGAAAAAATAGCTACGCTAAACCAGAACGAAACGACTCTATTTGTATAGAAATTTCGGCACAAAAGCTTTGCGCCGGGACGGTGTCATTGGACTACGACACACAGGGCGGAGGGCTTTTTAGGCGGCATCCCAGTTTTTGAGGATGCGGCAGATAGTTTCGCGAAGCTGCTATTTGTGTTTTTATTTTCAGCTGCGTTGATGTGTTGCAGCGCACAAGCGGTGAATTATACATGGAATCCCAGCCGCGCGGAAGCTTTCTGTTTGTCTTTGCGGCAGAGCAATATTGCATCGTTCGGCAGCGCTCCCGTGAGTACGGGCAGGCGGAACTTACGCATGCGTGTTCCGTCGACGTAACAAGGTGCACGAGGGCAGCGGCAAACTGCGGTCACCACTTCAGGCTGCGAACGCGCGTCTCGACTATCGGGTACCTCGAAAAACTACCTCAGCCATGGCATGATGTCAGCGCATCAAACTTGACGACACTGCCATGATGAAACCCAACCTGTTTGCCGCTCAGGAGCGCGAAGCCAAGCTGACGAAGCTGGGCGACGCGCTGCAAGTACTGGAGCGGCATGTCGACTTCGCGGCGCTGGCCGACGCAGTCGATGAAGCAGCGCCACGGCCCGGCCGCGAGCGCGGCGGACGACCACCGTTTCCTACCGAGGTGATGGTGCGGATTCTGTTGATCCAGCACCTGTTCAACCTCTCGGACGAGCAGATGGAATTCCAGTTGCTTGACCGGCTCAGTTTCCAGCGCTTCGCCGGCCTGCGCGACTCCAGCCAGATCCCCGATCGCACCACGATCTGGACTTTCAAAGAGCGCCTGATCAAGGCCGGCGCCAGCGAAAGCGTGTTCGACGCCGTCAACCGGCAACTGGCCCGGCATGGCTACATCGCCCGAGGCGGCCAGATGATTGACGCCTCCATCGTCCAGGCGCCGAAACAATCGCTGAACAAGGAAGAAAAATCCCTCGTCGTGGACCAGAACGCCATGCCAGCCGACTGGTCGCCGCCGAAGCGACGTCAGAAAGACCTGGATGCGCGCTGGACCAAAAAGCACGGCAAATCCTATTTCGGCTACAAGCTGTCGGCGAACGTGGACAAGCGTTGCAAGCTGATCCGAAAAATCAAGATCAGCACCGCCAGCGAGCACGACACGCTGCATTTTGAAGACGTGCTCGATCCGGCCAATACCAGCCGGGATATCTATGCCGACAAAGGCTACGTCAATCACAAGCGCGAAGAGCGGCTTACCGGTGAGGGCTACCGCATGCACATCCAGCGCAAAGGCAACAAGGACAAACCGCTGTCCGAGGCTCAGCAGCGCCGCAACCGGCGCATCGCCAGCCCGCGCGCCCGCGTCGAGCATGTCTTTGCCGGCATGGCGCAGCTGGGCGGCAAGATGCTGCGCTCGATCGGTCTGGCACGCGCCACGCTGCAACTGAACTGGAAGGCCGCCGCGTACAACCTGCGTCGCCTTTGTTACCTGAAGGAGGCGAAGATTTCGGCGTTTTGACGCCCGAGGTCCGTCTGAACCGTCCCAAAAGGCGGATTCGGACAGAAAAATGGCCATGAAAATGGCGGCGATCATGGCGCGGCCGCTTTGTAGGCAGCTATTTTTTCGGTGTCACCGCTCAAACTGCCAGTAAATCGAGGTTCCCTATCGTTCGGAACGTGGCACCGGCGGGTTCCGCCCCAAAGCAGCCTGCCGATTTAATTGGGCATAAATACTTCTGCATAGAGCGTATTTCTCTTTTTAGACATCCACTCTTCTACCTTGGATCCTTCAAGAAGGGCCATTAGATCCACTAGATGGATAATCAGAGGCTTGATGCGAATTTGGCGAAAGTCCTGGCGATCAACTTCAAGATCAAGCAAGAAGTTGGAAACAACTGGAACCCAGCGCTTAATGGATGAGTCTTCTGACGATTCTGCGGCCTCCAAGAAGCGCCCAAATCCAGTTACAGTTCTAGTGCTTCCCCGCGTTTCAATCATGGATTCGCCAATGGCACGGAGTTCGTCGCGAAAAATCAATGTATCACGCCAAGTATCCCAGTCTTTAGCCTTGTTAATCTGTCCATCAGCAAGATCACTACGGATCAAATTGACAACAATTTCAAGTGCTCTGGAATGAGGGTTATCACCGGAACGTAGATAGGTTATCTCTTGCCTATAAAGTTCCAACCATCCAAGAAATGCAGATAAACGATAAATACTGCTAAGTAGTTTGTGCTTTTGGAAGTACGGGTCGTAAATTGAGTTATGGATTTGGCGTTCAACCTGTAGGTTTAAAATATTACTCCGCAAATATACGGTGGGGTAATTCGCATCAACCTCAGAGAGCCGAGTCGCTAATTCGCAAGCAGAAAGATAAAGTGGGTCACGGTAGCGCTGGTATAACTGTTCAAGACTCTTTTTCTGCTTCCAGCTTTCAAAAGAGCGAGCGAAGAAGTAATCTTTGAGTACGACTCCGAATAGTGAACCAATTGTAGAAACCAGCGTCCCGAGAACTGAGAAGCCAAGCCAAGTCTGTACACTAAGCCCTAAAAACATTAGATCACCAAAGTGTGAGAATACAGTTTTAATTAAATCACCTAAGAGAATAGCTCAAATTTGAACGACTCCTGTTGGCCGATTTCGGGAGAAAATTCTCATTTCTCTCGAAAATCAAGTCTAAGCTCAGTATCGACAGATCCATCTGTCCGTCTTGGCATCGGAGAGGCCCTTAAGATCCCATCCCAAAGCGCATTATCAAATTCCGAGACGCCACTATCTTTCAATTTTTCAACAGACGTCACCTCCCCTTGTGGGGACTGATGAATTAAAAAGCTGACACTTAAATTCCTGCTCACTTTTTCATCTCGGGAATAACGCGTATTTGCGCTTACTTTTCGGATCAGCGCATCTCGATACCCATCACCAACGGATTCAAAGCTCAGTACACTACCTTGATTGCTGTGCTGCTGGGCAAAAGTAGCTTCACAGGTGAATAAGAATAACGTTAGTAGGAAGATTTTTTTCATTGGAAATTCGAATAATTTCCGGTATTGGCCGATACCGTCGGCCCAATTGGTCTGAGCATCAGCTAAGTCGATGCGAACGAACGAACTTCACCTCGTCGTTATGAGTGATTGCGGCACACCACGTCACACTCAGATTGAATAAGCACACGTCCCAGTCCTGCCAGGGCTCGCGCTGGGAAAGGAGTGACAGCACGGCCTTTACATTCGTTAGAACCATTACGTTGTAGTTCTCAAAGAATGCTACCACTACATCCTCACCCGCAAACCATTCATTCTGGAAACTGGCAAATGACTCAGCTGCGCGGAATTGACAGGCGATTGGAATGGAGTCCATTCGCCCTGGTATACGAAATGGCTCGATCATCTTTGTTAGGCGATGACGAAGTTCATCCACATTTTCCGCAGGCAGGATATCTCCAAGAAAATTGAAATCCAAGTTTGGTCCTTTTCTACAAATGTCCGCAACTGGCCGTTAGTCGCAGTGACGGTCATTGGCCGCGTTGCCCAAGAATTCGTAGCAAGCATCCAAGATGTCATCCACGCAATCGGCCTTCGAGATTCCAACATGTTCGTGGCCAGCTTGGTCATGTGCTAAGGCAGCAAATGCTTCAAGGGATTCGGGATAGCGAAGTTTGGCCGCAATAGACGCAATGAGGGCGCAGCCCACATTCGCATCCAGCGATTTTGCCAGGATATCCTGAGCCAATAGCTTCGCGTCATCTAGGGTTTCGTACGTTCTCATATTTCTTAATCCGATTCCACATCCAAGCTCATTTCCGAGGTCTGCATCTGGCCGACCTCCGTCGGAAGAAATTCCGGAGACGCCGCCTTGCCAGGATTCTAACTGTCATTCTTGCTGGTTGACATCAAGCTGATGCGATTTTTGATGAAGCGTTTAGAGTAGGAGCCAAGCATCGAAGCGCCGACGTAAAGCAGGCAATAACCCGGCGTCTGTACGACAACCATGAAAAATAGGACGCCGACATCGCCGCCCGCTGCCATTTCAGACCTGTGCATTTCAATCCAGGGAGGAAGAAGGATACACAAGCAGCTTGTCGCTGGCGCAATGAGGAAGCGCCCTATCTTGTTCGTACTGAACCAACCAATTATGAATGCCGGAATGGCCGCTGCCGCCATTGCAACCGAATAGTCCGCCCCAGTTCCACCGCCAAACTTTGCCCACAAGAGCACCGCGAAATATCCGATGGTGAGCGAAAGCAAAGTATTCATCGCGCAATCCCAATTATCTAGTATTCCCAGGGACGGACTGGAAGATTTTGCCTGCTTGTGGCCGAATTTTGCCTGCCGAATGATTTTACTAGAGAGTGCTATAGTGGTCCCCGAAATTGAGACAGTGGTTTAAGCTGTCGTCCGCGAAAGGATGATAGCAAATGAGTGAAGGTAAAAAACGCAGGGTGCATACTATAGTGGTCCCCGAAATTGAGACAGTGGTTTAAGCTGTCGTCCGCGAAAGGATGATAGCAAATGAGTGAAGGTAAAAAACGCAGGGTGCATACGGCGGAATTCAAGGCCAAGGTGGGTCTGGAGGCGGTGCGCGGGGTTAAGACGGTCACGGAAATCGCGCAGGAGTACGGTGTACATCCTGTGCTGGTCGGTCAGTGGAAGAAAGAGATCCTGGAGAATGCCGGCGCACTGTTCGACGTCAAGCGCGGTCCCAAGCCGGTCGATGAAAGCAGCCCCGAGGACAAGCTGTATAGCGAGATTGGCAAGTTGAAGATGCAGGTGGATTGGCTTAAAAAAAAGCTAGGGGAATGAGTCCGGCGGAGCGGGCGCGATGGATCGAGCGGGACGACGAGATGCCACTGACGATGCAGTGCGAGCTGGCAAGCATTTCGCGCTCTTCGGTCTATCGACGAATGGAAGCTGCGGTGCGTGAGCAAAGTCTGACCGAAGAGGATAGCCAGTTGCGAGGCCTGATCGACGAGGAGTACACGAACCGGCCGTTCTATGGCAGCCGGCGCATGGTGGTGTTCCTACGAAGGCGTGGTTACTGCGTCAATCGCAAGCGCGTGCAGCGCCTGATGCGCGAAATGGGTCTGGCCGGCATGGCGCCAGGGCCGGAGACGAGCAAGCCGCATCCGGAGCACAAGGTTTATCCGTATCTGCTGCGCGGCGTGGCGGTCACGCGACCAAACCAGGTGTGGAGCACAGACCTGACGTATATCAGGCTGGCCCGGGGCTTCGCCTACCTGGTAGCGGTGATTGACTGGTACAGCCGCAAGGTGCTGTCCTGGCGCATCAGCAACAGCATGGACGCGTCGTTCTGCGTGGACTGCCTGGAGGATGCGCTGCGCCACTACGGCAGGCCTGAAGTGTTTAACAGCGATCAGGGATCGCAGTTCACCAGCACAGCCTTCACTGGTGTGCTGAAACGCGAAGGCGTGGCGATCAGCATGGACGGCCGCGGGCGGGCGCTGGACAACATCTTCGTGGAGCGCCTGTGGCGCAACGTGAAGTACGAGGACGTGTACCTGAAAGGGTATGCCAACATGGCGGAGCTGATGGTCGGCCTGGCGCAGTATTTTGCGTTCTACAACGCGGAGCGCCCGCATCAGGCGCTGGGTTATGAAACGCCGGATAGCGTCTACAAGTCGGGGATCGGTGGCGGTGCGCTGATCGTAGATAAATTTGGCGATGGTGAAGGCGAGCAGGAAAATTCTGGTATTGCGGGGCAGCGCCGTGCAGCTGTGACGTTGGAAATGGGCACAGCTTAAACTAAGCGACAAAGTGTCTTGACTGATGGGTCCACTTTATACGGCGGAATTCAAGGCCAAGGTGGGTCTGGAGGCGGTGCGCGGGGTTAAGACGGTCACGGAAATCGCGCAGGAGTACGGTGTACATCCTGTGCTGGTCGGTCAGTGGAAGAAAGAGATCCTGGAGAATGCCGGCGCACTGTTCGACGTCAAGCGCGGTCCCAAGCCGGTCGATGAAAGCAGCCCCGAGGACAAGCTGTATAGCGAGATTGGCAAGTTGAAGATGCAGGTGGATTGGCTTAAAAAAAAGCTAGGGGAATGAGTCCGGCGGAGCGGGCGCGATGGATCGAGCGGGACGACGAGATGCCACTGACGATGCAGTGCGAGCTGGCAAGCATTTCGCGCTCTTCGGTCTATCGACGAATGGAAGCTGCGGTGCGTGAGCAAAGTCTGACCGAAGAGGATAGCCAGTTGCGAGGTCTGATCGACGAGGAGTACACGAACCGGCCGTTCTATGGCAGCCGGCGCATGGTGGTGTTCCTACGAAGGCGTGGTTACTGCGTCAATCGCAAGCGCGTGCAGCGCCTGATGCGCGAAATGGGTCTGGCCGGCATGGCGCCAGGGCCGGAGACGAGCAAGCCGCATCCGGAGCACAAGGTTTATCCGTATCTGCTGCGCGGCGTGGCGGTCACGCGACCAAACCAGGTGTGGAGCACAGACCTGACGTATATCAGGCTGGCCCGGGGCTTCGCCTACCTGGTAGCGGTGATTGACTGGTACAGCCGCAAGGTGCTGTCCTGGCGCATCAGCAACAGCATGGACGCGTCGTTCTGCGTGGACTGCCTGGAGGATGCGCTGCGCCACTACGGCAGGCCTGAAGTGTTTAACAGCGATCAGGGATCGCAGTTCACCAGCACAGCCTTCACTGGTGTGCTGAAACGCGAAGGCGTGGCGATCAGCATGGACGGCCGCGGGCGGGCGCTGGACAACATCTTCGTGGAGCGCCTGTGGCGCAACGTGAAGTACGAGGACGTGTACCTGAAAGGGTATGCCAACATGGCGGAGCTGATGGTCGGCCTGGCGCAGTATTTTGCATTCTACAACGCGGAGCGCCCGCATCAGGCGCTGGGTTATGAAACGCCGGATAGCGTCTACAAGTCGGGGATCGGTGGCGGTGCGCTGATCGTAGATAAATTTGGCGATGGTGAAGGCGAGCAGGAAAATTCTGGTATTGCGGGGCAGCGCCGTGCAGCTGTGACGTTGGAAATGGGCACAGCTTAAACTAAGCGACAAAGTGTCTTGACTGATGGGTCCACTTTATAGTTCACTGTCAGCTTCTGCCGAATGCACCAATTATCCATCTATAGGAACGTTGTCCCATCCACGGCGGTCCCAAGCTGCTTGCACCCGCGCCCAAATCTCGTCGGTCATTTCAAACTGCCAAACTCCGCCTAGTAGCGATGCAAACTGCGGATTCAATGCTGCTTCTCTTTCGACTCGTTCAATGAAAGCTGGGCCGTGATACGAAAGAAAATCTTCTAACGGGCCGGCAGCCAAAACACCCAAATGTGGCTTAACCCTGGCATCGGCAAGCGTTGCCAAAATCCCTTGCCAGGCATGTTCTGGATGTTCTCTCACAACCCATTCAAATTCGGAAAATCCAATTAGATCGCTGTTCGGCTTTCCCCTTTTTTCGGGATCGGCTTGCCATGTGGCCCATTGAAGCCATTCATCAACAAGCTGCGCTATTGGTAACGGTGAGTCCATCAATCAGATCCATAAATTTCAATGGTTTTCATCCACCTACAATGACCGTCCGCAGATGGCCGATTGTACGCGGTCGTATGTGTAACGGCCAGGCGCATTACGCCCCTGGAAGCGCATTCAATGTGTCTAGGAAGCGCTGGATCGCCGCGAGGTGTCCGCTCATAAATTGGTGGAAGTAGTAGATTCCGCCCTGGGAAAATTGCCGATACTTGGTGACCTTTGACGCGTCGAGTTCAATTAAGATCTTCGCATATTCGATGAGTTCCTCTGCCGATTCGATACCCATCGCATGCGCGGGATCTATGACTGTTGGGAGCAATCTTTCCATGAGTTGCGGACGTTGGATTGCAATCTCACATGCCGCGCCAAGCAGTCCGCAAAACGCCGCCTCAGCGTTATAGCTGACTTTGTACGTTTCAAACTCATTGACGATGACGTCATCGGCGAAACCCGAGCCTATCGTTGCGTGGGCGAGAAGTTCGCTGCGACTCGTTCCAATGGTCATCTTAAAAGCCTCATGTATGAAAAAACCAGCTTAGGAGCGCAACTTGCATGAGCCTCCGAGGACCGCTTCTGGCCGAAGATCTTCATGGCGGCCAAGAGCCAATTGGATTTGCAAGGCCTGGCGAAACTTACTCGTCATCCTTTGCCGCCGATCCAGCCGGCGTTTTCGGCTTGATCCCCCTGCGCGCCAGCGCCTCGCGCAGCAGGAACTCGATTTCCGCGTTTACGCTGCGCAGGTCCTGTGCGGCCAAGCGTTGCAGTTCATCCCACAACGCCGGGTCTATCCTCAGGGGGAAGGCTTTTTTGCCCGGGCTTGCCATCTTGACTCAGTTATACAGGGTGCCTGTGTTGACGATAGGTTGAGTCTCTTTGTCAGAGCACAGAACCACCAGCAGGTTGCTGACCATCGCCGCCTTGCGTTCGGAGTCCAGCTCGACGATCTCGCGTTCGGCCAGAGCATGCAGCGCCGATTCGACCATGCTGACCGCGCCGTGCACAATGCGGGAGCGGGCGCTGACGATGGCTTCGGCCTGCTGGCGGCGCAGCATGACCTGCGCAATTTCCGGGGCGTAGGCGAGGTGGGTCAGCTTGGCGTCTACCGTTTCCACGCCAGCCGCCCTGAAGCGTTCCTGCAGTTCGCTACGCAGGGCAAGCGACACTTCGTCCATGCCGGAGCGTAGGGTCATTTCACCTTCGGACAGATCTTCGCCATCATCGTAAGCGTAGCGCGAGGCCAGGTGGCGGATTGCAGCTTCTGCCTGCACCGCCACGTAGCGCTCGAAATCATCCACGTCGAAGATGGCTTGTGCCGTATCCTGCACACGCCAGACGATAGCAGCCGAGATTTCGACCGGGTTGCCGCGCTTGTCGTTCACTTTCAGCGTCGGCGCATTCAAGTTGCGTGCGCGCAGCGACAGGCGCTGCTTGCGGTACAGCGGGAATGCCCAGCGCAGGCCTTCGTTGCGGTCGGTACCGATGTACTGGCCGAACAGGGTGAGGATGGCGCTTTCATTCGGCTGCAGCATGTACAGGCCTGGCGCGAGGAATACCGCCACTACCACGCAGGCTGCAGCCAGAAGCGGCTGGAATCCGCGCAGTAACAGGAAGGCGAATATCGCCAGTAAAACGACGACAGTCAGCGCCAGGTAACCACTGTAAGACGAAAACGGCTTTTCGGTTCGGTTCATGATCGATCCAGGTGGGTTAAATCAAAGTGATATCACTTTAGTCTCACTTTTTTGAGTTGTCAAATTATTCTCGATTGTTTAACCCCTTTTTTTCCGCCAGCCCGATTCCTGTTCAGAGGCGTTCACTTTGAAGGGAGTAATCATGTTGGCGAGGCTCATCCTGGTGTTAAGCATGCTGGCTGGCGGCGCGGCCATGGCACAGACACCACCATTAATCAGGTCGAACACGACTGGCGGCGAGACCCCCGTTCGTGTGCAAAGCGCGGCGGTGCAGACCGTCATCTCGGGCGGCATGGCGGAAACGACGGTGAAGCTGGTCTTTTACAACCCGAACAATCGCCAGCTTGAGGGCGACCTGCAATTCCCGCTTGGCGAAGGCCAGCAAGTAACGGGCTTTGCACTGGATGTCGGCGGCGAATTGCGCCCGGCAGTGCCGATCGAAAAAGAGCGCGGGCGGCAGATCCTTGAGGCCGAAGAGCGGCGCCGCATCGATCCGGCCTTGCTGGAGCTAACGCAGGGCAACAACTTCAAGCTGCGTATCTATCCTATCCCGGGGCGTGGCACGCGAACGGTGGAATTGAAGTACGCGGCCATGCTGGTGCGCCAGCAAATGAACTGGAGTTACAGGCTGCCGTTGAAGCACTTCAGCATCCCCGTGTCATTGGATGTGCGCGTCTTGGGTAGCGAGGAGGCTCCGATCGCGGTTGGCTCGCAGGACCGCTTCGACCGAACGGATGGCGGCTGGCAATTGAATGTGGCGAAGGCGAAAGGTGAAATCCTTGTGCGGGTGCCTGCGGCACGGGAAAAGACGAAGACGTATGTCGAGGAGTTCAACGCCCAGCAGTACTTCCTGGCCGAAGTGCTGGTGCCGGCCGAACGCAAGGCGCGCATTTTGCCGAACGTGGTGGGCGTGCTGTGGGATAGCTCCAGCTCCGGTTCGCACCGCGCCCTGAAAGCCGAATTGCGTGTGCTGGCCAGTTATCTCGAAGCGGCGGGCAGCGTTGAAGTGCGCCTGGTGCGCCTGCGTGACAAGGCCGAACCGGTCAAGGTCTTCAAGCTGGCGAAGGGGCAGTCCGGAGTTCTGATCGATGAGCTTGAATCGACCGTCTACGACGGAGCCAGCGCGCTGGCCGACTGGCAGCCGCAGCCCGACGTCGAGGAATACCTGATGTTCAGCGATGGCTTGCGAAATTATGGCGCGGGCGCTTTCCCTCAGCTCGCCAAAGGCCGTCGCCTGTTCACCCTGAGTTCCAGTGCTGGGGCGGACACTTTGCGCCTGGCCGCCTGGGCCAACACAAACGGCGGCCGGCATATCGCCATTGACCCCGTTGACGCGCACCATGCGTCGCAAGAACTGCTCTCTGATGGCGTTCGGGTAATCGGTGCCACCGGCATGCAGGCAGGCGATGTGGTGGTTGACGAAAGCCAGGTGCAGGCCGGACTGCTGCGCGTGGCCGGCAAGGTTCGGGGCAGCCAGCCGCTGGTGGTGACCCTGGAACACCAGGGCCGGAAATACGAGGTTTCCATCGATACAGCCAACGAAAATGCCGCGCAGCATCCGCTGGCCGCGTGGTGGTGGGCCGACCGCCGCATTGCGCAATTGGAGGGCAACTATGAGCTCAATCGCGCCGCGATCCGGCGCATTGGGCTGGAGTTTGGCTTGCCGACCCGCGAGACTTCCTTGCTGGTGCTTGAGCATTTGGAAGACTATGTGCGGCACGAAGTGACGCCGCCCGAGAAATACCGCGCTGCCTTTGAGAAGGTGAAAGCAGAGAATCGCGTCCAGATTGCCAACCAGCGTGTGAAGCACCTCGATCATGTGGTGCGGGAGTTCCAGGCCAAGGTGGCGTGGTGGGCGAAACCGTTCCCCAAGAGCCGTCCGCCGGCACCTAAGATGGAAGCTGTGGCTGGCGATTCGGAGAAAAGGATTGTCGAGTCTGCGGTAATGGCGCCGCCACCGATGCCGGCGCCGGCTGCCCGTGCTGTTCCGGCGGCAGCCGCCGAACCTGCCGATGCGCTGGACATGGCTCCCGCCAAACCAATCAACGGCGGCGCGTCCGTCTGGCTGAAGGCCTGGCAGCCGGATGCACCTTACACCGCGCGGCTGCGCAAGGCTGCGGCAGGCGATATGTATCGCATCTACCTTGACGAACGCCCATCTCACGCTGGCAGCAGCGCCTTCCTGTTGGACGTGGCCGGGCTGATGCTGGAGCGCGGCCAGCGCGACCTGGGCCTTCGCGTGCTGTCCAACCTGGCCGAAATGGAGCTGGAAAACCGCCATGTCCTGCGTGTGCTGGCCTACCGTTTGATGGAAGCGAGCGCGCCTAAGTTGGCCGTTCCCTTGCTGGAACGTGTGCAGGATATGGCGGAAGAAGAGCCGCAATCGTTCCGCGACCTCGGGCTGGCCCTTGCCGCCAGCGGCCAGGAACAACGGGCAATCGAACAGCTGTACCAGGTTGTGTTGCGGCCGTGGGATGGGCGTTTTGCCGATGTGGAGCTGATTGCGCTGTCAGAGCTGAATGCAATCGTAGCGCGCGCCAAGGCTGCGGGCCGCGTGCTCGATACGCGCGGCATGGATTCACGCTTGTTGCGCAATCTCCCGGTTGACCTGCGCGTGGTGCTGAGCTGGGATGCCGACAACAGCGACATGGACCTTCATGTGATCGATCCAGATGGCGAGCGCGCCTACTTTGGCCATCGCCTGACTTACCAGGGTGGCCGCATGTCGCGCGATTTCACTGGCGGCTACGGGCCGGAGGAGTTCATGCTGCGCAGCGCCAAGCCGGGTACTTACCGAGTCGAGGTCAATTATTTCGGCAGCGGGCAGCAGATCGTCACCGGGGCAACCACGCTGCAACTTCACTTCACGACAGGCTTCGGCATGCCGCAGGCAGACGACAAGATGGTGACGTTACGCTTGAAGGAGCAGGGCAGTTCCATCCTGGTTGGCGAGTTTGAGGTGAAGCCGAGGTAGGGCTATTCCAGCGCTTTGATGCGACCTGCCAGGGTATCCGGAACCGGATAGTCCGGGTGGGCTTTGCGGAAGCGCTTCCACTGCGCGGCAGCTGCTTCGGTGTCGCCGCCATCGAGCATGCGCTCGATGGCTTGCAGCCAGTCTTTCGGGCTTTCGGTGTCCGCGGCGCGCGCGGCTGCTTCGCGCGGAGGGCCCAGCTTATCCGCTTGCATTGTCGGTGCGGGCGGCACAGCTGCGGGCACAGGAGGGGGCGGAACCGGGGCCGCAGCTGGTTGTGGAGCTTGTATTGGCGCTTCGGCCAATGGCGCGGGTGGGGCAGGCGTCACCTGGACGATGCCGGATTCGCGTTTCTTTTCCGCCGGAGCGGCAGCAGCGGAATCGGAGGGCACATGCATAGGCGCGGGCGCGGCTGCTTCGTTCGTCACGCGCTGCACCTCCACCGGCTGCAGCGTGTGCTGCTGGTAGCTGCGCCAGACCGGGAACAGGATTGCAATGCCTGCCAGGCTGGCTGCAAATGCCAGCGGTGCGCGATAGCGATGTTGAGGTTTGGCATGCGGGGCGTCGGCAGCCGGATCGTTGGCTGCGGCGGGACCGGGCGCCAGGTCCTTTTGCACCTGCGCGAAGATGGCCGCATCGAGTTCCGCCGACGGCTCCGGTTGCGGCAGCGTAGCCAGGCGGCGCGCCAGGTCCGCGTCTTCGAAATCGTCCTTGTCGACCGGCGTCATACTGTTTCCTCCTGCTTGAATTGCTCGCGCAGCTTACGCATGGCGTAGCGCAGGCGGCTCTTCACTGTCTCGGCTGGCGCGGCAACCACCAGCGCAATTTCGTCGATGCTCAAACCGCTGAAATGCTGCAGCACCAGTGCTTCCTTCTGTTCGGACGGAAGCTGGCGGATCGCGGCATGCAAGGCCAGGTTTTGCTGGCGGTCGAGTGCAGTGGCCTCGGCCGAATCCTGCACCAGGCTGATGTCGCCGCAATCATCGATATCGGGCTGGCGCTGCATGTCGGCCAGCCGATTGCGGCCGATCTGGAACAGGTAGCTGCGGAAGCTGCCTTGCGCAGCATAGCGCGTACGGGCGTGGTGCACCGCCAGCCAGGTTTCCTGCGCCACCTCATCTGCCCACTCGGTGCGCCCGCTGCGCCAGGCAAGGAAGCGGTACAAGCCGCGGCTATGGCGGCGATACAGTTCCTGAAAGGCCGACAGCTCGCCATCGCGGTAACGCAGCATCAATTCGTCGTCGGAATGGTCGGTGGGCATGCGGGGTGGGCAGGCTCTATCAGCAAAATCAAGGAGACCACTTTAGTCAATTCATTGATTCTGCGCAAGCCAGCTAAATTCGGGGTCAGGTCTGTCATTTGGACAGGTGAGCAAGACCTTTGATCTATCTCAATACGCCGAAATGGCCATTTTGACGTATTGAGATAGATCAAAGGATAGGCTTGGGTGTCCAAATGACAGACCTGACCCCGAATTATGACCCCGAATTAAAAACAAAGCCGCCCGGAGGCGGCTTCTATTCTGAGGCGGGGGCGATTATTCGTAGTCGCTCGAGTTCAGGCCCATCACGTGGGAGAAGCCGCCGTCGACATACATGATGTCGCCGGTAATGCCGGACGACAGGTCCGACAGCAGGAACGCGGCTGCATTACCCACTTCTTCAATGGTCACGTTGCGGCGCAGCGGGGCGTGGCCAGCGGCGAAGCCGAGCAGCTTGCCGAAGTCCTTGATGCCGGAGGCGGCCAGGGTCTTGATCGGGCCGGCGGAAATGCCGTTGGAGCGGATGCCGTGCTGGCCCAGGTTCTCTGCCAGGTAGCGCACGGATGCTTCCAGCGATGCCTTGGCCAGGCCCATGGTGTTGTAGTAGGGGATCGCACGTACCGCGCCCAGGTAGGACAGGGTCAGCACGGAGGAGCCTGGCTTCAGCAGTGGCAGGGCGGCTTTCACCATTGCTGGGAAGCTGTACGCCGAAATATCGTGGGCCACGCGGAAGTTTTCGCGGGTCAGGCCGTCCAGGAATTCGCCGGCAATCGCTTCGCGGGGGGCGAAGCCGATGGCGTGCACGAAACCGTCCAGGCGGTCCCAGCTCTTGGCCAGGTCGGTGAACAGGCTGGCGATTTGTTCGTCGCTGCTCACGTCGCAGTCGAAGACCAGCGTGCTGCCGAATTCGGCGGCGAATTCAGTAATGCGGTCTTTGAAGCGCTCGCCAACGTAGGTGAAAGCCAGTTCGGCGCCTTCGCGGTGGGCAGCTTTAGCGATGCCGTAAGCGATGGAACGGTTGGACAGGACGCCAGTAATCAGGATTTTTTTGCCTTGCAAGAAAGCCATATCTACTCCAATGGGGTTATACCGCAAGAACGGGATTGTAAACGCGACGCCGCCAGCCCTGCAAGTTTAGCAAGGACCGGCGTACGCTTTATGCGATTAATTGCTGCGGCGGGATTTCGATTTGCCGGCTTCATCACGCTTCACGCGTGCCTTGACCATGCTGACCGCAGGCTTGGAATCGCCGCGAGATGAGGAAGCTTGACGGTAGTTGCTGCGTTTTGGACCAGCGCGCTCGTTTTCCACGGCCATCACGGCGTTTTCGATCACCTCGGTCGAGATGTCGGTGCCGGCTGCCGAAGCGGAGATATTTGGTACCAGGATGGTCGAGCCGGCCTTCAGTACCGATTTCTGCGGCATGTTGTTGGCCTGGCGGATCGCATCCGGCGTGGTGCCGAAGCGGCGGGCCAGCGATGCGATGCTTTCACGCGCACTGGAGATCTTGTGGGTGGTCCAGCTCGACAGGGCGTGGGTCCACGAGGCCAGGTTGGCGGCGAACTTGGCGGCATTCTCGGTCGGCAGCAGGATCTTGGTCTGCTCGTTGCCGGTAATGACGGGCTTCTTGAACTGCGGGTTCAGGGCCTTGAACTCGTCGACCGAGATCTCGGCCAGCTTGGCAGCCAGCGCCAGGTCGATGTCGCGGGTCTTGTCGATCGCGGTGAAATACGGCTCGTTGTCGATCACCGGCAGGTGTACGGCGTATTGCGACGGGTTGGCGACGATATTCTTCACCGCCTGCAGCTTCGGCACGTAATTGCGGGTCTCGGCCGGCATGAGTTCGGCCAGGCTTTCGAAATTGGTCGGCTTGCCGGCGGCGCGGTTGCGCTGGACGGCTTTCTGCACATTGCCTTCGCCCCAGTTGTAGGCGGCCAGGGCCAGGTGCCAGTCGCCGAACATGGTGTACAGGCGCTGCAGGTAGCTCAGGGCGGCATCGGTCGAGGCCAGCACGGAGCGGCGGTCATCCTTGAAGGCGTTCTGTTTCAGGTCGTAGTCGCGGCCGGTGCCCGGCACGAACTGCCACAGGCCGGCGGCGTTGGCGGTCGACAGGGCTTGCGGGTTGAAGGCGGATTCGATGAAGGGCAGCAGGGCCAGTTCGGTCGGCATGCCGCGCTTTTCCAGCTCTTCCACCACGTGGTAGAGGTAGAGCGAGGCGCGGGCGGTGGTGCGGTCGAGGTAATCCTGGCGGTCGGCGTACCACTTCACATGCTTGGCGACCAGCTCGTTGTTCACGTCGGGAATGGCGTAGCCGGAGCGGATGCGGCCCCAAACGTCGGTTTCCTTGTATTCTTCCACGGCAGGCACCTGCATCACCACGGATTTCGCGGTGTCGGTGGAGGCCAGGGAGGAGGCTGCCGGGAGTGCGGCGCTCAGCGCCAAAGCGATCAGGACAGCACTTTTGATTCGTTCTTGCATAGCGTTTCGCAGTTGTCTTGTGGAAACAAAGGGCGGACTATCTAATGGCGGAGTGTAGGGTTGAAACCTTGTCGAGTCAAGGAAAAATTCGCTATGTGACTGATTTTCTTGGATAATTATGTCGATCAAGCTATATAATTGGTGTCTTGGATAACGATTTTTGGATGTATAAATGAGCAACACCCGAGTGGATTACGAAGCCGTTATCGCGGCAACCGAGCAGTGGCTGGAGAAGGCGGTCATCGGGCTGAATCTGTGCCCCTTCGCCAAGGCCGTGCATGTGAAGAAGCAGGTGCGCTACGTGGTGTCGGAGGCTTCCTCGCCTGAGGAATTGCTGGAAGACCTGATCAAGGAGCTGGAGTTCCTGGCGGAGGAAGACCCGGAAGTGGTCGACACGACCTTGCTGATCCACCCGCTGGTGTTGCAGGATTTTGGCGATTACAACGAATTCCTGGATGTGGCGGACGCGGCGTTGGAAGAGCTGAAGCTGGACGGTGAGCTGCAGGTGGCCAGCTTCCATCCCGAATACCAGTTCGCCGATACCGACAAGAACGATATTTCGAACTATACGAACCGTTCGCCTTACCCGACCTTGCACCTGCTGCGCGAGGCTTCGATCGACAAGGCAGTGGAGGCTTTCCCGGAGGCTGCCGATATTTTCGAGAAGAATATCGAAACCATGGAAAAACTCGGCCATGAAGGTTGGGACAAGCTGGGCTTGCAGGTGAAGTGATGGCGGACGAGAAATTACCTGAGCGGCCGGATACGCCTTGCGTGGCGGTTTGCTCGACGACCTTTGACGAGATTTGCCGGGGGTGTGGACGGACCTATATCGAGGTCGCGCACTGGGTGGCGATGAGTACGGAGGAGAAGGAGAAGGTTTGGCAGCGGATTCTGGCGCAGGGGTATCCGCGACGGAATTCTTAAACCGGTAAGGCGGTGTCCGACCCGCAGGGTCGGACACCAGTATGCTGACGTCGCGGGGGACGGTTTGCGGTTACTCGGCCTTCCAGCTGCCGATGTAATCCTTCTTGCCAATCTCCAGCCCATTATGGCGCAGGATGTTGTAAGCAGTCGTCGCATGGAAGGTGAAATGCGGCAACGCATAATGCATCAAATACTCCTGCCCGACCCACTGCTTGGCCTTTTCTCCGCTACCAGTAGTCACTGAACGTTGCGCCGAATCCTCAATCGCCTGGCGCGGCAACGAGTCCAGGAAAGTCAGCGTGCGCTGGATGCGCAGTTTTAATTCACCAATGGTCTTTTCAGTATCTTCGTAGACTGGCACGTCCGCGCCAGCCAGGCGCGCACCGGCGCCCTTGGCAAAGTCAGCGGCAATCTGGATTTGACGGGTAAAAGGCAGCATGTCCGGGAATAAGCGGAATTGCAGCAAGGCATTCGGATCGATCTTCTTTTCCTCGATGTGGGCTTCGGCCTTGTCCAGGATGGCTAACAGGCTGCCGAGGATCTGGCGGAACACCGGAATCGAAGCGGAATACATGGAAAACGACATAGGTAAACTCCTCTGATATAGAGTAGCGATGATAGCGCGTTACGTGCATAATTGCTGCTGGATAATCTTTTCCACCAGACCCGCTGAATGGCTCGGAATTTTTATAACAAATTAAGGTCCCGCCTGAGCGCTCTGTATGGGCTGTCGATTTATGGCGCCTTGTTACTGGTGGTATTCGGCGGCCTGGTGATTCCTGCCATTATCGGCTCTTACCTGCTGATCGGGGTGCACGAACAGAAGTCCGCCCAGACCGCCCTCAACGAATCGCTGCAGCGCAACGCCGACATCCTGGCCCTGGGCATGCAGGAATCGCTGTGGAATATGAATGCGGAATCGGCCCACTCGCTGGTCGAATCCGTCATGCGCGACCGCTCGGTGCTGCAGGTGCAGGTCACCGGCCAGGCCGACACCCAGTTCATGCACGTCGAAGCTCCCAAGCGCGCCATCGGCAATGTGGTGCGGGCCGAGCGCGAAATCATGGTACGCGGCGAAAAGATCGGCAAGATCATGGTCGAGATGGACGACGCCCGCAGCCAGCAGGAATTGCGCGAGAAGCAGCTGTCCTATGTCTTCGTGTTGGCGGCCCAACTCACGGTGTCGCTGCTGCTGATCGTGCTGTTCCTGAACCAGCGCCTGCTAAAGCCCCTGCGCAAGCTGATGCGCTTCTCCGACCGCCTGTCGCATGGCGATTTCGAAACCCGCATGGAATTGAGCGGGAGCGATGAACTGGGCCGCCTGGCGGGCCAGCTGGACCAGATGCGGGTGGCGATCAAGCGCCTGTTCGAAGATATCGCCCAGCGCGAAGAGCGCTTTCGCACCATCGTGACCCAGGTGCCAGGTGCGGTGTTCCGCTTCCGTCCCGACGGGCCCATTGATTTCGTATCGGACGCCATCGAGGAGATCTCCGGCTATTCGGCGTCGCAGTTCATGCGCAGCACCACGCATGCCTGGGCCAACCTGATTTGCCCGGAAGACCGCAAACGCCAGCGGCGCGTGGTGGTACAGGCGATCCAGGACGGCAAGCCCTACGAAATCGAATACCGCATCATGGACTCCACCGGCACCGAGCGCTGGGTGGCCGAGAATGGCCAGCCGCAGGCGGCGGAGGCGGGCGGGGCGCCCTGGGTCGATGGCATCATCTCCGACATCAGCCAGCGCAAGCACAATGAAATGCGTATCGAAGCCTTGCTGGCCGAGCAAAGCGCAATCCTGGATAACGTGATGTTCGGCGTGATGTTCGTGCGCCACCGGACTATCGTCTCGGTCAACCGCCGCTGCGAAGAATTGTTCGGCTATGAGCCGGGCCAGATGATCGGGGCTTCCACTGCCATCGTGTTCCCGACCACCTTCGATTTTGAATCGGCCGGCGCGCGCCAGTATTCCACCCTGGGCAGCGGCGAGTACTTCAGCGAAGAACGCAATTACCGGCGCCAGGACGGCTCGCTGTTCTGGTGCATGGTATCGGGCTGCGCCATTGACCAGAACCGGCCGAACGAGGGCTCGATCTGGGTCTATGCCGACATTAGTGCGCGCAAGGAAGCGGAGGAAAAACTGCGCCTGTCGGCTACCGTGCTGGAGCACATCGCCGATGGCGTGATGGTGATCGACGACAAAGGCACCATCGTGGCAGTCAACCCGGCCTTTACCCAGATCACGGGCTACACCGAAGCGGAAGCCCTGGGCCACGACGTTGGACTGACGCGCTCCGGCCGCCACGACGAAGGCTTCCACGCCGAATTGTGGAAAGAGCTGGTGGAGCATGGCTACTGGCGCGGCGAAATCTGGAGCATGCGCAAGAGCGGCGAATTGTTCCTGGAGTGGCTGACCCTGACCGCGGTGCGCGATACGCGCGGCTTGACGACCCACTATGTCGGTGTGTTCAGCGACATTACCCTGGTCAAGCAATCGCAGGAAAAGCTGGATCACCTGGCTCACCATGACGCCCTGACCCAGTTGCCGAACCGCCTGCTGTTCCACGACCGCCTGCAGCACGCCATCCAGCGCGCCACGCGCGGCAACGAGCAATTGGCGCTGCTGTTCATCGACCTGGACCGCTTCAAGAACGTCAACGACACCCTGGGCCATCACATCGGCGACGAGTTGCTGAAGCAGGTGGCGCACGCGCTGTCGGAAAAGCTGCGCGAGGGCGACACCCTGGCGCGCCTTGGCGGCGACGAGTTCATCGTGCTGCTGGAAGATGTGGAAGGCCAGTATGGCGCCGGCCAGGTGGCCGAAAAGCTGGTGATGATGTTCGAGCATCCCTTCATGGTGGCGGGCCACGAACTGTTCGTGACCTGTTCGATCGGCGTTTCGGTATTCCCGACCGATGCCAGCGACCTGAATATGCTGATCCGCAATGCCGACGTGGCCATGTACCAGGCCAAGGCGCGCGGCCGCAACGGCTACCGTTTCTACCAGCCTTCCATGTCGGGCGAGGGCGTCGAGCGCCTGCGCCTGGAAACCTACCTGCGCCGCGCCATCGAGAAAGAGGAAGTGTTCCTGAACTTCCAGCCGCAGGTGGAAATCGATACCGGCAAGCTGCTGGGCGTAGAGGCCCTGGTGCGCTGGAACCATCCGGAACTGGGGCTGGTGCCGCCCAATCGCTTCATTCCCCTGGCCGAGGATACCGGCTTCATCAGCCAGTTGGGCCAGTGGGTACTGTACGAAGCTTGCCGGCAGATGGTGCGCTGGCAGGAAGCTGGCCTGCACGTGCCGAAGATCGCGGTCAACCTGTCCGCCAAGCAGTTCGAGCGCGGCAGCATGGTCAGCACCGTGGCCGACATCCTGCGCGAAACCGGCCTGGAGCCGCATCGCCTGCAACTTGAAGTGACCGAGTCGGTGATCATGAATACCGGCGATGCGCTGGGCTTCATCAACGACCTGCACGCCGTTGGCGTGTCGCTGGCGATCGACGATTTCGGCACCGGCTATTCGTCCCTGGCCTACTTGAAGCAGATGCCGGTGCAGACCCTGAAGATCGACCGCTCCTTCATCAAGGACATTTCGACCGACGTCAATGACGAGGCGATCGCGATTGCCATTATCCAGCTGGGCCGCAGCATGAACCTGTCCGTCATCGCCGAAGGGGTGGAGACGGAGCAGCAGGCGGCCTTCCTGCTGCGCCACGGCTGCAACCAGGCGCAGGGCTTCTTTTACAGCCGTCCGGTGATGCCGGACGATTTGCTGCAGCGCTGGCTGCCTTGACGAGAGTGCCATGCTCAAACCGAAGAAATTTCCCCGTCGCCGTTTCCTGCTGAGCGGCGTTGCCGTCGCCGGAGCAATGGTGCTTGGCTGGGGCGTGATGCCGCCGCGCCAGCGCGTGCGCGGCCAGGCGCCGCTGCCGCTTGAACACGGCGCCGTCGCCCTGAATGGCTGGATCGCCATTGCCCCCGACGGCAGCGTGCAGCTGGCCATGCCGCGTGCGGAAATGGGGCAGGGCGTGCACACGGCGCTGTCCATGCTGGTGGCAGAGGAGCTGGATGTGAGCCTGGACGCGATCGAGGTGATTCAGGCGCCGGCCGACAAGATCTACGCCAACCTGGCGGTGATGCGTGAAACCCTGCCGTTCCATCCGGATGATACCGGCCGCTCGCGGGAGCTGGCGAGCTGGATGCTGGGCAAGGTGGCGCGCGAGATGGGCATTGTGATTACCGGTGGCTCGTCCAGCGTGAAAGATGCCTGGACTTCGATGCGCGAGGCTGGCGCCACGGCGCGTGCCATGCTGGTTGCCGAAGTGTCCCAGCAATGGAAGGTGCCGCCGGAGCAGGTGCGCGCCGAAAATGGCGTGCTGTATCACGACATCAGCAAGAAATCGGTTGGCTACGGCGTGGTCGCCGCGCGCGCTGCGCTTGGCCAGCCGGGCAAGGTGACCCTGAAAGACCCGCATAGCTTCCGCCTGATCGGCAGCAGCGTGCCGCGCCGCGATTCGCGCATCAAGTCGGAGGGGACTGCGCTGTATGGCATCGATGTGCGCCCGGCGGGCATGGTGTATGCGGCGGTGCGCATGTCGCCCGTGGTGGGCGGCAAGGTTGCAGGCGTGACGCCGGGCGAGGTGGTGAAGATGCCGGGTGTGCTGTCGGTGATCGACTTTTCCAATGCCATCGAAGAGAACTATGGCGCCGGAGCCGGTGTTGCCGTCCTTGCGCGCAGCTACTGGCAGGCCAGGCAGGCCGCCGCCGCGCTGCCGATCCGCTGGGACGAAGGCCCGAACGCCAAGCTCTCCAGCGAGGAAATCTATGCATCGCTGACCAACGCCCTGGAGGCGGAGGACGGCGACAACTATCACAAGCGCGGCGACATGGCGCAGGCGTCCAGCGCACTGCGCACCATCAAGTCGGTGTACCGTGTGCCTTATCTGGCGCATGCCTGCATGGAGCCGATCAACTGCACCGCGCAGGTCAAGGACGGCAAGGTCACGGTATGGGTCGGCACACAGGCGCCGACTTTTGCCCGCGCCGCTGCCGCGCGCGTCGGCGGCGTCAGTGAAGCCAATGTGATCCTGCACGAATACCTGCTGGGAGGCGGCTTTGGCCGCCGCCTGGAAATGGATATGGTGGCGCAAGCGGTTGCCATTGCGCGTGAAGCCAAGGGCTTGCCGGTGCAGGTGATCTGGAGCCGCGAAGACGACACCACGCACGACGTGTACCGTCCGGCCGCGGTGGCGCGCATGACCGCGGGCCTCGATGCGGCCGGCAATATCATTGCCTGGGAAGCCAAGACGGCCGGCGGCGCGCTGACCCACCAGTTCACCAGGCGCAACCTGCGCATGCCTGCTGCCGGGCCGGATCGCTCGACCGCCGAGGGCGTGTACGACATGCAGTACGAAATTCCGAACCAGCAGATCAACCACGTCGTGGCCGACAGCGCCGTCCCGCTGGGTAACTGGCGTTCGGTAGGCCATTCGCAAAACGCCTTCTTCAAGGAGAGTTTTGTCGACGAAATGGCCAGTGCGGCAGGCAAGGACCCGGTGGAGTTCCGCCGCACCATGCTGCTTGGCCACCCGCGCCACCTCGCGGTGCTGAACGCGGCCATCTCCAAGGCGGGCAAGGCGCCGGAAGGGCGCGCGCATGGCTTGGCGCTGCACCAGTCCTTCGGTACCATCGTCGCACAGGTGGCCGAAGTGTCGGTGCAGGACAAGCAGATCCGCGTGCATCGCGTGGTGTGCGCGATCGACTGCGGCATCGCCGTCAATCCGAACATCATAGCGCAGCAGGTGGAATCGGGCGTGGTCTATGGACTGTCGGCGGCGCTGGGCGGTGAAATCAGCATCAAGGACGGGAAGGTCGTGCAAAGCAATTTCGCCGACTATCCGGTGCTGCGCATGAACGAGGTGCCGCTGGTGGAAACGGTGATCGTGCTGAGCGCCGAGCCGCCGGAAGGCGTCGGCGAACCTGCTACTCCGCCGATCGCGCCGGCCGTGGCAAACGCGGTGTTTGCGCTGACGGGCCAGCGCCTGCGCAGCCTTCCTTTACGTTTGGCCTAACAGGGCGCGCAGGTTGCATTCCTGCTGCCATTGGCGGCGTTCCGGGCTGGAGGCTGCCTGGCGTTCCAGTTCTTCGTCGGAGAGTTCGGCCTGGGTTTCGATCAGGCGGTGCGCCACGTTCGGATCGGGCAGCATGGTGCCGAAGAAGGCCACGTGCTCGTGGCGCTGGATCAGCAAGGTGGGGAAATTCTCGACATCCAGGTCGCCGACCAGGTCCGCGTGGTCTTCGATATCGACCCACAGGAAGTATTTGTCCGGGTGGCGGCTTGCCAGTTCCTCGAAGACCGCGCGGTAGGATGCGCAGGTGCCGCACCAGGCGGCGCACAGGCAGGCCACGACCAGGTGGTCCTGCGCCAGCGCGGCGGCCACTTCGGCGCGGTTGTCGGCATGTAGGGTAGTGCTATGCATGGGGTGCTATTGTACATGCCCACAGGGTAAAATACCGGCCATGGCTACCATTCTTGCAATCGAAACATCCTCTGAAATGGCTTCCTGCGCCCTGCTGCGCGGGGAGCGCGTGACTTTCCGCGAATCGTCCGGCGTGCGCACCCATTCGCAGGCAGTGCTGCCCATGATCCAGGAATTGCTCGCCGAGGCAGGCATTGTCCTGCGCGATTGCGACGCCATTGCCTTCGGCGCAGGCCCTGGTTCGTTTACCGGCGTGCGCACTGCTTGCGGCATCGCCCAGGGGCTTGGTTTTGGCGCCGGCTTGCCGCTACTGCCCGTCGTCACGCTGGACGCGATGGCGCTGGCTTGCCGCGAACGCCACGGCTCCGGCGAGGTCCTCACCGTGCTCGATGCGCGCATGAACGAGGTCTATTGGGCACAATACCGTTTTGAAGGCGGCCTGCCGGTCGCGATCCTGCCTCCGGCATTGTCGGCACCTTCCGGTGTCGCTCCGGCCGGCCCGGCGCGCGCCTGCGGCAATGGCTTCGCCGCCTATGACGAGGCGTTTGCCGGCCAGGCCTTTGCCGATGGCGCCGATGGCGAGGTGATGCCGCATGCGGTGCAGGTTGCGCAGCTCGGGCGTGCTGCTTTCGCCGCCGGCCACGCCGTGCCTGCCGCACAGGCGCAACCGCTTTACTTGCGCAATAAGGTTGCCTATACCAAGGCGGAACGTGAAGAGATGAAGGCGTCGCAGGCATGATGTATCAGTTATGGGACCTGGCCCGGCTAATCTACGAGCCAATGCAGGAAAGTGACCTCGATGAGGTGGTGGCGGTGGAGCAGGAGGTTTACCCCTACCCGTGGAGCCGCGCCAATTTTTCAGATTCGCTGTCGCAGGGCTATCACGCCTGGATCCTGCGCGCGCAGGATCGCCAGTTGATGGGGTATTTCCTGGTGATGGGAATTGTCGACGAGGCGCATCTGCTGAATGTGGCCGTGTCGCGCAATTGGCAAGGCCGCGGCGTGGGACGGCTGCTGGTGAACCAGGCGGTCGCCTTGTCGCGCGGCCTTGGCATGGAGTCGATCTTGCTGGAAGTGCGGCCTTCCAACGTGCGCGCCCTGGAGATCTACCAGCGCTACGGATTTGCCGAAATCGGCCGCCGTAAAGGCTATTATCCCGCTGCCGATTCAACTCGCGAGGACGCTATCGTGATGCGTTTTGGTTTATGAGCGACCGCCGGTCTGCCGTGTTCCTGGAGGAGATGGGCGTGGGGCCGCAGTGGCGCCTGCGCAATCGCACGGTTGCGCCTGATGCCGCCGGTGCCGGTGAAGTGGATGACGCGTTCGCCGACGCGCAGCCCGCGCCGGCCGCGGCGCAATTTGCTTCCGATGCTGGCCAGCACTTGACCGCCGCATCGCAGGAGGCCGCTGCCCTTGAACCTGCGCCGGCCGCAGCACTGGCTCCCGCCGTGCCACCGCGCCCCCCGGCAACGCCCAATCGCCGGCCGCTGCCGCGCGTGCAGCTTCCGCGGCGCCAGGGGCGGCTGCAGGCGCGCGCCAGGCGCCGCCGACTCCGCCTGCGCCTGATGCGCAGGCCGCTCCGGCTCCGGCCGCACCGGTTCGCGTGCCCGGCACGCCAAGCATTGCATCGACAGGCGAGGACATGTCCTGGTTTGACGACGCCCCAACGCCGGAATACAAACCGCAGCGCAAGAAGGTGGCAGCTCCGGAGCAGCCTGCCGAAACGCCGCCACAGCGTCCTGCGCCGGCAGCAAGGCCCGCGCCAACGCCGCCGCGCACCGCCGGCGTCCCGCCGGCAGCCAGGGCCGACGACGCGCCAGCCTACGACGATATCCCGATGGACGAACCGCCATCATGGTTCGACGACGAGCAGCCCGCCGCGCCAGGCATGGCGCCAGCGGCCACGCGTGGCAACGAGCAAACGCCGCGAGGCGCTGCCACGGCCGTCGCCAGCGCACCAGCGCCCGGCCCTGCAACGGATGAACAAATCGCCCAGATGGATTGGCCTGCGCTGCAAGCGGCAATCGCCTCCTGCACCCGCTGCGGCCGCTGCCAGACCCGCCGGCAAGCCGTCTCGGGCCGCGGCGACGAGCAGGCGACCTGGATCGCCCTCGACACCGCGCCAGGCCAGGCTGAGGATGCGGAAGGCTACCTGTTCGCCGGTGATCCGGGCTACCTGCTCGACAACATGCTGAAGGCCGTCGGCCAGGCAGCGGAAAAGGGCGCCTACCTCACCAGCCTGGTGAAATGCCACGCCCCGCACGCGCCGGGCGCCGAAGAGTTGCAAGCCTGCCGCCCATACCTCCAGCGCGAACTGGAACTGACGCAGGCAAAAGTCATCGTCGCCTTCGGCCACAGCACCGGCAAAGGCCTGCTGGGTGGCGCCGCACGAGGACGCATCATGCTGCACGGCGCCGTGCCGGTCGTCGCCACCTATCACCCGGCCGACCTGCTGAAAAAGCCGGAAGAAAAGGCCAAGGCATGGCAGGATCTGTGCCTGGCCAAAGCCGCGCATGCCGGCCGACGCTAGGACATTCCACCGCAAATGGGGTCACCTCGCGCGGCCCCACGTTCGCGCGCTGGCCTGGCTGCTCGACTCGCCCGACCTGCTCGACCCGAACAGCCCGCACTGGCAGGGCAAGATCGCCACGCTCGGTCCCATGACGGCCGCGGTGGCAAACTGGCTGGACGACCTTGACGCCGATCCTGCGCCGCTCGAGGAAGCCCTTGGCAAGCGCTTTTACTCGCGCCTTGGCCTGTATGCCGAGAAGCTGATGGCCTTCTACTTTGCCCAGCACGGCGCGCTGGCCGCCCACGGCCTGCAAGTCCGCGACGGCAGGAAGGGCACCATTGGCGAATTCGATTTTCTCTTGCGCGAAAAGGGCAGCGAAAACTTGCGCCACATCGAGTTTGCCACCAAGTTCTACTTGCTGGACGGCGACCCGGATTCCGGGAATTACAATCGCCTGGTCGGCCCCAACCTGGCCGACACGCTGGGCCTGAAGATGCGCAAGATCTTCAACGCCCAGTTACAGTTATCACAGCACCCGATCGCGCAAAAAGTCGCGCCCGCGCCCGTCACCCAAGCCCAGGCCCTGGTCAAGGGCTGGCTGTTCTACCATGCCACCGAAGCTGCGCCGCAGATCGAAGGCATTTCGCCCGACCACTGCCGCGGCTATTGGCGCACCCACAGCGAACAAGCCGCCGCGCAAGGCGAACAATTTATCGTGATGCCGCGCCTGCAATGGCTGGCGCCCCTGCGCACGCCTGTCCAGCGCAGCGAAAGCACTCCCACGCCGGCACCGCTCACGCGCGCTGCATTGCTGGACGTCCTGGCGGAAAAATTCGTCGCCGACCCAAGTCCCGTGCTGGTCGCAACGGTGCGGGAAGAGGGCGGCTGGCTGGAAGAAGCGGAGCGCGGCTTTGTGGTGCCGGATGATTGGCGCGCCCGTGCCCAGGCGCGCCGTAGCGACGGCGGGCTGCCGTCCTAGTGGTGCCCGCCGATCAGGCTGAGTGAATCGTGCTTGCGCTGGTTGGCGGCATGCAGCGCCATGATGGCCAGCATCGATCCCGCCAGGAACAAGCCAAACAGCACGATAATGGTGTTCAGGCCCAGGCCAAGCTTCACCATCGTGGCATACACGGCCAGCATGGTAAGGATGGACAGGTTCTCATTGAAGTTCTGCACTGCGATCGAATGCCCGGCGCTCATCAGCACGTGGCCCCGGTGCTGCAGCAAGGCATTCATCGGCACCACGAAAAAGCCCGACAAAGCGCCGACCACCAGCAGCAATACGTAAGCTAAGCGCAAGTCGTGCACGAAAATCATCGACATCACGATCACGCCCATCGCGATCCCGAGCGGAATTACCGACAGCGCCTTGCGCAAGGTAATGAAGCGCGCGGACAGCACGGCGCCCAGCGCCACGCCGACCACGACGATGGCAACAGTGGTGGTGGCCTTGTTCAACGGCATGCCCAGCGATTGCTTGGCCCATTCCAGCACGATGAACTGCAAGGTGGCGCCGGCGCCCCAGAACAGGGTGGTGACGGCCAGGGAAATCTGGCCCAGCTTGTCTCGCCACAGGATGCCGCAGCAGTCTGCGAAATCGCGCACCAGGCGCAATGGGTTGCGCTCTTGCCGTTCATAGACATAACCGGTGTCCGGTATGCGCAGGTTGAACACGGTCGCCAGCAGATAGACCACGCCCACCCACGCCAGCGCAATTTCGCTAACCGTGTCGAAGCCGGTCTCGATGCCCGGCACGTCAAGGGCCTGCAGGCCCGCCGAGACCGGGCCGCCGATCAGGGCGCCGCCTAGCGCGGTGCCGAGGATGATCGAGCTGACGGTCAAGCCTTCGATCCAGCCGTTGGCTGCCACCAGTTTTTCCGGCGGCAGCAGTTCCGTGAGGATGCCATACTTGGCCGGGGAGTAGATGGCGGCGCCCAGGCCCGCGACAGCATAGGCGGCCAATGGGTGCACGTCGTAGAAGAACAGGGCGCAGCCGAAAATCTTGATCATGTTCCCGATCAGCATGACGCGGCCCTTGGCCAGGGCATCGGCAAAGGCGCCGACAAAAGCCGCCAGCAACACGTAGAACAGGACGAAGGTCTCCTTCAGCATCGGCGTCATCCACGCCGGCGCTTTCATGGCCCCCAACATATAGATTGCGACGATCAGCAACGCAGAATCGGCTAGCGACGAGAAGAACTGCGCCGCCATGATGGTATAGAAACCTCGTTTCATCGCCTTAGTGCTTATGCTCTCCGATCAGGCTGAGCGAGTCGTGTTCGCGCTGGTTTGCGGCATGCAGCCGCATGATGCCAAGCATGGAGCCGGCGACGAACAGGCCAAACAGCACGATGATGGTATTCAGGCTCAGGTGCAGCTTCACCATCAGCGAATACACCGCAAGCATGGTCAGGATCGACAGGTTCTCATTGAAGTTCTGGACGGCGATGGAGTGGCCCGCACTCATCAGCACATGGCCGCGATGCTGCAGCAGCGCATTCATCGGCACCACGAAGAAGCCCGACAGCAGGCCAACGATCAGCAGCAGCGGATAGGCCAGGCGCACGTCATGCACGAAGATCATGCCCATCACGATGATGCCCATGGCAATGCCCAGCGGGATCACCGTCAGCGATTTGCGCAGCGTGATGAAGCGCGCCGACATGCCGGCGCCCACTGCCACGCCCACCGCAACGATGGCGATGGTGCTGGTGGCCTTGTTCAGCGGCATGCCCAGCGATTGCTTGGCCCATTCCAGCACGATGAATTGGAGGGTCGCCCCGGCGCCCCAGAACAGGGTGGTCACGGCCAATGAAATCTGGCCCAGCTTGTCGCGCCAGAGGATGCTGCAGCAGCCGGCGAACTCGGAAATCAGGCGCAGCGGGTTGCGCTCCTGGTGCTCGTAGACATAGCCGGTATCCGGAATGCGCAGGTTGAACAGCGCCGCCAGCAGGTAGGTGACGCCGACCACCGCCAGCGCGATTTCGGCCGACGTATCCAGGCCCGTTTCGATGCCCGGCATGTCGAAGCGGAGCAGCGCCGCCGCCACCGGCCCGCCAATCAGTGCGCCGCCCATGGCAATGCCGAAGATGATGGAGCTGACGGTCAGGCCCTCGATCCAGCCATTGGCCACCACCAGCTTTTCGGGCGGCAGCAGTTCGGTCAGGATGCCGTATTTGGCCGGCGAGTACACGGCCGCGCCAAAGCCGACCACCGCATAGGCAGCCAGCGGGTGCACATGATAGACAATCAGCGCGCAGCCAAAGATCTTGATCAGGTTGGAAATGAACATGACCCGGCCCTTCGGCAGGGCATCAGCGAACGCGCCTACAAATGCTGCCAACAGCACGTAAAACAGCACAAAAGTCAGCTTCAGCAATGGGGTTACCCACGCCGGAGCTTGCATGGTCACCAGCAGGTCGATTGCCACGATAAGCAGCGCATTGTCTGCCAGCGACGAAAAGAACTGCGCGGCCATGATGGTATAGAAACCACGATTCATTCAGGACGCCAGATAATTATCTCGGCATGCTTTATACCATGGAAAGTAAGGTTTCCCAAGAATTCGGCCAGCATCCTGCAAGCGCAAAAGGTAGAATGCTGCTTTCTTATTCTGCCGGTTTTAGACATGCCAAGGCCCATCGTCGCGCACATCCATCTCGCTGCAATGCAACAAAACCTGGCGCGCGCCAAAGCCTGCGCGCCGGGCGCCAAAGCCTGGGGAGTGGTCAAGGCCAACGCCTACGGGCATGGGTTGGAGCGCGGCATGCGCGGTTTCGCTGCCGCAGACGGCCTGGCGCTGATCGAGCCGGACAACGCGCTGCGCCTGCGTGAGATGGGCTGGACCAAGCCTGTCCTTCTTTTAGAGGGATGGTTCGACTGCGCGGACTTGCTGGCAATGGCGGAACATAGTATTGAAGGCGCCGTTCACTGCATCGAACAGCTTGAAATGCTCGAGCGCACGCCGCTGGCGCGCCCGATCAATGTGCACCTGAAAATGAACACCGGCATGAACCGTCTCGGTTTCAAGCCGGGCGAATACGCCGCGGCCCATGCCCGCTTGCGCGCCATCCCGCATGTGGGCGCCATTACCCTGATGACCCACTTCGCCAACGCCGACGAACTGCACCATCCGTGCATGCCGCTGGCGGAGCAGGTGCGCCGCTTCAATGAGGGGACCGCCGGCCTGCCGGGCCCGCGCAGCTTGTGCAATTCGGCCGGCATCCTGCATATGCCGGAGCTGGGCGCCAGCCTGGCGACCGACTGGATCCGTCCCGGCATCATGCTGTACGGCGGCACCCCCGGCGCCAAGACTGCGCAGGAATTCGGCCTGAAGCCGACCATGACCCTCTCCAGTGAATTGATCGGCGTGCAGGAAATCGGCCCTGGCGACTATGTCGGTTATGGCAGCCGCTTCAAGGCCGAGCAGGCCATGCGCATCGGCGTGGTGGCCTGCGGCTACGCCGATGGCTACCCGCGCCACGCGCCGGTCGACACGCCGATCCTGGTGGATGGCGTGCGCACCCGCCTCGTTGGCCGCGTGTCGATGGACATGCTGACGGTCGACCTGACCAATGTCCCCGGCGCGCGCGTCGGCAGCAAAGTCGTGCTGTGGGGCGAAGGCATGCCGATCGATGAGGTGGCGGCGGCTGCCGGCACCATCGGCTATGAATTGATGTGCGCCCTGGCACAACGCGTGCATGTAATCGAGGCGTAAGCAGATGGCCAAGGCAAAGACCAATTACACCTGCAGCGAGTGCGGGGGCATCAGCAGCAAGTGGACCGGCCAGTGCTCCTCCTGCCAGCAGTGGAACACCATGGTGGAGACGGTGATCGAAGCCGCCGGCGCCAACCGCTTTTCGCAGGCCCAGCACCAGTCGCTGGCGCAGACTGCGCCGGTGCTGTCGCTGCAGGATATCGAAGCGCTGGACGTACCGCGCTTCGGCACCGGCATTGAAGAATTCGACCGCGTACTGGGCGGCGGCCTGGTGGCGGGCGGCGTGGTGCTGATCGGCGGCGACCCCGGCATCGGCAAATCGACGCTGCTGCTGCAGGCGCTGGCCAATATGTCCAAGGTCAAGAGCGTGCTGTATGTCAGCGGCGAAGAATCCGGCGCCCAGATTGCGCTGCGTGCCAAGCGCCTGGCGGTTGATGCCAAGGACCTCAAGCTGCAGGCGGAAATCCAGCTCGAGAAAATCCTTGGCACGCTGGCCGACCTGAAGCCTCAGGTGGCGGTGATCGACTCGATCCAGACCCTGTATTCGGATGCGCTGGCCTCGGCGCCGGGCTCGGTGGCCCAGGTGCGCGAATGCGCGGCCCAGCTGACCCGCGTTGCCAAGACAAGTGGCACCACCATCATCCTGGTTGGCCACGTTACCAAGGAAGGCTCGCTGGCCGGTCCACGCGTGCTGGAACACATCGTGGACTGCGTGCTGTATTTCGAGGGCGATAATCACTCCAGCTTCCGCCTGGTGCGGGCCATTAAGAACCGCTTTGGCGCGGTCAATGAACTGGGCGTGTTCGCGATGACCGAGAAAGGCCTGAAGGGCGTATCGAATCCTTCGGCGCTGTTCTTGTCCTCGCATGAAAACCAGGTGCCCGGTTCCTGCGTCATGGTGACGCAAGAAGGCACGCGCCCGCTGCTGGTGGAAGTGCAGGCCCTGGTCGATACCAGCCACCTGCCCAACGCACGCCGCCTGTCGGTTGGCCTGGAACAGAACCGCCTGGCCATGCTGCTGGCCGTGCTGCACCGGCACGCCGGCATTGCCGCCTTCGACCAGGACGTCTTCATCAACGCCGTGGGCGGCGTGAAGATCACCGAACCGGCCGCCGACCTGGCGGTCCTGATGGCGATCAATTCTTCGATGCGCAACAAGGCGCTGCCCAATGGCTTCGTGGTGTTCGGCGAGGTAGGTCTGGCTGGCGAGATCCGGCCGGCGCCGCGCGGGCAGGAGCGCTTGCGCGAGGCGGCCAAGCTCGGCTTCTCCATCGCCATGATCCCGAAGGCGAATGCGCCCAAGCAGCCGATCAACGGCATGACCATTATTGCGGTCGAGCGCATCGACGACGCATTCAACCGCTTGCGCGAACTGCAGTGATGTAGATTTTTACGAAATATTGGCTACAATAACAGGCTCGATTCCAACCAGAAACCGGACAAGAAATTGTTAGTAGATTCAAGGCAAGGCGCCCGTAAAATACTGCGCGTACGGGCAATGATCGTGATGGACGGCGGCGCGCCGATGGCGGCACGTACTTTCGACCTGGGGCTGGCGGGTATTTCCCTGACTTCCGAGCATAAAGTGCAAGTCGGGGCCAGCGGCCAGATCGTGTTTGAAATGCTGGTCGATGGCAAACCGCAAATCGTCAATACGCGAGGCAAGGTCAACAATTGCATCGTCAGCGGCGACGAATTCAAGATCGGTTTCACTTTCGCGCCACTCGACAACGAAGCAGCCGGAGCAATAACCAAGTTCATGCGCTAAACTTAGCGTATGGACTATGTGAGCAGCTTGCTAAGCACAATGTACGGGACCTCGCTGGGCTTGGGGAATGCCAGCGTGGTGGGTGCCCCATCGGAAGCGGTGCTGGCCCGGGTCGAGCAGACGCTGGCGCCACAGCGCAGTGCCGCAGCCAAGCTCAACGCAAGCATCAGCCTCACCCAGGCGCGCTTTTCCGGCCTGGGGCAGTTGCAATCGGCTTTGTCGGTGTTCCAGGATCTTGCGGAAAGCCTCGCCGGTACCGGCCTTAGCACGCGCGCCAGCAGTTCGGCCGGCGGCGTGCTGGGCGTGACGACCAACGCCTCAGCGGCGGCCGGTTCGCATGAGGTCAAGGTCAGCCAACTGGCCCAGCAGCAAATCCTCGTCAGCCCCGAAGCGCAGAGCGCCGATACACGGCTCGGTACCGGCGCGCCGGCGGTGATCCGGATCGGCACTGGCGACAGCAGCAAGACCATCACTATTGATAGCCGCAACAACACCTTGCAAGGCATCGCCGATGTGCTCAAGGATGCGGGCTTCGATGCCAGCCTGGTGCGCTCCAGCACCGGCACGGCGCTGCAATTGCGCAGTGCCAGCGGCGAGGCGAACAAGTTCAGCATTTCAGTCGCGGGCGATGCCACGATACGCAGCCTGTTCGGCGCAGCGACCCAGACCCAGGCGGCACAGGACGCCATCCTGACCGTTGACGGCAAGACCATCAAGAGCGCCGATAACATTGTGGAGTCGGCGCTTGAGGGCGTCACGCTCAAGCTGACCGACAAAGGCGACAGCACGGTCACCATCGCGCGCGACAACAGCCAGGTTGCCAAGAACGTGGAAGCTTTTGTCAACGGCTTCAACGCGCTGCAGGACCGGCTGGACAACCTGGGCAAAGGCGCGCTGCGCGGCAATCCGGCGCTGGGCCAGGTGCGCGCCCAGCTCGATCAGTTGGCGCGTTCAGCGGGCGGCAGCAGCGAGACGCTGGCCAATGTCGGCCTGTCGATCGACACGAATGGCCGCCTCAAGCTGGATAATGGAATCCTGAATGCCGCGATTAACGCCAATCCCGAGGCGGTGACCAAGATTTTCACCAATGAGGGCAGGGGCCTGGCCGATGCCCTTGGTGCGCGCCTTGAAAGCCTCGGTGGCGAACGCAGCGTGGTATCGCGCGCCCTGGCGCAGGCCGACCGCGAAGTCGACACGCTGCAAAGCCGCAAATCCGCCCTGGCCCAAATGCTCACCGTGCAAGCGCAGGCACTGGTACGCCTTTACACGCAGGACGCGCAACTGGGCGGCGCCTCGTCGCTGTTCGACCTGTTTGCCTGACCCATAAAGACTGAAGGCCCCGACACCAGCATCCCGGAGGAGCTGTTGCGGAGCCTCGCTTCTGCAGAAGCGCAAAGCTACTCGTGGTAGCGGTCGACCAACCTATGATGTCCGCCGCGATATTCAGCGACAATTTCGAACGCGATCAACGCGATCATGGCGCCGAAAATGCCCATGGTGAACAATACCCACATAACTAACCAGCCGACGTTTCCGGGGGCTGCTCCCTAGAGTTGATACAATTAAACTCTAGCATCCGATATGGCAATTACAAGCCCAACAGAAAGATCTATTTCGTCACGAGGTCAGGCTGCATCACCGCCTTGAGGTAAAAGCTGGTTGGATCGCCCGCTTCACGCTGCACAAACCACCAGGCGGCGCCTTTTTTCATCTCCCAATCGCTGTCGTCGCCGGTCATCAGCAGGGCTGCAGCCTGGCCCAGCGTGGGCTGGTGGCCGACAATGAGCACCGATTCCTTCGACGAGGGCCAGTTGGCCGCCTTCAGGATATCGCTGGCGTCCGCGCCTGGCGCCAGGTCGGGATGGATCTTGTACTTGCGTCCCAATCCCGCCACAGTCTGCACCGTGCGCGTGGCCGGGCTGACCAGGATGCGGCAATTTTCCGGCAACACGGAATCCAGCCACTGGCCCATGCGGCGCGCCTGCTTATGTCCTTTGGGCGTGAGCGTGCGTTCCAGGTCCTCCAGGCCGGGCTGGGATGGTTCGGCTTCTGCGTGGCGCCACAAGATCAAGTCCATGCTTCCTCCCGTGACCAGGCTTCAATCCGCCGGCGCATCGGCCGGCGTACCGAGTAACTCCATCAGATGCTGCTGGGCGCTGAAGGCTTTCTGCTTGCCGCGTGTTTTGCGGCGCTGATACTGGCCGTGCGAATCCAGCTCCCAGGCGTTGGAGTTGTCCTTCAGGTAAGGCGTCAAACCTTCCGCAATGACACGCCGTTTCAGGCCCCGGTCCAGCACCGGGAACGCCACTTCAATGCGGCGCAGCAGGTTGCGGTTCATCCAGTCCGCGCTGGCCAGCATCACGTCGTGGGCCAGGTCGTTGCGGAAGTAATAGATGCGGCTATGTTCAAGGAAGCGGCCGATGATGGAACGTACCCGGATATTGTCGGACAATCCCGGCACGCCCGGCATCAGGGTGCAGGCGCCGCGCACGATCAGGTCGATCTTGACCCCGTCCTTCGACGCGGCATACAGCGCCCGGATTACCGGTTCATCGGTTAATGCATTGATTTTAGCGATAATCCGGCCCGGACGCCCGGATTTTGCGATTTTCGCTTCATTCCGTATCGCTTTGATGATCTGGTCTTGCAGCGAGAACGGCGCCAGCCAGATATGGTTCATGCGCTGCGGCTTGGTCAGGCTGGTCAGGTGCATGAAGACTTCGTTGACGTCGCGCCCCAATTGCGCCTCGCAGGTCAGGATGCCGAAGTCGGTATAGAACTTGGTGGTGGTCGGGTGGTAATTGCCGGTGCCGAGGTGGGCGTAGTAGCCGAGGCCGCCTTCATCGCGACGGATCACCAGGGCGATCTTGGCGTGGGTCTTCAGGCCCACCACGCCATACACCACCTGGGCGCCGGCCTGTTCCAGCTTGTCGGCCCAGTTAATATTGGCTTCTTCGTCGAAACGGGCCATCAGTTCCACCACGACCGTGACTTCCTTGCCGCTGCGGGCGGCTGCAATCAGCGCTTCCATCAGGTCGGAGTTCATGCCAGTGCGGTAGACGGTCTGCTTGATCGCCACCACCGCCGGATCGAGGGCCGCGCTGCGGATGAAGTCGATCACGGTCTGGAAGCTCTGGTAGGGGTGGTGCAGCAGGATGTCGTGCTTGCGGATGGTGGCGAAGATGTCATTGTTGACGGTCTTCGCTTGCACGCCCGCGATGAAAGGCGGAAAGCGCAGTTCGGGACGGCGTGCCTGCTCCACGATCTCGTTCAGGCGCACCATGTTCACCGGGCCGTCGACGCGGTACAGGCGGCTCTGGTCCAGGCTGAACTGGTCGAGCAGGAATTGCGACAGTTCGGGCGGACAGTTCTTGGCCACCTCGATCCGCACCGAGCGGCCGTAGGCGCGGCCTTGCAGCTCGCCTTTCAGCGCCTGGCGCAGGTTTTTCACTTCATCTTCATCCACCCACAGGTCGGAGTCGCGCGTGACCCGGAACTGGGAATAGGCCATCACATCGCGCCCGGCGAACAATTCAGAGATGTGGGCATGGATGACGGAGGAGAGCAGGCAGAACGATACGCCGCCTTCTTTGGATAGATGATCCGGCAAGCGGATCACGCGCGGCAGCACGCGCGGCGCCTTGACGATGGCGATGGCGGTGCCGCGCCCGAAGGCATCCTTGCCGCTCAGCGCAACGATGAAATTGAGGCTCTTGTTAACTACCTGGGGGAAGGGGTGGGCAGGGTCGAGGCCGATGGGGGTCAGCAGGGGGCGTACTTCGCGGTCAAAATAATCCTTGACCCATGCCCGTTGGGCTTCGTTGCGCTGGCTGTGGCGCACGATGTGGATGCCCTGGGCTTTCATTTCCGGCAACACTGCCGTATTAAATATTTCGTACTGGCGCTTGACCAGTTCATGACACTCGCTGCTGACCCGTTCCAGCGTGGCCGCCAGGGCAGGGTGATCGCCCAGGTCGCCATCGATGCTGGCGGCGGCCAGCAGGCTGGCGACCCTTACTTCAAAGAACTCATCCAAGTTGCTGCTGACAATGCACAGGTAGCGCAATCGTTCGAGCACAGGGATGGTGGCGTCTTCTGCCTGGGCCATCACGCGGCGGTTGAACGCCAGCTGTGACAGCTCCCGATCAAGGAATGCTGTTTTCATAACTAATAGTATATTTGAGAAATATGACAAGTTTGTGACCTTGTCCTACACTTAATTTTGACGTGTCATAAAGCTGTCATATTGACGTCATACACTGCGCAGCATTCAACCCAACCCCTGAAAAGGATCTTTGATATGCGCATGAAACAGTTGTTGACCTCCTTCGTTGTTGGCGCTTCGGCGGCAATGGCATTCTCGACCGCTTTCGCAGCGGACATGACCGGTGCAGGCGCAACTTTCCCTTATCCGATCTACGCCAAGTGGGCTGAAGCCTACAAGGCATCCACCGGCAATGGCCTGAACTATCAGTCCGTCGGCTCCGGTGCCGGTATCAAGCAGATCAAAGCCAAGACCGTCGATTTCGGCGCTTCCGACATGCCTCTGAAAGCAGAAGAGCTCGACGCTGACGGCCTGATGCAGTTCCCGGCCATCATGGGCGGCGTGGTGACCGTAGTGAACCTGGATGGCATCGCTCCAGGCCAGCTGAAACTGACCGGTCCGGTTGTGGCTGACATCTACCTGGGCAAGATCACCCAGTGGAACGACGCAGCAATCGCTGCCCTGAACCCTGGCGTGAAGCTGCCAGCTGCTGAAATCACCGTGGTGCACCGCGCTGACGGCTCCGGCACCTCCTTCCTGTTCACCGACTACCTGTCGAAAGTGAACCCAGAGTTCAAGACCAAGATCGGTGCGGGCACCGCTGTGAAGTGGGTAACCGGCGTCGGTGGCAAGGGTAACGACGGGGTGGCCGCCAACGTGCAGCGTATCAAGGGCGCCATCGGTTACGTGGAATGGGCCTACGCCAAGAAGAACAAGATCGCTCACACCCAGCTGAAGAACAAGGACGGCAACTTCCTGCAGCCTGACGACGACAACTTCAAGGCCGCTGCTGCCAACGCAGAATGGACCAAGACCCCAGGCTTCGGCGTGGTGCTGACCGACCAGGCTGGCAAGACCTCCTGGCCGATCACCGGCGTGTCCTACATCCTGATGCACAAGCAGCAGGCTGATGCGAACAAGGGCAAGGAAGTCATCAAGTTCTTTGACTGGGCTTTCAAGAACGGCGACGCTGCTGCGGTCGAACTGGACTACGTTCCGCTGCCTGACACCGTTGTGAAGCTGGTGCAGACCTCGTGGAAGGCTAACCTGAAAGATGCTTCGGGCAAGCCGCTGAACTGATCTTCTTGAAACCGGCCCCCCGGTGTCAGACCCTGTGGGTCAGGCATCGGGGTACCGGTTTGAAGAGGAGGCTAAGCGGGGCGGCTTGAACAAAGGCCTCCCCGGTTAGCTAACCAAAACATAAATCATGAGTGCAGAAATCACCTCACCAGCTCCCCTTCAGTTATCGGAACCCGCCACCATGAGTGCCTCCGTAGCTGCCATGCAGTCCGTGGTGCGCAAGCAGCGCATCCAGGACTGGTTCTTCCACAAGATCACGATGGTATTTGCGCTGACCGTACTGGTTGTACTGGTCGGCATTATCATTTCCCTGATCGACGGCGCCTTGCCCGCCCTGAAAGAGTTCGGGCCTGCCTTCATCACGACCGTTGAATGGGACCCGGTCAACGACCAGTTCGGCGCCGCGATTGCCATCGTCGGCACCCTGGCCAGCGCCGGTATCGCGCTGCTGATCGCTTTCCCGGTCAGCTTCGGCATCGCCTTGTTCCTGACCGAGGTATGCCCGGTCTGGCTGCGCCGCCCGCTGGGCACCGCCATCGAGCTGCTGGCCGGCGTGCCATCGATTATTTACGGCATGTGGGGCCTGTTCGTGTTCGCCCCGATGTTCAGCGAATACGTGCAGCCGCTGCTAAAGTCCACCCTCGGCGCCTTGCCTTTGATCGGTGCGCTGTTCAAAGGCCCGACCATGGGTATCGGCATCCTGACCGCCGGCCTGATCCTGGCTGTAATGATCATTCCGTTCATCGCTTCGGTGATGCGCGACGTGTTCGAGATCGTGCCGGCCGTGTTGAAGGAGTCTGCTTACGGCCTCGGATGCACCCGCTGGGAAGTGGTGCGCAAGGTGGTGCTGCCGTACACCAAGACTGGCGTGGTGGGCGGCGTCATGCTGGGCCTGGGCCGCGCCCTGGGGGAAACCATGGCGGTCACCTTCGTGATCGGTAACGCGGCCAAGCTGCCGACCTCGCTGTTCTCGCCGGGCAGTTCGATTGCGTCGACCCTGGCCAATGAATTCGCCGAAGCGTCCAGCAAGCTGCACGTGTCCTCGCTGTTCGCGCTGGGCCTGCTGCTGTTCATCATTACCTTTATTGTCCTGTCCGGCGCCAAGCTGATGCTGATGGGCCTGTCGCGCAAGGAGGGCGTCAAATGAAGCAGACCAAGAATCCTGTCTACCGCAAACGCCTGTTCTTCCATCGCGTCGGCATGGCGCTGTCGGTCGGCGCGATGTCGGTTGGCCTGATCGCGCTGCTGTGGATCCTTGCCACGCTGCTGATCAACGGCTTCTCCGCCCTCAATGTGCTGATCTTCACCGGCGACACGCCGGCTCCCGGCAGCGATGGCGGCGGCCTGCGTAACGCCATCTTCGGGACGCTGATGATGGTGGGCTTGTCGACCGCAGTGTCGACCCCGATCGGCATCCTTGCCGGCATCTACCTGGCCGAATACGGCGAAGAGAACAAGGTCGCGCAAGTGACCCGTTTCGTGACCGACATCATGCTGTCCGCGCCGTCGATCGTGATTGGCCTGTTCGTGTATGCGCTGTACGTGGCCAAGGTGCAGCATTTCTCCGGTTACGCCGGATCCATCGCGCTGTCGCTGATCGCGATCCCGGTGGTGGTCCGCACCACCGACAATATGTTGAAGCTGGTGCCGAACTCGCTGCTGGAAGCGGCCTACGCCCTCGGCGCGCCGCGCTGGAAGGTGTCTGTGATGGTGCGCCTGCGCGCCGTCAAGGCCGGCGTAATGACCGGTGTGCTGCTGGCCGTGGCCCGCGTGGCAGGCGAGACCGCACCGTTGCTGTTCACCGCCCTGAACAACCAGTTTTTCAGCGCCGACATGAACCAGCCGCTGGCCAACCTGCCGGTAGTGATCTACCAGTTCGCCATGAGCCCATACGACAACTGGCGCGAGCTGGCTTGGGGCGGCGCGCTGATCGTGACCTTCAGCGTCCTGGCACTGAACATCCTGTCGCGCACCGTGTTTGCGCAAAAAGCACCAAAATAACGAGTACAGATCATGACCCAAGCTAGCAAAATCATTGAAATCTCCGGCCTGAATTTCTACTATGGCAAGACGCGCAGCCTGCATAACGTCAACCTGGATATCCATGAGAAGAAGGTGACTGCTTTCATCGGCCCGTCCGGCTGCGGCAAATCGACCCTGCTGCGCACCCTGAACCGCATGTACGACCTGTACCCGGGCCAGCGCGCTGAAGGCGCCATCCGCTACCGCGGCCACAACATCCTGGAAGCGGGCCTGGACGTGAACATGCTGCGCGCCAAGGTGGGCATGGTGTTCCAGAAGCCGACCCCGTTCCCGATGTCGATCTACGACAATATCGCCTTCGGCGTGCGCCTGTATGAAGACCTGTCGAAAGGCGAGATGGACGAGCGCGTCGAATGGGCGCTGAAAAAAGCCGCCCTGTGGGGCGAGGTGAAGGACAAGCTGGCCAAGAGCGGCCTGTCGCTGTCCGGCGGCCAGCAGCAGCGCCTGTGCATCGCACGCGGCGTGGCGGTGAAGCCTGACGTCCTGCTGCTGGACGAGCCGACTTCCGCACTGGACCCGATTTCCACTTCCAAGATCGAAGAACTGATCTCCGAATTGAAAGAGGACTACACGATCGCCATCGTGACCCACAACATGCAGCAGGCGGCACGCTGCTCCGACTACACCGCGTATATGTACCTGGGCGAACTGGTGGAATTCGGCGAAACCGACCAGATTTTCATGAACCCTGTGCGCAAAGAGACCCAGGACTACATCACCGGCCGCTTTGGCTAACCAGAAAAAGAGAGAGAAGACATATGATGGGCGAACATTCCTCCAAGGCTTACGACACCGAACTCGAAGGCATCCGTTCCAAAGTGCTGCTGATGGGCGGCATGGTCGAGACCATGTTCCTCGATGCGATGACCTGCTTCCGCATCGGCAACCTGGAGCGCGCCGAACGCGTGGTGGCCGAAGACGCCAACGTCAACCAGCTGGAAGTGCAGCTGGACGACCAGTGCAGCCACCTGATCGTCAAACGCCAGCCGACTGCCAACGACCTGCGCACCGTGATGGCCACCCTGAAGGTGATCACCGACCTGGAACGCATCGGCGACGAAGCCGCCAAGATCGCTCGCATCGCCAAGGCCTTGCACGGGCGCGGCGCCGTGACCCTGAACCACTATGAAATGGTGCGCACCATCGCCACCGCCACCAGCGACCTGCTGCACGACGCGCTGGACGCCTTCGCCCGCGGCGACGAAAAGGCCGCGCTGGACCTGATCGCCCAGGATGCCGTGATCGACCATGAATACCGCTCCATCATGCGCAACCTGATCACCTTCATGATGGAAGATCCGCGTACAATCTCGGCAGCGCTGGACACGATGTGGGTGGCCAAGGCCATCGAACGCATCGGCGACCATGCCAAGAATATCGCCGAATACGTGATCTACGTGGTGGAAGGCAGGGATATCCGCCATTCCCACGGAGCGACCCAAGAAGCAAGTAAATAAATGGCATCCGACAAAACGACTGTACTGATTGTTGAAGATGAACCGGCGATTGTTGAGCTGGTGAGGTTCTCGCTGCGCGAAGCGGGCTGGAACTGCGTGGTGGCGCAATCCACGCAGGAAGCATGGGAGGTCATGCAGACCCGCACCCCGCAGCTGGTGCTGCTGGACTGGATGCTGCCGGACCAGAGCGGCCTGCGCCTTTTGGCCCGCATCCGCGGCGACCGCCACTTCGCCGCCGTTCCTGTGATCATGCTGACGGCCAAAAGCATGGAAGAGGACAAGCTGGCAGGCCTGAATGGCGGCGCCGACGACTACATCACCAAGCCGTTTTCACCGCGCGAGCTGCTGGCCCGCGCGCGCGCACTGTTGCGCCGCAAGAGCCCCGAACTGGCCGAGACCCAGCTCAAGGCCGGCCCGGTGGTGCTCGATCCGGTCAGCTGCACCGTGTCGATGAACGACAACAAGATCGACATCGGGCACGCCGAATACAAGCTGCTCAAGTTCTTCATGGCCCACCCGGAGCGCGTGTTCTCGCGCAGCCAGCTGCTGGACAAGGTGTGGGGTGACCATGTGGTGATCGAGGAGCGCACGGTGGACGTCCACGTGCTGCGCCTGCGCAAGGCGCTGAAGGATGCCGAGCACCTGATCAAGACGGTGCGCAGCGTAGGATATATGCTGACCGAGAAGCCATGAATCCAAAAGTCGTGTTCTGGGTACCTGTCGCCATCCGGCTTGGCTTCCTGCTGGCAGGCGCGGGCCTGATGTGGTGGTGGTTCGGCCTGGCGGCCGGCATTGTCACCGCCTTTGCCGGCGTGCTGGCTGCCGTGTTCATCCAGCTCAAATACCTTTATCAGCTGAGCGAATGGCTGGACAAGCCCGAGTCGGGCCGCCTGCCCGATGGCTGGGGCGAGTGGACCAATATTTTCTCGCGCCTGTACCGCCTGCGCCGCGACGACGAAAAGAACCAGGCCGAGTTGACCGAATGGCTGGCGCGCTTCCGCCAGGCCATGCACCTGCTGCCCGATGGCGTGGTGATCATGGACGACGTGCTGTTTCTCGAATGGTGCAACCCGGCGGCGGAAGAGCACCTGGGCCTGCAGCAAGCGCGCGACAAGGGCATGCGCGTGACCAACCTGGTGCGCAGCCCCGACTTCATGGACTACCTGATCCTGGGCCGCTACGACCTGCCGCTGACGCTGAACTTCCGCGGCCGCAAGCTGGTGGCGCATATCATCCCGTTCGAGAACCGGCGCCAGATCCTGGTCACGCACGACATCACCGAGACCCAGCGCGCCGAAATGATGCGCCGCGACTTTATCGCCAACGCCTCGCACGAGCTGCGCACCCCGCTGACCGTGATTGCCGGCTTCCTGGAAATCGCCGCTTCGATGGAGCTGGACGCCGAAACACGCGCCGCCCACCTCAAGCTGATGAGCGAGCAAAGCCACCGCATGCAGCATTTGATCGAGGACATGCTGACCTTGTCGCGCCTGGAATCGGTCGACCACCCGATGCGTCCGGAGCACGTAAACATCCCGGCGCTGCTGGAGCAGGTGCTGCACGAAGCGCGCGCGCTGTCCGGCGGCAAGCACGAGATCTCGCTGGAAGTCCACGGCGGCGACGTGATGGGCAATATGGATGAACTGCATAGCGCCTTCGGCAACCTGGCGTCGAATGCGGTGCGCTACACGCCCGCCGGCGGCACGATCAAGCTGCGTTGGGAAGACACGCCGACCGGCGTGCAGTTCCAGGTGCAGGACACCGGCATCGGCATCAACCCGGAGCATATTTCCCGCCTGACCGAGCGCTTCTACCGCGTCGACAAGAGCCGCTCGCGAGAGACGCAGGGCACCGGCCTGGGTCTGGCCATCGTCAAGCACGTACTGCTGCGTCACAGCGGCAAGCTGAATATCAGCTCCGAGGCAGGGCAGGGCAGCACCTTCACGGTCAGCCTGCCGAAATCGCTGGTTTCCACTACCGTCGAGCCCGCGCAAGCTGCATAAGAAGAAAAATGGGGACGTACCCCATTTATTAGGTAAAATCTGCTCGCCTAAAAAAACGAGCAGATTAACCACTACATGCACTTGAAACGTTTCGCTTTTGCCATCCTGGCCGCCGCAGCGCTGGCCGGTTGCCAGACTAATCCCAATACCGTTACCACCGAACTCGATCCGCCGATCAAATCGACCGACGTGCCGCTGGTTTCCGTTGAACCGCCGGTGCAGCCCCCTGTGGTAGCGCCGGTTGCGCCAGTACAGCGCAAGGTGAAGATCGGCCTCGCCCTCGGTGGCGGCGCCGCACGCGGGTTCGCCCACATCGGCGTGATCAAGGCGCTGGAAGCGCAGGGCATCGTGCCCGATATCGTGGTCGGCACCAGTGCCGGTTCCGTGGTGGGCGCCCTGTATGCGGCCGGCAATGATGCCAAGGCCCTGCAGAAGATGGCCGTCGACCTCGATGAATCGGCCATTTCCGACTGGGCGCTACCTTTGTTTGGCAAGTCTTCCGGCGTGCTGAAGGGCGAGGCCCTGCAATCCTTCGTCAACAAGGCTGTCGGCAACCGCGTCATCGAAAAGCTGAAAATGCCGTTCGGCGCCGTGGCATCGGACCTGAAAACCGGCCAGCCTATCCTGTTCCAGCGCGGGAATACCGGCATGGCGGTGCGCGCCAGCTCGGCTGTTCCTGGCGTGTTCCAGCCGGTGAAGATCGGCGACCACACCTACGTCGATGGCGGCCTGGTGGCGCCGGTGCCGGTGCGCTTTGCGCGTGAAATGGGCGCGGAATTCATCATCGCGGTAAATATTTCGACCCAGGCCGAGGCGCAGGCCACCAATTCTTCGCTGGAGGTCATCATGCAGACCTTCTCCATCATGGGCCAGCGCATCAACCAGCTTGAACTGCGCGATGCCGACATCGTGATCCAGCCGCCGCTGGGCAAGATGGGTTCCGCGGAATTCACCAACCGCTCGGGCGCCATGCAGGCGGGCGAGCGTGCAACCCTGGCCGTCATGCCGCAACTGAAGCAAAAGCTGAAGGCGCGCCGCGAAACCCCGGCCCCATAATAACCAGGAAACGAGAGAATGATCACCAAGCCAGTACTGTCCCTGGACGACATCAAGAAAATCGCCGCTGCCGCCGAGGCGGAGGCAACGAAGAACAACTGGGCAGTTACCATTGCCATCGTCGACGACGGCGGCCACCTGCTGTGGCTCCAGCGCCTGGATGGCGCGGCGCCCCTGTCATCGCACATCGCTCCCGCCAAGGCACGCCTGTCGGCCCTGGGCCGCCGCGAAACCAAGATCTATGAAGACATGATCAATGGCGGACGTACTTCCTTCATCGGCGTGCCGATGGTGGAAGCCCCGCTGGAAGGCGGCGTCAATATCGTGGTTGATGGCCATACCATCGGCGCGGTGGGCGTGTCGGGCGTGAAGTCCAGCGAAGATGCACAAATCGCCAAGGCGGGTATTGCTGCATTGGCTTAAGTCTTGCAATTGAAGCAATGTATTCCTAGAATACAGGCAAGGGGGAGTTATGAGACTGCCGTTTGCCTTGCTGCTTTGTTCAATCATCCTGTCGGCGCCGCTGCACGCTGAAGAGCTGCAGCTGTCCGTCATCTCGCGCAGCACCACCCATGCCGACTTGTGGAAAGCGGCGGAAGTCGCTTTCCAGCGCGCCGGCATCAATGCGGTGGTGCGCGAAGTGTCGCCCGAGCGCTCGGCCGTGCTGGCCAATGAAGGCACGACCGATGGCGACGTCGGACGCTCCTCCGGCCTCGAAAAAAACTACCCCAACCTGGTCCAGGTACCTGAACCGATCTACCAATACGCACCAACGGCGTTCGCTTATAAACGCTTCGACGTGACGGGTGGCTGGGAATCCCTGCGCTCGCACACAGTCTGCATTCGCCGCGGCCTGCGCCAGACCGACCAGCGTACCAAGGAGCTGCCGCGCCAGGTGCTGGCCGACGAGGCGACCATGCTGCGCATGCTGGCGGCCGGCGGTTGCGATGTCGCGATCATGGAGCGCAATAATGCGCTGGCGCGCGCCGCCATGACTGCCGATCCGCCGCTCCAGCGCCTGCTGCCGCCGATGGAAATCATGCCCCTCTACATCTACCTGCACAAGAGCCATGCGGCGCTGGTGCCCAAAGTAGCTGCGGCCCTGAAGCAGATGCGGGCCGATGGCACCATGCATAAGCTGCTCGGCGAAGGAGAGTAGCAATGAAAGTCCTGCTTGCCTTGCTGTGCGCGCTGGCTTCGGCGCCCGTGCCAGGCCAGGACCTGCAACTCTTCGTGATTCCGGATACGCCGGCCCATCTCGAGGCGTGGAAGACCGTTGAAGCCGCGGCGCACCGTGCCGGGCTGGGCGTCAAGGTAAGGGCCTTGTCCGCCGAACGCGGCATGGTGCTGGTCAATGAAGGCAAGCTGGATGGCGCCATCGGCCGCACCATGCTGGCCGCCAGCAGCTATCCTCAGCTGGTGGCAGTTCCGGAACCGATCTATATGTACGCGCCAACTGCCTATTCCTATAAGAAGGTCGACGTGTCGCGCGGCTGGCAATCGCTGCGCGGCCACACACTCTGCATACGGCGGGGCTATAACTTCACGGAAGAGCGCACGGCCCGCATGCCGCGCCAGCGCCTGGACAACGATGCGTCCTTATTGCGCATGCTGAAAGCCGGCGGTTGCGATATCGCCATCATGGGCCGCAGCAACAAGGAAGTGCTGGCGATGCAGGAACACGACCGGGACCTGCTGCAATTGCTGCCGCCACTGGAAGAAGTGCCGCTTTACCTGTTCCTGCACAAGCGCCACGCGGCATTGGTGACGCGCCTAGCCGAGGCGCTCCGCCAAGGCCGCTGAGGCTCGGGCAGGGCTTGCCGCGGGAGGAACTTTGGGTTATAATTCAAAGGTTTAGCCAATTACCATTCGACCGTAGCGCCTACCTCACACATCCATCATCATCTGACCCGCGAGCCCGGCATTGCGCCCGTACACCCGTGGGTTGTCTGAGTGGCGTCGCTACGGTAACTTAATCAGGAGTTGCCCTTGCCGCCATTTTTTTCTGGCCCAGCCGTTCCAGCCATCCTGGCACTAGCCGACGGAACAATCTTTAAAGGTATTTCCATTGGCGCTGCCGGTCACACGACGGGCGAAGTCGTTTTCAATACCTCCATGACGGGTTATCAGGAAATCCTGACCGATCCATCGTATTCCCGCCAGATCGTCACCCTGACTTACCCGCACATCGGCAACTACGGTATCAATACCGAAGACGTCGAGGCGTCCAAAGTCCACGCCGCAGGCCTGATCATCCGCGACCTGCCGCTGATCCACTCGAATTTCCGCTCCAGCCAATCGCTGACCGACTACCTGAAGACAGAGAACATCGTCGCCATCGCCGGTATCGACACCCGCAAGCTGACCCGCGTGCTGCGCGAGAAGGGCGCCCAGGCTGGCGCCATCGTGACCGGCGTGCAGGGCAACGAGCCGTCCGTGCAGCAGGCGCTGGAACTGGCGCGCAGCTTCCCAGGCCTGGCGGGCATGGACCTGGCCAAAGTCGTGACCGCGCCGGAAGTGTACGAATGGACCGAGACCGAGTGGGAACTGGGCAAAGGCTATGGCAAGGTAGCCGATGCCTGCGCGGCCCGCCAATTCCACGTAGTGGCCTACGACTTCGGCGTCAAGCGCAATATCCTGCGCATGCTGGCTTCGCGCGGCTGCAAGGTGACCGTGGTGCCGGCGCAGACTTCCGCCGCCTACGTGCTGTCGCTGAACCCGGACGGCGTGTTCCTGTCCAACGGTCCTGGCGACCCTGAGCCATGCGATTACGCGATTGAGGCGACTCGTGTCTTCATGGAGAAGAAGATCCCGGTGTTCGGCATCTGCCTGGGCCACCAGATCATGGCACTGGCCTCCGGCGCCAAGACCCTGAAGATGAAGTTCGGCCACCACGGCGCCAACCACCCGGTGCAGGACCTGGACAGCAAGAAGGTGATGATCACCTCGCAGAACCACGGCTTCGCCGTGGATGCGGACACGCTGCCGGCCAACTGCCGCGTGACCCACGTGTCGCTGTTCGACGGTTCGCTGCAGGGCTTCGCCCGCACCGACGTGCCGGCCTTCTGCTTCCAGGGCCACCCTGAAGCATCGCCTGGCCCGACCGACGTCGCCTACCTGTTTGACCGCTTCATCAACATGATGAATGCCGCGGAGAAGAAATAAATGCCAAAACGTTCTGACATTAAAAGCATCCTGATTATTGGCGCCGGCCCGATCATCATCGGCCAGGCCTGCGAATTCGACTACTCCGGCGCGCAAGCTTGTAAAGCACTGCGCGAAGAGGGCTACAAGGTCATCCTGGTGAACTCCAACCCGGCGACCATCATGACCGACCCGGAAATGGCCGACGTCACCTACATCGAGCCGATCACCTGGCAGGTTGTGGAGCGCATCATCGACAAGGAGCGTCCTGACGCGATCCTGCCGACCATGGGCGGCCAGACCGCGCTGAATTGCGCGCTGGACCTGCACCGCAACGGCGTGCTGGACAAGTACAAGGTGGAGCTGATCGGCGCTACGCCGGAAGCCATCGACAAGGCCGAAGACCGCGCCAAGTTCAAGGATGCGATGACCAAGATCGGCCTGGGTTCGGCGCGTTCCGGCGTGGCGCACTCGATGGAAGAATCGTGGGCGGTGCAAAAGGAAGTCGGCTTCCCGACCATCATCCGTCCATCGTTCACCATGGGCGGTTCCGGCGGCGGTATCGCTTACAACGAAGAAGAATTCGAAGCGATCTGCAAACGCGGCCTGGAAGCTTCCCCAACCAATGAGCTGCTGATCGAAGAATCGCTGCTGGGCTGGAAAGAGTACGAGATGGAAGTGGTGCGCGACAAGGCGGACAACTGCATCATCGTGTGCTCGATCGAAAACCTGGATCCGATGGGTGTGCACACCGGCGACTCGATCACTGTCGCTCCGGCACAGACCCTGACCGACAAGGAATACCAGATCATGCGCAATGCCTCGCTGGCAGTGCTGCGCGAGATCGGCGTGGACACCGGCGGCTCCAACGTGCAGTTCTCGATCAACCCGAAAGACGGCCGCATGATCGTCATCGAGATGAACCCGCGCGTGTCCCGTTCCTCGGCACTGGCATCGAAAGCCACCGGCTTCCCGATCGCCAAGGTGGCTGCGAAACTGGCAGTGGGCTTCACCCTGGATGAACTGCGCAACGAGATCACCGGCGGTGCGACCCCGGCTTCGTTCGAGCCTTCGATCGACTACGTTGTGACCAAGGTGCCGCGCTTCACGTTCGAAAAATTCCCGACCGCTGATCACCACCTGACCACCCAGATGAAATCGGTGGGCGAGGTGATGGCAATCGGCCGTACCTTCCAGGAATCGTTCCAGAAAGCCCTGCGCGGCCTGGAAGTGGGCGTGGACGGCATGAACCAGAAAACCGTCGACCGCGAGAAGCTGGAAGAGGAACTGGGCGAGCCGGGTCCGGACCGCATCTGGTACGTCGGCGACGCTTTCGCCCAAGGCTTCACCCTGGAAGAGGTGTACCAGCTGACCAAGATCGACATGTGGTTCCTGGTGCAGATCAAGGAAATCATCGACCTGGAACTGTGGCTTGATACCCAGAAGCTGGAAAACCTGGACAAGAACACCCTGTACAAGCTGAAACAGAAGGGCTTCTCGGACCGCCGCCTGGGCTACCTGCTGCAATGTGGCGACACCGCCGTGCGCAACAAGCGCCGCGAACTGGGCATCCGTCCGGTGTACAAGCGCGTGGACACCTGCGCCGCCGAGTTCTCGACCGACACCGCCTACATGTACTCGACCTACGATGAAGAGTGCGAGTCCAACCCGACCGACAAGAAGAAGATCATGGTGCTGGGCGGTGGCCCGAACCGTATCGGCCAGGGTATCGAATTCGACTACTGCTGCGTGCACGCCGCGCTGGCCATGCGCGAAGACGGCTACGAGACCATCATGGTCAACTGCAACCCGGAAACCGTGTCGACCGACTACGACACCTCCGACCGCCTGTACTTCGAGTCGCTGACCCTGGAAGACGTGCTGGAAATCGTCGACCTGGAAAAACCGGTCGGCGTGATCGTGCAGTACGGCGGCCAGACTCCGCTGAAGCTGGCGCTGGACCTGGAAGCCAACGGCGTGCCGATCATCGGCACCTCGCCGGACATGATCGACGCCGCGGAAGACCGCGAGCGCTTCCAGAAGCTGCTGCAGGACCTGGGCCTGCGCCAGCCGCCTAACCGCACCGCGCGCACCGAAGAAGAAGCGCTGGCGCTGGCACAGGAAATCGGCTACCCGCTGGTGGTGCGTCCTTCCTACGTGCTGGGCGGCCGTGCGATGGAAATCGTGCACGAACAGCGCGACCTGGAGCGCTACATGCGCGAAGCGGTCAAGGTGTCGAACGACTCGCCGGTGCTGCTGGACCGCTTCCTGAACGACGCGATCGAGTGCGACGTCGACTGCATCTCCGACGGCGACACCACCTTCATCGGCGGCGTGATGGAACACATCGAGCAAGCCGGCGTGCACTCGGGCGACTCGGCCTGCTCGCTGCCGCCTTACTCGCTGTCGCAAGAGACCATCGATGAACTGAAGCGCCAGACCTCGCTGATGGCCAAGGGCCTGAACGTGGTCGGCCTGATGAACGTGCAGTTCGCGATCCAGAAACAAGATGGCAGGGACGTCGTCTTCGTGCTGGAAGTGAACCCGCGCGCCTCGCGTACCGTGCCATACGTATCCAAGGCGACCGGCCTGCAGCTGGCCAAGATCGCCGCACGCTGCATGGTCGGCCAGAAGCTGGCAGAGCAGGGCATCACGAAAGAAATCGTGCCGCCTTACTACAGCGTCAAGGAAGCCGTGTTCCCGTTCGTGAAATTCCCTGGCGTGGACACCATCCTCGGCCCGGAAATGAAATCGACCGGTGAAGTGATGGGCGTTGGCGCCACCTTCGCGGAAGCTTTCGTGAAGTCGCAGCTGGGCGCCGGCGTCAAGCTGCCGACCTCCGGCAAGGTATTCCTGTCGGTGAAAGCGTCGGACAAGCCGCGCGCCGTGAAAGTGGCGAAAGACCTGGTCGACGCAGGCTTCACCCTGTGCGCCACCAAGGGCACTGCCGCCGTGATCGAGGCTGCCGGCATTCCTGTCACCCCGGTGAACAAGAAGTCGGAAGGCCGTCCGCACGTGGTCGACATGATCAAGAACCACGAAATCGCCCTGGTGATCAACACCGTGGAAGAGAAGCGTACCGCGATCAACGACTCGCGCAGCATCCGTACCTCGTCGCTGGCGGCCCGCGTGACCACCTACACCACCATCGCTGGTGCCGAGGCCGCCGTGGCAGGTATCCGCCACCTGGACGAATTGCGTGTGTACGATTTACAAGGCCTGCATAAGTCTTTAAACTAAGACCCGGTAAAGTAGTACGCTTGACAATATAACCACAGGGCCCGCGCTGAAGCATGGCGCGGGCTCTGTGCTTTTTAGCAATTTGACTAGAGACAGATATGAATTCCGTTCCACTCACCAAATTCGGCGCTGAACTCCTGAAAGAAGAGCTGCACCAGCTCAAGACCAAGGAACGCCGCATTGTCATCGATGCCATCGCCGAAGCGCGTTCGCACGGCGACCTGTCCGAAAACGCCGAGTACGATGCCGCCAAGGAGCGCCAGGCCTTCGTCGAAGGCCGTATCGCGGAACTGGAAGGCAAGCTGAGTTCGGCCCAGATCATCGACCCATCCACCCTGGATGCGGAAGGCCGCGTGGTATTCGCCTCCACCGTGGACCTGGAAGACCTGGAATCGGGCCAGAAGGTGAGCTACCAGATCGTCGGCACCGATGAAGCCGACCTGAAGATGAGCAAGGTATCGGTGACGTCGCCGATCGCCCGCGCCCTGATCGGCAAATACGCCGGCGACGTGGTGGAAGTGCAGGCCCCGTCCGGCCCGCGCGAATACGAAATCATCGACGTACGCTACGTTTGATGCTGCTGGCGAAAGTACGCCTGCTGGTGGCCGCCCTGTGGGCCGGCAGCCTGTGGGTGGTCGGCTACCTGGTGGCGCCGACCTTGTTCGCATCGCTGGACCGCGTGCTGGCCGGCTCGATAGCTGGCCTGCTGTTCCATGCCCAGGCCATGTTATCGCTGGGTTGCGGCGCCGCCATGGGCGTGCTGCTGTTCTTCGGCACCCGCGACTGGACGCCCAGGCGCCGCCGCTTGGTGCTGCTGATCGTGGTGGCGATGGTGATGTGTACCGTGGTTTCGCACTTTGGCCTGCAGCCGATGATGGCAGCAGCGAAAGCTTCCGGCGACGGCAGCTTCGGCAAGCTGCATGGCATTTCCAGCACTATTTACCTGGTACAAAGCCTGCTGGCAGCCTGGCTGCTTGTGCGCCAGGCGTAAAAAATGGGGACGTACCCCATTTTTTAGGAAACTAGTTGCTCAATAAATGGGGTACGTCCCCATTTATTAGGCAACGGTTTTCTTGGTGCCGGTCTTCTTCTTGACGCGCTTGATGGTGCCGCCGGCGGTAACGCGTTCGTTCCCCTTCAGCAGGACCTTGCTCACGGATGGCTTCTTGGTGCCGGAGGCGCTTGGCTTGACGATGGTTACCATGCGCATGCCTTTGCCGGCCTTGCCGGTCGAGGCCTTCTCGGCTTCCACGCGAGGACGGTACAACACCAGCAGCTTGCCGATGTGCTGCACCGGCGCGGCGCCGGTCTTCTCGCAGATGGTTTCGTACATTTCGATGCGGGCTTCGCGGTCATCGCCGAAAACGCGCACCTTGATCAAGCCGTGGGAATCCAGGCCCAGCTCGATCTCCTTCATTACGGAAGGGGTCAGGCCGGATTCGCCAACGAGGACGATGGGCTTCAGGCCATGGGCTTCGGCGCGCAGGACACTGCGTTCGGCAGGGGTAAGGTTCAGCATAGTTATTTTTGGATAGTTCTCTTAAAGGCAGTATTCTACGCTAATGGCTAAGAACAAATTAAACAAAAACTGGTTGCACGACCATATTAACGATCCGTATGTGAAGGCCGCCCAGCGCGACGGCTACCGTGCCCGGGCAGCCTATAAGCTGAAAGAGATCGACGAGGATGCCAAGTTGATCAAGCCCGGCCAGGTCATCGTGGACCTGGGCTGCACTCCCGGCTCCTGGGGGCAGTACACCCGCCGCAAGCTCGCGGGCAAGGAGGGCGGGGGCATCAACGGCACCATGATCGGCCTGGATCTCCTGCCGATGGAGCCGATTGCCGACATGCACTTCATCCAGGGCGACTTCCGCGAACAGGAAATCCTCGACCAGCTGGCCGAAGTGCTGCAAGGCCGCAAGGCGGACCTTGTGCTATCCGATATGGCGCCCAATTTATCCGGTATTGCGGTAGCCGATGCAGCCCGTATGGAAGACCTGATCGATATCGCCATCGATTTCAGCCAGCACCATATGAAACCGGGTGGCGCGTTATTGGTGAAATGCTTCAAGGACCTGGGATTCAGCCAGATCGTCGAGAAATTCCGGCGCGAATTCAAGACCGTGGTGCAGAAAAAGCCGAAAGCCAGCCGCGATAAATCGTCGGAAATCTTCTTATTGGGCCGCGGGCTCAAAAATCCAGTGGAATAATGCCATTCTGGCCCTTGATTTAGCTGGAAAAATCCACATATCCTGCGCAGGAGTGTGCACCATAGGGCCGGTTTGTAGCACGGCCCGGGTTTAACGAGTAAAATCGGATTTCTGCTATAGGTAACTGGTGCGCTTTCGCATCCAAGGAGTTTTCGTGAATAACATGTTTTCCAAATCGGCTATCTGGGTTGTTGTAGCCTTGCTGTTATTTATGCTGTTTAAGCAATTTGACAGCCACAGCATCGCCGGCGGCGCGAAGCCTATCGCTTATTCCGATCTGTTGGATGAGGTCATAGCGAAGCGCATTAAAGATGTCGTGATTGAAGGGCAGACTATTACTGCAACCCGTGTCGACGATTCCAAAGTCCGCACCACCTCGACTTTCCTGGACCGCGGCCTGATCCGCGACCTGCGCGACAATGGCGTGCGTTTCGACGTCAAGCCGCCTGAAGAGCCAGGCATCCTGCAACAGGTCTTCGTATCCTGGTTCCCGATGCTGCTGCTGATTGGCGTGTGGGTGTTCTTCATGCGCCAGATGCAGGGGGGCGGCAAGGGCGGCGCGTTCTCCTTCGGCAAGTCGAAGGCGCGCATGCTGGACGAAACCAATAACACCGTGACCTTCGCCGACGTGGCAGGTTGCGACGAAGCCAAAGAGGAAGTGACCGAGATCGTCGACTTCCTGAAAGACCCGACCAAGTTCCAGAAACTGGGCGGCCGCATTCCACGCGGCGTGCTGATGGTTGGCCCTCCAGGTACCGGTAAGACCCTGCTGGCGCGTGCCATTGCGGGTGAAGCCAAGGTGCCGTTCTTCTCGATTTCCGGTTCGGACTTCGTTGAAATGTTCGTCGGCGTGGGTGCGTCCCGTGTCCGCGACATGTTCGAGAACGCCAAGAAGCATTCGCCTTGCATCATCTTCATCGACGAGATCGACGCCGTTGGCCGCCATCGTGGCGCCGGCATGGGCGGCGGCAACGACGAGCGCGAACAGACCCTGAACCAGCTGCTGGTTGAGATGGACGGCTTTGAAGCGTCGTCCGGCGTGATCGTGATTGCCGCGACCAACCGTGCCGACGTGCTGGACAAGGCGCTGCTGCGTCCGGGCCGTTTCGACCGCCAGGTGTCCGTTGGCCTGCCGGATATCCGCGGCCGCGAACAGATCCTGAACGTCCATATGCGCAAGGTACCGATCAGCACCGACGTGAAGGCCGACATCCTGGCCCGCGGCACCCCGGGCTTCTCCGGCGCCGACCTGGCCAACCTGGTCAACGAAGCCGCCCTGTTTGCTGCGCGCCGCAACAAGCGCCTGGTCGACATGATCGACTTCGAAGATGCGAAAGACAAGATCTTCATGGGCCCGGAACGCAAGTCCATGGTGATCCGCGAAGAAGAGCGCCGCAATACCGCTTACCACGAGTCCGGCCACGCCGTGGTGGCCAAGCTGCTGCCGAAGGCTGACCCGGTCCACAAAGTGACCATCATGCCGCGCGGCTGGGCGCTAGGCCTGACCTGGCAGCTGCCTGAGCACGACAATATTTCGGGCTACAAGGACAAGATGCTGGAAGAGATTTCCATCCTGTTCGGCGGCCGTATTGCGGAAGAGATCTTCGTCGGCCAGATGTCGACCGGCGCTTCCAACGACTTCGCCCGCGCCACCAAGTTGGCCCGTGCCATGGTCACCAAGTACGGCATGTCCGATGCGCTGGGCGTGATGGTGTACGAAGACAGCCAGAACGACGGCTGGCTGGGCGGCGCCAACAAGACCATCTCGGAAGCGACCCAGCAGAAGGTGGACGCGGAGATCCGCACCATCCTGGATTCGCAATACGCCCTGGCGCGCAAGCTGCTGGAAGAGAATCGCGAAAAGGTTGAAGTGATGACCAAGGCCTTGCTGGAATGGGAAACCATCGACGCAGACCAGGTGAACGACATCATGGCGGGCCAGGAGCCGCGCCCACCGAAGGCTGGCACCACCATCCGCAAACAGCCGGGCAGCGACGGCCCAGGTTCGAACCCGAACCCGAACGCCACCGCACCAGCTTAATCGCCTTTAAAACAGGGGACGCAACACATTTGAATGTGTTGCGTCCCCTTTTTCCGCTACCATGCCTCAACACAAGTTTGGCCGATTCAATTTCCCGACCAGCCGCCCGCTGGTGATGGGCATCCTCAACGCTACGCCTGACTCCTTCAGCGACGGCGGCCAGTTCGCCAGCCTCGACTACGCAATCACGCACGCCGAACAAATGATCCGCGACGGCGTCGACATCATCGACATCGGAGGCGAGAGCAGCCGCCCCGGCGCCCCGGCCGTCAAGCTGGACGAGGAGTTGCGCCGCGTCATGCCGCTGATTTTCGCCCTGCGCGACTGCGGCAAGGCCATCAGCGTCGACACCTACAAGCCTGAAGTCATGCGCGAAGCGGTGCTGGCCGGCGTCGACATGATCAACGATATAAACGGTTTCCGCGCCCCTGGCGCCATCGAAGCTGTCAAGGATAGCGATTGTTCGTTGTGCATCATGCACATGATTGGTAATCCGATAACAATGCAGGCCAGCCCGGAGTACAATGATGTTGTGCGTGAAGTCACTGATTTCCTGGCTGAGCGCATTGCCGTCCTGACGGCGGCAGGGATTGACAAGGAACGCCTGTGGATCGACCCTGGCTTTGGTTTCGGCAAGACGGTAGAGCACAATTACGCGCTGCTGAAAGCAGGCAAGCAGATGATTGGCGAGCTCGGCGTGCCGCTGCTGGCCGGCCTGTCGCGCAAATCGATGATCGGTGCAGTCACAGGCAAACCGGTTGAGCAGCGCATGGCCGGCAGTATTGGCGGCGCCCTGGCAGCAGTTGCGCACGGCGCCCAGATCGTCAGGGTGCATGATGTAGCAGAGACCGTTGACGCACTTCGCGTGTGGCAGGCGGCGCATTAAGAAAAGGAAGAGAACAGAATATGGCACGTAAATATTTCGGTACCGATGGCGTACGCGGCCTGGTCGGCCAGGCGCCGATTACCCCCGATTTCGTGATGCGCCTGGGCTATGCCGCAGGCAAGGTGCTGGCCAAGTCCGCTGCGACCGGCACGGCACGCCCAGCCGTCCTGATCGGCAAGGACACCCGTATTTCCGGATACATGCTGGAAGCCGCACTGGAAGCCGGCTTCTCGGCTGCGGGCGTGGACGTCAAGCTGGCCGGTCCAATGCCGACCCCGGCAATTGCCTACCTGACCCGCGCGCTGCGTCTGCAAGCCGGCGTGGTGATCTCGGCGTCGCACAACCCGTTCCAGGACAACGGCATCAAATTCTTCTCCGACCAGGGTACCAAGCTGCCCGACGCAGTCGAGCTCGACATCGAAGCGATGCTGGAGCAGCCGATGGAATGCGTGTCGCCGGAGAAGCTGGGGCGTGCCCGCCGCCTGGATGACGCACAAGGCCGCTACATCGAATTCTGCAAGAGCACCTTCCCGTATGAGCTGGACCTGCGCGGCCTGAAGGTCGTGGTCGACTGCGCCCACGGCGCCGCCTACAACATTGCCCCGCACGTATTCCACGAACTGGGTGCGGAAATTGTCGCCATCGGCAACAAGCCTGACGGCCTGAACATTAACGACGGCGTTGGCGCCACGGCCCCGAAAGCCATGGCTGCTGCCGTGCTCGAGCACAAAGCCGACCTCGGCATCGCGCTGGACGGTGACGCGGACCGCCTGATCATGTGCGACGCAAGCGGCCGCCTGTACAATGGCGATGAGCTGCTGTATGTCATGGTGATGGATCGCGTGGCCAATGGCGGCGTAGCTGGCGCTGTTGGCACCCTGATGACCAATATGGCCGTCGAGGTAGCGCTGAAGCAGAAGGGCATCGGCTTCGCGCGCGCCAAGGTCGGCGACCGCTACGTGCTGGAAGTGATGCAGGAAAAGGGCTGGATCCTGGGCGGCGAGGGCAGTGGCCACCTGCTGGCGCTGGACAAGCACAGCACGGGCGACGGCATCATCTCCGCGCTGCAAGTGCTGTCCGCGCTCAAACGCAATGGCAAGACCCTGGCCGAAATCGCCGGCGAAGTCACGCTGTTCCCGCAAACCCTGATCAACGTGCGCGTGCCGGCCGGTTTCGACTGGCAGAAGAACGCAGCCATGGTCGCGGAAAAAGAGAAGGTGGAAGCCGAGCTGGGCGACACTGGCCGCGTGCTGATCCGTGCTTCCGGTACCGAGCCGCTGATCCGTGTGATGGTTGAAGCACGCGACGCGGACAAGGCCCAGAGCATGGCGCGCCGCATCGCGGACAAGGTTGAAACGGCCTTGGCGGCATAAAGTTGCCGCCGCGACATTGACGGACTATGCCTCGCCGGGGTATTATTCGTTTATCGGAGTGTAGCGCAGCCCGGTAGCGCACCTGCTTTGGGAGCAGGGGGTCCAAGGTTCGAATCCTTGTACTCCGACCAGGAAATTCTCGAGCGGGTTGTCTTCGGACAACCCGCTTTTCATTTGCGGCATGGCTTTTTTCTGCTTCGCCCGCGACTCTGCCCTTAGCTCAGTTGGATAGAGCATCGGCCTTCTAAGCCGAGGGTCGCAGGTTCGATTCCTGCAGGGCAGGCCAATAAAATCAAACACTTATAAGACTTTTGTGCGTCGCAAAATGCGGCGAAAATGCTTTGCGTAGGCACTGCGTAGGCAAATTCCGTAAACGGTTCGCCAGGCATTACCAAGCATGGCCATAGGACTTCGGCCGCAAATTCTGGAGTGAGGGGCAAAAAAGAGGCGGTACCGAAACGCCAGCGCCGTACCGCCTTGTTTCCAACGATGAGAGGACGGGGACGGGAACCTTGCTAAACGTTCGGACTTGAAACTCGCTTTCTCAGTTAGTCGCTCTACTGAAAAATGGAATGTGAGCTTCCGAGTCGAATCAGATGCGCATTGTGCAGGTAAATGGGCTTGCAAACTCACTGAGCGAATTTGGTTTACGTCTTCGCCCGATGGTGGATAATCATGCTTGCCAAAAAAATCATAATGGTTGTGAAATGGCATCGCAAGTCGACTGGAATCTCGTCAAACTTGTGAAAATGTGTGAGAATTTGTCGACGTCGCCCAATTGCCTGCAGCGTTTTCTCTGATAGCCGGCCTTGCCCTGCCAGCCCACGAAGGACATCACTATGCAGGCCTTTACCATATCCGCCGACGCTGCAGCCCAAGCCGCCATTGTCAACCGTTATGCCGGATCTTTGAGGGCATGGACGTACCTTGTTCGTCAAGGATATGACGTTCGCGAAATCTTCGACTTCCTGATCGAAAGAGATGGCCCTGAACGCGCTCGAACGCCATCAGCTCGTGTCGCTCTTGACTGAAGCCGGACCCGAAATCAGTTGATTCGCTTGAACTCGGGAAAACGGTCTTTAGCAAGTACCGTTGGAAGCGCATCGATTTCGAATATCGGGGTACTGAAACAATATGAGTTGTTGCTCCGTTCGGCGGTATGCGTGCGGAATTCCCGATCTGCATTCGGATTGGTACTCGCACCGGCGACAACGTTCGGGGTTTCCGGCATGACGTGGGGGTAGTGCGCCTCCGATCAGTAACCTTTGCCGATTGGCGATGCCGATGACATCGTCGTGTGCGAGTATTGAAACACGGTGAGTGATCCGTCGGCGCGTCAAAGGATGTTGCAGTACAACGTACCCGGTATTGCGCACGCGTTCCCCCGTGCTGCATTCAATGGCCAAGCGTTGTGCCGACGGTTCGATAATCTCCGAGGCATAGACCCGTTTGGCATAGCGCGTCTTGAGTTCCATGAGGACCATGGCGATGCCGTCGTGGTAAACCCGGTCCACTCGGGCTGTCAGCATGATGGGCTGATTGATCGAGAACGTCTTCTCGGCAACAAGGAGTCGGCAAACAGCCAGGTCGTCGGCTTGGCGGCGCAGTCCTGCGAGCCAGCCGCGAATGCGCTGAAAAGCTGATGCCAGAATGCTAACGGCAGCTACGGCTGCGCTTGCCTGTCGGTCAAGCCGGTTAGAAGCACAAGGGTCGCCGACGCCAGGACCTTCTCCCAAGCGGCGTCCTTCAGCTTGAACGCATCATTGCGCACGCCCAGCGTCAGCACACCATTGAACATTCCCCAAAGCGCAATCGCCATGGCGGCAGGGTCAATGTCGGGGCGAACCTCGCCGCAGGCGATCCCTTCCCGCAGCGCCTGCTCCAACTTGGCGTTCTGCTCGGCGACTAGCGCCACCAGCGGTTTAGCAGTTTCCAAGTCGTCGGGCGGCGCGGCCAAGAGCAGGAACTGGATCGGTTGTTCCCGTGCAAACCGATAATAGGCCGCGCCAACCCGCCGGATGCGTTCCAACGGCGACCCCGGCGTTGCATACGCCGCATCCATGTGCCGACGGTTTTCGAGCATGGCCGATTCGCTCGCGGCAGCCAGCAGGGCACCTTTGCCGCCAACCCGGTTGTAGACCGTCTGCGGCGCAATGTCGGCACGGCGTGCGACTTCCTCCGCGCTGAGTGCAGATGTGCCGCCTTCGGCCAGGATTTGGGAAGCGATTTCGATGATGGTGCGGCGCATTTCCTCGGTGCGCCGCTGAGTGCGGGTGGGCTTGGTTTCAGTCATGGCTTGACTATAGCATATTCCAAGTATAGAGTTAACTGCATTAATGGAGATAACTCTAATAACGGAGATCATTACAAATGACGACCCATTCGGAAGTTCACTTCCCATCCCAGGGCGAGCGTTGCGCCGCATGGTTGTACCTCCCGCCAGGCGGTCGCCCGGCACCTATCATCGTGATGGCGCACGGTTTGGGCGGGGTGCGGCAGATGCGGCTGGATGCCTATGCCAAACGTTTCCAGGCTGCGGGATATGCCTGCCTGGTTTTCGACTATCGGCATTTCGGCGGCAGCGAAGGCATGCCGCGCCAACTGTTGGATGTCCGCAAACAGCAGGCTGATTGGCGTGCGGCCGTCGAGTTCGCGCGCGGACTGGCACAGGTTGACGGGCGTCGAGTCGTGGTCTGGGGAACCTCTTTCGGCGGCGGACACGCCGTCCATACCGGCGCCACCGTGGAAGGGGTCAGCGCAGTCATCGCACAGTGCTTGTTCACCGATGGCCTTGCTTCAGGGCTGGCGATGAATCCGATCACCTCGCTTCGCGTCCTGCCGCTCGCCATTGCCGACCAGTTGCTGGCCTGGGCCGGAGCCAAGCCGATCATGGTCAATACAAGCGGCGCGCCGTGCTCAGCCGCGCTGATGACGGCGCGCGATTGCCTGGGCGGTTACCTCAAGCTGGTGCCATCGGGTCTGTCGTTCCCAAATTATGTTGCCGCGCGCGCCGCGCTGCAGATCATGGCCTACCGTCCCGGCAAACTGGCCCGCCAGCTGCGCTGTCCCGCCCTGTTCTGCGTCTGCGAGCACGACACCGTCGCACCGACGCGCTCCACGCTGCGCCATGTCCGCAAGGCGCCACGGGGTGAGGTGAAGCTCTATCGGGAGGGGCACTTCGATGTGTATGTCGGGCAAGGTTTCGAGAAGGTGGTGGCCGACCAGATCAACTTCCTGCGCCGCCACGTTCCTACTCCTTCTGCAAAAGAAAGTACATCATGACTTACGACTTGAACGACAAGGTGGTGCTGATCACCGGCGCGGCGGGCGGCATCGGCGCCGCGACCGCCCGCCAACTCTATGCTCTGGGTGCAAATCTGGTGCTGACCGATATGCAGCAATCCGCTGTGGATAAACTGGCACAGGAGTTCTCCCCATCCCGGGTGCTGCCTGTGGCGCTTGACGTCACCGACGCTGCGGCAACGAAGGCAATCATTCAGACGACGATCCAACGCTTCGGACGCCTGGATGTGGCTTTTGCCAACGCCGGCATTTCGTGGCGTAGTGGCGCCTCAACAATCGCCAGTTGCGATGAGGCCGAGTTCGAGAAAATCGTAGAAGTGGATTTGTTCGGCGTCTGGCGCACGATTCGCGCGGCGCTGCCAGAGATTATTCGCAACCAGGGCCAAGTTCTTGTCACGTCTTCCGCATACGCTTTTCTCAATGGCCTGGCGAATGCACCGTATGCCGCATCAAAGGCCGCCGTAGAAATGCTCACACGCTCCTTGAGAGCAGAGCTTGCACATACCGGCGCAACGGCCACCGTCGTCTACCCAGGCTGGACGGCCACGGCCATCGCGAAGGTTGCCTTCGGCGGCAACGCCACCGTGACCAAAATGAATGAGGTTGGACTTCCAGGGTGGCTGCGTCGGGCTATTCCCCCCGAGCAGGTTGCACTTGCGCTCGTGAAAGGTGTGCAGGACCGCAGGCCACGTATCTACGCGCCATGGCGCTGGGTTCCGTTCTCGCTCTTCCGCGGCATCTTCGGCGTACTGACCGATGTCGTGCTGAGTCGACACAAAGAAATGCATGCCCTGATCCAGCAACTTGAGGCTGAATCACAGCGCTGAGAAAAGATCACCAAGGAGAATTAGATGCCCCACTATGATTTGAGCGGCCGCGTCGTGGCCATCACCGGCGCCACCGGAGGGCTCGGCAGCGCCCTCGCGCGCAAGCTATTGGCCAAGGGCGCGCGGCTGGCGCTCTTCGACCTGGACCTGGCGGCCGCCATCCGGCTGGCGCAAGAGCTCGGCGGCGAGCGGCAGGTCTGGGCCTGGCGCGCCGACGTCCGCTCCTACCAGGATATGCAAGCGGCGATGGACTCTGCGGCCGCGCATTTCGGGGGCATCGATGTGGTGATCGCCAATGCCGGCATCGATGAGGTGTCGCCTATGGCCACCATGCATCCGGCCGCCTTCGATCGTGTCATCGACATTAACCTGAACGGGGTCTGGCGCACGCTGAAAGCCGGGCTGCCCTATGTCGCCAGCCAGCGCGGCTACCTGATGGCCATTTCCTCGATGGCGGCGTTCGTGCATTCGCCGCTCCAGGCTCACTACACGGCCAGCAAGGCCGGCGTCTGGGCCATGTGCGACAGCATTCGCCTGGAAGTGAAGCACCTGGGCGTGGGCGTCGGCAGTGCGCACCCGACCTTCTTTCCTACGCCCATGATGGACCAGGTCCACGCTGATGCCGCCGGCGTCAAGCTCTGGGGTGGCAACAAGGGCGGCCTGTGGCGAATGATCTCGCGCGACGAGGTGGTCGATGGGGTGATTCGCGGCATCGAACGGCGTAGCGACATGGTGGTGCTGCCGGCGCAGAACACCCTCGTTGCCAAGGCACCGGGGCTGTTCCGCAAGGTGACGGAAAAGCTCGGTTTCAAGTCGGCCGACATCGTCGAGGCCGTCGCCTTGGCCGAGAGAAAAGCCTGGCGTGCGTAGCAACGTACAAACCCGACAACAAGAGCATCACAAAAAATTTGTCCAAAGGGAGGTAAGCCATGTTGTACCCGCAATCGCACCATTAACTGAAAAGGCTTCCTGATCGATAAAGATGGCCCTGAACGCGTTCGATTGCCATCAGTTCGTGTCGCTTTCGACTGAAGCTGGATCAAAAATGGGGTGATTCGCACGAACTCGTGGAAACGGTCTTTAGCAGGTACCGTTGGAAGCACATCAATTCCGAATATCGGGTTACTGAAACAATGTGAGTTGTCATTCCGTTCGGTGGTATGCGCGCGGAGTTCCCGATCTGCATTCGGATTGGTACTCGCATCGGCGACAACACTTAGGGTCGTTGGCATAGCGTGCAGGCAGAGCGCCGCTGAACAGTAACCTTTGCCGATTGGCGATGTTCATGACATCCTCGGGTGAGAGCAGGGCGACCTTGCGGATGATGCGCCGGCGCGTCACGGGATGTTGCAGCACGATGTACCCAAAGTCGCTAACTGGGTCACCAGTATAGTAACTTACAGCCACGCGCTGTGCCGACAGTTCGATAACGTCCGAAGAATAGACCTGTTTGGCGCAGCGCGTCTTGAGTTCCATGAGGACCATGGCGATACCGTCGTGGTAACCCCGGTCCACTCGGGCTGTTAGCATGATGGGCTGATTGATCGAAAACGTCTTCTCGGCAAAAACGAGCCGGCAACCAGCCAGGTCGTCTGCTTGGCGGCGCAGTCTTGCGAGCCAGTCGTGAATGCGCGGGAAAGCTGATGCCAGAATCCTTACAACAGCTAAACAATTGATCTTTAAACTGTCCAGCTCACGCTAGTTTCGCGCGGGCCTTCTTCATCTTCGCCAGAAATGGTTAAACCGCTCTTTGGAGATTTAATATTCATGGTATGTGGTGTGGCGAACAACACTCGAGTTGATGTGGGCGTAGGGTCGTAGACATGAATACCCCTGCCGTCATTTTGCGTAGGCGCTACGTAGGAAAATTTTAGCAAAATAACGCCAGAATTCGGAAACCGTTAATGGCAGGGGCGGCTCGTGATTTTAGGATGTTTCCTTAAAAATCAAAGTCTTGTAAAGAAATTGGAAACAACGGAAAAGCATAAGGTAGCCGACTTCTAAGCCGAGGGTCGCAGGTTCGATTCCTGCAGGGCAGGCCAATTCCAGCTTCGTTTCTCACTTGCAATTCTGGTATGCTCGCCTGATCGATAATTCGCAGGCCAGAATGTGAACCAGTTGCGCTTGATCGCCGCCTGTGCAGGCACCCTCCTGATTGTTTCCCAACCTATGCTGGCCAAGGCAACAGCGCCGCCAGTGGAGCCGCGGTGCTTCGTCCCGCCTGCCGTAAAAAAGTTGCGGGGCGCCCCCGCCGAGTTACGTCCCAAATGGATGAGGGAAGTGCTGACGGAGTTCGATGCCGCCAAGTGCGCCAGCGAATGGCTGTTTGAGGACGGCGGGTCAGCGCGCAACCTTCCCATCCTCATCAAAATACTGCGCACCGACGACGCAGTGCCTGTGCGGGTCCAGGCGGCGCACGCCCTCGGCAAGGTCAAGTTCGAACGCAAGCTGGTAGTCGATGCGTTGAAGGACAACCTTGTTGAAGAGCGCTTTGCAGCGGTTGTTCTGGCACGCATCCAGAGCATCGACATGCAGTTGGGCGATAACTGGTACGGCAACTGAGATGAGTCGATCCGGTTCGACGACGTTCTGAACAGCCTTTTAATGGCGAATAATAACGGCGCCCGCACTGTTAGCGAGAAAGAAGCGATCCTTGCTGCCGCGGGCGGCGTGACAGAAAGGCTCATCGGCGCACCGTTTGCGCGGCCGGGAAAGCTGGAGAAATATCATGCGGCGGCGCTGGCGGAGCGTATTGCCAACAATATACGCAGCTACGGGGCCGTTGAGCCTGGGCAGGCAGCACCGGTCTCGCCTTGGCGTGCCGGTGTGCTGGACGCACTGGCCAGGGGGCTCCATGAGGGATATGCCGTATTCGAGCCGGAGGTGCACGTGCCGATGATGCTGGCCGTTGCGAATCGCGTGGATGACCCGTTTCCACAGGTGCGAGCGGCTAGTTTGCGGCTGATGATACAGGTGGCTGACCTGCTGGAGCGGCAGGCAGACAAAGCGTGGCAGGACTACGCTCCTTACTTGACGACGTCGCAAGTTGAGCAACTGGCGCGACAGGCTGCTGCCGCAACGCGCGACGACGATGCTTCCGTGCGCGAGGCCGCGGTGGTCCTGCTTGGACGGCTGGCGCCACGTTCGGGAAGCCATGGCACCACGCTGCTTGCAGCTTTAAGCGATCCGTCGACCGGCGTGCGCAAGGAGGCTGCGCTCGCGCTTGCCCGCCAATCCTCAGTGCCGCAAGAAGCGGTGGCCAGGTTGGTCGAGATGGCCCAACAGGAGAGCGAAACTTCGCCGCATGCAATGGCCGCTTTGTCGAATGTCGACAGCCCGGCGGTGACGGAGGTACTGATCGATATCCTGCTGACTGCAGCGGATGCCGAGGCGAATGCCATGGAAGAGCCGCCGCAGCAGCCGCGAGAGCCGTGGATCAGCCGCCGTGACCTGGCGAAAGCAAGGACGGAATCCGCGGCACGGGCATTGGGCAAATTCGGTGCCAGGGTATTGCAGCCGATCCTGAAGCACGCTGCGCAGGCCGGCACAGAGAATGCCCGCGCGCGCATGTACTCGGTCATGGTTAATGCCGGCTGGCCTTTCACCGCTACAGGGATGCAGTCGGCAGAAGTTGCCCTGTCGCCTGCGATTCTCGGCGAAGACGAGGGGCTCCGTGTCTTCGCCTTGAGTTTGTTGGCAGCCCAGCCGATATCTGCTGGCCATCGCTACAGCACGTCACTGGTGGACGCGATCTTCGAGCGCTACCTGCAGGACAAACCGAAGCAGATGTCGCGGGAAGAGGCAAATCCATCAAATGTCGTGTGGGTTGGTGGCGCCCAGCCGCCGCGGCACTGGAATGTCGACTGGCGCATGAAGCCACAGCTTGCTGCCAGCGTCATAGCCGGAGGCAGCGATAGCAGGTTTGCCGCTGAGCGCATGGTGGACTTCATTTGTGCGGAGCACCGCCTGGCCCTTGGCGAACCCGGAAGCCTGATCGCAACGTGGGGCGGCTCGCCGTTAGACGACGAAATGCAGATTACCGAGGCAATGGAAGCCAGCCTTGAAAGATTGGGGGACCTCGCCAGGCCCTTTGTGCAACGGGCGCTGGCTAAGAAGCAGGCCACTTTGCTGTGCAGGAGTAGCCTGGACAAGAATTTCGTGCCGATGGCGCATTGAACGCCAACCGGGCAGCGTGGGTAGAACGGGCGAGCTGGTCAGGCCTTTTATCAGTTTGCCGTGCTTGTATCAGTCCGCGCGACGGCGGCGGAAGAGCGCCAGGGAGGCCAGGCCAAGCGCCAGCAAGGGCAGCGTGCCTGGAACTGGAACCTTCTTGTTTTCCTCCGGCATGGCGTTCACGGTGGTATTCAGGTCCAGTTGGATGTTCTTGCCCGCCATGAAAATGCCGCCAAGCTTGTTGCCCTGGTTGAAGTGCATATTGCTGCCGGCGCCGGAAGCGAACAGGGTACCGAACCATTCACCCGACATGCCCTGCGTCCAGTTGCCCCGGGTTTCGGTGTAGATGTCGTTGGCGCTGCCGTTCAGCATTTCGAAGTCGAATCCCGAGCCGATGTTCACATTGCCCTTGATGAACAGCTTGATTTCGCCGCCGGACAGGTCAAAGATGAATTTGCTTTCGGAGCCTACTGTCAGCGAGTCGAAATAATAAGAGCCAGCGGTCAGCTTCAGCGTGGAATCATACTCAAGATTGACCTTGCCATATTCGCCGTGGACCAGGTCGCCTGTCTTGCCAGATTTGATGCCATATGACGCGCCATTAGCGGTGAACTCAGTGGCTGCTGGCAAGGTACTCAACGATGGCGAATTTGTTTTGCCGGCAACCTTGCCGGTGACCTCGGCCAGGTATTTCACATCCACCCTGTTTCCTGCAGTGGCATTGCCCTTGATCCGGGAATTCTGCTCGAGGGTGACATTGCGGCCAGCCGTGACATTGCCCGCGACCTGCGACCCGTATTTGGCGTTGACGTTGCCTTTGGCGCCAATGTCACCGGCCACCTGCGTGCCTTGTTCCAGATCGACGTTGCCGCCAGCAAAAAGGGTAAATGGCGTGGCGTTGGCGAAAAGCGGGGTGGCAAGGATGGCTGCGGCTGCGAGTGTCTTGACTTTCATAATCGGCATCTAAAATTTGCGGACGGTAATTAATAATAATCAAAAGCAAGTTTTAGGCCATGCATTTATAAATCATTGATTTGTAAAGAAATGGCCCCAAGCCGGGCCATCTGGGCAGACCTCAGGTGTAAAGTTTCTCGACATTAAAAATCCAACAAAGATTGCTGTTTTTCTAATATTGGCAGTTTCCTGGCAGGCGGACGCGGGTCTTCCCAGGCCTGCATCAATTCGTGCGGATAGGGGGAGAGGAAGGTGCGGGCAAATTCGGGATTGCGGCAGGACAGCCAGTCGCGGTACGCCTCTGGCGGCACCACGACCAGGGTGCGCTTTTCGTCGTCCGGCTTGTGGAAGCGCTTCAGCAGGGGGTGTTCGTCCGCATTGATGGTCAGTTGCGTGAACGAGTGGCTGATGCTGCCATCGCCTTCTTCCCAGCTGCGCCACATGCCTGCTACCGCGAAGGGACTCTTATCCGCCATGCTGATCTGCCAGCGCACCGCTTTGCCCGACTCATAATTCGGCTCGTAAAAGCCAGTCATCGGCACCAGGCAAAGCTGGCTTGCGCGCCAGTATTTGCTATAGGAGCGCAATTGGCCGATGGTTTCGCTGCGGGCATTCATGGTGGTCAGCGATGGCATCGCAGCAGGAGCATGCCGGCGCGGCACGAAACCGAACGAGGCAACCACGCACTCCGGCTGGCCGTCGAGGCCAAGGCGGACGATGGGGGCGTCGTAGTCCTTCCAGGTTTCGTCGGGCCATTCCATGCCGGCCAGGTTGGACAGGTCGATGTCCATCATTTCCCGCAGCAGGTCGCGTGAAGTGGGGCGGTAATTGGTACACATGGGGCTATGCTAACCCGATTGGGCTTGCTAAACTACTGTATATGCATACAGTCACACGAAAACCGCTGACGGCTGCACAGCTCCGCGAGATCTGGCTGCGAAACCAGAACGACGACATGCTCGCCGTGCTGTGGGAAGTCAAGCGCCTGCGGGGGCTGGTGGTGCGCGCGAGTCATCTGCATTGGACATTTCGCGATGAACTGAAGGGCGAGCCGTGCCTCGAGGAGGACCGTCCGTTTGCCACGGAAAGGGAGCTGCGGCGGCGGGCTAATGCAATCCGGAATGCGGACTGATAAGATCCCTGCATGAAAAAACTGCTCCTGGTGGGATCTACCGGCCTTGTCGGCCGTGAAGTATTGAAGCTCGCGCTGGCCTCGCCGGAGGTGGTGCAAGTCGTCGCGCCGACACGCCGCCGGCTGGAACCCCATGCAAAGCTGGTGGTGCCGATCGTAGACTTCGACCGGCTACCGGCTCTGGAGCCCTGGTGGCAGGCCGATGCCGTGATTTGCACCCTGGGCACGACCATCAAAACCGCAGGCTCGCAGGAAGCCTTCCGCCAGGTGGACTATGGTTATCCCATGGCCGTCGCGCGCCTGGCGCGCCAGCATGGCACGCCAACGTTCGTGCTGAATTCAGCGCTGGGCGCGGATGCGGGATCGAACGTTTTCTATAACCGCGTGAAGGGTGAGGTAGAGCATGGCGTGCGCTCGCTTGGCTTTGAAACGCTGGTGATTGCTCGACCAGGTTTCATCGGTGGTGCGCGGGAAGAATTCCGCCTCGGCGAAAAAATCCTGGTGCCGATCCTGTCGGCGCTTGGGCCGGTGCTGCCGCGCGCATTGCGCATCAACCCGGCCGGGAACATTGCCCGCGCCATGTTCGACGCGGCAATGCACCCGCAACCGGGTGAGCACATCATTACTTCGGACAGGATGGCCTGAGACTCATTCTTCCAGCAGGCTGCGCAGCATCCATGCAGTCTTTTCATGCACATCCAGGCGCTGGGTCAGCAAGTCGGCGGTCGGCTGGTCGTTGGCTTCATCGACCAATGGCAGCAGCGAACGGGCGGTGCGGGCGGTTGCTTCCTGGGCGGTGACCAGGTGGCGCACCATGTCCATTGCCTTCGGCACGCCAGCCACTTCCTTGACGGTGCTTAGCTTGCCGAATTCGGCGTAGGTGCCCGGCGCTGGATAGCCCAGCGCGCGGATGCGTTCTGCGATCAGGTCCAGCGCGGTCCACTGTTCGGTGTACTGCGTCATGAACATCTGGTGCAGGGAATTGAACATCGGACCCTTGACGTTCCAGTGGAAGTTGTGGGTCATCAGGTAGAGCGAGTAGCTGTCGGCCAAGAGGCGGGACAGGCCATCGGCAATGCGTGCGCGGCTGTCGTCGGAGAGGCCAATATCAATCTTCATTGCGTATTCCTTTCGGTCAGTATTTGCCTGACGATTATTTCATGATTTCAAGCAGGCTGCTGTAATCGTCCGTCCAAGGCCGCACATCCGGGGCGGGCGGCAGTTCGTGCAGGCCGGCGTATGGCAAAAGCTTGTCGCGCTGGCCTATCAGCACCCAGGTGGCGGCGGTCGTGCCGCGCACGGGATCGGATTTGTTCTGTGACAGGAAGGCCGTGCGGTGGAAGGTATCCGCGGCACGCCTCACCACGGGCGCCATATCCAGGTAGCGATTCGAGATATGAATGGCCAGCACTCCGTCCCGCTTCAGGTGGCGGAAGTAGATATTGAAGGCTTCCGTGGTCAACAGGTGTACCGGCACCGAGTCGCCCGAAAAAGCATCTACTGCCAGCACATCGAACTGCTGCGGCGCTTCGGCGTCCAGCACCAGGCGCGCATCGCCGAGGGCGATGTCTTTCCTGGCGGGGCAGTCGCGCAGGAAGCTGAAATAGCTCTCGGCGAAGGCGAGCACCAGGGGATTGATTTCGTAAAAGCGGTATACATCGCCAGGCCGGCAATAAGCGGCCATGGTGCCGGCGCCAAGGCCGATCACGCCCACGTGTTGGGCGGCGTCGTTACGGCTGGCTGCGATAGCAATGCCTGCGCCGCTGTTGTTGCCGTAATAGCTTGTTGGCCAGCGCCGCTTCTGAGCTTCGAGAAACTGGCGCCCATGCACGATGCTGCCGTGAGTGAGCTGGCGGACCTGGCCCGGACCGGGTTCCGTATCCTTGATCTTGACCGTCCCATAGAAATTGCGGGCTTTGATGGTCGGTATCGCCGGCCACATCGCATTTGCTCCCCACAAGACGCCGACCAGGGTGGTGAAAAACACTGCCGCCTTGACGCGCGCGCCGCGCTTCATCGGCTCAGCGGGGCGGTGGTGGCATGCGGCACCGACAATGCAAACGGCGGCAATGCAGGAAAGGGTCAGTTCGTAGTCATCGTTGAATATGCGCGGCGCGAGCAGGCCGGTGAAGATGCCGCCGATTGCACCGCCTGTTGCGATCACCAGGTAGTAGCCGGTTAACTGCGAGGGCTGCGGCTTGAGGCGCGCCAGCTCGCCGTGGCATGCCATGCAGAAGGTGAAGATGCTGGCGCTGAAGAGCAGGGTAGGCCATACAATCCCGCGTGGCATCAGGCTGGGGAACGTGGTGCAGGCAATCAGTAGCGGTGTCAGTAGTGCCATCAAGGGCAGGAACAGCCAGCGCCTGTACCAGCGCGCGCTTTCAAAGCAGAGGATGAACGTCAGGAGATAGATCACCAGCGGCAGTACCCAAAGCATCGGCACCGGGGCGATGTTGGCAGTCAGGTGGCTGGTGGCTGCCATCAAGACCACCGTAGGCACGGCGGCCAGGCCGCACCACAACAGGCTGTCGCGCAAGGTCGGCTTGCCCGCTATCGCATCTTCGCGCAGGGTATGGGGCACTGCGCTGCGGCCGCGCCCACGCAAGGCGAGGGCGGCGCAAAACAGGGCAAACAAGCCAAAGCCCGCCGACCAGAAAGTGGACATTTCCTTGACGGTAAAGCGTGGCTCGAACAGCAATGGGTAGCTCAGCAAGCCAAGCAGCGAAGCGAAGTTGGACAGGGCAAACAGCCGGTAAGGCACGCTGCCCGGGCGTTCCTGGGCGAACCAGTGCTGGACCAATGGCCCCGTGGTCGAAAGCAGGAAATATGGCAGGCCGATTGTCGCTGCCAGCAGGCCAAGCAGGAGGAAAGCCGGGTCGGTGCCGCTCGACGGCTTCCAGCTATCGCTCGGCATGATGGGAAGCGTGAGCGCTGCGGCCAGCAGCAACCCTGCATGCAGCCAGGCTTGCCGGCGCGGCGGCAGGTAGCGGCTGGTGAGGTGCGAATAAAGGTAGCCCAGCAGCAGCGTGAACTGGAAGAACAGCATGCAAATCGTCCACGCGGACGCGGATCCGCCGAACCATGGCAGGGCCATTTTGCCGATAATGGGCTGCACCTGGAACAGCAGGAAAGCGCTGAGGACAATCGTTCCGGCGTAGAGGATGAGCATGCAAAATATTAACGCATGACGAGCCCCGCGGCGATGGCGAGCATGACCGCACCTGTCAGTCCTTCAATGCACTTCCAGGCCAGTGGACGGCCGAACACGCCGGCCAGGCGTGTGGCGCCCCAGCCCAGTGCCGTGAACCACAGCAGGGAAGCAGTCATGGCACCGGCCGAGAAGCCCATGCGCTGGCCGTCCGGGTAGCTGCCGCCGACGGAACCCAGCAGCACGACCGTATCGAGATAGACGTGCGGGTTCAGCAGCGAAAGCGCGACGACGCTGGCCAGCGCCTGCCGGGCGCCCGGTGCCGGTACGCTGGCATCGACAGCCAGCGCTTTCGGCCTCAACATCGAACGCCAGCTGCGCAGGCCATACCACAGCAGGAAGGCAGCGCCGCCCCAGCGCGCGGCCGCCAGCAAGAATGGCGAATCCTGGATCATCGCCCCGGCGCCAGCGACCCCCAGCGCGATCAGTATCACGTCAATCACGATGCAAGCGGCCACCGTCAACGCCACATGCTGGCCCTTGATGCCCATCCGCAGCACGTGCGCATTCTGGGCGCCAATTGCCATGATCAGGCTCGCCCCGAGCCCCAAACCGTTCACATAACTCTGCATTTTTAACTCCTGTTGTGGAGCCGGAATTTTGCCGCCGCTAGCCATGTGAATGAAGCTGAATTAAGATGTTTCAGTATTCATTAATTTGGCTAAAGGAGTGGTGCGATGATTCCGGACGGGCGACAGGGCGAGGCTTTGCTGGCGGTGATCGATGCCGGCAGCTTCGAGCAGGCTGCGGCGGCCCTGCATTTGACGCCGTCGGCGGTGTCGCAGCGGGTCAGCGGGCTGGAGTCGGCGGTGGGCGCTCCGCTGCTGATCCGCAGCCGCCCGATCCGTTTGACCAGCGCCGGGCAGCGCCTGGTGCAATACCTGCGCCGCAGCCGGTTGATGGAGCAGGAATTCCTGGCCGAATTAAAAGCCGATGAGGCCATGCCGCCGCGCATTCCGGTTGCGGTGAATAACGACACGCTTGGCACCTGGTTTCTGCCGGAATTGAGCGCCTTCCTGAATCGCGAAAACATCCTGCTGGAGATAATCCTGGACGACCAGGATCACACTTATTCGCTTTTCGAAAAGGGCTTGGTGCTGGCAGGCGTTTCCAGCGAGCCGGAACCAATGCGTGGTTGCCGCTCGCAGCATTTGGGCTTCATGCGTTATCGATTATTGGCGCAACCGGAATTCCTGAAGCGCTGGTTTCCGGATGGATTTACCCGTGAAGCAGCGCGCAAGGCGCCCGTCATGTTTTTCGACCGTAAAGACTCGCTGCAGGCGATATTCATCGAGCGCGAATTGGGACTGCCGCTGGGTGCTTATCCGATCCATTACGTGCCCTCCAGCGATCCCTTTGTCGAATCGATCCGGCTGGGAATGGGATATGGCATGCTGCCGCGCCAGCAATATAAAGAGCTTCTGGAATCGGGTGCGTTGGTGGATTTGGTGCCAGGCAAATATCTGGACATCCAGCTTTATTGGCATTCATGGCGCATCCAGTCGCCGAAGCTGGAGATGCTCACTGAACAGGTGCTTGCCGCTGCTGGGCGGGCGCTGGATCGTTAAACTCAAAGTTGGAGCGAACGCGCCAATTGCTGGCGCGTTGTGCGCATAGAAAAGCCCGCGCTCGGCGGGCTATCGATTAATACGTATAGAACATGCGCTGCAGTTCTTTGGTATTGCTGGTTTTGGTCATACCCAGCATCAGCAGGATACGGGCCTTTTGCGGGCTCAGGGTATCGGAAACCACGAAGTCCAGTTCGTCGTCATTTGCTTCGCCATTACGGGCCAGGATGCCATTGCCAACGCGGCTGGCGCGAACAATAACAGTGCCGTTCTTGCGCGCTGCAATCAGTTCCGGTTTTACCTTGGCGGCCAGGCTGCCATCGCCAACGCCTGCATGGACAATGCCTTTGGCCCCAGCAGCGATAAAGGCATTCAGCGCAACGGCATTCATGTTTGCATAGCCGTACACGATATCGACTTGCGGCAGGACGCTCAAGTTCGAAATATCAAATTCGGTGTCGACGGTATTTTTGCGAGTCGAGGTGCGATAGAAGAATGCCTTTGGACCTTGCACATAACCGAGCATGCCCAATTCCGGAGTCTTGAAAGAGTCCGGGGTGGAGGTATTAGTCTTCGTTACTTCGCGCGCGGCATGGATTTGATCGCCCAGGGCCACCATGACGCCTTTGCCAATTGCATCATGGCTACCGGCAATCAATACCGCGTTGTACAGATTGATCGGGCCGTCTGCCGACAACGCGGTACCTGGGCGCATGGCGCCAACCAGCACAACCGGCTTGCGCGACTTGACCACCAGGTTCAGGAAGTAGGCAGTCTCTTCCATGGTATCGGTGCCGTGGGTGATGACGATGCCATCCACGTTCGGTTGCGCCAGCAGCGTGTTGACGCGTTTGCCCAGGGTCAGCCAGTGCTCGTTGGTCATGCTTTCGGAAGCAATCTGGAACACTTGTTCGCCGGTCACGTTTGCAATCTTGGACAGTTCCGGTACCGCGTTTATCAATTGTTGGACGCCGACAGTCGCGGCAGTGTAGCCGACCGTTGTGGTGGAAGTGGCGCCGGAGCCGGCAATGGTGCCGCCTGTGGCAAGAATCGTGACGTTTGGCAGCTTCTCCGCGTGAACGCTGAATGCAATCAAGAAGGCAAACAGGGCAAAAATGAATTGCTTGGCTGTGTTACGTTGCATAAGTTCTCCTGTCCTTGGTTTTAAGATTGTTGCGCATGTTACTCGATTTGGTGCAGTATGGCTGTACTTCCTAAGCAAGGACAATGCCAGTGGAAACAGACGAACTGAGTCTCGCTGTCGTCATGCAGCGCAAACCATTGAAGAGCACTTGGCAGCCATTCCAGTGGTTGCCCGCTGAGGTGGTGTTGTCTCCCTTGCCCGGGGGCGCTGCGCGCTGCCTGCGCGACGATCCTTCCGAGACGCTGTGGCTTTATCCGGGCATGTCGATGCGCCTTTATTCCGACGAAGCGGAAGGCTACTTCCTTAACCTGGATTCCGGCTCGCCGTGCTGGTTCATCATGTGGCGGCTGGAAGGCGAGGTCGGCGTGCCGCAGTGCGTGACCTTGTCGTATAACGAGGCTGCGCGCCTGATGGATGGGGGCGAGCAGGTCGATACGCTGCCGTTGCCGCCTTCGATGGTGGAGCGCCTTGGCGCGTTCGTGGCGGAGTATTACCGTCCGGAGCCGAAAGGCAAGCGGCGCAGACCGTCGTTCGAAGGCGGCGCCGCCGTTCAGCAAATGGCGCGCGAGGAGGGGGAGGCAAGCCGTGGCCGCTGAAACCTTCTTCGCACGATGGTCGCGCGTCAAGACCGAAGCCGAGGAGCAAACGGTGCGCGAAGCGGAGGCCATTGCGCCAAGCGCCGAGGCGCTGCCCGCCGAGGCGCCCGCCGCGTCGGCATCGGCTCCAACGCTTGAGCAGGTGGATAGCCTGACCCCAGAGTCCGACTTCACGCCATTTATCGCGCGCGGCGTCGACGAAGCGGTGCGCCGGGCAGCACTGAAAAAACTCTTTGCCGACCCTCGTTTCAATGTGATGGACGGCCTGGATACCTACATTGACGACTACAACAAATTCGAACCACTGACGCCCTTGATGGTGGCAGCCCTCAACCACGCCAAGAACCTGATTGCGCGCGAATTCGCGGCGGAAGAAGACGATGAGCCAAAAGACGAGGATCTGTAACTGCAACAACACCATGCCGCTGGACGGTGCTGCCATCGGCACTGCTTTGGGCGAAGGGACGCTGCCGGTGGCCAGCCAGCTTTGCCGTCGGGAAGTCAACGACTACTTGCAAACGCTGGAGGGCAACGAGCGCATCGTCATAGGCTGCACGCAGGAGGAGCCGCTGTTCCGCGAGCTGGCCGAAATGAAGTCCAGCGTGGCGCCGCTGCGTTTCGTGAACATACGCGAGACCGGCGGCTGGAGCGACGAGGCGCGCCACAGCACGCCCAAGATGGCGGCCTTGCTGGCTGCTGCCCGCCTGCCGGATCCCGAACCGGTGCCCGAGGTCGAATACCAGTCCGAAGGCCGCGTCCTGCTGCTTGGTCCGGCGCGCCGTGTGCTGGCATGGGCGCGCAAGCTGGAGCGCCAGCTTCAGGTGTGCGTCCTGCTCACAGATGGCGACGATGCGGCGATCGCAGGCCACTCCTGGCCCACCTTCAGCGGCAGCGTGCCTCGCGTGCAAGGCTGGCTTGGCGCCTTCAAGATCAGCTGGCAGCAGTCCAACCCGATCGACCTGGAGTTGTGCACGCGCTGCAATGCCTGCGTCAAAGCATGCCCGGAAGGCGCCATCAGCCTGGCATATCAGGTTGACCTGGACGCTTGTCGTTCGCATCGTGAGTGCGTCGCAGCGTGCGGTGCGGTTGCCGCTATCGACTTCGATCGCGCCGACAGGGATCGCGGCGGTGAGTTCGACCTGGTGTTCGATTTGGGAGATACGCCGCTGCTGCGCATGCACCATCTGCCGCAAGGTTATTTCGCGCCGGGTGCCGACGAAGCGGCAGCTGCTCTCGCTGCGATGCAAATGCTCGAGCTGGTCGGCACGTTCAGCAAGCCGCGCTTCTTCGAGTATAAGGAGAGCATTTGTGCGCATAGCCGCAGCAGGCAGCCGGGCTGCAATGCCTGTATTGATATCTGCTCTGCGGAGGCAATAGCCAGCGCGGGCGATTACATCAAGGTGTCGCCGCAGTTATGCGCCGGCTGCGGGGCATGCACCACCGTGTGCCCCTCCGGCGCCCTGACGTACGCCTGGCCGCGCGCTCCTGACTTCGGCGAACGGATTCGGGCCATGCTGGCTACTTATGCGCGCGCCGGCGGCGCGCGGCCCGTGCTGCTCGTGCATGGCGACGAGGAGGGCAGCGCGCTCGTCCAGGAGCTGGGGCAGCTCGCGGCTGCTGGCGCGGCGCGCGGCGTGCCGGGGCGCGTGCTGTCTTTGCCTGTTCATCACGTGGCGTCGGTAGGCATCGACGTGTGGCTTGCTGCGGTTGCTTATGGCGCGGTTGACGTGGTCGTGTTGGCCACTGGCTGCGAGGCGCCGCAATACCTGGATGCGATCGCGGAACAAATGACGTATGCGCAGGCGATCCTCGATGGCCTGGGCTACAGCGCCATCCAGCTTCACCTGCTGCGCGCGTGCCACGCCGCTGAACTTGATCGCGAACTGCAACGCTTCGCGGCCACCGCTGGCGGTGCGGCGGGACAGGGGGCAATGCTTCCGGCAGCCGCTTTCCACGTTGCGGCGTCCAAGCGGGAGACTCTGGACTTCTCGATCACGCACCTGGCAAGGCACGCGCCAACTCCGCAAGATTGCATTGCCCTCCCACAAGGCGCACCGTTCGGGGCGATTGAAATCGATACCGGCAAATGCACGCTCTGCATGGCTTGCGTCGGCGCCTGTCCGGAGTCTGCGCTATCCGACAATCCATCATTGCCGCAATTGCGTTTCACCGAGTCGAACTGCGTGCAATGCGGCTTGTGTGTGCGGACCTGCCCGGAGCAGGCGTTAAGCCTGCAGCCGCGCCTCGCGCTGGGCGCAACAGCGAAGCAGGCGCGCGTGATCAACGAGGCTCAGCCCTACCACTGCATCAGGTGTCAAAAGCCGTTCGCTACCTTGCAAATGGTGGAGAATATGGTCAGTAAGCTCGCGGGCCACGGAGCCTTCAGCGGCAATCCCGATCGCCTGCGCATGTGCCCCGACTGCCGCGTGATCGACATGATGCAGCCGGAAAAAGAAGTTTCCATCCTTGAGGTGAAACGCCAATGACCGAAGACGAAGAATATGCGCGTTCCGAACTGTACGGTGTGTTATCCATGCTGTTCTACGGCCCGCCATCTCAGGCGGTGCTGGACCTGATCGAAGGCGCAGCCATCGAAGGCGACGGCGTGCTGGCCGACGCCTGGCGCGGCCTGCAAACGGCCAGCAGCACGACGGATGCCGAGCGCGCACGTGAAGAATATGAGTCGCTCTTCATCGGTGTCGGCAAACCTGAGGTCATGCTCTACGGCTCCTACTACCTGTCGGGTTTCCTGATGGAGAAGCCGCTGGCCGCGCTGCGTGAAGACCTTGCGCGACTGGGCCTGGAGCGCTCCGAGCATCTGTCCGAAAGCGAAGACCACATCGCGGCCCTGTGCGACGCCATGCGCTTGCTGCATGGCAGCATTGCAACACAGAAGGAATTTTTTGCGCGCCATATCCAACCCTGGGCGCACCAGCTTTTTGATGCAATCGATGCGCATCCCGGGGCACGTTACTATCGCGCGGTCGCCGCCCTCGCGCGCAGCTTCGTGGCAGTGGAAACCCAGGCATTCGATATGGACTAAGCATTAATGCATTGTTAAATCATTTGTGCTAGTGTTAAAAGACTAACTGTTGTTGGTTATGGGAGACCATGATGTCAACGCAATCCAACTCTGGAAGACGGTCTTTTTTCACCGGTATGGCAGCACTGGCCGCTACCGGCATCGCCGCGAAAATGGCCAGCAGCCCACCCGCTGCGACGCCGCCCGCGGAACCGGAGCCGCCTCCCGGCTCCGGCTACCGCCTCACAGAACATATCCAGAAGTACTACCGCACCACCAAGATTTGAGTGGAGGGCCAAATGATGCTCCTTACACGTAAAGGGCCGGCCGGTTCCCGCGCGCCCGGACGTTTCGCAGCGAGCCTCGAAGGCAGCCTGGCGCGGGCCTTGCCGACGATGGACCGGCGCGCATTCCTGAAACGCTCCGGCATTGGTGTCGGCGTCGGGCTGGCCGCTTCGCAGCTATCGCTGATGCGCAAGGCACAGGCAAAAGATCCTGCCGCTGTTGATAGCGGTAGCAAGCAGGTCGTGCGGCGCACGGTCTGCAGCCACTGCTCGGTGGGTTGCGCGGTCGATGCTGTGGTGGAGAACGGCATCTGGATTCGGCAGGAGCCAGTGTTCGATTCGCCGATCAATCTGGGTGCGCACTGTGCCAAGGGTGCCGCGCTGCGCGAACATGGCCACGGCGAGTACCGCCTGAAATATCCCATGAAGCTGGTCAACGGCAAATACCAGCGCATCAGCTGGGACCAGGCCTTGCAGGAAATCTCGGCCAAGCTCCTGGACATGAAAAAGAAGGACGGCCCGGATTCGGTATTCTTCGTCGGCTCGTCGAAACACAATAACGAGCAGTCAGCCTTGCTGCGTAAATTCGTCTCCTTCTTTGGCACCAACAACTGCGACCACCAGGCCCGCATCTGCCACTCGACTACCGTGGCCGGCGTGGCGAACACCTGGGGCTACGGCGCCATGACCAATAGCTACAACGATATGCAGAATGCCAAGGCGGCCATGTATATCGGCTCCAATGCGGCGGAGGCCCACCCGGTTTCGATGCTGCACATGCTGCACTCGAAGGAGAACGGCTGCAAGATGATCGTGGTCGACCCGCGTTATACCCGCACTGCCGCCAAGTCGGACCAGTACATCCGTATCCGTTCCGGCTCCGACATTCCATTCCTGTACGGGATGCTGTGGCATATCTTCAAGAACGGCTGGGAAGACAAGGAATACATCGCTGCCCGCGTCTACGGCATGGACAAGGTGCGCGAAGAAGTCGCCAAATGGACCCCCGACAAGGTGGAGGAAGCCTGCGGCGTGCCCGAGGCCCAGGTGTTGCAGGCTGCGGAGACGATGGCGAAAAATCGTCCTTCCACCGTGGTCTGGTGCATGGGACAGACCCAGCATTCGATTGGCAATGCAATCGTGCGCGCTTCCTGCATCCTCCAGCTCGCGCTGGGGAATGTCGGCAAGAGCGGCGGCGGGACCAATATCTTCCGTGGCCACGATAACGTGCAAGGCGCGACAGACGTCGGCCCGAATCCCGATTCGCTGCCCGCGTACTACGGACTCGCCGCAGGCGCATGGAAGCACTGGTGCGCCGTCTGGGGCGTGGATTACGAGTGGGTCAAGAGCCAGTTCGCCTCGCAGGCCATGATGGAAAAGTCCGGTACGACGGTTTCGCGCTGGGTCGACGCGGTGCTCGAGAAAAACGAGCTGATCGACCAGGACAGCAACGTCAAGGCGGTCTTCTTCTGGGGCCACGCGCCGAACTCGCAAACGCGCGGGCTGGAAATGAAGAAGGCGATGGACAAGTTGGACATGCTGGTGGTGATCGATCCATATCCGTCCGCCACGGCTGCCATGGCCGCGATGAAAGTGGAAGGACAGGAGGTCAACCCCAACCGCGCCGTCTACCTGCTGCCGGCGGCGACCCAGTTTGAAACCTCCGGCTCCGTTACTGCATCCAACCGTTCTGTGCAATGGCGCGAAAAGGTGATCGAACCGCTGTTCGAATCGCGCACCGATCATATGATCATGTACCAGCTGGCCGAAAAGCTCGGCTTCGGCAAACAACTGGTGGCGAAGTTGAAGCTGGTGCCGGGCAAGGGCAATATGATGGAACCCGAGCCGGAATCGATGCTGCGGGAAATCAATCGCGGCAGCTGGACCATCGGCTATACCGGCCAGTCGCCGGAACGCCTGAAGGCGCACATGCGCAATATGCACATGTTCGACGTGAAGACCTTGCGTTGCAAAGGCGGCAAGGATGCGGAGACCGGCTACGACCTGACGGGCGACTATTTCGGCTTGCCGTGGCCGTGCTACGGCACGCCGGAGCTCAAGCACCCCGGTTCGGCCAACCTGTACGACAACAGCCAGCACGTGATGGACGGCGGCGGCAACTTCCGCGCCAATTTCGGCGTGGAGCGCGATGGCGTCAACCTGCTGGCGGAGGATGGTTCGTTCTCCAAGGGCGCCGACATTACGACCGGCTATCCCGAATTCGACCACGTGCTGATGAAAAAACTGGGCTGGTGGGACGAGCTGACCGATGCCGAAAAGCTGGCGGCGGAGGGGAAGAACTGGAAGACCGACCTGTCCGGCGGTATCCAGCGCGTATGCCTGAAGGTGCATGGTGTGCATCCCTTCGGCAATGCCAAGGCGCGTGCCGTGGTGTGGAACTTCCCCGATCCGGTGCCCCTGCATCGCGAACCGCTGTTCGGCACCCGGCCAGACCTGGTCGCCAAATATCCGACCCACGACGACAAGAAGGCCTTCTGGCGCATGCCGACCTTGTACAAGACCGTCCAGCAGAAGGCCGTCGACGATGGCCTGGCGAAGAAATTCCCGATCATCCTGACCTCCGGGCGGCTGGTGGAATACGAGGGCGGTGGCGAAGAAACGCGTTCCAATCCCTGGCTGGCCGAATTGCAACAGGAGAACTTCGTCGAAATCAATCCGAAGGCTGCGTCGGACCGCGGCATTCGCAATGGCGAATACGTGATCGTGTCAACGCCGACCGGAGCGCGCATCAAGGTGCGGGCGCTGGTGACGCAGCGCGTGGGGGTGGATACGGCCTTCATTCCCTTCCATTTCTCGGGCTGGTGGCAGGGCAAGGACATGCTGGAATACTACCCGGAAGGCGCAGCACCGATTGTGCGCGGAGAAGCGGTCAACACGGCCACGACTTACGGCTATGACTCGGTCACCATGATGCAGGAGACCAAGACGACGATCTGCAATATCGAACGCTTCGCGGGCTGAGGAGATTGCCATGGCACGGATGAAATTCATTTGCGACACGGAGCGCTGCATCGAGTGCAACGCCTGCGCGACGGCATGCAAGAACGAGCACGAGGTGCCCTGGGGCGTGAACCGGCGCCGGGTGGTGACCATCAACGACGGCATCATCGGGCAGGAAAAGTCGGTATCCGTGGCGTGCATGCACTGCTCGGATGCGCCTTGCATGGCCGTGTGCCCGGTCGATTGCTTCTACCGCACCGAGGAAGGCGTGGTCCTGCATAACAAGGATGCCTGCATCGGCTGCGGCTACTGCTCCTATGCCTGCCCGTTCGGGGCGCCGCAGTTCCCGTCCAACGGGACTTTTGGCCTGCGCGGCAAGATGGACAAGTGCACCTTCTGCGCGGGTGGCCCCGAGGAGAATGGCTCGCAAGCGGAATTCGAGAAGTACGGCCGCAACAGGCTGGCCGAGGGGAAGCTGCCGGCCTGTGCGGAGATGTGTTCGACCAAGGCGCTGCTGGGCGGCGATGGGGATGTGGTGGCGGACATCTTCCGTACCCGCGTTGTCACGCGCGGCAAGGGCAGCGAGGTCTGGGGCTGGGGCACGGCTTACGGCAAACCGGAGGCAAAGTCATGAAGCTCTATCTGGTAGCGCTGTTGGCGCTGGCGGGCTGCGGCGAGGTGTCGCAGTCGAAGCAGGGCAGTGCGGTGAATCGCGGCGACGAGCCGGCATATAAAGGCGCCAGCACGGCGCAGGTGGCCAAGGGATGGACCCCGGGCGAGAAGGCTTCCTGGGACAAGCAGGTGCGCGAACGCGGGCAGCTGCAGAATGAGTATGTGAAGACCAACCGGTAGGGAGGTTTGCCATGAAACGATGGTTGGCAATGCTGGCTGTGGCACTTGCCGCCGGCACGTCCCTTGCGGCGGACGCGCCGGCGAATCGCCAGCAGGGGCCCGCCGCCGCAAATGCGGGCGGCGCGCCGGGCGCGGCGCCGCACGTCGAGTCGGTGGACATTCTCAAGCAGAACCAGGCCGAGCGCACACGCGACCAGCCGGGCAATAACGCTCCGGTATGGCGCAAGGTGGTGGCAGGGGAGGCGCACTACAGCAGCCTGCCATACCCCGAGGCCGGTGTGCTGATCCAGCCCAAAGCCCAACTCCCGGGCCAGCCCGTGGCGACGACGGCCGGCGAGGCTTGGCGCCGCTTCCGCAATGGGCCGATGATCAGCATTGGCGGCTGGCTGATACTGGGTGTGCTCGCCGCGATCGCCGTGATGTACTTCGCCAAAGGCCCGATCAAGGTGCATGCGCCGCCAACCGGCCGCAAGATCCAGCGCTTTACGCCAACCGAGCGCTTCGTGCACTGGACCACAGCCATCACCTTCGTCGTGCTGGCTGCTTCCGGCCTGTGCATGATGTTCGGGAAATTCGTGCTGATGCCCATCATCGGCCACGGGCTGTTCGGTTACCTGACTTACCTCCTGAAAACCATCCACAATTTCGTCGGTCCACTATTCACGGTCTCGATTGTCGTTACCTTCCTCCTGTTCGTGAAAGACAATTTTCCCATCGTGGCGGATTTCAAATGGCTTGCCCGGCTGGGCGGCATGTTCGGACAAGGGCATGCTCCCGCCGGACGCTTTAATGCCGGCGAAAAGCTCTGGTTCTGGGGCGGCGTCACCTTGCTCGGCCTGGCCGCCAGCGGCTCCGGCTTCGTGCTCGACAAACTTGTGCCCAACCTTGAATACACGCGCTTCATGATGCAGGGCGCGAACCTGCTGCACATCACGGCCACGGTGCTGATGATGGGCTTTGCGCTCGGCCATATCTACCTCGGCACCATCGGCATGGAGGGCGCCTACAAAGCCATGCGCGAAGGTTATGTGGACGATGCCTGGGCCCGCGAACACCACGATATCTGGTACCAGGAGGTAGTGGACGGCAAGGTGCCGCGCGTACGCGCCCCCGAGCACGACGGCGAACCGGTGCCGCCGCCCGCCCCCAAGACCATCTGAGGAGGAAGCAGCCATGAATAAGCCCCTATTCGCACTGGTATTGCTGGCCGCCTGCGCTGCAGTCGAAGCCAGGCTGCCTGCGCCTACCGAAGAGCAGAAGGCCGCCGCCGCCGCAACCAAGGATAAGCAAGCCTGGAGCGACAAGGTAGCCGCCTACAAGCTCTGCCAAGCGCAAGATCGGGTGGCCGCCTACTATTTCAAGAGCAAAGGCAGCGGCAGCAAGCCATCGGCAGCGCTGCCCGCCTGCGTCGATCCTGGGCCCTATGTGGCACAGGTGGCTGCCGCCAAGGAAGTCGGCATCGCCGATTCGAAACCGGTGCCCGAAGCCGGGAAGAAGAAACAATGAAAAACCCGCCGCAGCGGGTTTCCACGGGGGGAGTGGTTGCGGCTTAGCCCAGCTTGTCGTTGGACTTGCGACGGGAAGCCAGGCCCAGCAGGCCAACGCCTACCAGCAGCATCGCATAGGTAGCAGGTTCCGGAATGGGAGCTGCCAGGCCCAGGTTACCGGCATAGGAACCGCCCAAGCCTGCGATGGCGGTACTGCCAGTGACCGTGAAGCCATAATTGCCCGACATCAGGGCATCGATCGGGAAGAACTCGATACCGGACGACGTGTCAAAGGTCGTTGCCAGGGCGGTTTGGCTGCTGTCGGCTTCCACTTTGAAGAACTGGATGCCAGTGATGCCATAGTTTGCCAGGCGGGAACCATCGATCCAGGTCTTGCCAACTACCACATTGCCGCTGGCATAAGTGGCGTTGGTGTCGACCGAGAACAGATAGGTGTCGATATAGTCCCCGGCTGTTGCGTGCAGTGCGCCGAAGATGGCATTGCCCGCAGCATCAAAGGTCAATGTTGTCTGTGCCATGGCGCCCGAGCTGGCAAACAGCCCGGCCGATAGCATCAGTGTTCCGGCTACCTTGCTAAGAAACGCTTTCTTCATGTTAATACCCCTTGAGATAGTGTTGTTGTGAAGGTGAAGCGGTGTCAGCGCGCAAGAGATTGCCAGGTTATATCGTCAGTGGCCTGCTGAAAACATAACCTTTCCTGCTTGCCAACGACGATCAATATAGCCCACCCCCTCCTTCAATTAGTTCATTAATGAAGTGTGTATGTTTTCAAGCGTACAAAGCTCAACTACGCTCGCGGGGCACGGGAAACACCCGGGAAAACGTCAAGGGAAAAATTTTTGTGTGCTCGAGTCTGCATGACTTTCAAAACCACAATTCGTAGGCCGATTCCGACAGGAACAAGAGCAGAACTGACGGGGGAATTGTGAGCAAACGCACCGTGTGCAAGTCGGGCCCGGAAATAAGATGGAAGCGTGATCGAAGCGCCCAGCGCTCATCTACCAGACAACCTGGCCGGCTCCTGCCGTAGCGGGGCACCCGGCACACAAACAGAATACGGAGGCCTATCATGACCCAGACCAACCACCCGTCTAAGTATGTGGTAAGGGAGTACCTCGAACGTCGTTCTCAAGCCGCCAAGCCACCTCCATCGCCAGAGGAGATTCGCCGTCAGTTGGGCTGGGGTTTGATGCTGTTCGAGCCGAAGATGGAAACAGGGCGCTAGACCCCGGTACTGCCACATGACCCGCCGGCTGGCGGGTTTTTTTTCGTCGCTCGCTGAAATTTTCGCTGTTCACCGATTCGCCGCCGCCGTTCACCGAAAAGCCGTTTCGCCGCCGTTTGCTTCCCGCTATCGTTCATCCATCCAATCAACGGGGAGCAAGAAATGAGCAAAGAAATGCAATCGCGCAGCCAGCTTCTTTGGGGCCTGATCGTGATCGCCGTCGGCGTGCTGTTCCTGACCGATATCGACATTCCGCCAATAGGCCAGCTGTGGCGCTACTGGCCTTTCCTGGCCATGGCCTTCGGCGCCATCAAACTGATCCCGCCGACCACGCCGAAGCATGCGGTGGATGGCCTGTGCCATATCGCCTTCGCCGGCTGGTTCTACATGTCGTTCGAGCATATCTGGGGCCTGACCTTCCACAACAGCTGGCCCATCCTGGTCATCATTGCAGGAATCTGCCTGCTGGTGCAGCCAGTTGTGATTAAATACAGCGCCACTAAAGAGGAGAACCAATAATGCGCAACCGCAGCCATCGCGAACGTAATACCGCATCCCAGATGCTGATCGGCGCCGCCGTCATCCTGACCGGCTTCCTGTTCCTGATCGATAACCTGGGTTGGATCGACCTCGACATGCGGGTGCACTTCTGGCCCTTCATCCTGATGGTGGTCGGCGCCTCGACCCTGGCACAAGCGCCGCGGCGCGGCAGCGGGGCAGCAGTAGCAGGCATCTTCATGATCGGCTTTGGCGCACTGTCCCTGCTGAAAGGCCTCGGCCTGATCTACATCAGCTGGAAGGTCATCTTCCCGATCGGAATTATCGGCCTGGGCCTGATGATGGTGTTCCGCGCCAGTAAGCGCCGCAGGCAGCCGGACAGCGAAAGCTCTGTCGCCAGCGGCTTTGCCGAAGACACATCGCTGTTCGGCGTATCGGAAGGCGAGACCAGTGAGCGCGTGCTGGAATTGACGGCCGTTCTCGGCGGGTTCCAGCGCAAGGTGACTACCCAGGACTTTCGTGGCGGCGACCTGACCAGCATCATGGGCGGCATAGACCTCGATATGCGCACTGCGTCGCTGAACGGCACCGCAGTACTGAATGTGTTTGCCCTGATGGGCGGCATCTCGATCAAGGTGCCGACCGACTGGACTGTGGAGCTGGAAGGCACGCCGATCCTGGGCGGCTTTGAGGAAAAGACCATGGAGCCGAAGGACAACAGCAAGCGCCTGGTCATCCGCGGCACCGTGATCATGGGCGGCCTGGAAATCCGCAACTGATGCAGCGCATGTTGACCAACCGCAGCGGCGCGCTGCTGTACCTGACGGTATGGCTGCTGTTGGGGATAGGCCTGGGCGGGGCGGTAGCCCAACTGGGCGACGAACCCTGGCTGCGCGCCATGTTGTTTGCGGTGCCGGTGACCTTGCTGTTTTCGGTCGGCGCCGGGTTCTCGGCCTACTATATGTGCAAGGCCAATCCACTGCGCGAGCGCAGCCCGGCGGTGATCCTGGTGTCGATGCTGACCGCAGCCGTTTGGGCCGGCTTCCTGTGGGTGTTTCTGATGCGGCTCTGGAATGTCGGGGCGGAATCGTTTGGCGCCGAAGGCATCGCGATCCGGCCCCAGTTGACGGCCTTGCTGTTCTCGCTCGGCATTCTGATGTACGGCCTGTTGGCGAGCCTGAATTACCTGGTCAGCGAGTTTGTCCGGGCCCGCCAGGCGGAGCAGCGCGAACTGGAATCGAAGCTGCTGGCGCGCGATGCGGAACTGCGCATGCTGCGTACCCAGATCGACCCGCACTTCCTGTTCAACAGCCTGAACTCGATCAGCGCGCTGACCTCGATCGATGCCAAACGCGCCCGCGACATGACGCAGCGCCTGTCGGACTTCTTCCGCCAGAGCTTGGGCATTGAGGCGCAGGGCAAGATTACGCTGGAAGAGGAGGTGCGCCTGATCGGCCACTTCCTGGCAATCGAAAAAGTGCGCTTCGGTGCGCGGCTTGGCGTGCAGCAGGAAGTGGATGAAACTGCACTGCCATGCCTGCTGCCGCCAATGATTCTGCAACCGCTGGTGGAGAACGCCGTCAAGCACGGCATCGGCGGCATGCCGGAAGGCGGCGCTGTGCGCATCGACGCCCGCCGCGAGGGCTCGCTGTTGAAGGTTGAAGTGGAAAACGATACTGACCCGGACACGCCGCCCCGCAAGGGCAATGGCATTGGCCTGGTCAACGTGCGGGAACGGCTGGCGGCGGCCTATGGCCACCAGGCCAGCGTGCACTGCACGCACGAAAACAATAAATACCGGGTAGCCCTGACGCTGCCCGCCGAGACGAAGGAGTCCTGAACCATGCGCGTCATCATTGTCGATGATGAAGAGTTAGCCCGCGGCGTCATGCGGGAATACCTGCGGGCCCACGCCGATGTGGAAGTGCTGGCCGAATGCGGCAACGGATTCGAAGCCGTGAAGGCGATTGCCGAACTGGAGCCGGATGTCGTATTCCTCGACATCCAGATGCCAAAGCTCGATGGCTTTGAAGTGGTGGAACTGGCGGGCAACAAGCCGCACTATGTGTTCGCCACCGCCTACGACCAGTACGCGCTGAAGGCGTTTGAAGTTCATGCGATCGATTACCTGCTCAAGCCCTATCCGCAGGAAAGGCTGGACCAGGCCGTGGCGCATGTGCGCACTCGCCTCGGAAGCGAGCGTCCGCCAGTGGCGCAGATGGCGACCGAGGCGGCGACCCGCAACGGCCCGCTGGAACGTGTGCTGATTCGTGACGGTTCTCGCGTGCACGTGATTGCTGCTGAGCGCATCGACACCATCGAAGCACAGGACGACTACGTCGAGATTCTGGCCGAGGGTAAGCCATACCTGAAGAACCAGCGCTTGTCGGAACTGGAAGAGCAGCTTGACCAGACCCGTTTCGTGCGCCTGCATCGCTCATGGATCGTCAACGTGGAACGCATCGAGCGCATTGAGCAGGCCACCAAGGATAGCCATTGCGCCGTGCTGAAAGACGGGCGAAAGATTCCTGTGAGCCGCGCCGGTTACCAGAAGGTGAAAGGGCTATAGCGGACAATGTGTTACCGAAGCCTGTCCAGGAAGCTGGCGAATGACTCGGCGACAAAGGAAATGTTGGGAACCTCGATTTACTGGCAGTTTGAGCGGTGACACCGAAAAAATAGCTGCCTACAAAGCGGCCGCGCCACGATCGCCGCCATTTTCATGGCCATTTTTCTGTCCGAATCCGCCTTTTGGGACGGTTCAGACGGACCTCGGGCGTCAAAACGCCGAAATCTTCGCCTCCTTCAGGTAACAAAGGCGACGCAGGTTGTACGCGGCGGCCTTCCAGTTCAGTTGCAGCGTGGCGCGTGCCAGACCGATCGAGCGCAGCATCTTGCCGCCCAGCTGCGCCATGCCGGCAAAGACATGCTCGACGCGGGCGCGCGGGCTGGCGATGCGCCGGTTGCGGCGCTGCTGAGCCTCGGACAGCGGTTTGTCCTTGTTGCCTTTGCGCTGGATGTGCATGCGGTAGCCCTCACCGGTAAGCCGCTCTTCGCGCTTGTGATTGACGTAGCCTTTGTCGGCATAGATATCCCGGCTGGTATTGGCCGGATCGAGCACGTCTTCAAAATGCAGCGTGTCGTGCTCGCTGGCGGTGCTGATCTTGATTTTTCGGATCAGCTTGCAACGCTTGTCCACGTTCGCCGACAGCTTGTAGCCGAAATAGGATTTGCCGTGCTTTTTGGTCCAGCGCGCATCCAGGTCTTTCTGACGTCGCTTCGGCGGCGACCAGTCGGCTGGCATGGCGTTCTGGTCCACGACGAGGGATTTTTCTTCCTTGTTCAGCGATTGTTTCGGCGCCTGGACGATGGAGGCGTCAATCATCTGGCCGCCTCGGGCGATGTAGCCATGCCGGGCCAGTTGCCGGTTGACGGCGTCGAACACGCTTTCGCTGGCGCCGGCCTTGATCAGGCGCTCTTTGAAAGTCCAGATCGTGGTGCGATCGGGGATCTGGCTGGAGTCGCGCAGGCCGGCGAAGCGCTGGAAACTGAGCCGGTCAAGCAACTGGAATTCCATCTGCTCGTCCGAGAGGTTGAACAGGTGCTGGATCAACAGAATCCGCACCATCACCTCGGTAGGAAACGGTGGTCGTCCGCCGCGCTCGCGGCCGGGCCGTGGCGCTGCTTCATCGACTGCGTCGGCCAGCGCCGCGAAGTCGACATGCCGCTCCAGTACTTGCAGCGCGTCGCCCAGCTTCGTCAGCTTGGCTTCGCGCTCCTGAGCGGCAAACAGGTTGGGTTTCATCATGGCAGTGTCGTCAAGTTTGATGCGCTGACATCATGCCATGGCTGAGGTAGTTTTTCGAGGTACCCTCTAAGCTGGAAATACCACCATTCGCCCTTCAGAGGGCGATCCAAGGCGGAAATAGGCCATGCTTCAATTATTTGAAAATACTAGCAATTCACCTGATGGGTACCTGCCATTCCAACCGCAGGGGAAACCATCGTTTAGATAAACCTCCAATATCTCTGACCAGATTTTTGGGAAAAAGTCGTTTGCATAACAGTTTAGTAAAATCTTGATGTCCCTGTGCATCATTTCATTAATTAGGCATACCCCAGAATCTGTCAACTTTACGTCTGCGCCGTTGAAATTTTTCTTTGATAGATTGAAATAATTGTTTTTGTTTAAATTGTGGGTAATCCAACTTTTCCATTCAAAGTGTTCCGGGAATATTTCAGACGAGTCCGTTAGCGACTCCCAGTCATCGAATTTATCTCCCGAATCATCAATGGCGTAATCCATAGCAATGCATGGATCAGTGACGATGAGTCGGCCGGAGTTAGTGCCAGAATACTTCGCCCGGTAAAACGAGTCGCTCTCTAAGTACGCCAGCAGCGGTTTTGCACGTGCAGAAAGCTCGGTCCATCCAATTTTTTTATGAATGTCCATAGTTGAAATTGCTATTTGGACGCCGGGACTGGCAAGAAGACGCATAACTTCCCATTCGGGAAGTCACCTTTCCAGCCACAGGGGAAGAAGCCTTCTTTGTAGGCTTCCCACATTGATTCATGAAGAGTCGTAGATATCCTAACCAGCTTCCCACGAGCGATTTCGACAAAGTCGCCATATATGTCATCAAAGAAGTTCATGAATTCTGTTGAAATAGATGTTTCGCAGGTTTTCATTATCTCAGACGAAATATGGTCATCGATCAAATTCATGTTGATCTGGTTCTCAAAATAGTAGGTGTATACCTGCTTTGCTACTTTGGTCCGTAACCCGTTCCAGGACATAAAGGGAGGTTCAATACCCTGATGCCAGGCTAGTTTTTTCGCCTTTTCGAGCTCTTTGATCGTAAAGTACCGATTTATCCTGCCGAGTTCCGGGGCGTTGAATATTCCGTTGGACCGAATGAATTCGATGAATTCAACGAAGTCTGGATTATTGAGGTCGGGCTCCGATGGAACAATTTTCTCGTTGTTCTCACACTCCTGCAGAAAGTCGATGGATTGCTTTCGAAGACTCTCGGAAATGTTCAGTGAAAGAAGACGATTTAGTAACGGAGTGGAACTTTTGTAATCCTTGATGGATTTTAGAAAAACCAAAGTAAAGACTTCAAGAATTTCAGCTTCGTATTCTGAATCGGTGTACTGGTCTAACAGACTGATAAGTGAGTTCCTGACTCCGGCTACGCGACCAAATTTGATTTTGGTTTGTATTCCTCTTAAGGTATTTTCCAAATCCATTGATGATAATCAACTAATATCGTCTCGACGATTTTATGTGCCGATCCCAGTCACGAGCCTTCAAGAGGCTGGAACAGCAGCGTTAAGGTAAGTCGTGTTACTGCCGTTCGCCAACTTGCCAAAGCTTGCTAATGTTGAATTGTTAGTCGCCCGTATCCGAGCTTGTCTTGAGCAACGCGACGGCGACATTGAAAAGGAGGTTTACTAGGTCGTTTGGACAAAAAATATTCCGTTATCAAGCGCATTGCTTTCCTCTCGTAAATATAAGTATCCCAAGGCATCAGGAAGCCCAAATATATCTTTATACTCCCCCGGGAAGTCGGAACTCCTTAATTGAAGCGCAAAGGACATTTCCTGCAGATCCAAAGTTTCATTTTGAAGCAGACATGGGGGGGCTCCGACTCGAGATCCGCAATCATTGTCTTCAGATATTAATTCGCCCAATTCGAGCCGATGAGGAGGTATACCAATCGATTGGGTTATGTTTGAACCGGGTGGGTGCTGGAGTACTTTAGTTCCTCCGCGAAGCAAGCATTCGAGTTCCTCTTGACTGCCGTGGTACGTGATTTCATCGAGGAAATAATCTACTGCAGAAAAATATGAAAAAACTGAGGTATGGAGCTCAGGCGCGAGTCTCAGTCCAGCTGCATTCGAAATGAAACGATTTGGAATCGAAGCAACTAGAACTAGCGGACTTCCGTCCGCAGCTAAGGGCCAGTCAACAATTCCTCCAATCAATGCAGCCCCTCCAATTCGCGGCTCAAGATGGTTGCTTGACGGCGCACCAACGATTAGTCGTTTGCTCATATAATTTCCCTTATTGCGGGCAATCTGTTGGACAGACCCGGCATTTGTTTTGATTTCTTAAAAACTGTTCTGATTGTTTTCGTAACTTTCGAGCGCGGCTCGCCGGTACCCCAGCTTTTCGCAGTCCACCCTGCGTAATGTCTAGTTCGCGCTTTATGCTAGGGTGAAATTCATTCCTTCCCAGGCCTTGTTGAACTCTGATCCGGCCCTCATGATAGTGAGCTCCGCCAATACCTCGGGTGTCTTTTTGTGGCCCACGTGTATGATGATCAAGGTCTAGTGCGATCGATGGGTTGTCGGCGTCACGACAATTTTTGCTGGCCAGGCCCTTTTGTACCAGATACTCATGCCGCACCAGCTCGTGGGCTTGCAAATTGTCATTAACGTTGGCTCTGCCGTTCAGGCTTCCGTATGTGCCGAGTTGCATAAGTTTGGCAAGGCCCAAGGGATCGATCCAGCCGGTGCTATTCGGCGCATATTGGTACAGATTGAAGCCGCCGGCTAGTCGAATCGGATCCTGAGTAATGTATCGTCCAATGTCTGGATCGTAATACCGGTTTCTGTTGTAATACAGTCCTGTCTCATTATCTTCATATTGTCCTTGGAACCGTAGAGGTTGCTCTACCGTATGTTTTGAACGTTGGAGCATTCGTCCCCAAGTGCGAAAGCGCATTGCCCATGCGACCGCCCCATGTTCGTCGCGCAACTCCATCGGGGTGCCAAGGTGGTCGCATTGGAAATACAAGATTCGATCGCATGCAGCATTGGTCTCTGCTTGGGATAGTAATCGAACGTACTGTTCGCTGTGCCGCTGGGCAAGTTGTGTTTCCCGGTGCGACACCCATGATTTCACGTGCGCGTCGTCATTGAATTGGGGCGACGATGGGGACCATGCGTCGATATGCAAGATATGCGTGTCGCCCACGGCATAAGAGCATGAGCCCTCCTTTGATTCAATTCGGGTCAGCGGCACAAAACTGTCAGGTTCGTACAAATAGGTGACCGTTTTGTCCGTATGGATTTCCTGAATCAGCAAATCACCGTCCCACACGAACAACGTCAGTTTGCCAGCGTGGGCAAGTCCCTGCGACGGAACTGGCTGGCCAGCTCGCCAATGCTGTACTTCGGCCTGTTTGGCAATGCGGCGCCCAAACGCGTCGTAACTGTAGCGCGCCACTTGCCGCGAGTTTGCAAACGTGCGGATCGAGGTGGTCAGACGGTTTTCAGCGTCATACGAGAATTCAAAGGTAGCGTCATCGTTGTCGCAAGAAGTCAGACGTGGGCGTTTTACGACTGTATTCCCTTGCTTGTCGTAGTTGTATTCATAACCCATATACTGGCATAGAAGGTTATGCGTAACTTTCGCGAGTCCCGGCGCCACGGTGCCAGCAGGGGGTTGTTCATCCAGTTCGCGCAGGACCTGGCGCGTACTTATCGAAGTCTGCGCTGCGTCGGGATCGAGCAAGTTGCCGGCAGGGTCGAATTCGAACGTTTCAGTCAGTCCAGGCTGCACCGACGACAGCAATTGGCCGAGTGGGTCGTAGGTATACCGGATGCTTCCGTTGAACGGGTCATCGATGTGGACCAAGTTGCTGGCGGCATCATATTCGTAGCGGCGTTCACGCAGGCGCTGGGCTCCTTTGTCGAGAGTGTAGGAGTTCAGCCGTGACTGCGGATCGTAGCTGCGACGCTCGGTGAGGCGTTCCTTCTCTCCACCCAACTGGCGCAACGTCTCGCGGTGTAAATGATCGCGCTCAAGGTCCACCAGCGATTTGCCTTGCCAAAGCGTGCCGTGCCAGTGGCCGCTGCCGTAACGCAGCGTATCAACCCTGCGGCCGTTAGGCAGAATGGTCTGGATACGGTTGCCTAGATCGTCGTAGGCGTGAGTCATTGTGAAGGCCGCGACATATTCTGCGGGTTCGCCGGGCAGGCGCACGGGACCGGGCGAGTAGGCCATGCGCTCTTCCACGAGTTGCCCCACTGCGTCGTAAACGAAGCGATGTTCAGCCTGAGACGTGGCTGCGGCGGTAAGGCGCCCAAGCGCGTCATAGGCGTACCGTACTGCGCCGTCTGGGCTGCTTTTTGCGAGCAATCGGCCTAGTGCGTCGCGAGCGAAATCGGTGGTGATGCCTGCACTGTTGCTGGCCAGGAGATTGCCGGCAGGGCTGTAGGTAAAGGTGGTGACCTTGCCGTCGAAACCAGTTTCGCTGACCAGACGACTCTCGGCGTCGTAGTTGAACAGGTAGGAGTCGCCATTGCCGTTGATAAGCTCAACGAGCCTCAGGGCTTGGTCGTACTTGTAGCGCAGAACCTGTTCTTTCGCATCGATCTTCTGGACCAGCGCGCCATGTCCGTCGAAGCGATAGCGCGTGCGCTGTCCTTTTGCATCGGTATGTGTGACCAGGTTGCCGTCCGCATCGTAGGCAAATTTTTCAGTCGTGCCGTCGGGGTAGCCGATCGATGTCATCTGGCCGACCGGGTCATATTGGTAACGGGTGGTGTTGCCAATGGCGTCGATGTATTCGGTCAGGCGTCCATTTGAGTCGTAGCTGTAGCGAGTAGTGAAGTTCGAACAATCGGTGTATGAAGCAAGGCGACCGGCAGCGTCGTAAGACAGGTGCTTATTGCCGCCGCGTGCATCTGTCACGATGGACAGGCGGCCTTGCGTGTCATAGTCATAGGCGGTGCGGCGGCCCAAGGCATCGGTGCGCTCGGCGATTCGGCCTGCGCTGTCATAAGCGGTGCGCGTGGTGTGACCCAGCGCGTCCGTGACGGCGATGGGTTGGTTGTGCGAGTCGTATTCGATCCTGGTCACATTTTGCTGCGCGTCAGTGATCGAAATGAGGTTGCCTGCGCTGTCGTAGCTGTAGCGGCTGTCGTTGCCGTCGGCATCGATATCGGCCAACAGCATGCCGTCGCGGTCCCATTCGCGCCTTCCCAGTGAGCGGGGGCTGCCGTCCGGGCCGATGCGATGCACAGCGGTGGCGAGCCATTGAGAGTTGAACTGGTATTCCAGTACGCCGCCATCGGGCTCGGTGACGCGGGTGGTGTCAGGGTCGATGTACGCGATCTGGACTTCATCGCGGCCATCGGCCGTCGTGGTGCGCACGGCGCGGGCCTGGTAGCTGTTGCCCACCGTGATAGGGCAACGCTCGGACAGTTGCGCGTCGTCGAGGGCATTGCCAGCCCAGCGCTCGCGCAGGAATGCGAGGCTGACCCATTCCAGGCCGTGGGCGAAGCCGGAGTAGGTGGTGTACTGCACCAGCAAATGATGTTTGTACGTATAGCTGCGCGACTGGTCGGCGATATTGCTTTGTTCAACCAGGTTGCAGCGTAGCGGTAGCGCTTCGAAGGAGCCGGCTGGCGCAGTTGCCGTGACCAGGTCGGGCAGGTCGGCTTCGTAGCGGTAGCGCACGTGGCATAGACGGGTGCCGTCCGGCAGCACTTGTTCGATGCTGCCGATGCGCGGCGCGGCGAACTGTGGCTCGGGGCCTGATTCGACCGTCAGGTAAGTGTCCCTCAGCGCTTCGATCGTCAGGCCGTCGTCGGTGCGCACGCGGAGAAGGACTTCGCCCGGCCGGGCGGCATGATTGCGCTCGATGGTGATGCCGCTGCCATCGCGTTCGGCGCGGCGAGTGAGGTAGTAGCGTTGCGTGCGAATGGGGGAGCGGGGCGCGAGCATGGCGTTGACGCCATCGTAGCCGTGCGGCAGCCATCCGTCAGGACCTGCGCTGAAGGTATCGGTGGCGCCGTCGCGCCAGGTCAGGGTGACTTGCTGGTCGCTGTCGCGCCTCAGGGTGAAGCCTTCCCCGCGATGGTCGTGTTCCTGGCCGATGTCCAGCGCTGGCAGCCTGATCGCGCGGCCGCTGGCCTCGTGATAGACGATGCCTTTCGTGCAAATGGAGATGCTGCTGGTGTAGGGCGTGCCCCAGCGTGCGCCCAGCAGGCCCCAATCTTCGGTCTCCGAGCCGGAACGGTAGGTACGGGTCCAGGCCAGCGGCGTCGGTCCTTCCAGGACGAAGTCCGATTGCGGCAGGATTTCTTCGCCGGTGCCGAAGTGTACGGGGTGGCTGCTCTTGACGGATTTGCCGCCCGGCGCGCCATCCTTGGGACAGCAGTCGGACGGCTTGTCGGACTTGGGCTCCTTGGCCTGCTTGGTCTTGCCGCCGTCGTGCCCGTCTTTGCCGTCCCCGTCGCTCGCTTTCGGCTTAGGCTTGGGCTGTGCCGGCGGAGTTGAGCCGGGCTTGGCTTTCTTCGTCGGCATGAGCTTCTTCAGGAAACTGCCGACCTTGGCGACCTTCTTGAATACCAGGTTTTCTGCCGCGCTGTAGGCCATGCCGGTTGCTGCGGTCACGATATCGGGCGTTTTGCCGGTGAGGATATAGTCGGCCGCCTGGTCCAGTACCGTGGCCGAGGTGTCGGCAGCATAGCCAGTCGCTGTCACTGCGCCGGCGGTTACGCCGCCGGCTGCCGCCGTGGTTTCCATCGCGGCAGCCACCGGCAGCCCGACGCCGGTGGCGCCGACTGCGAGGCCGCCTACGCCCACGGCGGCACTGCCCAAGGCGATGTCGCCGCCTTTGTCCATCGCGTCCTTGCCGAACTGATGCAGGCTGTCCGATACGTTGTCCTTGTAACCTTGGGCCGCATCGTGCAGGGTTTCGCTTGCCGCTTTTCCCAGACTTTGCAAGCGTGTACGCGCTGCTTGTACGCCTCGTTCGTAAATCCGGCCTATCGTATTGCGGTTGTTCATCCAGACAATGCGCGACTCCTGAATGGTCTGCGTGCCGTTGGCGCCTTTGGTGGAGCTGTAGTCTTTCGATTCGACCGTTTTGAGGTAGGTGCCGCTCTTGACGCCGCCCAGGGTGCCACGCTCGTCGCCTTTGACGCTGGGGATCACGCTTTTGTTATGCAGGAAGACCGGTGCGCTTTGCGTTTTTACAGAGCGGGATACGTCCTTGGCATCCTTGAATTCCCCGGTAATCGTGTAAGGGATGGGTACTACGGAATTGCCTACCGGAGTTTTGCAGATATCCGGCGTGAGGCTGACGCAGTAAAAGCGTTTGGACTTGGTGACGGTTTCGTGAGCCATGGAATCTTAGACGCTTTGCGTTTCGGTTTCGGCGTGCCAGGCATTCAGGCGCTCCCGCGCTTGCGGCGTGTTGGCATGGTGCAGCCGTACTTCCTGGAAGTCATCGGCGGCCGAGATGGCGATGCGCCAGGTCAATTCAACTTGGCCGGCGTCGAGGTCGACCACCACCGTGTCGATGAGCATCGGCATGGCGGCGATGGCCGAATCGGCGTCGACCCCAAGCAGGAACAGGGATTCCTTCGGCATCGTGAAGGAGAGTGTGCTGTTGCCTTGGTCGTCAACGCGGGCGTAGGGAGCATTTGCAGCGCACAGGTTGGTGAGATGGAATTGCTCGCCGCCTTCGATGTATGGGCATTGCTGGTCGGCCGGGGCGCCGTTCCAGTAGCGGAAATCGAAATCCTTGGGCAGCAGGGGAACCTCGTCGTCTTTCCAGCTGGTTTTCATGTCGACCTGGCCTATCAGCTCCCGGCGCGGAAGCCAGCCCCGGCCAACATAGCCCATTCCAGCCGGCGCTTGCGGCTTGCCGCCGCCCGCCATTTGCCAGAATTCGCTGGCGGTAAAAGGCTGGTCAGGATATTCGATGCGGGGCGCAGGCAAGGATTCGGTGCGGCTGGCGTCCAGGTACCAGTTGGGGGCAAAGCCACGGCCAAGTGGATTTTGCTGGCAGCTGTCATGCGCCTCCGGAGCCGTTGCCGGGTCCGGATACGCTTGGCGTTGTTCTGTTGAGAGCCTGTGCTTGGCGGGAACCCGGCCGGCGTCGGCGCTGCCGGCTTCAATCCGGCAATCGCCGCCATAGGCTAGTTCGTAGCGCAGCGGCGTGCGTGCGGGGGCGCTGGATGTGCTCAGGCGCCAGGGGACAGCATCCGCCATGCCCAGCGAGCACGCGCGCAAGGTGGATTTCAGCCAGCGCTCCGGAGCTGCGTTGCGGTATACGCGGCGTTCGCCGGTCACCCGCAGGGTCTTGTCGATCAGGACCTCGCCGGGCGTGACGGCGTTCTGCGCGGCGGCCACGCGCTGCAGCCAGTCCTGCTCGATGTCGTGCGACAGGCGCATCATCGGATTGAGCGGCTGCGGGCGTTCCGGCAGCGGCGACGGCTGGCCAGGGCGCTGGACGCGCAGCGATACCTCGAACGCGCACACTTCAGCGCCGGCTGGCGCGTGGGCGTCGCCAACCACGACGATGTCGCATAGCGGCTTGAATGGCGCCAGGTCGCTTTCGTAACGGACGCTCTGCTCGATATCGTCTTCGTGATGAACATCGGCCACGTGCAAGGGCGCCGGCTCCTCAAGGGCGACCAGCTGGGCGCGGCCTTGCTCATCGCAGGGACCAAGCGCGTAGGCCGTCTTGGCGGCGATCACATGGAAGAGCGCGCCATTCTGGTCAACCGTATCGAAATGCAGCGCGTCGAACCCGGTGCGGTTGTCGAAGCGCAGGCTCGGGATTGCTCGAAACTCCACGTTCAACCTACCGGATTGGTGTCGACGTCGTCGCCATGCAATTCGACTTTCTTCGAGCCGCGAATGATGATTTCCTTGCCCGAAATCTCGATGCGCCCGTCCTTTTTCATGACGAAGGTACTGGCGCCAACCTCAATACGGAACTCGTCGCCTGCGGTGTAGGAGATTTTCTGGCCGACCATCACGGTTTTCGACAAGCCCACTTCCTCGGCCTGCATCAGGGCCACGGTGGTGTTCATGGCCGCTCCCACCGAAGTCTGGTATGCGCCGCCGATGGTGACGATCTTTGCCAGTCCCACGGTTTCAATTTTCATGTTGCCGATGGTGACATTGCGCGTGCCGCCGATGTCGATGGTCTCGTTCTTTCCAACGTCCTCGGTACGGTTGTCGCCGATGCTGATTGATTCGTTATGGTCGACGCGTTCCTTGCGGTCGTTGTGCACGGTGATGGTTTCGTTGTTGTCAACGGTTTCCGTGCGGTCGTGCTTGATGTGGCTGGTCTCGTCGTGGTCGACGGTTTTGCGGCGGTCGTTGCCGACCCACTTGTCCTCATCGTGTTCGACTTCGGTCAACTGGTCCTTTTCGGCGTGCAGCCAAAGCTGTTCGGCGCCTTTCTTGTCCTCGAAGCGGATCGCGTTCGCATTGTCGTAGCCACCGCCCGGCGTAGAGCGCGACAGGATGCCGCTTTGCGTCTTGTTGTCCGGCAGTGTCCACGGCGGCATGGTTTGCGCGTTGGGAACCATGCCCGTAATCAGGGGACGGTCGGGGTTCCCATCCAGGAACTGGACGATCACCTCGGTACCAATGCGCGGGATCGACGTCATGCCGAAATTCGGGCCGGACCATGCAGTGGCGACCCGCACCCAGGCGGAACTCTTTTCGTCATACTGGCCCACGCGGTCCCAATGGAACTGCACGCGCACGCGGCCATATTCATCGGTGTGGATTTCGTCGCCGGCCGGGCCGACCACGGTAGCTGTCTGCAGGCCATAGAGCTTGGGAGCGTCGCTGTTGAAGCCGCGCCCCGGGCGCCATGGAACGTTCCTGCCGATGCAGGTCAACGAGTTGCTGTAGTGGGCTGGGGCGAGGGCGCCGGTCTGGTAGTTATTGCTGGCACTGTGCCGCACTTCCAGGATCATGAATTCGCTGTCCTGGCTGTCGAAGTGCCCGGTCAGGCGGAACCAGCGGCCGGGTTGCGCAGTGCGGTCGTTGCCGCCGGCTTCGAAATGCTTGGCACTGGCTTCGATTTCTTCGGTGCGCCTGCGGGCTTGTGCGTCGCCGTCGTCGCCGGCCATGAATCCATATGCGCCCGTGTAGTCGTAAGTTTCGACCTGGTGCACCTTGCCCTGGTCGTTGAGCACGGGCAGGTTGGTCGTCTCAGGGCGGGGGTTCTTGAAGTCGAAGCTGGCCAGCGCGACTTTGCCGGGCACGATGCGGCGCACCGGCGACCAGTCGCCGATGGCGTCGTCTTCCTGCGCCCCGGCTTCGCGCTGGAAAGGAATCTCGGGCGATTCGCCATCGATGGCATCGGCGCGGGTCGTGTCGTCGGCCAGCACCAGGGTATGGCCGTCTGCACGGTGCTCATACCAGTAGTGCCAACCGCGTTCTTCCCAGCGGCGGTGCAGGTAGTTGTAATCGCTTTCCGCTGCCTGGCAGGCATCGGTCATCCCGGCGTCTTCGCCATGGATGCGCGCTTGCCAGTCCGCGACCGGGTAATCATTGAAGATGTCGGTGGTCTGTTGCTGGACCGTCTTGCTGTGGAACAGGTAATAGTCGCGCCGCAGCCGCAGGTAGGATATCCATGGCGCCAATTGCATGCGGTAGAAGGCGTGGCCACCGTCTGTTTTCACGAACTGGAATTCGAATACGTAGCCGTTGAAGTAGCGCAGGCTGCCGTCTTCACGCACCAGCGATATGGTCACCATGCGTCCTTGTACGTCCGTGAGGGGTATGCTGGCGTCGTTGGACAGCACTTCCACGGTGAAGCGGAAATCGCGCGACAAGCCTTCCTCGGCATCCAGCCGGTTGGCCAGCATGAGCGCGCGCGGACCATCCTCATGCGGGAAGGAAAGGCGTAACAGCCGGTTGGTTTGGGCAGTGCCGAGCAGGGCCTCTGGAACGGCTGCATTGAGGTAAGTCATGCTAGTTATCGATTTGATATCATTGGCGCAGAATTTAACATAGATCGGAAATATATGGATCAGTTTCAAATCAACGGTGTGCGCCTTGTAGAGATTGGACGTAAGCCAAGTTCGAAAGTAGCGATTTGATTGTTAGTGTTTTGATGAGAGGAGGGCGCCATGGGGCTCTTGACCTTCAGTATCAACGTCACGCTTGACGGCTGCGTCGACCATCAGGAAGGCATCGCCGACGATGAGACACACGCCTTCTTCACCCGGCTCATGGACGAGGCCGGAGCGATGCTCTGGGGCCGCGTCACCTACGAGATGATGGAGAGCTATTGGCCAGCGGTCGCCGGCGGCGACGTGGAGGCGGCACCGGCGATGCGCGAGTGGGCGGTCAAGCTGGAGGCCAAGCCGAAATACGTGGTGTCGTCGACGCGAAGGGATTACCACTGGACCAACAGCCACCATATCCCGGGCGAGCTGCGCGCAGGCGTTCAGAAGCTCAAAGACGGGACCCCGAGCGGAGTACTCCTTGGCAGTGGCAAGCTCGCGACCGAATTGGATCGGCTGGACCTGATCGATGAATACAAATTCCTCGTCCATCCCAGGATCGCCGGCCACGGCCCGACCCTGTACCAAGGCGGGCTGCCCAGCACGCGGCGGCTTGAGTTGATTTCAGCGGAGCCCTTGCGCAACGGTGCAATCGCCATGCACTATCGACGCGCACCGCTTTCGTCGTGATGCGGTAAACTGCGTGGATTGCTAATTAATCAACCCAAGTCTCGTTGGTGCGGGTGCGTGAGCATGCATACTTATTTCCACTACCACTGCGAGTCGTGATTGACTTGAAGTCGCTCGTCGACGCGGCTCGTTCTCCCTTCAAATCACCACCCATATGCTGAAGAATCTTTTACGCTTTATTTTCATCGCGGCCTTCATCGGGAGCGCTGCCGCCGCTCAAGACTATTCGACAACCCAGTGCACAAAGTATGGACAGGCTGAATTTGTCTTCTCCGTGGATGATGGATCATTAGGCGAAAAGGACGCGCAATGGTTCCGTGAGACCTTGGAAGAGATGGTCGCGGCTGGCGAGAAGTTCAAGGCCGGCGAAACACTGCTTGTCGGCCCTGTGCCCCTGAAGCTTGAAGCTGCGGAGGACGGCAAGCTTCGCGTCCTGGAGCCGGACATGAAAACGATCCCGTTCAAGTTCGTGCCAAGCGTTACCAGGACACTCAAGATCGTGCGGCGGCAGCGCTATGCAGCCGATAGCCTGGGCGCTACGAAGGCGATCAGGTTCGCACCATTTCATCATCCCCTCATGGTGACGCCCGGTGCATTGCAAGCGCCTTCGATCATCATGATCCGGGCAAAGAAACAGGACGGTGTCACCGGCTGGGTCCTGACAGAATTGGAAACCAAGAGCAAGTCGAAGGACGATTTAGAGGTGATGTCCGTCTACGAGGCGATGCTCAAGCGGCCGGACATCATGGATTTCCTGGCTCTTCCGGAGCAATTTTCGGTTGTCGTTTCAGGCCGCAAGAAGTTTGAAATATTCAAAGACGGCACTCCTGTCGAACCGCGCAAGGGCAGCTATCTCGACATGCGCTCAAAGCAATGATGAATCCGTTGCCGGGGACGCTGGTCCCCTTGGCTGTGGCTTATCTTGCGCTGCGTTCGAGGCGGCATTGGGATTCCAGCGTTCTGGTGCCGCCCGCCTCAAGTCCCCGATAGACGCCGCAAGGCCAGACCAAACCGCCATATTGTTCCATGTACCAGTAGGGCGGTTCGGAGGCGCACAGGTCGATGTGCTTGACGTGCCAGCCATCGCTCTTCTTCCGCAGTACGACCCATAGCATTCTGTCGAGATCCGCCCGGCAGGTCATGCTCTTGTGCCAATTGATGTACGTGCCTGGCGGGCCCACCAGGTTTCCAACCAGGACGGCCCAGCCAGAGTCGATATTTAGCTTGTCGACCTTGATCCGGACGGGTTGGTCGAGTTCTTCAGCGGCGAGTGGCCGGATGGCATCCAGAATCTGCTGCCTGTCGCTTGGCCCTTTGGCATGTGCGACGCCGATTGCGGCACACGCGGCCAGCGCGCCGATCAGTGCTTTCAGGTGGTTCATTGTGTCATGATAAAATTTGCAATTAAGCAATTCTAAGGCAGATTCAATGAAGATGGGCCCGTTGGACCAGGACACCCTGGACGATATTCGCTATAACGCCGAGTTCGTAGAATCGGTCATCAATAAGGCGCTTGGCAAGAAGGTCGGCTACAGCATGGAGGGCGTGACCTGGCTCGACGATTTCCTGCAGCGGCAACACGAGCGAGGGGACAAGAGCTATGTCGATCGTGTCGTCAGCGTCTACGGCTCCTATCTGGGCGAGTGCATCACGCAAAACGTTGGTGGCCAATGGGTAGCGCTTGACGGCACCCATGCGATTGCGTTTGACGAAACGAATGGGACGTTCCCGTTCAATAAAGTGCACAAGCATCTTAAGAATGGGCGGGAAGGGGGCGATTCGGTGCTGGGTTACTACGACAGCGTTTCGGTGCTGTTCCAGTCCTTCGCTCCGCCAGCAAAGATGGGCATGAATGAGCAAGCCCAGATGTACCTGAACGCATTCTTCACGAAAGCTGAAATCCCGGGCGGGCTTTCGTTCAGTACTGCGCTGGGCCAGTCGAACCTGGATGGCAGCCTGGAGAGCCTGGACCGCGTCGACCACCTGCTGGACCAGATCCGGATCAAGTTCAAGCCGGACTTCGACTCGTTCCTGGACATGCACGCCAACCAGAATTTCCTGTACTTGTTGGCCTTCTACATGGGGCACGTGATTACCAAGGCTACCGGAGGCGCGGTCAAATGGCTGTCGTACCAAGATATGTTGAAGGAGATTCCGGACAACCGGGAAATGTTCCCCGAGTGCTTCCAGACGTCGGTCACGTGCATTACGCCGGCGATGTTTTTTGTTCCACTTTATTCCATCACCAGCCGCCTGTTTGATGAGGTGACGACCAAGAGCGTGCGAATGAGCGCGGAGCTGAACATTCGAGGCGGTGACAATGTGTGAGACACGGCAGGAACTGTTTTTCATATACTTCGCGTTATGAAAATCTTCTTGCCACTGATCCTCGCCCTGGCCGCCTTGCCGGCGCACGCACAACTCTATAAGTGGACCGATGCCGACGGCAAAGTCCATTATTCCGACCGCCCGCAGGACGGCGTCAAGAGCAAAGAGATTACAGTGCAGCGCCCTGTGGCGACGCCCTCTGCGGCGCCTGCCGGCGACTGGCAAAGGCAGGAACTGGAATCGCGCGAACGTCGCATCCAGCGCGAGGCTGCGAACCAGGAGGCAGCCGACACTGCGGCGCGCACCGCAGGGAAGGCGCCTTATAACCCTAGCCAGCACCGCAGCAACAAGCCGATGACTGACGATGAAGTCTGCAAGCGCGATGCACAGCAGATCGAATTTTCCGAGAAGGTCCCCAAGCTGGCCTTCGGCAATTCGAGGGGATCGCTCAGTGTCAGTGAAGAAGAGCGCCAGGCCATCGTCCGCCAGCGCAAGGAGAATCACGCTTTACTGTGTGGCTCGGGCCAGCGCACGCGTTAGGACGCGCCGAGTTGCCACCAGGCGGGCAGCAGGGCCTGGACTTCAGGGCGGCCGAAGCGGTCGTCGATCAGGTGTACGGTGCCGCGGTCGCTGGTGGTGCGAATCACGCGGCCGGCGGCTTGCACCACTTTCTGCAGGCCGGGGTAGAGATAGGTATAGTCATAGCCGGCACCAAATGCAGTTTCCATACGGGCCTTGATTTGTTCGTTGACCGGATTGATCTGCGGCAGGCCGAGCGTGGCGATGAAGGCGCCGATCAGGCGGTCGCCAGGCAGGTCGATGCCTTCACCAAAAGAGCCGCCCAGCACGGCGAAGCCGATGCCTTCGCCGTCTTCCCTGAAACGGGCAAGGAAGGCGTCGCGCGCGGGTTCATCCATGCGGCGCTCCTGGCGCCATAGCGGCACGTCCGGGTGGCGGGCGGCGAAAAGCTGGGCCACTTTTTCCATGTAATCGAAACTGCTGAAGAAAGCCAGGTAGTTGCCGGGCTGGCGCTGGTACTGCTCGCCCATCAGCGCGGCGATTGGCGCCAGCGAGCGCTCGCGGTGCTGGTAGCGGGTGGAGATGTGGCTGGCGATATGTACCTGCAGCTGCTGCGCGTCGAAGGGCGAGGCAACATCGATCCACGCCGTGTCGGCCGGCATGCCGAGCGTGTCGGCGTAGTAGTTCCACGGACTGAGCGTGGCGGAAAACAGGGCCACCACATGCGCGGCCTCGAAGCGTTGCTTGAGGAAGGGCGCGGGCAGGATGTTGCGGATGCAAAGCACGGAGTTTGCGCGTCCAGCCGCCGCGCCGCGGCCGACGTCGGATTTTTCGATGTCGAACAGCGAGTGCTCGCCGAAGCTTTCCGCCAGGCGCCCGAACAGCAGGGCGTTGAAATAGAAGTCCAGCACGTCGGCGTCGAACCAGGCGGGGTGCTCGGCCATGTAGTCGCCGATCTCGGTGCAGGCTGTTTGCAGCGCGGCCATGAACTTTTCCGGCAGCTCGGCATGGCTGGCATATTCGGCTTCCTGCGCTTTTTCCAGAGCGCTCCATTGGCGATGTACGCGGTCGAGCGGCTTGCGCAGGGCTTCGGGCGCGGTCTTGCGCAGCACGCGCAGGCGCACGTGGTCCATTTCGGCGGAGTACATCTTGCGGGCGCGCGAGACCATATTATGGGCTTCATCTGCCAGCACGCCGACCTTCCAGCCGTTCATCTGCGTCAGGCTGTACAGCATGGCGCTGACGTCGAAGTAATAGTTGTAGTCGCCCACCACCAGGTCGGCCCAGCGCACCAGTTCCGATTGCAGGTAGTAGGGGCAGACCTGATGGGCCAGGGCTACTTCGCGCACCGAGGCGCGGTCCAGCATGGGCTGCTGCAAGGCAGCTTCACGGGCGGCCGGCAGGCGGTCGTAGAAGCCTTGCGCCAGCGGGCAGGATTCGCCGTGGCAGGCTTTGTCCGGGTTCTCGCAGGCTGTGGTCTTGGCCGCCAGCTCGAGTGCGCGCAGCGGCAGCAAAGGCGCGCTGCGCTTGATGGTTTCGATGGCGCCAAGCGCCATGCTGCGGCCGCTGGTTTTCGCGGCGAGGAAGAACACCTTGTCCAGGCCATGTTCGGCGCTGGCTTTCAGCATCGGGAAGATGCTGCCGATACTTTTGCCGATGCCGGTCGGGGCCTGCGCCAGCAGCGAGCAGCCGCGCGCGCTGGCCTTGAACATGGCCTCAGCAAGCTGGCGCTGGCCGGGCCGGAAGTCGGCATGCGGGAAGCGCAGTGCGCGCAATTGCTCGTCGCGCGCGGTGCGGTGCGCCAGTTCCTGCTCGGCCCAGGCGACGAAGCGGCCGCATTGCTCTTCGAAGAAGACGCGCAGGGACGGGGCGTCCGCTTCTTCTGTCAATACGGTTTCTTTTTGCGTGCCAATGTCGAAGTACACCAGCGCCAGGCGCAAGGCTGGCAGATTACGCGTGGCGCACAGCAGGTGGCCGTACACCTTGAGCTGGGCCCAGTGCAGGATGCGGTGGTTGGCGGGCTGGCGCGACAGGTCGCCGCGGTAAGTCTTGATTTCTTCGAGCTGGTTCTGGCGCGGGTCGTAGCCATCGGCACGGCCGCGCACGTGCAGCGGGCCGAACTCGCCGGACAAGCCGAGCTCGCGTTCGTAGTCTTCGCCACGGCGGCTGGTGACGATGGCGTGGCCCTCAATGCCTTCCTGCGCGGTCGGTGTCGGGGTGAAACGCAGGTCAAGATCGCCTTGCTTGGCGGTGAATTCGCACAGTGCGCGGACGGCAATGGTGTAGTTCATTCTTGCCACGCCAGGTAGCACACGGAGACCGGCATGCCATGCTCGGCGCAATAGTCGATCCAGCGCAGCTGGTTGTCCTGCAGGCGGTCGCCCGGGCCCTTGACTTCCACCATCTGGTAGCGTTGTTCCGCAGGCCAGAATCGGATCAGGTCAGGAAAACCGCTGCGGTTGGCCTTGATGTCGAGCAGGATGCGCTCGAACCACAGCTTCAAATGCGCGGCGGGGATGCAGTCCAGCGCGAGGCCGAGCAGTTCTTCGTCGATCGCGTCCCAGTAGACGAAGGGCGATTGCAGGCCGGCCTTGGCGGCGAAATTGACGCGGATCGCGTCGCGGTAGCTGCCATCGTCCAAGCGCTCGAAGCAGGCCTGGAACAGCGAGGCGCGGCGGCGCTGGAAGTCGGCGCTATGCAAATCGGCCGGACCGTGGTGGAAGGGATGGAAGAAGGCGCCCGGAATCGCGGCGAATACCGCGTCCCAGCACAGCAGGCCAAACAGGGAATTGGCCAGCGCGTTCTCGACGTAGAAGCAGGGCGCTTCGTCTTGCCACAGGTGATCGCGCACCACGCCTTCCACCCACCATTCTTCCGCCGGCATCGGCAGCACCAGGTCGATGCGTTCGACCGGCGTTGGCTTGTGCGCCGGCTCGCGCATATGGCCAAGCTTGCGGCGCAGGCGCGGCGCCATGCGCAGCAGTTGCTGGCGTTCGGCTTCGCTTTCGGGCGCCGCTTGTGCGCGCTGCAGCCATTCGTAGGCCAAGCCGATTCGCTCGTCTTTTTCCAGCACGCGGATGGCGCGCGCGCGGGCGCCGGGATAGGCGCATTGTTCGTACAGGTCGAAGGCGGCGGCCCAGTTGCCCAGTTTTTCCAGCTGCAGGCCGAACTGGAACAACATTTTCTGGCGGCGGCTATGCAGCCATTCGTTGTCGTCGGCCGGCACGGGCAGCTCGCGCGCCAACTGCAGCGGGTCTTCGCCTTCCGCGAATCGCTCGCGGCAGGCGTGCAGCGCCAGGTAGTCGTCGATGTCGCGGCGCGAGCGGAAACCGCGTGCGGCGGGCGAGAATTCGACTTTTTCGTAGCGGTAGATGCCCAGGTTGGACAATACGAATTCCGACCAGTCCTGGTGGAAGTTACCGAAGAAGATCAGGCGCAGGCGGTCGCACAGGGGCTTCGACAGGATGTGGTAGACCTGGTCGCCGGCGTCGGCATACCAGGACGTGAAGCGGTGGCTGCCTTCGTGGCGCTCGCGCAGGGCGGCCAATTGGTCGGCCTTGCGTGCGCCACGTTCGGCGCCGCTGAGGGCGAACACACGGGTGATCTCGGGCTTTTGCAGCAGGTCGAACAGCTCGTCCAGCGACAGCTCGGGGTCTTGCACCACCCAGCCTTGCTCGACCAGTGGACCGACGGCGGCGATGGAACAGCCAATCTCGGGGTAGTTCAACCTGGAGGCGCGAAACAGCTCCCCCTTGCGCATCACCATGCGCACGAACAGCGCGCGCGATGGCCGGGGCACGGAGGGGAAGCGGGCGAGGAACTGCGCTTCCTCGTCCGTCAACAGGTCGCTATAGCGCTCGCCAATCCAATGCAGGACCTGGTGGAAGTTTTCCAGGTAGTAGAACGGATTTTCAAGGACTTGGTTCATGCAGGCGAGGCGACGCGAAAACTGTATTTATATACAGTATAACGCGCCACCGCCTGTATTGTCAGCCCTTCTTGCTGGCAGCGTTGGCTTTCTCGACCTGCTGCTCAAAGGCGGTGACGGCGTCGCGCGTGGCCTGCGTTACCTGTTCATAGCCTTTGAAGGCGTTTTCAATGGCGTTTTTGACAATCTCCACCGCATTGTCCGAGCCGGGGCGCACGTTCTTGGTCACGTCGTAAATCAGGGCGCTCAGGTTGGATTTGGCCTCGGCCAGGTGGGCATCGGCCGCCCTGTGGAAGTCGTTCGACATTTCGCTCAGCAGGGCGCCCAGTTGCTGGTTATAGGCGTTGGTGGCGGCCATGCCGGGTTGCAGGCGGGCGTTGATCACATCCAGCGCTTCCTGGGGCGTGGCCGAGGCGTTGACTTTGCGGCCCGCCTCGATCTGGTCATCCAGCGCTTTTTTCGCCGTGGAGATGTTCAGGGCCACCGCCTGTTCCACGCCCTGCATGGCGCGGTTGGTCAGGGTGTTGAAGGTCTCCAGTTGGAACTCAAACAGCGTCTTGGTGGCGTTGGCGAACTGCTCGGGATTTTGAAACATACGGTCTCCTTGTCGAGGTGGGATGGCGTTGCTTCTTGCTTTGACTTCATTATTTATTACGCACCAACTTTTCGCAATGGGCATCTTTAAACGGCCCGGCCATTTGTAGCCAGCCTTCGCCCAGCGGGATCTGCGAGCAGGCGCGCTGGCCGTCGATACGGCTCTGGTACAGGTACCACCAGGCCGGGCGGGCGCTGGCGATGCCGGCTGAGGTGACAGCGATCAACAGGATGGCGAGGTGTCGTTTCATAGCGGAGCTGTCGCCGGAAGGCGCATGGTGAAGGTGGCGCCCTGGCCGGGCGTGCTGACCACGTCGATATGGCCTGCCAGGACGCCGGTCACGATATTGTGCGTGATGTACAGCCCCAGGCCCGACTGCCCGGCGCCAAGCCGCGTGGTGTAGAAAGGATCGAACACGCGGTGCAGGTGATCGGGCGCAATGCCGACGCCGTTGTCAGCCACCGACAGCAGCACGTCGCAGCCCTCGGCGCTGGCGCTGATGGTGACTGTTGGCTCGCCGCTTGCCGGGGCGCTAAAGGCGTGCACGATGCAGTTGTCGACCAGGTGCCTGATGGCCTGGCCAAGCGGGATCGGATAGCTGTCCAGCTGCAGGCCAGGCACCACGTCCAGCACCAGGCTGGGGCGCGGCTGCGGCAGGCTGGCCCACAGCGGCGCCAGCATTTCCTGCAGGAGCTGGTCGAGGAAGAAATGCTGGCGCTGGGCGTCGGTGGTTTCGACGGCGATCTGCTTGAAGCTGCCCACCAGGTTGGCGGCGCGCTGCAGGTTGCGTTGGATGATGTCGCCCGCTTCGCGTGCGCGCTCCAGGTAGGCATCCAGTTCCGAGCGGCGGATGCCGGCATCGACCTGGCTGCTCAAGGCTGCCGTGTGGTCGGCCAGCGTGGTGGCGGTAATCAGGCTGTTGCCGATCGGCGTGTTCAGCTCATGCGCCACGCCTGCCACCAGCGAGCCGAGGGCGGCCAGCTTGTCGCGCCGCACCAGTTCATCCTGCGTCATGCTGAGGTTTTCCAGCGCCGCTTGCAGTTCTTCGCTGGTCAGTTCCGCATGCAGCTTGGCGCGCGACAGTTCGGCGGTGCGGGCTTCGACCAGTTCTTCCAGGTGGCTGCGGTGGCGTGCCAATTCCGCCTCGCGCTGCGCGCGCTCGATGGCGATGCTGGCCAGGTGGCTGGCGACGCCGATCAGGCGCTGTTCTTCCGGGTCTGGATGGCGCACGGTGCGGTAATACATGGCGAAGGAGCCGAGCACGGTGTCCTCGTCCTGCATGATCGGCATGGACCAGCAGGCGCGCAAGCCGTAGTCCCGGATCAAGTCCAGATATGGCGTCCACAGCGGGTCGTGTTCGATATCCGATACCACGACGGCCTCGCGGCGGTGCATGGCGGTACCGCAGGAACCCACGCCGGGGCCGATTGCCATGCCTTCCAGCAGCGCGGCATACGAGGCGGGCAGGCTGGGACAGCAGGCGCAACGCATATGCACGCCGTCGTCGTCGAGCAGCATGACGGAGCACAGCACGCCGGGCGATTGCGACTCGACCAGTTGCACCAGCTTGTGCAGCGTGTCTTCCAGCGGCACGCCGCGCGCCATCATCTCCAGCAGCTGTTCCTGGCCGACGCGCAGTTCGTCTGCGCGCTGCGTGCCGGTGACGTCCACCAAGCGGATATGGAACAGGCGCCGGCCAGGCTTGGCGATCCGCACGCCCCGCGCGTTGCATTCGACCGCGCGCCCGCTGCTGTGGCGGAAGGTAATGCGGTGCACGCGCAGCTCGCCGGCCAGCACGCTTTGCATCATCGCGTTCATTTCCAGCGGGTCGCAGAAGGCGGAAAACGGGGCGGTCAGCAATTCCAGTGCGCTGCGGCCAAGCAGTTGTTCGGCGCGATGATTCAGGTCGACCGGGCGGCCGCTGTCCATGTCGACCAGCACCACCGCATCCGGCGAGGCGGCCGCCATCATGTGGTAGTTCACTTCGAGGTCGAAGCCGCCGATGCGCTGGCCCTGCAGCGCGAACAGCACATGATCAACCACGCTGGTGGTGGCCAGGGGCAGGGTGAAGTAGCCGTCGGCGCCGGCGCGGGCGGCGCGCTCCTTCTCGTCGTTCGACGGGCGATGCGACATGAGCAGCACCGGAATGCGGCGGCTGGCGTCGGCCTGGGTCAGCCTGCCGGTCAATTCCAGCGCGGCGCCGCCGGCCAGCGCGGTATCCAGCAGCACCAGCACCACGCCACCGGCGGAAGCCACCTCCAGGGCGTGCTGGCCGCTGACGACCGATTCGACGCGGTAGTCGTGCCGGGCGAGCGCCAGCTCCAGCGCCGCCACGTCGAGACTGGCGCCGGTTGCCACGAGGACGGTTTTGTTCGGTTCCACGCCGCCAGTGTATTACAAGCTGGACTCGGCCTCGACCTGCGGAACGAGGATGCGTGGCAGGTTGTCCTCAATCCAGTCGACCAGGACTTCCAGCCGCTCAGCGACTTCGCGGCCCAGCGGCGTCAGGCTGTACTCGACATGGGGCGGAATCACGGGCAGGGCAGTGCGCAGCACGAAGCCGTCACCCTCGAGCGCAACCAGGGTTTGCGCCAGCATTTTCTCGCTGACCCCGCCTACTTCCTTGCGCAACTGGCTGAAGCGGTGCATGCCGCCCAGGAGGACCACCAGCACCAGGACGCCCCAGCGGCTGGTGACGTGGCTCAACACCGCCCGTGACGGACACGCTGGCGCCAGCACATTGCCCGGTCTTGCCGAGCGGCGGGACAGCGAAGCCCGCAAAGATTTTGAAGTTTTTTCCATACTTACCAAAAAGTACGTACTTACGAAAAGTTAGTGTTGATCCTATTATAGCCCTACATCGTTTTCAACCAAGGAGAAAAACATGATCGTCGTCACTGGCGCCTCGGGCGCATTGGGTCAATTGGTGGTGGAAGGCTTGCTGGACAAGGTGCCGGCAGCACAAATCGCGGCAGCTGTGCGTGATCCGGCCAAGGTGGCGCACCTGGCGGCGCGTGGCGTGCAGGTGCGTCGTGCCGATTATGAAGATCCGGCCAGCCTGGATGCGGCGCTGGCAGGCGCCGACCGCGTGCTGCTGGTCTCGGCAAACGAAGTAGGCAAACGCACGGCGCAGCACCGTGCCGTGGTCGACGCGGCAAAGCGTGCCGGTGTAAAGCTGCTGGCTTACACCAGCATCCTGCGCGCAGACAGCTCGCCGCTGCGCCTGGCCGAGGAGCACGTCGCCACGGAAGCAGCGATCCGCGCCAGCGGCCTGGCGTATTCTTTCCTGCGCAATGGCTGGTATGTCGAGAACTTCAATAGCCGCATCCAGGGTGCCGTGCAATGGGGCGAACTGGTGGGTAGCGCAGGCGAGGGCCGCATTTCGGCAGCCGCGCGCGCCGACTATGCGGCTGCCGCGGTGGCCGTGCTGACGACGGAAGCCCCGCAGCCGGTGTATGAACTGGCCGGTAGCACCTCGTTCACGCTGGCGGAACTGGCCGCAGAGGCAGCGCGCCAGTCCGGCAAGGCTGCCGTGTACCGCGATGTGCCGCCGGCGGAGTTTGCGAACGTGCTGGCTGGCGTCGGCGTACCTGCACCTTGGCCTGAACTGCTGGCCGATTCGGATGCCGGCTCGGCACGCGGCGGTTTGTTCGATGATGGGAAAGCGCTGGAGAGGCTGATCGGCCGGCCAACCCGCAGCCTGTCGCAAGCAGTGGAAGCAGCACTGAACGCGTAAATGAAAAAAGCCCTTCAGCCTGAACGCGCTCTAGATCGCGCTCAGTGCAGAAGGGCTTTTTTGCGGAATTCTTGGTGCCCACGGAGGGACTCGAACCCCCACACCTCGCGGCACATGGACCTGAACCATGCGCGTCTACCAATTCCGCCACGTGGGCACTGGTACTGCATTTGTCTCAGAAGGTAGCGTTTGGTGCCCACGGAGGGACTCGAACCCCCACACCTCGCGGCACATGGACCTGAACCATGCGCGTCTACCAATTCCGCCACGTGGGCGCTAACTTCTTCAACTCTCTGTTGCGATGTTGTGTGCAACAGAGGCACGCATAATAATGGTCGAAGCTGGTTCGGTCAAGCGATATTTGATAATTCTAGGCAATTTTGCCATTCAGCAGAAGCTGCACCGGACGCGAGGACTTGCCGGCTTCCGAACAAACCAAGCCGAATTCACGGTGGATTGGTTGCGCCAGCTGCATCACGCGAACGCCGCGCTGGTCCTCGGGTAGCGTCGATTCCGGTACTAGCGCCACCCCCAAACCTTCGCGCACAAGGACGAAAGCGCTGGCCCAGTCGCGCACGGTGACGCGAACGTCAGACAGGGACAGTCCGGCCTGGGCGACCAGGCTTTGTCCGTTCACGGCACATCCTCCTGTCGCAAGGATGAACGGTTCTGCGGCAAGTTCATCCAGGCCGATGCCTGGTTCGCTTGCACGACGGGCCAGCGGGTGATGGCCTGGCAATACGGCGACCCATGCGTCGCGCCCCAAAATCACGGCATTGCGGGCGGGGGCAGGGTTGAGCACCACGCCCAGGTCCACCGCGCTAGTGGCGAGCCAGTCTTCCACTTCTTCATCGGTACCTTCAAGCGCGACCACTTCAACGCCGGGGTGCCGGTGCTGGAAGTCGCGCAACAGGCGTGGCAGCAGCTTCGAAATCACTGAAGGGAAGCTGCCCAGACGGATGCGCGCGCCCTTCAGGCCACGGCTGTCGTCCGCCAATGCTTTGATCGCATCCAGCTGGTGCAGCATGCCGCGGGCGTGCCCGATGACAGCCGCGCCCAGTTCGGTGACGGCAACGTGCCGTCGCTCGCGGACGAAGACTTGGAATCCGAGCGAGGCTTCCAGTTGGGCGATAGCCTGGCTGGCGCCGGACTGGGTAATGCCTGCACGCTCGGCGCCGCGCGAGATATTGCCGGCGTCGGCTACGGCAACCAGAAGACGCCAGTGCAGCAAATTCATCATGAGTGGCAGTAGCTGGGCTAATACTGTGGAAGTCAATCATTAATTGTACAGCGCCTCGGCCAGCCAGCAGACTTGGCGTTGCGCGACTTGCGCACCGATGGTTTCACTTTCTTACCGGAGTATTCATGAAGCTGTATTACGCCCCATATACCTGCTCGCTGTCGCCGCACATTGTCCTTCGCGAACTCGGCTTGCCGTTTGAGCTGGTCCGGGTCGACAACAAGACCAAGCAAACAGCCGATGGCCGCGATTTTCGTTCCATCAACCCCAAGGGCTATGTGGCGGCCCTTCTACTGGAGAATGGTCAGGTTTTGACCGAAGGGCCGGCGATCGTGCAGTACCTGGCTGACCTCCAGCCGGCCAGCGGCCTGGCGCCGCAGATGGGAAGCTGGGAACGCGTGCGCCTCCAGGAAATGCTAAATTTCATCGCCAGCGAGATCCACGCAGGCGCGGCACCTTTATTCAACGGCGAGCTGCCCGAGGAGGCCAAGGCGTATTTTCGTGAAAAATTGTTCACGCGCTTTGCGTTGCTGGAAGCTAAGTTGGGACAACAGGACTATCTTCTCGGCGCCACATTCAGTGTGGCAGACGCTTACCTCTTCACTGTTGTTAGCTGGTGCAAATTCTTTGCAATTGACGTCAACCGGTGGCAGGCGCTATCGCAGTATATGAGGCGGGTCGGTTCGCGTCCGGCGGTGCAGGCGGCCTTGCGTGCCGAGGCCGTGCAGGCTTAGCCTGGCTTGAAAACAAAAAAGCCGTTGATTACTCAACGGCTTTCTGCGGTAGTTTGGTGCCCACGGAGGGACTCGAACCCCCACACCTCGCGGCACATGGACCTGAACCATGCGCGTCTACCAATTCCGCCACGTGGGCATTGTCGCATTGTTCTGCAACGAGGCACGCATAGTAATGGCCGGATGCCCACCCGTCAAGACATTTATGAAAGCTTGTTGGAACGGCCACGCTGGCGCGCGGCGAGCAGCATCAGGCCGGCGCCCAGCATGGCCCAGCCCGACGGCTCGGGAATGGCGGCCACGTTCCAGCCGATGGCGTCCATCGCAGTAATGTCGTTACCGGTAATCTGCAGGGTTTCGCCGAGGCCGGCAGTCGGGTCCATCAGGCCGATGAACAGGTTGTCCTTCCAGTGGCTGGCCTGGCGGCCATCGCCGAAGTTTTCGCCAGTGGAGAATTCCGGTCCAACGGTGCTGCCGTCGAGCGAGAAATATTTCGCCCGGTTGTCGGCGGTCCAGTCGATCACGCCATGCGCTGCGCTCATGGTGGAGTAGCGGAACAGGTCGAGCGTGGAGACGTAGGTGAACAGGTTGTCGTTGAACGGGCCGTTGTAGGGCGGTGAATTGCCGTCCAGGATGTCGACGCCGCTGATAAAGCCCAGCACGTGGCCGATCTCGTGCGCGGCCACGCCGACAAAGTCGAAGGCGTTGGCGTCCGTGCCGTTATTGGGGTTGAAGTCGAAATTGAAATCGCTGTTGAACTGGATGAAGCCATCGCAGTTGCCGATGCAGCCGGACAGGGTTTGCGGCGTAACGGCCAAGCCTATGGCTTTCGCTTCGGCGTTGGTGATGGAAAGGATCTGGTTGTTGGCGTCGCCATCATTGTCGACGTAGGGCAGGGCGCTGCCGGCTCCGTTCGGACTGTTGGCGGTGCGGTTGATCAGCATGCCGAAGGTCGAGCCGCCTGGCAGGTGGGCCACTGCCGTGGCATCAGCGGCGGAGGTGGCGTCGGCCGCTAGCGCATTGCGGACTGAAGCATAGGTGTGGAAATCCTCCGCGGAGGCTGCCTGCCCAAGTATGCCGCCGCCGAGGGAGTTAAAGCCGACCGTCAAATTTATCGTCACATTATCGTTGAGCAAATTTGACCAGCGTGCGGCCGCGGCCTGGAATCCCTGCTGTGCCTGGAGTGAGGTGCCGGCGATGTAGTTGAAGTTGAAAACTGGCGCTGCTGATGCGGTGCTGGCAGCCAGCAAAAGGCTGGCGAGCAATGTTTTCATGGCGGTCTCCTACAGATTGGTGGGGTAGGGAGGATGCCGCAAGAAGTATGCGCGCCGCCGCCAGCGCGTGGCGCGCGACAGTCGGGAAGGCAGGAACGTCAAGAAACTCGACGCCGGAAAACAAAAAAGCCGTTGATTACTCAACGGCTTTCTGCGGTAGTTTGGTGCCCACGGAGGGACTCGAACCCCCACACCTCGCGGCACATGGACCTGAACCATGCGCGTCTACCAATTCCGCCACGTGGGCATTAGCAACAACATCTGCTATCATACTGCTTTGGAGAGTTTTGCGCCAGATGAACTTTCATTCCACGCTGCACATCGACTCGCCATTCCCGCATCGCTGCGAGAGCCAGAATTATAGAGGAAACTCTGCCGATGTCAAAGGGCCTGCGAAAGATTTTTGTGCACGGTCCTTCCTGTTACACTAACCACCAATAATAAGATTACTGAAGAACTTTTGAACTCCACTCATACCATTCCTAGCCGCGAAGAGATTCTCGGCATCTTCCGCAGCGCCAAAGCGCCGCTCGACTTGCGCACGTTGGCGCTGTCGCTCAAAGTCAAAGCCGATTCCCAAGCCGTCCTGACGCGCCGCTTGAATGCGATGGAGCGCGACGGCCAGATCCGTTCCGATACCAGTGGCTTCTACGTACTGGCGGACCATTCCGAATTCATTGCCGGTCGCGTGTCCAGCCACCGCGACGGCTACGGCTTCCTGATTCCTGACGAACCGGGCGAAGACCTGTTCCTGGCAGAGCGCGAGATGCAGAAGGTGCTGCACGGCGACAAGGTGCTGGGCCGCATCACCGGCTACGACCGCCGCGGCCGCCCGGAAGGCACCATTGTCGAAGTGGTCCAGCGCGGCACCACCCATATCATCGGCCGCCTGCTGAAGGAAAACGGCGCGTGGGTAGTGGCGCCGGAAGACAAGCGCATCAGCCAGGACATCCTGGTGCAGGGCGCCGTCGGCAAAGCCAAGTCGGGCCAGATCGTCAGCGTGGAGCTGACCGAGCAGCCCGGCCGCTTCAAGCAGCCATCGGGCAAGATCGTCGAAGTGCTGGGCGACATGGACGACCCGGGCATGGAAATCGAAATTGCCGTGCGCAAGTTCGGCGTGCCGCATATTTTCTCGGACGCGGCGCTGAAGCAGGCTGCCAGGCTGCCCGACGTGGTGCACGAAGCCGATTGGGGCGAACGCGTCGACCTGCGCGACGTGCCGCTGGTGACCATTGACGGCGAAGACGCGCGCGACTTCGACGATGCCGTCTATTGCGAGCCGGTGAAAGTGGGCCGCAGCAAGGCCTTCCGCCTGATCGTGGCGATTGCCGACGTGTCGCACTACGTGAAGCCGAACGACGGCCTGGATGGCGACGCCATCGAGCGCAGTACATCGGTCTATTTCCCGCGCCGCGTGATCCCGATGCTGCCGGAGAAGCTGTCCAACGGCCTGTGCTCGCTGAACCCGCGCGTCGACCGCCTGACCCTGGTATGCGATGCCGTGATTACCGCGCAAGGCGAGTTGAAGGCTTACCAGTTCTATCCGGCCGTGATCCACTCGGCTGCGCGCCTGACCTATACAGAAGTAGCGGCCATCCTTGGCAACACCAAGGGACCGGAAGCCGCGCGCCGCGCGGAGATCGTGCCGCACCTGCAAAACCTGTACGACGTCTACCACGCGCTGCAGAAGTCGCGCCAGGAACGTGGTGCGATCGATTTCGAGACTACCGAGACCTACATCGTCTGCAACCCGGCCGGCAAGATCGAGAAGATCATCCCGCGCACCCGCAACGATGCGCACAAGCTGATCGAAGAGTGCATGCTGGCGGCCAACGTGTGCGCGGCGGACCTGCTGCTGCGCCACAAGCACCCAGGCACCTACCGCATCCACGCCGGACCGACCAAGGAAAAGCTGACCCAGGTGCGCGACTTCCTCAAGCAGCTCGGCCTGTCGCTGGGCGGCGGCGATACGCCGGTAGCGCGCGACTACGCCGACCTGATGAAGAAGATCAAGGAGCGTCCGGACGCGCAACTGCTGCAGACCATGCTCCTGCGCTCCATGCAGCAGGCGGTCTACAGCCCTGACAATATCGGCCACTTCGGCCTGGCGTATGAGGCGTATGCCCACTTCACCAGCCCGATCCGCCGCTATCCGGACTTGCTGACCCACCGCGCCATCAAGGCGATTTTGGCGGGCAAGAAGTATGAGCCGAAGATCGCCGACAAGTCGGTGCTGAACACCACTATCTCGAACGCGCAACGCCGGCAGGCTTTGAAGGACAAGCAGGAAGGCAAGGAGCAGAAAACCAAGGGCGATCACTCTATCTGGGACGCGCTTGGTGTGCACTGCTCGGCCAACGAGCGCCGGGCCGACGAGGCTTCGCGCGACGTGGAAGCTTGGCTCAAATGCTACTTCATGCAGGACAAGCTCGGCGAAGAGTTCAGTGGCATCATCACCGGGGTGACGAATTTCGGCATCTTCGTGCAGCTGGATCAGCTGTTCGTGGAAGGCCTGGTGCACATTACCGACCTGGGCACGGACTTCTTCGAGTACGACGATGCTCGCCATGAGCTGCGCGGCCAACGCACCGGAAAGCGCTACCAGCTGACCGGTCGCGTGAACGTGCAGGTGGTGCGTGTCGACCTGGAGTCGCGCAAGATCGACCTGCGCCTGGCTGACAGCGAAATCTCCACACTCCCGCCGCAAAGCAAGAAGGGCTCCCGCAAAGGCGGCGGCCTGGTGGGGTCGCTTGGCGATTTCGACAGCTTCGATGACGAAGGCGACAAGCAGGCCGTGGCTCGCAAGCGCAAGGCGGCGGCACGTGGCGCCGAACCGTCGATCTCGTCGCGCGAGGAAGCACCGACCCGCGCTCCAGGGCGTTCAACGTCCAAGCGTGGCGCAGCTTCCTCGGCTTACGCCCCGCCGGCTCCCGCCGCGCGCAAGGCGGCCAAGCCAAAGTCCAGGGCCAAGCCGAAAACCACGGCCAAGGCCGTGACCAAGGCTGCAAAGCCTAAGAAAAAACGATAAGCACCCGTCCGGCGCTTCGGCGCCGGAACTATTTTGAGAACTACGATGTCCAAGAACAAAATGATTTTCGGCTTCCACGCCGTTACCTCGCGCCTGCGCCACGAAGCTTCCAGCGTTGAAGAGATATTCTTCGACCAAGCCCGCGACGACCGCCGCATGAAAGACCTGATCGCCCACGCCAAGGCGGCCGGCGTGCGCGTGATGCCGGTGGAATCCGAGCGCCTCGACAAGATAGTCGGCACCCGGCGCCACCAGGGCGTGATCGCGTTTGCCTCCCAGCTGGCGCTGGCGCGCAACCTGGATGAACTGCTGGATGCGGTGGAGGGCCCGCCGCTGCTGCTGGTCCTGGATGGCATTACCGATCCGCATAACCTGGGCGCCTGCCTGCGTGTGGCCGATGGCGCCGGTGCGCATGCGGTAATCGCGCCGAAGGATCGCTCGGTAGGCCTGAACGCGACTGCGGCCAAGGTGGCATCGGGCGCGGCCGAATCGGTGCCGTTCATTACCGTGACCAACCTGGCGCGTACACTGCGCGAGCTGAAAGAACGCGATATCTGGCTGATCGGTACTTCCGATGACGGCGACAAGACCTTGTATGAAGGCGATTACAGCGGCCCAACCGCGATCGTCATGGGCTCGGAAGGCGAGGGCATGCGTCGCCTGACACGCGAGACCTGCGATGTGCTGGTGTCGATTCCGATGTTCGGCTCGGTGGAGTCGCTGAACGTTTCCGTTGCTTCCGGCGTCTGCCTGTACGAAGCGCGCCGCCAGCGTATTGCCCGCGAAGCCTAAACCCCGTAAGTCCGGGTCAGACCCTTGGGTCTGACCCAGGTTTGCCGGGTTGGCAGCCAGCAAGCAAAAGTCATATGCGCTATGATATTTGCCTGAACAACACCCCATCAAAGCACCACCATGTTTGACCACCTCCGCGACGACATCCGCAGCATCATCGAGCGCGACCCCGCAGCTCGCAATGGCTGGGAGGTGCTGACCTGTTACCCCGGCCTGCAAGCCATCGTCATGCACCGCTGGGCGCACTGGTGCTGGACCCACGGCCTGAAATGGCCAGGCCGCTTCATCTCCTACCTGGCCCGCATCATCACCGGCATCGAAATCCACCCCGGCGCCACCATTGGCCGCCGGGTCTTCATCGACCACGGCTTCGGCGTAGTGATCGGCGAAACCGCGGAGGTCGGCGACGACTGCACCATCTACCAGGGCGTCACGCTGGGCGGCACCTCGCTGCATGCAGGCGCCAAGCGTCACCCCACGCTGGAGCGCGGCGTCATCATCGGCGCCGGCGCCAAGGTGTTGGGCGGCTTCACAGTCGGCGAATACGCCAAGGTCGGTTCCAACGCCGTGGTGCTGAAGCCAGTACCTGCCGGCGCCACTGCCGTCGGCAACCCGGCCCACCTGGTCCAAAAAGAACAGGTTCCATTGCCATCCTCGCGCTTCTTCTCCGCATACGGCGTAACCGCCAACGGCGACGATCCGCTGTCGAAGGCCTTGCATAGCCTGATCACGCACGCGGTGGCGCAGGAAGAACAAATCGAGCGCCTGTCGGCAGCGATGAAGGCGGCGGGCCTGGCCTGCCCGGACCTCAAGCCATGCGACAAACTCGATTCCGCAGAACTCAACAAACTGGTCGAATAAGGAGAAACCATGGACGAAGTATTGGACCCGTTTGAAATCCGCGTGCTTGCGGTACTGGCCGAAAAAGAAGGCCTGACGCCTGATAACTACCCGCTGTCGCTCAACGCGCTGACCAACGGCTGCAACCAGCTCTCCAGCCGTGAGCCGGTCATGCAGATCAGCGAAGAAACCGTTGCCGACGTGCTGGCCCGCCTCGGCGAGCGCAAGCTGGTGGGCACCGTCAGCCAGTCCGGCGCGCGCGTGGTCAAGTACGAGCACCGCATGCGCATGAAGTGGACGCTGGAGCAGGACAAGCTGGCAATCCTGACCATCCTGATGCTGCGCGGCCCGCAAACGGCCGGCGAAATCCGCACCCGCACCGGCCGCCTGCACGAATTCAAATCGGTGGCCGAAGTTGAAACAGGCCTGCAATTCCTGATTGATAAGTATCCACCGCTGGTGCAGAAACTGCCGTTGGCGCCAGGTTCGCGCGAACCGCGTTACGGCCAACTGCTAGGCGGAGAAGAAGCACTGGCGCGCGATGCCACGGCAGGCGCCTACGGCGGCAGCGCTAGCAGCGCAGGCGAGGGCGGCGGCAGCCGTTCCGACCGCGTGACGCAACTGGAACAGGAAGTGGCAGCGCTGCGTGAAGAGGTGGCGGCCCTGGCAGCGCAAGTTGCCGAATTGCGGGCAGTAATCGAGTAGCAGTAGCTGTTGTGAGAATCCGCCATATTCGTTTGGATTGATTGTGGCGGCTCCCGGGCGTTGATATGCTGGACGCACAATATCAATACCCCGGGAGATCGAATGGAATTGCTGCACCGCTTGTCCATCCGGCACAAGCTTCTTCTCAGCATGGGCTTGACCCTTCTGCTGTTCATCATCATTTCCTCCACCCTCAGCATCATGAAGACCAGCCAGGCAGCGCGCGAGCGCGTGCTGCGGCAGGAACTTCCCGCCCAGGTAGCGGCCATCCGCAACGACGTGCTGCGCCAGATCGCAACCCCGCTGGCGGTCTCGCAAACGCTGGCCAACAACACCTTCCTGCATGCCTGGGAGGAAGCGGGCGTGCCGGACGAGGGCTTAAGCGCGTGGACGACCGAGGCGAAGAACCTCAAGGCCAAGAACAATGCCGCCACCGTATTCTGGGTCTCGCGCTCCACCGGCAAATACTTCACCGACAAGGGGTACGACCGCACGCTGAACGAGAAGGCTGCCAGCGACCAGTGGTTCTATGGCTTCCTGTCCGGCAGCTCGGCTTATGCGCTCGACATCGACAAGGACGTCAGCGCCGACACTTATATGTTGTTCATCAATACCCGCGTGCAAACGGCTGCCGGCAAGCAGGCGGTCGCCGGCCTTGGCCTGTCCGTCAATGCGCTGGCGGAAGCGGTGCGCAACTACAAGCTGGGCCAGTCCGGCTACGTCTACCTGGTGCGCGCCAATGGCCTGATCCTGATCCACCGCGACCCGAAACTGGTCGACGGCAAGCATGCGCTGGCCGAGATGCCGGGCATGAGCCCAGCGCTGGCCAAGCGCCTGCTGGGTGGGGAAGCCTTTGTCGCCGACAGCTTTAAAGCGACCGATGGCGAACACCTGGTGGCGTCGTCCTTCATCCCCGAGCTGAATGCCTACCTGGTCGCGCAGGTGCCGGAAGCTGAAGTGCTGGCAGGTATCGCGCGCGGCGCCGCCATGACTTCACTGATTGCTGCCGTCATTGGCGGCGGCATCGGCATGCTGGCGATCTTCGTCATTGCCCGTGCAATCGCATCGCCGGTCGCGCAGGCGGCCGAACTGCTGGAAGACATCGCCAGCGGCGGCGGCGACCTGACGCGCCGCATGCCGGTGCAGTCGCGGGACGAACTGGGCGCGCTGGCGGCGGCCTTCAACAAGTTTGTCGAATCACTTAACGTCACGATCCTGCGCGTGCGCGACAGCAGCCGCGCCATCGGTGCCGCGACGGGCGATATCGCCAGCGGCAATATGGATTTGTCGGCCCGCACGGAAGCGCAAGCATCGAACCTGGAAGAAACCGCAGCCGCGATGGAAGAACTGACGTCGACCGTCCATAACAACACGGCCAACGCGGAACAGGCCAACAAGCTGGTGGCCGGTACCGCCGAATCGGCCAAGCGCGGCGGCGTCGTGGTAGGGCAGGTGGTTGAGAAGATGGCCTCGATCACGGCCAGCTCGAACAAGATCTCCGACATCATCGGCGTCATCGACGGTATCGCATTCCAGACCAATATCCTGGCCCTGAATGCGGCCGTCGAGGCGGCGCGTGCCGGCGAGCAGGGACGCGGCTTCGCCGTTGTCGCCAGCGAGGTACGCAACCTGGCCCAGCGCAGTGCTGCCGCGGCCAAAGAGATCAAGGAGCTGATCACCGAATCCGTGCAGCAGGTAGCCGACGGCGGCAAGCTGGCCGATTCGGCTGGCGCCGCGATGCAGGACATCGTCAAGTTGGTGCAGAACGTGGCGAGCCTGATGCAGGAAATTGCCAGTGCGAGCCAGGAGCAAAGCCTGGGCATCGACCAGGTGAACCAGGCTGTCACCCAGATGGACAACACCACGCAGCAAAATGCCGCGCTGGTGGAAGAAGCCGCCGCCGCCGCGCAATCGCTCAGCGAACAGGCCGCACGATTGGAAGAAGTGGTCGGGCTGTTCAAGCTCGACGCCACCCCGAAATTACGCTAACAGGAGGATGCATGACCCGATTCGCACCGCTGGCGCGCGCTGCTGCCGCTGTCTCCCTGGCGCTTGGCGCCGCCCAGCCGGCCCTGGCCCTGGACTGGATGGACAACTCCATCGGCTACCGCTTTGGCACCAGGTTCGCCGAACCGTACAACCCGGAAGACATCCGCAAGAGCGTGATCAACCTGACGCACGCCAGCGGTTATCAATACGGCAGCAATTACATGAACCTGGACATCCTGAAGTCCGATCGCAATGACGGCCGCGCGACTGAAACCTATCTGCTGTACCGCCACACGCTCGATATCGGCAAGCTGTCGGGCAGGGAATTCAAAGGCGCCGGCATGCGCGGTTTTGGCTTCACAGTGGGCTTCGACTGGAACCACAAGAACGACAAGGGCTACGCCTCGCGCAAGCAGATGCTGGTGGCCGGGCCGACCTTGATGGTGGACGTACCGGGCTTCCTGAATATCAGCTTGCTGGCGCTGTGGGAAAGCAATGAGCCGATCGGCGTATCCAAGCGCTATCACTACGACACGCACGCTATGCTGAACGCGGCCTGGGGCATCCCCCTCGGTAGCGGCTGGTCTTTCGAAGGGTATATGAATTACATCGGCGAGAAGGGGCGCAATGAGTTCGGCGGGCCTACCGCGCCGGAGACCAACATCGATATGCAGGTGATGTATGACTTCAGCGCTGCGGCGGGGCTGAAGCCGGGCAAGCTGAAGGCCGGCTTCGAGTATCAATACTGGCGCAACAAATTCGGTAATCCGTCGAATGTCCCGGGCAGCCTAGCGCAGACGCCCATGGTCCGGGCCGAGTACCATTTTTAGGCGTCATTACGTTTGCCGGGCCGGTTGACGCCCTTTGGTTCTATGGGGATGGAATGGCTAGCGCAGCCGCTTCTTCTGGCTGCCGGGGCTGATAGGTTAAATAAGTTCGCTCAGCATGCGCCCATGATCATGTAAGAATTGCCAGAGGCCACAGCCGCGCGGCAGTCCGACTATTCTCGATTCAGCCTGTTCATCGCGGGCTTTTGTAGCCGCTTGTCCGGTTCATCAAGTTGACGGTCCGCATTGGGGTTGGTGAAGTCGAGCGTCTTTTTCTCTTCCAGAATACGTTTTTCTCTCGTAAGGGGAATTTTAATCGGTCTGCCCGCCCCCTCCTGCATTGAAGAGTTGAGTGGTTTATCGATGCGTTGGCTCATTCCCCCATAAGTAAGGGATTTTTCAACTGCAGGCTTGATTTCGGCGTGGCCCACATCCAGGTTGATGGGGATAGCAGCATTCCGCGTGGCAGGATATTCAGCCATACGTTGAATCAGCCTATCCCTTCCTTGGACGTAATCAGGCGTAAGAAGCCATCGGGGAGGCTGGGCAGCTTTCAAATCTTCAGGAGACAACTTCTTGAGATTCGATTTTTCATCAGCTTTAACACCCTCATCAATAATGAGCTTTTCGACCTTCGAGCGCAGATTTCGCAGCGAATCCGCATTCGTCGCGTCGCCCATTTCTGCTTTGTTGATCGCAATCCCCGCAGCACGGCCGATTCTGGCAGTCGCGAGACTATCTGCCACGATAACCCACTTGGCCGAGTCGGATAGAGCAGCATTTGAGGCTGTTACTGAATTGAAGGCGACCTCTGCTATTTTGCTCATAGCCTTGGGATCATTCGCCGGGAGCTTCGCAAACTCCGAAGCGGTTTCTTGATCGGCCAAGAACGCTTCTACATTATTTAACATCAGCGCCACTTGGGACGCATGGCGGCTTCGAATTTCATTCAGGTTGGACACGACAACTTTCACATTCAACTCCTGCGGTAGCTCAGGATCCGTTTTTAGGGTGAGGTCATATGATGAATCATTCGCGTCCGCAAGCAGGAGGAAATCAACCTGCTGCATCTGATTTCCGCCAATGGATTGCGGGCTCTCGCCAGGAACGATGTAGAGCGATGGACTGGACTTGTTTGCGACCCAATACTTCAAAGTGGCACGGCCTCGATTCATTAAGCGCGCGCTTCCCTGTGCGGCGTTCATCGTGAATTGAAGTCTATCGTCCTTCTGTTGAAAGTCGGGTGTATCCAATTGAGCTTCCATTTGTATGGGTAAAGCATACTTGACGAGAGCTCTCTTCAAGGCAACGACCGAAGGATGCAGTGCCCGATTAGGTTTTGCGATGCCAAGATGGTCCTCATCGTCAATCGCCAGTGGGACCTCACTACAAAAACGAGTCGAACTAGACCAGCCTACGACTACCGCGCCCTTGTACGGTTTCTTTTCGTATGCACAGCTAACGTGGGGCTTGGATTCGATACGAAGCCAGTCCTCATTTAGCTGCTGCAGGAAGGTGTTATCGTTGTCGGCTGGCGCCATATTTGTTAAAGCTGGGTTGTCGAGTGCAAAAGTGCCAAGCGTTGCAAGTTGTGAGCCTTCTTGAGGAGTATAGTGGTCCCCGAAATTGAGACAGTGGTTTAAGCTGTCGTCCGCGAAAGGATGATAGCAAATGAGTGAAGGTAAAAAACGCAGGGTGCATACGGCGGAATTCAAGGCCAAGGTGGGTCTGGAGGCGGTGCGCGGGGTTAAGACGGTCACGGAAATCGCGCAGGAGTACGGTGTACATCCTGTGCTGGTCGGTCAGTGGAAGAAAGAGATCCTGGAGAATGCCGGCGCACTGTTCGACGTCAAGCGCGGTCCCAAGCCGGTCGATGAAAGCAGCCCCGAGGACAAGCTGTATAGCGAGATTGGCAAGTTGAAGATGCAGGTGGATTGGCTTAAAAAAAAGCTAGGGGAATGAGTCCGGCGGAGCGGGCGCGATGGATCGAGCGGGACGACGAGATGCCACTGACGATGCAGTGCGAGCTGGCAAGCATTTCGCGCTCTTCGGTCTATCGACGAATGGAAGCTGCGGTGCGTGAGCAAAGTCTGACCGAAGAGGATAGCCAGTTGCGAGGCCTGATCGACGAGGAGTACACGAACCGGCCGTTCTATGGCAGCCGGCGCATGGTGGTGTTCCTACGAAGGCGTGGTTACTGCGTCAATCGCAAGCGCGTGCAGCGCCTGATGCGCGAAATGGGTCTGGCCGGCATGGCGCCAGGGCCGGAGACGAGCAAGCCGCATCCGGAGCACAAGGTTTATCCGTATCTGCTGCGCGGCGTGGCGGTCACGCGACCAAACCAGGTGTGGAGCACAGACCTGACGTATATCAGGCTGGCCCGGGGCTTCGCCTACCTGGTAGCGGTGATTGACTGGTACAGCCGCAAGGTGCTGTCCTGGCGCATCAGCAACAGCATGGACGCGTCGTTCTGCGTGGACTGCCTGGAGGATGCGCTGCGCCACTACGGCAGGCCTGAAGTGTTTAACAGCGATCAGGGATCGCAGTTCACCAGCACAGCCTTCACTGGTGTGCTGAAACGCGAAGGCGTGGCGATCAGCATGGACGGCCGCGGGCGGGCGCTGGACAACATCTTCGTGGAGCGCCTGTGGCGCAACGTGAAGTACGAGGACGTGTACCTGAAAGGGTATGCCAACATGGCGGAGCTGATGGTCGGCCTGGCGCAGTATTTTGCGTTCTACAACGCGGAGCGCCCGCATCAGGCGCTGGGTTATGAAACGCCGGATAGCGTCTACAAGTCGGGGATCGGTGGCGGTGCGCTGATCGTAGATAAATTTGGCGATGGTGAAGGCGAGCAGGAAAATTCTGGTATTGCGGGGCAGCGCCGTGCAGCTGTGACGTTGGAAATGGGCACAGCTTAAACTAAGCGACAAAGTGTCTTGACTGATGGGTCCACTTTACTCCATGGAGGGATGGGACACAAAGACTGATTTCAATCGATTTCGGGATACGGTCGTGAAACCGCTCATGGATCGAGGGGCCATGCCCAAAGGTGAAAGTAAAACAGAACTTGGAAGCGACTGTTGAACCGGGGCGAGGTCGGGGTGGGCAGGGTAGCCGCCATCTGCCGGGCATCCATTGCTCACAGGGATATCTTGCTGCGGCGCCGGGCTGGCCAGCGAGGCATAGGTCTGGTTGAAAAAGCCGCTGACCTGTACGGAAGGCTTTCCATACCGGGAGCGTGCTTCATCACCGTTTGGGCCGAGCGGTCGAACATTGCGCTCGTTGCTTGCTGGGCGGCTGGTGTCAAGGGGCTGAAATGAGAGTCCAAAAACTGACAGGCAGTGCCATCTTCTGCGCGGTTCTTTCTGCGCTCAATCTGGCGGCAGCGAGCGCGAAGGAGAACTTGAATGTCGCCGCTGTGCACAACGCTCCCCAGGAATTGGCGCTTAAGGCGCGGATAGAAGCGCTTGTCGATCAATACAAATTGGAGAAATGGCTGTACACAAAGGACATCAGAGTTGATAAGGACGTGTGGCCGCCACACAGCCATCCTGTTCTTACTTTAGGTGTACGCACAACGATGCCTGATGACGATATTTATCTTGTCGGTAGCTTATTGCACGAGCAGTTCCACTGGAATATGGTGTTGAACGCCAAGTTCATGCCCGATGAAACCACTGCGCTTGTGCAAGCGAAATTTCCTGGGCTCGATCCCCGGCAGCCAAAAGGAGCCGGCAACGAATCGTCGACATACAGTCACGTGCTGGTTTGCTATATGGAGTACAAGACCTTGGCTGGAATTTTTGGAGAAGCCACGGCGTTAAATGCGATCAAAAGCCTTCCGTTCTATACCGGCATTTATGCGCTTGTGAGCGGCAAAAAAAATCAGGAAGTGATCGAGGACCTGTTGCGCCAGGAGGAAGTCAGCTTTTGATGTGCGGGGTTCGGTAGCTCGCCTCTGCGAAGGTGGGAGCTACCGAGAGATCAGCGCATTCAGTTCTCTTCGCGCCAGCGACGCATCCAGATCGCGACGGCAATCATGCCCACTCCCGCCACGACACCAACCCACAGGGCCGGGCTGGCCAGCGAGCCGTACGCCTCGTTGAAGAAGCCCGAGATCTGGCCGGCAGGGTCGTTCTGCATGCCGGGCGCATGCTGCATTGCCTCACGCGCCGACTTGTCGAACATGAACCAGGCGCCTGGCAACACGCTGCCCAGCAGTCGCAGCACCACCTGCGAGAAGAACCATTCGATATTGATGCCCAGCTTGAAGGCGTAGTTGGCCCAGGCCAGCAGCGCACCGGTCATCAACGGCGTGCCCACGGCCCACAGGAATACCTTGTTGCGCGCCCAGCTCGACACCATCAGCAGCCAGCCCACGGTCGGCAGCGCCCACAGCAAGTACACCGGGATCAGCGACAGCATGCGGAACGGAGAAAGCCACAGGTTGGTGGAAGAGAGCAGGTCACTGAACACGTTCACGCCGTGGAAGCTGAGGGCGATGGACGTCATCAGCATGATGGCGAGCGAAGCCACGAAGCCGATGGTGGCCACGATCAGCGGCGCGGCTACAGTTGCTACCGCCACCTTGGACAGCACGGTAATGGTGTCCGATACCGGCAGCGATTTCCAGAACAGGATGCTGCGGTCGCGGCGGTCGTCGTACAGCGCGCCCAGGCAGTAGAAGAAGATCACAAAGCTCATCAGGATATACAGCGGCGTAGCCATCATCGGGAAGGCTGCGCCGACACCGTTGGCCAGTTCGTGCCGCTGCACGGCGGTCATTTCATGGAAGCGCGACAGCCCTTCGCCGTTGAAGTGCATTTCCATATTGTTGCCGATGATGAGCATCACGGCGGTGAAGGACACCATCAGGCCGGCGATGATGGCAGGGGTCCAGAACAGCATGCCCTTGTTTTCCCAGTACTCGCGCTGCATCAGCCATTTCATTGTTTTCATTGGTATTCTCCTTGCATGCTGGCCACGAACAGGTCGGCCACGCTTGGGGTACGGGTTTCGCCAAACGTTTCAAGCTGCTTGCGCGAGACGCCGTCGAACAGCATCACTGCCTTGCCGAACACCGTGCGCTGGTGCAGCGGCTGCAGGGCGCTGGCGGCGGTCATGTACTCGGGCTGCACCATCACTTCGGTATAGCGGTCGCCGATTTCGTCCATCGAGGCGGCGAGGGTGATCTTGCCGTCGCGGATAAACATCAGGTCGGTCAGGATGTTTTCGACTTCCTCGATCTGGTGCGTGGTGATCAGGATGGTCTTGTTCTCGTCGAAGTAATCTTCCAGCAACTGGTGGTAGAACTGCTTGCGGTACAGGATGTCCAGGCCCAGAGTCGGTTCGTCCAGCACCAGCAGCTTGGCGTCGATTGCCATCACCAGCGCCAGGTGCAGTTGCACGATCATGCCCTTGGACATGGCCTTGACTTTCATGTCCGGCGACAGCTTGGTGTTGGCGATGTACTTTTCCGCGCGTTCGCGGTTGAAGCGCGGGTGGATGCCTTCGCAGAAGCTGATCGCCTCCTTTACCTTCAGCCAGCGCGGCAGGATAGCGACGTCGGCGATGAAGCAGACGTCCTTCATCAGCTCATCGCGCTGCTGGCGCGGGTCCAGGCCCAGCACATTGAGCTCGCCTTCGAAGCGGGACAGGCCGAGGATGGCTTTCAGGGTGGTGGTTTTGCCGGAACCGTTTGGGCCGATCAGGCCGACGATGCGGCCGGCGTTGATCTGGAAGCTGGCGTCATCCAGCGCCTTGGTGGTGCCGTAACGCTTGCTCAGGTTTTTAGCGGTGATGATCGCTGTCATGCCGGGGCTCCTTGTGGCGGCACGTTCGTGCTGCGCAGCAGTTGTTCAATGTCCAGGCCCAGGCGGCGGATGCGTTCGACCATTGCGGGCCATTCTTCGCGGATGAAGCGCTCGCGTTCAGTGGACAGCAGTTTATCAATAGCGCCATCGGTAACGTACATTCCTAATCCCCTTCTTTTTTCCACCAAGGTTTCGTCGACCAGTTCCTGATAGGCACGGGAGACGGTAATCGGGTTCAATTGATAATCGGCCGCGACCTGGCGCACCGAGGGCAGGGCATCGCCGGGCTTGAGCAAGCCATCCAGCATCATGCCGACGACCCGCTCCTTCAACTGCAGGTAGATCGGGCGGTTTTCATTCCACATACATGGTTTCCTCCAGTGTTGGTGATTTAATGAACTGGTGTTGTAGTGAACTATAACACTGAATCTGCCCGCGGCAAGTGGTTTTTTTGCAAATGCAGACTATGATCAAACCTGGAGTACCCTTTTTAAAAGGAGATTGTCATGTCCAGAATTACGCCTCGCGCCCTGGCTGCTGTCTTTGCCGCTGCTGCTTTTGGGTGTCTGATTCCTGTTTCTGCTATGCATCTCGGCGATGAGATGAAATGGGGCGATGGCCCACCCACCTTGCCCAAAGGCGCCAAAGCGGCTGTGTTGCAGGGGGACCCCAGCAAGGCGGGACCGTTTGTCATGCGCTTGCACGCCCAGTCGGGCTACAAGGTGCCGCCGCATATGCATTCGATGATGGAAAACGTCACCGTGATCAAGGGGACGCTGGTGCTGGGCATGGGGGATAAGCTTGATGAAAAGGCGGCCAAGGCCCACCATGCGGGGGACTTTGTGGCGATTCCGGCCAAGACCAACCATTACGCGATCATGAAGGGCGACACCATCGTCCAGATCCACGGCGAGGGGCCGTTTGATATCACGTATGTGAACCCGGATGATGACCCGATGAAGGGGAAAAAATAGTATGGGGCAGCAGGCGGGCGCGCATTTCAGCAGGAATTGGCCGATCTAGCCAACTGTGCCTGCAATGGCCACTTTGCGGGCCCGATCCTCACGGCGGTAAAGAGGAAGCCGGCGCGCGATGGGTGAGCAGGGCGTAAAGCTGCCTAGCCTGCCTGACCTGCGTGCCTGACATTGTGTTATCGAAGATGACCAGTGCGTTGCCACGCTGGTTACGCAGCCAGGCGGCGACTTGCTCCAGTCGCTCGGGTTCGTAGCTTGAGCGATAGATCAGCGGGCTGCCGTGCAGGCGCACGTAGGCGGCGTCATCGCGTGTCGGTATGAAAGGTCCCGGTTCTCCAGCGGGCGGATCGGCTACTACCCGAATCACTTCCATTTCGCGCAGCAGCGCCGTTGCCTCGGCGCTAAACCATGTGCCGTGGCGAGCCTCGCAGGCCAGAAGTATTGGCCTCTTGCCGCGCTCCTTGCCGCCAAAGCGCTCGCCGAGGGCTGTGAAGAGGGCTGCGACCGCCGCTGGGTCGAAGCGCAGGCTGGGCGGCGTCTGCACCAGTATCCACCCGAGCTTTTCGCCCAGCGCCCCGGCTTCGGATGCGAAGCGGTCGAGGTCAGCACCGACATCCTGCAAGCGCTTTTCATGCGTGATGGAGCGCGGGAGTTTGACGGCAAAGCGGAAGCCGGCCGGCACGCTATCGGCCCAGCGCGCGTAGGTTTCCGGCCGGTGAGGGCGATAGAACGAGGAATTGACTTCGACGGCACCAAACACAGCGGCGTAGCGTGCCAGGTTGCTCCCAAAACTCGCCGGCGGGAACAAGTCCGTGTCAGCGCGCGGCAAAGCCCATCCAGCGATACCAATGGTTACAGGTGGCATATGCGATCCCCGTTATCATTGCTGCGACTATGACACAGGAGCCTGAAATGACCCCACACAGACGACTCGCCACGCGCGCCATTGCCGCTGCTGCGTTAGCCGCAGGAGGTGGCGCTGCCGTGCTGTTGTCCGGCTGCGCAAGCTTTGCCGGACCGCGCGATTACGAAGTCCCGCTGGCGCGCCTGCAACGCAATATCGACCAGCGCTTCCCGATCGAGCACCGTGCGCTGGCTGTCTTTGAACTGCGGCTGGAGCAGCCGCGGCTTTCCACCTTGCCGAACGACCGGATCGCCCTTGGCGCCATGCTGTCTGTTTCGTCGCCGCTGATGCGGCAGCAATTTACCGGCAGCCTTTCGCTGTCCGGGCGCCTGAATATCGACCCTTCGCGCAATGCGGTGATGCTGGCTGATGCGCGCCTGGAGGACTTCACGCTGGACGGCCTGGATGAGCGCACGCAGCGCCAGGTGGCAGGTGCTGCCCGCTTGCTTGCCGATAGCCTGGCGCGTGACACGCCGATCTATACCTGGCGTCCGGATGAGTTGCGTTATGCCGGCGTGCAGTTCGTGCCGACCGCCATCCGTACTTCAGCAAGCGGCCTGAGCATTCATCTGGAACCGTTGCGGGACGGTCGTCTATAATCGAAATTTCAACTAATAGGAGAAAGAGAAATGCCGTTTTTCGGTCTGGGTCTGCATATTCTGGTTGCCATCTTTTTTGCCGTGCATGCGGTGCGCCGCGGGCGGGAATTGTATTGGCTGCTGATCCTGTTCTCTTTCCCACTTCTGGGTAGTCTGGTGTATTTCTTCGCCGTGTACCTGCCGAGTTCACGCCTCGACGTCGGTGCACGGAAAGCCGTTGCTGCTGCCGGCCGGATGCTCGATCCGGGCCGTGAGCTGCGTGCGGCGCGCGAGGCGTTCAACTTCACCCCGACCGCGCAAAACCAGATGCGCCTTGCCTCGGCACTGCTGGAGGCTGGCGAGGCGGCCGAAGCGACGACTACTTACGAAGCTTGCCTGCAGGGCGCGTTTGGTTCGGACCTGGAGATCCGCCTTGGTGCGGCGCGCGCGAACCTGGCTATTGGCGCGCACGCCAAGACCATTGAACACCTCGAATTCATCCGCCGCGCAGATGCGCATTATCGTGCCGAGCAGTGCAGCCTGCTGTTGGCGAAGGCGTTCGCTGCTGCCGGCCGAAGTGAGGAAGCGCGCGCAGAGTTCGAAAATGCCGTCAATCGCTTCGGCAGTTTTGACGCACGCGCTGAGTTTGCGATCTGGGCCGCTGGCGTGCGCGAGTACCAGCTTGCGCAGCGCCTGCAGAGCGAACTGCAACATACGATGGACCGCTGGAACCGGCATACGGCCTCGATGAATAACGACATGGTGCGGCGTTTGAATGCCGCGTTCGCGCAAGTGCCGCGCAGCTGAATGAAGAAAGGAGCATCGGAATGCATAGCCCGGTCCTGATGTTCCAGTCCTCCCGCTTCGAGATTGTCGCGGATGAGGACAAGCTCACCATTCCCGGTATGGATGGCTTGCGGTGGTGGCGCAACTGTACTCGGCTGTGCGCTCAATTCTTGAAGAAGCACCGGGCATCGCTTATTTACACATCCAATGACTTATCCAGTTTCGGTGAAAGGCGTGTTTTGCGCTCCTGACGGCAGGGTCGTGCTCTTGAAGAATGAGCGCGAGGAATGGGAACTGCCGGGCGGGCGCATCGAGGATGGCGAAACGCCGGCAGGCTGCCTGGCGCGTGAGGTCGAGGAGGAGCTCGGTGTGCGCGTCCGCGTGGGGGCGCCGCTGGATAGTTACCTGTTTGAGGTCGTGCCAGGGAAGACGGTGTTCATCGTCACCCATGCCTGCACGCTGGAGGATGGTTTCGTGCCAGTGCTGAGCCACGAACACAAGGAAATCGGCTTGTTTGCTGCCGACGCGCTACCAGGCCGGCTAGCGGAAGGCTATTGCGCCTCGATCGCCACGTGGGCGGCGGCAGAGGCCGTGTCTCCTTTCGCCCCTAAGGGCAACCCCATGGTGGGGCACGAGCTGGAGCGTGATCGCCTGTCGCGACATTTGTTGACTGAGGCGTATAACAATGGCTGGGCTAATCATCGGCTGCTGCGGGCTTGTGCGCAGCTGTCGCAGGAGGATTTTAGGGCGCCGCGGACGGGATTTTTTCCTTCGATTAAGGCGACACTGAATCACATCCTGACCGTGGACTGGTTTTATATTGATGCGCTGGAGCGGGAGGCGCGCGGGGCGCCGCCGCATCCCGATTACCGCAGCGAGTTTTTCGCGGTGGAAGAGCCGTTTGATACCTGCGCGGCGCTTTGGGAGGCGCAGCGTGCTTCCGATCGTCGGCTGATCGCGTATTGCAGGGCCTTGAGCGATGAGGGCCTGGGACGGGTGGTGACTATCGACCGCGGTGACGGATTCCAGCACGACACCCGCCAGCGCCTGCTGGCCCACCTTTTCGGGCACCAGATCCATCATCGCGGGCAGGTGCATGCCATGCTGTCGTCTACGCCCGTCGCGCCACCCCAGCTGGATGAATTCTTTGCGGCAGGTGAGGCACCGTTGCGGACGCGGGATTTTCAAGAACTGGGTTGGACCGAGGCGGAAATCTGGCCGCTACAACTGCCCTGAACCATGCGGCCCCGCTAGAGCCGGAAATGCAGTTTCCGCCGGTAGAGTGGCCACAATATCAGGGTGATCATGCCCAGGATGCCGAGGGCGCAGGCGGTGGCCGCCATGTGCGCGTCGGGAAGCAGCTTGCGCGCTATCGCATTTCCCCAGGCCTGGGCAGTGAGGCGCGCGCCGTCCATGCCGAACCAGGGGGCGTCGGCCAGTTTGCTGAAAATGGTCGCGAGGAGAAAAGCAAGGACGGCATTGCTGCCCAGGATTTTGAGGGGGGCGCTCAGGCGTTCGACCCAGCGACGCTTCAGTGCCCAGGCCAGGCAGGCCAGGGCCATGAAGGAGAATGCTGCACTGAGTAAGGCGAAGGAGCTGGTCCATATTTTTTTGTTAATGGGGAAGACTGGATCAAGCAGCAAGGCCAAGGCGCCCAGGGCCGCCGCGATGATGGCCATGCGCGGCACCGCCCGTTCAGGTGAACGGCGCCATGCGAGGGCCGCCAGAATGCCAAACAGCGTGTTGGTGATGGCCGGCAAGGTCGACAGGAGTCCTTCCGGGTCGAAGACTACGGGTCCGCCCGATCCGGCCGTTCCCAGTGGCCAAAGATGCGGCACGGTGAAGATTGCGCGGTCGATGTAGGCGGCGAGGTTGCCTTCCTGGTCCAGGGCCCCAGTGCCGTAGCCGGGGACCGGCACGAAGCGCATCAGTAACCAGTAGAGCATGAGGATGGCCATGATCGCGACGATCATGGTGCGCGGATTCACGTCGAAGTCTCCTTCCGCGGTTTGACGCGGGAAGCCCAGTACCAGCGCCATGGCTGCGAGATAGCAAAGCGCGATGCGCTGTAAAACGCCTGGAATACGGACGAAGTCGATTCCGGGTTGACCCAGGTTGACTGGAATGCCGAGAATATCTGCCGTATAGATTGCGTTCACGAGCAGGCCGAGGAACAGAAGCAATGTGACGCGGCGGCCGACCCGCCACCAAAGGCCGGTCAGAGCGCCTGGTGCACTTAGCCGGCGCGGAAACGACAGGCCCATCGCCATCCCGACTGCGAACAGGAACATGGGAAAGACCATGTCGGCAAGCGTCCATCCGTTCCAGCCAGCATGCTGGAGGAAAGGGTAGGCTTGATTCCAGTCTCCTGAGCTGGTGACGAGAATCATCCCCGCCACGGCGGCTCCCCGCAATACGTCCAATATCGCAACCCGCGTTGCCGGCATCTGGCCCATGTTGTACCTCCCGTCAGAAGAACCAGGCAATGGTCGCAGTTTGCTTGCCAGGAATGCAATTCCGAAATTGATCAATTGGACGTACAAAATTTGCCAGCCCAAGCCTCCTCCAGACTTGATCTGGTTCAAGGAACTTGGCCCGGCTTTCGTGGATAGTCGGGCTCAGTTTTAACCTGAGCAGGACTATCCATGAATGCAAACGAAAAAATGTTCGGCAACCCCATGCCGCCCCAGGAAATCTCGCTGGACGTGCTGCGCGAAAAATACGCGAAAGGGGATGAGCAGGACATCATCGACGTCCGCCGCCGCGTAGCGCGCGCATTGGCTGCCCTGGAGGCGCCGCAATTGCGCGATGAGCTTGAAGAAAAGTTCCTGTGGGCGCAGGAGAATGGCTTCGTGCCGGCGGGACGCATCAATTCTGCCGTTGGCCTGGGGCTGAAGGCGACCCTGATGAACTGCTTCGTGCAGCCGGTGGGCGATTCGGTGACCGGCGAGGACGATGGGCTGCCCGGCATCTATACCGCCGTGGCGGAAGCGGCGGAGACGATGCGCCGCGGTGGCGGCGTGGGCTACGATTTCAGCGCCATCCGTCCGGCAGGGGCCAAGGTGAAGGGCACCCAATCGCGTGCTTCCGGCCCGGTGTCGTACATGGAGGTGTTCGACGCTTCCTGCAAGACAGTGGAATCGGCCGGCGCGCGGCGCGGCGCCCAAATGGGCGTGCTGCGCATCGACCATCCGGATATTGAACGCTTTATCGCCGCGAAGGACGATGGCGGCTTCCGCAACTTCAACCTGTCGATCGGGGTAACGGACGCCTTCATGCGGGCGTTGGCTGCCGATGCCGGGTTCGAACTGGTGCACAAGGTCGAACCGGGCGATGAGGACCTGGCTGCCGGCGCCTATCGGCGCGAGGATGGACTTTGGGTTTACCGCCGCGTGCCGGCGCGCGAGCTGTGGGACAAGGTGATGACTTCCACCTACGACCACGCCGAACCGGGCGTGCTGTTCGTGGACCGCATCAATGCCGAGAACAATCTGTATTACTGCGAGACCCTGCGCGCCACCAATCCTTGCGGAGAACAGCCGCTGCCTGGCTATGGCTGCTGCGACCTGGGTTCGCTGAACCTGACCTGCTTTGTGCAGCATCCTTTCACCGATCGTGCGAGCTTCGATTACGAGGCGATGCGCCAGGTGGCTGGCATCGCGGTGCGCATGCTGGACCTGGCCCTGGATGCGACCCAGTGGCCGCTGCCGCAGCAAGCGGACGAGGGCGCGGCCAAGCGCCGCATCGGCCTGGGCTTTCTTGGCCTTGGCAGCGCATTGGTGATGCTGGGCATGCGCTATGACTCCGAAAGCGGCCGGGCAATGGCGGCCAGCATTGCCGAGGCCTTGCGCGACGCGGCTTATACGGCCTCGGTGGCGCTGGCGCAGGAGAAGGGCGCTTTTCCGTTCTTCGACAAGGAGCTGTACCTTGAGGGCGCGTTCGTGCGCCGCTTGCCGGGCGCCTTGCGCGAGGCGATTGCGCGGCATGGCATCCGCAACTCTCACTTGTTGTCGATTGCGCCGACCGGCACCATTACGCTGGCTTTTGCGGACAATGCTTCCAACGGCATCGAACCTGCGTTCTCCTGGGTTTACCAGCGCCGCAAGCGCATGCCGGATGGTTCGTCGCGCTCCTATGAGGTGGCGGATCATGCGTGGCGCCTGTACCGCCACATGGGCTTCGACATGGGGCAATTGCCGCCGCAGTTCGTCACCGCGCTGGATATGGCGGCGCTGGACCATGTGAGCATGATGGAGGCGGTGCAGCCTTTCGTCGATACGGCGATTTCGAAGACGGTGAATGTGCCGGAAGACTATCCGTATGAGGATTTCAAGGAGCTGTACACCGAGGCGTGGGTGGCGGGGTTGAAAGGGCTTGCGACCTTCCGTCCGAATACGGTGACGGGCAGCGTGCTGAGCGTGGCGCCGGAACCGGCAGCGGCTTCTGTGGCCGTTGCACCTGTGCGGCTTGACGATGATCCGCTGCGCAAGCGCTTCGATGGGCGTCCGTTGGGGGAACTGGAGTCGGTGACCTCCAAGGTCGAATACTGGACGCAGGAGGGCAAGAAGTCGGCCTACCTTACCGTGAGCTTCATCACCGTGGATGGCATGCTGGATGGAGTGCCGGTGCGGATTGAGCGGCCGTTTGAGTTCTTCATGCCGGCGAACCAGCGTAGCGATGGGCAGCAGTGGATTACTTCGTCCATGCGCTTGCTTTCAATGGCGGCGCGGGCGGGCAGTTCGATCGCGAAGGCACTGGCGGATATGCGCGAGGTGGCTTGGGAGAAGGGACCGGTGCGCTGCGGCTTGCTGACGCGGGAGGACGGGGTGCAGGTGCCGGTTTATCACGATTCGGAAGTGGCGGCGATTGCGTTTACCTTGCAGCGGATTTTGATACGGCGCGGGTTCCTGGATGCTTTTGGCAACCAGGTGCCGGTGCCGCAATTGGCGGTGCGGTGTGCGTCGACGGGACACGTGGCGCCTGAGGCAATGACGGCGGCGGGGGCCGCGCCAACGAAATCGGCGGGCAAGTGCCCGGAGTGCGGGGCGCGGGCGTTGCATAAGGTGGATGGGTGTACGCGGTGTGTCGAGTGCCACTATATGGGTGGGTGTGGCTGAAAACAGGTAAATCAGTGTCTGACCCGCAGGGTCGGACGCTGTCCGCGGCGCGGCTGGTGGTGTAGGCCACCAGCCGCGAGGCCCGGGTTGACCGGTTTTTGCTTAAGCTGCGTCAAGGACGAAAAAACCACCCCTCCCTAAACTTCCTCCCACACTAACCCCGAGGAGGACTTACAAATGCATCATTCTTTCCAACTTGCTTCCGCCCTGGACGCCGCCAACGTCACCCGCGTGCTTGACCTGCTGCGCACCGTCCCCGGCATCCGTGGCGTACACGCCCCAGCCGGCGCTGCCCACGTTGAAGTCGCCTTCGACGACTCCCTGACCAGCGTCCCCCAACTGGGCAAGCTGCTGGAAGAGCACGGCTACCCACCTGTCGCGCCGCAACAGCGCAGCCACACCTGCTGCGGCGGTTGCGGCGGCCATTGACCAAGACTTGACCTGGATCATGTGAGCTGCCCGAGTGGCGGCTGTATTCTGGCTAAAAACATACATTTGAAACACCACAAAAGGAGCTATCATGCACGCCACTAAGAAGTTATGGACGTGGCTCGCCATTATCTGCCTGCTATCGTTTACGGTACTGGGCTGGGTGGGCCGCGAAATTTACCTGAAAGCGCCTCCAATAGCGCAAGTCGTCGACGACACCGGCGCGGTGCTGTATACGCCTGACCAGGTCAAATACGGCCAGAGCGCCTGGCTGTCCGCTGGCGGCCAGCAACTGGGCACCGTATGGGGCCATGGCTCCTACCTGGCGCCTGACTGGTCGGCCGACTGGCTGCACCGCGAGGCCGTCGCGCTGCAAGACCTGTTCGCACGCAAGAACTTCAACAAGGACTACGCCCAGCTCGAAGCCGGCGCGAAAGCCCACGTTGATGCGTTGGTGAAGACCGAGCTGCGCACCAACACCTACAACGCCGACACCAACGAAGTGAAGCTGTCGGCCATCCGCGCCGAAGCAGTGCGCACCGTGGCAAACCACTACGCTGGCCTGTTCGGCAATGCCGAGCAATACGACAAGCTGCGCGAACAGTACGCCATGGCGCCGAATTCGCTGCCGGAAGCGACCGACCGCACTGCGCTGACCGGCTTCTTCTTCTGGTCGTCGTGGGCTGCCGCTGCCGACCGTCCAGGCGAAGTTGGCCTGAGCTACACCAGCAACTGGCCGCATGAACCGCTGATCGACAATACTCCGACCGCCGGCGCCGGCATCTGGTCGATCGCTTCGGTCATCCTGATGATCGGCGCCATCGCCGGCATGCTGTTCTACCACGGCATGCACAAGGAAGAAGAAGATCCTGTGCCACCGAAGAACGATCCGCTGTTCTCGCTGAAAGCCACGCCTTCGATGAAGGCCACCAAGAAGTACTTCCTGGTCGTGATCGGCCTGATCCTGGCGCAAGTTGGCATGGGCGTGATCACCGCGCACTTTGCGGTGGAAGGCTCGAGCTTCTTCGGTATCCCGCTGGCTAACGTGCTGCCGTTCACCGTCAGCCGCACCATCCACACCCAGTTCGCCGTGCTGTGGATCGCCACCGCCTGGCTGGCTACCGGCCTGTATATCGCTCCTGCGATTTCCGGCGTCGAGCCGAAATTCCAGAAGCTGGGCACCGACGTCCTGTTCTACGCGCTGCTGTTCATCGTGGTTGGCTCGACCGCCACCGGCTGGCTGGGCACCCTGCAGCACAAGGGCGTCGACTTCTCGTTCTGGCTGGGTAACCAGGGCCTTGAGTTCACCTCGATGGGCCGCGTGTGGCAGATCCTGCTGTTCATCGGCTTGCTGTTCTGGGCCTTCCTGCTCGGTCGCGGCCTGTGGCCGGCGCTGAAGAAACCATCGGAAAGCCGCGGCATCATCGCCATGGTGTTCCTGGCTGCACTGTGCATCGGCGGCTTCTACGCCACGTCCCTGACCTGGGGCAAGGGCACCCACTACTCGATGATCGAGTACTGGCGCTGGTGGCTGGTCCACCTGTGGGTGGAAGGCTTCTTCGAAGTGTTCGCAACCGCTGTTATCGCGCTGCTGTTCACCCGCCTGGGCCTGATCCGCGCTGCTTCGGCCAATAGCGCCATCATCCTGGAAACCATCGTCTTCCTGTTCGGCGGCATCCTGGGCACCTTGCACCACCTGTACTTCACCGGTACCCCGACTTCGGTGATCGCTATCGGCGCCATGTTCTCGGCACTGGAAGTGGTTCCGCTGTCGCTGATCGGCATGGAGGCCTATCGCAACTACAAGCGTTCCAAAGCTGCTCCTTGGATCGGCGCCTACAAATGGGCCATCCTGTGCTTCATCGCAGTGGGCTTCTGGAATACCGTGGGCGCTGGCCTGCTGGGCTTCTCGATCAATACCCCGATCGCGCTGTACTACATGCAAGGCCTGAACATGACCGCCGCCCACGGCCACGCTGCACTGTTTGGCGTGTACGGCATGCTGGGTATCGGCCTGATGCTGTTCTGCCTGCGCGGCCTGGTTGACCGCTTCGCCTGGTCGGACAAGCTGCTCGCATCCATGTTCTGGTGCCTGAACATCGGCCTGGCCATGATGGTGTTCATCTCGCTGGTTCCTGCCGGTATCTACCAGGCTGCGGCGGCGATCACCAAGGGCATGTGGTTCGCCCGTTCGCCGGAAGTGGTGCACTCGACCTTCATGGAAACCGCGGTCTGGCTGCGTGTTCCGGGCGACATCGTGTTCGCGATTGGCTGCCTGTTCCTCGCCCTGTTCGCCCTGCGCCTGATCGGCAAGGCGAAGAAGGAAGAGACCGTGGCAGAAGGCGTGGCGCTGGAGAACTAAGATGCGCCTCACGGGCCACACCGACTACGCCTTGCGCCTGCTGATGTACCTGGGCCGGCAGCAGGGCAGGTTGGTGACCGTGCAGGAGATCGCCAAGGCACACGGCATCTCCGAACATCACCTGCGCAAGGTGGCTCACCGGCTCGGCCAGGCCGGGCTGGTGGCCACCTGGCGCGGACGGGCCGGTGGCCTGCGCCTGGCGCAGCCACCGGCTTCGATTTCGGTGGGCGCCGTGGTGCGCCTTGCTGAAGCCGACTTTACGATCGTCGAATGTTTCAATGCCACGCGCAATACCTGCCAGCTGGCCGGCGCTTGCCGCCTGCAGGAGGGATTGCACAGGGCGACCGAGGCTTACCTTGGTCATCTCGACCGCCAGACCCTGGCGGACCTTATCTGAAGGAACCATCATGAGTGCGCCTGAAATTTTGTTAGAGCTGTGCGGCATGGTGCCGCCTGAACCGATGGAGCGCGTACTGGAAGCGCTCGACCTGCTGCAACCTGGCCAGCATATCCGCATGGTCATCGACCGCGAGCCGGTCCCCCTTTATCGCATCCTCGAGAAAAACGGCTACCGCTACCGCACCTCGATGCGCGAAGACTATATCTACGAAATCCTGATTTCCCAGAACGACTGATGCAACGCAAGCTGGCTTTCGAGCATACGCCCGGGCTGGCGCTGCCGCTGCAATTCCTGCTGGCGGCGCCATGGTTCGGCGCCTTGGCTGGCCTGCTGCTGGTGTGGCAGGGCGCCGACGCAATGAGCACACGCTGGGCTCCGGCCACGCTGGCCGTGACCCATTTGCTGACGCTCGGTTTCCTCGGCATGGCCATGGCCGGTTCGCTGTTGCAAATGGTGCCGGTGGTTGCCGGCGTCGAGCTGCACTGGGCGCGCCGGCTTGGTCCCGTGATCTGGGGCGCCCTGGCCGGGGGCGCGCTGCTGCTGGCGGCAGGATTCCTGCATGGGCTGCCGTGGTGCCTGCGCGCGGCCGGCATCCTGCTGGCGGGCGCCTTCATTCTTCTTATTGCCGTCCTGGCGAGAGCGCTGTCGCAGCGTTCGGCGCCGAATGCATTGCCGGTCGTGGCGGGCATGCGCCAGGCCGTGGTGGCACTGGCCTGCGCCGTGACCATCGGTGTGGCGCTGGCGGCCTTCCTGGTGGGCGCGGTGCGCCTGCGCGTAATGGAATGGACCAATGTGCATGCTGCCTGGGCCCTGGTGGGCTGGGTCGGCGTGCTGGTCGTATCCGTGGTGTTCCAGGTGGTGCCGATGTTCCAGTCCACCCAGCTGTTTCCGCGCCAGCTTGCCTTCACGCTGCCGCCGCTATGCCTTGGCGGCTTGGCGCTGTGGACCGCCGGCTATCTACTCAACGCGCCATGGCAATGGATCGGGGCGGGGCTGGTGAGCGTCTGCCTGGGGCTGTTCGCGGTGTACACCCTGGTGCTGCTGTTCCGCCGCAAGCGCGCGGCCGACGTATCGACCTGGTATTGGTGGCTCTCGCTTGGCTCCTTGCTGGCCAGCGTCGCCGTCTTCCTTTGCCCGCGCGGCGTGGACAAGGCGCTGGTGCTTGGCGTGCTGTTTATCGGTGGCTTTGCCATGTCTGCAGTGAACGGCATGCTGTACAAGATCGTGCCGTTCCTGTTGTGGTACCACGGGCAGCACGCCGGCTGCGACGTGCCGGGAGTGCGCCAGTTGATGCCGGAGAGCGAACCGCGCGTGCAGTTCGCCTGGCATGCTGCCAGCGTGGTGATGCTGCTTGCTGCTGCCATCGCACCTGGCTGGCTTGCCCAGGCGGCAGGTGCGGTACTGGCAGTTTCCTGCATGCGCCTGGGATTCGACCTGGCGCTGGCTGCGATCAGCCTTCGTAAGCTCGCAAACGAGCAGAATCAAGAATCTTGATCTGGCGGCCGTTCACGGCAATCATGCCCTGGTCGGCCAGCTCGTGCAGCACGCGCGAAAAATATTCCGGGGTCAGGTTCAGGCGCGAGGCCAGCAGCTTCTTGCTGACCGCCAGCGTGATTTCCGAACCATCGGTCGCATCGTCATCCTTCAACAGATAGCCAATGATCCGCTGGCTGCCGGAGCGCAGCGAGTAGGCTTCCACGTCTGATATCAGGCCATGCAGGCGGCGGCTCATGCCGGCCAGCATGCGGCGTGCAAACTGCGGGTTGCGCGCCAGTTCGGCAAATACGGTGTGCTTGGAAATGTGCAGCAGCATGCAGTCGCTGACTGCGTGGGCGGTGACGATGTACGGCTTTTCCATGAACATCAGCGCTTCGCCGAAACTGTGGCCCGGGCCGATGATCTCCACAATCTTTTCGTTGCCCTGGGCGGACAGGAAGCTGAGTTTGACCTGGCCGAAGATGACCATGTGGAAGCCGACGCATGGATCGCCGCGCTGGAAGACGGCGCTGCCGCGCGGGATGTGGTGTTCGGTCGTGCCGGCAGCCACCAGCGTCAGCTCCTCCGGCGACAGGTCTGCGAACAGGGGCAGTCGCTTGAGGAACTCGCGGGGGTCGATTTTGGGGCTTGGCATTTGGTTCTCCTGAAATGGCAAAAGGACCCGCTGGGCGGGTCCTGTCCTGGTTAAGGTAATGTCGGTGTTAATCCTGTGGATCAGTGGCCCGAATCACCGTCAGGCTTGCTGGTGGTCCGGAAGATTTCCGGATTCTCCTTGCCGGTCACGTAGAGGAAGCCGACCAGGCCTTTCTCCATCCGCGACAGCGCGTGATCGACCAGGATGAAGCGTCCCGGCACTTCGGTCTTGAACTCGACCATCGTTGCGCCGCCTGGCGCCACCGTGGTGGTCTGCACGTTTTGCAGCGGAGGCGAGGTCAGGTCGCCCATGCTGTAGACGCGATCGAACACTTCGCCGATCACGTGGAAGCTGGAGGTTGCGTTAGGACCACCGACACCGAAGAAGATACGGACGGTTTCTCCAACCTTGGCTTCCATGCGATGGGTCTTGGTCAGCGCGTCATGGGTGCCGTTGAACATCAGGTGTTCCGGCTGTTCGGCCAGCAGTTTGTCCAGCGAGAACTCGGCTTCGCCTGGGGTGCCGTGCTTCTGCGCAGTGTACAGTTCACCCTGCATCACGTAGAACTCGCGGTCGACTTTCGGCAGGCCGCCTTCAGGTTCGACCAGGATCATGCCATACATGCCGTTGGAGATGTGCTGGGCCACCATCGGGGTCGCGCAGTGGTACACGTACAGGCCTGGGTTGAGGGCTTTGAAGGTGAAGCTCTTGGTGCTGCCGGGAGCGGCCTGGGTCACTGCAGCACCGCCGCCTGGGCCGGTCACGGCGTGGAAGTCAACCGAGTGGATCATGTGGCTGTCCTTGGCGTTGGACATGTCCACGTTCACGGTATCGCCCACGCGCACGCGAATGAAGGGGCCTGGAACCTTGCTGTTGAAGGTCCAGTATTTGTAGGTGGTGCCATCCATCAGCTGGCCGAGGACTTCGGTGGTGTCCAGTTTGACGTTCACGGTTTGCGGACCGCGCTTGCCAATAGGCGCACCGACTTCTGTCGGATTGCGCGAAATGTCGACGCCTTTTGGTGCTGCTTTGAGCTCGCCCTCGCCGACGATGATCTTGCCGATCATGCCCGCAGCCACGTGGCCAGGCAGGGAGCAGATATAGGTGAATTCGCCTTTCTTGTCAGCCTTGAACACAACGGCGGTCGATGCGCCTTTGTCTTTCAGCTGGTTCGATTTGACTTTGAAGTCAGGCACCGAAATGTCGTGGGTTGCGCCATCGCCGTTGACCAGGTTGATCTGCACCACAGCACCTTCCGGCACGCGCAAGGTCGGGTTAGCCTTGCCCTTGGATTCGCCGGCGTCGCTGATGAAGACCAGCTTACCGTCTGCGATATCGGTGTGCAGGGTAAAGGTCACGTCAGGACGATATTGGACGGCTGTGCTGCCGCCGTGCTGGCCGTGTTGTGCATAAGCTGGCGCCAGTGTTGCGGCACCGATCACCAGTGCTGCAATGGCTTTGGACATCAAGGTCGGTTTCATTTTCTTCTCACAGGTTTGTCCGGCACGGGATTGCGCCGGTTGACAGCTAAATCTTATGTTTTACATGCATGTTATTGAATTGACGCAGGTCAAAAATTTGGAAAGAACTGCGTATTCTCAATGCAAGTTAAATATTTTTGATCTAGGTCAAGCGAGGAGAAGGCCCGGCGCGACGCCCTATGGCGCGAGCTGCGGCAATCGTGCCAAAAAGGTATCGCGCTGTTCCATCCCGCTGGTGTTGCCTGCCAGGGCGAAGACGATGCGCCTGCCGCCTCGCTCGATCCACCCGATATACCATCCAACACCAGTGCCACTCCCGGTCTTGCCGAAGACCTGCCAGTCCCCGACTTGATCTGGCCAGTGCACGAGCTTCGCCGCCATCTCGTAGGCTTGCGGCTTGATGCCCAATTCGCGATTGACGACGCGGCGCAGGAAGCCGATCTGTTCGTCCGGCGAAATGCGCAATGAAGAGCCGAGCCAGGAGTTGGACAGCCCGTTGTTCTTGCCCGGATCACCGCTGACATCCGCGTTGCCGTAGCTGAAGCGCTTGACGTAGCTGGCAAAGCGATCCGCGCCAATTTGCAGGGTGATTTGCTGCGAGTACCAGACGACGGATTCCTTCATCCACGAGCTGGGATCGTGTGCTTGCCGCCACACGGGGCGCCAGTCCACGTAGCCTTGCTTGAACGGCAGCACGGGCGTGTGCTCGTCCTGCAAGACACCGGCGTCGTAACTCATCAGGGCGATGGGCAGCTTGAAGGTGGACATCGGCGGCAGGCGTTTGTCGCACACGCCTTCATGCACCAGCCACTTGCCGCTGGCCGCATCGGCCATCGCCAGGCAGTGTTCTGCAGAAAACGCGAGCAAAGGGAAGCCCAGCCCTGCAAGCAGGGCGAAGATTTTGCGTTTCATTTTTGAGTCCTTAGAGTGCTTTGAGTTGTGCGGGCAGTTGGTTCAGGAAGGCTTCCTTGAGCCGCGGTCCGGCGGCGCCTTCCTCAACTTTCTCGTCTTGCAGGAGGCGGGCGAACACGATGGTGCGTTCGCCATTGGTGGCCCAGCCTACGAACCAGCCGTAGGAGCGCGAGTAATCGTCCTTGCCGTCCGGGCCGAGGGGGGCGCCAGTGCCGGTCTTGCCAAAGACTTGCCAGCCGCCCGGCAGATCTTTCACCTTCAACAGGCCGGCTGTCTGTTCATAGGCGAGCGGCGAGAGGCCCAGCTCGCGGCGCACCAGGCGACGCAGGAAAGCGGTCTGCTCGTCAGCGGAAATCTGCAGCGAGGAGCCGATCCATGACCAGGTCAGGCCGTTATCCTTGCCCGCATCGCCGCTGGTATCGCCGTTACCATAGCCGAAGGCCTTTACATAGCGGTTGAAACGTTCGCGGCCGAGATGTGTCGTGACTTGCTGTGCATACCAGGAAGCTGAGACGCGAATCCACTCTTGCGGATCGAGATCGCGCCGCCATTCGGGCCGGCCGGCATGGTAGCTGGCGAGGTAAGGCAGCGTCGGCGCGTGCTGGTCGCTCAGGAAGCCGCTGTCATAGCCCATCAGGCTGACGGCGATATTGAACGTCGAAACAGGCGTGATGCGCGTCGAACAATCGCCCTTGCGCAGCAGCGCCTTGCCGGTGGCGGCATCGACAAAGCTGGTGCAATCGAGGGCTGCCATCGACTGCGCGGAAGGGGAGACGCTCCACGCCAGCGCCGGCTGCAAAGCGAAATTGCCGGCCCCGATGGCTAGCAGTAGCGTTACGGTCGCAGCGCGGGCCCACATGGCACGGCGCGCGTTGCCAGGCGTGCGGATCAGCGATACGCGCTCGGTCAGCGTGTTGGCATCGATGCTGCCGAACGCCAGGGCGCCTTGAGGTGGCAGGTGCTGCAGTTTGAGCTGGGCCACCAGGGCGGCGGCATACGCCTTGCGCTGTGACGCTGGGCGACCATGCAACACGTCACGATCGCAACCCAGTTCCTGGGCCCAGGTGAGGTTTGCGCGCAGAAGGCGCATGAAGGGGTTGAACCACAACAGCGTCTGCAGCAAGACCCCGGCCGCCATCCATTGCAAGTCATGGCGGCGCAAATGGGTCATCTCGTGTTCGACGATCAGCTCGCGCTGTAGCTGGTCGAAGCCGCCCAGATGGCGCGGCAGCAGCAGGCGAGGGCGCAACAGCCCAAGCAGCATTGGCGAAATCGGAGCGTCGATCTCAATGATATCGGCATGTCCTGGCGCCTCCCCGTCGGCGCGCATGGTGCCGCTGTCGGCAAGGCGTTCCAGCCAGCGCTGCGCACGGCGTAGATTAATGACCGCCCACGCCAGCCCGATCAAGTAAATGGCCAGCCAGAACTGCGCGCCATGCAAAAGCCAGCCGCGCGCGTGACTCGTGCCACCCTCATTCTGTTCTGGCGCCGCTGCCGCATCGATTGGCCGTGGCGCTTTGGGTGGCGTAATGTAATGCGTCACGGTTTCCGTTGCTATTTCGAGCGGTGGAATCAAGCGCACGCGCTCACTATGCGGCAGCAATAGCAGGGCGAAGGTCGCCAGCACGGTGAGTTGACCGAGCAGCCACAAGGACCGCTGCGCCGCCAGCGCCGGCAGGAAGCGCCGAAGCAGGGCGCTCAGCGCCCATACGCTGAAGCCGGCCGCAAGGCAGCCCAGGCTCGCAAGCAGGAAGCGCATCAGCAGGAGGTCAAAGTCGTTCACTTTGCCTCATCCTCATCGGGCCAGTCTGACAGCATCTGCTCAAGCTGCGCCAGTTCGCTGGCATCCACCAGTTTACTGCCCGCGAACATGTTGACTGGCAGAGGTGACTCCAGCTCCATGATGCGGGTGCCGAAATCATGGGCATAAGCGGCCAGGGTTTCAACCTTGTCGAGCAAGGCCTCGTAGACCTGTACACCATGGCGTACGTGCTGCGCGACCATCTGCTTCTCCATCATCCGTTCCACCGTCTTGCGCGTGGAGGAGAACGACCAGCCAAGTTCTTCCTCTACGGACTCGTGGATTTCGCGCGCGCTCAAAGGCGTCTGGCGCCAGAGCGCCTTCAGTACGCAGAGTTCAGGGGTAGATGGAATAGACATGGCGAGACTCAGTTTGTGACGATTGGATTAAGTATGTGACAAAAGTCACATTGTTGTCAATAATTTGTCAAACCAACTTGAGTGCAACATGTTGGCACATCGACCGAGGGACTGTCAGGAACATGGCCAAAATAAGCATGACGGCGTTTTGACTTTAAAGCGCGTGGCGTCTGAGCATGAGCGTGCACCATCCAGTTGGAGGTGCTGGTTGAGGTGCTGACTTTCCTGAGGTACGCGCGGGCGTTCCGGGCTGACCTGATCCCGGGACTCGAGGCGTTGAACAGGGAACTTGAATCGCCTCTGATGCATCTTGGCGTTGAGGGATATATCCAAATGGCAGATTTGGCCGTGCGCAGCAAGCGATTAATTGGAGAGAGCAATGATTTCCGATGCGCGTTGACGCCGGAAGCCTTGACCCTATGCGCGCAGGAGATATGTGGCATACCAATGGCAACCGTCACCAGCAACGCCGATCCGGGCGGACAATGCATCCCGGGGATCATGAGCAGACCAGAAAAATTGGTGCATTGGGTTTACCGCGATAGCGGAGGACATGTGTATTGTTCGCTTGGCGATGGCAGTGATACTTTCCATCCCGGCTTCTTATGCCGGTTCAGGGTGACCAGCGCCACCCAGCGAATCGATTTCGTTGAAGCCATCGAAGGTGAGGATGGCGACGTGCATGGCGTCAGAGAATGGTGCCGTCGAGTGCGTGGCGGACGATGATGCCGTCGCTGGCGATGGAGATCCAGCCGCCGCGCGGGGGCGTGGATTCGGGCTCCCAGTCCGGCAGCACGTAGCGGCGGGTGCCGGCGACTTCGTGCAGGGCGGGGCGGTGGGTGTGCCCGTGGATCATGATCGTGGTGCCGGTTTGGGCAAACACGTCGGCGATCGCTTCTGGCGTCACATCCATGATTTCGTAAGACTTCTCGGCGTGGCCTTGCTTGCTCTGCTCGCGCAGGCCGGCAATGATCTGCTTGCGTTGGGCCAAAGGCATGGACAGGAATTGCTGCTGCCACGCTGGCTGGCGCACTTGCGCGCGGAAGGCCATGTATTTCACGTCTTGCGTGCATTGGGCGTCGCCGTGCACCAGCACGATGCGCTGGCCGTAGGCATCGATCACCCAGGTTTCGGGCAGCAGGGTCAGGCCCACTGCGGCGGCGAACGTTTCGCCGACGAGGAAGTCGCGGTTGCCCGCGATCCAGAACAACTGCACGCCCGCGTCGCTGACGCGGCGCAGGGCGGACACGATCTGCTGGTGAAATGGATCCGGCAGGTCATCATCACCTGCCCAATATTCAAAGATATCGCCCAGCAGGTAGAGCTGCTTTGCACCCAGCGCATGTTCGTCGAGGAAGCGCAGGAACGCTTCCGTCAGCAGCGGCCGCGCCGGCTGCAAATGCAGGTCTGATACGAAGAGAATCAAATTAAGCTGCTTCGATCTTTTCGATGATGATGTCTTCCGCAGGCACGTCGGAGAACATGCCGGAACGGGTGGTCTTCACGCTCTTGATTGCGTCAACCACTTCGGTGCCCTGGGTGACTTTGCCGAAGACGGCGTAGCCCCAGCCGTCCTGGCCTGGGTAGTCCAGGAAGCCGTTGTTCTTCACGTTGATGAAGAATTGTGCGGATGCGGAGTGCGGTGCCGAGGTGCGTGCCATGGCCAGGGTGTATGGCTCGTTTTTCAGGCCGTTCTTGGCTTCGTTTTCCACGGTCTGGTCAGTTGGCTTCTGTTTCATGCCTGGCTCGAAGCCGCCGCCCTGGATCATGAAGCCGTCGATCACGCGGTGGAAAATGGTGTTGTTGTAGTGGCCAGCGTTCACGTAGTGCAGGAAGTTCTCTACGGTCTTCGGTGCCTTCTCTGCGTCCAGCTCGGCAACGATGGTGCCTTTGTTGGTGGTGATGGTGATGGTGGTCATCTTGTTGTCCTTTTTGTGTTACTGAAAAAGAGTTATTTTACAGGCTCTGGCTGCGGAGCAGGAGTGGGCTCCTGGACCGGTGCAGGTTCCTGGGCTGGTGCAGGCTCGGCAACTGGCGGCGGTGCCGGTGGGGCGGGCGGTACGATGCGGTTCTTGAGGACCGTGGCCGATTTGATCACGATCGGGTTGACCGGGATGTTCTGGAAGCCTGGCTTGTCGTCCACCAGAACGCCCTTGATCTTGTCGACGGTCTCTTTGCCCTGGATGACTTTACCGAAGACGGCATAGCCGTGGCCTTTCATGTTCGGGTAGTCCAGGCCGATGTTGTCCACCACGTTGATGAACCATTGCGAGTTGGCGGAATTCGGCGAATCGTGGCGCGCCATCGAGATGGTGTAGGCCAGGTTGGAAAGGCCATTCTTCTCTTCGCTCTTGATGTCAGGGCGCAGCGGCTGCTTGGTTTTCAGGTCGGCCGTGTAGCCGCCTGCCTGCACCATGAAACCGTTGATCACGCGGTGGAAAATGGTGTCCTTATAATAGCCGCTCTTCACATAAGCGAGGAAATTGGCGGTGGTAATCGGGGCCTTTTCCTGGTCCAGTTCCACGATGATTTCGCCCACATTGGTCTTGATCGATACTTGAGGGTTGTCGGCAGCTGCCGCGGCACTGCCAATCAGCAGGCCGGCCAGCAGGGCAATCCATTTCTTCTGCATCTTGTTTCCTTTATAAGAATTGCGACTCGCGTGCGCGAATTTTTCAGTGCTATACTTCGCCAGACGTTCCATTCTAACAAAGTAGAACTATAACAAAGGGACCAAACATCCCCCTGGTACACACCGAGCACCGGTGCGACGCCCCAGGCGCTTCGCACCAGTGACCCGTTTACTTCTAGTCCGATGAGCAATTTAAAGATCTTCAACACGCTGGCGCGCGAAAAGCAGTCGTTCAAACCTATTGAGGCGGGCAAAGTCCGGATGTATGTCTGTGGCATGACCGTATACGACTACTGCCACGTGGGCCACGGCCGCATGCTGATGGCGTTCGACGTCATTTACCGCTGGTTGAAGGCATCGGGCTACGACGTGCGCTATGCGCGCAATATCACAGACATCGATGACAAGATCATCAAGCGTGCGGTCGAGAATAACGAGACGATCGGGCAGCTGACCGGCCGCTTCATCAAGTACATGGACGAGGATTGCGAGGCCTTGGGCATCCTGAATCCGACCGACGTGCCGAAAGCGACCGAATACGTGCCGCAGATGCTGGGCATTATCGAGAAGCTGGAAGCCAAGGACCTGGCCTACAAGGCTGCCGACGGCGACGTCAACTACGCTGTGCGCCAGTTCGAAGGCTACGGAAAGCTGTCGGGCAAGTCGCTGGATGACCTGCGCGCGGGTGAGCGTGTTGACGTCAATACCGGCAAGCGCGATCCGCTGGACTTCGTGCTGTGGAAGGCCGCCAAGGAATCCGAACCGGAAGAGGTGAAATGGGATTCCAAGTGGGGCAAGGGCCGCCCCGGCTGGCACATCGAGTGCTCGGCCATGTCGTGCTCCCTGCTGGGCGAAACCTTCGACATCCACGGCGGCGGCGCTGACCTGCAGTTCCCGCACCATGAAAACGAGATCGCGCAGTCGGAAGGCGCTTCGGGCAAGACGCTGGCCAATTACTGGGTCCACAACGGCTTCGTGCGCGTGGATGGCGAGAAGATGTCCAAATCGCTGGGCAATTTCTTCACGATCCGCGAAGTGCTGAAGCAGTTCGACGCTGAAGTAGTGCGCTTTTTCATCCTGCGCGCCCACTACCGCAGCCCGCTGAACTATTCGGACGTGCACCTGGACGACGCGCGCGGCGCGCTGACACGCCTGTACACAGCGCTGGACGGCGTGGAAGGCGACGGCCAGCCACTGGACTGGAACGAAGACAACGCCAAGCGCTTTGCCGAGGCGATGGATGACGACTTCAACACCCCGATTGCGGTGTCGGTGCTGTTCGACCTGGCTTCGGAAGTGAACAAGACCAAGTCGCCAGTAGCAGTGCGCCAGCTGAAAGGCCTGGCTGCTGTCCTGGGCCTGTTGGAACGTAGCCCCGAGGAATACCGCAAGGCCGCACCGAAAGGCGCGGAAGGCGAGGGCATGGACGAAGCGGCCATCGAAACCGCCATTGCGACCCGCGCCGCAGCGAAGAAGTCGCGCGACTTCGCCACTGCCGACAAGGTGCGTACCGACCTGCTGGCGGCCGGCATCGTCCTCGAAGACAAGCCTGACGGCACCACGAACTGGCGTCGCGCGTAATGGTTCTATCCAGGGAGAACGGGGATCAGGCCCCGGTGCCGCCGTATTGGGAGGAAGCCAAGGCAGAGCTCATGAAACGCGATCGCATCATGAACCGCCTGATTCCCCAATTCGGCGATTTGCACCTGGTCGGCCATGACGACCCGTTCATCACCCTGGCGCGCGCCATCGTCAACCAGCAGGTCACGACCCAGGTCGCCAATGCTGCGTGGGCCAAGCTACTGGAAATCTGTCCCAAATTCACCCCGGCGGCCGTGCAAAAGGCCGGTGCCGCTGCGCTCGCAGGCTGCGGCCTTTCAAAGCGCAAGGCCGAATACATCCTGGACCTGGCCGACCATTTCAAGAACAAGAAGGTCCACGCCGCCCAATGGGCGCAGATGGATGACGAAGCTGTTATTTCTGAACTGGTTCAGATTCGCGGCATTACGCGCTGGACAGCGGAGATGTTTTTGATATTTAATTTGCTCCGACCCAACGTGCTGCCGCTTGATGACAGCCGGCTGATCAGTGGAATCAGCCAGAATTATTTTTCCGGGGAGCCCGTGTCGCGTAGCGATGCGCGCGAGGTTTCGGCCAACTGGGAACCCTTCCGGACGGTCGCCACCTGGTATTTATGGCGTAGCCTTGATCCGGTTCCGGTAAAATAGCGCAAATTCTCACCGGCAACGGTAAAAAGCAATGTTGTCGGGGAAGCAAAAAACCTTGGAGGTACAATGATTAAAACGACTTTCCTCAATTTTGAGCAACCGATCGCGGAACTGGATTCCAAGATTGAAGAGCTGCGTTTCGTGCAAGACGATTCGGCCGTCGACATTTCCGAAGAAATCGACCGCCTGGCCAAGAAGAGCCAGCAGCTGACCAAAGACATTTACGCCAAGTTGACTCCTTGGCAAGTTTCCCAGATTGCCCGCCACCCGCAACGTCCATACACCATGGACTATGTGAACGAAATCTTCACCGACTTCCACGAACTGCATGGCGACCGCACCTACGCGGACGACCAGTCCATTGTCGGCGGCTTTGCCCGTTTCAACGGTCAGCCATGCATGGTGATCGGCCACCAGAAGGGCCGCGATACCAAAGAACGCGCCATGCGCAACTTCGGCATGCCGAAGCCGGAAGGCTACCGCAAGGCCATGCGCCTGATGAAGCTGGCCGAGAAGTTCAACCTGCCTATCTTTACCTTCGTTGACACCCCGGGCGCTTTCCCAGGCATCGACGCTGAAGAGCGCGGCCAATCGGAAGCGATCGGCCACAACCTGTACGTGATGGCGGAACTGAAAGTGCCGCTGATCGCCACCATCATCGGCGAAGGCGGCTCCGGCGGCGCGCTCGCGATTGCCGTTGGCGACTCCGTGCTGATGCTGCAGTACGCGACTTACTCGGTGATTTCGCCTGAGGGTTGCGCTTCGATCCTGTGGAAGACTTCCGAGCGCGCGTCCGATGCCGCTGAAGCGCTGGGCTTGACCGCGCACCGCCTGAAGGCCATGGGCCTGGTCGACAAGATCATCAACGAGCCACTGGGTGGCGCTCACCGCGATCCGAAGGAAATGGCCAAGATGCTGAAACGCGCGCTGGCCGATTCGCTGCGCCAGTTCCAGGGTGTGAAGACCAAGGACCTGCTGGCTGCCCGTCACGAAAAGCTGATGAGCTACGGTAAGTTCAAAGAAACCACTGCTTCCGAGTAAAACCGGCAAATCTGGGTCTGACCCTTGGGTCAGACCCTGCTTGGGTCAGACCCTGGTTTACCGGTTTTTGTATGCGCGCCCAACAAACCCTCCAGCAATCCCTCGCCGAACTCCCGCAAGGCCCCATCGCCATCGCCTATAGCGGAGGCCTGGACAGCAGCACCTTGCTGCACCTGGCTGCATCGAGCGGGCGCAAACTGTACGCCTTCCACATCCACCACGGCCTGAGCCCCAACGCCGACGCGTGGGAAGCCCACTGCCGTGCCGAGTGCGAGCGCCTCAACATCACCTTCGCCAGCCGCCGCGTCACGCTGGACAACCGCAGCGAAGCCTCCGCCCGCAAAGCCCGCTACGCCGCCCTCGGCGCACTTTGCACGGAGCACAAAGTCCACTTGCTCTTGACAGCCCACCACCTGGACGACCAGGCCGAAACCATCCTGCTGCAGCTGCTGCGCGGCGCCGGCCCCGCCGGCATGTCCGGCATGGACGCCTTCAACCGCGCCCCAACGCTGCTCGGTACCCCGGATGTGCTGCTGGCACGCCCGCTGCTGCAGGCCAGCCGCGCCGATCTCGAAGAATACGTACGCGAATACGCCGTCGCCCACATCGAAGACGAATCCAACGCCGACACCCGCTACGCCCGCAATGCGCTGCGCCACGAAGTCATGCCGCGCCTGGCCGAAGCCTTCCCCGGCTACCAGGAGCGCTTCGCCCGCAGCGCGCGCCATGCGCAATCCGCGCAGCGCCTGCTGACCGAGCAGGCCGCCGAAGACCTGCGTGCCTGCCTGGCCGGCGAGGACAGCCTCGACATGGCCAAGGTGCGCACGCTCAGTGCCGACCGCACCTCTAACCTGCTGCGCCACTGGTTCGCCGAACGCGGCATCCGCCTGCCATCGGCAAGCTGGCTGGCCGAAATGCAGGAACAAGCCCTGACCGCGCGCGACGATGCCAACCTCAAGGTTACGCACCCCGATTGCGAGGTCCGTCGCCACCGCGACCGCCTTTACCTGGTTCCGCGCCGCGCCGAGGCCGACGCCGGGCAGCGGGCGAGCTTCCGCTGGAACGGGGAGGGCAGCATCGATTTCCCTGAATTCGGCGGCACGCTGCATGTCGAGCTGGCGCCGGTCGGCCTTGACCCCGACTGGCTGCGCCAGCAAATGCTGACGATCGAACTGCGCAAGGGCGGCGAAAAGCTCAAGCCCGCCCGCAACCGCCCCACGCGCACGCTCAAGCAGCACTACCAGACCCTGGGCATCCCCGCCTGGGAGCGCGAGCGCCTGCCCATGGTATCGATCCACGGCGATATCCTGTATGCCGCCGGTATCGGCATGGATTGCCGCAAACTGAGCTCCAGTACAGAGCATCGTTTGGTGTTTCGCTGGGAAACCAAATAATTTTTGCTGACACCTGTCTAGACATATGAACTTATGCCAATTAGGTATGAGTGTATGAGCTTTTTGACTTGAGATTTTGCAACGCAGCATGTAGAGTAAAGGGCTCCCTTTATCACATCAATGCGGAAAAATCAGCATGGCTTTAATCGTTCACAAGTACGGCGGCACGTCGATGGGCTCGACGGAACGCATCAAGAACGTCGCGCGTCGCGTCGCCAAATGGCACGACGCGGGACACCAGGTGGTCGTAGTGCCGTCGGCAATGTCCGGCGAAACCAACCGCCTGATTGCCCTGGCCAAGGAAATCCAGAACCCGCCCGACCCACGTGAACTCGACATGATTGCCTCCACCGGCGAACAAGTGTCCGTGGGCCTGCTGTCGATGGCGCTGCAAGCGATCGGCAAGGACGCCATTTCCTACACCGGCTGGCAAGTAGCGATTAAGACCGACTCCGCTTTCACCAAAGCCCGCATCCAGTCGATCGAAGACGGCCGCGTGCGCGAAGACCTGGAGAAGGGCCGCATTGTGATCATTACCGGCTTCCAGGGCGTGGACGAGAACGACAACATCGCCACCCTGGGCCGCGGCGGTTCCGATACTTCGGCCGTGGCGATTGCCGCCGCGCTGAAGGCTGACGAATGCCTGATCTACACCGACGTCGATGGCGTCTACACCACCGATCCGCGCGTGGTGTCCGAAGCGCGCCGCCTGAAAGCGATCACGTTTGAAGAGATGCTGGAACTGGCTTCGCTGGGTTCCAAAGTCCTGCAAACCCGCTCGGTGGAATTCGCCGGCAACTACCGCGTACCGACCCGCGTGCTGTCTTCGCTGACCGATCCGCTGATGGATCTGGAAGAAGAAGCCAACTCGGGCACCCTGATTTCGTTTGAGGAAGACCAAAACATGGAACAAGCAGTCATCTCCGGCATCGCCTTCAACCGCGACGAAGCCAAAATCACCGTTCTGGGCGTGCCAGACCGTCCAGGCATCGCTTACCACATCCTGGGCCCGGTGGCCGAAGCCAATGTCGAAGTCGACATGATCATCCAGAACCAGGCAGTGGACGGCAAGACTGACTTCACCTTCACCGTGTCGCGCAACGACTACCAGAAGGCGATGGACGTGCTGCACAATGAAAAGGGCGAAATCGGCCACCACACCCTGGTGGGCGACGCCAAAGTGTCCAAGATCTCGGTGGTCGGCGTGGGCATGCGTTCGCACGTCGGCGTCGCTTCCCAGATGTTCAAGACCCTGGCGGAAGAGGGTATCAACATCATGATGATCTCCACCTCCGAGATCAAGATTTCCGTCCTGATCGACGAGAAATACATGGAGCTGGCCGTGCGCGCGCTGCACAAGGCATTTGAACTGGAAAAAGAATAAATATTTCCAAAAAAACTTCCGTATTATCCTTGACCAAAGCGGTATCGGTCTTTAATATTGCGGTCGCGTTGACGCAGTAACAGTTCAACGAGGAGGCGTGGCCGAGTGGCCGAAGGCACTTCCCTGCTAAGGAAGCATACGGGCAAAACCTGTATCGTGGGTTCGAATCCCACCGCCTCCGCCAGATTCAAGCGAAAAGCCCCGAGGAAACTCGGGGCTTTTTGTTTTCATACTCATCAAAGGAAATTGATATGAAGTTGATCTCCGCACTCTTGCTTGCCGCGTCGCTTGCAGTTAATGCTCAAGCAGCCAACCTGAATCCGGATGCCAGGCAGGTCAAGGCCACGCACGACCTCCTGGCGGCGATGCAAGCCGAGAAGATGATGCGCATGACCGCCGGCATGAGCCGCTACGCATCGGAGGCGGAGCGCAACCGGGTGATGGACAAAGTGATGGCAACGCCGGCGGAAACCATCTACGCAGGACTGGCAACGCCTGTGGCCCGCCTTCTCAGCCCGGAAACGGTGACCGAGATGACGCGCTTCTACGAGTCCAGCTACGGCAAGAAGTCGCTGGACAGCATCTACAACAGCGGCGCCCAGCTTTACCCGGCCGCCCCCAAGGCAACGCCCGCTGAACAGGCCGCGATGAAGAAACCTGCCTACATGAAGGCCGATCGCGAATTCAAGGAGAACGAGCAGGCCATTCGCCACGAAGTGTTCGTGCTGCTGAAGCAAATCATCAACCCGAAGAAGTAGACCCTTGATGGGCCGCTTGCCGGGTGCGAAAATCGCGCGGCACAGCGTCCCTTTTCAAACATTCGTGAGATTTTAAATGGCAGTTTCCAAAACCCGTCTCGATGCATCCCGCTTTTTCCTCCGCCTTGCCATTGGCGGCATGGCCATCCTCATGGGCTTCCAGGCCCTGCGGCATTCCGGCTTCCCATCCACCCTTAACGGCGCCGGTCATTGGGCCTTGCACCTGACCGAGATGCTGTGCGGCGCGCTGATCATGATCGGCCTCCTGATGCCTTACGCCAGTGCGGTCCTGACCCTGGTAGTGGGCCTGCCAATCGTGCTTGGCTGGATTCACGGTGCGCCCGTCCTGGGCAACCTGCATGCCCTGTTCCTGTTGCTCGTCGTGACTGCAACCGCGCTTGGCGGTGCAGGGCAGTGGTCGCTCGGCAAAGACTGAGGATTCTGCGCTATGCTGGAGTGATGCATTGGAAGTCACTCCTGGTTTTCTTACTCGCCGCACCGTGGGCGCGGGCGGAGACTATTACCCTCAGTAACGGCGAGTGGTTGCCTTACCTGTCCCAGGCTTTGCCGCATTACGGCGCCGTGTCGCGCATCGTAACGGAAGCCTTTGCGCTGGAAGGTATCACCGTCAAATATGTGTTCCGCCCATGGCCGCGTGCGTATGCCGAAGCGCAGCGTGGGCTGGTCAACGGCTCGGTGGTCTGGAGCGTAGGGCCGTTGACGACGGAGCGGGCGCGGGAATTCCTGTCCAGCGACACGGTGCTGGAGGCCCAGTCGGTGTTTTTCCTACGCAAGGGCTACCACTTCACCTGGACCAAGGACGCCGACCTGGCTGGCCTGCGCATCGGCGGCGTGGCCGGCTATGAATACCGCTTCGAGGAAGTGCCGGGCGTCCGCCTGGACCGCGCCGCCACCGAAGAACTCAATTTGCGCAAACTGCTGGCCGGGCGCGTGGATGTCGTTCCGGCCAGCCTCGATGTGGGCCGCTACATCCTGCGCACGAAATTCAAACCGGAAGAAGCTGCCGGCATTACCGTGGCGCCGGGACCTTACAACAGCACCCAATACCGCCTGATCATGCGGCGGGCCGATGCCGAAAATGCCGGCTACATCGAGCGTTTCAACCGCGGCCTGCGCAAGCTGAAGGAAAGCGGCAAGTACGACCAGTACATGGCCGACCTGGCTGCTGGCCGGTACTGATTGTCGCGCTACTTGCTGGAAATAAATAACTGTATATAATCACAGTATTTTCAGCAAGCTAACACTGGAGCCGCGATGATCGATGAACTGATGGAAGAGGAAGTGCTGGTACAGGAAGACCGCGTCTGGCAGGACAACGGCTGGACCGCGCGCGTCATCAAGAATGAAGATGACGATGGCTGGGCGGTGGCGATGATCAAGGATGGCGAGGCGGAACCGGCGCTGGTCGGTCCCTGGACCATGGGCCGCGACAAGAAGAACCCGAAGCCGCTGGATGTGAATGCCTTCAACACCTTGGTGAAGACCGCCAGTGAAGTGATCCGTCGCCACGAGCAGCAACTGCACGCCCAACTGCACCGCAGCGTGCGCGTCCACACCGAGGGCGCCGCCTACATCACTGTCAACCTCGACATCACTCCGGATGAAGACGATCCCTATGCAACCCTGACTGCCTTCGATCCGTTCGGCGAAGAACAGGCACAAGTGCGCGTGGCGCCGAATTTCAAGCTGAGCGTCGCGAGCGCGACGGCGTGGATGGAATCGGGATACCGCAAGCCTTCCGCTTCGCGATAATTTCTCGCTTGGGAAATGACATGCCCCGGCGGTCAATGCCGAACAATTTGCCGCCGAGGCCAAGAATCTCGCACTTCAGCAAAGGGATTTGACGTCAGACAGGATGCGATGAAAAAAGTTCGTGTTGGCAGGCGCCCATTCGTGACAATGCACGCACTTTGCCGTCCAGCGCGCTGCTAAGCTGGATTCGCACAGTTGCGCTCTCGCGTTTGGTTTGCGCGAGCTCAATCGATGATGTTCCTCGCGACGATATAGTCGCCTGACGCCGTCGTGGCGTTCACTTTGATCAGGAGGCACAGCATGATCGCAAGCTCCAGCAGCAAGGTCGTCCAACTCGGTTCATACAAGGCATCCAGGCGAGACAACTCGATCTCCGGCTTATCGTCGGGGGCATTCATGACGGTACAGCTTCACCTGGCCCATTCGTCAAGCTTCGCTGGCGCGGGCATCATTGCTGGCGGGCCGTTCCGGTGCGCGGAGGTGTTCCGGCCGGACGACATGATGACTGCCGAAGATGCTTGCATTGAGAACTCGCTGTACATCTGCATGAATCCACTGATCCCACAGGTGTCGCCGGATGCGCAGAAGCTGGCGGACATGGCGCGCCAGACGGCAAAGGCAGGGATGATCGATGCGGTGACCAATCTTGCCGACCACCGGCTCTACATCTTCACCGGCAGCGCGGACGACGTGGTCGATTCGGACGTGGTGGCGCGGACCCGCAAGTTCTATGAGCTGCTGGGCGTGAAGCCAGCGAATATCCGTTACGTTGACAATGTGCCCGCAGGGCATAGCATCATCACCGACAACCCGGAGGATTCGGGCCTGTCCACCAACCAGCCGCCTTACATCAACAATGGCGGCTTCATGCAATCGCACGACATCCTGCGCCATATCTACAGCGACCTGCTACCCGCGGCGGAGAGCCTGGCCGGGCAGTTGCTGCGCTTCGACCAGACCGAATTCTTTGCCGACGCGAGCGATCGGGCCAGCATGAGCCAGTTCGGCTATATCTACATCCCGTCCAGCGTCGCGGCAGGGAAGGTGAAAGATCCGCGCGTGCACATTGCGCTGCATGGCTGCAAGCAGGGCTACAACTACACCGATTACGTCAACGGCCGCGCCGACATCGCCAACCAGCCGCCTTACGGCAACCGCTATTTCACCACCACCGGCTACAACCACATCGCGGAGAGCAACGATATCATCGTGCTGTATCCGCAGGCCGAGGGCACGGATAATGACGCTGTGCAGAATCCGGATGGCTGCTGGGATTGGTGGGGTTATACCAGCGCCAATCCGCAAGCTCCCGACTACTATTCGCGCGAAGCGGTCCAGATCAAGGCGATCCACGCCATGCTCGACCGTCTTTGCGCCTGAGCGACACCTGGAGGACGATATGAGCAAACTTCCCGTTTCCGTCGGTTTGAAATCGATCGATAAGCCAGGCGTGCCGGCCTTGCGCGAGTCCATGGCCATCGCGCCGCTGGCTGTCTCAATGAAGGCCGGTACGCTGGCGCAGCGGCAGGCATCGCGCATGCTGCACAACAGCGTATTGTCGGCGGGGCTGGCGAGGCGCTTCGGCGACCCGCAGGTCTGGAGCGAATGGCTGCAGTTGCAGGCGGCCGTCATGCAGCGCCTGCACCAGCAGAACCTCGACTGGCGCCAGGGCTGCGCCATCCTGGCGGAGGACTATGCCCTGATCCGCCATGCCAACACCATGTCCAAGATGGTGGAAAAGCAGGGCAACTTCTTTTCGCAATGGACGCTGTTGTTGACCAACCAGGCAACCAGCCTGTTTGAGCTGATGGAAAACATCCACGTCGATTACGGCTACTGGGCGAAACAGAAAGTTACCCCGAGCGTTTAGAAGCCCAGCGAGTAGCCCAGCGTTACGCTGCGTCCGCGGCCTGCGAAATAGCGGGCCGGTTCAACCAGGGCGCTTTGCGAATAGTAAGTGATGTAGTCCTTGTCGAACAGGTTGGCGATGCCGACGCGCAGCGCACCTTTACCCAGCTTGTAGCTGAGGGATGCGTCGGCCAGTGTATAGCCGCTGAATTCCTTGGCCGGGTCATCGAAAGTCTGGCTGAAGGCGTGCTGCACCTGGACCGAGGTGGACAGCTTGTCGCTCCAGTCGGCGCTCCAGCTTGCGATCAGGCGGTTGGGAGCTACGTTCAGGCCGTCCAGCTTCGCATCCAGGCTGCCGTCGCTGTTGCTGTCGTAGCGGCCCTTGGTGTAGGCGTAGGCCATGCTGGCGCGGTGCGCTTTGCTGAAGCGGTAGGTTGCGCTGGCATCATAGCCTTCCAGGCGGGTCTTCTCACGCGCCATGTTGAAGACGCCATTGACCGAGATCACGCGCGCGCCAAAATCGGAGTCGGAGCGGTAGTACGCTGCGTCCAGGTCCCAATCACCCTTGCGCACGCGGGCGCCAAACTCGATGCCCTGGGTCAGGATCGGCTCCAGGTTGCGCATATTGCTGATCTTCTGTCCCAGCGTGTTGATGGAACGCAGGGTGCGGCCGATGTCCGGCAGGCCGAAGCCTTCGGAATAGCTGGCATAGATGGTGACGTCCTTGACCGGCGTGAGCACCAGGCCGGCATTGGCCAGCGTTTCATTGAACTTGATCTTGCCGCCTTCGACGTGCGTGTTGTTGTAGGCAGCCAGCGTGCGGTAGCTGTCCACCTTCAGGTCGGCATTTTCGCGGCGTACGCCGGCATGCAGGGTGAGGGTGTCGAACACCTTGTATTCGCCTTGGAGGAACAGTGAAAGATTGGTGTACTTCGATTCGGGCACGAAGGTGCGGCCTGTCAGGTACATGTCCTGTTTGCCCTTGTCGGACAGAGTATCGAAGCCAGCGGTCAGTTTCATGCGGCCGTCAAGCAGGCCAGCCGTGGTCAGGCCGATCTTGCTGCCGAACTTGGAAGCGACGGCGCGCGACTGGTCATATAAAGTGCCGCGCGGTGCGATCTTCACGTCCTGGAACGTAGCGGATCTGTCGGCGCCGAACAGGCCCACGAATTCCTGGCTGAAGACCATGGCGGACAATTCCATGCCCGCCAAATCGTAGTGGTTGTAGCTGGCGCTGCTGGTCCACACGTCGTTCCAGGCCGGAACGCCGGGCGGGGTGCCTTCCACCGAAGTGGAAGGAATGCCGCGCGCGCGGTCGCCTGCCACGCCAAGATAGTTGGCCTTGGACTTGATGCGGTAGCGGTTGACGGAGAACTGCACCTTTTGCTGTTCGTCCGGACGGTAGCCGATCTTGGCCAGCACATCGTAACCGCGCGAGTCCATCAAGTCGCCTTGGGTGACGTCGACGCCGATGCTGCGGCCTTTGCCGTCCAGGTACAGGCCCTGGTCTTCGTAGGTGACGGCGAACAGGTAGTCCAGCTTGTCCAGGCGGCCGTCGATGCGGTAGCTGGTCTTGTAGTTCAGGGTGTCGCCTTCGACATGCGTGGTCGGCGCGGTCACCTGCACGTCGGCATGCTGGTTCATCGTTCCTTTTTCCGGGCGGCGGGTGATGATGTTGATGGTGCCGCCGGTCGCTCCGAGGCCGTTGATGGCATTGGGGCCTTGCACGATCTCAATGCGCTCCACCATCGAGTAGTCGATGGTGTGGGCTTCGCGGCCGGTCGGACGCACCGGGTTCGATTGCGGCACCCCGTCGACCAGGATCAGGGGCGTGCGGCCGCGCAGCGTTTCGCCGGATCCGTTCATCTTGCCGCGGCTGGGCGTGTACGAAGGCAGGATGCTGCTCAAAACATCGGACGAATTGCCCGAGATGGCCAACTGCCGTTCAATCTCCTTGCGGGTAATGACCAGCACCGTCTGCGGCGCCTTGTCCGCTGCGATGTTCGAGCGGGACGCCTGGATGACGACAGTATCAATGGCGGGATCTTGCTGTTCCTGGGCTTGCGTTTGCGCGGCCAGTCCAAGTAGGATGGCTGCGGCCAGCGGACGGTATTTGAACGGGAATGGCTGGTACGACAGCACTGGAAGCTCCTTGACGACTTGCGATGACCAAGGGCTGGCAGCTGGCTAGCTCAGGTGAGAATGTTTCTCATTATCATTCGCGCACGGCGCGCCTGTCAACGCCCGGTAGGCGGGGCGCTTTGCCTCAAATATCGTTGTGCCGCTCGGTGAATTTCGCAATTGTTTGGTGCGGGCCATCGCTTGCACAATCCAGCGTATCACTGGCCTATTCCACAACCACCATGAAAAATACACCTTTGCCTGTTGCGCTGATCGCGTTCGCCTTCGTTCCGCCGGCCTGTGCCGTGGCGGCACCGGCCGTCGTCTCGTCGCCGGACGGGCGCACGGCAATCCGGATCGAGCACGACGCCAGCCGCTTCAGCATTACGCGTGGCGGACAGGCCGTTATTGCGCCGTCGCCGCTGGGACTGGAGTTCGATGGCGCCCCCGAGCTGGGCGAACTGGTGCTGGAGGAACGGAAGGACGTCGAGGTCGACCGGGCCATTCCGCTGGTCGCCACCAAGGCGGCGCAAGCGGCAGACCGTTATCGTGGAGCGACGCTGGTGTTCCGCGAGCGCGGCCCTGCGGGACGACGCTTGTCGATCGAGCTGCGGGCTTATAACGACGGCGTGGCGTTTCGTTACCGTTTCGATAGCACCGGACCAGTGCGGCTGCGCGGGGAAAAGACGGCCTTCGTCCCGGCGGGAGATCCCGAATGCCTGGTGACCGTGGCGGACCGGGCGCACGAAGCAACGTTCGAGCGTATGAAGGTGTCGCAGCTGCGTGCGGGGCAGGGGTATGACGTGCCGCTGGTATGTACCGCGCCGTCTGGCCGGACCGCTTACGCTATCACGCAATCAAACCTGGCCGGCTATACCGGCGCTTCCCTGAGCCGCGAGGGCGATGCACTGAGGCTGCGGCTGTCGGCGCCGCCGGGGCGTAGCGCGCCGGCCTTCGTCTCCCCGGCGGGACTGACCACCGCCTGGCGCGTGGTGATGTTGGGAGACCGTGTCGGCGATCTGATCGGCTCCCACCTGATCGGCAACCTGAATCCGGCGCCGGACGGAGACTTCAGCTGGGTCAAACCGGGCAAGGCAGCCTGGGACTGGTATTCGGGCCCGCTGGCGGGCATGAAGCCGGACATGGACAGCTATAAGCGTTTCATCGATTTTGCGGCGGACGCAGGCTTGCCGTATTACCTGATCGACGCCGGCTGGGCCTGGGGCTCGGGGCCGGATTGCTGGATCGCGCTGCCCGGCACCGACATCACCCGTGCCGCCGACGGCATCGACATGCCGGAACTGGTGCGCTATGCAGCGGCCAAAGGCGTGGGATTGATACTCTGGGCGCACTGGGAGCACGTGGCGTCGCGCATGGAAGAAGTGCTGGACACCTATGCGCGCTGGGGGATCAAAGGCGTCAAGATCGACTTCATGAACCGGGACGACCAGGACGTTGTGGCGTTCTACTACCGGGTCGCGGAGGCGACTGCCAGGCGCAAGCTTCTGCTTGACTTGCACGGCGCCTATGTCCCGGCCGGTCTGCAGCGCAGCTACCCGAACTTCATCACCCAGGAGGGCGTGCGCGGCGCCGAATGGAACAAGATGGACAAGTCCGTTACGCCGCGACATAACCTGATGCTGCCCTATACCCGCATGCTGGCCGGGCCGATGGATTACACGCCCGGCGGCTTCCGTAACGGCACCCCGGCCAGCTTTGCGGTACGCGAAGTGAACCCGCAGACGCAAACCACGCGCGGCCAGGCGCTGGCCATGTACGTGGTGTATGACAGCCCGCTGCAGATGGTATCCGACGCCCCCGACACCTATCGAAATGCCGGCGGCTTCGATTTCGTGCAGCGCGTGCCGACCGCATGGGACGACACGCGCTTCCTGTCCGGTACCCCGGGCCAGGACATCGTTCTGGCGCGGCGCAAAGGCAGCAACTGGTATCTCGGCGCGATGAGCGCGCAGGAGGGCGAGCGGGTTGAACGCGTGGCGCTCGGCTTCCTGCCGCCTGGGCGCTACCGCGCCACCGTATGGGAAGACGGCGACACGCCAGACGCGGTGCATCGCATTGAGCGCGAGGTGACTGCACGCGACGTGCTGTCGCTGCGGCTGGCGCCAGCCGGCGGCGCGGTCGCGATCTTCGAACGCATGCCCTGAACGCCGGCGTCGCGCCGGGACTCCCGGTCCAGTGTGTTGAATTTTATCCATCGTTTTGCGAATTATCGCAATTGCGGCCGAGTATGAATGTTTGCAATATATAGAGAACCTGCTGATGGCCCAGGCCGCCGCGGGCGACGCGCAGCACAAACAAAAAGCACCAAATAGGGGATATTCCATGAGGAGACAAACGATGAGGTACCAGAATTCGGCAATTGCCATTGTCTGTGCCACGCTGCTGGCCGCCTGCGGCGGAGGCGGTGGCGGCAGTGATGGCGGGACAGTGCAGACGATGGCTTTCAGCTTCCCGGGCGGCGCCGAAGTTGCCATTCCGCCTGAAGTGGCAAGCACCACCTTGAAGGCCACTGCCAGTTCCGGCGGCCCGGTGACTTTCACGTCGAACACGCCGGACGTCTGTTCTGTGAGCGGCGACAAGCTATCGCTGCTGAAAGCGGGCGAGTGCTCGGTGACTGCCACCCAGTCCGGTTTCGAAGGCTACGCCCCGGTTTCGCAACGCCAGCTTTTCGTTATCCCCAAGCGGCCGCATATGGTCGCCTTCCGCAATCCGGGAGCGCAGGCGCTCGATTCGCAGCCGGTCGTACTGGCTGCAACTTCCGACCTGGGCCGGCCCGTCACCTTCTCTTCGAGCACGCCAACGGTGTGCACCGTCAGCGGCAGCACTTTGACCAAGGTTGGCAATGGCCTGTGCACCATTACGGCCCAGTCGGAGGGCGGCGACATTTTTGCTACGGCGACCATGGTCAAGAATATTCCTATCGGGACCGAAAAGGCGCCGACGCTGACGCACTTCAGCGGCTTCAAGGATGCTTCGACCACCAGGGAAGGGGGCGCCATCAATGGCTATGCCGGCGTGAACCTGAACGGTTGGTGGTGTAACGGCTGGTGCGACCAGGTCCTCTCGGACGATGGCAACAACCTCAAGTTCACCTTCAACGTCAAGCTGGACAAGCCGAACGACGGCAGCTGGATCGGCGGCTACTATGGGCTGCACGTGCTCGGCGCCGGGCTGAAGGAGATCTCCAAGGTCGGTCCAATGATCAGTGGCGTGCGAATCGACTCGCAGGCGTCCATGAAATTCAGGATTGCGCAGAACGCCGAGTGGATCAACACGGGCAACAACACTGTCAACGTCGACCTGGTCCTCGGCCACTTTGCGCTGAAGAACGGCAAGGATGCCTGCAATGTGACACTGCGCTCGAAGGTCAAGCCTGCCAGCACCGACGCCGCCGACTACACGGTCTCCCTGCGGGATGTGACCGTCGCAGAGTCGTGCGGCCTGAGCGACATCAACACGTGGTATGAGCTGCAGGACTATCCAATCGTCCAGGTCTCGTTCAACGCCGACAGCATGAACGTTTCCGTCTCCAGCACTGCGCTGGACAAGCCGACCTACCCGACCCAGATCACGTTGACCGGCCCGATCACCTTCCAGTGACGCCGCCGGCAAGCCAAGCATACAAGACAGGATAAATATAATGAAAAGAAATGAGACAAGCAATGCCAGGCAGCCCCTCAAGATGACCGCGCTGGCTTTCGCCGCAGCGCAGCTTGCAATGCTGTGCGGCAGTGCCGCGCAGGCCCAGACCGAGGCAACGGAGCCGGCGGCCAAGGACGCTCCGGCGGTAGTGGTGGTGACAGGCCAGCGCCGCCAGGTCGAAACCGCGCAGCGCATCAAGCAGGAATCCGAGCTGATCGTAGATTCGGTGGTGGCCGATGAAGCAGGCAAGCTGCCGGACAAGTCGATCACCGAAGTGCTGCAACGCGTGGTGGGTGTCACCATGGACCGCAATCGCACGCGTACCGGCGCCAACCTGGCGGCCAACGGGCTGGGATTCGACGTGGAAGGCTCAGGCATCCAGGTGCGCGGCCTGTCCTGGGGTTCCTCGACGCTGAACGGGCGCGAAACCTTCTCGGCCGGCTGGCCCGGCCGTGAGTTGAGCTGGGGCGACGTGCCACCGGAGCTGATGGCGGGCGTGGACGTCTACAAGAATCCCTCCGCCGAGCTGATTGAAGGCGGCATCAGCGGCCAGGTCAACCTGCGCACCCGGCTGCCGTTCGACACCAAGGGCCAGAGCGGCGCGTTGACCGTGTCGGACAACTACACGGTACTGGGCAAGAAGAACTCGCCGGCTTATTCCGGCCTGTATTCGAACCGCTGGCAAACCGATATGGGCGAGTTCGGCGCGCTGCTGGACCTGTCGTACGGCAAGACCACCAGCCGTTACGATTCGATCGACCAGTCCGTCTACTACCCGCGCAGCAACCTGGTGCCCGGCCAGACGGTGTGGGTGCCGGTGGGCGCTTCCTGGGGCACCGGCACGGGCGAGACCGAGCGCAAGGGCTTCTATGGCGCGCTGCAGTGGAAGAAGAACGGCAAGGAAACCTCGCTGACCTACTTCGATTCCGCGTTCAATTCCACGAACTTCGGCAACAATATTTTCGCCGGCGGCGAAGATCCATATCTCACGAAATACACGGACGCCAAGTACGACAGCAATGGCGTCTTCCAGTCCGGCATCCTGACCTATCCGATCGGGGGCAAGGGCGCAAACCAGTTTGCCGAGGGCGGCCTGCGCATGGGCACGACCCGCAACTATAGCGACGTGAAAGGGCGTACGCGCGAACTGGCCTGGAACTTCAAATGGCAGGCCAACGAGCGCTGGTCGTTCCAGAACGACCTGCAGTGGGTGCACTCCACCAATTCAGGCGACTTCGGCATGATCAACCTCGGCACCTTCGTGCCGAGCATGGGCGTGGACGTTTCCGGCGCGCGGCCTGCGTTCAACTTCGACGACAAGGCACGCAATTTCCTGGCGAATCCAGCCAACTACTTCTGGGACATTTCCCAGCCGGACGTCAACAAGGCCAAGGCGGACCTGTATGCGTGGAAGGTGGACGGCAAATATGTCCTCGACCACGCCGTCCTGCGCGACGTGCGCTTTGGCATGCGCCTGACCAAGCGCTCTTCGAGGAAGGACAAGAACGCAGGCACCGGCTGGAAGTCCTTTTCCGAGGAATGGGGCGTGGCCAACACCAAGGTGGCCGGGCAGCTGCCAAACCCTGCTGACCTGGGCTGGCAGCGCAGCAACTTCGGCTATCTGCGCGACCCGCGCTACGCAGCGCTGGGCAGCGTGGAAACGTTCGCCTTCCCGATCTTCTTCAATGGCCGCATGAGCGCTCCGCCGACGATCGTGGTGCCGACCAAGGCCCTGATCCAGGACAAGCCGGCCGCCTACCAGAAATTGCTGACGGCACTGCGCTACAATTGCGAGGATGCCAATGCCATCAAGGGCACCAGCACCGATTGCTCCCAGATGGGCAGTGACTGGAAGCGCGATGGCTTCAGCGACGAGCCCAAATACGTCAGCGAGCACAGCGAAGGCACCCAGGCGCTGTATGGCACCTTGCGTTTCGGTTTCGACGACTGGAGGTATCCGGTGGAAGGCAATGCCGGCGTGCGCGTGGTTCGGACCAATACCGTGGCCCATGGCTACACGGTGTTCAAGCCAAGCTACAGCGACTCGACTCCGCCAAGCCTGCCGCGCTTCGGCACGATCGACGAACCGATGGACCTCAAGTCGAGCCACGTCGACGTGGTCCCGAGCCTGAACCTGAAGGCGAACCTGACGGACAAGCTGCAATCGCGCCTGGCGCTGTCGCGCGGCATCTACCGCCCCGGCTTTGACCAGCTGCAGGAGTACGTCACGCTGAGCCAAAACGTGACCATGGACAGCAGCGGCAAGAATATCAGCATGGTGACCTACACCGGCAAGAATGATGGCAACGTGAAGCTGGAACCGCTCAAGGCGAACAACGTCGACGTTTCGCTGGAATGGTATCCGGCGAACGGGCAGTCGCTGACCGCCGTGCTGTTCTACAAGAACGTCAAGGACATCATCATGTCCGAGACCTATACCAGGACGATCAAGGACCAGGCTGGAAATGAGCAGGACTTTGAGATCACCGGCCCGGCCAATGCCGCCAGGCTCTGGCTGGCTGGCGTTGAAATCGCGGGCCTGACCTATCTGGACAAGCTGCCCGGGCTGGCTGAACACCTGCCGGAGTGGGCGAAAGGGTTTGGCGTGTCCGCCAACTTTACCTACACGCACGGCAAGCAGGAGCTGTATCACCCGTTCAATATGCCTTACTGCAATGCGGGCAGCCTGTCGATCGGCGGCAACCTGTATGGCTGCGACACCAACGGCTTGCCGTTCAAGGATTTGCCGGTGCCGTATATGTCGAAGCGCGCCTTCAACGCGGCGTTCATGTACGATCGCGGACCGGTTTCGGCGCGCCTGGCATACAGCTGGCGTGACCGCACGCTGCTGGCTACAGGCGTGTACGGCGCTTCCGGCGACAAGGGCACCAGCGCCGATCCTGTGCGCATTGCCGCCAACGGCGGCGTGGCGCCGACGGACGTGGGCTGGGGCTTGCCGGTCTGGCAGGAGGCGGTAGGGCAGTGGGATGCGGGCATTAACTACCGCCTCAACGATCACCTCTGGGCCAGCTTCAACGTCAGCAACCTGTCCGACGTCGTCACGCGGCAGACCAACCAGCAGGCTCCCGGCAATATGGGCCGCTCCTGGTATGATCCGGGCCGCAGCTACCGGGTGTCGGCGGGTTATACTTTCTGACGCTGATCGCCGCGCCGTCGTGAGCCGGCGCGGCTTCAAAGGACCTTCTGATGAATATTCTCGCATCGATGATCGCATTGGCGGCCGGTATCGGCGCTCTGGCATGCAACGTCCAGGCGGCAGAAAAGACGGGCAAGCCGGCCGCCGCTGCCGCTGCCGCTGCTGCGGATAGCCAGCCATATTGCTTCTACCAGGACCAGAGGTTTTCGGAAGGGGCGCTCTTCAATGGCCGTGTGTGCAGCCATGCGAGTGAGGGCAAAGCGGGGGATATGGCGTGGTTGCCGCAGGAAGCGGCTGAATTGTCCGGCATGCTGCGCGACCTTGACCGGGCCCGCCTGCAAACGCAGCTGCTGCAGTCCCGGACCATCCTGGCCGAGACCGAGGCGCGCTACAACGAAGCGGTCGTCAAACTGTCCGGAAAGAAGTGATGATCATTTCTTCTGCCACCGATTACAGGGAAGCGGCGCGGCGCAAGCTGCCGCCGTTCCTGTTCCACTACCTTGATGGAGGCGCCGGCACGGAGACCACGCTGCGGGCAAATGTCGACGATCTGCAGCAGGTCAACCTGCGCCAGCGCGTGCTGAAAGGCTCGGAGGAGCTGGACCTGTCGACCGAGTGGTTCGGCGTGAAGCAGGACTTGCCCTTGGCGCTGGCGCCAGTCGGCCTTGCCGGCATGTATGCGCGCCGCGGCGAGGTGCAGGCAGCCCGTGTCGCGGCGGAGCGCAATATCCCGTTCATCCAGTCCACCGTTTCGGTTTGCCCCTTGAAGGAAGTAGCGGAACATTCGCCGAGGCCGCTGTGGTGCCAGTTGTACGTGCTGAAGGACCGCGGCTTCATGCGCGACTACCTGCAGCGGGCGCGCGAGCTGGGCATCAGGACCCTGGTGTTCACCGTCGACATGCCAGTGCCCGGCGCGCGCTACCGCGATGCGCATTCCGGCATGAGCGGCCGCAATGGGCCTCTGCGCCGGGTGCTGCAGGCCATGCTGCATCCGCGCTGGGCGCTGGACGTGGGCGTGCTGGGCAAGCCGCATGACCTGGGCAATATTTCGGCCTATCGCGGCAATCCCACCGGCCTGGCCGATTACCTGGGATGGCTGGCCGCGAACTTCGATCCTGGCATCGACTGGAACGACCTGCAATGGATCCGCGACGAGTGGCCGGGACCGATGGTCATCAAGGGCATTCTGGACGCACAGGACGCGCGCGAGGCCAAGTCCTTTGGCGCCGACGGCATCGTCGTTTCGAACCACGGCGGGCGCCAGCTCGACGGCGCCTTGTCGACAGCGCGGGCATTGCCGATGATCGCCGAGGCGGTGAAAGGGGACTTGACCATCTTCGCTGATTCCGGCGTGCGCACCGGCCTTGACGTGGTGCGCCTGCTGGCGCTGGGTGCGGACGGCGTGCTGATCGGCCGCGCCTTCGTCTACGCGCTGGCGGCCAGCGGTGCGGCGGGAGTGCGCAACCTGCTTGTCATCCTCGAGAAAGATATTCGTACCAGCATGGTGCTCACCGGCGTGAAATCGGTGCGCGATATCGGCGCCGACATCCTGGCCTGAAGTGCGGCTCCGGCCGCGCGAAAACGCCGCCGGAGCCGGATGCGAGGACGCTTATGGACGCCCGACCGCCAGGCCGCGGCCTGCGGTGCCCAGGTACACCACGCCGAAGGTGTTCATGTCGCCCACCACGGTTTCGCCGTTGGCGCCGTACTGGTGCGCCCAGTCGTTGATCTGCAGCCAGGTGTTGCCGATATCGGTCGAGCGGAACAGTCCGCGCACGCCGTTGACGGTGCCCCAGATGAAGATGGTCGGATACGTCGTGCCGCTGGCAGCCTTGCCGAAGCCGATGCCGGCGCAGGACGTCACGTTGCTCAATTTGGTAAACGACGAGCCGGAGTTGGTGGACCGCGCCAGGCCGTTGTTGTTCAACGGTACCCAGACATCGCCCTGGATGTTGGGAGCGACCTTGATGCGCGATGCACCCCATGCGTCCAGGTTGCTGACGTTATAGAAGTTCGCGCCGCCGTCGTAGCTGGCCCAGAATTTGCCGTTGCTGCGATCGTAGGCATAGAACAGGTTCGGATTGATCGAATCGGCGACCGGGAAGGCGTTTGGCACGTTCAGGTTGTTGACAGGGGTCCAGCTGGAGCCGTAGTTGAGAGAGCGGTAGCTGGTGCTGGAATCTTTCGGGCTGTGAATCAGGATGCTGCCATTGGCCGACAGTGCTACCTGGCCGTGCGAGCCGTTGGTGACGGCAGCCGCGCTCCAGTTGACGGAACTGTTCTGCGAGACCTGTACCTGCGAGCCGGCGCGCGCCATGATGGACGCATTGCCCGGTGCGATTGCCAGGCCGGTCGTGGTGCCCATCTTAGGGGCCAGGCGTTGGCCGTAGCCGTAGGTGTTGTAATAACGGAAGCCGTCAAAGTCGCCGATCACGCTGACCAGCGGGCCCCCCGGCACGCTGACCACGCCCAGCGGCACGGCTTCTTCCAGGCCTTTGACGTTAAAGGTCCAGGTTGGCTGCGCTGCGCCGACATTGGTGGTCTTGAACAAGCCATTGCCCGAGGTGACCCAGGCGCTCTGGCCATTGAAGGGATCGAAGACCACCGAGCCCGCCCAGTGGATCGATTCGTCGGCGATCCAGTCGATGCCGTCGGTTGCCTTGGTGGCATTGGCAATGACGTCGGTCCAGCTGGCGCCGCCGTTGGTGCTGAGGAAAATGCGGTCGCCATAATTGTTCCACTGGTTCCACCACATATTGATGGTGGAGGCGATCACGCGCTGGGGATTGGTGGCGTCGACGCTGATGCCGCTGAAAGCGTTCGTCATGCCGGACGGGGTCACGTTGCTCCAGCTGCCGTTCGAGACGTTGTACTTCCACACGCCGCCAGTGCTCATCGGCTGCTCATCGCTGACGGAGCCGGGACCGGCGCCATTGCCATAGGTAAGGTAAAGATTGCCCTGGCCGTCAAAAGCACCGCGCTGCGGCATGGCGTTGCCGGGTGCGCCGCTGATGGCGGTGAAGGTCTGGCCGGCATTGTCGCTGCGGTACAGGTTAGGACCGGCCGAGCTGTAACGCGATACGCCGACGATCAGGCGCTGGGCTACGCCATTGACGACACTGGTCGGGTCGGGCAGCACCAGGTTGACCCCGTTCTCATTCGGCGTGGTAGTTACGTTAAGGCTGTTCACGCGGGTCCAGCTGGCGCCGGAGTCGGTACTCTTGAACAGGCCGTTGTAGCGGGTGCCCGTATACAGGATGTTGCTGGAGCCGGGATCGAATGCCAGCCGCTCGCCGCTTTGGCGGCCGTAGCCGTTGCCGTGGGTCTTGAATTGCGCGGTGACGTCGGTCCAGGTGAAGCTCTGGCCGTAATTGGTTGACCGCATGATGACGGTGCGGCCGTTGCTGAAGTAGCTGGTGCCGGCCAGCAGCACGATGTTGGCGGCGTTCTTCGGATCGACCGCCATCGACTCTATGCCCATCAGGCCCATGTCGGCTTCCGACATCCAGTCCATCAGCGGCACCCATTTGCCGGCACCTTTGTCCCAGCGATAGGCACCGCCCACGTCGGTACGCGCATACACCATGCCCTGTTCGGTCCGGGCCGGGAAGATGCCGGTGACGAAGCCGCCGCCGCCCATTGGGACGACGTCCCATTTATAGCCGGCTGCATTTTGCGCAAGTGCGCTGGCTGCGCTCAGTGCCGTGGCCAGCACGAGCAAAGATTTTATCCATTTCATTTTGATGTTGTCTCCTTGTTCTTTCATTAATCGGATGTCCGCCTAGAGAACCGAACGGACATCCAAGCGTATTGCGCCACCGGCACTGCCGATAACGCGCGCACGGGAATTCCTAACAAATTCTGAAAATTGAAGAATTTCTGCGGGAAGTGCTAGTAGCTCTGCGAGGGCCTTTCGTATGGCGTTGCATTTGCTTGAATGTAGATGTACAGTATATATGGAAAACATCTACCAAGGAGAGAATAGTGAAGAGACGGGAAATACTGAAACACCTGGGTGCGGCCATTCCCGCGCTGGCCGTGACGCACTACGCAAGCGCAACGGCCGGGGGCTCGCCGAAACACGAAGCCATGGCGCGCGGCCCCTTTGCACCGAACTGGGACTCGCTGGCCGAGTACCGCACGCCGGACTGGTTCAGGAACGCAAAATTCGGCATCTGGGCGCACTGGGGGCCGCAATGCGAACCTGAATTTGGCGACTGGTATGCGCGCGCCATGTATGAAGAGGGCAGCGATGCGTATAAATATCACCTGAAGAAATACGGCCATCCTTCGCAGTTCGGTTTCAAGGACATCATCCACCAGTGGAAGGCAGAGCGCTGGGACCCGGACGCCCTGGTTTCGCTGTACAAGCAGGCCGGCGCCAGGTACTTTGTTGCACTGGCCAACCACCATGACAATTTCGACCTGTATGCCAGCAAGCACCAACCGCAATGGAATTCGACCAGGCTGGGTCCGAAGAAGGACCTGATCGCGGGCTGGGGCGCGGCCGCCAGGCGCCACGGCCTGCGGTTTGGCGTCAGCGTGCACGCGGCGCATGCCTGGACCTGGTACGAGACAGCGCAGGGCGCCGACAAGTGGGGCCCATATGCCGGCGTGCCCTACGACGGAAAACTGGGCAAGGCGGACGGCAAGGACCAGTGGTGGCAAGGGCTGGACCCGCAAGCCTTGTACGCGCAGAACCACGCCTTGAGCAAAACCAGCCATACCCACGAGCTGTGGGATTGGGGCAATGGCGCCTCGGTTCCGGACCAGGCGTACTGTGAAAAACTGTACGACCGCACGATTGAACTGATCAACAACTACGACCCCGATCTGGTGTACTACGACGACAGCAAGCTGCCGCTTTGGCCAGTCAGCGACGTCGGCCTGCGCATGGCGGCGCATATGTATAACCGCAGCATCTCCAGGAGGGGCAAGCTGGAAGCAGTCGTCAACGGCAAGGTGCTCGATGCACAGCAGCGCAAGAGCATGGTGTGGGATATTGAAAGGGGCCAGAGCAACGTGATCGAGCCATTGCCCTGGCAAACCTGCACCTGCATCGGCAGCTGGCATTACGACAGGCGGGTGTACGACAACAAGGGCTACAAGAGCGCGCAAACCGTGGTACACACCCTGGTCGACGTGGTCAGCAAGAACGGCAATTTGCTGCTGAGTGTTCCGGTCCGCGGCGACGGCACGATCGATGAACTGGAGCGGGGCATTGTCGAGGAAATAGGCCGCTGGCTCGCGGTCAACGGCGAAGCGATTTATGACACGCGGCCATGGTCGGTGTTCGGCGAAGGGCCGTCCCTGGCCGAATCGTCGCCGCTCAGTGGACCGGGCTTCAATGAAGGCAAGGGCAAGCCGTTCACCTCGGACGATATCCGATTCACCACGAAGGGCGAGGCGGTGTACGCGATCATCATGGGCTGGCCGGCCAGCGGCAAGGTGGCTATCAAAAGCATGCAAAGCGGCACTCCGCGGATGAAGCAGGCGGTGTCGCGGGTCGACCTGGTAGGAGGGAATGCGCTGGCCTTCACCCAGACGCAGGATGGCTTGCAGGTTGCCTTGCCGGCCAACGCGCCGGCGCTGCCTTATGCCTTCGCGCTGAAAATTACCTGAAGGGGCTCCATGCATAAAGTTCTAATGGCGACAGCTTGCCTGCTGTCGCTGCAGTGTACGCAAGGTTCTGCCCTGCAGGTCACGGATGAAGAACGCTCGGCGCTGAAGTCCCAGTCTGATTCGGGCAGCCTGGCGCCGGAATTGCGTTTGCCGGCGGAGGACATGCGCTGGTGGCAGGATGCGAAATTCGGCATCTTTGTCCATTGGGGGCTGTACGCCATTCCCGCGAAAGGGGAATGGCATATGCATAACGACAAGGTCGCTCCCCAGGAGTACGCCAAGCTGGCAACCCTGTTCAAACCGAAGCATTTCAATGCGGACAGTTGGGCACAGGCGGCCAAGGATGCTGGCGCGCAGTATATGGTGATGACAGCGCGCCACCATGACGGGTTTGCCATGTTTGCCAGCAAAACCAGTTATCGCAATTACGACTCCGGCCACGCCGCGGCGCACAAGGACTTCATCGCCGACTACGTCACGGCGGTGCGGCAGCGCGGCATGCGGGTCGGTATCTATTACTCGCCCATGGATTGGCGCTTCCCCGGCTATTTCGATCCCAAGGGATTGCCGGACAATGCGGCCCTGATGAAGAAGCAGGGCTATGGCCAGGTGCGCGAGTTGATGTCCAACTACGGCAAGATCGATATCCTCTGGTATGACGGCGGCTGGCTGGCGCATCGCGGCAGCGATGCCGACGCTGCCTGGTTCTGGCAGCCGGAGATCCTGAATGCCGAAGTGCGCAAGCTGCAGCCAAAGGTCGTGATCAATCCGCGTTCGGGTTGGCAGGGCGACTTCGATACTGAGGAAGGCGGCGGACCGGTCACCGGGCCGATTCGGCAGAAACCCTGGGAGAAGACGTTCTCGATCGGGCCCGCATGGGGGTACGTAGCGGGCGATGCCATGAAGCCGGGCCAGGTAATCCGCCTGGTGGTGGACGCCGTGGTAAGGAACGGCAACGCCCTGGTCAATATCGGACCTGATGCGGACGGCCGGATTCCGGAGAACCAACTGCAGACGCTGCAAGGCATCGGCGCCTGGATGCGCGTCAATGGCGAGGGGATTTTCAACACGCGGCCTGGTCCCTTCCAGCCTGTCGACGGCGTATACGGCTCGACCATGCGCGGCAAGAATGTCTATGTTCACGTGCTGTCCTGGCCTGGCGACAGCCTGCAGCTGCCGCCACTGCAAGGAAAGGTCGTTTCTGCCAGCACCCTGGCCGGTGCGCCGGTGCGTTTTAGCCAGAGCGGTGGCGACATCGTGGTCAGCGTGGACGCCGCCAGGCGCGATGCAGTCGATACGGTGATCAAGCTGGAAACCAATGCCCCTTGACGTTCAGGAGCCGCTGCCGGCGAAGGTGCGGCTCACCCGCTGCAGGTGGGTGCGCATGGCTTTGCGGGCCGCGGCCGGGTCGCGGGCGGCAATGGCGTCGAAGATGGCGCGGTGGTCGAGCAGGGTGGCCTTGCGCAGCTCTTCGGTGCGGTAGTGTTCCTTGAGCCGGTGCCACAGGTTGCTACGCTGGCGCCACAGGTAATCGATGACGCCGACCAGCGCCGCATTGCCGCTGGCGCGCGCAATCGCAAGGTGGAAGTTGCGGTCGGCCTGTTCGTTGCTGGAGCGGTCTTCGTGACTGCGCTCCATCTCCAGCATGGCGGCCAGGATGGCGTCGAGCGCTGCACCGCTGGCGTTCTTTGCAGCCATGGCGGCGACTTCGGTTTCGATGACGCTGCGGGCGGACAGCACCTCGAACGGTCCCGGGCCGGCTTCCGGTACCGCGGCCGGCGATCCTGGTTCCTGGTTGACGTAGACGCCTGATCCACCGCGCACCTCGACCACGCCGCCCAGTTCCAGGGCAATCAGTGCCTCGCGCAACGAAGCTCGACTAACTTCCAGCAAGGCGGCCAGCTCGCGTTCCGGCGGCAGGCGCGCGCCGGCGGAGATGCCTTGTCGCCGTATCAGCTCCTGGATGCGTTCGGCGACTAACCGGTACATGCGGGCTTCCTGCGCGCGCGCTGGCGTTGGCTGGGTTTCGCTCATGGCGTAGTTCCTTTGATGCGGTAGAAGCGGCGGGCGTTGTTGCCGAATACCGCTGCCCGCTGTTGTTCATCCAGGCCGGCCAGCAAGGTTTCGCTGGCGTCGATCCAGCCTGCGTAATCGGCCGCTAGCCGGAGAACCGGCCAGTCGCTGCCCCACATCACGCGTTGCGGGCCGAATGCCTGCAAGACGTGGTTCGCGTAGGGCAGCAGTTGCTGCACGGTCCAGCCGTCACCGGCCTCGGTGACCATGCCGGAGAGTTTGCATTCGACCTGCGGCAGCGCTGCCAGCCGGGCCAGGTCGCGCAGCCATTGCGCATCGGGCATGCCGTCCATGGCCGGCTTGGCGAGGTGGTCGATCACGATCGGCAGCGCGGGATGGCGGCGTGCGAAGGCGTACAGTGCCGGCAGGTGGCGCGGCAGAACCAGCGCGTCGAAACTGAGGTTGTGGCGCAGCATGGCTTCGACCGCCGGCGCCAGGGCTGGATCATCGATCCAGTCGTCTGACAGGTCCTGCAGCATGGGGCGCAGGCCGCGCAACTTAGGATGGGCTGCCAGTGCGGCGATGTGTTGCGCTGCATCGGGCGCCTTCAGGTCGGCCCAGCCGACGACGGCCTGCACGAAATCGTGGCGTTCGGCCAGGCCAAGCATGTAGCGGGTGTCCGCTTCGTTGGGCATCGATTGCACCAGGACGGTGGCCTCGATGCCGTTTTCCTGCAGCAGTGGGGACAGGTCGCCGGGATTGAAATCGCGGTGGATGGGCGCGAGCTCGGGCGGCGGCCAGGCGCCGTCGCGGGTGGCCAATTGCCAGAAATGCTGGTGGGCGTCGATGCGTGTCATGGTTCAGCGCTTAATGTATCAGGGAGGGGCGGCATGGCGTGCGCCGGAATGATTGCTCCGTGATGCCCCACCACGGCGGCGGCAAGGGTGCAGGCGAATTGCGCGGCCCGGATAGCGTTTGCGCCAGCCAGCCGCTGCGCCAGGTAGCCGGCATTGAAGCTGTCGCCGGCGGCGGTGGTGTCCACTGCCTGGACCTCAGGTGCCGGGACATGCACGGTCGTGCGGACCGCGGCGCCGCCAAGCAGGCAACCTCCCGCGCCCAGCTTGAGCGCCGCTTCCGGCACGCCCAGCGATTCAATGCGCTGCAGCGCCTGCGCGGAATTGCCGGCGCCGTGCAGCACCGCCTCGTCTTCAAAACTGAACAGGGCATGGGTGCAGGCCCGCGTGGCGCGATCCATCCATTGGGCGGCAGTGGCCGCGTCCCACAGGGCGGAGCGGTAATTGTTGTCGAGGGCGACCCAGCCGCCTGCCGCGCGCACTTTTTCGGCCAGGGCCAGCAAGGCCGTGCGGCGACCATCGTCCAGGATCGCCAGCGTGATGCCCGTCAGCAGCAGGGCGCGGCACTGGGCCAGCCCGGCCTCGAGTTGCGACAGGTGCGCGGCGGCCAGCATGGAGCGCGCGGCTGACTGCGCTCGCCAGTACGCGAAGCGGCGTTCGCCGTTGGCGTCGGTCTCTATCGCATACAGACCGGGCGTGCCGCCCGGCCGGGTTTCGACCAGGCTGTCGTCGATGCGTTCGGCCCGCATATGCTTGCGGATCAGGATGCTCATCGCATCGTCGCCCAGCGCGCTGACGTAGCGCACCGGCAGGGCAGGGGCCAGCCGCTTCAGGTAGACCGCCGTGTTGTAGCTGTCGCCGGCTGCAGCGTGGATGATCGTACCGTTCGACTGCGGGCGCAGTTCCAGCATGCATTCGCCCACGGACCAGAATGCGCCGTTCATGCTGCGTAATCCGTCGCAGGCCGCGCCGCGGCGATGCGCAGCGCCGCTCGCAGGCGTGGCTGCGCCAGCGGCAGTTGCATCCGGTTGGCCAGCGCGAGTACAGGCAGCAGGCGGCGCCGCTTCTTTTCTTCGTGGTTCTGCGCGATATCGGCCAGCCGGTGCGCGAGGAAGGGATTGTTGAAGCGGTCGCGCACCTGCGCCAGGTAGGCGCTGGCGATATTGCCTTCGCCCCGTGCCTGGAACACGGGCAGCACTTCCTCTTCCCATAGCGCTTCCAGTTCCGCGCGCAATGTTGTATCGGCCATGGCCTGCAGCACGGTTTCGTCTTCAGGACGCCCCCAATGCAGCCACTGTTCGGCGAGGAACGTATGCCCCAGGTTCAACAGGAACAGCTTGCGCCGTTCATACGGCTCCAGTTTGTCAGTCACCACGATCTGGGGATGGGTGCAAGGGAGCACCATATTCTCCTGCGCCTCGATGACCCAGATTGCGTACGGCTCCGCTACTGCGCCGGCCGGCTCGATCGGTTCGGAAACGATGCGGTCGACCAGTGAGTTGACCCACACGCAGGTATTTTCCAGGTAGGCCAGGAAGGCATTGCCAAGCTGCCATTCGCTCGCCAGCTTGCACACCAGGGCGCGCAGCACGCTGCCGTTGTTGGCCACCAGTTCGCACGGATACAACGTGAGCGGCGCCGCTCCGTGCAGGTAGCGGTAATGCAGCAGGTCCAGCAGCTTGGCGGGGAAGCTGCGCGGTGCCATTGCGGCGCCAAGCAGTTCCGGGCCATCCTGTGCGGACAGCTCGTAGCCGCGGTCGCCGGTGTTGGAGACAATTACCTGTACCGGTCCCGCCGCCAGGGCGCGAACCGCGGACCAGTCGCGATCGGCGTGCAGCCCCGCCGCGATGGAAGTGACGAGGTGTTCCTGGTCGACCACCACGCCGCTCTCGATGCCGCGAATGCGTACCGGATAACCGGCGGGTGCGTTGAACGCTGCCAGCCGCTGCGCGCTCTGGGCGCTGCCGGTGCTCTGCACGACGGTGATCTTGCCTAGCGCCCGCTGCTGCGCCAGCGCCTGGTGCACGAACAAGTCCACATGCGCCTGGAGGAAACGGCTGGTGCCGAATTGCAGGATCGGGGTGGACATGGCTTATACCTCGACGATGGCCTTGATCACGCCTGCGGCGGGATCCATCCATTGCGGCAGAACTTCGACGAAATCGGCCAGCGTGGTGCGGTGCGTGTTCATCAAGCCGGTCGGGACCTGGCCGGCCTTCATTGCCGCCAGCACCGTGCGGAAGTCGTCGGCGGTGGCGTTGCGGCTACCCAGCAGGCTGGTTTCGCGCTTGTGGAATTCGGGATCGGCAAAGGAAATGCGGTCCAGCACGATCGACACCAGCACATAGGTGCCGCCATGGGCGACGAATTCCAGCCCGCGTTCCATCGCCTTCGCATTCCCGGTGGCGTCGAACACGACGTCGAAGAATTCGCCCCTGGTCAGTTCCGACAGCCGGGCCTTGTCTTCCGCGCCGACGGCGACGGTGTGCGGCACGCCGAGCGCCTTGCGGCAGAATGCCAGGCGGTCTTCGCGCGCATCCAGTATCGTCACTTTGCCGCCCTGGAGCTGGGCGAACAGGGCGGCGGCGATGCCGATCGGGCCGGCGCCGGCCACCAGCACGGTATGGCCTGGGCGTACGTTGCCGCGGCGCACGGCGTGGGCGCCGATCGCCAGGAATTCCAGCATGGCTGCATCGTCAAGGGAGATGCCGTCGGTCTTGAAGACGAAGCGCTCAGGCAGCGCGAGGTACTCGGCCATGCCGCCGTCGCGGTGCACGCCCAGCACCTGGATATTGGTGCAGCAATTGCTCTTGCCCTGGCGGCAGGCGACGCAGGCGCCACAGGACAGATAAGGCATCACGTAGACCTGGTCACCGGGAGCCAGCTCGCTGCCTGCAGGGGCGCTGACCACTTCGCCCGACAGTTCGTGCCCCATGACCCGCGGATACTGGAGGAAGGGTTGGGTGCCGCGGAAGATATGCATGTCGGTGCCGCACAAGCCGATGCGGCGCACGCGCAGCAGCACCTCGCCTTCGGCCGCCCGGGGCAATGGACGTTCTACCAGCTGCAGGTCGCCCGGCGACTGGCATACGACGGTTTTCATCATGTTTTTTCCGTATCGAAGTTGGGACGTGCTTGCATTGTACGGCATATATGCCATACAATCGAGCCATCGGTGCGTTAAATTGAGTGCCCCTGTCCGTAAGGAAATATCCATGCCTGACCCGACGCCTGCGGCGCCACGCCTGCTGTTAATGGCCCCCGAAGACAACTGCCTGATTGCCCGGTTGCCGCTGGCAGCTGGCGAGGCGCTCGAGATCGATGGCGCGCCGGTCACCCTGCCGGAAGCGATCCCGCTGGGCTACAAGGTGGCGCGCCGCGCGCTCAAGGCCGGCGAGAAGGTGCTGCGCTACGGCGCCATCATTGGCACCGTATCGGCCGATGTGGCGCGCGGCGCCATGCTGCACACCCATAACCTGGTCAGCGATTACATTCCCACCCTGGCGTCGGACGCCCATTCCTTCATCGGGAGCACCCACTGATGCCGCACGCTTCACTGCCAGCAATGTCCGGATACCTGCGCGCCGACGGCCGCAAGGGCATCCGCAACGTCGTCGCCGTTGCCTACACCGTCGAATGCGCGCACCACGTGGCGCGCCTGGTCGTCAACGCATTCCCCGGGCAGGAAGTACACCTGATCGGCTTTCCCGGCTGCTATCCGAACGATTACGCCGACCGCATGATGAAGCGCCTGGCGACCCACCCCAACGTCGGCGCTGCGCTGATCGTCTCGCTGGGCTGCGAGAGCTTCAACCGGCGCGGCCTGGAAGAAGCGGTTGCCGCCAGCGGACGTCCGGTCCACACCATTACCATCCAGCAGAACGGCGGCACCCGCACCAGCGTGGCCGACGGCATCGAGTGGGTGCGCTGGGCACGCCAGTCGCTCGATGCCCAGCAACGCGTGCCGATGGGACTTGACGAACTGGTGGTGGCCACCATTTGCGGCGGCTCGGACAGCACCAGCGGCATCACCGCCAATCCCGCCGTCGGCGTCGCATTCGACCAGTTGGTAGCCGGCGGTGCCGCCTGCATCTTCGAAGAAACCGGGGAACTGGTAGGGTGCGAGTTCCATATGAAGCGGCGTGCCGCCACGCCGGAACTGGGCGACGCCATCGTGGCCTGCGTGAACAAGGCAGCGCGCTATTACACCGTATTGGGGCATGGCAGTTTTGCTCCCGGCAATGCCGATGGCGGCCTGACCACGCAAGAAGAGAAGTCGCTTGGCGCCTATGCCAAGAGCGGCGCGTCGCCGATCAGCGGCATCCTCAAACCCGGAGACCAGCCCGATGGCGGCGGCCTCTACCTGCTGGACGTGGTACCCGATGGCGAGGTGCGTTTCGGCTTCCCGAACATTTCCGACAATGCGGAAATCGTCGAACTGATTGCGTGCGGCGCCCATTTGACGCTGTTCACCACCGGCCGCGGTTCGGTGGTCGGCTCGGCGATCGCACCGGTGATCAAGGTGTGCGCCAATCCCGATACTTACCAGCGCCTGTCCGAAGACATGGACGTCAACGCCGGCCGCATCCTGAGCGGCGAAGCATCGCTGGAGCAGGTTGGTACCGAGATCGTGCAACTGGTGGCCCAGGTAGCCAATGGCGAGCAGAGTTGCTCGGAATCGCTGGGGCACCAGGAATTCATCCTCACCTACAAGCAGTTCGAGCCTTCCGGCCCCGGATGCTTCCCGTTGAAAGCAGCATGAGATGCAGGCTTGTGACAAGCGCATCCTGCCGCGCGGCGGCCTTTCCCTGACCAGCCTGGGCCTGGGTTGCGCCCAGTTGGGCGGCTTGTACCAGGCGATGGACGAAGCCGAGGCGCGCGCCATCGTCGATGCCGCCTGGGACCTGGGCATCCGCTATTTCGATACCGCGCCGTATTACGGCTACACGCTGTCCGAGCGCCGGCTGGGCGCCGCGTTGCGCGAGCGGCCGCGCGACAGCTACGTGCTCAGCACCAAGGTCGGCCGGCTGCTGCTGCCAGACGCGAACGTCCGGCCTGGCGAAAACGGCTGGGCCGAACCGTTGCCGTTCCGACCCCATTTCGACTATTCCTACGATGGCGTCATGCGCTCGCACGAGGACAGCCTGCAGCGCCTAGGCATGGACCGGATCGACATCCTGTACGTGCACGATATCGGCCGTGCCACGCATGGCGAGCGGCACGCCCACTATTGGGACCAGTTGACGCATGGCGGCGGCTTCCGCGCCCTGGCCCAGCTGCGTGCAGAAGGCAGCGTCGGCGCCATCGGCCTTGGCGTGAACGAATGGGAAGTGGTGGTGCAGGCGATGCTGGCCTGCGACATCGATTGCGCGCTGCTGGCGGGCCGCTACACCTTGCTCGAACAGGCCGCCATGGCGCCGCTGCTGGACCGCTGCGTGGAGCGCGGCATCGGCATCGTGATCGGCGGGCCGTTCAACTCCGGCATCCTGGCGGGGAACAGGAAATTCAATTACGAGGATGCGCCGCCGCAGGTCGTGACGCGGGTCGAGGCAATTGCTGCCGCCTGCGCCGCGGCGGGAGCGCCGATCCAGGCCGCTGCCTTGCAATTCCCGATGGCGCATCCGGCTGTCGTGGCCTGCATCCCGGGCGCGCAAAGCCCGGCCCAACTGCGCCAGAACGCGCAATGGTTCGCGCAGCCGCTGCCTGCCGCCTTATGGGACGCACTGGCGCACGCCAGCCTGATCGACGGCCGCGCACCGACGCCGCGCGGCACCTGACAATTTTGATTGACGTGTGAAGGAATGGAATGAAGCTGTTACGTTTCGGCCCCAAGGGCCAGGAAAAACCCGGCCTGCTTGATGTGCAGGGCGTAGTACGCGACTTGTCCGGCATGCTGCCGGACCTGACTTCGGCCCATCTCGGCAGGGCCTGGCTGGACCGCCTGGCTTCGGCCGACCCGGCGCAATTGCCTCGCGTCGAGCAACCGGTACGCTTCGCGCCCATCGTGGCCGACATCGGCAAGCTGATTTGCGTGGGCCTGAACTACTCGGACCATGCGGCGGAATCCGGAATGGCGGTGCCATCCGAGCCGGTGCTGTTTGCCAAGGCGACCAGCGCGATCATTGGCTGCAACGATCCCGTCGTGCTGCCGCGCGACTCGGTCAAAAGCGACTGGGAAGTGGAGCTGGGCGTGGTGATCGGCACCCGTGCGCGCTACGTCGAGATCGACAACGCACTCGATCACGTGGCGGGCTATTGCGTGGTGAACGACCTGTCCGAGCGCGAATACCAGCTCGAGCGCGGCGGACAATGGGACAAGGGCAAGGGTTGCGATACTTTCGGCCCGGTCGGTCCCTGGCTGGTCACCACCGATGAAGTGCCCGATCCGCAGAACCTCGATATGTGGCTGGATGTGAACGGCAAGCGCTACCAGGCGGGCAACACGCGCACCATGGTGTTCACCGTGGCGCACCTGGTCAGTTACATCAGCCGCTTCATGACGCTCAACCCGGGCGACGTGATCAGTACCGGCACGCCGCCCGGCGTCGGCCTGGGACAGAAGCCGGAGCCGGTTTACCTGAAACCGGGCGACCGCATGGCGCTGGGCATTGAAGGCCTGGGCCAGCAGGAGCAGACCGTGCATGTCTGGGATCCTGCCTTGATCGACGGTTGAACGGTTGCTGGACCGATAAAACACCAAGGCGCACAAAGCGCCGCACATGGAGACACCATGGCACCGACCGAACAAGCTGGCGGGCAATCCTACAGGTTTGCCTTTGCGATGATCACCACGCTGTTTTTCATGTGGGGCTTCGTCCATAATCTCGACCCGATCCTGATTCCCCACCTGAGGAAGGCGTTCAGCCTGACAGTGCTGCAGTCGGCGCTGGTCGATTCGGCGGTGTTCATCGCCTATTTCGTGATGGCGCTGCCGGCCGGCCTGCTGATCCGCAAGGCTGGCTACAAGAACGCCATGCTGTGCGGCCTGGCCCTGTTCGCGTTTGGCGCTCTGCTGTTCGTGCCGGCTGCGCAAACGCAGCGCTATGCATTTTTCCTCGGGGCCTTGTTCATTATCGCCTGCGGGCTGACGGTGCTGGAAACGGCCGCCAATCCTTACATCACGCTGCTGGGGCCAGCCGAAAAGGCCACGCAGCGCCTTAACCTGGCGCAATCGTTCAATGGACTGGCGGCCACGCTGGCGCCGGTTGCCGGCGCCCGTGTCATCCTGAACAGCGGCAGCAGCGAGGAGCAGCTGCAAGCCATGTCCGACAGCGCACGCCAGGCGGCGCTGGCGGCGGAAGCTGCCAGCGTCAAGGTACCGTACATTTGCATCGCGCTGGTCATCATGGCGATTGCGCTGGTGTTCTATTTCATGAAGCTGCCATCGGCCGGGGCTGGCGCGCGCGCGCAGGCGGCTCCCAGCGAGGGCGCCATCCTGCGCGCCTTGCAACGGCCATCGATACGGCGCGCCGTGGTAGCGCAGTTCTTTTATGTTGGCGCCCAGGTCTGCGTGTTCAGCTTCTTCATCCTGTATGCGGTCAAGTCGGCTGGCATTTCCCAGATCCGCGCAGCGGATTACCTGGGCTGGGGCTGCGGCGCCGCCTTCGTGGCGGGGCGCTTTGCCGGCACTTGGCTGATGCAGTTCTTTGCGCCGGCGCGCCTACTGCTGGCCTATGCGCTGGCCAGCACGGCCCTCTCGGCCGTGGCTATGTTCGCAGGCGGGCTGGCCAGCCTGGGGGCCGTGATCGGCATTGCGTTCTTCATGTCCATCATGTTCCCGACCATTTTTTCGCTCGGCATCCGTAACGCAGCAGCCGACACCGAAATGGGCAGCAGCCTGATTATCATGGCAATCGTCGGCGGCGCCGTGCTGCCGCTGCTGTTCGGCTTTATCAGCGACGCCACGCAAAACCTCCAATACGGCTATGCTGCACCGTTGCTGTGCTTCCTGGAGATCGCCTGGTTTGCGCGCGCCGAACTGAAGGACGCGCGAGCGGCGGCCGCCACTACATCCACAGGGAGTGCAGAAGCATGTTTGAATTGACCGGCAAGAAGGCTGTCGTCACCGGAGGCGGTAGCGGGATCGGGAAGGCCATTGCCATGCTGTTCGCTCAGCGCGGCGCGGACGTGCACCTGCTCGATATCAGCGAGGCTGCGGGCGCGCAGGTGGCGCGCGAAATCAGGGAAGGGGGCGGCCGGGCCACGGGGCATGCCTGCGATGTGACGCGCCAGGCCGACGTGCATGCCTGCCTGGGTGCAATCGGCCCGTTCGGCATCCTGGTCAATAATGCCGGCATTGCCCACGTAGGCAAAGCCGGCGACACCGCAGAGGAGGACTTCGACCGGGTCATGAGCGTCAACGTGAAGGGGGCCTACAACTGCCTGCACGCGGCCATTCCGCTGCTGAAGGAGAATGGCGGCGGCGTGATCCTCAACATGGCGTCGGTAGCCGCATGGGTGGCGGTGCCTGAACGTTTCGCCTATTCGGCAGCCAAAGGTGCGCTGATGGCGATGACGCTGTCGGTTGCCAAGGACTACCTGCAGGACGGCATCCGTTGCAATTCGATTTCGCCGGGGCGCGTACATACGCCCTTCGTCGACGGATTCCTGGCGAAGAATTATCCGGGCAACGAAGCGGAAATGTTCGAACGGCTGTCGAAGACGCAGCCGATCGGGCGCATGGCACGGCCGGAAGAAGTGGCGGCCCTGGCCCTGTACCTGTGCAGCGAGGAAGCTTCCTTCATCACCGGTAGCGACTATCCTATCGACGGCGGCTTCATCAAGCTGAACGCCTGAATCGGCACGCTCAGTCCTGCTGCGCCAGGTTCTCGCGATAGCGCAGGGCGCTGAGCATGGTGGAGCGGGACGAGTGCAGGTGGGTGCGCATGGCCGCCAGCGCCGCCGCGACGTCGCCTTTTGCCAGCGGGCGCAGGATGGCCAGGTGCTCCTGCAGTGCATACTGGTTGCGCGGCAGCTCGTCGCGCTTGTCCCACTGGTAATGGTAGTGGTACACCATCGATACCGCCTCATTCAGGCCTTCCGCAAAGCGGTTGTCGAGGAGGCTGATCAGGAAGGTATGGAATTCCCGGTCGAGGGCCGGGAACTCGGCGTGGCTCTCGGCCGGCTCCTTGCCCAGCGCCTCGTGGCGGGCCAGCAGCTCTTTCAGGCGGTCGAATGCCGGATCGCCTGGCGGCAGGGCGGCAATGCGTTCGATCGCCTTCAGTTCGAACATTTCGCGCACTTCGCCCAATTCCTCGGCATACTTGGTATCGAATGCGCACAGGCGCCAGCTGCCGCGCGGGGTCTTTTCGATCAGGCCATTGCGCGAAAAGCCAATCAGGAATTCGCGCACAGCGATCGTGCTGACGCCGGCGGCACGCGACAACTCAACTTCGGTGAATTCCGCACCGGGCGGCAGGTCGCGCTCGTAAATGCGTTCCATCAGGATTTGCTGCAGTTGTTCAGTGGCGCTGTGCAGTTCGGCCACGTCGAAGTAGTCAGCGGCTTTCGGCTTGCGCAGCAGGTGCCGTTCCTTCATGCCGGCGATCAGCCCATGCTCCACGAAATAGGCCAGGGCGCTGCGCACCACGGTGCGGCTGCTCTCGACGATTTCGGTCATGCGCATTTCCGTGGGCAAGGCTGCGCCGACCTTCAGGTTTTTGGCAACGTGGTCGAGGAGAAGGTTGATGCTGCGCCGGGTTGTGATTGGAAGTTTAGCCATGGCAACGGACGATGGAAAGGAGGGTATTCTACCCGCTCCTTGAGGGTATTTAATATATACGATACACTGGCTTTTTCAAAATGCATGGGGATGGACAATGGAACGCATGGGCATGGTGATCGGGATCAAAGCCGAAAAGATCGATGAATACAAGGCTTTGCATGCCGCAGTGTGGCCGGCCGTGCTGGCGAAGCTGTCTGCGGCGAACGTGCGCAATTACACGATCTTCCTGCGCGAGCCGGAGAACCTGCTGTTTGGCTACTGGGAGTACCACGGCACCGACTATGAAGCGGACATGCGCAGCATTGCGGTCGACCCCGAAACCCAGCGCTGGTGGACCTTCTGCGGCCCTTGCCAGGCGCCGCTTGCCAGCCGCGCCGACGGCGAACATTGGGCGATGATGCGTCCCGTATTCCATATGGACTAGGCAAAAGTACGAGATTGCCCCGGCTTTCGCCAACTGCCTATAATCAGGGCATTGGCAGGAACACCGAAAGGGAGGGGATATGCGCCTGGCGGCGCTGAGCATTTTTCTCGCCGGTTGCCTTTTCTCGTCCGGATGGGGCCGGGCGGAAGCGATCACCATTGCCACCGGTGAGTTTCCGCCCTGGTCCTCTGAAAAAGAGAAGCACGGGGGCTTCGTCAACCGCGTCGTCGCCGAAGCGTTCGCGCGCGAAGGGGTCCAGGTCAATTTCGTCTACCTGCCCTGGAAGCGCGTCGATGCCGAAACCAGGCTGGGGCGCTACGCCGCCAGTTCGTTCTGGTTTACCGGGCCTGAAGCCGACTTCCTGGCCAGCGACCCGATCTCCAGCCATCGCGAACTGTTCTTCCACCTGAGGGAGCGGCCGCTTCCCAAATGGCAAACGCTGGCCGACCTGCGTGGCCAGAAATTCGGCGCCACGCTTGGCTACACCTATACCAAAGAGTTCTGGAAGATGGCGCGGTCAGGAAAAATCACTGTCGAAGTGGCGTCGCACGATGAATTGAATTTCAAGAAAGTGCTGGCCGGGCGGATCGATGCTTTTCCAATGGAAGAGGTGTCTGGATGGATGCTGCTGTCGAATCCTGAGGCTTTCCCGGCGGGTACCAGGGAACTGTTCGTGACTGAGCAGCGGCCGCTGCGCGTGACGGAGGGCCACTTGCGCTTTCCGCGGCGCCTGGCCGGCTCGGCCAGGCTTGCCGCCAGGTTCAACGCTGGCCTGGCCGGAATGAAGAAGGACGGTACCTACGACAGGTACCTGCAGGACCTGGTCAAATAAGCGATTCCCCGGCCACGATGCAGGAGCCTGAAGATGCGGACCAGGAACCCGCGCAACCCCGGGCGATTGCTATTGCAGGTCGCCGACGATCACGCCGCCGCGGGCGGCACCGATGTAGACCCTGCCGAAGATGCGCATATCGCCCGTCACGTAATTGACTCCGCCCCACTGGTGTTTGTCGTCGTTGATCCGGCTCCAGCTGGCGCCGCCGTCGAGCGACTGGTAAATGCCGGATACGTTATTGATCTTGGCGGAGATGTAGACGGCCGGATAAGTCTTGCCGGCTGCGGCCTTGCCGAAACCAACGCCGTAAGCCGCCTGCACGTTGGCGATCTTCGCCGGCGTGGCGTTTGCGCCATTGATGTGCCACAAGCCGTTCGGCGTCGCCAGCCACAGGTCGCGGCGTACCGTGCCCGGGACGGAGGCCAGCTGGTGCTGGAATGAATACGACGGCAGGATATCCAGGCCCTGGAAGATGGCGGCGAAGTCCTTGCCGTTGTTGGCGCTTTCCAGGATGGTTCCCTTGGAGAAGTCGTAGGTATAGAAGTAGCCGTTGGCGACCTTGTCGGCGACCGGGTTGAAGAAGCTGCCCGAATAGACCGCGCCCGTTGCCGGATAGCCGGTCGAGCCGTTCCAGGTGGCGCCACCATCGGTCGAATAGAGGGCTGACAGTCCGCCAGGAACCCACAACAGGGCGTTGCCGGATGCGGAAACCGCGACACGGCCGGCGTCGGAGCCGGCGACGGCGACGGCGGCCGCCTGGCGCCAGGTGACGCCATTGTCAGACGAGAGCATCAGCGCATTGTTGCTGGCGGTAGTGCGCGCCACGACGTTGGTGTTGAGCTCCGCTACGTCGACGCTGTAATTGGAGTTGTTCGGGCTGCTGTAGTAACCGCTGATGCTGTTGAAGCTGGTGTCGTAACGGGCACCGGCCACGTCGCCCAGCGCCGTAAACAAGTGCGCGCCCGTGCTGGGGGAGACCAGCGGCGAATACAGGCCGCTCTCCTCGATGCCGCTGACGTTGAAGCCCCATGCCACGGATGCGTTGCCCAGGTTGTTGCTCTCCCACAGGCCGTAGCCGGTGTTGTACATGATGTTGTTGGAGTTGAACGGGTCGATGTCGATGTCGCTGATCCAGTGGCCCATCTTGCCCGCCAGCGAGCCGCCGTAATACGCCGTCATCCATGAATAGCCGGGCGCTGCATGGGTGCTGACAGAATTCAGCCCGGTCCAGGTGGCGCCGCCGTCGGTGGACTTGTACAGGTCATCGCCGGTGGACCAGCGGTCGATGGTCGAAACGACGATGGTGTTGGGATTGCGGACGTCGAGCGCCAGGCCGCCGTAGCCGAACTGCCAGGAAGCGCTTGGCGCTGCCGGCGTGATGTTGGTCCAGGTGTTGTCTGCCGTCGTCAACTTATAGACTGCACCCGCAGTGATGCCATTCGGGCCCAGGCCATTGGCGTAGGTCAGCACAAGGCGGCCGCTGCCATCGAGGGCTCCTTGCGCCGGCATCAGCCCGGCCGGGCCGCCGGGCACCGGGGCCCAGGTGCTACCGCCGTCGGTTGAGCGGTACAGCGTTTCGCCGCTGGTCGCAGCGACACCAACGTACAGCGTCCTGGTGGCAAGGCCGTTGCTGCTGCTGGCCTTGTCGAACAGGACGAAAGTGGTGCCGGCAGTGGTTGGGAATCCGGGGACTTGCGACCAGGTCACGCCGGAATCGGTCGATTTGTACAGGCCGTTCTGGTTGGTGCCGAGGAACAGGATCGAGCCCTTGTTGGGGTCTACCTGCAGGCGCTCGCCTGTGCCGCGGCCGTCGGAATTCCCGCCCAGGCGGATCGGCAGTTCCGTGCGCGACCATGTGGCGCCGCGGTCGCTGGAACGCAGGATGGCGGCATTGCGGCCCCATGACGGCAGGTACATGCCGGCAGCCACATAGAGTTTTTGTGAGTTGTTCGGATCAAGGGCGATCGATTCGCCGCCGTTCAACTGGTTGTCGTCGCGATTCAAATCGTCATTGAGTGGGATCCAGGTGGAACTGCCTGGGTCGCGCCGATACACGCCACCGACGTCGGTGCGGATGTAGACCAGTCCCTGGACAGAAGGGTGATAGACGATGCCGGTAATGTAGCCGCCGGCGCCGAACAGCGCCGTCGACCACCCATAGGTGCCGGTCTTTGGCGCGGTTGGCTCCGTCGGTGTGGTCGGCGCCGTTGGCGTGGATGGCGTGGATGGCGTGGTAGTGCCGCCGGCAGGTGGTGTCGTCGTATCCGCGACGGGTGGTGGCGTCGCGCCGGCAGCCGGCGGCACCGTTTCGCCGGCAGATGGCGTGGTCGGAATGCCGTTCGATGGCGTTACGGTGACGACGTCGGAAGGCGTGGCCGGAATATTGGCCGGGCTGCTTGACGACCCGCCCCCGCCGCAAGCTGCGAGGGCGAACGGCAGCATCACGATGCCCGCGAGTGCGGCAGTACCTGGTTTGTTCATTTCATTGTCCTGCGAGATTCTCGAAACCCGGCATCTTGCCTGTCATATTTCCGTATGGCAATTATGAAAATTGCCAAGGGCGGTCATATTTCCTGCTATCGGGGGCAACGCTGTAATGGCGAAATTTCTCACCCCAGCGGGCACAACAGCGACGCCGGCGGACGCTGCCTAATTTCGTTGCCCCGCCTGGTGGATTTCGTAATTGCCTGGCGCAATCTGCAGCCGCAAAATCGGCTGATGAAAAATCCCGCACATGTGTTTGCAACCCTCGCCCTGGCGGCTGCCGCGTCCGGAGAAGCGCTTGCCGCTGAACGCGAACTCATGCTCCATGGCCCCGGCATCTTGCCGTCGTGGCATGTCACGATCGCCGGGTTCGAAGGGCCGGAACAGGTACTGCAAGGTGACGCCGTCACGATTCCAAAGCCGGCCAATTCCCAGGTGCCAAGTGGTTCGGTCGGGGCGCGGGCGGGCGCGGTGGCTGGCATGCCGCAGGCGCTTACCTTGCAGTGGAAGGATGCGTGGTTTGCCAGCTTGCGGTTCGACGGCGCTTCGCCCTTGGACTTGCGGCCCTATGTTGCAAGCGGCACAGTGGAATTCGACCTTGACGTGCTGGAACTGGACCAGGGCGGCATCTATTTCATCATGCGCTGCGGCGAGGAGTGCTACCGCAAGCTGCCTTTTGTGTCGGCCGCCCGCACCATGCAGGGCAGGGGCTGGCGGCACTTGTCGTTTTCGCTGGCCTGCTTTGCGCGGGCCGGCGATGATTTCAGCAAAGTGCCTGGCCCGTTCGCGCTTGAGGCGAACGGCAGCGGGCAAGTGGCCCTTGCCAATGTCAAGTTCGTGCAGGGCGGTAAGCCGAATACAGCCTGCCCGGATTACCGGGCACAGACGGTGACGCCGGAGCCGCTGTCCCATGCATGGGCGCTGTCGACGTGGCTGCCGCGCCACCAGCTGAAGCTTGAGGAGAACCGCAAGCTGAAAGCGGCCGGCAAGCAGCCGCAAGTGGTCTTCATTGGCGACTCGATCACCGAAGGCTGGGAAAAATCCGGTGCGCCGGTGTGGCAGCGCTACTATGCAAAATATGATGCGGTAGCGCTGGGCTTCGGCGGCGACCATACCGAGAACGTGCTGTGGAGGCTGCAGCACGGCGAGGTGGACGGCCTGGCGCCGAAAGTCGCGGTGCTGATGATCGGCACCAATAACACCGGCGACCGTAATGACGACCCTGAGACAACTGCCGCCGGTATCAAGGCCATCATCGATGATTTGGGCAGGCGCCTGCCGGATGCGAAAGTGCTGCTGCTGGCGGTATTCCCGCGTGAAGAGCAGCCGAGCGCTTTCCTGCGCCGCCTGAACGAGAAAGTGAATGAGCGCATCGCGGGATTTGCCGATGGCCGCCGCGTGTTCTTTGCCAACATCAATGCTTCGTTCCTGGACGCCGACGGTAGGCTGTCGCGCGGCGTGATGCCCGACCTGTTGCATCCACAGGAGAAGGGATACGAAATATGGGCGCGCAGCATGGAGCCGATTCTGCAAAAACTGCTAACGGAGTAAGCACGTGAAGAAATCAAAGACGATGGCGGGCCTCGCCGGCATGCTTGTATTATGCGCCAGCGTTTCGCAAGCTGCTTTTGCGGCCGCATGCGCCACCACGGCGGCGCCGCGCACGGTCGAATACCCCTGGATGTCGATTGAGCGCTGGCGCCAGATGCATGCCGACCAGGTGGTGCGGGCGGAAAAGGGCGGTGTCGACGTGATGTTTCTTGGCGATTCGTTGACGGAGATGTGGCCCAAGCCTCTGTGGGAGCGCAATTTCGGCGCGCTCAAGGCCGCCAATTTCGGCATAGGCGGCGACCATACGGGCAATGTGCTGTGGCGTTTGCAGGAACCTGCCATCGCAGGGATCAGGCCCAGGCTGGTGGTGCTGATGATCGGCGTGAACAACATCAATCTTTGCAACGAAAGCGCCGACGAGGTATTCAACGGCATTCTCGCTGTCGTGGCAAGGCTGCGCACGCAGTACCCTGCGGCGCGCATCCTGCTCAATGCCGTGCTGCCGGAGGGCGCACCGGATTCGGACGAGCGCCGGCGCATCCTGGCGCTTAACCAGAAAATCAGGACGCTCGGGGACGGCAAGGCAATCTTCTTCCATGATTACGGGGCGCGTTTCACCGGCGCAGGCGGCGTTTTGTCGCGGGAATTGCAGCCGGACCTGTTGCATTTTTCCGAGAAGGGTTACGGCATCCTGGCCGAAGCGATCCGCCCCGATATCGAACGCCTCCTGGCGCCGGCGCTGCAACGATGAGGCGCCGGATCTTCCTGGCATCCGCGGCGGGCGCGTTGGCCGGCGAGGCGGTTGTGCGCACGCTGCACGCCGCGCAAGCTTCGGACAGTCCGGAAGGGCGCGGGGCCGCCAGGCCCGGCATCGCGCTGGCGGCCGATGATATTGCCGCTTTCCCGGCCCCGCCGGCAGGTTTTGACGAGGAGCGCCGCGACATTGCACGCGGCAGCGTAGCGGAGTTCAGCTATGCGTCGGCGGTGACCGGCACGCAACGCACAGCGCGCGTCTACCTGCCGCCCGGCTTTTCCGAGAAGCAGCGCTATCCGGTGCTCTACCTGTTGCATGGGATTGGCGGCAACCAGGACGAATGGCGCGGCTACGTGCGCGCCAATATCATCCTCGACAACCTGCTGGCCGATGGTGCCATGGTGCCGATGATCGTGGTGATGCCGAATGGCCGTGCGCTGGCAGACGACCGTGTGCCGCCAGCGCAGAAGATGTTTACTCCGGAGCATATCGCCGGCTTTGCGCAGTTCGAGCGCGACTTGCTGGAATCCCTGGTTCCTGCCATGGACGGCGCCTATCCGACTTTGGCCCAGCGCGGCAAGCGGGCAATTGCCGGCCTGTCGATGGGCGGTGGCCAGGCACTGAACTTCGGCCTCGGCCACCTGGATGCATTTGCATGGGTTGGCGGCTTTTCTTCTGCGCCGAATACGCGACCGGGCGCCGAGTTGCTGCCCGATCCGGCTGCTGCGGCGCGCCGCCTGCAACTGCTGTATCTTTCCTGCGGCAAGAAGGATGGCCTGATCGGGGCTTCGCAAGGTTTGCACCGTTACTTGCGGCAGCACGGGGTCAGGCACGTCTGGCATGTGGACGAGTATGCGCACGTGCGCGAAAGCTGGGCCGAAAACCTGTACCACTTTTCCAGGCTGCTTTTCCGCTAGCATTTGCAGGCGGGCTATGCGCTCGTCCCGTGCAATAGACTGTGTACCGAAAGGCGGTATATCCGGCGGCTTTGCGCCAATAGAATCGGTGTTCCATTTTTGAGGAAGCACCGAAATGCAATCCGCAAGGTTGAAGTACATATTTGATCCGCTGTGCGGCTGGTGCTATGCCAGCGCGCCCGCGCTGCACACCCTCGCCGAAACGTATCCGGACGCGCTGGAGCTGATGCCCAGCGGCCTGTTCTCGGATACGGGCGCACGCGCCATGACGCCGGCATGGGCGCACCATGCCTGGAGCAACGACCGGCGTATCGAGGCCATGACCGGCCAGCCGTTCAGCGCCGCCTACCAGCGCAATATCCTGCAAAGCCCGGGCATGCACTTCGATTCAGGGGTGATGAACCGCGCCTTGACCGCGATCCGGGCGCTCGACCCGCATCTTGAACCTCGAATCCTGCGCCGTTTGCAGTCGGCCCGCTACGTCGACGGCCTTGATACGTCGAATGCGGCGGTGGTGGCTGGGGAATGCGCGCGCCAGGTCGCCGGGCTGGACGCCGTCGAATTTGCCGAACGCCTTGGGCACGACAGCGGCCTTGCGCGGCAAACAGCCTTGCGCATCGGTGCGACGCAAGACTTGATGCGCCGAGCCGGGGTGAACGGCGTGCCGGTGTTGCTGCTGCAAAGCGGGGAGGGCGAATACGTCGTCAACGGCGCGGCGCTGTACGGCGACGGGGCGGCGCTCCTCGCCGAGATTGCGCGCCTGTCGGCCGCCCTGCCGCCCGTGCCGGCACGCTAGGTCAGCGCGCTTCCTCCACGATCGCCAGGTCCCACGGTCCGAGATACAGCGTCTCGTCCGCCTTCACCTGGCGCGACGTCAGCAAATCGGTGCCAGGCTTGTACTGGTACTTGAAGGCGACCTGTGCGCCGGAATAGTTGAAGAAGTAGCGCACGCTGCGGCCGAAATCGTTGGTTCCCTTGCGGGTATGAACCTGCGGCGGCAACTGCTGGTCGGGGCCGGCCAGGCCGGCATCCTGCACGGCCGCCTTCAGCACTGCCTTTTGCAGCTTGTCGGACAGGAAGGTGCCTTCATAAGTCACTTTGCCGGCACCGTACTGGTTCTGCGTGATAGCCGGCCAGCGGCCGAAAAAGTGATGGTCGTAATAGGCCAGGGCCTTGGCCGTATCAAGCTGCAGGAACTCGGCCCAATACTGCACCTTGTTGTCGCCGCCCGCGTGGTAGGGATCGTCTTTCAGCGTCAGCGGCTGTGCGAGATTGGAAAACTCCTGGTAGTGGAAGCCCAGCGCTTCGCGTAGCGGGCCGGGCGCCATGCTCCAGCGCACCGCCGTATTCTCGTTGGTGAAACCGCTCTTGAAGGTCATCACCACATGGCCGCCTTTGCGGATGTATTCCGAAATGCGCTTCAGCAGCGCATCGTCGGCCACGTAGAGGGCCGGGACGATCAGCAGCTTGTATTGCGAGAAGTCCTGGACTTCAGGGAAGACAAAGTCGGTGCCGACGTTCAGGTCGTACAACGCACGGTGCATCTGGCGCACCAGGGTGCCGTAATCGGCCTTGCCGCCGCCTCCACCCCACTGCGATTCCTTGGCGAACGGCATGTCGTTCAGCGCGTTCAGCGAGTCGCGGCTCCACAGGATGGCGACGTCGTTGTGCAGCTTCAGGTTCACCAGGCGCGAGCCGATCTTCTGCAGCTCGCGGCCAGTGTGGCTCATTTCGGCATAGGCGCGGTTCGGTTCCATGTCGTGCGACAGCACGCCTTTCCAGTAGGTCTCCTGGTTGGCGTGGATCGAGGACCAGTGCCAGTATTCGACCATGTTGGAGCCGTTGGAGAGATGGGTGTAGACGTCCTCGCGGAACTGGCCGTCATACGGCGGATACTGGAACGAGGAGCTCCAGTCGGTGGACTGGGCATTGGTCTCCGTGACCAGGAAGTTGTTGCGCTTGAGCGAACGGGTGAAATCGGCCTGCAAGGTCTGGTCGGCGCCGTTGTAGTGCTCGCGCTGGCCCCAGTGATAGATGTTCACGGCCGGCATGTCGAGGGCGGCCGACACGGCTTCCTCGTTGACGTCGGCGTGCATGGCGCCGGCAAAGTCGTGGGTCACGAACTGGCGCGGCGACGCGTTCTCGCGCACGAGTCTTGCCTGCCAGTGCAGGAAATCGGTCACGCGCATCTGGCCCCAGCGCGACCACTCCAGCTTGTAGCCTGTGCTCTGGGCGCCGTCCGGGCGCGGCAGGTCCACCCAGGAATGCAGGTCCTGGCCCCAGTAGTTCAGGAACCATGCCTTGCTCAGGTTCTCCGGCGTGCCGAACTTCTTTTCAAGGTGGTGCTGGAAGCGCACGAAGACATCGTCGTTCGCTGCGCCGTAGCTGCCGGTCTCGTTGTCGACTTGCCAACCGATTACGTTCGGATTGTCCTTGTAGCGGCTGACGATCTTGCGGATCAGGCGTTCCGCGTAGAAGCGGTAGGCCGCTGAATCGGTGTTCATGTTCTGGCGCATGCCGTACATATTCTGCGCGCCGTTGAACTTGCGGGCCAGGATTTCGGGATTCTGCCTGGCCATCCAGGCGGGAATCGAGTAAGTCGGCGTACCCATGATGACCTTGATGCCGGCTTTGCCCATGGCGTCGACCACGCGATCCATCCATGCGTATTCAAAGCGGCCATCTTCCGGCTCCCACAGGCTCCAGGTCGATTCGCCAAGGCGCACCACGTTGAAGCCCGCAGCCTTCATCATCTGCACGTCCTTTTCCAGGCGTTCGTAAGGCATGTATTCGTGGTAGTAGGCGGTGCCGTACAGGATGGTCTGGAATGGCGGAACGGCAGGGCCGTTTGCCTGGTCGGCTGCCCCGGCGGGGCCGGAGAATGCCCAGGCCAGCACGGCCGGAAGCAGGGTGTATTTCAACATCGGATGTTCCTTCCTCTTCAGAGATTGTGACCATTGTGCATAGCGACCGGGCCTGCGGGCAATGGCTTGCATGGAGTCTGCGCAATTTCATATTCCGCGTTGGTGGTTTTTGCAATTGCGGCGCAGGGGGGCTCCTTCCACAATGCGTTCTATAACAAAGCCGGACGCCAGCACCCCCAACCGCCCACCCACGGAGGAGACGCCGTGCGGGCACCTTCAGAGAAAGGTAGAACAATGAAACCTGTGTTGATCAAGACCGTTCTGTCATTGGCCCTTTGTGCGGCGCCGTTTGCTCAGGCGCAGAATTGCGGCAGCGGCGGCGGAGCCACCGTCTGCCTGACCGCCAGCGGCACCGGCAGCGACGTGCGTTTGAGCTGGACCGTCAGCGGCAGCGTCAGCGGCCTGCAGGTGTATCGCGACACCGACAGCGATCCGAACGGGCGCAGCCGCCTGGCGGTGCTGGGCAAGAGTGCAACCAGCTATACCGACAGCAGCGCCAGTCCGGGCACCGTATATTGGTACTGGGTCAAGTTCAGCGCAGGCAGCGGCAGTTTCAATTCGGGTACGGCGCACGCGGTGCGCGTTGGCGTCATGCGCAATATGACCAGCATGCAGATGTCGGCGCAGATGGCGCCGGGCTGGAACCTGGGCAACACGCTGGAAGCGACCGGTTCCTACGTCTGGGGCAGCACCAACTTCAACGAGACGGCGTGGGGCAACCCGAAGGCCAGCCAGGCCCTGTTCAACGGCATCAAGGCTGCCGGCTTCAAGAGCGTGCGCATTCCCGTCTCCTGGAAGCAGTATGCCGATGCCAATGACAATATCAGTCCGCAATGGATGGAGCGCGTGACCGAGGTGGTCAACTATGCCCACAATGCCGGCCTGGTGACCATGATCAATATCCACTGGGACGGCGGCTGGATGCAGCCCACCTACGCGCAACAAGGAGTGGCGAACGCCCGCCTGACCAAGTTCTGGACCCAGATCGCCAACAATTTCAAGAACCACGACGACACCCTGCTGTTCGCCGGCACCAATGAAGTCATGGTCGATGGTAACTACAACCCTCCGACCACCGAGTACTGCGACGTGCAGAAAGGCTTCAACCAGGCCTTCATCTCCGCGGTGCGCGCTACCGGCGGCAATAACAGCAGCCGCCACCTGGTGGTGCAGGCATTCAACACCAACATCAACAACGCCATCAGCTGCAATGCCACCATGCCGAGCGACTGGACGGCGAACCGCATGATGATGGAGATCCATTACTACGATCCGTACGATTTCACGCTGGACGCCAACAGCGCTTCGTGGAAGTGGGGGCAGGCCGCCAATCCGTCTGGCTGGGCCAACGAGTCCTACACCGATGGCCAGTTCCAGAAGATGAAGACCGGCTTTATCGACAAGGGCGTGCCGGTGCTGATGGGCGAGTACGCCGCCATCCTGCGTACCGAATACGATCCGGCCGGCACCTATCGCAAGATGTGGGACCAGTACATTACCCGTGCTGCCTACGCACGCGGCATCGTGCCGATGTACTGGGATAACGGCTACACCGACAACCACCAGATGGGCCTGTTCAACCGCAGCACCGGTGCGCAAGCCTTCCCTGACGTGATCAGCGCCATTGTGAACGCCGCAAAATGAAATCGCATTACCACGTACTGGACGGCCTGCGCGGCACCGCTGCTTTCAGCGTGTTCGCCTTCCACATCCTGGAGATGCTGGTGCCAAGCCTGGAGCAGAATCCGATGCGGCATACGCATCTGGCGGTGGATTTCTTCTTCGCGCTGTCCGGTTTCGTGCTGGGCCATGCCTATGATGGCCGCGGCCTGGCGCCGGCACAGTTCTTTGCGCGGCGCCTGGTCCGCCTGCATCCGATGGTGGTGGTGGCGATGGTGGTTGGCCTGCTTGGCTACCTGCTGGACCCGTTTGTCGGCAATGCGCAAACGGTGGGCGTGGCCCTGTCGCCAGGCCGGCTGGCGTTGACCTTCGTATTGGGCCTGCTGCTGTTGCCGGCGGCGACCCTGCCCAACTATTTCGGCGAAACGCACCCGGTCAACGGGCCCTCGTGGACCCTGTTCCAGGAGTACATCGCCAACATCGTGTTCGGGCTGTTCGCGGCGCGCCTGGGCCGCCGCCTGCACATTTTTCTTTGCGTGGCCAGCGCGGCTGCACTGCTGTGGACCGCGAAAAAATTCGGCAACCTGGGCTTTGGCTGGGGCTGGGACCACTTCTGGGTGGCGCCGGTGCGCCTGGCTTGTCCCTTCCTGCTTGGCCTGCTGGTGTACCGCATGCGCTTGCGCATCGCGCTGCCAAGCCCCTTCATCGCGCTGTCGCTGCTGCTGTTGCTGGTGTTTGCAGCGCCCGGCTTTGGCGCGGCCAACTGGCTGTACGAGGCGATGGCCGTGATCGTGATCTTCCCGCTGGTGCTGGCGGCCGGCGCCGGTTCGCGCCAACCGGAGGGCTGCGCGGGCGCGGTGATGCGCCTGGTGGGCGAGTTGTCCTATCCCGTCTATATTGTGCATTACCCGTTTATTTATATTTTCGCGCACTGGAACTGGTCGACCCATCCGTCCAAAACCGTGCTGTCGATGGCCATCGTTGCGATGTATTGCGGCGTGACTTTGCTGGCGTTGGCGCTCTCGCGCTGGTACGACAGGCCGCTGCGCGCATGGCTGTCGCGAACCCTGTTTGAACGCTCGGCTGGCCGCGGCCAGCCGAGCGTTCAGCCGATGTTGTAACCTGTAGTCTCCTCTACCTTTTCCGGTAGTTTTCGGGGCGGCCAAAGCCGCCCCTTTTTTCGAGGAAGCGATGAAATTGAAGAAAACGATCAGTCTCCTGTCCGCCGCTGTGGCAATGTGCTGCGGGACTGCGCTGGCCGCGCCTGACGGCAAACCGTGGATGAATACGCAACTGGGCGCGGCAGAACGCGCCGACCTGGTTGTGAAGGAAATGACCTTTGATGAGAAGCTGAAGCTGGTCTTTGGCTACATGGGGGCGGACGTGGAGCACAAGAAGTACAAGCGTCCCGAGCAGTCTCACGTGCAATCGGCCGGCTTCGTATATGGCGTGCCGCGCCTGGGCATCCCGAACCTGTGGGAGACCGACGCCGGCGTCGGCGTGGCGAGCCAGGCCGGCCCGCATGCGCGTCCGGGCACTGCGCTGCCGTCGGGCCTGAACACGGCCGCCACCTGGGACCTGCAGACCGCGTTCGCGGGCGGCGCCATGATCGGGGCGGAAGCGCGCGGCTACGGCTTCAACGTGATGCTGGCAGGCGGCGTGAACCTGATGCGCGATCCGCGTAATGGCCGCAATTTCGAGTACGGCGGCGAGGACCCGCTCCTGGCGGGCAAGATGGTGGGCGCCCAGATCAAGGGCATCCAGTCTCAGCGCGTGGTGTCGACCCTGAAGCACTTTGCGCTGAACGACCAGGAAACCGGCCGCACCACCCTGGACGTGAAGATCGACGACCAGTCGGCCCGCATGTCGGACTTGCTGGCCCTGCAGATCGCCAAGGAAGAGGGCAATCCCGGCGCCGTCATGTGCTCCTATAACCGCGTCAACGGCGTGTATGCCTGCGAAAGCAATTACCTGCTGACCGAGGTGCTGAAAAAGGACTGGGGCTTCAAGGGCTGGGTAATGTCGGACTGGGGCGCGACCCACAGCACGATCCCGGCCGCCAATGCGGGCCTGGACCAGCAATCGGGCATGCCATTCGACCTGGCCGACTATTTCGGGCCGCCGCTGAAAGAAGCCGTGATGAACGGCTGGGTGCCGCAAGCCCGCCTGGACGACATGGCACGCCGCGTGCTGCACGCCATGTTCGAACACGGGGTGGTGGACCATCCGGTGAAGGCAGAACCGGACAAGATCGACTTCAACGCCCATGCCGCGGTGTCGCTCAAGGATGCGCAGGAAGGCATGGTGCTGCTGAAGAACAGCGGCGCCGTGCTGCCGCTGGATAGGTCGGTCAAGCGCGTGGCCGTGATTGGCGGTTATGCCGACAAGGGCGTGCTGGCCGGCGGCGGCTCTTCGCTGGTGTATCCGGCCGGCGGCAATGCCGTGCCGGGGATGGAACCGAAGACCTGGCCGGGCCCGGTGATGGTCTATCCATCCTCGCCATTGAAAGCGATCCAGAAGCGCCTGCCGGCAGCGACCGTGTCCTTTGCCGATGGCGCCGACAAGGCGGCTGCGGCCAGGCTGGCGCAGGAGAGCGATGTGGTGCTGCTGTTTGCCACCCAGTGGACCGGCGAGGCCTTCGACGTACCGAGCCTGTCGCTCCCCAATAAGCAGGATGAATTGATTGCCGCGGTAGCTGCGGCCAATCCTAGAACCGTGGTGGTGCTGGAAACCGGCGGGCCGGTGACCATGCCGTGGCTGCCGAAGGTGCCGGCGGTACTGGAGGCCTGGTATCCGGGCACCAGCGGCGGCGAGGCCATTGCCAGCTTGCTGTTTGGCGAAGCCAATCCTTCCGGACACCTTCCGGCCACCTTCCCGGCGTCGGAGGCGCAGTTGCCGCGTCCTGCGCTCGATGGCTATCCGGAAGTGGAGAACAGGCGTTTCGAGGTCAGTTACCGCGAAGGGGCGGCGGTAGGCTACAAATGGTTCGACCAGAAAGGCCTGGAGCCGCTATTCCCGTTCGGCCACGGCCTGTCGTACACCGAGTTCGGTTTCGCGGGGCTGTCCGCCAATGTGAAGGGCGGGGTGCTGCAAGCCTCGTTTACGGTGAAGAACACCGGCAAGCGCGCCGGCAAGGAGGTGGCCCAGGTTTACGTCGCGCCGCTGAAGGCGAAATGGGAGGCGCCAAAGCGCCTGGCCGGCTTCCAGAAGGTCGACCTGCAGCCGGGCGCCGAAGCCAGGGCTTCGGTCACGGTCGACCCGAGGCTGTTGGCCATGTACGACTCGGCCAGCAAGACCTGGAAGGTCGCCAAGGGTGACTACAGGATCATCCTTGCCGCCGATGCAGCCGAGGCGGCCGGCACAAAGGCGCTCAGCACGGTCGTGCACCTGGAGGCCGCCGCCTATGATGTGAACGGCAAGCCACTGCGCCAGGCTCGCTAGGGGAAGGGTGGGGCGAACGTGCCCCCTTTCACTGGTTGAACTGTTATGATGCAACGAGCAAGCCCGGCAAGAGGTGTTGCAGAGAGACAGTTCAACCCACCCGAAAACAATGCAACAGTTTTTCAAGAAAGCGCTTTTAGCGCTGATCGGCCTGGTAATTGCGGACGCATTGCTGGCCTTTTTCATGATCTACAAGAGCTACCTGTCCGTCCCGCTGGTGGCGACGTCCAGGCCCGGTGCGGGCTGGCACTACATAACGAATTCGGATGTGGAGATAGGCGGCACGTCGACCGTTCGTATTCCCGACCTCCAGCGCGAGCAATTGCGCGTCGACTTCAGGTTGACAGAGGTCGGCAAATACCCCTTCGCTTCCGCCGGCCTGGCGATGCGCGATGCCAAGGGCAGGCCGGCCCTGGTGGACTGGTCCAAGTATTCCGACGTCACCTTCCTCGCCAAGTGTAAGCCGGCCAATTCCATGGTGTTCGGCATTTCCACCTTCGATCCCAAGATTTCCAAGGTCGGTGAGTACCTGACTTACCGTTCTCCCGTCACATATTTTTCGTGCAATGAACGCGGCGTCCCGGTTTCGCTGGACCTGACCAAGCTGGCGATCCCCGATTGGTGGTTCTACCAGGTCAAGCTGGACCTGTCGCACCAGGGTTACGACTTGAGCAAGGTTTCGAAGTTTGTGTTCGGGTCCAGCAGCCAAAGCCCGCTGAATGTCGACGCCTACCTGGAGGTCAGCGAACTGATGCTCAATGGCCGCGACTACCGGTATATCGCGGCGCTGGTACTGCTCCTGCTGGCGAGCTGGATGGCATTTGCCTGGGCCTTCTTCCGCGCCCACGCGCGCGCGTTGACTGCCAGCCTGAATTCCAGGATGAAAAAAGACCTGCCCCTGGTCGCTTATCGCCAATTAACGCTGGAGCCTTATAAGGATAAGGAAAAGGCAACGGTGCTGCGTTATATCGCCACCAATTACACCGATACTGAAATTGACCTGGAATCGGTAGTTTCGGCCACCGGAACCAATCGTAACAAGGTCAACGAAGTTTTAAAAACAGAGCTCGGCATGACATTTACGAGTTACCTGAATAAACTGCGCCTGACGGAAGCGGCAAGGTTATTGGCGGAAAAAAGCGGTGCCGCTATCGCCGAAATCGCCTATTCGGTGGGATATTCAAACGTCTCCTATTTTAATAAGCTGTTCAAGGAAGAATATGGCTGCACGCCGAAATCCTTCCGCTCCCTGGCGACCCAGCAGGATTCCCCCGCCGAGCCGGTCCCGGCCGAGACTTCCGGTGCGGATGCCGGTTGATCCACTTGCACTCCCAGCAGAACTAATCGCAATTTCTGCATTTTGCTAGAAATTTTCCTGTGCGCGCTACCGTGCCGTAGCGCGCGCTCTCTATCCTAGTGGTCATGGTGGCTTAGCTTCCGCTAGCCACCTGCAGCGTCAAATTTTGAAGTGACCCAGACCAGGGGGCGCCCGGCGCCACCCCGGCAAGACGGAGACAAAATGATGAAAACCATGTTCGGCATTATTGCCGGCAGTGCAATGCTGCAGGCGCGCGCAATCCGGTTCGATTTCGAAACCGCGGCCGGCAATTCGAATACTGCCTGGTGAGCCGCTTTATGTATACTTCGAAAGCACACCGCATTGCCCTGTTATTCAACGCTAATAAAAGTTTCGACCGCGAGGTTATTTCCGGGGTCGCCGCTTATCTTGGCAGTACGCGGGCTGCCTGGGATTTATTCCTGGAAGAAGATTTTCGCCTGCGCCTGGCCGGCATTGAGAATTGGCAGGGCGACGGCATTATTGCCGACTTCGACGATCCGGCGGTGGCGGCGGCACTGTCGCGCTGCAACGTGCCAGTGGTGGCGGTCGGCGGCTCGTATGCCGACGAGGCGGAGTACCCGCGCGGCGTGCCCTACGTGGCGACCGATAACTTCAAGCTGATCAAGCTGGCGCGCGACCACCTGATCGATGTCGGCCTGCACCGTTTTGCCTTGTTCAGCCTGCCCAAGGCCATGGAAAACCGCTGGGCACAGGAGCGCGAAATTGCCTTCCGCAGCCTGATGGAAGCGGACAATATGGAGGCTGAAATTTTTCGCGGCTGCGAGACCAGCGCTTCGGCCTGGGACGAGTCGGTGGAAGGGCAGATCGCCTGGCTGCGCAGCCTGCCCAAACCGGTCGGCGTCATTGCGGTGACCGATGCCCGCGCACGCCAGCTGCTGCAGGCCTGCATCATCGCCGGCATTGCGGTACCGGAGCAGGTGGCGATCATCGGCATCGACAACGACCCGCTGGTGCGCATGCTGACCCGCATACCGCTCAGCTCCGTGATCCAGGGCGCGCAGGAAATGGGCCGCACGGCAGCCCACCTGCTGGACCAGATGCTGCACGGCGTGCGCCTGTCGAATACCCGCATCCTGATGCCGCCGGCCGGAATCAATGTGTTCGCGTCGAGCCAGCACCAGGCGGTACGGCACCCCCATGTGGCCCGGGCACGGCACTTCATCCGCCAATACGCCTGCCAGGGCATCAAGACGCACCAGGTGGCCGAGTATGTGGGCGTATCGCGCTCGTCGCTCGAGGCCTATTTCCGGCAGGAGCTGGGCTGCAGCGTGCATGACGTGATCCTGCAGTTCAAGCTCAACGCCGCCAAGGCCGGGCTGGAATGCGGCCAACGCAGTATTGCCGACGTGGCGCTGGAGTGCGGCTTCACGTCGACCCAGTACATGCACCTGGTGTTCAAGCGCGAACTTGGCTGCACGCCGAGGGCTTACCGCGACAGGGCGCTCGCGGTCGAGTCGGAGTAAACCAGGGGCCTTCGGGCCCTTTTTTCAGGGACCACACTTTTTGAGATGGCTATGAAGCAGAAAAATATCTTTGTACTGACTGCAATTGCCGCAAGCTTGCTGGCCGCTTGCGGAGGCGGCGGCACATCGGGAACGGCGCCCGCGCCCGCGCCGCAAACCACGGCGCCGGCGCCGCAGCCTCCGGTGACACCGCCAGTGACCCAGCCCGGCACGCCGGCTCCCGGCCCGGTCACCTGGTCGAGCGTCAAGTTCGGCGGCGGCGGCTATGTCACCGGCCTGGTGTTCCACCCGACGGCCGCCAACCTCCTGTACGCCAGGACGGACATTGGCGGCGCTTACCGCTGGGACCAGGCCACATTGTCCTGGACTGCGATCACCGACGGTGTGGGCTTTGGCGCGACCGAAAGCCGCTTCCATGGCATCGAAAGCATTGCCCTCGATCCGAACAACGACCAGCTGGTCTACATGGCCACCGGCATGTACACGTTTGAAGGCAACGGCCGCCTGTACATCTCCAGCGACCGGGGCAACAGCTGGACCCACGTCGACCTGCCGTTCCCGCTGGGCGGCAACAACCCTGGCCGGGCCATGGGCGAACGCCTGATGGTCGACCCCAACAAGCCGTCCACGCTGTTCTTCGGCTCGCGCACGGCCGGCCTGTGGACGAGCGTGGATTCCGGCAAGACCTGGGCGCAGGTGACGTCGCTGTCCTCCATCAAGATGACAGCGGACCAGATCAGCGCCGCAGGCGGCGGGATGGGCGTGGAGCTGGTGGTGTACGACACCGGGACCAAGGGCACCGGCAGCGCCACCCAGGCCATCTATGCCGCCATTGCCCCCGACTACGCCAGTGCGGCGGGCCTGGGTTCAAGCATGTACAAATCGGCCAATGGCGGCGCCACATGGACGCCGGTTGCAACGCCCGTATCGGGCTACCACATCCCGCACATGGTGCGCGCGGAGGACGGCATGTTCTACGTGGTGTTCACCAAGGATGCCGGGCCGGGCGCCGGTGGTCCTGGACGACTATATAAATTCGACGGAGCCAACTGGACCCTGCTCAAGAGCGTCGATCCGCAAAACGGCAGCAACTACGGCCTGGGCGGCGTCTCCGTGCAGGGCAGCGGCGTGACAACCCGCATCGCGCTGGGCGTCACCAACTCCTGGGGCAACTGGAACGGGCAGCAGATCGTCCAGCTGTCGGACGATGGCGGCAAGACCTGGCGCGAAATCGAAGCGACCATGCCGGGCGAGGTGGCCTCGGGCTGGGTCGACGATGTCGAGATCGATCCGTCCAACCGCGACCGCATCCTGCACGTTCACGGCGGCGGGATCGTCGAAACCCGGAACGCGTCCTCCGCCACGCCGGCCTGGAAAGGGGTCATTGCCGGCATCGAGGAGACGGCCACGCTGTCGATCGCGACGCCGCCGGCCGGCGCGCCGTACATCCTGGTCAACAGTGCCGGCGACGTCGGCACCTGGGTCGATACGGACCTTTCCGCCACGCCGACGCTCAATCCCGGCCTTGGCTGGAGCAATGGCAACGCGGCCGACATGGCGTGGTCCGATCCGCTGTACATCGCCGGCCTCGGCGTGGTCAATTCGAGCGGCACGGCTGCCGGCTTCTGGTCGGGCGACGGCGGCAAGACCTGGGCCAGGTTTGCCAGCCTGCCCGCTGGCGCCGCCCAGAACACCAGCAGCGAAGCAAGCATCGCGGTCACCGCGCGCAACAAGGCGGTCGTCTCGCCAGCCAATTCGGTGCCGTCCTACACCACGGACAACGGTGCAAGCTGGACTGCAACCAACCTGCCGCCGCTGCCCAATGTGGCGCCAGGCTGGAACCGCGGCTACCGCCTGGCGGCGGACCGCAACAACCCCAACAAGGTCTATGCCTACGATTCGGGCGGTGCGACCTGGGGCACGGCGGGCAAGGTCTACGTCTCGACCGATGGCGGCCGCACCTTCACGCTGAGCCAGGGCTCGGTGGAGGCCAAGCTCGGCCCGAACGCCTGGTGGGCGACGTCGCTGGCGGTCAATCCCAACGCCGAGGGTGACATCTGGCTGGCGGACGGCAGCGCCGTGTACCACTCGCTGGATTCAGGCGCCACCTGGACCCGGCTGAATACGTTCGCACCCGGAGCGGGCACCCAGGGCGCGACCCTGGTCGCGCTGGGCAAGGCGGCGAGTGGCGCCAAATACTCGGCGGCGGTCTACGTGGTGGGCGTGGTCGACGGCGTGTGGGGCGTGTTCCGCTCCGACGACGGCGGCGCCAGCTGGAAACGCTTTAACGATGACGCGCACCAGTTCGGCGGCATCGGCGTGATGGCAGCCGACCAGAACACCTATGGCCGGATCTACGTCAGCGGCACCGGGCGTGGCCTGATCTACAGTAACTGAAGGATTAACACTGGCACGCCGACTTCTTCAATTTTCAGCAGAACACTAGCGCTCGAGTCGATACTTCTATTCGAAAAAAACTGCTCTCAGTAGTCTGGGGTGGCCGCGATATCGGCCACATTCAACCACAAATCCATTTCATGGAGGAGCAGACAATGAAAGTGCATTGCAAGAGGTATTACGCCGGGTTGGCGCTGCCGGCCCTGTTGGCGACGCTGCTGGCGGGCTGCGGCGGCAGTCCGGAAAGCGGGCTCCCGGCGGTCAGCACGGCGGCCACCAGCCAGGTCCAGGGAGCCGGCCTGGCTGCCGCCAGCTGGACCAGCGTCAAGTGGGCCGGCGGCGGTTACGTCACCGGCCTGGTCTATCATCCGGTCAACGCGAGCCTGCTGTATGCGCGCACCGACGTCGGCGGCGTCTATCGCTGGAACGCGGCCGATTCCAGCTGGATTCCGCTGACCGACGGTATCGGGTTCGGCGGCGGCGACAGCCGCTTCCATTGCGTCGAGAGCCTGGCCCTCGACCCGAGCAACGACCAGCGCATCTACATTGCCACCGGCGATACCACGAGGCAGGGCGCTAATGGCCGCCTGTACATTTCCAGTGACCGCGGCAATAGCTGGACCTGGGTCAACCTGCCGTTCATGGTGGGGGGCAACGATACCGGCCGTGCCATGGGTGAACGCCTGAAAGTGGACCCCACCAATCCGTCGATCCTGTTCTACGGCACGCGCACGGCCGGCCTGTGGCAGAGCAGGGACGCAGGCCAGACATGGGCCCAGGTCACGGGGCTGTCGTCCACCACGATCAGCGGCAGCACCCCGCCGATCGGCGTCGAGCACCTCATGTTCGACAACTCGAAAGTGGGCGGCGGCGAAACGACCTGGATCATGTATGCAGCTATCGCCCCGGACTATGCCAACGCGGCGGGCCTGAATTCGGTCCTGTACAAGTCCGTCAACGGCGGCTTTTCGTGGACCCCGGTCCCGGTGCCGGCTGCGGTGGCCGGCTACCACATCCCGCACGTGGTGCGCGCCGCCGACGGCAACTACTACATGGTGTTCAACAAGAACGCCGGCGAAGGACCCGGTGGGCCAGGCTACCTTTACAAGTTTGGCGGGGTCGTCTTCAACGAGAATTGGACCCTGCTTAGCAGCAGTACCACGGGCGGCTATAGCGGCATCTCGGTCCATGGCACGGGCTCGAACGCCCGCATCGCGCTGGGCGTTACCGCTACCTGGGGCGATAATCCTGGCCAGGTCACCCAGCTGTCCGACAACGGTGGTAGCACCTGGCGCGAAATCGAGGCGAACATGCCGCATCTGGGCTCCGCGGGCAACGGCTACTCGGGCTGGAACGATACCACCGTGATCGATCCTGCCAACCGCGACCACATCATGCACGTGCACGGTGGCGGGATCTGGGAAACCATCAACGCCTCCTCTGCCACGCCAAGCTGGAGCGCCAAGGACAACAACCTGGAGGAAACCGCAACCCTGGCCCTCGTCACACCGCCGGCTGGCGCAAGCTATAAGTTCATCAACAGCGCGGGCGATATCGGCACCTGGGTCAACACCGACCTGGCGACGCGGCCAACCAAGGGACCCATGAACTGGTGGAGTAACGGCAACTCCGCCGACATGGCCTGGTCCGACCCGCAATACATCGCCGCTACCGGTGTCGACAATGCGAACAACCACGTCGGCGTCGGCCACTGGTCCGGGGATGGCGGCAATACCTGGGCGAAGTTTGCGGCCTTGCCTGCCGGCGCGACAAGCGGAACCGACAGTTCCGCCAACCTTGCCGTCACCACGCGCAACAATGTGGTCTGGGCGCCCAATGATGCGGTGCCTTCCTACACCACCAATAACGGCGCAAGCTGGACCGCCACCAACCTGCCGGCGAAACCCGCAGTCGGCGTGCCGCGCAGCTACCTGCTGAAGGCCGACCGCAAGAATCCGAACAAGGTCTATGCCTACGATTCGGGCGGCGCCTGGTGGAACCAGTGGTCGGATACGGCGCACTTCTGGTATTCGAGCGATGGCGGCAAAACGTTCACCGAACGCGCCGCGTTCAAGGCGGCCAGTCCGATGCTGACGTCCTTTAACAACACCTCGATGGCGGTGAACCCAAACGCGGAAGGCGATATCTGGCTGGCAGACGGCAATACGGTGTACCACTCAGTCGATGCGGGAGCCAGCTGGACCAAGCTGAGCGCCTTCTCTTCGATCTGGGGCAGTAACCAGTGGCCTGACGTGCAGGGCGCCACCGTAGTCACCCTGGGCAAGGCGGCGCCCGGTGCACCGTATTCGGCCGCGGTCTATGTGGTGGGCGTGATCAATGGCGTGTGGGGCGTGTACCGTTCAGACGACGCCGGCGCCACCTGGTCGCGTTTCAATGATGACGCACACCAGTACGCTGGCATCTTCCACATGGCGGGCGACTGGAATACCTACGGGCGCGTTTACGCATCCGGCAACGGCCGCGGTGTGTTATACACCAACTAGCAGCGATCAGGGGCCTGACCCTGCGGGTCAGGCCCTAGTGACCGGACGCCGAACGGTAGCCGATGCGGAATCCGCCCCAATGCCTGCCGTTGACGTAGATTGGGGCGGACAAATCGTGCATCACTTCGCCGGTATCGCGCTTGTATGTCTGCAGCAGGTAAGGCTTGGTGCTGGCGCCGCAGCGCGAACCGGTGCGGTCGTTGAAGATGCGCTTGGTGCGGTTGTTGACCAGGTCGGTGGCGTAGTCGCCGGTCAAAGGCTGCGCGAACTTCTTGTTGTGGGTCGGGAAGTAACCGTTGTTGTCGACCGCGCCGGCAAAGGCCAGCTGCGGCATGGCGGCCAGCACTGCTTCCTGCAAGGCGGGCAGTGCGCGGTCGGTAAACTTGTCGAAAGCGCTGCGATGCTTGGGCGGATCAGTGTCCGGGATCGGAATGTAGCGCCGGTCGAACAACGCTGCCTCGCTGATCTCGCCGCTGGCAATGGCCTTCTCGAACAGTTTGCCGACATCGCCGGCAGCCTGCTGTGCGACGGCGCGGATCGCGTCATGCTGCGTGGCGGCGTTGCTTTCCGTGGTGGCTTCAAACAGTGATTCGGCGCGTTCGGCCAGCGCTTGCGCGGAACTTGCGGCGCGGGGCAACTCGGCCTGCATCCCAAGCATGCCGTCACGGATCTGGCCAATGGCTTCGGCAATGTGGCGGGTTGACGCGGCATGTTCGCGCGAGGCGAGGGCGATCTTGTGGATTTCGCCGTGCGATTCTGCTGCGCAGCGTTCGATGGTGCTGAAGCTGGCGTGCACGCGTTCCACTTCCACTGCCGCCTGCGCGACCTTGCCGGTGAGCGAGGCCATGCCGGACGAGGCGCGCTCCGCTTCCGCCAGGATGGCAGTGACCTTGTGGCCGATATCGGCGGTCGCTTCGGCCGTGCGCTGTGCCAGTTGGCGCACTTCGCCGGCCACCACTGCGAAGCCGCGTCCATGTTCGCCGGCGCGCGCCGCCTCGATTGCCGCGTTGAGCGCCAGCAGGTTGGTACGGGTCGCGATTTCGGTAATCACGGCCGTGATGCCGTGGATGCTCCGCGATTTTTCCTGCAGGGCGTCCATCAGTTGCGAAGCAGCCTGCGCGTTGCCGCGCGCATCGCTGATCTGCTGCAGGCCCTGGTCCACCGCGCCGCGCCCGGTCACGCTCTCGCGCCGCACCATGGTGGCGACTTCGGATGCACGTTCGGCGTTGGCAGCGATGCCCTCCATTTCGCTGGCGCTGGACGCGGAACGGGCGGCGATCTGGTTGGTCGACTCGACGTCGCCCGAAATCCGCTTCCTGATCGAATCGACGAAGTAGGAGGTCTCGGCCGCACCAATCATGATGGTGTCGATTTCGTTTGCAACCTTTTCCGCCAATGCGTTCTGTTGCGTGCCGCCGCTGCCCAACAGCAGCAGGCTGGCGCCGGCACTGCCCAGCGCCGCCAGACAGGCGAGAGGCAAGGGAGCAAGTCTGGAGCCTGCAGCCCAGTACCAGGCCATGGCGATGCCCATGCCGGCCACGGTAGCCAAGGCGGCCTTGCCGATGCGGGGGATTCGGAAGAGGGTATTCATGGCAATGCCGCGCTATCGCTTGTGGTTGTTATGGTCTTGCTAGTCTCTACCTTTATTGTGGGCACGAAACTTACTGTGGCCTTACACCAGTGAAATTAGCGTTGCTCAGAAAAATATCCATCTCTTTAAAGAGATCAACGGAACTTTGCGCAGCCGGCGCAGTCTTTGAGCACAGATGAGCAGCTTTGTGAAAAATCGAGCACTAAATAAGCGTAATCGAGCTGGCAATAGGCAGCTTTTAGCTACTTTATGATTGAGCAGGGTTATGCGCGTTTTTGCCAAGGAGCCGAAAAATGAAAGAGCTAATTAACATTCCGGCACCATTCGAGGCCTTCAACGAACTTAGCAATTTCTGCAACAGCGAGGCTACCAATGGAAGTCGCTCTTATCACGCCACAGTGGATGGGGACCCACATCCATCACAACGGTGAGCAAGTATCCCCTGCACAGTTGGTCAGCCAGCTAGCGGGTTGTACCCGCAATGCATGGAAGCACATCTGGCTGCTTCTGCCTGGCGACGCGCTGGCAGTTGGCAGAACCACTGCGTCGCTGATCAAAATGCCGTTCAGCGCAGACTGAACGGCATCATCGGGCGTACGCAGCCAATAATCACCAGAGCGAGCCGTAAATCGCCGCGAGTGCTACGGCAATCACTGCGGAACCGAGGGTAAAGGCGCCGTCGACGCGGAACATGGACGTGTCGACGTGCAGGTGCCTGGCGATGGTGCCATCGCGCTTGGCTTCAGCCAGCTTGCTGATCAGGACCATGCCCGCGACCACGAACCAGAACACGATGAACATGCGGTCCAGGAACGGGATTTCGGCCACGCCCGCTTCGGTCACCTTGGCAAAGCCGATCGGCACCAGGAAGGACAGGTCCATCATCCCCGGCAGGAACTTGAGGATGATCGATCCCACCAGGCCCCCCACGGTGGCAAACATCGCGGCGCCGGAGGTGGTTTTCTTCCAGAAGAAGCCCATCAGGAACATGGCCAGGATGCCGGGCGAGACGAAGCCGGTGTATTCCTGGATGTACTGGAAGCCGCCTTTCTTGTCGATGCCCAGCAGCGGTGCGATCAGCACAGCCAGGGCCATGGACACCACCACGCTGACGCGGCCGATCCATACCATGCGCTGTTCGGTGGCCTGCTTGTTGAAGGTCTTGTTGTAGATGTCCAGGGTGAAGATGGTGGCAATGCTGTTTGCCTTGCCGGCGAGGGATGCCACGACAGCGGCGGTGAGGGCGGCGAACGCCACGCCTTTCAGGCCGGACGGCAGCAGGTTGAGCAGCACAGGGTAGGCGCGGTCCGGATTCAGTTCGCCACCCTGGCGCATCGCGTCACCCAGGGCGCCGGACTTGTCCAGCGCGTATGCCGCAATACCTGGCAGCACGACGATCACCGGCATCAGCAGCTTGAGGAAAGCGGCGAACAGCAGGCCTTTGCGGGCAGTCGGCAGGTCGGCGCCGAGGGCACGCTGGGTGATGTACTGGTTGCAGCCCCAGTAGTTCAGGTTGACGATCCACATGCCGCCCAGCAGGACCGACAAGCCCGGCAGGTCCATATAGTTCGGATCTTCGCGCTTCAGCACCATGTCGAAATGGCCGCGCGCCACGCCGAACAGTTCGGACAGGCCGTCGATCGCGCCTTTCTTGCCCGCCAGTCCGGCCACCAGGTCCAGTGCCAGCCAGGTCGTCACCAGGCCGCCCACCACCAGGCAGGCTACCTGCACCACGTCGGTATAGCCGATCACCTTCATGCCGCCCAGGGTGATGACGGCGGCGAAGATGGCCAGGAACAGCATGCAGGGCAGCAGGGCGATGCCGGACAGGCTGGAAATCGCCAGCGCGCCCAGGTAGAGGATGGAGGTCAGGTTGACGACGACGTACAGGCCGAGCCAGAACAGGGCCATGGTGGTCGCCACCGCCTTGCCGTAGCGCTGTTCGAGGAACTGCGGCATGGTGTAGATGCGGTTCTTCAGGTAGACCGGCATGAAGAACACGGCCACGATGACCAGCGTGGCGGCCGCCATCAACTCGTAGACCGCGATGGCCATGCCGATCTTGTAGCCGGAGCCGCTCATGCCGATGAATTGCTCGGCCGAGATGTTGGAGGCAATCAGCGAAGCGCCGATGGCCCACCAGGTCAGCGAGCCTTCGGCCAGGAAGTAGTCGTGCGAAGCCTGGCCGGAACTGCTTTGCTTGCGGCGGTAGATCCAGATGCCGTAGCCGGCAACGGCAATGAAGTAAATCAGGAAGACAAACAAGTCTACGGTTGAAAAGGTACTCATGTGGTGCTCACAAAGTGGGTTGTCTCTGGCCTGGCGCGCGTGGGCGGCGTGCCTGGCCTGTTCTTTTTAAATCGATATCGGAAGATCGTAGGCGATGGGGCCTTTCCTTTTCCAATAACACTTTTGCGTGCAGCTATATCAAATTTGACATAGGACGGCGGAACTTGCCCGTCCCAAGGAGGCTGCGCAGGCATTATTGCCGATTCCAGGGCGCCGGAAACCCCTTTGCCGCGCTCTTGGCCAGAATCGTTCGATGCCTTGGTGATTTTAGTAATTGAATCGCCATGCGCCGGATTGCAGAATGGCATGGTGCCAATGGTGTGCACAGGAAGCCCGATCTTTTAATGATGACCAAACGTTTTTCAGGCACCGCGCCCGAGGCGGACGAATACCGCTTGTTTACTCTCAGGAACGCCAGCGACATGGTGGCGACGATTACCGAACGCGATGCCGCCTTGTGGTCCTGGCGGGCGCCTGACCGCTATGGACGCATGGCCGACGTCCTGCTGGCGCCGAAGGGCGCCTCCAATCCGGTGCTGTGGCAAGGACGCCACGCCGACGGCGGCGTGACGCTGTTGCGCGTCGGGGCCGGGGGCGCGGTGGCCCAGTTGGCGAAATACCGCCTGGACGATGATGGTTGCCTGAGCGTGGAGCATGAATTGGTGGCGATGGCGCCCACGCCGCTCGACCAGGGCGCCTGTCCGACCTTCAACCTGAACGGCGGCATCGCCGATGTCGGCGACCATATGGTGCAGATCGATGCCGACTACTATGTCGAAGTGGATGCGGACGGCATGCCCTCCGGCGTGGCGGCGGTGGCCGGGACGGCATTCGACTTCCGCCAGCCGGCGCCGATCGGCGCACGCCTGCGCTGGCCGGATAGCCAGATCTGCGGCAGGGGCGGTTTCAATCACAGCCTGTTCGTGCGCAGCCACTTTGCCGGCGGCCAGGGGCCGCTGCGCACCGTGGCCCGCATCGTGGATCCTGGCTCGGGGCGCTGCCTGCAGGTCCGCACCACCGAGGCGGCCGTGCAGTTCCGCGCCGGTCACCAGGGCGGTTTCAGCGTCGAGTCGCAGGCGCGTCCCGAGCTGGCCAGCGCGGCCTGGCCGCACGTCATCGTGTCGCCCGGGCAGGTGTACCGGCAGACCACGGTCTACCGGCTTACGCTGCAGGCCTAGGCGGGCTTCAGGCCGCGGTAGGTGAACTGCCGCGCCCTGACTTCGCCGGAGCCGGCACTGTAAATGCCGACCTTGAGGCTCATGAAGCCGCCGAACACATTGTGGTGGAAACCCGAGACTTCCATCTGCCATGGATGCCTGGTCCAGGCCACGCCGTCGCTGGAGTAGTGGAAGGTGACGATATTGGCGCGGTTCGCCAGCCGGATATGAATGGTCCGGGCGGCCACCTTTTCGCGCATCCAGCTTTGTTCCTCGCTGCAGTGGAAGGTGAACATCTGCGTGGGGCTGAAGCCGATCCCGCAGTATCCGCGCTGGCTGTAGTACAGCAGCAGTCCGCCTTGCGCGCCTTCCGCAACATCGAGCACCACCGACACTTCGTAATCACGGTCGCCGACGATGCAGGTGAGGGGCGAGCAATCGGCAGGCGAGCTGCCCTTGCCCTGGATGACCAGGCCCTTGCCATCGTAGCGCGCTCGCCGCATTTCGTCGGGTCCGGGGGCGAAGAAGCTCCACTGGATGCCGAACCTTGTTGCTGGAAAAGTCGTCGGACAGCGCCTGGCCGGCCGGCGAGGCGCGGCCGCCCTTCGGTTTGCGCAGGGGCTTGTCCAGCGTGCCGCCGCATGCGCGGAACCATCCGTCGGCGGTCCATTCGATCGGTTCGAGGATGGTTTGGCGGCCCAGCGTGCGGAAGCCGTTTTCGTAGCCGTGGTAGATCATCCACCAGTCGCCGCCGGGTCCTTCGACAATGCTGGCGTGGCCGCGCGACCACCACGGTTCGTCCGCGCTGCGGGTGCGGACGATGGGGTTGGCGGGGCAGTCCTGCCAGGGGCCATGGACGGAGCGCGAGCGCGCCACGGTGACCATGTGGCTGGTCGGCGGGCCGGAGGTACCGCCGACGGCAGCCACCAGGTAAAACCATTCCCCGCGCCGGAACAGCTTGGGGCCTTCTGGGGCAAACATTTCCACCACCCAGTCTTCCGGGTAGCGCCAGGGATGGTAGACGTGCTCCAGCGCGCCGACGGTCGACAGGCCGTCCTCTGCCAGCGCAATGCGGCGCACGCCGTTGAAAAACAGGTAGCGCTTGCCGTCTTCGCCCACGGCGTGGCCGGGATCGATGCAGCCTTGCAGCTTGAGGTCGACCGGCTCGCTCCAGGGGCCGCGGATATTGTCGGCATGGACAACGTAAATCGAGTCGCCGGCAGGGATGTACAGGAAGTAGCGGCCGCCATGCTTGGCCAGGTCCATCGCCCACACCGAGCCAAGCGGATTTTGCAGCGCGGCGCAGATGGGAAACCAGTTGACCAGGTCGCGCGAATGCCAGATGACGGCGCCGGGGTAAGAGTAGAAGGACGAAAACGTCATGTAGTAATCGTCGCCGTCCTTCAGGATGGTGGGGTCGGGATGGTCGCCCGGCACGATCGGGTTCACGAACATGCCGTTGCCCAGGTCCGCCTTGCGCTGGCCTTCGATGCCGTAGGCCGGTTGCAGGGCTGCTACGGGCGAGGTGCATGGCGTCGCTGCGGAAGCGGCAGCCGCCGGGGCCAATGGCGCCGCAGCCGCTCCTGCGCCAGCCAGGGCCAGCTTGAGCAGGCTGCGGCGGCGCGCCGGATCCGTCGGTGCCGGGTCCGGGCTCATTTGCCGACCACCTTGGTGATGCCTGGCGCCTTGCGCGACAGCTCGCTGTCGCCGCTCACTGCCAGGCGGCCGGTCGCGTCGCTCCATGCCAGTTTCGCCAGCGTGCCCTTGCCCTTTTCGTAGTCGTAGGAGACGCCATCGTCGTCATACAGCGCGAACTCGCCGTCCTTGCCGGGATAGACGCGGATTTCGGCGATTGCCTGCTTGCTGGCGGTGGACGGGATATCGGTGCCCAGCGGCACGATGGAACCGGCGCGAACGAAGACCGGGATCTGGTCAATCGGCGCGGCGACGCGCACCCAGCGACCGCCGGCCAGCTTTTCGTTGGTCCAGAAGTTGTACCAGTCGCTGCCGGCCGGCAGGTAGACGTCTTTCTCGGTCTGCCCCTGCTCGGTTACCGGGGCGACCAGGAAGGCGGGGCCGAACATGTACTGGGTGCCGATGTCGGCCACTTTCGGATCGTTCGGGAAGTCCATCCACAAGGGGCGCATGAATGGCGCGCCGTTGTCCCAGGTGGCCTTGGCCTGACTGTAGATGTAGGGGATCAGCTGGTAGCGCAGGCGGTCATAGCGCGCCATGATGGTTTCGGCCTGCTGGCCGAACTCCCAGATCTCCGCATGCTTGCGGTCGCCGTGCAGGCGCAGCGTCGGCAGGAAAGTGCCGTACTGGAACCAGCGCGTGAGCAGTTCCGGATAGTCGTGGTTCTGGCCGATGGTCGCCTCGGCGCCGCGCGGATCGACCAGCGGCGCCTTGGTGGCCTTGGTCGACTGCGGCAACCACTGCCAGCCGCCGATGTCGTTGGCCCAGTAGGCGATGCCGGAAGCGGTCATGTTCAGGCCCGTTGGCACCTGGCGCGCCAGCGCTTCCCAAGAAGGATTAATGTCGGAGGACCAGAACAGGGCGCCGGTGCGTTGCGAGCCGAGGTAGGCCGCGCGCGACAGGATCAGGGCGCGCCTGTTCGGCTTCCAGGCGCGCATGCCTTGCTGCACGCCTTCCACGTGCAGCAGAGGGAACAGGTTGCGATAACGGTCGCCGCTGCCGATCGAATAGAAGAATCCATCCGGCACCAGGTCCGGCTCGGTCTCGTCCAGCCATGGATAGTCAAAACCTTGCGACAGGATGTTGTCGCGTACGCGCTCCCAGAACCAATGGCGCGCGGCCGGATTGGTGGCGTCGATCAGGGCGCCGGTGCGGTCGGAGCGGAACGGCAGGCCATCGACGGTCTTGCCGTCCTTGTCCTTCAGGAAGTAGCCCTTGGCATCGAGTTCGTTGAAGTAGCGGCCGGACGTCTCGAAGCGTGGCCACACCGAGACGATGGATTGCATGCCCAGGTCGTGCAGTTCCTTGTTCATCGCTGCGGGCGCCGGGTACTGCGCCGGGTCGATGTCGAGCTGGCCCATGCGGGTCCAGTAAAACCAGTCGACCACCATGATGTCGAGCGGGTACTTCTTCTGGCGATAGGTGTTCGCCACGCGCAGTACTTCCTGCTGGCTGTCGTAGCGGGCCTTGGACTGGATCAGGCCGAAAGCGGCTTTGGGCGGAATCGGGGTCTTGCCGGTAACGCGGGCGTAGCCGGAATAGATTTCCTCCGGTGTGCTGCCGGTGATGACGAAGAAGCTGACGCGCTCCCCGACATTGGACTGGAAGGAGGTGCGGCCGTTGACGCCGGCGACGAAACGGGTGGCCGACGGATTGTCCCAGACAATGCCATAGCCTTTGGACGACACCATGAAGGGCACGCACACGGTTTCGCCGGCCGGAGCGTCGTACCAGTGCTTGCAGTCCAGGACGCGGCCGCGCAGGTCGAGCGGTCCGGTTGATTCCTGGTTTTGGCCCATGCCGTAGTAATGCTCGTCGGCCTGGACGCTGAAGCTGGCGCCGGCCTGGTACGTCTTCTCGGTGTTGACGGTTTGCGGCGACAGCTCCCAGCCTGTCATGTCGAGCACCAGCTCACCCTTGGCGTTCCTGACCTGCAGCGCAACCGGCGCCAGTTGCGGCGCGAAGTATTTTTCCGACTGCGACGGGACCCGCGGCTGCGGCGCCGGGGCGACGCGCAGATTCAGCGCCGCGGAGGCGAAGGTGTCGCCGTCCTTGCCGCTGGTATGGCGGAAGGTGGAATTGTCCGCGTTCTTGGGCAGGATGCCGAAGCCCGGTCCTTTCAACGCTTCGGCCTTGTCGGCGGCAATTGTGATGTGGACGACGTTCGGCCCGTAGGCTTCTACCGAGACCCAGGCGCCGTTGCGGTCGAGGGTGGTGATCGGCGCGGCGATGGCGCCGCTGGCGACACCGAGTGCGGCGGCGGCAACCGCGGCCGCCATGACCCGGCGCTTGCAATACAAGTTCATTAGTGCTCCTGTGCTGTCAATTTTATGGAATCAGTTTTCGGTCGCGCAGCCATTCTTCGGCGCGGCGCGTCCAGTTGGTAGCAGTCCCGTTCCCGGTACGCATGGCCATGCCGTGGCCGCCGTGTTCGAAGATGAACATTTCGGCCGGCACCTTGGCGCGTGTCAGCGCCTGGAAATACAGGATGCTGTTGTCGGCCGGGACCAGGCCGTCATCCTGCGAGTGGATCAGCAGGGTGGGCGGGGTCGCGGCGCTGACTTGCTTTTCCACCGACATCAGCTGCACCAGCTCTGGACGCGGCTTGGGACCAAGCAGCGCATCGCGTGAGCCGGCGTGGACAGCCGGCGCTTCCATGGTGATTACGGGGTACATCAGGATGGCAAAGTCCGGACGCGCGCTGACGGCATCGAGAGGGCCGCCGGCCCGGCCGGCAGGGTGGTTGAACAGGGTGGACGCGCTGGCGGCGAGGTGGCCGCCGGCCGAACTGCCCATCACGCCGATGCGGTCCGGCGCGATGCCGTATCTAGCCGCCTGGGAGCGCACCAGGCGGATGGCGCGCAGCACGTCCTGCAAGGGAGCGGGGTGGCCATAGTCCCCGAGGCGATACTTCAGCACGAAGGCGGTGATGCCCAGGCTGGACAGCCACTGGGCATATTGCTGCCCCTCGCGCGTATTGGACAGGAACTGGTAGCCGCCGCCGGGGCAGATGATGACGGCGGTGCCGGAAGGGCGGTCGAAGGCGGCCGGGTAGACGGCCAGCGTCGGCTGGCTGACGTTGCTGATGCGCTCTCCGTCGACCTTCTCGGGGCCGGCCTGCGCGTGCGCGTTGGGCACTCCTTCCGGCCAGACTGGAATGATGCTGGTTTGCGCGAGCGCGCTGTTTGCGGCCAGGAAGAGCATGGCCAGGATCCAGGATCGCATGATCGTTTTTATCCTACGTTGTGATAAACCAGACCATCTTTGCAGACTGCCCGAAGCGCTGCAATTATGAAAATCACCGACCCGCTGAATGATTTACCGCAAGAGGCGTGCCAGCAGTTCCCGCGACGATTTTGCAGTGCTAGCATCTCCCGGTCCATCAGTTGAAATGAGGAGCCTGGAAAGATGATTCACCTGCATCGTATCGGTCTCGCGGCGCTTGGCGCGGCCTGTTTTTTCACTACAGCTGCCCATGCGGCGCCACGCAAGGTGGTGCTCGATGCAGCCAGGGCGGAGCAGCCGCTCGACCGCTTCTTCGACCTGTCGATCGGTTCCGACTATCCCGGCACCTTGCGGCGCGATGACAGCATGGCGCAGCTGAAGGCCGTGGTCGATGAAACCGGCTTCCGCTATATCCGCTTCCACGCCATCTTCCATGACGTGCTGCAGACCGTGAAGAAGGAGAACGGGAAGCTGGTCTACGACTGGACGGGCATCGACAAGCTGTATGACGACCTGTTGGCGCGCAAGATCAAGCCTTTCGTTGAACTGGGCTTCACGCCCAAGGCGCTGGCCACGTCGAACGCCAAAATCTTCTACTGGGAGGGCAATACCTCGCATCCCGAGCTGAATGGCTGGCGCGACCTGGTGACGGCTTTCATCAAGCATTGCCAGCAGCGCTACGGCGAAGCGGAAGTGCGCAGCTGGTTCTTCGAGGTGTGGAACGAGCCGAACCTGGACGGATTCTGGGAGCACGCCGACCAGAAGGCTTACTTCGAGCTGTACGACGTGACCGCGAAGGCGATCAAGGCGATCGATCCGGCCCTGCGCGTGGGCGGGCCTTCCACCGCAGGCGCGGCCTGGGTGCCCGAGTTCCTCGACCATGTTTCGAAGAGCGGGGCGGCAGTCGACTTCGTGACTACCCATACTTATGGCGTGGACAGCGGCTTCCTGGACGAAAAGGGCGTTGAGGACACCAAGCTGTCGCCGTCTCCCGACGCCATCATCGGCGACGTCCGCCGGGTGCGCGGGCAGATCGCCGGGTCGAAATACCCGCAACTGCCGCTGTACTTCACCGAATGGAGCACCAGCTACAACCCGCGCGACAAGGTGCATGACTCTTATATCGGCGCCGCCTACATCCTGAGCAAATTGAAGGGCACCAAAGGGCTGGTGCAGGGCATGAGTTACTGGACGTATACCGACCTGTTCGAGGAACCGGGACCGCAGAGCAAACCGTTCGAAGGCGGCTTTGGCCTGATGAGCCCCCAGGGCGTGCGCAAGGCGCCGTATTTCTCGTACAAGTACCTGCACGCCTTGAGCGGCAAGGAGATTCCGGTCAAGGATGGCCAGGTGATGGCTGCTACCGACGGCAAGGCAATGCGTGCCGTGGTGTGGGACTTCCAGCAGCCGAAGCAGGAGCTGAGCAACCGCTCCTTCTACAGCCGCGTGCAGCCGGCAACGCCATCGCAGCCGGCCCAGGTGCAGTTCCGCAATGCGAAGGCGGGCAAGTACCGCCTGCAGGTACGACGTACCGGCTTCAAGGCCAATGATGCCTATACGGCCTACCTGGAAATGGGTGCGCCCGACAAGCTGACGCCGGTGCAGCTCGAGCAACTGAATGCCCAGACCAGGGACACGCCTGAAACGGACCGCGTGGTCACGGTCGGCAAGTCGGGCGACTTCAATTTCAAGGTACCGATGCGCAGCAATGACGTTGTGCTGGTGACGCTGGAGCCGATCAGCCATGATTGACCAATACCGCCGCAAGCTGTTTGCTACCTCCGTGGCCGCTGCTGCAGCCGCGTCCCTCCCGGCCACCACGCTCGCCGCGGTTCCAGGCGCCACGCGCAGGAAGGCGCTGGCGCCCACGCCGCCGATGGGCTGGAACAGCTGGAACTCCTTTGCCGCCACCATTACCGAAGCCCAGGCGCTGGAAAATGCCCGCATCATGGTGGAGAAGCTGCTGCCTTCGGGCTACGATATCTTCACTGTCGATATCCAGTGGTATGAGCCGAATGCCAAAAGCTATGAATACCGCAAGGATGCTGAACTGACGATGGACGAATACGGGCGCCTGCTGCCGGCGCCCAACCGCTTCCCGTCGGCGGCGCAGGGCGGGGGATTCAAGGCGCTGGCCGACCAGATGCACCGCATGGGCCTGAAGTTCGGCATCCACGTCATGCGTGGCATACCGCGCCAGGCGGTACGCAGGAACACGCCGATCCTCGGAACGCGCTGGCATGCGCAGGACATCGCCGACACCAAGGCCATATGCGAGTGGAACGGCGACATGTACGGCATCGACATGAGCAAGCCGGGCGCACAGGAATACTATGACTCGATCTTCAAGCTGTATGCGTCGTGGGGCGTCGACTTTGTCAAGATGGACGACATGTCCCGGCCCTATGAGCGCAACTGGCCGGAAGTCGAAGCCGCGCACAAAGCCATCCAGGCCTCCGGGCGCGCCATCACGCTCAGCCTGTCGCCGGGCGAGATGGACCTGCGCTGGGATGCCCATGTGCCGCATTACGCGCAGATGTGGCGCATTTCGGACGACTTCTGGGACGAATGGAAGCTGTTGAAAGAGCAGTTCCAGCGCCTTGAGAACTGGAACCCGGTCATGGCGGAAAATTCCTGGCCGGATGCGGACATGCTGCCCCTTGGTCGGCTTGCGATGAACTCGCGCGACACGAAGTTTTCGCCGGACGAGCAGCAGACGCTGATGACTCTATGGAGCATCGCGCGCTCTCCGCTGATCATGGGCGGCGACCTGCGGCACCTGGATGCGCCGACCCTGGCCCTGCTGACCAATCCGGAAGTGCTGGCCGTGAACCAGAAAAGCCACGACAACCGGCCGCACCGCGCCGAAGCTGGGACGCGCATCTGGACTGCCCGCCCGAATGGTTCCGGGCGCGCCTGGTACCTGGCCTTGTTCAATACGGAAGATGCCCCCGCGCAGATCGACTTCGACCTGTCGCGCCTCGACCTGGGCAAACAGAGCGTAACGGTGCGCGACCTGTGGCGGCGGGCCGACCTCGGGCAGGCGCGTGGGAGTATTCGCCAGTCGCTTGCCCCGCATGCTTCGGCACTGCTGCGCGTGAGTGCGTGATGAAGGCGCCGATCTTCAGACGGGTTGCCCGCTTGGCGGCGTTGTCGCTCGCTATAGGCGCGTCGTCGCAGGCGGCCGCGGTGGCGCCGGCATTCGCGAGGATTTTCTCTGACCATGCGGTCCTGCAGCGCCACCAGCCCATCACCGTGTGGGGCAAGGCGGATGCTGGTGCCGTGCTGGATGTGCGGCTTGGCAGCCAATCGGTGCAAGCGAAGGCTGACGGCGGCGGCAAGTGGCGCGCCGAGTTTCCGCGCATGGAAGCCGGGGGACCGTACACCTTGAGCGCGAGCGCGAACGGCGGCGCCAGCACCCTGCGCGACATCATGGTCGGCGATGTATTCCTGTGCGGCGGGCAGTCGAACATGGAGCTGCCGGTGGCCAACGCCACCAACGCACCGATGGACATCGCATTCTCCGCCAACCCGGACATTCGTTTTGCCAATATCGTGCGCCACAGTTCGGCGGTGCACATCGATGATTTCAAGGAAGCGCCGCAGTGGCAGGTGGCCGGGCCGCAAAGCACCGGCCAGGCATCCGCAGTATGTTACTACATGGCGCGCACGCTGCAGGGACAATACAGAGTCCCGGTGGGCTTCATCAACGCCAGCTGGGGCGGTAGCGCGATCCAGGGCTGGATCAGCGGCCCATCGATGGGCAGCCTGCCGTCGTACCGCCAGGCGCTCGACGTGGTCGCCGCCTACGGTAGCAGCACGGCAGCGGGCATGCGTGCCGAGGAGCAGCGCCAGGAGGCCTGGTGGGACAAGGCCGACCCGGCTGCGCGTGCGCAGCGCGCCTGGTCCAGGCCAGGGTTTGACGACAGCCGCTGGCCCCTCATGGAACTTGGGCGGCGTTGGAGCGAGTCGGGCATCGATGCGATCAGCAAGCATCGCGGCGTCGCCTGGTTCCGTACCGCCGTCGAACTGGACGCGCAGCAGGCTGGCGCCGTCACGCAGCTGCTGCTTGGCCAGATTGCCACTGCCGACACCACCTGGATCAATGGCGTGCGGGTCGGCGCGCTGACCAACTGGTGGGCGGGGCGCGAGTATGCCGTGCCGAAGGGGTTGCTCAAGGCGGGAAAGAACGTCATCGCGGTGCGCGTGCTGGACGACGACAACGGCGGTGGAATGGTCAGCCCGGCGGAACAGCGCGTGCTGCGCACGGTCGACGGCAAGCGGATTCCCTTGCCGGCGCGCTGGAAATACCAGCTCGGCTCCCGCGTAAACGCCATGCAGCCGCCAACGCCATGGGAGCCGCCAACCGGCCTTACCACGCTGTACAACGGCATGATCGCACCGCTGCAGGGATTCCGGTTCAAGCTGGTGGCGTGGTACCAGGGCGAGGCAAACGCCGGCGCCGCCCAGGAGTACCGCACGTTGCTGCCGCTGCTGTTTGAGGACTGGCGCCGGACGTTTTCCCAGCCGGAGCTGCCTTTCCTGGTTGCCCAGCTGACTTCATTTGGCTCGGTGTCGACCACGCCGGGAAAATCGGCGTGGGCGGAATTGCGGGAAGCACAGTCGGTGGCGGTGCGAAACGACCGGCATGCGGGCCTGGCGGTCACCTTCGATTACGGCGACCGCTCCGACATCCATCCCGCGCAGAAAAGGATCGTCGGGGAGCGCCTGGCGCGCGCAGCCAGGGTGGTTGCCTATGGCGAGAAGATCTCTCCCGGCGGGCCTGAGGCCGTGTCGGCCAGCCGCAGCGGAGCGGATATCGTGATCCGCTTCGCCAACACCAATGGCGGCTTGAAGACCTATTCCTCCGATATGGCAATCGGTTTCGAAGTGTGCGAGCAGGCGGCGTGCCGGTATGCCCAGGCGGCCGCCGAGGGCGACTCGGTCCGGTTGAAGGGCGCCGCGACGGCGGCCGCGACCAGGGTGCGCTACGCGTGGGCCGATGCACCCTTCGTCAACCTGTTCAGCGCCGACGATATCCCTGCCAACGCATTTGAAATGGAGCTGCAATGATGCGCGCTGCATTGTCTGCCACCGTGCTGCTGTGGGCCGCCGCCAGCGCAGCATCCGCCTGCGAGCCGGACGCACTTGGCGTTGCGCGCGTACTGACGCTCAAGCGCGAGCATGCTCGCTATGGTACGGCGCAGTACGGCCCCTTGCCTTTGCAGAAGGGCGAAGTGGTCCTGACTTTCGACGATGGACCGGTGCCCGGGCCAACCGACCGGGTACTGCAGGCACTCGCGGCACAGTGCACGCAAGCGACCTTTTTCATGACTGGCGCCAATCTGGCGAAGTACCCCGAGCTTGGCCTGCGCGTCATGCGGGCCGGCCATGCCGTAGGGCTGCACAGCTTTGCCCACCCTTCGCTGAAGTCGATGCCGGCGCCGGAGCAACTGGCTGACCTCGAACAGGGAGAGCGTGCTTTCGTCGGCGTCTTCGGCTCTGCGCCGCCTGCGTATCGCTTTCCGTTCCTCGAAGAGACGGCGCCGGTCCTGGCCGTCCTGAAGGAACGCAAGGTTACAGTGGCCTCGGTCGACCTGGGCATCGACGACTGGGCGCCCAACGACATGCGCGTCGACACCCTGGTGGCCCGCCTGGTCGGCCAGCTGAAACAGAAAGAGGGCGGCATCATCCTGATGCACGACGCGAACGGGCCCACGGCCGATGCGTTGCCGGCGCTGCTCAAGGCCATTCGTGACAATGGCTACAAAGTCGTGTCACTGCGCTGGGAAGACGGCGCAGGACCTATTACTCATTGAAAGAAACAAGCGATTATGAAGACAAATAAGCTGGGTATCCTGGCGGGACTGGCGTTGTTCGGCGGCGCGGCTTTCGCGCTGGAGAGCCCGAACAAGCAACTGGACGTGTCGGTGACCGTCAACCCTGACCAGTCCCTGTCGTATGCCGTCAAACGCAATGGCCAGGCAGTGCTGCTGCCATCCCCGCTGGGCCTGACGCTGGCCGGCGAGGACTTCTCGCGCGGCCTGAAGCTGGTGGCGACCTCGCCGGTCAAGCCGGTTTCCGAGCAATACACGATGGCGGTCGGCAAGCGCGCCGCCGTCCGCTACCAGGCCAACGAGCAGGTGTACTCGCTTGCCAACGGGGCTGGCCACAAGATGGAGGTGGCATTCCGCGTTTCAGACGATGGAGTCGCTTTCCGCTACATCGTCGCCGATCCGAACATCGGCGCCAAGCGCTTTGTCAGCGAGGCGACGGGCTTCGCGTTCAATCCCAAGGCGCGTGCCTTCCTGCAGCCGATGGCGGTGGCCAAGTCCGGGTGGGGCAAGACCAATCCATCGTACGAAGAGCATTACCAGGTCGATATTCCGGTTGGGCAGCCGGCGCCGTTGAAGGCCGGCTGGGTGTTTCCGGCGCTGTTCAGGAGCGGCGACACCTGGATTGCGCTGACGGAAGCGAATATGGATGGCGCCTTCCACGCCTCGCGCCTGGCCTCCGATTCGCCTGGCGGCGTGTACCGCATCGCGGGGCCGACGGCGCCGGAAAACTTCACCAATGGCGGCCTGCTGGCGGAAACCTCCGGCACGCTGGCCACACCCTGGCGTGTTCTCGCCATCGGATCGCTCAATACCGTGATGGACTCCACCCTCGGCACCGACCTGGCGGCGCCTGCGGTCCCGTTCGATGCAAAGCTGGTCCAGCCCGGCCATGCATCCTGGAGCTGGCCGCTGCTGAAGGATGGAGCCACCGTGTTCGACGTCCAGAAAAAGTTCGTCGACTTTGCGGTGGACATGAAATGGGACTACACCCTGGTCGATGCCGAGTGGGACAAACAGATCGGCTATGAAAAGATGGCCGAACTGGTGCGCTACGCCGCAGGCAAGGGCGTGGGCATCCTGGTCTGGTACAACTCCGCCGGTGCCTGGAATGATGCGCCGCAGACGCCGCGCAACATGCTGCTGACGCCCGAGGCGCGTGCGAAAGAGTTTGCCCGCTTGCGCGAGATGGGCATCAAGGGTGTGAAGATCGACTTCTTCGGCGGCGACGGCGTGTCGATGATCAAATACTATGTCGACATCCTGAAGGACGCGGCCAAGGCCGGCCTGCTGGTTAACTTCCACGGCGCGACCCTGCCGCGCGGCCTGGAACGCACTTATCCGAACCTGATGACGGCCGAGGCGATCCGCGGTTTCGAGTTCACGACCTTTGACCAGCGTGACGAAAATGCGGTGCCGGCCCATGCCGTGAATGCGGCCATGATCCGCAACCTGTTCGACCCGATGGATTTCACGCCAATGGTGTTCGGCGACAAGGCCCAGATCAAGCGGGTTACCCGCAACGGCTTCGAACTGGCTGAATCGGTGCTGTTCCTGTCGGGCATACAGCACTTTGCGGAGATCCCGCAAGGCATGGCCGGCGTGCCGGAATACGTGCGCACCTTCCTGCGCGAGCTGCCGCGCCGCTGGGACGATAGCCGCTTCCTCACGGGCTATCCGGGTTCGCATGTGGCCGTTGCGCGCAAGTCCGGCGACAGCTGGTATGTGGCGGGCATCAACGCCGGCAGGAGCGAACGGAGCATCGAACTGGACCTGTCCTTTATGGGCGACCGCAAGGGCGTCATGATTACCGACGGCGTAGGCCAGCGTGAATTCAGCAAGGCAGAACTCACGGCAGGCAAGCTACGCCTGACGATCAAACCGCGTGGCGGCTTCGTGGCGGTGTTCCAATGAAACGACATCTCCTCAGCGCCTTGCTGGCAAGCGCGTATGCTGTTTCCGTGGCGCAGGCCTTGGCGGCCGAACCACTGCAAACTGGCCTCGACAAGTATGGACACCTGCAGTCGGCGCCTGTCGCCGGCCACGACGGCTTCGCTTATGTGCGCCTGTCCGATGGCGTGCAGTTCCGCGTCGGCGGCGTGACCAAGAATGTGATCTTCTACGGCCCAGGCACCGTGCGCGTGAATGCAAACCTGGGAAGCAGCCACTGGACCAGCCCAAGCCTGGTGGTGGTAGGCAAGCCGGGCGGGGCGGAGTTCAAGCTGGAAGAAAACGCGGCCACGCTGAGCATCAGTAGCGCCAGGCTGCGCGTCGACATCGACCGCAAGACAGGCGCGCTGAGCTTCATGGACAGCGCAGGCCGGCTCTATACCCGCGAGGCCGCGCAGCCGCAGTCGGTCAAGCCAGTCGAGATCTCGGGGGCGCCATCGTACGAAGTGGAAAACCGTCTCGTCCTGAAACCCGGCGAGGCAATCTTCGGTTTTGGCTATACCGACAGCGAAGCGGTCAACCGTCGCAACCAGGACCTGCTGCTGGTACAGACCAATCTCGGCATTATCATCCCAGTCATGATGTCGTCCGAACGCTACGGCGTCCTGTGGGACACCTATTCCAAGATGCGATTCCAGGACGGGCCGCAAGGCGCCCGCCTGTGGGCCGAAAGCGCGCCTGGCGGCGTCGACTACTACTTCATGGGCGGCCGCACGATGGACGACGTGGTTGGGGAGTACCGCCAGTTGACGGGCGAAGCGCCAATGTATCCCAGGCAGGCCTTCGGGCTGTTCATGAGCAAGGAGCGTTATCCCACCCAGGCACGCATCGTCGAAGTCGCCGAAAGATTCCGCAAGGAGCAATTCCCGCTCGATTACATCGTGCAGGACTGGCAGTACTGGGGCAGCGACAAGGATGGCACCTGGAGCGGCATGGCCTGGGATCGCGTGCGCTTCCCCGATCCGAACGGCATGACGGACAGCCTGCACAAGATGAATCTGAAGCTGATGGTCTCGATCTGGCCTTCCGTCGGCAACGATACCGCTCTGGCCAGGGAACTGGACCAGCATGGCTTGCGCTTCGAACCGTTGCACTGGATCTCGCGCAAGGCGCGCGTGTACGACGCCTACAGCCCGTTGGGCCGCAAGATCTACTTCAAGCATGCGAAATCGGGACTGTTCGACAAGGGCGTGGACGCGCTGTGGATGGATGGCACCGAGGTGGAAGTCGGCTCGGCGGCCTGGGACGCGGCGCAGAACGAGGCCGACATCAAATCGCTGGGCAGGAATGCCCTGGGCGATTTCACCCGGTACCTGAATCCGTATACGCTGCTGACTACCCAGGGGACGTATGAGGGCCAGCGCGCCAGCAGCAACAAACGCGTGTTTACGCTGACCCGGTCCGCATGGGCCGGCGCCCAGCGCACGGCGGCAGCTTCCTGGTCGGGCGACATCTTTGCCAACTGGGACACTTTACGCAAGCAGGTCAGCGGCGGCGTCAACGTGACCATTACCGGCAATCCTTACTGGACGCAGGATACCGGCGGCTTCTTCGTCAGCCGCGATTACCCTGGTGGCGAAAAGGATCCTGCCTACCGCGAGCTGTTTGCGCGCTGGTTCCAGTACGCTGCCTTCAATCCCATCATGCGCGTGCACGGCACCGACATCGAGCGCGAGCCTTATGTCTTCAAAGGTCTCGATCCTGACGTGTACAAGTCCCTGCTCGACGCGGCACACCTGCGCTACCGCCTTTTGCCCTATATCTACGGGCTGAGCGCGAAGGTCAGCAGCGAACATTACACATTGATGCGCGCCTTGCCGATGGACTTCGCGGATGACAAGGCGACCTACGGCATCAACGATGCGTTCATGTTCGGGCCATCGCTGCTGGTGCATCCCGTCACGCGGCCAATGTACCGCATCCAGCCGCCGCCTCCGGCCACCATTCCCGCCGAATTCCTGCGCACGCCGGATGGCCAGCCGGGCCTGGCCGGTCAGTACTTCGAAGGACGAGACTTCGAGATGCCGAAAGGGCAGGTGACCGACAGGACCATCGATCACTCATGGCCGGCGCCGCCGCTGGCCACCATGCCGGCGGGCCTGTCCCGGCTCGATGACTTTTCCGCGCGCTGGAACGGCACGCTGGAAGCGCCCGAGGATGGGGAATATGAGATCGGTGTCGAGGGAGACGACGGTTACCGCCTCTATCTTGACGGAGCCGCTGTCATCGAGCGCTGGGAAAATGGCGGCAAGCGGCTGGCCACCACACGCCAAATGCTGCGCAAAGGCCAGCGCTTAAAGGTGAAGCTTGAGTATTACCAGGCCACTTCGGACCGCAGCCTGCGCCTCGCATGGCGCACCCCGAGCGCCATGCGCGCCATGGCCGCCGACAAGCCGGCAATGGATACGCAAATGCGCAGCTACCTGCCCGAGGGTACGGCATGGTATGACTTCTGGACCAACCAGCGCCATGAAGGCGGCCGGACGGTGCAACGCGAAACGCCCCTGGACATCATTCCGCTGTATGTCCGCGCCGGCAGCATCGTTCCCCTGGGACCGGTAATGCAATACGCCACCGAACGGCTGGATGCGCCGTATGAAGTCCGGATTTATCCCGGCGCCGACGGCAGCTTTACCCTGTACGAGGACGACAACGAGACGTATGCCTATGAGAAGGGAGAGTTTGCCCGCGTCCCGCTAAGCTGGAACGACAAGGCGAAGACGCTCACCATCGGCGCCCGGGTTGGCAGCTATCCGGGCATGGCCATGCATCGCACCCTGAACCTGGTCCTGGCCAGCCCGGATAACGGGAAAGGCATTGAAGCGGCCCGCGCCAGCCGCACCGTGCGCTACACCGGCAAGCCGATGGTCGTGAAGTTCTAGCGGGGCCGGTAGTGCCACTCGACGCTGTCGGTGGCGCTGCCGGCGGTGACCTCGATGCGGTTGGCGCCTTCGGCCAGCCGCAGTTGCCAGGTCGCGATGCGCCCAGTCACCCGCTGCGTGCCCAAATCGATTCCGTTGACGCGCAGGCTGGCCCTGTCCTGGTTGCTGTACACCTTGACTTCGACGCCCGCCGCCTGGCGCTCCGTATGGCGCCGCGAAGTAATATGCGCCATCGGCACTGCACTCCAGTTGGCCTGGTACCAGAAGTACGCATCCTTCTTCACGCTGCGGTCGAAGCTGACCAGTCCCTTGTCGTTGAAACCGGGCGTATCGCCTTCATTGCGTCCCGCAGAAGGAAAGTCGAAACCCACCCAGATGAAGTTAGCCCACAGCCATGGCCGCGCCTCCAGCTGGCGCCAGGCCGCCTCGTGGTACAGCGCCTGGTACTGTTCGGGGTGCCAGCGCCCGCCCGGCTTGGGCCGTTGCGGTGGATCTTCCTGCTGCATAGCGCTGGCGCCAGCGCCGTACTCGCTGACCGCCAGCGGGGTACGCGGGCGCCTGGCATGGTTCCCATCCAGGAAAGGGCCCAGGTCGGAGAACTCGCCGTCATACCAGCCGAAATAGACGTTCGATCCCACGGCGTCGGTATGCGAGGCCTGCGGGCCGTCGATCGGTCCGCAGCAGTTGGCGTAGACGGTCGGGCGGCTTGCGTCCTCCTCGTGGGCCAGGCGCTGCAGCGATGACAGTACGCGGGCGCTGTCTGCGTTGGATTGGTAGATCTCATTGCCCAGGCCCCACACCATGACCGAAGGATGGTTGCTGTTCTGGCGCACCAGTTCGCGCAGTTGCTGCTCGCTGCCCGCCAGGAATTCCTGCGACCCGTTGACCGCCGCCGTCAGCGGCAGCTCGGTCCAGACCAGCCATCCGGCGCGGTCGGCATGATCGTAGGCCCGTTGCGGATGCTGGTAATGCGCGTAGCGCAGGCCTGTCACGCCCAGGTCGGAAAGGATGCGGTAGTCGGCATCGATGTCGTCGTCGCTGGCGGCGATACCCTTGCCGGGTAGGGAAGTCTGGTGCACGTTGACGCCATGCACACGGTAGCTGGCCCCGTTCAGCAGCAGGCCGCGCTGCGGGTCGAGACGGATATCGCGGATGCCCGCCTGAAACGAGAGCCGGTCGCGCGTGACGGAACCGCCGGCTTCTTCGGCCAACTCGGCTTCGCTGGTGTAAAGGTAGGGATCGCGCACGCCTTGCCACAGGCGGGGCGAGGGCAGGGCGGCCTGCAACGCGACCTGCACTGTGCTGCGGGGCGGCAGCAGCACCGGCCGGTGCGCCGAGGCCACTGTCTGCTGGCCGGCGTCGCGCAGGCGCGCGGTGACGACGGCATGTACGGCGCGGGCGCTGTCGTTGCGGGCGCGCACCGTCCACGTCAGCGCGGCCCGCTGCTGCGACACATCGGAAGCCCTGAAGTACACGCCAGGCCCGCCGTAATCGAGCATGTCGAAATGGACATCGCCTGTCGAGACCATGCGCACATTGCGATACAGGCCGCCGTACATCGTGTAATCGCCCGCCAGCGGCGCGATGCCGCTCTCTGGTGCATTGTCGACCCGTACCACGATCTCGTTGCCACCGTCCTGCAACAGTTCAGTAATATCAAAACGAAAGCGCGCGAAGCCTCCCGCGTGGCGTCCAGCGTGCCTGCCATTCACCCACGCTTCGGTTATGAGCAGGGCGCCATCGAACTCGAGGTAGCGCCGCTGTTTGTCGCGTGCATGCGACAGTTGCAGCGAGCGGCGATACCAGGCGGGCCCTCGGTACCCGTCAAAGCTGTGGGGCAGGGTGACGGGTTGCCATCCATGGTCCCCCACTTTGTGGAAGAGCCATTCGCCATCTAGCGACATCGTGTGCCGCGCCTGTGCACTGGCGGCCATTGGCGCCAGCAGGGCAACGCATAAGCATACCTGGATCGGATTCATGGAGCTGCATTTTCCATGCAGCGGGCGCGCGCTTCAACCACCCTGCAAGATTTCATTGAACGCATTGGTATTTTTCACAATTGCACGCGGTCATGGCCCCTTGCAAAATCCGATGCCATAACGGAGACAAAATAATGACAACCGCATACAAACGCATCGTGGTGGTCGGCGGCGGTTCGGCCGGCTGGATGGCCGCGACGGCGCTGGCGACCGCGCTTCCCGGCGGTAGCGTCGAACTGGTCGAATCGGAGGAGATAGGCATTGTGGGCGTCGGCGAAGCGACATTCCCGTCGATCCGTGCTTTCCACCGCATACTTGGCATCGACGAAAGCCAATTCCTGCGCGCTACCAACGGTACCTTCAAGCTGGGCATCGCTTTCCGCGACTGGCGCAAGCCCGGCGAACAATACTTCCATACCTTCGGCGATATCGGTGGCCTGAGCGGCCCGCAATCCCTATGGGGCCAGTTCCGCCGCGTTGCCGATGCAGGCCTCGGCACGCTCGGCGAACAATGCCTGCCAAGCGTGATGGCCCGCGAGGGACGCTTCCAGGGCGGCGCTCCGGGACAGGAGCGCCAGTTCGACTGCGCCTACCATTTCGACGCCGTGCTGTATGCCGATTTCCTGCGCAAGCTTGCATTGCAGCGAGGCGTGCGCCGCAGCGAAGGGCGCATCGTGCACGTCGCACGGCGTGCCGACGGCGGCGTGGACCAGCTCAAGCTGGCCGATGGCCGCGTGCTGGAAGGCGACCTGTTCATAGACTGCTCCGGCTTCGCTTCGCTGCTGCTGGGACGCTCGCTGGAAGAGCCGTTCATTGACTTCAGCCGCTGGCTGCCGGTGGACCGCGCCTGGGCCTGCCCCTGCGAGCGCAGCGGCGTAGCGCTGGCGCCCTACACGCGCGCCACAGCCCTGGAAGCCGGCTGGGCGTGGCACATCCCGCTCAGCAACCGCACCGGACATGGCCATGTGTTTTCCAGCCGCTACATTGATGAAGAGCGCGCCCGCGAACAGCTGCTTGGGCAGCTTGACGGCGCGCCAGTCGCCGAGCCACGCCTGCTGCGCTTCAGGACTGGCCACCGCGCGCGTTTCTGGTCGCACAATGTGGTGGCGCTCGGCCTGTCCTCCGGCTTCCTCGAACCGCTAGAATCGACCAGCATTTTCCTGGTGCAGAGCGGCCTTGGCCGACTGATCGAGCTGTTACTGAAAGGGCCTCGTCCTGCCGAAGCGGCTGTCGCTGCCTATAACACCGGCATGGTGCGCCAATTCGAGCGGGTGCGCGACTTTATCATCCTGCATTACTGCCTGACGGAGCGCCGCGACAGCCGGTTGTGGCGCGACATGGCCAGCATGGAGTTGCCCGAAACGCTGGCCTTCAAGATCCAGGCATGGCGCCAGTCCGGCGTGCTGCACCAGTACGATGAAGAAGGCTTCGACGCCACCAGCTGGCTGGCGATCCATGCCGGCATGGGTCACTGGCCGGAGCGCGCCGACCCTTCGCTGTGCGACATGCCGCTGCACGACGCCTTGCGCGCCCTGCACCTGCGGCGCGACAGCATCGCGGCCGCCGTAGCGGCCATGCCAAGCCACGAAGATTACCTGGGCAGCGTGCTGGCACGCTGAAGACCATCCGATGATAGGAAAATTGATGAAACGCCGAGATATGCTGAAACACCTGGGAGCAGCCGTGCCTGCAGTCGCGTTGTCGGGGACCGCCCGTGCCGCGGCCGACGCCATGGCGCCCGACGCCAGCCTGCCCATCGCGTCCGGCCCGTTCAAGCCGGAATGGGACTCGCTCGACAAATACCAGGTACCGGACTGGTTCCGCAACGCCAAGTTCGGCATCTGGGCTCACTGGGGGCCGCAGTGCCAGCCCGAATTCGGCGACTGGTATGGCCGCCTGATGTACGAGAAGGATTCCGACGCCCATAAGCACCATTTGCAAACATATGGCGACCCGGCGCAGATCGGCTTCAAGGACATCATCAACCAGTGGAAAGCCGACCAATGGAACGCGGATGAACTGGTGGCACTGTACAAGAAGGCCGGCGCAAAATATTTCGTAGCGCTGGCCAACCATCATGACAATTTCGACCTGTACAGCAGCCGCTACCAGCCAGAGTGGAACTCCGCCAGGATCGGACCGCAAAAAGACCTGGTTGCCGGCTGGAGCAAGGCTGCGCGCGCCAACGGCCTGCGCTTCGGCGTCAGCGTGCATGCGGCGCATGCGTGGACGTGGTACGAGCCGGCGCAGAAATACGATGGCAACCTGACGCGCCTGGATGGGGCGGGCAAATGGTGGGAGGGCCTGGATCCGCAGGGCCTGTACGCGCAGCGCCATCCGCGGAGCAAGACCGGCGGCGAGGGTGGCGTGTGGGACGCCCAGTGGCACTGGGGCGGCGGCGCCGCGATTCCCGACAAGGCTTATGGCGAAAAGCTCTTCAACCGCACGCGCGACCTGATCGATTCCTACGATCCGGACCTGGTCTACTACGACGACACGGTACTGCCGCTGTGGCCTGTGAGCGATATTGGCCTGCGCCTGGCGGCCCACATGTACAACCGCAGCATTGCCACCAAAGGCAGGCTGGAAGCTGTCGTCAACGGGAAGATACTCAACGAGCAGCAGCGGCGCAGCATGGTGTGGGACATCGAGCGCGGGCAAAGCAACCGCATCGAAGAACTGCCGTGGCAAACCTGCACCTGCATCGGTAATTGGCACTACGACCGCCGTGTCTACGATAACCGCGCCTACAAGAGCGCCAAGACGGTGCTGCATACGCTGATTGACGTGGTCAGCAAGAACGGCAACCTGCTGCTCAGCGTTCCAGTGCGCGGCGACGGCAGCATCGACAGCCAGGAGCGCGCCATCGTGGAGGAAGTAGGGCGCTGGATGGCGAAGAATGGGGAAGCGATTTACGACACACGTCCCTGGGCGGTGTTTGGCGAAGGGCCGGTGATGGAGGAGGCGGCGGCGCCGATGTCGGGCGCCGGCTTCAACGAGGGCAAAGGCAAGCCGTTCTCCGCCGCCGATGTCCGCTTCACGGCGAAAGGCGATGCGGTGTACGCCTTCGTCATGGGCTGGCCGCAGGATGGCAAGGTAACGATCAGATCCTTGCGCAGCGCCACGCCCCACCTGACCAGGCGAATCGCGCGCGTCGAGCTGGTAAGCAGCGGGCGGCCGCTGGCCTTCCGCCAGTCTGCGGACGGCTTGCACGTGACGCTGCCCGTTCACCAGCCGGCGCTAAGCTATGCCAATGCACTGAAGATCACCTGATCGTGCAGGCTGCGTTTTTTTCGTTTGTTGCATTGGTGATTTTCACAATTGCCGCTGCGTGGGACCACAGGCAGAATGGATTCGTGCCGCATACCGCGGCGAAATCGCAGGCGCCACCTGGGTGCAGCGCACGCGACGGGCCAATCCCGCCCGGCAATTCACAGCAAAGCGCAGTCCACGCACCGACAAGGCCGCGTGCCGGCGCAAATGAGCAAGCCTTCATCACACTTATAAGTTAGAACGAGAGGATTCAGAGTGAAACACTTGAAGAAGACAGCGATCGCCGTGGGGGCGGCGCAGATCGCCTTGCTGGCAGCCGGCGGCGCCTTCGCGCAGACCGCATCGGAAAGCAAGGACAATTCGAACACCGTGGTGGTGGTCGGCCAGCGCGCAGCGCTGGAATCGGCGCAGAAGCGCAAACAGGATGCTGAAGAAATCGTCGACTCGATCGTGGCCGACGACATGGGCAAGCTGCCGGACAAGTCGGTCACTGAAGTGCTGCAGCGCATGCCGGGCGTCACGATCGACCGCACCATGAACCGCCAGGACCCGCAGCAGGGTGTGGGCGACGGCATCATGCGCTTCGCAGCGGAGGGCACCGGCGTGTCGATTCGCGGCATGAGCTACGTGCGTTCCGAGCTGAATGGCCGCGATTCGTTCTCCGCCAACGGCGGCCGTTCGCTGAGCTTCGAAGACGTGCCGCCGGAACTGATGGCCGGCGTGGACGTGTACAAGAGCCCATCCGCGGAGCAGATCGAAGGCGCCGTCGGCGGGCTGGTCAACCTGCGTACCGCCATGCCGTTTGACTTCAAAGGCTTCAAGGGCGCCGTCTCGGCGGAAGCCTCCCGTTCCAAGCTGCGCGGCGAAACCGCGCCATCGTATTCTGGCATGGTGTCGAACCGCTGGGATACCAGCTTCGGCCAGTTCGGCGCCCTGATCGACGTGGCGCGTTCGCAAATCAAGACCCGCAGTGACGGCATGTCCGTTTCGCCATTCATCCCTCGTGCCGATGCAGTCTCGGGTGACAACAGCGGCGCGCTGCGCTGGATTCCGAGCGGCGGTTCCTGGAACCGCGGCAACTTCGATCGTGACCGCGAGGGCTTGTATGGCGCTTTGCAGTGGAAAAAGGACACCCTGTCTTCTTCCCTGACTTACTTCCGCTCGAAGTATGAGCTGGAGTCCACGGAAGCATCGCTGTTCCAGACTGCCAACCCGGCCACCATCGTGCTCGATCCAGACGCGACCTTCGACAGCCGGGGCGCCCTGTTGACCGGCACCCTGCGCGCACCGACCGAGCCGGGCGTAGGTTTCGGCACCAATACCCGCGCCGTCGGCCGCGCAGCCGATACCCGAGACGTGGCCTGGAACCTGACCTGGCGCGCCAGCGACCGCTGGGTGTTCAAGACCGACCTTCAGCATATCAAGGCAAAGACTGACGGCTTCGACAACACCGTCGGCCTGGGCGGCTACATGCCGAAGGAAACGCTGGACTTGCGCAGCTCTCCACCGCAGTTCGGTTTCGACGCCGCAGACCGCGCGCACCTGGCCAACCCGTCCAACTACTACTGGGGCTTCGCCCAGGAGCACCGCGACCAGGCCGAGGCGACCCAGACCGCGGGCCGCCTGGACGCCAAGTTCATCTTCGACAGCCCGGTATTGCAGGATCTGCGTTTCGGCGTACGCTTCACCGACCGCGAGGCGGAAACCCGTTCGACGCACGATTCCGAATGGGCACAGATCACGCAGCCGTGGGCAGTCGGCGATTCGTGGCAGCCATTGAGTCAGCTGGCCTATCTGAGCGATCCGCGTTTCGCTGGCGGCACCACGCCTGTCTCCTTCGGTAACTTCTTTGGCGGAAAAATGCCGACGCCACCGCAATTCGTGGCGCCCGACCTGTCCTGGTCCCTCGGTGCGCCGCCAGGCGGCTTTGCCAAGCTGCATAGCTACACCGACATGGTCTGCAAATCCTCCCCTTGTTCGCAGCACTGGACGCCTGCCAAGTTCGGTGACGACAAAGGCCTGAACGTACAGCGCGAGCGCACCAAGTCGGCCTACGGCCAGCTGCGCTTCGGCTCCGACAGCTGGCTGCCGTACCCGGTAGACGGCAACGTCGGTGTACGCGTGGTGCGCACCGATATGTCGGCCGACGGCTACACGCTGTTTACCCCGCCGACCAATCCGATGCCGGGTGTGCCGATCATTCCGGCGCAGGCCGACAAGCAAACGTTCAACAACAGCTACACCAACGTCCTGCCTAGCCTGAACCTGCGCCTGAAGCCAAGCAACGAGTTGCAGTTCCGCGCCGCCTTCTCGAAAGGGATCACGCGTCCGGACTTCTACCAGATGCAGGCCTACACCACCCTGAGCCAGGACGTGAAAACGCACCAGGATTCGGTGACCAACCAGGCGGTGCTCGATTCGATCAGCTATAAAGGCGATGCGCGCGGCAACCCGAACCTGCGCCCGGTGCGTGCGAACAACTTCGACCTGACTGGCGAGTATTACTTCGGCAAGAGCAGTTCGTTCACGGTGGCACTGTTCAACAAGAAGCTGAAAGACGTCATCATTGGCCGCACTTCGACCTATACCCTGAACGACACCGCCGGCCAGCCGCATGATTTCCTGATCCGCTCGCAGGTCAACGACGCATCGGGACGTGCGCGTGGCGTGGAGATCGGCTACCAGCAGTACTTCGACAAGTTGCCTGGCCTGCTGTCCGGCTTCGGCATCTCGGGCAACTACACGTACATCGACAGCGTCATGAAACTGGGTCATCCGGTGACCAGCACCTGGTGTACGCCGAAAGACACGCTGGACGCCAACCTGGCGCGCGATTTGGCCGGCTGCGACACAGATGGCCACGTACTGGGCGGCCTGCCGATGGTGGGCATGTCGAAGAACGCCTATAACCTGGCTTTGCTGTATGACCACGGCCCGCTGTCGGCGCGCCTGGCTTATTCCTGGCGCGGCAAGTACCTGCAGGCGGCCAACGCCTACGGTACGGCCGACGGTTCCGGCATCGACCGCAATCCGGACAGCCCGAACAAGGGCCAGGCATACTCGGTGAACTTTGCCCTGCCAACCTGGGGCGGAGCCTACGGCCAGCTTGACATGGGCCTGCACTACAAAGTGACGGAGAATCTGAGTTTTGCCTTTGAGGCGCAGAACCTGAACAACGCGTTGTACAAGCAGTATATGCAGCAAGGTATCGGCCTGATGGACCGCTCCGCGTTCTACACCGGCCGCCGCTATACGTTGCAGGCACGCTACTCGTTCTAAGAAGTACAGGCAGCACGCCCCGCGCGGCGTGCTGCCGTTTGACCCCATGGACAACCGCATGAAGAATTTCCCTGGCCGCCGCGTGGCGGCGTTTTGCTTGTCGGCCCTGTTGGCTGCGCACGCTATTGCCGGCCCTGCGCCGATTCCCCTGCTGCAGCACAAGGACGGGCGCTATGCGCTGGTGGTCGACGGCAAGCCGTTCACCGTGCTCGGTGTGCAGGCGCACAACTCCAGCAATTATCCTGCTGCGCTGGGCCAGGTCTGGGCCGCGGTCAGGGACGTCAATGCCAATACGCTGGAGATCCCGGTCGCCTGGGAGCAGCTGGAACCGGTTGAAGGAAAGTTCGATTTCAGTTTCGTCGACGCGCTTGTGGCCCAGGCGCGCCAGAACAAGGTGCGCCTTGTGCTGCTGTGGTTCGGGACCTGGAAGAACACCGGCCCGCAATACACGCCGGAGTGGGTGAAATTCGATAACCAGCGCTTTCCGCGCATGATTGGCAAGGACGGCAAGGGCATCTACTGCCTGTCCCCGTTCGGCGAACAGACCCTGAAAGCCGACACCAGGGCCTTTACGGCGTTGATGGCACACCTGAAGAAGATTGACTCCGTCCAGCGCACGGTGATCATGGTGCAGGTTGAGAACGAAGTGGGAACCTACGGCACGGTGCGCGATTTCAGTCCCAGCGCCGAAGCCGCGTTCCGCCAGCAGGTGCCTGCAGCGGTCCTGGCGCGCAAGAAGCCGCCGGCGCCCGGTGCGGCCAACGGGACGTGGCAGGAGGTCTACGGCCCATATGCGGACGAGTACTTCCACGCTTATGCGGTTGCCAGCTACATCGAGACAGTTGCCAGGTCAGGGCGCGCGGTGTACGACCTGCCGATGTATGTCAACAATGCCTTGCGCGACCCGCTGGAACCGATGGCGCCATGGAAGTCCAATTTCGCCAGTGGCGGCCCGACCTATGACGTGATCGATATCTACAAGGCAGCGGCCCCGCATATCGATATCGCAGCGCCGGACATCTACTCGCCCGAGTCGGACAAGGTAGGCGCCACGCTGGAGCGTTTCCAGCGCCAGGACAATGCGCTGTTCGTGCCGGAGATGGGCAATGCGGCGGGCTATGCGCGCTACGTGTACCAGATCCTGGGACGCGGCGCGATCGGCGTTGCACCGTTCGGCATTGATTACGCGGACTACAGCAACTATCCCCTGGGCTCGAAACTGAAGGACAAGGCGATGGCGGAACCGTTCGGCAAGATCTATGCCGCGTTCCGCCCCATGGCACACCATTGGGCGCAATGGTCGCTCGATGGACGCACTTTCGGCATCGCGGAAGGAGACGACCGCAAGCCGCAATCGATCCTGGCCGGCGACTGGAAGATCACTGCGAAGTTCCGCGAATGGCAGTTCGGCCACGCGAACAAGGATGACCTGCCGCCCGGCACCGAATCGCCCAATGGCGGAGCTGCTTTGGCCCAGGTGGGCGACGATGAATTTATCGTGATCGGCCAGAACATCCGCCTCAACTTCGAGCACAGCGCGGGCAAGCCGTCGATGTACGCACGCGTGGAAGAAGGTCACTTCGACGCTGGCGGAAAATGGGTCATGGAGCGCAACTGGAACGGCGACCAGACCGACTGGGGCATCAATCTGACGGCCCGCCCGACTGTCATGAAGATCAGGATGGGAACCTATGTCCAATAACGCTATCTGCAAGATTGTCATCGTCGGCGGCGGTACCGCCGGCTGGATGACGGCCGCCCCGCTGGCGCTCAAGCTCGGCAAGTTGTGCGAGATCGTGCTGGTGGAGTCGCCGGAGATCGGCACGGTCGGCGTCGGGGAGGCGACGCTGCCGACGATCCGCTACTTCAACCAGGCGCTCGGCCTGGACAATGCAGATTTCGTCAGGAAGACCCAGGCCACTTTCAAGCTTGGCATCGAGTTCAAGGACTGGGGCCATGTCGGCAACCGTTTCTTCCACGGATTCGGCGACTTCGGCCCGGCAATCGAAAATCGCTCGCCGCTGCAATACTGGCTGCGGCTGGCGCGCGAAAACAAGGACATGCCTTCCTACGAGGAGTGGTCGACGTCGACTGCCATGGCGCGCAGCAACCGCTTCATGCTGCCATACGGCGACCAGCCTGCAGTCACCAATGCCTTCTCGTACGCTTTCCATTTCGATGCCAGCCTGTATGCGGCCTACCTGCGCGACTACGCGATGCAGCGCGGCGTGCAGCGCGTCGAAGGCATGGTCACCGAAGTCGAGCAGCATCCCGAATCGGGTTTCATCACGGCGGTGAAGCTGAAGGATGGACGTCGGCTGGAGGGTGAGCTGTTCATCGACTGCTCGGGATTCCGCGGCCTGCTGATCGAAGGCGTCTACAAGGCGGGCTACGACGACTGGAGCGCCATGCTGCCGTGTAACAGCGCGCAAGCCGTGCCGTGCGAGAGGACCGAGCCGCTGGTGCCGTACACCTTGTCGACCGCGCGCAGCGCCGGCTGGACCTGGCGCATTCCGCTGCAGCACCGCACCGGCAACGGCCATGTGTACTGCAGCAGCTTCACCAGCGACGAGGAAGCTGGCCGGGTGCTGCTGGATGGGCTGGACGGCCGCGCGCTGGATACGCCGCGCCAGCTTCGCTTTACCACCGGCCGCCGCCGCAAGTCATGGATCAAGAACTGCGTGGCGATCGGTTTGTCGAGCGGCTTCCTTGAACCGCTTGAATCGACCAGCATCAATATCATCGAGAATTCGGTCGGCTGGCTGCTGCAGTACTTCCCCGACCGCGACTTCAGTCCGGCGCTGGCCAATGAGTTCAACCGGCTGGTATCGCAGCGCTACGAGTTCGTGCGCGACTTCATCATCCTGCATTACAAGGTCACGGACCGCAAAGACTCCGAATTCTGGCGCTATTGTGCCGGCATGCCGATCCCCGACATGCTGCAGCACCAGATCGAACTGTTCCGCGAGACGGGCCGCGTCGTTATCTATGACCCGGAGGGCTTCTCTGTGCCGTCGCACGTCTCAATCCTGATGGGTCTCGGCGTCGTGCCCAAAAGGGTCGATCCCCTGATCGACCTGATGGACCTGGGGCGGCTACAGGAGCATTTCTCCCGGGTGCGCGAGACCATCGGGCGCGCCGTCGGCGCAATGCCCGAACACGCCCGGTTCTTCGAGACCCAGTAGTCAGTAAGTGCCCAGCCTGGCCTTGAGGATTGTGACGCGGTCCGTCAGGTTCAACCCATAGTCGGTCTGGTCGCCGTTCCAGTTGCGCTCCATGATCCATTTGCCGTTGGCGTCGAAACGGCCTTCTTCGACGCGGGCCCACAGCGACGGCTTGCCTTCGTTGCTGCCAATGCCTTCGATCTTCACGCGCGCGTGCTGGCCGACGATGATGAATTCGTCGTCGCCGATCTGGGCGATGGAAACGCCGCCGCTTGGCGTTTCGGTACCGGCCGGGTAATCCTTCATGTCCGGTTTCCACGAGCGATCGCCGAGTTGCCATTCGCGGAACGATACCGTGGCCTTCCAGTTTTTCATATTGACGGTCTGGGGCTTGCGGTCGTCTCCTTCGGCAACGCCGTAGGTGCGGCCCTCAAATGCCCATTTCGCCCACTGGCGCTCCATCGGGCGGAACGCTGCATAGACCTTGCCGAAAGGTTCTGCCATCGACTTGTCGGTGTCCTTCGATCCAAGCGGGAAATTGGTGTAGTCGAAGTAGTCGACGCCAAACGGCGCGATACCCAGCGCGCCGCGGCCAAGCACCTGGTAGACATAGCGCGCAAAGGGTTTTGCGTTACCCATCTCCGGCACCAGCAGGGCATTGTCGGGGCGCTGGAAAAGTTCGAGGTTGGCGCTGAACTTGTTCGATTCCGACATGTAGATATCCGGCGCAGCGAGATCGATATGCGGCGCCGCAGCCTTGTAGATGTCGATCACGTCGAACGCAGGACCGCCGGAGATGAAATTGTTCTGCCATGGCGCCATCAGCGCGAGCGGGTCGCGCAGTGCGCTGTTGACGTACATCGGCAGGTTGTAGACCGCGCGGCCGGCCTTCGCGACTTCCTCGATATAGCTGGCGATGGCCCAGGCGTGGAAATATTCCTCGGCATAGGGGCCGTAGACCTCAGTCCAGGTGCCGCTGGCGGCGCCAGGCACCGGCGACTTCTTGTGGGCCAGCACCGCAGACGGCACTGCCTGGTGGAAGGCAGCTTCGGCTTTGGCGCCGAAGTCGCGTACCGCGCCGATGGTGCCGACTTCGTTTTGTACCTGCACCATGATCACGGTGCGCTGTTCCTGGTCGACGGCTTTCAGGTGTTTCATCAGGGCGGTGAAAGCCTTCTTGTCGGCCTTCAGTGTTTCCTCCCCAAAGGGCGACATGCAATAGATGGATTTGCCGTCCTTGCCGACCATGCGCGGGAAACGCTGATTGTTGAACTTGACCCACTCGGGTGCGTAGTTCGGATTGGTGTTCTTCCAGGTCGCGAACCACAGCAGCACCACGCGCACCTTGTTTTCGCGCGCTTGCTTCAGCAGCGTGTCGACGTAGCTGAAATCGAACTTGCCTTCCTCGGGCTCGACCTGCTCCCATGCGACCGGGATTTCCAGCGTATTGGCGTGTACGTCCCTGACGGCGGCCCACACTTGCTTGAGCGCGTCCGGGTAGTTGCTGGAGTTGTGCGCCTGGACGCCAAGCAGGAGGTAGGGCGCTCCATCGACCATCAAGGCGTGCCGGCCGTCTTTCTTCACCAGTTCGGGAATCGGTGCGGCGGCCGCAGCGGCGCCCGCCCAAGCGGCAATGCAAAGTGCCGCGAGCGCGCGGCGGGTAGTCTTCTTCATTCAGTCTCCACTTTTGTTTGCAAGATTGTTAGCGGCACCATATGCTAGCGAATCGGTTTCGCCTCCTGTATGCCAATTGTCGCTTCAGCTATCCCGAATCGCTATATGACCAAGCAATTGCTCACGTTGTTGATTGTTTTTGCCGCCGCCACAGGTTCGAGCAAGGCCGCAGCAGAAGGGGCGATCTCGCTGAATCCCGATGGGCGCCTGCCCGCCATCGTGCATGAGGACCAAGCCGCGATGAAGCTCGCCGGCGACCTGCTGGCAAGGGACCTGGCGTCGCTGGCGGGCAGCGACGCTGCGCAGGGCACCGGCGTCGAAGCGTGTACGCGGGTATGCGTAGTGATCGGCCGCCACGATTCGCCGCTGGTGCGGAAGGTGCTTGTGGAAGAGGGCATTGAGCTGCCTCGCCTGGAATGGGAAAGCTATGAACGCATTGCTTTCGATTCGCGCCGTCGCCCCGGAACGCAAGTACTGCTGATCGCCGGCGCCGATCTGCGCGGTACGGTGTGGGGCGTGATCGACCTGACGCGGGAACTGGGCGTCTCTGCCTGGGAGTGGTGGGCGGACGTTCGGCCGGCACGGCGCGAGCGACTGGAAGTGTCGGCGGCCCGAGTCCATTCGTCCTCGCCGCACGTGCGATATCGCGGCATTTTCCTGAACGATGAGGACTGGGGACTGCAGCCGTGGGCCGCAAGGCATGACCCGGCCCGGGATATCGGTCCTTCCACTTATGCGCGCATCTTCGAATTGATGTGGCGCCTGAAGGCCAACATCATCTGGCCGGCGATGCACGAGTCCACCAGGCCGTTCTACCAGGTGGCGGGCAATGCGGAGACAGGGCGCGATTACGCCATCGTGGTCGGCACCTCCCATGCGGAGCCCATGATGCGCAATAACGTGCGCGAGTGGGACCATCAGCAGCGCGGCGCCTTCAATTTCTTCAGCAACCGCCCGTCGCTGGTTCGTTACTGGGAAGAGCGCCTGAAAGAAGTGAAGGACTTTGAGAACATGTATTCGGTGGGCATCCGCGGCGTGCACGATTCCGCCATGGAAGGCGCGCATAACGTGGATGAAGCGCGGCGTGGACTGAGCGAGGCCATAGCGGTCCAGCGCGAGCTGCTTGCCAAGTCCGCGGCGAAGGCGCCGCAGGCGCTGACGCTGTACAAGGAAGTGCTGGATATTTACAAGGCAGGGTTGCAGGTGCCGGAAGATATCACCCTTATCTGGCCGGATGATAATTACGGCTACCTGCACCAATTGAGCACGCCGCAGGAAGCACGGCGGCCGGGCGGGGCGGGCATCTACTATCACATCTCCTATTGGGGCCGCCCGCACGATTACCTGTGGCTCGGAACGACACATCCTGCCCTGGTCCGCGACCAGTTGCAGCGCGCGACGGCGACTGGCGCGCGCAAGGTCTGGATCGTCAACGTCGGCGACATCAAGCCCGCAGAATACCTCACGCAATACTTCCTTGACCTGGCTTTTGACGGCAATACGCTGGAACGCCCTGCACGCGAGCACCTCGCCGGCTGGATGCGCGCGCAGTTTGGCGCGGGCGAGGCGGACGAACTTGCGGACATCATGTCCGGCTACTATGACCTGGCATGGGAGCGCAGGCCGGAGTTCATGGGCTTCAGCCAGACCGAACCCACCACACCGGTGAGGGCAACGGACTATCTTCGTTCGGGTGGTGGCGAGGCGGAAAGGCGACTGGCGCGTTACGAGGCTTTAGCCAGGCGCGCCGATGCCGTTGCGCGGCGCATCCCGCCCTCGCTGGCCGATGCGTTTTTTCAGTTGGTGCAGTACCCCGTGCGTTCCAGTGCCAACCTGAATGCGCGGGTACTGAGGCTGGAGCTGGCTGCGCAGCATGCCGGCGAAGGCCGGCCTGACGCGAACTATCAGGCAGCGCGTGCCCGGTCGGCGCAGGCTGCAATCGTGGCCGACACCGCGCATTACAACGCGCTGGGCAACGGCAAATGGCAGGGAATGATGGACGCAGCACCGCGCCGCCTGCCGGTATTCAGTGCGCCGGACTTTCCAACCTACGCGGATGCTCCGCAGCGGATCGGCTGCAGCATCGCATATCCGTTCCCGTTTTCGGGCGACGGCGCGCAGCTCAATTTCAATTCGGGGCGGCCGGCAGTACGCACGGTCACGCTGGTCGGCAGCAGCGGGCAGGAACTGGACTGGCAGGCAGCCGGGAATGGCGCATCGCTCACAGTCTCGCCAGCAAGCGGCCGGCTGGACGCCGGCAATGGCTTTGAACAGCGCGTTAAAATCCGCTACGACGGCCGTGCTGCAGCGCCTTCCATTGTGCTGCGTTGCGGAGGGAAACCGCTCCCGCTCCGGCTGCAGGTACAAGCCGATCCTGCGCCAGGGCTGCCGCTGGAGAGCGAAAGGATCGTGACCATTCCGGCGGTGCAGGCGGCGCCAGCGGCCGGCTGGACCCTGGTGCCTGGCCTGGGGAGCTTTGGCGCCAGCATGCGTTCGTCCCTGGCGGGAGGCGATCGCAGCACGCTGGCTTATGAATTTGCGACCATGTCGCAAGGCCGGGCCCAGTTGAAAGTGGTGGCCGTGCCGGTGCATCCCCTGACGTCCAGCGACAAGCTTCGCATCGCCGTCAGCTTCGACAACGAACCGTTCACGGAACTCGATTTCACCACCCATGGCCGCAGCGATGAATGGAAGGCGAACGTGCTATCGAATACGGCGCTGCGCACCCTGTCGCAGGCAAACGTCGCTGCGGGCCGGCACGTATTGCGGGTACGCGCCATCGATCCCGGCTTCGTCCTGGATCGGCTGGAACTCGCCTTCGATGGCGCTCCCCAGTTTTACGGCAGGCCGGAATGATCAGGGCCTTGCGAGCTATTCCAGAAAGTCATAGCTCAATGCGTATTCCGCATAACTAAGGAATAGCCAATTCGTTAAGCTAAGCGTCTTAATGATAAGCAAATGTTGTCAACGCATTTGCAAACAGAGACGCTAGCCATGAAAATCACATCCCTCGATTCGGTTGTATTCCTGATCTATTTTGCGGTCGTTGCCGCATACGGCATCTGGGTCTATCGCCGCAAGAACAGCAGCTCCGGTTCGGCTTCGCGCGACTACTTCCTGGCCGAAGGGTCCCTGACCTGGTGGGCCATCGGCGCCTCGCTGATCGCCTCCAACATCTCGGCCGAACAGTTCATCGGCATGAGCGGTTCGGGCTTCAAGATCGGCATGGCGATTGCGGTGTATGAGCTGATGGCGGCGGCAACGCTGGTCATCGTGGCCGTGTTCTTCATGCCGGTGTACCTTAAAAACCACATCTACACCATGCCGCAGTTCCTCGAACAGCGCTATGGCAAGGGCGTGGCGACGACCATGGCGCTGTTCTGGCTTGGCCTGTACATCGTGGTCAACCTGACGTCCATCCTCTACCTTGGCGCCATCGCCATCAGCAGCATCTCCGGCCTGAGCGTAGGCGCCTGCATGCTGTTCCTGGCCGTGTTTGCGACGATCATCACGCTGGGCGGCATGAAGGTGATCGGCTACACCGACGTGATCCAGGTGGTGTGCCTGGTGATCGGCGGCCTGGTGACGACCTGGATCGCACTGGACCTGGTGGCCGGACTGGGCGGCGGCAAAGGCGCGCTGCACGGCACGGCCGAACTGTTCTCGCGTGCCCGCGGCCACTTCGACATGGTGCTGACGCGCGACCATCCAAGCTATATGGACTTGCCGGGACTGAGCATCCTGCTGGGCGGCATCTGGATCGCCAACCTGAATTACTGGGGCTGCAACCAGTACATCACGCAGCGGGCGCTGGGCGCGGACCTGCCGACCGCACGCAAAGGCCTGCTGTTTGCGGCATTCCTGAAATTGCTGATGCCCGTGATCGTGGTGCTGCCCGGCATAGCGGCCTACGCGCTGGACCAGGCGGGCGCGCTGGGCGGTGCGCTGCGCCAGGGCGGCGAGCTGAATCCGGACCGCGCCTACCCCACGCTGCTGGCATTGCTGCCGGATGGCTTGCGCGGCGTTGCGTTTGCGGCCCTGACCGCCGCGGTGGTGGCCTCGCTGGCCGGCAAGGCGAACAGCATCGCCACCATTTTCACGCTGGATATCTATCGTAAGAAATTTGTACCCGCAGCGAGCGAAGAGCGCATGGTGTGGGTCGGCCGCCTTACCGTGGTGGCGTCGATGGCAATTGCGGTGCTGATCGCACCAATGCTGGGCATCGACAAGAAAGGCGGTTTCCAGTACATCCAGGAATACACCGGCTTTGTCTCGCCGGGCATCCTGGCCATGTTCCTGCTTGGTTTCTTCTGGAAGAATGCGACCAACGCAGCCGCCATGTTCGCCACCGTGGGCGGGCTGGCGTTCTCCATCATCCTCAAGTTCCTGCCAACGATGATGGACCTGTCCTTCCTCGCGCCGATCGGCTTTGCCGCCGACAACGGCAGCGGCGTCTTCGAAATCCCGTTCATCGACCGCATGTTCCTGGTGTTCTGGGCAGTGGTGGCCGGCATGGTGCTGATCAGCCTTATGGGAAGGCGTGATGGCGAAGCCAAAGCCATGGTGGTCGACCGTCAGTTGTTCCGTGTAGACCGGGGCTTTGCCATCGGTTCGGCCGTGGTGTGCGTGCTGCTGGCCGTGATCTACGGGGCGCTCTGGTAATACAACAAATCACAAAAAAACTACGGAGAAAACAAAAGAATCATGAAGCAAAAGAAAATCAGCCTGCTGGTGAAGTCGCTGTTCCTGATCCCTGCCATTCCAGCCGCCTTTGCGCAGCAGGCGGAAGAACCATCGATCCAGAAGGTCACCGTTTCCGGTATCCGCGCCTCGGTGCGTAGCGCCCTGAGCGTCAAGGAAAACTCCAACAGCATGGTGGAAGTCGTCGCTTCCGAAGACATCGGCAAGCTGCCGGACACCACCATCGCCGAGTCGCTGGCGCGCCTGCCAGGCCTGGCCGCAGGCCTGGACCGCGGCAACGCCAGCCAGATCGTGGCGCGCGGCATGGGCGAGCGCTTCATCGGCGCTACCCTGAACGGCCGCGAACTGGCTTCGTCCGAGCCGAACCGCGCGGTGCGCTTTGAGCAGTTCCCGTCCGAATCGCTGTCCGGCGCCATCGTCTACAAGACCCAGAATGCAGACCTGGTGGAAGGCGGCGTCGCCTCCAGCATCGACCTGCAGACCGTTTCGCCGCTCAAATACAGCGGCCGCCAGGCTTCGCTGAAGGCCGACGCGCTGTACTACTCGGAAGCACGCGAGCTCGACACCAAATCGGTTCGCCCGCGCCTGGGCGGCATCTACGTTGACCAGTACGCGGACAAGAACGTTGGCGTGGCGCTGGCCTTCAGCTACCAGAAGCAGCCTTCGGTGGAGAAGCGCAAGAACCACTGGGGCTTCAACGAAGACCATTCCGCCGACATCAATGGCGACGGCAAGGTAGACAAGACGCCTTGGGGTTTCGAGACTGAACTCAAGCGCGGCACCAATGAGCGCGGCAGCGTACTGGGCAAGGTGGAGTGGAAGGCCAGTCCGGATGCGATGATCACCGCCGACGTCTACTACGCCAAGAACAAGATCCGCGAACCGGCCATGTCGCACTGGACCGGCGACCTTGGCAACTGGGATCGCTGGCAGAGCGCCAACTACTCGAACCTCGACATCCGTAACGGCTACGTCGTCGGCGCCACCGTCAACAACGTGGGCTTGACCACCAACAGCACGCTGTGGACGCAGGACATGGACAACCTGGCCGCGGGCCTGAATGGCAAGTTCAATGTCGGCGAATGGAAAGTGGACGCCGATATCGCGACATCCTCGGCCGGCCGCGACAGCGCATGGCGCGACGTGCGCCAGTTCGCCCTGAACAACGGCACCATCAAGTGGTCCTTCACCGGCGACGAAACCCAGGACTTCAGCTTCAGCCACGATTCGGGCAATCCTGCCGCCTTCGGCAACCCGACCCTGTACGTGGACACCGACGGCCACGTCGACGACCGCCTGAACTCCGCGCAACTGAGCGCATGGCGTCCGCTCGATGCGGGCATGGTCAGCCGCATCAAGTTCGGCGCGCGCTTCGCCGACCGCGAAAAGAAATACCACCAGACCACCTGGAACCTGGCGTCCAACAGCGCCATTCCGGCATCGGCCTACGAAACAGTCAATGTTTCAGGCTTCGCGCCATTCATCGTGCTGAAAGACTTCATGGGCTCCGCCACCAGCCTGTGGGGTGGCGACGCATTCAGCCCGGATGGCCGCACCCCGACGGCGAGCGACCTGCTGGCCGGCTGGAAGGTCAAGGAAAAGAACAGCAGCGTCTACGCCCAGGCCGACCTGGAAGGCGAATTGTTCGGCAAGACCTTCCGCGGCAATGCCGGGGTGCGCGTGGTGCACACCAGGCAGACCGGCACTGGCATGGAATCGATCAACGGCGCCGCGCCTACCCCGGCTGAAGGCGGCGCATCGTACACCCGTGTGCTGCCCAGCATGAACCTGATTTTCAACCTCGACCAGGCGCAGAAGCAGCAGGTCCGCTTCAGCGTGGCACGCGCCATGTCGCGGGCGCCGATGGATGAAATGCGCGCTTCGCGCCAGTTGGCGATCGACACCAATCCGGGGTCGCAACAGCCGATTACCGGCAGCGCGGGCAACCCGGGCCTGCTGCCAATGATGTCCAACCAGGTCGACCTGTCGTGGCAGTATTACTTCGACAAAGGTTCGCTGGTGTCGGCCGGCGTGTTCTACAAGAAGGTGTCGGACTACATCGGCATCACCACCGACCATACCACCGTCAACGGCCGCGCCGCGACCCTGACCCGTTCCGTGAACGGCGAGGGCGGCAATGTGCGGGGCCTGGAACTGGTGGCGCAGCATGCCTTCACCAGCCTGCCCGCGCCGTTCGATGGTCTGGGCGTGGCTGCAAACTTCTCGTACAACGACAGCGACATCAAGGAATACACCAACGACTACCCGATGGTGGGCCTGATGAAGCGCAATGGCGGCCTGACCCTGTGGTACGAGAAGGCGGGCTATGAGGCGCGTGTATCGGCTAACTACCATAGCGCCTTCGTGCGCATGCCGCGCTGGACCGCCGGCTACATGATCGAAAATCCAGCAGAAACCTACGTCTCAGCCAACTTCTCGAAGTGGCTGACCCCGCAGTTGCAGCTGCGCCTTGGCCTGGACAACATCACCAACCAGAAAGTGGTGGAGACCCAGTCCAACAATCCATACATGCAGAACGTGATGGAATATGGCCGCCGTTACAACCTGGGCCTGAGCTACAAGTTCTGATTGAGGCATGCCGATGATCCGTAACACACTTTGCCTGGCCGCGATGGCGTTCGTTCACGCCGCCCAGGCCGGGCAGGTGCTGGCAGTCGATGCCAGCGCTCCCGCACCGGTGCCTTTGTCCGGCCATATCAAGATGGGCACGGCCGTCGCTCCCGGAAGCCATGCCCTTGGCATCAACAGCCGCTACCTGACACGCGACGGTCAGCCATGGCTGCCGGTAATGGGCGAATTCCACTACTCGCGCAGTCCGGCCGACAGCTGGGAGGCCGAGCTGGCCAAGATGAAGTCGGCCGGCATCAACGTGGTGGCCAGCTATATCATCTGGAACCACCACGAGGAAAAAGAAGGAAAGTTCGACTGGAGCGGCAACCGCGACCTGCGACGCTTCATCCAGCTGGCCAACAAGGCCGGGCTGGAGGTGTGGATCCGAGTTGGCCCCTGGTCGCACGCGGAAGTGCGTTACGGCGGCATTCCCGACTGGGTGGTGGATGCCATGCCGACCCGCCAGGACGACCCGCAATACCTGAAATACGTGGACCGCTTCTACCGCGAGATCGCGAAACAGGTCGATGGCTTGCTGTGGAAGCAGGGCGGGCCCGTGATCGGCGTCCAGATCGAGAACGAATACAATTTGGCAGGCACGGGCCGCGGCGCCCAGCACATCGCCACGCTGAAAGGCATGGCCGTGAAGGCCGGCATCGACGTGCCGTTCTATACGGTGACCGGCTGGGACCAGACCTTGTATCCGTCCGGCGAAGTGGTGCCGGTTTTCGGCGGTTACCAGGACGAGCCGTGGGCCACCAGCAAGACCGAGCTGCCGCCGAAGGAAACCTACGCCTTCCGTTTCGACACGCGCGTCAGCGGCGACCTTGGTGCGCAGACCCGCGCCACCCAGCAGGGTACCGCGGAAACCGATATGGACCGCACGCCTTTCCTGGGCGCGGAGTATGGCGCCGGGCTGCCGGCCATGTACCGCCGCCGCACGCTGGTGTCGCCGGACGATATTGCCTCGACCCTGCCGGTGCAGATGGGCTCCGGCGTGAACCTGATGGGCTATTACATGTTCCATGGCGGCCGCAATCCGGTCGGCATGACCACCATGGAGGAGAGCACGCGCACCGGCGGCTACAACGACACGCCGGCCATCAACTACGACTTCAATGCGCCGCTGGGTCCTGACGGCCAGCAGCGCGACGTTCTGGCTTACCTGCGCCCGTTCCACTATTTCATGAACGACTTCGGCGCGCGCCTGGCGCCGATGACGGTGCATAAGCCGTCGCTTGTGCCGGCCGACCCGGCCGACTTGTCGGTTCCACGCTGGTCGGTGCGCAGCAAGGGCGAACAGGCCTTCCTGTTCTATAACGGTCATGTCCGGCAATATGCGCTGCCGGCGCAGAAGCAGGTGCAGTTTGCGGTGAAGCTGGACGGACAGGCCGTTACGCTGCCGCGCCAGCCGGTCGATATCGCGGCCGGCAGCTACTTCTTCTGGCCGATCAATTTCGATATGGATGGCTACCGCCTGCATTACGCCACCGCGCAACCGGTGGCCAGGCTGGAGCGCGGCAAGGCGGGCAGCGTGTACGTGTTCGCGGCGCAGGACGGCATTGCGCCTGAATTCGCGCTGGACGCGGCGGCTGGCGCCTGCCTCAAGACGCAGGGCAAGGTAGGCAGTGCGGACGGCGGCGTGCTGGTGCAAGGCATCCAGCCCGGCCTCGATGCTGCGCTGACGCTGGACTGCGCCGGCAAGCGACCGGTGACGGTGCTGGTCCTGTCGCAGCAGCAGGCGCGCCAGATGGCAATCGGCCAGCTGCAGGGCGAACGTCGCCTGGTGGTCAGCGATAGCCAGGTGCACTTTGCCAACGGCCGGCTGGTGCTGCGCTCCCCGGGCAAGCCAGCCTTCCGCGCGGCAGTATTCCCGGCCCTGCCGCTGCCGCTGAAGGGCAGCACGTCCCTGCAGGCGAGCGGCAGGGACGGCCTGTTCCAGGTGGTCGAGGCAAGCCTGCCAAGCCAGGAACTGGCCGTCACTGCGCGCAAGTTGCGCGCCGCACAGCCAGTCCCTCCGATTAAAATTGGCGGCAACGCCAAGGCGGCAGTCCAGCCGGATGCGGAAGTCTTCGGCAACTCCGCAGCATGGGAACTGTCGCTGGGTACGACCCGTCCGAAAGGAGTCGATGGCGCCTTGCTGGAAATTGATTTTGTCGGCGACGTGGGCCGCCTGTTCGACGGCACGCGCCTGGTGGACGACTGGTATTACAACGGCCAGCTTTGGCAGTTCGGCCTGAGCAACCTGCCGGCGCGCGAACGTGCTGCGCTGACGCTGACGGTACTGCCGTTGCGCGCCGACGCCCCGATCTACCTGCCGAAGGAACACCGTCCCGCGTTCAACGGGCAGGCGCAGGTAGCGGAACTGCGCGGCGTCAAGGTCACGCCGGTGTATCGTGTAGAAATTGGCCGCTGAACGGAGTTTGAATATGGCATTGAAAATTGGTCTCGTCGGCCTGGGCAAGATTGCGGTCGACCAGCATATCCCCGCGATTCGCGGCAACAAGGGCCTCGAGCTGGTGGCGGGCTGCTCCCCGGCCAGTGCGCCGGAAGGCGTGCTGCGTTACCCGGACATGGGCAGCATGCTGGCCGCGCATCCTGAAATCGAGGCGCTGGCGATCTGCACTCCGCCCCAGGTGCGGCACAAGCTCGCCTGCGAAGCGATTTCGGCCGGCAAGCACGTATTCCTGGAGAAGCCGCCGGCGGCAACGCTGGGCGAGGCCGCGTCCATTGCAGCCATGGCGGCGCAGCATGGCGTGACGGCGCTGGCGGGCTGGCATTCTCGCTTCGCACCCGGTGTGGAAAGTGCGCGCAACTGGATGCTGGCGCGGCCCATCAAGTCCATCCAGATCCGCTGGAAGGAAAACGTGCGGCAATGGCACCCGGGGCAGAAATGGATCTTCGAAGCAGGCGGCATGGGCGTGTTCGATCCCGGCATTAACGCCTTGTCGATCCTGACGCACCTGCTGGGCGGTCACGCGCTGGTGCACAAGGCGGCCCTGCATGTGCCGTCGAATTGCAGTGCGCCGATCCAGGCTGAGTTGGAAATGTTCAGTGAACGCGGCGTGCCGATCGATGCGGAGTTCGATTTCCTGCAGACGGGCCAACAGACCTGGAGCATCTTCGTGCAGTCGGCGGCGGGAGATACCATGGCCCTGCACCTGGGCGGTCGTATCATGGAGGTAAATGGCAAGGTGGTGCTGGACGAGCCGGAGCGCGAATACCCTTCGATGTACGAGCACTTCCGGCGCTTGGTAGCCAGCAAGAGTTCCGACGTCGACCTCACTCCGCTGCAAGCAGTGGCGGATGCCTTCCTGGTTGGCAACCTCACGAGCGCTGAACCGTATATTGAGTAGGCGAGCCAGGTCAATACAGGCCGAAGATCCTGCCGGACAGTCCCAGGATCATTGAAGTATTGACCAGGGTTAGCCCGACCATCCAGCGCCTGTTGGCGCTGGCTTGCTTGCGTTGCGCGTCAAGGTTAGCGGGCAGCTCGGCGAGGCCGCAAGTGCCTCGACCTAGCCTGCAGCAGGACCAGCATGCCGGCGCGCAGGAGTCGGCCACCGGCCCTGCCGGCACGCGTCAGAGCGACGAAGCGCGGCCCAAGCTTTCGCGGGCGCGCGAGTTGGACAAGTAGATATTGTCCTTCGACAGCGCGCGGTTGGCGCTGACGGCGTCGGCCCAATCGCGCGTGGTCGTCACGGCGGCGAAGTTGGAATGGAATACCACGCTGAATATGCGATGGATCTCTTCCGCCGTCGCGCGTCCGGCTGCGTTCTCATACGGCAGCGAACCGGTGGCGTCGGATAGGTATTCCACGGCCAGCCCCATATGCGCAGCCTCAATGATGGTTGAGGCATTGCAGTTGTGAGTCATGTAGCCCGCAATCGCCAGGGTGTCGATCTTGTTATCGGCCAGCCATTGCGCGAGGCCGGTGCCGGCGAAGCTGCTGGCCAGCTTTTTATTGACGACATAATCGGCGCCAAGCGCGGCGACTTCCGGATGCAGCTGCCAGCCGTCGGACCCGACGGCAAACACCGGTGCGCCGGCTGGCGTGTCGTGCTGCACCACCACCACAGGCACGCCGCTTTCGCGCGCCACCTTCATGGCCTGGACAATATTCGGCAGCGATTGCTCTACCGGCGGGTATTCAATCGGCAGCTTGCCGGTGAAGTATTCGTTTTGTACGTCGATCACGATCAGGGCGCGGCGTGGCATGGTGTTTCCTCCGTTTGGGTTGTTGATGGGATCCATTGTGCGGTCAGCACCGATTTCGCGACAGTGGCCCAAGAGACAACATGCGATATAATCGGGCCATGCGTAAAAAAGTGGCCATTATTGCCTTCGACGGCCTCACCCCGTTCCACCTGTCCGTGCCTTGCCTGGTATTCGGCGGGCCGCATGCCGAGCATTTGTACGAGGTGACGGTATGCGCAGCAGAAAAAGGGCCGATGCGTACCACCGCTGGCTTTGAGATCTCGACCAGCAAGAGCCTGCGCGCCCTGGACAACGCCGATATCGTCATCATGCCGACCTGGCACGACGACTGCCGGCCTTCGCCACCGGCGCTATTGCAGGCGCTGAAGAAGGCCCACGCGCGCGGTTCGACCATCGTCGGCTTGTGCCTGGGCGCGTTCCCGATAGCGGAAGCGGGCCTGCTTGATGGCCGCACCGTCGCTACGCACTGGGCCTTTGCCGGCCAGTTGGCGGAACGCTGCCCGCTGGTGAAGGTCGATGAAGAAGTGTTATATGTGGACGAGGGCGACGTGCTGACGTCGGCCGGCGCGGCAGCCAGCCTGGATTGCTCGCTCTACCTTCTGCGCAAGCTGCAGGGCGCCGATTATGCGAACATGGTGGCGCGCCGCCTGCTGGTGGCGCCGCACCGTGAAGGAGGACAGGCGCAGTTCATCAACCGCCCGCTGCCGGTTACCGCCAGCGACAGCCGCATGGCGCAGGTGCTGGACTGGGTGCAGCACCGGCTGGCCGAAGAACACAGCCTGGATGCGCTGGCGGAACGGGCCGCCATGAGCCGCCGCAATTTCACGCGTCACTTCCGCCAGGCTACTGGCACGTCGTTCAAGCAATGGCTGCTGAACCAGCGCCTGGTCCATGCCCAGCGCATGCTGGAAACCAGCGGCGCTTCGATCGAAGCGGTGGCGCAGGCGGCCGGTTTTGGCAGCGCGCTATCGCTAAGGCAGCACTTCCGCGCTGCCTTCCATAGCTCGCCGTCGGCCTACCGCAAGCTATTTGACGCCTGACATATCCGGCAGGGTATGCGCGATGCCCTTGTGACAGTCGATGCAGGTCTTCTCGCCGCTGGCCAGCTGCGTCGAGTGGGCATCCACCGCACGCTTGCTCTGGCGGGTGAAGTCCATCGAATCGAACTGGTGGCAGTTGCGGCATTCGAGCGAGTTGTTGGCCTTCATCCGCCGCCACTCGTTGCCGGCAAGCTGGATGCGGTGCGCCTCGAATTTCTCGCGGGTGTCGATGGTGCCGAACACCTTGCCCCACACCTCCTTGGATGCCTGCATCTTGCGGGCGATCTTGCTGGTCCACTCGTGAGGCACGTGGCAGTCGGAGCACTTGGCGCGTACCCCGGTGCGGTTGGAGAAGTGAATGGTGCGCTGCAGCTCCGGGTAGACGTTGTCGCGCATCTCATGGCAGCCGGTACAGAATTTTTCCGTGTTGGTGGCTTCCATGGCGGTGTTGAAGCCGCCCCAGAACATCACGCCAGCCACGAAGGAACCGATCACCAGGAAACCCAGGCTAAGGTGCATGCTTGGGCGACGCAGGACGTTCCAGTAGTTTCTAATCAGCCTGAACATGGCGGCACCCTTTATTTGTGCTTGGCCGGCGTTGCCGGCGTGGCTGGGTTCAGCATCGTGTCGACGTCCTTGAACTGGTTGGGCACCAGCGGCTCAAGGTTCGCTTGCGGCACGTGGCATTGCAGGCAGAAATAGCGCCGCGGCGACAGCTCGGCGAGGAAGTTGCCGTCGCGGTTCTGGAAGTGCGTCACGCTGATCATCGGCGCCTGGCTTTCCTGGGTGCGGGTGCGGGCGTGACACATCATGCAGCGGTTGGCGCTCTTGTCGGTCTGGTAGCCCTCGATCTTGTGCGGAATGACCGGCGGCTGCATGGAGTAATTGCGCACGCGCCGGATATCGCTGTTGTCGGGATTGACCATCGGCGCCGGCTTGGTGGTTTCGGCCAGCGGCGTCGGGCCGCGCATATTGTCGAGGGCACGCGGCGCCGGCACCTGGGCCAGGACGGCCAGCGGCAGAAGAAGAGCAAGAAGGAATGCGAATTTTTTCATGGCCATGGCTCCTAGACCTTGCGGATGCTGACTGCGCACTTCTTGTAGTCAGTCTGCAAAGAGATTGGGCAGGTAGCGTCCAGCGTCACCTTGTTCACAAGCTGGCTGGCGTCGAAGAACGGAATGAATACCAGCCCGCGCGGCGGCCGGTTGCGCCCGCGCGTTTCCACGCGAGTCTGGATCATTCCGCGCCGTGACTTGACCTCGATCAGGTCGCCGCGCCGCGCGCCGAGCACCTTGGCGTCTTCGGGATGCATGAAGCAGACTGCGTTTGGCACGGCGCGATAGAGCTCCGGTACGCGGCGCGTCATGGTGCCGGTGTGCCAGTGCTCCAGCATGCGTCCGGTCGACAGCCAGAACGGGTATTCCTTGTCCGGCGATTCGGCCGGTTTTTCGTATGGCAGCGCAAAGATCACCGCCTTGCCGTCCGGGTGGCCGTAGAAGCGCACGTCTTCGCCTTTCTTGACGTAAGGGTCCAGGCCTTCGCGATAACGCCAGCGGGTTTCCTTGCCGTCGACCACCGGCCAGCGCAGCCCTCGCGCTTCGTGGTACATGTCGAACGGCGCCAGGTCGTGGCCATGGCCGCGGCCGAAGCTCGCATATTCCTCGAACAGGCCTTTCTGCGGATAGAAGCCAAAGGCCTTGGCCTCATCGTTCTGGTAGCCGGCTTCGATTTGCGAGGCAGGATATTTGTCGACCTGGCCATTGCGGTACAGGACGTCGAACAAGGTCTTGCCCTTGTATGCCGGCATGGCCGCCAGCAGCGGCGCCGGCCACACTTCTTCCATCTTGAACCGCTTGGAGAATTCCATCAGCTGCCACAGGTCGGAGCGGGCTTCGCCAGGCGCGCTCACCAACTGGTGCCAGAACTGGGTGCGGCGTTCCGCGTTGCCGTAGGCGCCTTCCTTCTCCACCCACATCGCGGTCGGCAGGATCACGTCGGCCGCGGTGGTGCTGGCGGTCGGGTAGGGGTCGGATACGACGACAAAGGCGTCCGGATTGCGCCAGCCGGGCAGGATTTCGCCCATGATGTTCGGGCCGGCCTGCATATTGTTGTTGCACATGACCCAGTAGGCATTCAGCTTGCCGTCCTTGAGCATGCGGCTTTGCAGGACCGCGTGGAAGCCTGGCTTTTCGGGGATGGTCCCCGGCGGCAGCTTCCAGATTTTTTCTGCGATCTCGCGGTGCTTGGGATTAGCCACCAGCATGTCGGCCGGGAGGCGGTGCGAGAAGGTGCCGACTTCGCGTGCCGTGCCGCAGGCGGAAGGCTGGCCGGTCAGCGAGAACGGGCTGTTGCCTGGCGAGGAGATTTTCCCGGTCAGCAGGTGGATGTTGTACAGCAGGTTGCTGCACCAGGTGCCGCGCGTATGCTGGTTGAAGCCCATGGTGAAGAAGGATGTCACCTTGGTCTTTGGATCGGCATACAGTTCCGCCAGGCGTTCCAGGCGCTCGCGCGGCACGCCGCTCAGCTTCGATACGGATTCCACGTCATAGGCGCTGACGAACTTTGCATATTCCTCGAACGTGCTTGGCTTGCCGCCGCCGACATCGCCGGCGTTGGTGGCGGCCTTTTGCAGCGGATTGTCCGGGCGCAGGCCGTAGCCGATATCCTTGTTGCCCATCACGAAGCGCGTGTGCTTGTTGACGAAGTCCTTGTTGACGCGATTATTCTTGATGATGTAGTTGGCGATGTAGTTCAGGATCGCCAGGTCGGTCTGCGGCGTGAAGACGATAGGCTGGTCGGCCAGCTCGAAGCTGCGATGTTCGTAGGTCGACAGCACGGCTACTTTCACGTGCGGGTTCGACAGGCGGCGGTCGGTAATGCGGGTCCACAGGATGGGGTGCATTTCCGCCATGTTGGAGCCCCACAGCACGAAGGCGTCGGCGGCTTCGATGTCGTCGTAGCAGCCCATCGGCTCGTCCATGCCGAAAGTGCGCATGAAGCCTGCAACGGCGGACGCCATGCAGTGGCGGGCGTTGGGGTCGAGGTTATTGGTGCGGAAGCCGGCCTTCATCAGCTTGGAGGCCGCGTAGCCTTCCCAGATGGTCCATTGGCCGGAGCCGAACATGCCGACGGCGGTCGGGCCTTTTTCGTTCAGCACTTTCTTGAACTGTTTTGCCATTTCATCGAAGGCGGCATTCCACGACACCGGCTGGAACTCGCCGTCCTTGGCGTACTTGCCGTTCTTCATGCGCATCAGGGGCTGGGTCAGGCGGTCGGCGCCGTACATGATCTTCGACAGGAAGTAGCCCTTGACGCAGTTGACGCCTCGATTGACTTCGGCGTTGATGTCGCCGTGCGTCGCCACCACGCGTCCGTCCTTGACGCCGACGTTGACCCCGCAGCCGACGCCGCAGAAGCGGCAGGGCGCCTTGCTCCATTTAAGCTGGGTCTTGGCGGCGTCGGTGACGACGTTGGAGGCGGCGGCAGGCAGCTGGATGCCGGCGGTGGCGGCTGCCGTCATCGCGGCAGTCTGTGTGATGAAATCACGGCGAGTCTGTTTCATTGTAGTTCCTCGTCCATTGAGTTGGCGGGTTCGGCATGCTGGTAAACCAGGGCGACGTTGAGGACGCCGGACAGGGCCCGGATGGCGTCCATTGCGTCGAGTGTTCGGGGTGCGCTTTCCGCTTCCAGCGTGACGATCAGTCGACCATCGGCTTCAGCGGCGTGCACGATGCAGCGGGGCAGGATGGCTAGCTGGGCACGCACTTCCGCCACTTGTGTGGGAGTGACGTGGACTATGATGCCGGCGATGTGGATTTCGGCAGCCATGGTCATGCGCCTGGCAGGCGGCCGGTGAGCATCTGGTACATCCACACGATGAACCCGTAGCCGCCTACCGTTGCTACCGCGAGGATCGGGGCCAGGACCACCGTCATGAACAGGAAGACCTTCAATTCTTGCGCCTTGCTGGCGACTGGTTCTTTGTTTTCCATTTGTTCACCATTTTACGGAGAAAGGTGCTTCATAAAATTAGCGCAGGTTAAGCGCCTTGCCTGATACAAGATTATTTCGCTGGCGGCCGGGCGGCGAGTTCAATCGCCAATCCGCTGGCGCCCGGCCTGACCGGAGCGGTCTGGCCTTCAAGGTCGCCTGCCTGCGGCGTAGCGCTGCCGCTGGCGGAGATTCGCGCCCCCACGATCAACGGCCCCGCCTCGGCCAGGTGCGTCTCTGCTGCCAGCGCGTTGCTGTCGTCCAGCACAAACTGCAGCGGAAAATCACCGGCAGGCCGCTTGATTGCCGCCAGCGGCATCGGCGATCCATTGGCGGAGCGGGCAAAGATGAACAGCACCTGCCCCGGGGCCGGTGCAGCGCTCCCGGGCGCAAGGCGAATCGTCCCGGAGAGGCGTGCCGGCAACCCTGGTGTTGGCGCGTCGATTGCGGCGGCAGGGATACCCTGGCGCGCCCGCGCCTCGGCAATGCCGGCCTGCGTCGAGCGGGCGAATTCGGAATCCTCTGGCACCAGAGGCAGGACGGCCTGCCATTGCTTCTCTGCGCGTGCAAAGTCGCCGCGGGCGAAGGCTGCACTGCCGGAGAGGGCAAGCGCTTTCGGTTGCTGAGGGTCGATGGCGAGCGAGCGTTCGATCAGGCGTTCCGGCTCGCCGGCCAAAGCGCCGCCTTCCGCAGTAGCCAGGGCATCAGCGTAGTCGGCCAGCAGGCCTGCGTCCTGCGGCAGCAGCGTGGCAAGGTGGCCGTAGGCTTTCGCGGCATCTGCATGGCGGTTCATGGCGCTGTAAGAACGCGCCAGCATGTGCCAGCCGTCGATGTCCTGTGGTTGCGTGCGAAGGCGCCCGGCAAGGCGTTCAACCATGGCCGGGATGTCTTCCTCCGACGGCCCGTGGTCGGTTGGCGTGGCAGATGCGGCCAGCAGCTCTTGCGGCATGGCCAGCGCGTCGGGACGGCCAACCTGCATGTAAATGGCAACTGCTGCTGCGGGCAGCAGCACCGTGAGCGCCAGTGCGAGGCGCGTTTGCGGTTGCTGGCCGTCCGGTGCGCCGGGAGTGGGCGCCGCGCTGGCGCTGCGGCGCATCAGCGGCGGCACGACACAGGCCAGTGCGATGGCGGACATGAGTCCGATGATGGCGATAAACATGTTCATTGTTTTCCCTTCCAGAATCCACGCAGCGCCAGGAAACCGGCTGCAAGGAGAAGCAAGGGGCCGAACCAGAGCAGGGCTGTGCTGGCGTTCAGCGGCGGTTCATACAAGACGAAATCCCCATAGCGCTGCACCATGAAGTCAAGTACTTGCTGCTCGCTTCGGCCCTGGGCCAATTGCTGCTGGATCTGCTGGCGCAGGTCCAGCGCCAGCGGGGCGTGCGAGTCGGCCAGGCTCTGGTTCTGGCATACCAGGCAGCGCAGTTCGCCCGCGAGCGCCATGGTGCGCGCGTCCAATGTGGCGGTGACATCAGCCATTTGCCAGCTCCTTTACCATGCGGGCAACACGTTCTCGGGCTTCCGGCAACGACAGCGGGCCGATATGTTTCATGCGGACGATGCCTTGGCGGTCGATCACGAAAGTCTCAGGTACGCCGTAGACGCCGAAGTCAATGCCGATGCGGCCATCATGGTCGAAGGCGATCTGGCGATAGGGGTTGCCATTGTTCTGCAGCCAGCGCAGGGCGTCGCCGCGCTGGTCCTTGTAGTTCAAGCCGATCACCGGCGCGTCAACGGCGCGCGACAGGTCCAGCAGGTCCTTGTGTTCGATGCGGCAGCCTTCGCACCAGGAGGCCCAGACGTTCAGCACCCACACGCGCCCCCGCATCTTGGCGGGAGACACCGTGTCGGCAGGGTTGTCCAGCATCTGCGCCGAGAACTGCGGCACCGGCTTGCCGATCAGGGGCGACGGCAGCTCGCGTGGATTGCGCTGCAAGCCGATGCCGAGGAAGGCAAGCAGGATCGCGAACAGGCCAATGGGAAGAATGAAGCGTTTCATTGTGGCTCCGGCAGCAAGGAGGAGGCGGCCAGCGCAGGCGCGGCTGCGGTATCGGGCATGGCGTCCTGTGACTGGCGTGCGCTGCGGTAGCGGCGGTCCGACGCCGCCAGCAGGCCGCCGATGGCGAACAGCACGCAGCCGCCCCAGATCCAGCCGACAAAAGGCTTGAGCTGGATGCGCAGCAGCCAGCGGCCGTCGCCGGCCGAGTCGCCAAGCGATACGTACAAATCGCGCAGCAGGCCGCGGTCGATGGCGGCTTCGGTCATGGTGTCCTGCGCCACGGTATAGCGGCGCTGCTCTGGTTGAAGCAGGGCTACCGCCTGGCCCTGGTGCGCGACCGCCACGCTGGCGCGCAAGGCAGTGTAGTTCGGCCCGCGTGTGTCTTCCAGCTTTTGCAGGGTGAAGCCGTATTCGCCGAGCGATGCCTGCTGGCCCGGCGCCAGTACCACGTCCTGCACCAGCTCGTGGCCCTTGACCATGGTGACGCCGATCACGAACACGCCCAGTCCGGCATGAGCAGCCAGCATCCCCCACCATGAGCGCGGCTGGCGCGCCAGCTTGCGCCGTTGCTGGATCAATTGCCAGGCGGTGCCAAGCAAGATCCAGGCTGCCAGCAGCAAGCCGAGCGAAGACATGAGCGATCCCCGTACCAGCAATGCTGCGCCGAGGCCAATGCCAAGCGCGATGGCGGCCGGCCAGCGCAAGCGCCGCGCCAACTGGACCAGCGTGCCGTTGCGCCAGCTAGCGAGGGGACCGGCCGCGACCAGAAGCAGGACTGGCAGCATCATCGGCACGAAGACTTTTTCAAAATAGGGCGGCCCGACGGAGATTTTGCCTGCGCCGAGGGCATCCAGCACCAGCGGGTACAGAGTGCCAAGCAACACGGTGCCGGTTGCAGCCAGCATGACGACGTTCTGCAACAGCAGCAGAGACTCGCGCGAGAGCGGCGAGAAGACAGTACGCTGGCGCAGGCGCGGTGCGCGCCACGCGTACAGCAGCAGCGAGCCGCCGACCACCAGCGCCAGGTAGGCCAGGATGAAGGCGCCACGGCGCGGATCGGTGGCAAACGCATGCACCGACGTCAGCACGCCGGAACGGACCAGGAAGGTGCCCAGCAGCGACAGGGAGAAGGCCAGGATCGCCAGCAGCGCGGTCCAGCTGCGGAAGGTGCCGCGCTTTTCCGTCACGATCAGCGAATGCAGCAGCGCGGTGCCGACCAGCCAAGGCATGAAGGAGGCGTTTTCCACCGCATCCCAGAACCACCAGCCGCCCCAGCCCAATTCGTAATAGGCCCAGAAGCTGCCCATTGCGATGCCAAGAGTCAGGAAGCTCCACGCGGCCAGCGCCCACGGCCGCGACCAGCGCGCCCACGACGCATCGAGCCGGCCGCCAAGCAGGGCTGCGATGGCAAACGCGAAGGTCACCGAGAAGCCGACGTAGCCCATATACAGCAAGGGCGGGTGCGCAATCATTCCTGCATCCTGCAGCAGCGGATTCAGGTCATTGCCATCCGGCGCGGCCGGTAGCGTGCGCAGGAAGGGATTGGACGTCAGGATCAGGAACAGCAGGAAACCCACGGCCACCAGGCCAAGCACGCCCACCAGGCGCGCCTGCACCTCGCGCGGCAGCTGCTGCGACAGGCTGGACGCGGCAAGGGTCCATGCGGAGAGCAGCCAGGTCCACAGCAGCAGCGAACCTTCGTGGCCGCCCCAGGCTGCGCTCAGGCGGTATTGCCAGGGCAGCAGGGTATTGGAATGCTGGGCCACGTAGCGCAGCGAGAAGTCGTTGGCGTACAGGGCATAGAACAGGCAGCCGAAAGCCAGCGTGCTGAACATGAACTGTCCCGCAGCGGCCGGACGCGCCATTGCCATCCAGCGTACGTCGCCGCGCCGCGCCCCGGCCAGCGGCAGCACGCCCTGCACGGCTGCCAGCAGCAAGGCCAGGACCAGCGCGAAATTACCTGCTTCCGCGATCATGGCAAGCCTTTCAGCGAAGCGGGCGCGCGGCCCTGTTCCAGCGCGTGCGCTGCCTCCTTCGGCATGTAGTTCTCATCGTGCTTGGCCAGCACTTCCTGCGCGAGGAACAGCGCACCCTGGCCAAGGCGGCCTTGCGCCACGGCGCCTTTGCCTTCCTTGAACAGGTCGGGCAGGGTTCCCTTGTAATGCACCGGCACCTTCTGCACATTGTCGGTGATGACGAAACTGACGGTCAGGCCGTCGTCCAGCCGCCGCACGCTGCCTTGTTCGACCAGCCCGCCGATGCGGAAGATGCCGTTGCGCGGTGCGGCCCCGGCTACCACCTGCGAGGGCGTGAAGAAGAACACCAGGTTGTCGCGGAAGGCGGACAGCACCAGCGTTGCCGCGATGCCGCACGCCGCCAGGCTGGCGCCGATCAGGGCGAGGCGTTGGTGGCGCGGCTTCATGCCGCACCTTCTTCATCGTGATTCGTGACGGCGGCCCGGGCCTCGCGTTCGCGCCGGCCGAGCGCCCATATCTCCAGCATCATCAGGCCCAAGACCACACTGAAAGAACCCCACACATAGCGGCCATGGCCGCCCATGGCGAGGAAGTCCTGCAAGCTATTCCAATTCATTTCATCCTCCGGCGCAGCCAGGCAGCGCTGCCGTGCCGTTCCAGCACGATGCAGCGTGCGCGGCGCAGCGCGACTGCAATCCCGTAGCACCAGAACGCCGCCACCATCAGCAGCATGGCCGCCAGCATGGCCGGCGCCATGCTTGGTGCCTTGCCAAGCGTGACGGATGGTCCCTGGTGCAGGGTGTTCCACCAGTAAACCGAGAAATAGATGATCGGGATGTTCACTGCACCCACCAGGGCCAGCACCGCCGCCGCGCGGTCGGCGCGGCGCGGATCGGCGATCGAAGCGTGCAAACCCATGTAACCCAAGTAGAGGAACAGCAGGATCAGCTCCGAGGTCAGGCGCGCATCCCATACCCACCAGGCGCCCCAGGTCGGCTTGCCCCACAGGGCGCCGGTCCATAAGGCGAGAAAAGTGAACAGGGCGCCGGTCGGCGCCAGCGCGCTGGCCATGATCGACGAGACTCCGGTGCGGTAGGCCAGGCCGAAACCGGCCCATCCCGCCATCGCCATATAAACCAGCATCGACATCCATGCCGCCGGCACGTGGACGAAGATAATGCGGTAGGCGTCGCCTTGCTGGAAGTCGGTCGGCGCAACTAGCAAGCCAATAGCCAAGCCGGCCAGTGCGCTCAGCACACCGAGCGCCGTGAACCAGGGGATGAGCCGTCCGGCCAGATCGTAGAAGTTACGCGGGGACGCGAAAGTGAATACCGTGAGGCGGCGCCGGGCGCCGTTTGCGGTGGAATAATACGGTTGATTCATATGCTGAACTCCGTCCTACTCGTGTGCGATCCGCAGCGCTGCGGCGGTGGCCCAGGGGGCGGCTGCCAGCGACCCCGCCAGCAGGGCCCCCAACAACATCAGGTGGGGCGCACTGCCGGTACCGTCGCTGGCGGCTACAACCGAGGAGCTACCAAGAATTAATAAGGGAATATACAGGGGCATCAATATCAGTGCAACCAGTACGCTGCCGCCGCGTGCGCCAAGCGCCAGGCCTGCACCGATGCTGCCAAGGAGGCTCAGTACCGGCGTGCCAAGCAGAAGGCCAAACCACAGCACTCCCGTTGATTCGGCGTCGAGGCCGTATTGCAGGGCGACCAGCGGCGCCAGTACCAGCAAGGGCAGACCCGACGTCAGCCAGTGCGCCAGCACCTTGGCCAGCACCAGGATTTCAAGTGGCTGCGGCGACAGCAGCAACTGCTCCAGCGAGCCGTCCGCATGGTCGTCGGCGAACAGGCGCTGCAGGCCAAGCAGGGAGGCCAGCAAGGCTGCCACCCACACAATGCCGGGGGCAACGCTGCGCAGCAGTTTGCTGTCCGGACCGATCGCCAGCGGGAACAGCGTGGTGGTGACAAGGAAGAAGGCCAGCGGCATCAAGGCGTCGCTGCGCCGGCGCATGGCCAGCAGCAGGTCACGTTGCATCAGCTGGCGGGCAGCTTTCAGCATGGTGCGCCCAGCTGCAACCGGCGTGCGCCCGCCAGGTTAGGGTCCTGGTGCGTGGTCAGGACCAGCATGCCACCGCGCGCGCAATGCGCCTGCAGGATCTGCCCGACTTGTGCCGTGCAGTCCTGGTCCAGCGCCGCCAGCGGTTCATCGAGGATCCACAAGGGGCGGGCAGGCGACAGCAGCAGCCGGGCAAGGGCAACCCGCTTGCGCTGGCCTTGCGAGAGCAGGCGCACCGGACGCTGGGCCTCGGCCCGCAGCCCGATTTCATCCAGGGCCCGCATGGCGTCTTCACGGCTGCACCGCTCGCCCGGCAGGCCGCCCAGCGCCAGGTTTTCCCACGCCAGCAGGTCAGGCTTCAAGCCGTCTGCATGCCCGATGTGGAGCAACTGGGAGTGGTAGTGGGCACGCGCGGCGAGGACAGGCTTGCCCTGCCAATGCACGGCGCCGCGGTCAGGCAGGGCGAGCCCGCACAGGGAGCGCAGAAGAGTGGTCTTGCCGCTGCCATTACGGCCCTGCACCCATAGCGCTTCGCCAGCTTGCAGAGAGAAGCTGACGCCAGCGAAAAGGGTGCTGCGGCCGCGACGGCATGTGAGCTGTTGACAGGTCAATCCCATGAATCCCCTCATCGAAGTGGCCATCATCCTATCACCCGTATGTTCGCTTGCCAGGGCCAAATTGGCAAATCTATAATCTAGATCATGTATGCCCAAAATTTTCTGCGCTTCCTGGTTTTTTCCCAGTTTGCTGTATCCATCCCATTGTTTGCCGCCGAAAGCGAGGAGCCCAAGCGCCGCAGCATCGCTGCGCATGTGGCGCCGCAAGCGCTTGCGCTGCAGCTTGACGGCCGCCTTGACGATGCGGCCTGGGAGCTGGCGCCGGTCAACACGCGCTTCTACCAGTTCCAGCCGGAAGATGGCCGAGATGCGCCGGAACACGTGCGCACCACGGTGCGTGTACTGGTGGACCGGGATGCGCTGGTCTTCGGCATCCGCGCCTGGAATGGCGACCCGAAGACCCTGAACGGCACGCTGGCGCGCCGCGACAAGGTTGACCGCGACCAGGACTTCATCGGCATCTGGATCGACCCGAGTGGTCATGGCCGCTCGGCGCAATTCGTTCGCGTCAACGTGGCTGGCGTCATGAGCGACGGCATTTACCGCGCCGACGAAGACGAAGAAGACCTGGGTCCCGACTACCCGGTCGAAAGTGCAGTCCACCTGCTGCCCGACGGCTATACCATGGAAGTACGCTGGCCGCTATCGAGCCTGCGCTTCCCGTATGGCGAAGGCAAGCCGTGGCGCCTGATGGTGGAGCGCAGCGTGCCGCACGAAGACAATATGCTGCTGCTAAGCGCGCCGCTGAAGAAAGAGTCGCTGCATTTCATCGCCGAGATGGAGGAAATCGATGGCATGGCTCAAGTGCTGCCGACGGTGCAGGACCGGGCCTTTTGGGAATTCCGCCCCGAACTCACGCAGCGCTTCAATCGCGGCTACGGCCAGCGCACCAGCGAGACCAGCCTGGGCATGGATATCAGCGCCCGTCCACGCGCGGACTGGGTTTTTAACGCCACCCTGAATCCCGACTTTTCGCAGGTCGAGATCGATGCGCCAACCAGCAACGGCACCAACCGCATTGCCCTGAGCCTGCCGGAGAAGCGCGGCTTCTTTCTCGAAAGCGCGGACGTGCTGGGCATGCGGCTGCCGGCGTTCTACTCGCGCACCGTGGCCGATCCCCGCTGGGGCGTGCGTGCAACCTGGCGCGGCGCTGACGCCGATGCCACGGCCCTGGCGCTGGATGACCGCGCCGGTGGCGTCGTGATGCGCGGCAGCCCTTACGAAACGCAGGAGCAAGCCAGCGCCGGCGACAGCAAGGCGACGCTGCTGCGCGCACGTGGCCATGGCGAGCAGGCAGTGGCTGGCGCCTTCCTGTCCGACCGCGACTACGGTGCCGGTGCCCGCAACACCGTGCTGGGTACCGACGGCCAATGGCGCGCACCGGCAAACGGCGACGGCAACATCCAGCTTGCGTGGAGCGCCATGGCCTCGCGCACTACCGCGCAATTCGATAGCGAAGGCCGTGCGGTTGCCAGCGAAGCGCGCAACAGCGGCTATGGCTACGGCAGGCTGAATTACAGTTCCGACGACTGGCTGAACGTCGCACAGTTGGAAGTTATCGGCACAAACTTCGCCAACGACAACGGTTTCGTGCCGCAGGCGGGCATCATCAAAGGCGACGTTGAGATCAACCGTCGTACCGGCGCGCGCGACCTTGCGCTGTTTGCGGCTTACGAAACGGAGCTGCACCTCGGCCTGCACGAAATCAGGACGCTTTCGCATGAAACGGTGCAGCGCTGGGTGAGGCCTGGCATCTGGTTTTACGCGGGCCGGCAGACCCGCTACTGGGCCGACCTGGGCTTCGACCGCCAGCGCGGGCGCGCAGGCGCGAAACTGCACAAGACGCCCGCGGCGCACATGGGCATCGAAAGCTCGCCATCCTCATGGTTCGTCAAACTGAAGGGAGAGCTGACGCTGGGCCGCCAGCTCGACGTGGAAGCGGACCAGGTAGGCAAGGGCGGCAACCTGGAACTGGAAGCGAACCTGCGCTTCCCGCTGCCCGGCAACTGGAGCCTGGAGTCCGACCATCGCTGGAATCGCTCCTGGGTCAAGCACCGCAGCCTGCAGGATTTCAGCGACAACGGTTGGCGCTGGGTCGGCACCCTGCACGCTACGCCGCGCGATGCACTGCGCATGATCGTGCAGAACACCGCGTCGGGGCGCCAGGACGTGGCGCCGCGGCTGCTGGAGCCCTGGAGCGAGCGATACCGCCATCGTTCGCTGCTGTACAAGCGCACCACGCGTCACGACCGCATCGTATCCATTGGCGCCACGACGGACGCCAACGGCGCCTTGCCGGGTTCCAGCAAGGGCCTGACGCTCAAGGTCCAGTGGGGAATCTGAGGCTTAGAAGCTGCGGGTCAGGCTGACCGACAGGGTGCGGCCGCGGCCTGCGAAGTACGAGGAAGGGTCCTTGTAGCTGACCGCAGTTTGCCCGGTGTAGTTGACGTTGACCGACTGCGGGTAGTAGCCGACGTACTGTCGATCAGTCAGGTTCTCAATGCCTACACCCAGCTTGCCCCATGGGGAATCGTAGCTGCCGGCCAGGTCCAGCACGGTGTAACCGTTGAAGTGCTCTTCCAGGGTGGTGGTGCCCACCTTGCGGTCGATATTAATGTCGCGGTCGAACAGGGTGGTTGCCTGCAGGCGCAGGTTCGCCTTCGGCATGAATTGCCAGTTCGTGCCGGCCACCAGCTTGCCAGGACCCTGCGAGCGCGCACCCAGTTCCACGTCCATCGGGGCACCGGCGGTAGTGGCGGTCTTGCCCATGGTGCGGGCGAAGGAGCCGAAAGCCGACAGGGTCTTTGATGCACGCAGTTCACCTGAGACTTCCCACCCGCGCACGGTGGTCGGCACGCGGTCCAGTTGGCCGATGCCGGCGGCGTTGACGCGCAATGCGGTGCCGAGCTTGGAGCGCGAGTCATAGAACGAGGCGCCCAGGCTGCCCATGGCGCCACGCCAGTTCACGCCGATTTCGTTGTTACGCGTGACGACAGGCTGCATGTCGAACAACTGGTCCACCGACTGGCCGGGCTTGTTCACGGCGCGCAGCACCAGGCCCACGTCCGGCAGGCCAAAGCCTTCGGCGCTGGAGACGAAGGCGGACCAGTTCTGGTTGAAACGCCACACCGCGCCGATGTTTTTGACGTTCTTGGTGAAGGTGCGCTGGCCGCCTTGCACCAGGCGGCTGCCGTAGGCGGCCAGGGTAGTGTAGGTGTCCACGTTCAACTTCGCATCCTCGTGGCGGACGCCGCCGCGCACCGTCAACGGGCCGATTTCATACTCAAGCTGGGTGAATGGGGCCAGCGAGGTGAAGTCGAGCGTCGGCACCCAGGTACGGCCGGTGCCGGCTAGCCATTGCTTGGTGCGATCGCGCAGGTAATCCAGGCCGGCGGTAATTTCCATACCCTCGACCAGGGTGTTCGGGCGCACGTAGGTGATCTTGGCGCCATATTTGTCGGCCACCACTTCGGACTGGTCGTACAGGGTGCCTTTCGGAGCAATCGCTGCGTCCTGGAAGGTGGACGTGTTGGTGGCACCGTACAGCGAGGCAAAGTCCTGCTTGAACAGCTGCGCGTTGAAACTTCCGCCCAGCAAGTCGTTGTGGCGGTATTCCAGGCTGCTGGTTTTTACATCGTTGCGTGGAGGCGCCTCCGGTGGCTTGCCAGGAGTTGAGCTGGTTGGCGTGCCGGTGGCGAAGTTGGCGTCGACCGGTTTGTAGTCGCCGTCGCCTTCCATGCGGAAGCGGTTGACAGTCAGTTGCAGGCGCTGGTCGCCGAAGGTCTTGCCGATCTTGAAGAACAGGTCGGTACCTTGCGAATCCATGGTGTCACCCTGCACCGCCTCGATGCCGAGCGGGCGGCCCTTGCCGTCGTAGCCCAGGCCGCGCTGCTGGATGCTGCCAAACGCCAGCAGGTCGAAGCCGCCCGATTTGTGCTGCAGGGTGTAGCCGGTCTTCCAATCCAGGCTGTCGTGGCGCAACTGGGAAGCCATGCGCACATTGACCGACTGCGTCGTGCCGTCCGCTTTGGGCGACTTGGTGATGTAGTTGATGATGCCGCCGGTAGCGCCCATGCCCTGCATGGCGGAGGCGCCGTTGATCACCTCCACGCGCTCGATGATGGCGGTATCGGCCACATAGCCTTCGCGCATGCCGCCGCGTAGCGGGTTGGTTTGCGGTACGCCGTCCAGCAGGATCAGGGCGTTGCGGCCACGCAGCGATTCGCCGGTGGAGCTCATCTTCTGGCGGCTCGGGGCGTAGCCGGGGATGTAGGTGGCCAGCGCGGCGGAGGGATCGTCCGCCAGCAGGTATTGCGTTTCCAGCTCGCGCGGCGAAATCACGGTGACCGCGCCAGGGATCTTGTCCACGCTCTTGCTGTTGCGGGTTGCCGTAACGACCACTTCCTTCATCGGCTCCTCGGCACTTTGTGCCAATGCTGCACTCCCGGAGAGGGCGAGGCAGGCCAGTGCTACGGCACGGGTGAGGGGATTCAACGCGGTCATACAGTGACTCCTAAACAGAAAGATACAAAAGAAAGCAGCAATGATAATCATTCTCATTTATAATTTCAAACACTTTATTGCTGACATGAAAAATGCTGACCGGTTTGCTGCGTGCGCGGCTGCGCGATATTCATCTGTATGTGTCCCTGGTTTTCGGGGCGATCTTCGTCATTGCCGGCCTGACCGGGGTGGTGATCGCCTGGACACATGAACTGGATGGGGCCCTGAATCCGGGTCTGCTGCACTCGCGCGGCGCCGAGGGCAAGGCCGATGCCGCGCCATCGCCGGCCCAGGCGCAGGCCGCGGTCGACCGCCTGGCTGCGGCGCCCGGATATGGCAAGCCGACCATGCTGATGCTGCCGTACGAGGCCGACGACGTGTACGTAGCCTGGTACCGCAAACCGAACAAGGACAAGGGCAGTTTCGATACCGATGTGTCGCGCCAGGTCATGCTGGACCGCTACACGCTGGACATTCTCGGCGAGCGCAATTACGGCGAATTCGGCCTGTCGCGCGAATTGCTGATGCCGACCCTGTTCCTCCTGCACCGCTATATGTTTGCTGGCGACGTCGGCAAGACGGTGATCGGCATCGCCGGCTTGCTGCTGACGATTACCTCGCTGCTGGGCTTTGCTCTCTGGTGGCCGAAGCACACGCTGGCCAGCCTGCGCAAGGCGCTGGCTGTGCGCGGTGCTGTTACCTCGCGCCAGTTCAATTACAGCTTCCACCGTTCGGCAGGCTTTTTCATGACACCGGTGCTGGCCGTGCTGGGCTTTACCGGCCTGGCGATGAATTTGCCGGACTGGGTGCGCCCGGTGGTCGGCGCAGTGGCCACGCTGGAGCACAACGGCAAGGTGGCCAATGGCCCGGACCAGGGCCGCAAGCCGATCAATGTCGCGGCAGCGATGGAGATTGCCCAACAGCGCGTGCCGCTGGGCCGCCTGTCGCGCGTGTCGCTCGGTTCGGCCAAGGCGCCGTATGAAATCCGGCTGCGCCAGCCCGGCGAGATCCGCGAAGGCGACGGCAGTACCCGGGTCAGCGTGGATGCCTTCAGCGGCGCTGTGCTGCGCGTGCGCGATCCACTGAATGCGGCATCGGGCGATACCTTCATGAACTGGCAATTCCCCCTGCATACCGGCGAGGCCTTCGGCATGGCTGGCCGGGTGCTGGTGTCCTTCAGCGGCCTGGCACCGCTGGCCTTCATGATCACCGGCCTGGTGTTATGGCTGGGCCGCCGCGCGATGCATCGCAAAGCGCGTGCCGCCGCTGCAAAAGCTAGCATAGAAGAAGTTAAAAAAGTTGCCAAACGGTCACAAATGCATCACACTGAAAGCTGTGAAAATGTGTGAGATTTTGTGGTCGTGGCACGATGGATGCGCTGAACCTTAATCCGGCGGTATTGCTGGAGATCATCAACTTACAAACCGATATTGCACGCCGGGGCCTGGACCTTGGGGGCGTGATGCAACTGGTCTGCCAGCGCGCCGGCGCCCTGTGCGGCGCGACAGCCGCCGTGGTGGAACTGGCTGAGGGCAATGACATGGTGTACCGCGCCGCGGCCGGCGTCGCCGAAGGTGCGCTCGGCTTGCGGCTGAAACGCGAAGGCAGCCTGTCCGGCCTGTGCGTGGCGCAGGACAGGATCCTGCAATGCGACGATTCCGAAACCGATCCCCGCGTCGATCGAGCCGCCTGCCGCAAGGTCGGCCTGCGTTCGATGCTGGTGGTGCCCTTGCGCCACGAAGGCGAGAGCGTCGGCGTGCTCAAGGTCGGCGCGCCGCATGTCAATGCCTTCGATGCTTACCAGGCGCAGATCCTCGGCCTGCTGTCGGAACTGATCGGCGCTGCCATCTACCATGCGGTGCAATACGAGTCGAGCGACCTGTATCATCGCGCCACGCACGACGCGTTGACCAGCCTTGCGAACCGCGCCCTGTTTTACGACCGCCTGCGCCAGCAACTCGCGCAAGCCAGCCGCGCCGCCAGCAGCGTGGCCGTGGTCAACATCGACATGGATGGCCTGAAGGCGATCAACGACAACCTGGGCCATCGTGCCGGCGATGCCGCCATCCGCCAGGTGGCCGAACGCATTTCGCGCGAGCTGCGGCAGGAAGACCTGGCGGCGCGCCTGGGCGGGGACGAATTCGGCATCATCCTGGGCGGCGTGCGCGACCGCGATGGCGTCGGCAACAAGTGCGACAGCATCACCAACGCGATCGGCGCGCCGTTTGAATTTGAAGGCCGCGCCTTGCGCCTGGGAGCCAGCATCGGCTACGCCATCAGCCCGGAAGACGGGCAGGATATGGACCGACTGATGGAGCTGGCCGACCAGGCCATGTACCGCGTCAAGCACGCACGCAAAGTCGTTGCCGCTTAGTATCGTCCGACATTGCCCAGGCTAGCCCGCTAGTATTTCCTTCATCTCCCCGAACATAGCGAGGGCATGATGAAGCGCTGCCTATGGTTAGCGGCCTTGCTGCCGCACGCGGTCATGGCGCAGGAAGCACCAGCGCCGGCGCCTGCACTTACCACTACCGTTACTTTTGCCAGCCAATATGTTTCACGCGGCATCCGGCAAACGTGGGACAAGCCGGCCTTGCAAATTGGCGTCGATTATGTCCATCCCAGCGGCTTCGTCGCCGGTACCTGGGCCTCGAATGTCAGCGATAAGTTTATTGAAGATGCAAAGGTCGAATGGGACCTGTACGCTGGCTATTCAGTTGCCAAGGGTGATATCGGCTACAGCCTGATCCTCTATGAGTACCTGTACCCGGGAGCCAGGGTCAGCGCCACCGATACCACCTTTAACTATACCGAGCTGTCGCTGGGCCTGACGTACAAATCTGCCTACGTCAAATACAACTACACGGTCAGCCCGCATTTCTTCGGCATCACGCACGGGCGCGGCACGCGCTACCTCGATATCGGCCTGAACCAGGACCTGGGCAACGGCTATACGCTCAACCTGCATGCCGGCGATGCGCGCGTCGGCGGAGCCGGCAACGATATCTGGGACTGGCGCGATGCCAAGGCCGGGGTGACCAAGGCGCTGGAAGGGGGCTGGTCGGTTGCTGCCGCCGTCACGCGCGGCTGGGGCGCCACCAATGTTTACCGCGAATACACCAGCGGCGTGCCCGATGCCAATGGCCAACTGGCCTTTTCGAATACTGAGAAAGCCACATTTATCCTGACTGTCGCCAAGACCTTCTGAGGAGCGTCACATGTTGTCGAACCTCTCGCTGAATGCCAAGATCAATGTCACGGCCACGACCTTGGTGGTGCTCAGCCTTGCCATTACCGCCGCAGTGACCGGGTACGAGGCCAGCCGCACGGCCGAACGCGATGCGATGAACCTGGCGCGTACCCAGGCCGCAGCGGCTGCGTCAGCCCTGCAGTCGCGCATCGTGCGCAACCTGGCGACTGTCATTCAGCTTGGCGCGACCCAGCGTGCCACGCGCGGCGCAAACCTGCCGCTGTCGCGTGAACAAACCGGTGAAATTACCAAGACTGTGGTGCTGGGTTCGGAAGACTTGATTGGCGCCGCCGTCACCTGGGAAACGAATGCGCTGGACAGCAAGGATGCCGAATACGCCGACAAGAAGCCTGAGTTCGACGCCAGCGGGCGCTACATGCCTTATTACACCAAGGCATCCGGAGGCGGCACCAACGTGGAGCCGATCGTGTTCGATCCCAAACCGGGGGCCAACGACTGGTACGACATACCCAAGCGTACCGGCAAGGTGTTCTTCACCGAACCGTATTCCTATCCGGTGAATGGCAAGGACGTGCTGATGGCGTCATTGGTGGCCCCGATCATGATCGGCGGCGATTTCCGCGGCACGGCCAGCGCCGACTTCATGCTGACGCGATTGGGTGAAATCCTCAAAGGCCTGAAGTCGATCGAAGGCGGGCGTCTGTCGCTGGTGTCGAACGGCGGCCTGTATGCCAGCAGTCCCAGCGAAGCCTTGATCGGCAAGGCAGCCTCCGACATCCCGAAGCAAGGACTGGAAGCGATCCGTACCGGCCAGCCTTATGAGTATGCCGACAAGGGAGACATGGTGCACCTGATTCAACCGTTGACGCTGCACCCCGATATCGCGCCGTGGGCGGTGAAGATGAGCTTCCCGCATGCGGTGGCAACTGCGCCGGCGCGCGAACTGCTGAAGTACACTCTGCTGGTTTCGCTGGTCTGCGCAGCGGCAATGGGGCTTATCCTGGTGACGGTGCTGTTCCGGCTGATGCGCCCAGTGCGGGAGCTGGCCGACGCGATGACTGGCCTGGCCAGCGGCAATGCCGACCTGGGCGCGCGGCTGGAGGTACGCGGCAATGATGAACTGGCCATCATTGGCAGCGGCTTCAATACTTTCGTGGCCAAGATCCATTCGGTGCTGGCGCGGGTGCGTGAATCGTCGGAGAGCGTGGCCACGGCCAGCACGGAAATCCGGCAGGGCAATACCGACCTGTCCTCGCGCACCGAGCAGCAAGCCAGTGCGCTGGAGGAGACTGCCGCCACGATGGAGCAGTTGACCAGCACCGTGCGCCAGAACGCGGACAATGCGCACCAGGCCAACCAGCTCGCTGCGCAGGCGTCGCAGGTGGCTGTCCGCGGCGGCCAGGTGGTGTCGCAGGTGGTCGACACCATGGCCTCGATCAACAACTCCTCGCGCAAGGTGGTGGACATCATTTCCGTGATCGACGGCATCGCGTTCCAGACCAATATCCTCGCCCTCAACGCCGCGGTGGAGGCGGCGCGTGCCGGCGAGCAGGGACGCGGCTTTGCGGTGGTGGCCAGCGAGGTGCGCAACCTGGCGCAGCGCAGCGCCGCTGCGGCGAAGGAGATCAAGGAGCTGATCGGCAGCTCGGTGGGCGAGGTGGAGGCGGGCAGTGCGCTGGTGGCGCAAGCCGGCACCACGATGGACGAGGTGGTGGCCAGCGTGCGGCGCGTCAGTGAAATTGTCCACGAGATCAGCGCGGCCAGCGGGGAACAGAGTAACGGCATCGGCCAGGTCAACCAGGCCATCAGCCAGATGGATGGGGTGACGCAGCAGAACGCCGCCCTGGTCGAGCAGGCGGCCGCCGCGGCGGAAAGCCTGCAGCAACAGGCGGCAACGCTGGTGGCCCTGGTCGGCGAGTTCCGCATGGAGCAAGCTGTGCGCGCCCCAGGCCGGGTGAGTGCTAGTCTGGCCCTTTCCGAAAGGAGGCCATCATGACCCAGCAACAGTACCAGAGCTGCATCGAAGCCTGCAATGATTGCGCCGCTGCCTGCGACCACTGCGCCGCCAGCTGCCTGCAGGAGCAGGACGTGGCCAGCCTGGCCTATTGCATTGCCACCGATATCGACTGCGCCCAGGTGTGCCGCGTGTGCGTTGGCCTGATGCAGCGCGGCAGCAAGCTCGCTTCAAGCCTGTGCGAAGCGTGCGCCGAGATTTGCGATGCCTGCGCTGACGAGTGCGAACAGCACACGCATGAACATTGCAAGGATTGCGCGGCCGCTTGCCGCCGCTGCGCCAGCGAGTGCCGCAGCATGGCCGGCATGGCGCAATCGCAGGTGCGGCCGGCGGCTATTCCGCCGCGCCATTGATCAGAATCGGCTGGAAGGCCAGCTCTTCTTCTCGCCCTTGTCGGCCTTGGCAGGCGCTGCAAAATCGCGTACCGACAAGATGCGCTCGGCGCCGACTGTATTGACGGCAAAGCCGTTGCGGCCGGCGGCCTTGACGCAATACAGCGCCTGGTCGGCGGCCAGCATCACCTTGTCGACGTCGGCCGGCAGCTCGGTGGTGAGGGCAATGCCGATGCTGGCGGTGACGTTCAGCGGCCGGCCGTTAACCGCGAACGGGGCCTGCATGGCCGCCACGATTTTCTGCCCCAGCAGGTTGACGTCGTGGCCGGCCTCCAGGTGTTCGAACACGATCACGAATTCATCGCCGGCGATGCGCGCCACGGTATCGGTGCTGCGCACGGCATTGCGCAGGCGGTCGGCGAACTGCACCAGCACGGCGTCGCCGGCCTGGTGGCCGAAGTTATCGTTGATGCCCTTGAAGTAGTCGATATCGAGCACGGCCAGGCCGATCTGCTGGCCGGCGCGAATGGCGCGTTTCAGCGCCTGCGGGAAGAATTCGTCGAACATGCGGCGGTTGTGCGCGCCCGTCAGCGGATCGGTAGTGGCCAGGCGCTGCAGGTTGCGCTCGGCCATCTGCTGCTGGCGCGCAACCTGGTAAAAGGCGCGGCTCAGGTGGCCGAATTCATCGGGCTTGCCGGAGTTGAATTGTTCGATATCGATGCTGCCGCGGCCGAAGGCGCGCACCTGGCCATACAGCTTGTACAGCGGCGACAGCAGGGCGCGCATCAGCAGCCATGCCGCCAGGCCAGCCACCAGGGCCACCACCGAGGCGGCCAGCAGGGCGCGCCAGCGCAGGCTGGCCATGGAGGCGAAAGCATCGCGGACAGGGAAGGAGACGGCAATCGTCCAGTCAGCCTTTTTCAGGCGCTTGTGCGCCAGCAGCACCGGCTTGCCATCATCGGCGGCGTCTTCCCGCCAGCCATCCGCATCGGTCAACACGACCTGGCCAAGCGTGCCCGGCCCGGCCGCCGGGGTCAGCACGCGGTTCTGGTCGGGATGGTAGAGCATCGTGCCGTCCGCGGTCAGGATGAACAGGTAGCCTTCGGCCTTGCCGCGCAGGGCGTTCAGCTGGCCGGCAAAGGCAGGACGCTGCAGGTCGATGGTACCCACCAGAACGTAGTCGAGATTGCCATCGCGGCGGAATACCGGTTGCGTGATTGCCAGCACCGGTCGGCCGGACAGCACGCTGCGGAACGGCGCCGAAACGATGCCTTCCTGGGCGGCGATGGTGTCGCGGAAGTACTGGCGGTTTTTGCTATTGAGTTTGCCAATCATGCGGCGGTCTTGCAGGTTGGCCACCAGCTTGCCGTCGGGATCGTAGGCCGTGACGTTGAAGAACTCGTCGCGCAGCGCGCCGCGCAGCTCGAGCTGCGCCTGGACCTTGGCCGGCGCGATTGGCTCGGCCTGCAAGCTCTCGGCCAGCACGCGTAAAACTTGCTGTTTGGAAGTTATGTCGCGGTCGAGGTAGGCCGCGGCACTCGACAGCATGGACATCTCCTGCGCGGCAATAACCTTGCGCATCTCATGCTCCGCCACCAGCAAGGAAACGCCGGCAACCAGGGCAGTGGCGACCATGACCATCAGCACCAGCAGGGCTGAAATCTTGAACTTGAACGACTGGACTCTAGGAATTTGGCGCACAACCATCTCCTGATAGGAGAACATGCCAGGCGAGGGTTTGGCCAGGAGGAAACGTTGCGCGGGTATAAGGCGCAGGCGAAGTATAAATCAAATAAAGACGTCCCAGCTACCGGACTGCACGCCCCGTTGTCACAAGGCAACTCAACAGTAGCAAGCCAAAAGGCGGGGTCAGATACCGTCTTGGACGGCAAGCCTTTTTTCCATGTATTTCGGGTCAAAGGGCTTGCCTGACTTAACTACCCCGTAAATCAAGTGCACTAACTTGCGCATAATTGCGCCGGCGACGGCCATTTTGGAGAGGCCGTTGGCCTCTAAACGTTGGCCAAACTGCTTCAGGATAGGGTTGTGACGTTTTGCAACGAGGCTTGGCAGGAATAAAGCTGCTCGCAGGTGTTTGTTCCCCATACGAGTCATCATTGTCCGGCCTCGTATTGAGGTTCCGGATTGTCGTTGCCTGGGTGTGACCCCGATGAACGCTGCAAGCGCCTTCGCATTTCCGAAGCGCCGAACATCCCCCACGTGGCCTAAGACCTTTACCGCTGTCGTACGGCCTAGCCCGGGAATGCTTTCAATGAGCTCTGCATCCTGTTTAAGCCCTGGATGGCGGTCAATGTGATCGTCGATATCCCGTGCTATTTGCGCAATTTGCGCATCCAGCCATTTGATATGAGCCTGGACATGAGGGATAACATCCTGTTGTTTGGCTGTTTCATGCGCTTCTAAACGATTCAACTCCTGCTGGCGCATATCTTGAAGTGCAGTCAGCCTGTTGCCCCAGGCCCGTAACTGGCGCTGTTCACGTGATGGCGCATCCCAAGATGGCGGCGCCATCGCTGCACAGTAGCGAGCAATTAATCCAGCATCAACTTGGTCGTTCTTGTTGCGGATATTCTCGCTGCTGCCAAAACTTTTGATGCAGTTCGGATTGACCAAGCTGACTTTAATCCCTTTGTCAAACCAATACAGGGCGATAGGTTCGCTATAGACGCCTGTCGACTCAAGGCAAATATGGGTTTCCAGCAGAGAAATCTTCTGCTTGTTCAGCCAGACTTCCAGCTCTGCGAATCCTTCTTGGGAGTTCGGAACTGCTTTCGCCTTGACTTTGCCATCAACTAGCAAGGCTACATCCAACTTACGCTTGCTGACATCAATCCCTACGACCGGCGTATTCATCTCGTCCACCTTTCTCGTATGCAGGCTTACCCAAGGGGCGACCTAAGATACCGTCCGGCGTCCAGATGAACAAGTGGGCAAGGTCACCTATCTGACCCACAAGCTCAATGGCTTCCACTCTGTTCGGTGAGACCTTGCCCCGCCGCCTTCAGAATCCTAATATCTTCTTCCAAAGGTGCAGATTCAATATACGAGGTCTGGCAATCCGCCATTCCCTGAACGCTCGTGCGCTTTTTGTCCGATTGCCAGACCTGACCCCGACATTCATATGTTAACATCGCGGGCTTGACAGAATGGCCGGAGATTCTTGTGCAGCATCCGATTCGCTTCTACGACAAACCCGCTGGCGGCCTTGGCTCGCTGCACGGCACCGCCAAGGCATTGCGCAGCAACAGCCCGCTGCCGGCGTTGAAAGTACTGCCGCGATTGAACCAGCCGGGCGGGGTGGATTGCCCGGGTTGCGCCTATCCGGATTCGCCCAAGGACAAGGCAGTTGATTTCTGCGAACAGGGCGCGTGGGCGATTGCGCATGAATCAACGGCACGCCGCGCCACGCCGGAATTCTTTGCGGCCAATCCCGTGGCGGCGCTGCGTAGCCGCGCCGAGTGGGAGCTGGAGGGCTTTGGCCGCCTGACCGCGCCCATGCTGTACGACCGCGCCAGCGATACCTACCGCGAGATCGAGTGGGATGATGCGTTCAAGCTCGCTGCGGGCGCGCTGCGTGCGCTCGATGCGCCGGGCCGCGCCGTGTTCTATGCATCTGGCCGCAGCAGCAATGAGGCGGCGTTCCCCTATCAATTGTTTGCGCGCGCGTTCGGCACCAATAACATGCCCGACTCGTCCAACTACTGCCACGAGTCGTCCGGCATGGCGCTGGGCACGACGCTGGGCGTGGGCAAGTCCACCGTCACGCGCGAGGACTTCGAACATGCGGAGGCGATCTTCGTATTCGGCCAGAACCCTGCCACCAACCATCCGCGCATGCTGGGCGACTTGCGCGAAGCTTCGCTGCGCGGATGCCGCATTGCTGCCTTTAACCCGATGCTGGAGCCGGGCTTGCGCGGTTTCGCCGACCCGCAATCGCCGCTCGAAACCCTGACCGGGCGCGGCACCCGCATCGCCAGCGAGTATTTCCAGGTGCGCGTGGGCGGCGACCTGGCGGCCATTACCGGCATGTGCAAGGCCGTGCTGGAGGCGGAGGATGCGGGCGGCAAGGTGCTGGACCGCGACTTCATCGCGCGCCACACCAGCGGTTTCGAAGGATTCGCGGCCGCCGTGCGCGCGCAGTCGTGGCCCCAGGTGGAGCACGATAGCGGCCTGCCGCGCGAGCAGATTGAAAAGGCGGCGGCAATCTATATCGCCTCCAGGGCCACCATCGCCACCTGGTGCATGGGCCTGACCCAGCATGAGCATGCGGTCGAGACGATCCAGATGCTGGTCAACCTGATGCTCCTGCGCGGCAATGTGGGCAAGCCGGGCGCGGGCCTGATGCCGGTGCGCGGCCACTCGAACGTGCAGGGCGACCGCACCGTGGGCGTGACCAACCGGCCAAAGAAGGAATGGCTGGAGGGCCTGCAACGTGTGTTCGGCTTTACGCCGCCGGCCGAGCATGGCCTCGACGCGGTAGCGGCCATCAAGGGCATCATGGACGGTTCGGTGCATGCCTTCCTTGGCCTGGGCGGCAATTTTGCCGTGGCCGGGCCGGATACGCCGCGCGTGCTGCAGGCGATGGAGCGATTGCAGTTGACGGTGCATATCGCGACCAAGCTGAATCGCACCCACCTGCATCCGGGACAGATCGGCTTGCTGCTGCCTTGCCTGAGCCGCACCGAGCGCGACGAGCAGCAAGGCGCCCGCCAGTTCGTCAGCGTGGAAGACACGGCCAGCATGGTGCACGCGTCGGCAGGGCGCAGCGACCCGGCCAGCGCCAAGCTGCGTTCGGAGCCGCATATCGTCACCGAGCTGGCGCGCCACACGCTGGCGGCAGGCACGCCGCCGACGCCCGCGATCGACTGGCAGGCCATGGGCAGCGATTACCGCGTGACGCGTTCGCTGATCGAGCAGGTCGCCAGCACCGCCGTGGCGGGCTTTGAGAAGTACAACGACCGCATAGCGCAGCCGCGCGGCTTCCACCTGCCGAACAGCGCGCGCAACCGCGAGTGGAAGACTGCCAGCGGCAAGGCGCAATTTACCGCTATCGCGCTGCCGCAGGACACCATCATGGGCCGTGCCCGCGCATCCTTTGGCGAAGAGGTGCTTTGCCTGGCCACCGTGCGCGCGCACCGGCAGTACAACACCACCGTCTATCGCGACACCACGGGCGAGGTGGACCGCTACCGCGGCGTGCACCATACGCGCAAGGTGCTGTTCATTTCCGCTGCGACGATGGCGCGCCTCGGCCTGCGCGACGGCCAGCTGGTGGACGTGCACGCGGCATCCCCGGACGGCATCGCGCGCAAATGCAGCGGCTACCAGCTGGTGCAGCATGACGTGCCCGATGGCGACGTGTTCGGCTATTTCCCCGAATTGACGCCGCTGGTTTCCCCTGAGTTGGTGGCGCGCGGTTCGGCCACGCCGGCCTTCAAGGAAGTGCCGGTCCTGCTCAGGCCCGCGGAATAATCGGTTCTTCGTGGTGCATCGGCGCATCCAGCGGAATCGTGATGCGGAAGGTGGTGCCCACGCCGGGCATGCTGTCGACGTGGATCTTGCCGCCCAGGATGGTGGTGACGATATTGTGCACGATGTTCAGGCCCAGTCCTGAACTGCCTTCGCTCATGCGGGTGGTGAAGAAGGGATCGAAGATGCGATTGAGGTGGCCGGACGCAATGCCGGCGCCGTCGTCGCTGATGACGATCTCGGCCTGATCGCCGCAAGGCACCGGCACGGTGATCGACAAGCGGCCGTGATCGCGATTGTGGAAGCCGTGCATGATGGCGTTGTTCACCAGGGCTGCCAATACCTGGCCCAGCGGGCCGGGGTAGCTGTCCATCGCCACCAGGGCAGCAACGTCCACCGTGATTTGGTAGGGCGTCTTGCGCAGCACCGGCGACAAGGTGTTCATGTTCTCCTGGATGACGGCGCCAAGGTCGAACTTGCGGCGCTGGGAACTGGTGCGGTCCACTGCCACCTGCTTGAAGCTCGATACCAGGCTGGCCGCGCGCTCGATGTTGCGCGTCAGGAGCAGGCCGATGCCGTCGGCTTCGTCGAGGAACTGCTGCATGTCCGAGCGCCGCAGGCCGCCCTCGAAACGCCGGCCCAGCGCATCGATCTTGTCGTGCAGGGTGCTGGCGGCAACCAGGCTGTTGCCGATCGGCGTGTTGAGTTCATGTGCAATGCCGGCCACCATCGAACCCAGGGCCGCCAGCCGCTCGCTGCGCGCCAGTTCGTCCTGCGCATGCCGCGCCGCTTCGGTGCGTTCGGCCACGCGCCGTTCCAGTGATTCGTTGAGAACGGCCAGTTCTTCATACAGCACGGCCCTCTCCGACAGCCCGGTCAGGATGTTCTCGCGCATTTCGTTGATCTTGTTGGCCAGCAGGTCCAGCTCCGTGTTGCCTCCATGTTGCAGCTGCAGCGGCGTGCTGCCAAGATTGTCGATGTTCAGGTGGCCGACATAATCGCTCAGTTGCTGCAGCGGCTTGCCCAGCCAGTGCCGTACCACCAGCACGAAGATGAACCACAGCGCGAGGGTCTTGATCACTGAATTCACCAGGATCAGGAAGAAGCCGTATTCGACCTGGCCCAGGATGATGCGCCGGTTGGAATAGACCGTCCACTTGCCGATTTCCTGCGGCGTGCCGTTTTCAAGCGTGTACGAAATCGGGAATTCGCGGCTGAAGATCTGGCCGAACAGGCCGTCGTTGCCCTGCGGCGGCGCCAGACGGCCATCGGGCTGGGCTTGCATATGCCTGCCGTCTTCATCGAGCACGGTGCCGACCGCGCGTACCAGTTTGCCCTGGTCGTCGACGACCTTGATCCCCACCACGATCGGCAGCTCTTTCATGCCGGCCAGGATGCCGCGCATGATGTCATCGTTAAAGCGCCACATGGCGTCGGCGATGCCGGGGCCGAAGGTGTGCTGCATGGCTTCGATTTCGCTCTCGACGCGGGTACGGGTGTGCCGGTACTCCGCGGTGAGCTGGATAAGGGTCACCACCACCGTCACGATGAAGTAGCAGCCAAAGATGATGCGCAACAGGCGCGCGGCGATCGAGCGGGTCATTTGAACCACCGGTCCTCGGCTTGCTGGTAACGGGGCTGCTGGGCACGGTTCATGACGATTCACGCCGTAGGGGAGACGGGCTTCATCCCGGCAAGTATAAACTTTGCATTCACTTGCGTTTCACTATTTGAAACCATTGTTGTAGCAAAACCATATCGCTTTATGTCAAAAATGTAATCCAGCTTAAGGAAATTTCATCGTACAATGTGAAGTTTTTTCAATATTAGAAAGCAATCAGGATTGCCGTGTCGACAGTTGTCAGCTACTTCCAGGCCCGCCTCGGGGCCGAATTCTCCATCGCCGGTACCGCGCTGACGCTGACCCTGTCGGACGTCGCGCCATCGGCCCATCCGCAGGTGTTTTCGCTGACTTTCCAAGGTCCTGCCGAAGCGGAGATCTCGCAGCAGACAGTAGTCCTCGAACGGCCCGGCGATGCGGCGCAGGCGCTGTTCATCGTGCCGGCTGGCCGCGATGGCAGCCGTGTGCAATACCACGCCACATTTAACAATTAATCCACCAGGAGTTCTTATGGCAGAGCCATACCTGAGCGAGATCAGGCTCGTCTCATTTAACTATGCGCCCAAAGGGTGGGCGAAGTGCGATGGGCAATTGTTGCCAATCAATCAAAACCAGGCCCTGTTCTCCCTGCTGGGGACCACCTATGGCGGCGACGGCCGGGTCTACTTCGCGCTGCCGGACCTGCGCGGCCGGATGCCGGTGCATGACGGCGACATCATGATGCGCGGCGAGGCGGGAGGCGAGTTTGCGCATACGCTGACCCAGGCCGAGCTGCCCGCCCACAGCCATCGCCTGAACGCCAGTACGGCCCTGGCCAACAGCAGCGATCCGAATGGCGCGCTTTTGGCGCGCAAGGGCCGCCTGAGTGCGGATGTCTTCAACGGCAGCCCCAATGTCGGCCTGGTACCGACCCAGGTGTCGAGCATCGGCGGCTCGCAGGCGCACGAGAACACGCAACCCTACCTGGCGCTGAATTTCATCATTGCGCTGCAGGGCGTATTTCCTTCATCTACTTAATCGGAGGCGATCATGTCTGATCCCTATGTCGGCGAAATTCGCCTGTTTGCCGGTAATTTCGCGCCGGCTGGCTGGGCCTTCTGCGACGGCCAGCTGATGGCTATTTCTGACAACGCGACGCTGTTCCAGCTGATCGGCACCACGTATGGCGGCGACGGCCAGAGCACTTTTGCATTGCCGGACATGCAGGGGCGGGTGCCGGTGCACAACGGCACGCTGGCGGGCCGCAGCATCCAGATCGGCGAGAAGAGCGGCGCCGAGTCGGTGACCCTGACCGTGCAGCAGATCCCGAACCATACGCACACCATCGTCGGCAGCAGCGAGCGCGGCAGCGGGGCCTACACCAATTTTACCGGCTTCCCGGCCGCGACCGTGACGAGCGCCTCGGCCATCTACGGCCGTTCCGACAACAATGTGCAGCCCATGGCCGCCAACGCAATCACGCCGGCTGGCGCTTCGCAGCCGCACGACAACATGGCGCCGTACCTGGGCCTGCATTTCATCATTTCGTTGTACGGGGTCTTCCCGAACCCTAACTGAGGAGCTTCCGATGACTTCAGCATTCGTAGCAGAAATCCGCATGTTCCCCGGCGCTGTCGTGCCGCAGGGCTGGGCCAGGTGCGACGGCCAGATGATGTCCATCGCGCAGAACACGGCGCTGTTTTCCCTGCTGGGCACGACGTACGGCGGCGACGGCAAGAGCACCTTCGCCTTGCCCGACCTGAACGGGCGCACGCCGCTGCATCCGGGCCAGGGCGCTGGCCTGTCGCCGCGCTACCTTGGCGAAAGCGGCGGCAGTGCATACGTCACCCTGCAGGAAACCGAAGTGCCGGCGCATAGCCACAATTTGCAGGCGACCACGGTGGCGGCCGACCAGATGGCGCCTGGCCCTTCCAGCGGCTTCGCCAAATCGGCGCTATCAAACCAGGTGTACAGCAAGACCACCAGCGGCATGCAGCCGATGCGCCCGGATGTCCTGGCCACGGCCGGCAGCAGCCAGCCGCATAACAATTGCCAGCCTTACCTGGGCCTGGCGTTCTGTATCGCGTTGCAGGGCGTGTTCCCGCCGCGTCCGTGATGAACGTGACGTTGCGCCCCGAGTCGGGCGGCGACCACGAGTTCCTGCGCGGGCTGTTCGGCGCAGTGCGGTTGCGCGAGTTACCTGGCCTGCCGCAGCCGATGCTGCAGGCCTTGCTCGACATGCAGTTCGTCGCGCAGCGGCACTCCTACCTGCAAGACTTTCCTGGCGCCCGCTGCGACATCGTTGAATGCGAAGGCGCCGCGGTCGGCCGGATGGTGGTGGCGCAGTCGGGCGGGGCGCTTTGGCTGGTCGACATTGCACTGTTGCCGGCATGCTGCGGACGCGGCATCGGCAGCGTGCTGCTGCGCGGCCTGCAGCGGGAAGCCTGCGGCGCGGGACTGCCGCTGCGCCTGCACGTAGCACTGAATAATCGGGCCGGGACGCTGTATAGGCGCCTCGGCTTCAAGGAAACTGGAATGTCCGGCATGCACCGGACCATGGAATGGGAGAACAATGATGACTGATCGAGTGACTTCCCGGCGCACCCTGTTGAAGGCGGGCGGCGGATCCTTGCTGGTGGCGGGCCTTGGCCTGGGCGCACCGGCCGTGCGCGCGCAAGAGGGCGGCAGCGGCTTTGCCTGGCGCCGCGGCGCCGCGGAAAGCCTGGTGGGCCGGCAGTTCTGGCTGAACCATCCGGAGTACCGCGCGCTGCCCATCATGGCGGAGGCGGTTGTGAGCGCCAGGCTCGCACCGGAAGGCGCGGAAGCCAGGCAATTTACGCTGGTGTTCTCTGCAGCCGCCCAGCCGGCCATCAAGGCTGGCAGCTATGAAATCGAAAATGAAGCGACAGGCCGCCAGCTGGTGTTCCTGCAGCCGGCGGCGCGCCAGGGCGCCCGCGTGACGCTGCGCGCCGACTTCAACCTGCACGTTTAAGGAAACACCATGCACAAACACGCTTCCGCCAACCGTTTTTACCGCCTCGTCTGGAGCGCGGTGCACCGCTGCTGGGTCGCCGTTGCCGAAGGTTCGCGCAGCCACGGCAAGGGCGGCGTTCGCCGCCGTGCCGTTGCCGTGCTGGCGGGCAGCCTTGCGATGGCGGGAGCGGCCAATGCCGGGGCGCCGCCGGCCAACGCACTGCCAAACGGCATGCAGCTGGTGGCGGGCCAGGCGGGCGTGAATGTGCAGGGCAACAGCATGACCGTCAGCCAAGCCACGCAACAGGCGATCATGAACTGGCAGGGTTTCAACATCGGCGCCGAGGCTCAGGTGCGTTTCAACCAGCCCAACGCATCGGCCGTGGCGTTGAACCGCGTCGTGGGCGGCGAGGCAAGCGCGATCTTCGGCAAGCTGTCGTCCAACGGCAAGGTGTTCCTGGTGAATCCGCAGGGCGTGCTGTTCGGCGCTGGCGCCCAGGTCAACGTGGGCGGCCTGGTTGCCACCAGCCTTGGCATTTCGGACCAGTCCTTCCTGTCGGGCAGCTACAACTTCAGCGGCAGCGGCACGGCCGCCGTGCGCAATGAGGGCAGCATCAATGCCGGGGGCGGGATTGTCGCGCTGCTGGCGCCGGCTGTCTCCAATACCGGCGCCATCAAGGCCCACGGCGGCAGCATTGCGCTGGCGGCGGGCAATGCGGTCGGACTGGACTTCCGCGGCGATGGCTTGATTGCCGTGCGGGTGGAAAAGGGCGCGCTTGATGCGCTGGCCGAAAACAAGGGCCTGCTGCAAGCCGACGGCGGCCAGGTGGTGCTGACGGCCAAAGCTGCCGATGCGCTGGCGCGCTCCACTGTCAATAACGCCGGCCTGGTACAGGCGCGGGGCTTGCTTGCCGACGGCGGGACGATCCGCCTGGTCGGCGACGGCCAGGTGCACGCTGGCCAGCTTGATGCTTCGGCCACCCGGGGGCAGGGGGGCAGGATCCAGGTCGAAGGTGGTTTCGTCGCGCTCGATGGCGCCGTTCGCAGCGACGGCGCACGGGGCGGCGCCATTGAAGTGAAGGCGGAGCGCGACCTGTCTGCGGCGTCGGCCTTGTCCGCTGCAGGCAGGGACGGGCTGGGCGGCAATATCAGCTTGTCCTCCGGCGCCAGCCTGGTGGAGAACAGTGCGGCGTCGGCTGACGCCAGTGGCACAACAGATGGCGGCACCGTGTCGCTGCGTGCGGGCGGCAGCCTGTTGTCTTCCGGCCGGCAGGCGGCGCGCGGCGTCGCAGGCAAAGGCGGCCGCGTCGACATCAGCGGCGCCGACGTGCGCCTGATGGGCGCCACAGTCGATGCTTCGGGCGCCACCCAGGGCGGCCTGGTACGCGTTGGCGGCGCATTCCAGGGCGGCGCCAAGCGCGACGATGCGCCGGATGCGGATCGCTTTACTGCCCGTTGGGGGACCACGGCCGGCATTGGCAATGCCGACGCCACCTTCCTCAACGACAGCACCGTGCTGGACGTCTCGGCGCGCGGCTGGGCGGGTCAGGGCGGCACGGCGATTGTCTGGTCGGACCGGCAGACCACCATGCTGGGCGCCGTCAAGGCCGGCGGCCAGTCGCGCGGCGGTGCGGTGGAGATCTCTTCGCATGAGGACCTGCGCCATGTGGGCCTGGAGCGGCTCGAGATCGGCAAAGGCGGCAGCCTGCTGCTGGACCCGAAGAATATCGTGATCGGCAGTTTCGCCAACCAGTGGACCTTTGAGGCGGCAATCGGCAAGGGCTTCAGCGGCGGCAAGAACCAGGATGTGGCCGGCCTGAACACAGGCGACACTTTCGGCTCCAGCGTGGCGCTCACTTCCGACGGCAAGGGGCTGGCCGTTGGCGCACCATTCGACGCCGGCATCGGCGGCGCTGCCGGGGTGACCTATGGCGCGGTGCGCCTGTTCACCTTCAGCGACGACAAGTTCAGCGGCGGCACGCTGGCGGGCACCATCGGCTACGGCTACACCGGGGGTAACAACTACAATCTGTCGGCCAAGCTGACCGGCAACGATTCCTTCGGTACCTCGGTCGCGCTGAACGGCGCCGGCACGGTCATGGCAGTGGGCGCGTTGGGCGAAGACCTGGCGGGCAAGGTCTATACCTTCGCCCTCGGCGACGGCTTCGCGGCGCCCGCATTGAAGCAGACCATCACGGCTGTCGACCCGGGCGGCAATGCCTTCGGCGTGTCGGTCGCCCTGAACGGGGCCGGCGACAAGCTGGCAGTCGGCGCCTTGTACAACAACAAGGTTGAACTGTACAAGGCCACGGCAGGCACCTTTGCGTATGCGCAGAGCTTGAGCGGCGGTACGGCGCCCGACGTGCAGTACGGTACGGCCGTGGCGCTGAACGATGCCGGCACCCAGTTGGCAGTCGGAGCCCCTGGCGAGAATAATGCCCGCGGCACGGTTTACCTGTACACCACGCCGTTTGATACACCGGTGTTGGCCGGCACGATCGGCCAGGACGGCAGCAAGCTCGATATCGCCCTGGTCGAAGGCGAGAGTTTTGGCGCTTCCCTCGCCATGAACGATGCCGGTACGCGACTGGCGGTCGGTTCGCCGAGCAATGGCGGACTTGGCAGCGCGACCACCGGTCCGGGCGCGGTGCGCGTCATCGACTACAGCGGCAACTTCGTATCGCCTGCCGTGACCGCCGTCATAGGGCGCGAATACCTGCAGGGCGCAAACGCCAGCCTGGATATCGACGAATTCGGCAACTTCGGCTTTGCCGTCGCCATGAACGGGGCCGGCGACGCGATGGCGATCGCGCAGCCGCGTGCCAGTGCGGCCGACGGCAACGATCCGTGGACCGGCGCGCTCAGCCTGTTCCGCCTGCTGCGGGCCCCGGCCGGCGGGTCCCTGGCATTCAATCAAGGCTATCCCAAGGCAGGCGTCAACGCCGCAGTGGATGCACAAAAGCTTGCAGCGGCGCTGGCCGACGGCACGGACATCACGCTGCAGGCGAACAACGACATCACCTGGGATGCAGGCAACGCGATCAATGCCGCAGGCAATGGCCGGCTGACCCTGCAGGCTGGCCGCAGCATCGACCTGAAGTCCGACATCACGATGGGAGGCACGCTTGACGTCGTGGCCAATGCCGGGACTGCCGCCGGCGTAGTCAGCGGGTACCGCGGCGCCGGCAAGGCGGCGATCACGGTGGCGGACGGCACAGCCATCAGGGCCGGCGAGGTCAACATGACCATCCATACGGGCGCCGGCCAGGCCAACCATGACAGCGGCGACATCACCGTTGGCGGCGCAGTGAGCGGCCGGCGCGTTACGGTGATCAACCGCGGAACGAGCGCAGGCAGCGATATCGTGATCAACGCGGGCGGCAGCCTGGCTGGTTCTGCTGGCAGCGGCGTGACTGTTACCGTGGCTGCCCATGGCTCATCGGGCGGCAGCTTCATCAACAATGCGGGCAGCAGCGCCCTGCGGGGTGGTGTCAACGGCTACTACCACGTGTATTCCGATACAACCCAGAATACGCTGGAGGGCATGAGCGGCTACAGCAAGCACTACAACCAGGCCTACGACAACGTCGCGCCGGCTTATACGGCCGATGGCGGCAACTGGTTCATGTACAAGGAGTCGCCAACCCTCGTCGTTACTGCGCAATCGGCCTCCAGGGTGTACGACGGCAGCGCTGCCCTGCCGGCATTTGTCAATAACGTCAAGGGCTATATCGATGGCGACTCGTACGACCTTACGGGTTCTGCCGGCGCTACCGGATTTACCAGGAACGCCGGCACCTATGCCTTGAACCAGGGCGACCTGGCGAGCAAACTGGGTTATAACATCACGTTCAATGGCGGCGGCCAGCTGACGGTGACCCCGAGGCAGCTGAGCGTGACGGCGACAGGCATCAACAAGGTCTATGACGGCCTGGATTCCGCTTCCGTGACGCTGGCCGATAACCGGGTTGTCGGGGACCAGTTGAGCGCAACTTTCACGTCCAGCAAGTTCTTCAACAAGAACGCGGGCTACGGCAAGGGCGTTACGGTCGCTGGCTTGTCGCTGTCCGGCGCCGACGCCGGCAACTATTCGCTGGGCTCGACCACCGCAACCACCAGCGCCGACATCACGCCGCGCATGCTGCACGTGAGCGCCGCAGCCGCCGACAAGGTGTACGACAGCTCGGTCAATGCCATTGCCTCGTTCAGCGACGATCGCCTGGGCAGCGACGCGCTTGCCGTCATCTATACCGGTGCTCAATTCACGGACAAGAACGTCGGTGCCGGCAAGGGCGTCCAGGTGAGCGGCCTTTCGCTGTCCGGCGCCGATGCGGCCAATTATGTGCTGGGATCGACCTCCGCTTCGGCCACGGCCAGGATCACGGCGCGCCAGCTGGTGGTTGGCGTCAGCGTCTCCGATAAAGTGTACGACGGTGGCGTGTCGGCAACTGCAACCTTTGCCGACGACCGGCTCGGCAGCGATGTGCTGACGGTTTCGGGCAATGCCGTATTCGCCAACAAAAACGCAGGCGCCGGCAAAACCGTTACGGCCAGCGGCCTGCTACTGACCGGTGCCGACGCGGGCAACTACTCGCTGGCCGCGCCGACTGCCAGCACCACGGCCGCGATCACGGCACGCACGCTGCATGTGACGGCCACCGGCAATAACAAGGTGTACGACGGCACGCAGGCTGCTACGGTGGCTTTCGGCGACGACCGCGTGGCCGGCGACGTGATGTCGATCGGCGGCAATGCCGCATTCGCCGACAAGAGTGCAGGCAACGCCAGGGATGTCAGCGTGACCGGCATTTCCCTGTCGGGGGGCGATGCGGGCAATTATGTGCTCTCGTCCAGCCTGGCCGCAACCAAGGCGGATATTGTGCGCCGCACGCTGAATGTCAGCATGACCGGCGGCGGCAAGACCTATGACGGGACGACCGACGCGGCAGTCGGTCTGGCAAGCGACGCCTTGAACGGCGACATCGTGTCGTTGGGCAGCGCAAGCGCCAGTTTCGCCAACAAGGATGCCGGCAGCGGCAAGACCGTCAACGTGAGCGGCGTATCCATCACCGGCGGCGCCGATGCGGGCAACTATGTGCTGGCTTCCGGCACTGTCACTGGTATCGCGGATATCGCGGCACGCACGCTGGTGGTGACGGCCACCGGCGTGAACCGCGTGTACGATGGCAGCCGCACTGCCGCAGTGGCTTTTGGCGACGACCGCGTCGGCGGCGACGTCCTGTCGGTGAATGGCAACGCGGCATTTGCCGACAAGAAGGTGGGCATCGCGAAGGATGTCGGCGTGAGCGGCATTACGCTGTCCGGCACCGATGCCGGCAACTACGTGCTGGCATCGGGCTCGCTTGCCACCAGGGCCGACATCGGCGCGCGCACCCTGAACGCAACGGCCACCGGTGTCAACAAGGTGTATGACCAGGGCATGGCCGCTACCGTGACGCTGGGCGACGACCGTGTTGCCGGCGATGCGATCTCGCTTGGCTATGGCAGCGCAAGCTTCGCCGACAAGAATGCCGGCACTGGCAAAGCGATCAGCGTCAGCGGCATTTCCATCGGCGGCGCCGATGCCGGCAACTATGCGCTGGCATCGCCCAATGCCGCTGCCACCGGTGATATCACTGCACGTTTGCTGGCGGTGGGCACCCAGGTTTCGAACAAGGTGTATGACGGCAGCCTGTCCGCCAGCGCAAGCTTTACCGACAACCGCCTGGCTGGCGACCAGCTGTCGGTGGGCGGCAATGCCGCTTTCGCCGACAAGAACGCAGGCAGCGGCAAGACTGTCGTTGTCAGCGGCCTGGTGCTGTCCGGCGCCGATGCCGGCAACTATGCGCTGGCTTCGAATAGCGTCAGCAGCACGGCAGATATCGCTGCCCGCACGCTCAACGTCAGCGCGCAGGGCAGCAAGATTTACGATGGCGGCACCGCGGTAGCGCTCAGCTTCGGGGACGACCGCCTGGCGGGAGACGTGCTGGCAATCGGCGGCAGAGGCAGTTTCGCCGACAAGAATGCCGGTAACGCAAAGGCGTTGACAGTGGCCGGGCTGGCCTTGTCCGGCAGCGATGCCGGCAATTACCAGCTCATTTCCACCACATTGGCCGGCACCGGCTCCATTACGCCGCGCGTCCTGACTGCCAACGTCGCTGCAACCGACAAGGTCTACGACGCCAGCACCGCCACTTCGGTGGTCCTGCTGGGGGATGACCGTGTGGCAGGCGACCAGCTGGCACTGGCTGGCGGCATCGGCAGCTTTGCCGACAAAAACGCCGGCAGCAACAAGGCAGTGGTCCTGTCCGGCCTCAGCCTCGGCGGCGCCGATGCCGGCAATTACGCCGTGTCCTTCGTTGCCAATTCAACGGCAAGCATTGCTCCGCGCGCATTGGTGGTCAGCGCGGCCGGCCTGGACAAGGTGTACGACGGTTCGCTGGCTGCAAGCGTGACCTTTGGCGACGACCGCCTTGCAGGCGACCGGCTGCAGGTGGGCGGCAATGCCGGTTTCGCGGACAAGAACGCGGGCAACGGCAAGGCGATATCCGTTTCCGGCATTTCGCTGGCCGGCGCGGATGCCGGCAATTATGTGGTCAGCAACAGTAGCGCAACGACCGCGGCGTCGATTACGCCGAAGGCATTGGCTGCCGTCGTCAACGGCGTTGCGGGCAAGGCGTACGACGGCAGCACCTCAGCCCTGGTGGCGGCGGGCCAGGTCGGCCTGGCTGGCTTTGCATCCGGCGAGGGGGCTTCTGTCGGAGCGCTGCAGGGGCAATACAACAGCGCCAACGTGGCAGGCGCCAGCAGCGTCAAGGCGAACCTGGCCCCCGGGGCGGTGAACGCCAACGCCGGCACCGCCCTGTCAAACTACGTGCTGCCGGCGGATGTGACGCTCGCGGGCCGCATCGATCCACGCCAGGTGTCGATCAACGGCGTGAGCGTGGCGAACAAGGCCTACGATGGCAGCAGCAATGCCGTCCTGTCGAACGCCGGGACCTTGTCCGGCCTGGTCGACGGCGAAAGCCTGTCGCTGCAGGGACCGGCGAGCGTGCAATTCGATAACCGCAACGCCGGCGCCGGCAAGCAGGTGATAGCCAGCGGTTACCGCCTGGCGGATGGCAGCGGCCAGGCATCGAACTATGTGCTGGCAGACAGCTCGCTAATTGCCAGCGGCACGATCACCCAGGCGCAACTGATAGTGAAGGCGGACGACCAGGTGCGCGCCTATGGCGCGAGCAACCCGTCCCTGACGTGGCAGGCCAACGGCTTCGTTGGCGGCGATACGGCCGCGTTGCTGGGCGATGTGCGCACCAGCACCGCTGCGGCCCGCGAGTCGGCTCCTGGCGGTTATGCGATCGTCATTGAGGGCAACAGCCTGGCCAACTACGCGGTCAACTACGTCAACGGCGTGATGACCGTGAAACGCGTGCCACAGCAGATCGAGAACCTCGTCGGCAATACGGCAAGGCAGTCCTTGCCAGGGCAGCAAGGCTCGCTGGGGCAGGGGGCGCACGTGTGGACGCAACTGGCCAGCGACAGCGATCCCCTGGTCGAGGCGCCGGTCGCAGCCGTCGATAGCGGTGGCGGCACGGCGACCCAGGACAAGCGGGGCTGGCTGTCGGACTTGTTGCAGCGCGCGAAAGTGCGGGCGGCGAACAACGCAGCCGCCGCCACGCCGCAAAACACGGGCGAAACGCGTGAGTACACCATCGGCGGCGGCAGCCGCGTAACGGTACGCGACGGCGGCGTGAACGGCGCCGGCGCACCTAACTGATACGAAGCAGGGAACAAGAAGTGCAGAAACATACCAAGAACAGCCTGGCGCTTGCCATCCTCGGCGCCCCGGCCCTCGCATTGGCGCAGTCGCAAGGCTTGCCGGACGCTGGCCGCATCCTCGGACAGAACCGGCCACCGGCCCTGGTGCGCCAGCCGTCGGCGACCGGAAAAGTGGTGCCGGATGCGGCCCCCGTGCCGGGCCTTGCCCTGCAAGGTGCGCAGAAAGTGATGGTGCGGCGCTTTACGCTGCAAGGGGCAAGTGCTTTCGATCCGTCCGAGTTGCAGCGCGTCCTTGCCCCGTTTACCGGGCGTGAACTGAGCTTCGCCGAATTGCAGCAGGCTTGCAACGCCGTGACGAACCATTACCGCACGCACGGCTATTTCATCGCCAGCGCAGTCCTGCCGGCGCAGGAAGTCGGCGATGGCGAGGTAACCATCCAGGTGCTGGAAGGAAGGATTTCTCGGTTGCGCCTGGTGCCGGACGGCGCTGTACGCCTGCGGCCGGAGATCGCGCGGCGCTACCTCGATGCCTTGGTGCCGCCAGGCCAGCCGGTGCAGGAGCAGCGCCTCGAGCGCGCCCTGCTGCTGACGCAGGATTTGCCTGGCATGGGCGCGCGCGCCGAGTTGAGCCAGGGACAGGGCCTCGGCGAGTCGGACCTGGCCGTGCAATTGAGCGAAGGACCGCTGGCCAGCGGCTCCCTGAGCCTGGACAATTCCAGCAATCGCTATACCGGCGCTACGCGCTTGACCGGCAACGCTGCATTGAACGACCTGGGCGGCCATGGCGGCCAGTTGTCGCTGCTCGCCTCCACTGCCGGCGACGGCTTTCGCTATGGCCGCGCAGGCTATGTGGCGCCGATGGGCTTCAAGGGCCTGCAGGCAGGCGCCGCCTTCTCGCGCATGCGCTACAAGCTGGGCGAGGACTTCAAGGCGCTGGACGCGCACGGCACGGCGTCGGTAGCGCAACTGATCGCCACCTATCCGCTGCTGCGCAGCCGCAGCACCAATGTCCAGCTGCGCACCGGCTATGACGACAAGCGTTACGAGAACTTTGCCAATGGTGTGCAGAGCAGCGACAAGCATGTGAAAGTACTGCCGATGGCAGTGACTTTCAGCCGCCAGGAGCAGGACGCCATGACCCAGGCCAGCCTGGAACTCAGCCTGGGCCACCTGGATCTCGGCGGCAACGCCGCGTCGGCCGCCGCCGATGCCGGCGGCGCCCGCACGGAGGGCCGCTTTTCCCACCTGGCTTATTCGCTCGGGCGTTTCCAGCGCCTGGCCGGCAACTTCGGCTTGCTGCTGAACGCCAGCGGGCAGTTCGCGTCGCGCAACCTGGAATCGGGCGAGAAGATTTCGCTGGGTGGCCCGGGACGCGTGCGCGCTTATCCGGCAGGCGAGGCCAGTGGCGACGAAGGACACCTGTTGGCCACGGAACTGCACTACGAATTGCAGCAGCTGCGCACCGACCTGTCGGCCTTCGTGGACGTTGGCCGTGTGCGGCTGAACAAGGGCCTGTATGCTGGCGCGCTGGCCGAAAACGGGCCGGACAACAGCTACACCCTGAAAGGTGCGGGGCTGGGGGCGAACTGGCGCGGCGTGAACGGTACCGTGCTGCAGCTGCAGGTGGCGCGCAAGATCGGCCGTAACCCGGCGCCGGGGGCAAAGGGAGAAGATGCCGATGGCAAGTCATCGAAAGTGCGCGCCTGGTTCACCGCTACCGTACCATTTTGAATCCACTCTCCTAGTGATTTGATAGCCCGCCGTCCTTGCCGTTAAGGGCTTTCCTGCCGATGTTGCCTATTTTCCGGGCGGCCCGGATACTGGAATGCTCCATAAACAGGCAGGGATGGCCATGAGCAAATTTCATCATATTACGCACTACGGTGAGCTCGTCATGCCGGGCACCACGGCGCGCGGCGAACTGCCGGACGACTTCACCATGAATTCCCCGGTCGGCATAGCGCGCGATCATTACGACCATGTCTGGGTGTGCGATACCGGCAACAGCCGCGTGCTGGTGTTCACCGCCGACCTGAACACGCTGTTGCACGTGATCGACACGCCGGGCGAGGGCAGCGAACAGGCGCGGCGCCTGCTGATGCCTTTCCATCTTTGCCCGCATCCGGAACAGGACCTGATGTATTGCACCGATATGGGCAATGGCCGCATCGTGGTATTCGAATACGACGAGCACTCGGTCGACTTCCAGTTCGCCTTCGGCGACGCGGCCGATGGCATCAACGGCAAGGGTTTCGTGCCACTGAGCGATCCGAACGGCATCGCCTTCGTGAAGGAGGCCGGCGGCGAACACTTTGTCTACGTGTGCGATGAATTCTTCCACACCGCAGGCGATGACCGCAGCCGCTGCGTCAAGTTCACGCCGGAGGGCAAATTCGTGCTGCAGTTCCGCACTATCGACGATGCCAACAGCGTGCATGACCTGCTGTGGCCACAGGGCCTGGCGTCGGACTCGCGCGGCAACCTGTACCTGGCCAACACCGGTCACTACGAAGTGCTGAAGATCGATACCGCCTGGCCGATCAAGGACGAACGCGTGCAATGTCCCGGCGAGACGTCGCTGCTGCACAGTTTCGGCAACCCCGCCGGCATCGGGAAGTTCAACGTCATGCGCTCGGTGTGCGTGATCAATGACCGCATCTTCGTGCCGGGCCAGGTGGAGGATTCGATCACGGTCTACGATACCGACGGCAAGCTGCTGACGGTGGTCGAGGGCATGCTGCCGCTGTGGAACCACAAGCCGCAAGCTGCCCATTCGATTTCCGACCTGGTGTACGGTTCGCTGGAAGATGCTGTCTTCGTCGGCCCATACCAGATCTGCGCCGCGGCCGACGCCAACGTCTACTATGTGACCGAGCCGTTTGCATCCACGGTGCTGAAGATGCGCATCGCGCCCGATCGCGACGGCGGCGACCAGGATGCGATCCTGCTCGATGCCGTCGGCCACCGGCGCGACAACCAGGCGGCAAAGGCCGTCACCTCCCAATTCAATTGCATGACGGCGGTGATCGGGGTCGACCCCAAGCGCGAAGGCAGCGGCACCTTGCCGCAATCGAACTGGGTCGATAGCTGGGCCAGCGCCACGGCCAATATTTACAAATACTGGTACGACCAGCTGAAGCATCATGCGCGCCTCGATCCGCTGGCGGGGGCTGCCACATCGTCCTATAACATCGATTCGGGCAACTGGTGCATGAAGACCTTCAACACCTCGGCCGACCCGATCGCGCAATTGCAGGACATGATGCGCGGCTTCTTCATGCCGGGCGGCCTGGCGATGGCGGTGTATTACACTTCGCAGCCGCTGCTCGGGCAAATCTGTCCCGGCACGCCGCTGGTCTTTGTCACCAACTTCAACGCCTGCACGGTATCGATGTTCCAGTTCGGGCCGGGCGGGCACCTGCTGAACTATGGCCTGCCGTTCGGGCGCGAGGGCCTGGGCGGCAACGGAACGCTGAAGGCGCCGCAGGGACTGGAAGTGAACAGCCATGGCGAAATCTATATCGCCGACTCGCTGAACAACCGCATCTCGATGTGGCAGTTGCAGCCTTCCGGGCTGGTTTCCTTCGTCAGGAATTTCCAGTGGGTGGAGGACGGCGAGCCGCTGGCCAGCTTTGCTCCTTGCGACGTGGCGATCGATGCCCAGGACCGCGTCTTCGTGTGCGACCAATTCAACAACTGCATCCGTGTCTTCGACCGGCAGGGCAACAGCCTGTGGAGCTATGGCCGCGCGGGCTATTGCGACGACCTGGAAAAGGATGCCGACAAGTTTTACCTGCCGGCCAGCCTGTGCGTGGACCAGGAGGGACACCTGATTGTCAACGATTTGGTAAACCGTGCGCTGAAGATCTTCCGCATTGGCGAGGACACGCTAGAATACGTAACGGGAGAGCTTGTATTCAAGAAGTATCCCGAAGTAGGCGGCGTCTGGATGCCGTTCTTCATCTACGCGCGCGACCGGCGCGTGTACGTGCCCGACACCACGTTTAACGTCGTCAACATCTACGCCTACCAGCTTGAATGACGGGGGTGCGCCATGTGGAGAGGGTTGTTGGCCGGGTTGCTGCTGGCAGGCGCCGCACAGGCGGCCGACAAGACAATCTTCTCCGTAGGCGTTGAGGATTACAAGAACTGGCTGCCGTATTCGGAGGTGAAGAACGGCGTGTACGGCGGCTTGGGCAAGGACATCCTCGATGCCTTCGCCCGTCACATGGGTTACACCTTTACCTACGAATCGTATCCCCTGAAGCGGCGCGACCGCCTGTTCGTCGACGGCCAGGTCGACCTGTCGTTTCCGGACAACCCGAACTGGGTGGTGGAGATGAAGAAGGAACTGAAAATCAGCTACGCGCCGGTACTGGAATTTACCGACGGCGTGCTGGTCCGGCCTGAAAATCTTGGCAAGGGCGTGGGCCGCCTGAAAACGCTCGGCATTCCGCTTGGCTTCACGCCTTATCCTTACCAGCAACTGATGTCGGCCGGCTCGCTGCGCATCGAGGAGACTGCCGACTACGATGCCCTGTACGAAAAGCTGATCATGCGGCGCGTCGACGGCGCCTACATGAACACGCGCATCGCCCGCCATTACTGGACCAAGATTCGCAAGCTGCCGCAAGTGCCGGTGCTGTACGACCCGGACTTGCCGCATGCTTCCGGCCAGTGGTACCTGTCTTCGCACAAATATCCGAAGGTGGTGGAGGAATTCCGCCGCTTCATGCAGTCAAACAAGGTGGAAGTGGAGGAGTTGAAGAAGAAGTACAACTTCGTCTCCTCGGACGACCAGTAATTACGCGGCTTTCTGGCCGAGCACCTCGATCGGCTCGATGCTGGGCGGGGTGGCGAACAACTCCGGCGCTTGCGCCATCGGGGCTTGTGCGATCGGGCCGTTCAGGTGGCTCTGGCGAAATGAGCTTGCGCCCATGCTGGAAGCGCCGCAGCCGGTCTTCAATGCGACACTGGCTGGCATCCGCCCTGCGGTGTGCAGCACCCAGGGCATGCAGTTGCCGGTGCAGCCTTTGGCATCGGCGCCTGTGCCGGACCTGCTGATCCTGCCCGCTATCGGGCACAAGATGCCTGTGCCGCTGCAGGCTGCCTTGTCGTCGGCGGAAGTGGCTGATGCCGGCGACGCGCTGCGTGCACTGGCCGGGCAGGGCGTGCGCATTGCAGCCGCCTGCATCGGCACCTTTGTGCTGGCCGAAAGCGGCCTGCTGGATGGCGAGGAAGCAACGACGACCTGGTGGCTGACGCCCATGTTCCGCCAGCGGTATCCGCTGGTGCGGCTGGATGCGCAGCGCATGGTGGTGGCATCGGGACATTTCATCACGGCGGGCGCGGCGCTCAGCCACCTGGACATGTCGCTGGCCCTGATCCGGCAAGCGAGTCCGGAACTTGCGGCAATGGTGGCGCGTTACCTGGTGGTGGATGCACGGCCGGCGCAGTCGGCCTATGTGATTTCCGACCACCTGGCCAATGCCGATCCGCTGGTCGCGGGTTTCGACCGTTGGGTGAGACAACACCTGGCGGAGGGATTCAAGCTGGAGGCGGCAGCAGCAGCGCTGGCAACCAGCAAGCGCACGCTGGCGCGGCGCCTGCAGGAGGTGTTGGGCAAGACGCCCGTGAATTATGTGCAGGATCTGCGCATCGAACGTGCAGTCCACCTGCTCAAGACCAGCGACCAGAATGTCGATCGCATCGCCGAGCAGGTGGGTTATCGCGACGGCGTCACATTGCGCACGCTGTTGCGGCGCAAGCTTGGCAAGGGCCTGCGCGAGATTCGCAACTGAGCAGGATTACTGCACGTTCAGCGTCACGTCGTCCACGATGAAGGACGTGGCGACGGTGGAGCCTTCCACGCCTTCGAAGTAGACGCGCACGGTCTGGCCTTTGTACGCGCTCATGTCGAAGGTGCGCTGCACGTAGCTCGAACCCTTGTTCAGGTTGGAGTAGGTTGCCAGCGTTGCCAGCACGGTACCGCTGCTGTTGCGCACCTGGACCTTCAGCGTGTCGTAGGCCTGGGTCGTGGTCGTTTCGTCGGAAGTGATCTTCAGCCAGAAGCCCAGGGTGGCGCTGGTGGCGGTCGATGGGATGCTCACTTGCTGGTACAGCGTGTCCGTGTGGGCGCTGCCGTAGCCGTTCATCCAGGCTTTCCAGGTGCCGGCGTGGGCCGAGACGGACGAATCGTTGGTAATCACGCCGCTGCTCGCGCTCCAGCTGGTGCTGCCCGATTCAAAACCGCTGTTCAGCATCAGTTGTTGCGTGGTGGTGGTGTTGTTCACGCTGAAGCTGACCGCCGAAGACGTCGCATTGTTACTGGCGGCGTCGAAGGCCTTGGCAGTCAGCACGTGGGTGCCGTTGCTCACGCCGGTGGAGTTGAAGGCATACGACCATGGCGAAGCGGTGTCGCTGCCTTTCAGCGCGCCGTCCACGTAGAACTCGACCTTGGTCACGCCCACGTTGTCGGTGGCCGTGGCGTTGAAGGTGATGGTGCCGCTGCTGCCGCTGCTCGAAGCGCTGACGGTCGGCGCCACGGTGTCGCCGCCGGTGGAACCCTGCTGCGTCACCCAGACCGGCGCCGACCACAGGATGTTGCCGTCGTCCTGGGTGACTTTGGCGTAGTAGAAGTGGGCGCCGTCGGTCGGGGTGATGGTGGTGTTGGCGCTGGAGGCGAGCAGGGTGACGCTGCCGTTGCGGCCCGGGACGCCTTCATAGAATTCCGAGGTCGATACGGTCTTGCCGGAGCTGCTGGTGAAGTTCGCCACCAGGTTCAGCGGCCCGCTGTTGGTAAAGCGCTCGCCCATGACGTGGCCGTTGGCGGTCAGCACCAGTTGCGAAGTCTTGTCCATGGTCGCAAAGACACGGCGGGCGCGGATCGCGTCCATGAAGCTGGCCGTGCTCAGCGCGGTGCCGTTCGGGATCAGCACGCCGGTGCGGTTGGTGTAGGAAGCGCCCCAGTTGGCGCAATGGTTGTCCTGGTCGGTGCTGAAGGCGACGTGGAAGCCGGCTTCCAGCGCCTTCTTGCAGGCGCCCTCGTAATTGCTGCGACTTGTTTCGGTTTCGGTGGTGTTGGTGGAGAAGGCGGAAGTATTCATCACTTCGCACAACGCCATCGCTTCGTCGCCGTCAGCGGTGTAGCCAAGCGGCACGCTGTTGACCAGGAACTGGCCGCTGGACGACGGGTGGTTGAACTGGCCCAGCCAGCCGCGCTGGCGCATCAGGGTGTACAGGCTGGCGTAGTCGTTCTTGGCGGTGTAGGTGTCGGCGATCAGTTGGCCGGAGCTGTTGCTCTCCCAGCCCAGCAGCTCGTTCGAGTTCAGGATGTTCATGTGGCCGCCGTTGTTGATGACGCCCCATTCCATGCCGTAGATCGCCAGGAAGTTCGGGTTGGCGCTGTTGAAGCTGGCCGCTTCCGACAGGCCGGCCTGGTACAGGGCCTTGGCCGTGGCCGGGTCGGCGGAAGTGTTGGTGGAGTCCGAACCGTCGTACATGTGGTTATGTTCGGAGGCCATCAGGAAGTCCAGGCCCTTGTTCTTCGCGTAGTTGAAGGCGTCGGTCGGTCCGTAGGCAGCCGATTGCGGGTTTTGTGCGCCGGTGCAGGCGGACAGGTCGCCGCCGCCGTCGCTGTGATTGGTCTGGCTGTGCATATTGCCGAAGTAGACCGTATAGGGCAGGGACGACGGTGCTGCGGCGATGGACATCAGGCTTGGCGCAGTGGAAGGCTTGGCCTGCGGCTGCTGGCCGATGGCGATTTCCCATTCCTGGTCGTGGATTTCGCCTTCATGGCCTGCGATGCGGCGCAGTACTGCGTCGGCGCCGGAGGCCAGGCCGCGCTGCGCGTCTTCGGAGATGGCGCGCAGGCGGGCCTTGTAGATGCCGTTCGGCAGGGCGTTACGGCGGTTGCGGCCGGCCCATTCGACGTTGACGGTGACTGGCTTGTCCTGCAGGCGTTCGACGCCGGTCCAGCGCTCCACCACGCTGCCGTTCGGCGCGACGACTTCCAGCACCCAGCTCACGGACTGGGCGCCCTTGACGTCAGGGTAGCTGAAATCGAGCTTGAAGCTGCGCGCTTCATTGGCGCCGGCGACAGCGCGGTAAGGCGCGTGCAGCGTGGCTTCGAACTCGTGGTGGTCGGCGGTGGAGGCCTGGGCGGTGCCGATGGCGGCCAGTGCGGCGGCCATCGCAAGTTTGCGAAATGCGAAAGTCATGGTTTTCCCCGTGCTGTGATAATGCGCGAGAATATGCGGCAGCACGGGAGCGGCGACAAATACGGAAAAGCTTTGCGATTAAGACGCAGGCCTTATATACCGGTTTGAATTGTCCCACTTTGAACAATTCTGGTGATTTGTCCGGATTTGAAAGCCTTATATGACGGGGGCGTCATAAATCTCTTGGCAACTTGTGGCGTTTTTGCCTCAGTTTACTGGGGCCGGAACACCAGCACCGGCACCGGTGTGTTAAGCAGCACGCGGTGCGTCTCGCTCCCCAGCAGCATGCCTTTCACGCCTTTGTAGCCGTGGGTCGCCATCGCGATCATGTCGCAGCCGTAGTCGATGGCGGTGGCGACAATGGTTTCGTAGGGCTGGTCGGAGCGGCGCTGCACCACGTCGCATGGCACGTTGTAGTCGCTGGCGACCCTCGATACTTCGTCCAGCACGGCGCTTGAGTGGACTTCGCTGTCCTTCAGGTAGACACCGCGCGTGTCTTCCAGCATGTCGGGGTGGTAGGTGAAGATGTGGAATTCCGGGATCACGTGCAGCGCTGTCACGCGCGCGCCGGCATCCTGCGCAAACTTGATGGCCGAATGCAGGGCGGCGCCGGAGGCCGGCGAACCGTCGGTAGGGAACAGAATGTGCTTGAACATGGCTTGCTCCAGGGGTGGATTGTTGCTTCCAGTCTGCATATTGGTACCGATTCCAACCATGACCTGGGTCAAGTTTCTGGCCAGTGCTAGAATGTTCGAATGTCAACCTTGATTGAACATGAACACTTCTTGCGCCGCCGCCAGTTGCTGGGCGGCGCGTTGGCGTTCCCAGCGCTGGGGTTGGGCGGCGCCATGCTGCCGTCGCTGGCGCAGGCGGCCGATCCGCTGGTGGTGGGCGGCTTGCCGGTCACCTGCAACCTGACCTTGCCAATCGCCTGCAGCGCGCGCGGCGGGGCCTTCGAATTCAGCAAGTACAGCGGCTGGCCGGAGATCAAGGAATCGCTGATGACGGGCCGGATCCAGGCGGCCTACATGCTGGCGCCGCTGGTGATGGACCTGGCCGACAGGAAGATCCCGCTCAAAGTGGTCTCGCTCGGCCATCGCTCCGGCGCCGTGATCATGGTGCGCACCGATTCGGCGCACAAGCGCTTTGCCGACCTGCGCGGCAAGCGCATCGCGATCCCCAGCCGTTTTGCGGTGGATTACCTGTTCCTGCGCAAGATGCTCGCGCGCGAGAACATGACGCCTAAAGATGTGCAGATCATCGAAATGGCGCCGCCAGACATGCCGGCGGCGCTGTACGCCAACGCAGTGGATGCCTACTGCACCGGCGAGCCTTTTGGCGCGGCTGCGCAGAAAGCCGGCTATGCCCGTCCGCTGTCGATGACGCGCGATGAGTGGCGCAACTATATCTGCTGCGTGCTGACCGTTCGCGAGGAGCTGATCAAGTCCAACCGCCCGCTGGTGCAGGACCTGGTGAACCACGTGCAGGCAGCCGGCAACTGGCTCGATGCCACGCCCGTCAACCGTGCCAAGGCAGCCAGGATTGCCTCCACCCGCAAGTTCTTCAACCAGGACCCGAAAGTGATCCAGTTCGTGATGGACAACCCGGCCGACCGCGTGACCTACGGCGACCTGCGCATGATCCGCGCCGAATTCGATGAGCTGATGAAGCTGTCCATCGAAGCCGGCACGCTGAAACGCCCGGTGGCCTTTGAGACTTATGTGGACGAGAGCTTCGTCAAGTCCATCAAGCCGGTGAGCATTGCCCTATGATCCGGCCATTCCTGTTAGCGCTGTCATTGACCGCTGCCGGTGTTGCGCACGCCGCCGGCCAGCTCAAATCGGGGACCTTCGATCCTCCCCGCTTGGCGCCGCAGATCGCGCAGAAAGCCGTGGACGGCAAGGACTTCGCGCTCGACAAATTTCGCGGCAAGGTGGTGGTGCTGGAATTCGGCTATACGAGCTGCGCCGACGTCTGCCCGGTTTCGCTGGCCCTGCTGAAACAGGCCCGCGAACGCCTCGGCCCCATGGGCGACAGGCTGCAAGTGGTGTTTGTCACCGTGGACCCTCAGCGCGACACTCCAGCAACGCTCAAAGCCTACCTCGAGCAGTTCGACAAGAGCTTCATCGGCCTGACCGGCAGCGAGGAGCAGATGGCCGCCATCCGCAAGGCCTACGGCATCTCGGCGACGAAGAAGAAGGTCGAAGGCAGCAAGACTGAATACACGATGGGGCATTCTTCCTACCTGTATTTCATCGACCCGCAAGGCAGGCTGCGCGCGCTGATGCCGTTCGGCCGCCCGATCGACGACATCGTGCATGACGTGACCCTGCTGGCCAGGGAGCAATGAAGCGCCGGCTGCCTGTCATTGCGCTGTTGCTGGCGGCCGCTGTTGCCGGCGCGCTTGCCTGGTCCGCGTATGCTCCGATCCATCCAGCTTCGCGCGATGCCCTGTTCGAAATCCCCAAGGGAACCTGGGCGCGTCGCATGGCGGGGGAGAAGGCTGAGATCCTGCCCGACACCATCACGCTGCTACTTGGCGTAAACGACGTGCTCCTGCTGCGCAACAGCGATACCGTGCCCCAGATTTTCGGTCCCGTGCTGATCATGCCGGGCCAGGACTTCCGCCTGCCGTTCGAGCAGGCAGGTGAACATCCCTTCGCCTGCACCGCCCATGCCAGCGGCCAGATGACGGTCGTGGTCAAGCCCACGCCGCTGGCCGGTTGGCAACGGCTGCAATGGCGCCTTCAAACCTTGTTAGCCAAAGCCCCATGGAGAGACTGAACAAGATATGGCCGCCGCTGGCGGTGCTGGTGGCGATTGTCGCCATCTGGTGGTACGTGGTAGTCGCCACCGAGAGCCTGATTTTCCCGACGCCCGCGCAGGTGGTCAGCGGCACCATGGAGCTGGTGGAAGACGGCAGCCTGTGGGAACACATCGGCGCCTCGCTGATGCGGGTAGGCATGGGCTTCTCGCTGGCGATCCTGGTTGCGGTGCCGATGGGCTTGTGGATGGGACGCGTCGATGGCGCCTTCCGCACGCTGAACCCGGTGTTCCAGATCCTGCGGCCGATCTCGCCGATTGCCTGGATTCCGGTCGCGATCCTGTGGTTTGGCGTGGGCAATGCCTCGCCGGTCTTCCTGATCTTCATCGCTGCCGTGTTTCCGATGATCGTGCAGACGGCGGCGGGCGTGCATACGATCGAGAAGCGCTACCTGCGCGCGGCGGAAAACTTTGGCGTATCGCGTTCCAAATTGTTCAGGCAGGTGATTGTGCCGGCCGTGCTGCCGGAAATTATCGTCGGCATGCGCATTTCGCTCGGCGTGGCCTGGCTGGTGGTGGTGGCGGCGGAGATGATCGCGCTGCGTTCCGGGCTTGGCTACCTGATCATCGATTCGCGCAATGCGGGCAACCGCTATGACCTGGTCATCGCAGGCATGATCATCATCGGACTGATTGGACTGGCGCTGGACGGCATCATGCGCCTGCTGGAAAAACTCAAGGTCGTAAGGTGGCGCTATGGACGCTAAGATTTCCGTCAACAGGATCAGGAAGAAGTTCAATGCGCTGCCGGTGGTCGATGGCGTCGATTTTTCCGTTGCCGACGGCGAGTTCGTGGCGATTGTCGGGCCTTCCGGCTGCGGCAAGTCGACGCTGATGAAGATCGTGGCCGGTTTCGAGCATCCGGATGGCGGCTCGGTGGCCATCGACGGCAAGCCGATCACCAAACCCAGCCCCAAGGGAATCGTGATTTCCCAGCATGGTTCCGTATTCCCGTGGCTGACGGTGCAGCAGAACCTGATGTTCGGCCTGAATGGCGACAATCATGGCGACAAGGCGGCGCTGGCAGATCACTATGCCGAGATGGTCGGGCTGAAAGGCTTCGAGAACGCTTATCCGCACGAGCTGTCCGGCGGTATGCTAAAGCGCGCCGAGATCGCCCGCGCGCTGGTGGTGAAGCCGGAAATCCTGTACATGGACGAGCCATTCTCCGCACTGGACGCGCTGATGAACCTCAAGATGCGCAACGAGCTGCTGCGCGTGCTGTCCGAGGAGCGCCATACCGTGCTGCTGATCACGCACGACGTGGAAGAAGCCATCTACCTCGCCGACCGCATCCTCGTGCTGTCGCCGCGCCCGACCCGTATCCAGGCCAGCTTCAAGGTAGAGCAGCCGCACCCGCGCAAGCTGTCGACGCCTGAACTGCAACAACTGAAGGAACAGATTCTCTCCCAACTGGGGTTATGACATGCTGAAGCTGATTGGAAAACCGACGAGTATCAATGTGCGCAAGGTCCTGTGGACGCTGGCGGAAACCGGCTTAGCATACGAGCGGATCGAATGGCAGCCGGAACATGCCGCGCTGAATCCGAACGGCCTGGTGCCGGTGCTGGTGGATGGCGACTTTGTGCTGTGGGAGTCGAACAGTATTTGCCGCTACCTGTGCGGCAAAGCTGGCCGTCACGACTTGTTGCCCGCTGATCCGCCCGCGCGCGCCCGCGTCGAGCAATGGATGGACTGGCAGGCCACCGACCTGAATGCATCCTGGCGCTACGCCTTCATGGCCCTGGTGCGCCAAAGCCCGGCGTTTGCCGATCCGGCGCAAGTCGCGGCCAGCGCTGCCGCCTGGAACCGCAACATCGGCATCCTGGACCGCCATTTGGCCGCAGGCGGGCCTTATGCCGCCGGCGCGCAATTTACGCTGGCCGATATTGTGCTCGGCCTGTCCCTGAACCGCTGGCTGATGACGCCCATCGAACGCCCGGATTACCCGGCAGTCGCCGCCTATGTCGAACGACTGCTTGAACGTCCGGCCTACCGTGAATTCGGCCGGAACGGCGTGGCCTAGTTGCGGCGGAGGATGTTGAACCGTGTTTGAAATCAGCCAGCTGCGCTGCTTTATTGCGGTCGCAGAGGAATTGCATTTCAGCCGCGCTGCCGAACGGCTGAACATGACGCAACCGCCGTTAAGCCGGCAGGTCCAGCTCCTCGAACATAGCGTGGGCGTGCAATTGCTGGACCGCAGCAGCCGCGTGGTACGGTTGACGGCGGCCGGCAAGGCTTTCCTACCGGAGGCGGTACGCATCATCCGGCTGGCGGAAGAAGCTGGGCTGATGGCGCGCCGCGTGGCAAAGGGAGAGCAGGGCAGCCTTGCCATCGGCTTCACCTCGGCATCGGGATATGCGCTGCTGCCGGAGGTGGTGCGCCGCTTGCGCGAAAGGACGCCTGAACTGGCGCTCACGCTGAAGGAGTTGGTCAGCACAGCACAAGTGGAAGCGCTGGACGCCGGCCAGCTCGATCTTGCCCTGATGCGGCCCCTGGCCCTGCATGGCGAGCTGGTAAGCCTGCCGATCGCGCAGGAAGGGCTGTTGCTGGCGCTTCCTGCCAACGAGGCCGGCCGCTGGCCGCAGGAACCGACCCTGGCCTGCCTGCACCAGCGGCCATTCATCATGTACTCGCCGCACGAAGCGCGTCCCTTCTACCAGATGCTGACCAGCCGCTTCGAACGTGAAGGCGTGGTGCCGGATGTGGTCGAACATATCGGGCAGGTGCATACCATGCTGGCGCTGGTCAGCGCCGGTATCGGGGCGGCCCTGGTATCGGAAGCCTGCGCGCGCCTGCATTTCGACGGCGTGGTGCTGCGCAGGATGAAAACCGAACCGGTAAGTACTGTCTGCACTTACCGGCGCGATAACGACAATCCTATCCTGCAGCTGTTCATCAAGGAAATCCTGCCCGGCTTTCCGGGCGCCCGCTGATGCGCGCCTGGCTTAGCGCGCCAGGCAAGGCCGCTTGTTGTCGAACTTCCAGCCTGGCACCAGGAACTGCATGGCGACGGCGTCGTCGCGTGCTCCCAGTCCCATGTTCCTGTAAGCCTGGTGCGCCTTTTCCAGCTCCGCTTCGTCCAGTGCGATGCCCAGGCCGGGCCGCGAGGGCAACTGCACCTTGCCGCCCTGGATCTTCAGTGGTTCCCTGGTGATGCGTTGCCCATCCTGCCAGATCCAGTGGGTGTCAATGGCGGTCACCTTGCCTGGCGCAGCGGCGCCCACGTGGGTGAACATTGCCAGCGAAATGTCGAAATGGTTGTTCGAATGCGAACCCCAGGTCAGATCGAACATCTGGCACAACTGGGCCACGCGCACCGATCCCTGCATGGTCCAGAAGTGCGGATCGGCCAGCGGGATGTCGACCGACTGCAATTGCAGCGAATGGGCCATCTGGCGGAAGTCGGTGGCGATCATGTTGGTGGCGGTCGGCAGGCCGGTGGCGCGGCGGAATTCAGCCATGACTTCGCGTCCCGAGAAGCCGTCCTCGGCGCCGCATGGGTCTTCGGCATAGGCCAGGATGCCATGCTTGTCGCGACAGACGCGCACAGCTTCCTTCAGCGACCAGGCGCCGTTCGGGTCGAGCGTGATGCGAGCATCGGGGAAACGTTCGTGCATGGCGACGATCGCCTCCATCTCTTCGTCGGCCGATAGCACACCGCCTTTCAACTTGAAGTCGTTGAAGCCATAACGCTCGCGCGCGGCCTCGCACAGGCGAACCACGGCCGCCGGTGTCAGGGCTTCCTCGTTGCGCAAGCGCAACCAGGCGTCGCCGGCATCGGGCTCGCTGCGATAGGCCAGGCTTGTTTTGCCGCGGTCGCCGACGTAGAACAGGTAGCCCAGCATGTCGACCGACTGGCGCTGGATGCCGTCGCCCAGCAGCGCAGCGACGGGGGCGTTGAGGAACTGGCCGAGCAGGTCAAGCAAGGCCGATTCGACGGCGGTCACGGCGTGGATGGTGGTGCGCAGGTCGAAGGTCTGATTGCCGCGCCCGCCGCTATCGCGGTCGGCGAAGGCCCGGCGCATCGCATTGAGCACGTTGTTGAACTCCCCCAGCGTTTTCCCGACGACCAGCGGACGCGCGTCCTCGATCGTCTGGCGGATCTTTTCGCCGCCGGGAACTTCGCCCAGGCCGGTATTGCCGGCGTTGTCGGTCAGGATGACGATATTGCGGGTGAACCAGGGGCCATGGGCGCCGCTCAGGTTCAGCAGCATGCTGTCCTGGCCGGCGACAGGCACGACGCGCAGGCTGGTGACAATCGGGGCGTTGGTGACGGTGTTGTTCATGATGTCAGGGTGCGGTTTGAATGGAAGGGGTGGATCATTGGTTCAGCGAGGACACCAGCTTGACGCGCTTGATGTCACCCACGACGAACAGGTAGCAGGCAATGGCCAGCGCCGCGTTGGCGCCGACGAAGACCAGGGCGCCGGCAAAGGAGCCGGTGGCTTCGACGATGTAGCCGATCACGATGGGCGTCGTGATGCCGGCGGTATTGCCAAAAGTGTTGAACAGGGCGCCGCTCAGGCCACCAGCCTCCTTCGGCGAGGTGTCCGATACGACGGCCCAGCCCAGGGCGCCGACGCCTTTGCCGAAGAAGGCCAGCGACATCACGGCAACGACCAGGGTGTCGGCCTGCAGGTAGTTACAGGCGATCATGCTCATCGACATCAGCATGCCGAACACGATCGGTACCTTGCGCGACACCGACAGCGAATAGCCGGCCTTGGCCAGGCGGTCTGACAGCCAGCCGCCGAAGATACCGCCGAGGAAGCCGGCAATCGCGGGCAGCGAGGCGACAAAGCCTGCCTTCAAAATGGTCATATGGCGTTCCTGCACCAGGTAGACAGGGAACCAGGTGAGGAAGAAGTAGGTGAGGGTGGTGATGCAGTACTGGCCGACGTAGACGCCCAGCAGCATGCGGTTCGACAGTAGTTCCCTGATGCAGGCGAAAGTGTTCACGGCTGTTGCCTGCTCGCTGCGGTTTCCGCTTTCCAGGTCGACCAGCGCGCCGCCTTCCTGGATGTAGCGCAGTTCGTCGGCGTTGATGCCGGGATGGTCTTTCGGGCCGTGAATGGTCTTCAGCCAGACGAAGGCCATCACGATGCCAAGGCCGCCCATCACGTAGAACACGCAGTGCCAGCCGTAGCTGTGCACCAGCCAGCCCATGATCGGGGCAAACAGCACGGTTGCAAAATATTGCGCCGAGTTGAAGACCGCCGCCGCCAGTCCCCGTTCGTGCGTCGGGAACCAGGCCGACGCGATGCGGCTGTTGCCGGGGAAGGAGGGTGCCTCCGCCGCGCCGACCAGCATGCGCAGCGTGAACAGGGCGGCTACCGCTGCGCCGCCGGCAAAGAAGCCGGCGGCGCCAGTAAACAGCGTGAAGGCCGACCACAGGAAGATGCTGAAAAAGTAAGTGATCTTCGAGCCGAAGCGGTCGAGCAGCCAGCCTCCGGGCAGCTGCGCCACCACGTAGGACCAGGCAAAGGCCGAGAAAATGAAGCCCATCTGGACTGCCGACAGCCCCAGTTCCTTCTTGATTTCCGGGCCGGCGATGGAGATGGTGGCGCGGTCGGCGTAGTTGATGGTCGTGATGGCGAACAGCATGGCGAGGATTGTCCAGCGCGTGCGGGTCTGGACGCGGGCGGCGCCGGCCGCCAGGGGGATCGCTGCATCATTCTTCATACGGTCTCCATGTCTGATGTGTTATGGAGTCGATCATAGGTGGGGATCAATACCGCATCAAACCAAAGAGTGTATGCATCAATTCAGGAATTGAATTGATTGCGCCTCGTATGGAAGGTCAGCTGTCGTTCCGCAGCAGCAGCCGGTATTCGCTTGGCGTCACGCCGACCGTGGCGCGGAACTGGCGCGTGAAGGCGCTGTGGTCGGCGTAGCCGCAGGCCTGGGCGATGTCGGACACGCTGGCGTTCCCCGCCAGCATGCGTGATGCGGCGTCGAGGCGGGTCTTGATGATCATCTGGCGTGGCGTCAGGTGGAAGATGCGCTCGAAGTAGCGCTCGATCTGCGCAACCGACATGTTGGCGGTGCGCGCCAACTGGGGCAGGGTCAGGGTCTCGCCATATTTGTCGTGGATCAGCCGGACCGCATCGGCAACCTTGTGGTAGGCAGGATTCTTGTGGTCGGCCATGGCCAGGTCGCGCGACACCCCGGCCAGTCCGATAATCGCCCCGTGGGCATCGCGCAGGGGGCGCTTTTGGGTCAGGCACCAGCCAGGATCACGGTTGGGATAGAGGTGCAGTTCCAGCTGGTCCTCGATCTGCATGCCTTCATCCAGCACGCACCGGTCCTGGGCCTGGAAGCGTTGGCCGAGCGGCGCGGCAAACACCTCGTTTGCAGTCTTTCCCAGCAGCCCGGCCTTGTCCTTCATCCCGCAGCGGCGGGCCAGCGTCTGGTTCACCACCACGTAGCGCCCGGCGCGGTCCTTGACGAAGAACACCACGTCCGGCAAGGCATCGAACAGGGGCTCGGCGAAGAAGACATCGCCGATCCTGGCGCCCAGGTCGCTGCGCGCGGCGCTCTGCAAAATATGTACTGTCATGGTGCCCTCCTGCTGGTTTTGTCCATTTTTACACGATTGTGCGGATTTCGTCATCATCGGCGGCCGGGCGATGCAAGACGGGCACGATGGGAAGGCATATGATGGCAAGCATGAAAACCATAGCCATTATCGATTCCCACACCGGCGGCGAACCGACCCGCCTGGTGATTGACGGCGGCCCTGACCTGGGCACCGGTCCCCTCAATGAGCGCCTGGCCCGCTTCCGCGAAGAGCATGACGGTTTCCGTTCCGGCGTGGTGTGCGAACCACGCGGTTCGGATGTGCTGGTGGGTGCGCTGCTGTGCCAGCCGCATGCGCCGGATTGTGCAGCAGGCGTCATCTTCTTCAACAACGTCGGCTACCTTGGCATGTGCGGCCATGGCACCATAGGACTGGTGGCGTCGCTGGCCTACATGGGCCGCCTGAGCCCGGGCGTGCACCGCATCGATACGCCGGTGGGCGTGGTGGAGGCGCAACTGCATGAAGACGGCAGCGTGACCGTGAACAATGTGCCGGCGTGGCGCAAGGCGACCGGCGTGCCGGTCGACGTGCCGGGTTACGGCGTGGTGCGCGGCGATATCGCCTGGGGCGGCAACTGGTTCTTCCTGGTGTCCGGCCATGGCAGGCGCCTGGAACTGGGCAATGTGCGCGAACTGTCGGCCTACACTACGGCGATCAAGGATGCGCTGGAAGCCCAGGGCGTCACAGGCGACAACGGCGCGCTGATCGACCACGTCGAACTGTTTGCCGATTCCCGCAGCGGTTTGGGCGACAGCCAGAACTTCGTGCTTTGCCCAGGCAATGCCTACGACCGCTCGCCCTGCGGTACCGGCACCAGCGCCAAGCTGGCCTGCCTGGCGGCGGACGGCAAACTGGCGGAAGGCGAAGTCTGGCGCCAGGAAAGCATCGTTGGCAGCGTGTTTGAAGCATCGTATCGCCGCGATGGCGAGCGCGTGCTGCCCAGCATTCGGGGCAAGGCCTGGGTGAACGCCACATCGACTCTTGTGCTGGACCCGAGCGACCCATTTGTCTGGGGCATTCGTTGAGCATGACACCGGACGTCCTGATCGTCGGCGCGGGGATTATCGGCGCCGCTTGCGCCGATGCCCTGTCGGCGCGCGGCCTGCGCGTGACCGTGGTCGAACGCGATGCGGTCGGCAGCGGCGCGACGGCAGCCGGCATGGGACACCTGGTGGCGATGGACGACAACGCGGCGGAACTGGCCCTGAGCGCCCATTCGCTGGAACTCTGGAAGGAACTGGTGGAAGGCCAGCCGCAGCGTCACGAATACAGCCGCTGCGGCACCATCTGGGTCGCAGCCGACGACGAAGAACTCGACGCGGCGCGCGCCAAGGCAGTCACCATGCGGGCCCACGGGCTGGAGTGCGACGTGATCGGCGCCCAGGACTTGTATCGCCTTGAGCCGAACCTGCGGCCTCACCTGGCCGGCGGCTTGCTGGTGCCGGGCGACGGGCTGGTGTATCCACCCAAGAGCGCACGCATCCTGCTGGCTCGGGCGGTCGCGCGAGGCGCATCCCTGAACATGGGCGAGGCCGTCGCGCTGGACGACGACGGCGTCCTGCTGGCGGACGGCTCGCGATTGTCTGCGGGGCGGGTGGTGCTGGCGGCGGGCACGCGCTGCCTGGCGCTGGCGCCGGACCTGCCGCTGCGGCCCAAGAAGGGCCACGTCATGATTACCGACCGCTATCCGGGATTTGTACGCCATCAACTGGTGGAGCTTGGCTATATCAAGAGCGCGCATGCATCGGAAGGCGAATCGGTGGCATTCAACCTGCAGCCGCGTCCTACCGGGCAGGTGCTGATCGGCTCCTCGCGGCAGTTCGATACCACCGACCTGGCGGCGGAACCGGCAATGATGGCGCGCATGCTGGCCAGGGCAGTCGAATACACGCCGGCGCTGGCAGGGCTGAACATCCTGCGCTGCTGGACCGGCTTGCGTGCAGCGACGCCGGATGGCTTGCCGCTGATCGGCCCCGATCCCTCGCGCCGCAATGTATGGCTGGCCACCGGCCACGAAGGGCTTGGCATCACGACCTCGCTTGCGACAGCGGAATTGCTGGTCGCGCAAATGACAGGCGGCCAGGCGGGGATCGATGCGCGTCCTTACATGCCGAGCCGTTTCAATCCGCAGGGGAGGGCCTATGGCTGATTCCATCCATTTGACGATCGACGGCCATGGCGCAACCGTTGCCGCCGGCACCACCGTTGCCGCCGCCATTGCAGGCGTGACGCGGCGCTCGGTCAGCGGGCAATTGCGCGCACCCCTGTGCGGCATGGGCATTTGCCAGGAATGCCGCGTGACGATCAACGGCCGGGCGCATGTGCTGTCCTGCCAGACGCTCTGTCGCTCGGGCATGGACGTGCAGACGGGAGCCTCGGCATGACGCAACTCTTTGACATCCTGATCGTAGGCGCCGGCCCGGCCGGCCTGGCCGCAGCCCACGCAGCCGCCGTCGCGGACGGCGCGCGCCGCATCGCCATCATCGACGACAATCCGCTGGCGGGCGGCCAGATCTGGCGCGGCGGTCCGGCCAGGCAGCAGGACCAGCGCGCGCGCCGGCTCTGGCAGGCCCTGGAGTCTGCAAGCAACGTGAGCTTCCTGCCCGGCACCCGCGTGCTGATGCAGACCCGCCCCGGCGAACTGCTGTTGCAGGATGCCGAGCGTGCCGGCACGATCCGCTACAACCAACTGATCCTCGCTACGGGAGCCCGCGAATTGCTGCTGCCGTTTCCGGGCTGGACGCTTCCCGGCGTCACCGGCGCCGGCGGCCTGCAAGCGCTGGCAAAAGGCGGCTACCCCGTGCAAGGCAAACGCGTGGTCGTTGCCGGCACCGGCCCACTGCTGCTGGCCGTCGCTGCGACCTTGAAGGAGCGCGGTGCGTTTGTCGCCGCCATTGTTGAACAAGCGGGTTTCCCGGCCCTGGCGCGCTTTGCCGCAGGCCTGGCGCTGACGCCGTCAAAGGCGGTGCAAGCCGTCAGGCTTGGCGCGGTCCTGCGCGGCATTCCGTACTACGCCAACAGCTACGTGACGAGCGCAATGGGCGACGTGCAAGTGACATCCGTACAAGTCCAGCGCAAGGGGGCAAGGCTCGATATCGACTGCGACTATCTCGCCTGCGGTTATGGCCTGCTGCCAAACACCGAGCTGGCGCGCGCACTCGGTTGCGCCATCGAACAAGGCGCGGTGAAGACCGACCCCTGGCAACGCACCTCCGTGCCGAGTGTGCTCTGCGCGGGCGAGGGCACCGGTGTCGGCGGCGTGGACCTGGCGCTGGTCGAAGGCCGCATTGCAGGCCTGGCCGCCTGCGGCGAGGGCGTGACGCCGGAGCTCTTCACCGAGCGCACCCAATGGCAGGGCTTTGCAGCCCGGCTGGCGCGCACCTTCGCCCCGCGTGAAGAACTGCGCACGCTGGCGCAACCCGACACCATTGTCTGCCGCTGCGAAGACGTCTGCCACGACGAACTCCGCGGGCAGCCGAACTGGCGCAGCGCCAAGCTGCAAACCCGCTGCGGCATGGGCCCTTGCCAGGGCCGTATCTGCGGCAACGCAACCGATTTCCTGTATGGATGGCGTCCGGACGCCGTGCGTACACCGATCTCGCCGGCACGTGCCGGCAGCATTATCACCCTCGAACCTCACAAGGAGACTTGAAATGGCAGCAATCAAATGGGAAGGCGTATTCCCTGCAGTAACCACCAAATTCCACGCGAATGAGGAGCTGGACCACGCAGAAATGGAGAAGCACTTCTCCTTCATGATCGACAGCGGCTGCCACGGCCTGGTCACCTGCGGTTCGCTGGGCGAAGCCAGCACCCTGTCTTTCGAAGAGAAGCTGGCGGTCGCCAAGACCGCCGTCAAGGTTGCCAACGGCCGCGTGCCGGTGCTGGCCAACGTCAGCGAAACCCGCACCGCCAACGCCGAACGCTATGTGCAGGAAGCGCGCGACCTGGGCGTGGACGGCTTCATGGTGATGCCTTCCGTGCTGTACGCGGCGGACGCGTATGAAGCCAAGGCCAACCTGCGCACCATTGCCAAGGCCGCCAAGCTGCCGATCATGGTGTACAACAACCCTGTGACCTACAAGGTCGACCTGACCCCGGCCGACTTCAAGGAACTGTCCGACTGCGAGGAACTGGAAGCGATCAAGGAATCGACCGACAATATCCGCCGCGTGACCGATCTGCGCAACGCCGTCGGCGACCGCTACGCCATCTTCATGGGCGTGGACGACCTGTCCTTCGAAGGCCTGGCAGTTGGCGCCGACGGCCTGCTGGCCGGCCTGGTGGTGGCTTTCCCGAAAGAGACCGTGGCCCTGTACAAGCTGGTCAAAGCCGGCCGCCTGGCCGAGGCCCTGAAGCTGTACCAGTGGTTCATGCCGCTGCTGCACCTCGACGTTTCGACCAAGCTGGTGCAAAATCTGAAACTGGTGGAAGCACTGGTCGGTGTCGGCAACGAAATCGTTCGCCGTCCGCGCCAGCCACTGCGCGGCGCTGACCGCGAGTTCGTGGTGCAGGTGGTGCAGCAGGCACTGGCAACCCGTCCCGACGTCAGCGCTTACCTGTAAGAGGTTCGAGCTTATGCCGAGGACGAATGCCGATCAATTATGTAAGAAGCCTGACCGGACGGCAGCGCGCCGCCGCTGCTAATCGCCACCTCGGCATCGCCCTGGCCTTCGTGGCCGGGGCGGCCAACGCCGGCGGCTTCCTGGCCGTCAAGCAGTACACCTCCCACATGACCGGCATCCTGTCGTCCGCCGCCGACGACCTGGCACTGGGCGCCATCGATGCGGCCCTCGACTGCGCCGGCGCCTTGCTGGCTTTCCTGGCCGGCGCGGCCTGTTGCGCCGTCATGGTCAATTTTGCCCGCCGCCGGCATCTTCACAGCGAATTTGCCTTGCCGCTGCTGGTGGAGGCAATCCTCCTGCTGGCATTTGGCGTCATGGGAACGCGCCTGCAGGCGATCGACGTGATCGTGCTGCCGGCAACGGTCATGCTGCTGTGCTTCATGATGGGGCTGCAGAATGCCGTCATTACCAAGCTGTCGAACGCGGAAATCCGCACCACCCATATGACCGGCATCGTGACCGACCTTGGCATCGAGGCCGGCAAGGCGCTTTACTGGAACCGCGACGACCAGGCGGTGCCGCGCGTGGCCGCGGACTGGAAGCGCGTGCGTATACTCGCTGCGCTGGCGTCGTCGTTCTTTGTCGGCGCCGTGGCCGGGGCCTTCGGCTTCAAGGCTGTTGGCTTTGGCGCCGTGCTGCCGCTGGCGTGCGTGCTGCTGGCCATGGCGGCAGTGCCGATCTACGACGACCTGGTTGCCGTGCGCCGTTAGCCCTCGCGGAACACCAGCACCGGGATCTTGCTGTGCGTGAGCACTTTCTGCGTCTGGCTGCCCAGCATCAGGCTGGCCAGCCCGCTGCGCCCGCGCGAGGCCATCGCAATCAGGTCGCAGTTGCGCTGCAATGCGGTGGAAACGATGGCCGAATGCGGCTGGTCGGCGTGCACTTCCAGCGTGGTGCAGTCCACATTCAAGGTGCTGGCCTGGCGCGCGATATCGGCCAGGATCGAGTTCTCCGCTGGCGCGGCGGCCACGCTGGCCAGCGCCGGTTCTTCCGGAAGCACGTGAACCGCCGTGACGCGGGCGCCGCTTTCGCGGGCCATGCGCAGGGCGGCGTTCACTGCCAGTTGCGAAGCGGCCGAGCCGTCGCTTGGAATCAGAATGTGGCGAAACATCTTTTCAAGTCTCCTTCAGGTGCCGCAGTCTAAAGCGTCCAGCCACAGTCCTGCAACCAGTCAGGCGGCGCGCAGCGCCTTCGTGGTGCGGCGGGCGTCGAGGCTCAGGCTGCCGGCGCCGAACGCAGCAATCTGCAGCAGGCCGCCGGCCATCGCCAGGTTCTTCATCAGGTGGATCATCTGGTTCTGGTCAGCGATCGCGCTATGGAAAACCAGGCCGGTCACCACCGAGAATCCAGCCAGGGCCAGGGCTACCGGCCGGGTGTGCAGGCCGGCCACCAGCAGGAGGCCGCCGATTACTTCAATGCCGATGGCGCCGGCCAGCGCCAGTTCAGGGAAGGGCAGTCCCATGGCATGGATGTAGCCGAGGGTGGCGCCGGGATTGGCGATCTTGCCGGTGCCGCTCAGGACGAAAATGGCAGCCATCATGATGCGGCCGGCGAGTGGCAGGATGGCGGTGTTGAACTGCTGGTTCATGGTGTGACTCCTTCAAGGAATGTGTTGTTGATGAAGTCATCTTATGCCGCACAGGTATATTCCGGAAGCCAATATATTTGGATGTAATGTATCGTCAATTCAGATGGATTGCTCTTGCAGCAAGAGCGCCAGCTGCTGCCGCAGCTTGGCGCTGGAGGGCTGGGTATGCGGGTGCCCGGCGTTCTCCACGGCGACCGCCAGCGGCAAGTCCATCGCGCTCAGGTGGCTGAGGAACCAGCGCGGCAGGCGCTCGAGCAAGGTGCGCGCGCCGGCCGGATCGGCCTGCGCAACCGGCAAGGCGTGCTGCAGTGCGGCCAGGGCCCGCCGGTGGGCGGCGCGGTGTTCGTGCTCGGTGGGATAGTAAAGCTGATCCATCAGCGCTTCTTCCTCGGCGAAATCAAGGGCCAGGGCGCTGAGCAGTTCGCCAATGCGGCTGGGCAGGGAAGCATCGTCGGCGTCGATGGTTGCGTGAATGGCTTGCAATAAGGCGCGGTGGGAGGCATCCATCTCGGCCACGCCGGTTTCCAGCAGCGGACTCCATTCGAGGCGTTGCATTGCGGTCTCCTTGTCTATCCCTCAAGTCTGGCTGGACGGCCGTTCGGAATCCATGACCCAAATCAAATAGAATATGGCTATGAAAAAAATAGTGATCGTGACGGGCGCCAGCCGCGGCATTGGCGCTGCCATTGCGCGCCGGGCGGCGCAGGACGGCTGGGTGGTGGCCGTGAATTACCAGCGCGATGCCGAAGCGGCGGCGCGCGTGGTGGCGGACATCGAAGCTGCCGGCGGCCGGGCGCTGGCGGTGCAGGCGGATGTGGCGCGCGATAAGGATCTCGAGCGCATGTTCGCCACCGTCGAACGTGAGCTGGGGCCGGTGTCTGGGCTGGTGAACAATGCCGGCATTACCGGCGGCCTGGGAAGCTTTGGGGACACCGCGCCGGCAACCGTGGAGCAAGTGTTCCGCACCAATGTGCTGGGCCTGATGCAGGCCAGCCGCCTCGCGCTGGCGGCCTTCCGTGCACACGGCAAGGGCGGGGTGATCGTCAATATCAGTTCCACCGCGGCGACGGCGGGCAGTCCGAACGAGTACGTGGCTTACGCTGCCAGCAAGGCGGCTGTCGACGCCTTTACCATGGGCCTCGGCAAGGAAGTGGCGCCGGAGGGCATCCGCGTGTGCGGCGTGGCGCCTGGCACCACCCAGACCGATATCCACGCCACTTCCGGCGATGCGGGACGGCCGGCGCGCGTGGCGGCCCGGATTCCCATGGGGCGGGTGGGCGAGCCGGAGGAAATTGCGGAAGCGGCGGCGTGGCTGCTGTCGCCCGCGGCGCGCTACCTGACCGGCACGACGATCCGCGTCTCCGGCGGCGCCTGATCACCACGCAATCGACAGCAGCCGCGACGCCATGCGCGGCCAGCACAGGGAGCTCAGTTCATCGCGCGCCGCCCAGCGGAAGCCGTCCGCCTCGGGCGTCGGTGCGCCGGTGCGCTGGTGCGGGAAAAAGCTGGTGCAGCGCAGATGGTCGAGGTTGCACAGCTGGTCGCCGACTTCCACCTTGAACAGGTGCAGGCGCTTGTCCGGGCGATAGCTGAATTCCCCGAGGTCTTCGAACAGGCTGGCCTCGAAGTCCAGGCCGGCTTCTTCGAACAGCTCGCGCCGTGCCGATTGCAGGGGCGTTTCACCGGCGTCCTGCAAGCCCTTGGGAATGTCCCAGCTTGCCGTACCAGTGACATGGCATAGCAGCACCTGGCGCGCGCTGTTGACCACCAGGGTGCCGCATGAAACCTGCTGCATCGTTTCGTTTCCTTTGCTTTCCTACACAGTTAAATATTTCCCAAGAGATAGTAAGAGTACTCTAGGGAAATTTCTCGACAGTTACAGGTCGCTGTTATAAAGTGTGAGAATTCAAAAAGCGCTTCGAGCGCCGAGTCTTACAGTCCAATCCCACATCTGACGCGAACGCATGCCGGCATGGCAAGCGGCGCTGTTTTATTGCCGACGTTTCTTGCCGAGAGTGCCATTATGCCAAAGCTGCACCAGATGCCTGTCCTGTTCGCCGTTGCCGGAACGCTGCTCTTGCAGCCGGCCGCGCACGCCGGACACGCGGCGGCGCAAGACGGCAGCTGGACTTTTGGGGGGTTCGGCACCCTGAGCGCCGTCCATTCAAGCGAGAAGCTGGCCGACTATGCGGCCAATCCCCTGAACCCGGGCGAGGCCGGCGCCACGCGCGACTGGAGCTATGCGGTGGACAGCCGCCTCGGCGCCCAGCTTGCCTACAGCTCCGGCGGCCACTGGTCGGCCGTGCTGCAGGTCGTGGCGGAACGCCATCTGACCCATTCGTGGACGCCCAAAGTCGAATGGGCCAACGTGCAATACCAGGTGTCGCCGGAGCTGAGCCTGCGCGTTGGCCGCATTGCATTGCCGCTGTTCCTGTCCGGCGACTACCGCAAGGCCAGTTATGCGCTGACATCCGTGCGCACGCCGGTAGAACTGTATGCCGCGCTCCCGATCAGCAACAGCGACGGCATCGACGCCAGCTACCGCTGGAGCTTCGGCGATGTGAAGAACACCACGCAGGTGCTGTATGGCGGCACCAGCGTGCCCTTGTCCGATGCCACCCGCGTCAGGGCGCACAAGCTGGCGGGCATTTCCAGCACCAGCACCGCCGGGGCGCTGACGGTGCGCGCCACCGCCATCGAGGGCGAGCTGGAAACCCCGCTGCTGCAGGACTTGTTCTCTGCCATCCGCCAGTTTGGTCCGCAGGGCGAAGTGCTGGCGCGCCGCTATGAGCCTGACCGCAAGCGCGCCACGGTGCTCAGCATCGGCGCTTCCTACGACCCCGGCGCCTGGTTCGTGATGGGCGAGATAGGGCGCGTCAACGCCCGTTCCATGCTGGGCGATAAGACCGCCGGCTATGTCAGCGGCGGTTATCGCCTGGGCAGCCTCACGCCGTATGCCACCTTCAGCAAGGTGGTGGCCAATACCCCGAACCAGGTCGCAGGCCTGGATCTGTCGGCGCTGCCGCCGCCGTACCTGCCGGCTGCCCGGCGCCTGAACATGGAGCTGAACGGCTTGCTCAGCATGATCGCGGAACAGGATAGCAACAGCCTTGGCCTGCGCTGGGATGCCAGCGGCAATGCCGCCGTCAAGCTGCAATTCGACCATGTGCGGCCGCGCAACGGTACCAGCGGCACGCTGTCGAACATCCAGCCCGGCTATCGCTATGGCCGCAGCTTCCGCGTGTTCAGCGCGTCGGTCGACTTCGTATTCTGACGGGCCGGCCATGATCAGGAAATTCCTTTGCTGCCTGCTGCTGGTGCTGCTTGCCGGCGCCACTGCCGCCGCCGAACTGGTCGTGGTGGTGTCGGCGCGCAGCCCCATCACGGCCCTGCGCGCCGAGCAGGTGGCCGATATCTTCCTTTCCGAAGCGACGCGCTTCCCCGATGGCGGCGAAGTGGTCGCGCTCGACTTGCCGATCGGCTCCCCGCTGCGCGACGACTTTTACCTGAAGGTGGCCAACCGCAGCCCGGCGCTGATGAAGGCCTACTGGACCAAGAAGATTTTCACCGGCCGCGGGCAGCCGCCGCGCGAACTGCCCAACAGCCAGGCAGTACGCAAGCTGGTGGCGGATAATCCAACCCTGATCGGCTATATCGATCGCAGCGCGCTCGATGCCAGCGTGCGTCCTGTCCTGGTGGTGCATTGAACATGAAACGCTGGTTGCGCATGTGCCTTGAGACGCATGTCTCGCTGCCCCTGTTCACTCTCGTCCTGTTGGCCGTGGTGTGGGGCACCACGCTGCATTTCATCGACAGCGAAGCCGCCGCCTCGCGCGAACTGGCCGCCGAATCGGCAAGTGAACTGATCGCGACCTATGAAGCGCAGGTGGCGCGCAGCATCAACGGCATCGAGCAAAACTTGCAGGTATTGAAGTACAGTGCCGAGAGCCAGGGCGCACGCGGCGCCTTGCCCGAACTGCAGGCGCATGGCCTGCTGCCGTCCGGCCTGGTCTTCGTGGTCAGCATCGTCGACGCCGAGGGCAACACGGTAGCCAGCAACCCTGCTGCGCGCCCGATCAACGTCGCACAGCAGGAGTATTTCAGCTTCCACCGCCAACACCGCAGCAATTACACCTTCATCTCGCAGGCGATGCGCGACGAGGCGAATCCGGACTGGCACCTGCATTTCACGCGCCGCCTGGACGACAAGCGCGGCGGATTTGCCGGCGTGGTCATCGTGGAAGTCGATCCGGCCTATTTCACCAGCAGCTATGAACGCAGCCGCCTGGGCGAGCAAGGCATGCTCGGCCTGGTCGGCGACGACGGCGTGGTGCGCGCGCGGCGCGTCGGCGACAAGCAATCCTTCGGCCAGAAGCTGGACCTGGCGGCGCTGCAGGGGCGCCGCGGCGTGCCGGTCGCCAGCAGGCTCGACGGCATCAAGCGCTATACGGCGGTGCGCCAGTTGGCCGGCCTGCGCCTGAGCGTCATGGTGGGCTTGGCAGAACAGGAGCAAATGGCCGGTTTCGTGGCCCAACGCCGCCAGCTGCTGTGGGAAGCGGGCGTCGCCAGCGCGGTGCTGATCCTGCTGGCGGCCCTGGTCTGGGCCTGCGTCTGGCAAGGGGCCAAGGCGCGCCGCCGCATCCGCCGCGCGCAGGAAACCTATGCCGCCGCGTCCGAATCGAATATGGATGCGTTCTTTGTGCTGCGTGCCATTCGCAACAAGGACGGCGTGGTGGTCGACTTCAAGTTCGCCGCAGTCAATTCGCGCGCCGAGCAACTGACAGGCCGCAGCCGCGCCGAACTGCGGGCGCAAACGCTGTGCGGCTGGATGCCGGCCGCGCGCCATAACGGCATGTTCGAGCGGCTGGCGCTGGTGACCCGCAATGGCGGCGTGCACCAGGAGGAGGGCCCCAACATGGTGCCGCAGCTGCAGGCCGAATGGCTGCACTGGCAGGTGGTGGGCGTGGAAGGCGGCGTGGTCGCGATCGTGCGCGATATCACGGAGCGCAAGCGCGCCGAGGAGCGCATCTACCACATGGCCCACCATGATGCCCTGACCGGCCTGCCGAACCGCAGCCTGATTTGCGACCGCCTTGGGCAATCGATCGCGCACGCTGAGCGCAACAACGAATCGGTGCTGGTGGCCTTCATCGACCTCGATAGCTTCAAGCTGGTCAACGACTCGCTGGGCCACAACGCCGGCGACGAACTGCTGAAGGAAGTGGCTGGCCGCATGGTTGGCTGCGTGCGGCGCGAGGATACCGTGGGCCGTTTCGGCGGCGACGAATTCGTGCTGCTGCTGCCGCACGTGAGCGACAACCCGCAGGTGCTGGTGCCGCTGCTGAACAAGATCCTGGATTCGGTGGTGCAGCCGATCATGCTGGAAGGGCAGACGATGCAGGTGAGCTGCTCGATCGGCGTCGCCGTCTACCCGCGCGACGGGCGCGATGCCGATACGCTGATGATGCACGCCGACGCGGCCATGTACCGCGCCAAGGACAGCGGCAAGAATAACTGTCAGTTCTACACCCGCGAGATGAACGCCGGCCTGGAAGAAAAGCTGGCATTGACGGAAGGCTTGCGCAAGGCGCTGGAGGAGCAGCAGCTGTCGCTGGCCTATCAGCCCAAGGTGAACCTGGAATCGGGGCGCATGTTCGGCGTTGAAGCCTTGCTGCGCTGGCAGCATCCGCAGCGTGGTGCCGTGTCGCCGGCCCAGTTCATCCCCCTGGCCGAAGAGCATGGCCTGATCATCCCGATCGGCGAATGGGCCTTGCGCGAAGCCTGCCGCCAGGCCTGTGCCTGGCAGGACGCGGGCCTGTCGCCGCTTGTGGTATCGGTCAACGTATCGGCGCGCCAGTTCGACGATCCGCGCCTGGTCGAACGCGTGGCGGCGGCCCTGGCGTGGAGCGGCCTCGACCCGCAATGGCTGGAGCTGGAAGTCACCGAAAGCATGATCATGCGCGACACCGCGCAGTCGGTGGCCAAGATGCGCCAGCTGGAAGCGATGGGCATTGCGCTGGCGATCGACGATTTCGGCACCGGCTATTCCAGCCTGGCGGCCCTCAAGTCCTTCCCGATCAGCCGCCTGAAGATCGACCAGAGCTTCGTGCGCGACCTGGTGGCCAACCCGGACGACCAGGCCATTACCTGCGCCATCATCTCCCTGTCGCACCAGCTCGACATGCGTGTGATTGCCGAAGGCGTGGAGACCGAGCAGCAGCGCAGCTTCCTGCAACAGCATGGCTGCGACGAAATGCAGGGCTATCTGTTCAGCCGTCCAGTGCCGCCGCAGGAGATCAGCGCCATGCTGCTCAGCGAAGAGTCCGGTGCCGAGGTTACAATGCTTGCTCCCTGATTAACGAGCAAGCATGCAATGAGCGAATACAGCAACGACATCTTCACCGAGCCTTCCAATATCGACATGGACACGCTGGCCAATCTTGGCCCGCTGGCCGCCATGGCCGGGATCTGGGAAGGGCAGCGCGGCCTCGACATCAAGCCCAAGGCGGACGGCCCGCGCAAGCAGGCCTATGTCGAGCGCATCGAATTGCAGCCGATCGACCCGGTCACCAACGGACCGCAACTGTTCTACGGCCTGCGCTACGTCCTGATCGTCAACAAGCCTGACAACGTCAAGACCTACCACGAGCAGGTCGGCTACTGGCTGTGGGAACCGGCCACCAATACCGTGATCCAGACCCTGGCCATTCCGCGCGGCCAGATCGCCATGGCATCGGGCACTGCGGCGCCGGATGCCAAGACCTTCGAACTGGTGGCGCAGCGCGAGCAGGATACTTATGGAATCTGCTCCAACCCCTTCCTGGAGTTCGGCTTCAAGACCACCGAGTACCGCATCAAGGTCACCGTCAACGACGACGGCACCTGGGGTTACGAGGAAGATACCGTCATGCTCCTGCGCGGCAAGGAATCGGAGCCGTTCCACCACGTCGATCGCAACGTGCTGCACAAGGTGGGCGAGCCCACCCCGAATCCGCTGGCACGCAAGGAATGACAGGCGCTCGGGCGCAGGATGACGGGGTCCGCATTTAGCCTTCCCGCCCGTCAATCCGGGCCTGGCTTAAGTAAGGCGCATAGACGCACAGGTAGACAAGGAATGCGGCCGACCAGGCCAGCGCCGAGCCCAGCAACAGGAAGTCACGCATTCCGGCAGGAAGAAGATTGGCGCACAAACGGCCCAGGGCCCCGGCTTGCAATAAAAGGTACATCGCGCTCTCCGCACGGCCGGCACGCAGCATGCGGCCAGTGTGGCCCAAGGCGGTGCGGGTGATCATGCCGAGGATCAGGCCCGCCATGCCGCCCACGGCCAGGGCGTGGAAGGCGCTGCTGGCGGAGCCGATGCCAAGCGCCGCAAAACCCAGCAGCAGCAGGCCGACCACGACCCAGGCATAGGCCAGGTGCAGGATCCACAGCAAGGGAACGCGCACTGTGGCGAACGGCGCCCAGCCAAGCAGGCGAATGGCATTGACGGCCGCCGCCGCAAAAGCCACCGGCGCCAGAACGAAGCCTGGCAAGGCCGTCACCCATGCCAGCGCCGTCGCCAGCAGCAGGGCAATGCAGGCCTTTTCACGCCACGCCACGGTCACAGGCTGGCTGCCTGGCGCACCGTTGCGGGTGAACATCGGAATCACGCGGCCCCCGATCACGGCTTCCAGCACCGTGATCATCAGGATCGCGCCATGCACGGGAGTCAGCGGCGACAGCGAAATCCAGCCATTGCCCGCCGCATGGAACAGCAGGTTGGCGACCGACAGCAAGGCCAGGATGCCGCAGATCGGGTAATTGCGCTTGCTTTGCGCCTGGTAAAGCACGCGGCCGAACGCGATGGCGCACAGCGGCAGGAACAGGCCGTCGACCAGCAGCGCCGGCACGCCGGGCGCCAGCAGCGTGGTTATACGGCCGGCGATCCACAGCACGGCCAGCCCTGCGAGCTGGCCGCCGGCCGGCGTTTGCAGGTTGGTCCAGTTACGACCCGCCGTAAACAGGAAACCGACAATCACCGCGCCGCCAAAGCCGAACACCATTTCATGCATATGCCACAGCATGTTGGCAGAGGGCAGGGCGGGCAGCATGCCCTTGTAGGCCAGCAGCCACAGAGGTACCGACAGCATCGCCAACGCTGCGGCCAGCAGGTAGAAAGGGCGGAAGCCCAGGCGCAGCAAGGGATGCGGTTGCCCGGCTGGCGTTGGCTCGGTGGGAATATGGATGCTGCGCATGGCGGGCCTCATGTTCTTAAGATGTATAATGAATGCTACATTAGGCCTGTGGCTAAAGCAATATTCTGAATGCTTCTTTATATGACGTAGATCATGAGACTGACATCCTTCACCGACTACACCCTGCGTTCGCTGATGTACCTCGGCATGAACCGCGACAAGCTGGTCACGATCCAGGAGATCGCCGACCTGCATGACATCTCGAAGAACCACCTGACCAAGGTGATCCACCAGCTGGGCGCCAGCGGCCTGGTGGAAACCGTGCGCGGCCGGCACGGCGGCCTGCGTTTGAACCGCGAACCGGAAGACATCAATATCGGCGAAGTGGTGCGCGACAGCGAATCGGATTTCCACATCGCCGAATGTTTCGAAGCCGAGCCCGGGCACTGCGCCTTCCTGCGCGATTGCGCCCTGAAACGCAAGCTTGGCGAAGCGACCGAAGCCTTCCTGCATGTACTGGATGGCATGACGTTGGCCGACATCCTGCCGGGCCCCAAGGGCAAGGGCGGTGCGCAGCCGGTGATCCTTCAGAAAATGCGCATTTAATCTGCATCTTTATTGACGCAGTTTAAGGTAAACATGTATTATGGGTGCATGTTTAGCCGAGAAGGAGCCATACCCATGCTGTCCGCAGAACACCGTGCCATCGTCACCGCCACCGTCCCAATCCTGGAACAAGGCGGCGAAGCCCTGACCCGCCACTTCTACCAAACCCTGTTCACCGACTTCCCGCAGGTAAAACCGTTCTTCAACCAGGCACACCAGCACAGCGGCGACCAGCAGCGCGCCCTGGCCAACGGCATCCTGATGTACGCCAAGCATATCGAGCGCCTGGAAGCACTGGGTCCGCTGGTCAATACCATCGTCACCAAGCACGTTGCGCTGCAGATCCAGCCGGAACACTACCCGATGGTTGGCGCCAGCCTGCTGAAGGCCATCCGCGAAGTGCTCGGCGCCGAAACCGCCACCGACGCGGTGCTGGAGGCGTGGGGCGCGGCTTACGGCCAACTGGCTGAAATCCTGATCGGCGCCGAAGGAAAGACCTATGCGGCCGCAGCGGCAGCGCCGGGGGGATGGATGGGCGCGCGCCAGTTCGTGGTGGCGGCCAAGCGTATCGAGAGCGACGAGATTGCCAGCTTTGTCTTCCGTCCTGTCGACGGCCAGCCGGTGCTCGGTTTCACGCCGGGCCAGTACATCGGCATCCGCGTGGCGGTGGATGGAGAAGAGCAGCGCCGCCAGTATTCGCTGTCGGCGGCGCCGAACGGCCAGACTTACCAGATCAGCGTCAAGCGCGAAGAAGCCGGCAAGGTGTCGGGCTTCCTGCATGCGCAACTGAACGAAGGCGATACCGTGGACCTGTTCCCGCCGACCGGCGCCTTCACGCTGGCCGAAGGCAGCCGCCCGATCGTGCTGATCTCCGGCGGCGTCGGCATTACCCCGACCCTGGCGATGCTGGACCAGGCGCTGGAAACCGGCCGAGAAATCCGCTTCATCCATGCCGCCCGCCACGGCGGTGTGCACGCCTTCCGCGACCACGTCGATGGCCTGGCAGAACGCCACCCGCAGCTGAAGCGCCACTATATTTATGCGGAAGACCGCGACGGCCAACCGCAAGCCGACGCTGTCGGCCTGCTGGGCAACAAGGAACTGGATGAATGGCTGCCGCAATCGCGCGACGTCGACGCCTACTTCCTCGGCCCGGTGCCGTTCATGCAGGCGGTAAAGCGCAGCCTGCGCGAACTGGGTGTGCCGGAAGCGCAGACCTACTACGAGTTCTTCGGCCCGGCCAAAGCGCTCGATTAAACCAGCAGCGCTGCGTTCATGGCGGAAGCATCGGCTTCCGCTTCTTCCAGCATCTGCTCGCGCTTCTCGGCGTCGATGAACAGGTCCATCACGGAATCCTCATGCGGCGGCTGTTGCTGCTCCGGGGCCAGCGGCGAGGCGACCGGTGCGAAGTGGTTGGCCAGCAGCAGGGTGTCGAGCAGGGTCTCGGGCGGGATCTGCAGCATGCCGCTGCGCAGGTTTTCGATAGCTTCCGCCACCTCGGCCGGGATGCCCAGCTTTTTCAGTACTTCACGCGTGATGATCTCTTCGCTCGCAGTCTGCCAGTTCTCCGGATCGGGTTCCAGCAGGCCGGGGAATTCGTCGGCACGCGACAGCAGGTAGAAGCTGCCCACTTCATGCACGATGGCCGCGAACAGGGCGGTGTCCGGATTCACGCCGGTGACTTCACGCGCGATGATGCGCGCCAGGCAGGCGACGTGGATGGTGTGCTGCCACAGCTGTTCGGCCTTGGCGCGCAGGCCGGGATCGGTGATCTTGCTGCCGAAGGCGCGCACTACCATGGCCGCGGCCAACGCGTAGAGGTTGTGGTAACCCACGCGCATGATGGCATTGCGGACGTTGGTGATATCCGGCCCGCCAGTGCGGTTGAACATGGCGGAGTTGGACAGCGAGACGGTGCGCGCGGCCAGTTGCGGCTCGGCCAGCACCAGCTTGATGGCATCGTCCATCGGGCAGTCCGGATCGTCCAGGGCGAGCTGCACTCGCAGGGCGGCATTAACGCTGGTAGGAAACACGAGGTCTCCGCGGATCGCCAGCGCGGCGACGTGTCCGAAGGCTTCCAGTTTATTCATGCCGAAAATTATACGGCCCCAACCGCCTTACTGCCAAATATGAGCGAATTGAAAAGCGCAAGTCGGGGTCAGGTCTGGCAATCCGCCACTTTTATCTTAGGCGCCGGCCAGCTGCGGCTGGCGGGCTGGGCGTTCCTGGCTGTAACGTGCTACCGACAGGTCTTCGGCGAAGATGGCGGGGCGCTTGGCGGACATGATGTCGGCCAACAGTTGCGCCGAGCCGCAGCTCATGGTCCAGCCCAGCGTGCCGTGGCCGGTGTTGGTGAACAGGTTGCGGATGGCGGTACGGCCTACCACCGGCGTGCCGTCCGGGGTCATCGGGCGCAGGCCGGTCCAGAAGGTGGCTTCGGCGCTGTTGCCGGCGCCCGGGAACAGGTCGTTGACCACCATTTCCAGGGTTTCGCGGCGGCGCGGGCTGAGGCTGGTGTTGTAGCCGGCGATCTCCGCCATGCCGCCGACGCGGATGCGGTCGTCGAAGCGGGTCACGGCAATCTTGTAGGTTTCGTCCAGGATGGTCGAGGTCGGGGCTTTGTCGCCGTCGACGATCGGCACGGTGATCGAATAGCCTTTCAGCGGATAGACCGGAATCTCGAACAGCTCTTTCAGGAACGGGGTCGAGTAGGCACCCAGCGCCACCACGAAGGAGTCGCCCTCCACCAGCTCGGCGCCGCATTGCACGCCCTTGACCTTGTCGCCGTCGGTCACCAGCTTGTCGATCGATACGCCGTAGCGGAATTTGACGCCCAGTTCCTTTGCCATCGCTTCCAGGCGGGTGGTGAACATCTGGCAGTCGCCGGTTTCATCGTTAGGCAGGCGCAGGCCGCCGACCAGCTTGTGCTGCGATGCGGCCAGGCCCGGCTCGGCCTTCATCAGCTCGGCGCCGGTCAGCAGTTCGTAAGGGACGCCGGTTTCCTGCAGGACTTCGATGTCCTTGGCGGCGCCATCCAGTTGGGCCTGGGTGCGGAACAGCTGGGTGGTGCCTTGCTGGCGGCCCTCGTATTCGATGCCGGTGGCGGCGCGCAGTACTTTGAAGCAGTCGCGGCTGTATTCAGCCAGGCGCACCATGCGTTCCTTGTTGATGGCGTAGGATTCGGCATTGCAGTTGCGCAGCATCTGCCACATCCACTTCAGCTGGAAGGTCGTGCCGTCAGGCGTGATGGACAGCGGCGCGTGGCGCTGCAGCATCCATTTCATGGCTTTCAGCGGAATGCCTGGCGCTGCCCATGGCGAGGCATAGCCCGGCGAAATCTGGCCGGCGTTGGCGAAGCTGGTTTCCAGGGCAGGGCCAGGCTGGCGGTCCAGTACAGTGACATCGTGGCCGGCCTGGGCCAGGTAATAGGCACTGGTGACGCCAATAACGCCGCTGCCAAGGATAACTACGCGCATGAATTGCCTCCGGAATATTTGTGACGGATTATTTTGCTATGATAAGTAAGATTTCCTAGTATTTGTTACTATATGAAAAGGCTAAAACAGTAAAAAATCATGCGAATTCAAAAAGAATCGGCTCGGGGGCTGGACAAGATTGACCGAAAAATACTGCGCATCCTGCAGGACGACGCGCGCATTGCCATGAAGGATTTGAGCGAGCAGGTCGGACTGTCGATTACGCCGACCATCGAGCGGGTCAAGCGCATGGAGCGCGATGGGGTGATTGCCGGCTATCATGCGCGGCTCAATCCGCGTGCGCTGGGCGCCAGCTTGCTGGTGTTTGTGGAGATCACGCTGAACCAGAAATCGGCCAGCCATTTCGAGCAGTTCCGCCGCGAGGTGCTGCGCATTCCCGAAGTGCAGGAGTGCCACCTGGTGTCGGGCGATTTCGATTACCTGATCAAGGCGCGCATCCATGAGATGGCGGAGTACCGCAAGCTGCTCGGCGATATGCTGCTGAACCTGCCGGGCGCGGCGCAGTCCAAGTCTTATGTCGTCATGGAGGAAATCAAGGAAACCCTGATCTTGCCCACAGAGCCCGCTCCATAGCCACGGAACAATGACGCTTTCTGTCCGAGGGGCGTACCCTGTCTTCACAGAAGCACTATCCGGTGGTGCATATGTCTGACCTCGCCGAACTGAAGCAGGACGGCGCCATGGCCGCGTTTAAACTGTTTGGGTGATGAGCTCACTTGGTCTAGAATGCCATTAGCCTGGACTGAGCGAACGGAGTATTTGTGCAAAGCACTTATGGAGCCGCGAGCGTCACCACACCAGCCGCCCCCGCGCCGGCTGTACCCGAGCACGCTGTCCTGTTGCGTGGCCTCGACGAACATCTTTCTTCCGACCAGAGCTTCACTTCCAACCTGGCCCGCACCGTCGGCGCTATCGCCGGCACCGAAGGCGCGCTGACCCTGGCCCAATTTGCCGCCGTGACCGACCTGGCCGGCGATGGCCGCGCTTCCGCCGTCTTCACGGCCATCATGCTGAACGCGATCGAATGCGGCATCGGCGTGGACTGGGCCTTGCAGGCCCTGGCCCGTTCCAGCCCGACTGTCGCGGAGCAGGCGCGCCACAAGGCCTTTAACCTGATGAAGCCGCTGTTGGCGCTGCAAGGTACCGCCGCCCGGCCGCTGGCGCAAAAGGTCGCCAAGGCCCTGCACGTCAAGCTGACGCCGGAGCAGTTGTTTGGCCTGCCGCCGGAAGAGGAGCGCCGCTTGCTCAGCAACCTGGGCAACCAGGCGCGCAAGCTGGTCAAGGGCCGCGGCCTGGCCGATGCCGTGGCCGACTTCGGCCGCGCGATGGGCCACGCCGAATTGCTGAACCACGCCCGCGGCTACAACGGAGGCTTGATGAGCCAGGAAGAGCTGCATACCGCCGTCGAGCGTGCGGTGTCCACCATCTGCCAGGGGATCGAGAGTTATCGTGAGCACGAGAGTTCCCCGCTGGCCTGCGAGGCCAGTGCGGCCGCCTTGCTGGCCACCGCACAGCAATTGCGCCAGCAGGTGCAGCAGCGGCTGGCCCTGGTCGATGCGCGCATCGCCTACGAGCGCCGCATGCTGAACCAGGACATCGACGATGTCGTGCATGACGCCGGCAACGCGATCGAACTGGCGCTGGCCTGCCATCCGGAAGCCAGTGAGCGCGCCAGCGGCGAGCAATTCGGCAAGGAAATGGAATCGCGCCTCGACCGCGTGGTGCGGCGCAAGGAAGAAGTGCTGGACTTGCTGCAGCATGACCTGTCGCTGTTCCAGTCCGATATCCGCCTGACCCAGAGCGCCGCCTTTGAGCGCCAGCACCACGCCACCCTGGCGCGGCTGATGCCGCGCATGCGCATCGGCACCCGCCTGGCGCAGACGGTCGACACGGCCGCCAATTTCACCCTGATGGGCAGCGCTGTCGCGGCTGCCGGAACCGGCACTGCGGCCTACCTGTTCGGCGTTGCCGTGGTGCTGCCGGTGGTGGCGCCGGCAGCGCCTTTCGTTGGCGGCGCCGTGCTGCTGGCCGGCGCCTTCAAGTGGTTTGCCGACGCGGGCCGCCGCAAGCGCTCGGAAATCCAGGATCGCCGCCGCGCTTTCGAGGAAGAGCTGCGCAAGCGCTTGCAGGAAGTGCAGGCCGCTTTCGGCCGCCAACTGGACCGCATCGCCTCCAGCTTCCACGAATCGGCCACCCAGCTGCTGACGCCGCTGATGCTCGAGGCCGAAGCTGCCGGGCGCGTGCAGGCAGTCCGCAAACGTATTGCCGATAAGGTCATTTCACAGGCCCAGGGCGCAATTTCACGCTTGCGCTGCGCCATGGCGGCCCACGCCTGAAGTGTTGCGCGAAGGCAATGTATGTGCGTTACCGTACGAAAGTCAGTGTCTTGCTTTGGTACAATAACCTGCGGACAACGCACTTTTTCAACTACTTATATAATCACGACCATGAAGACCCAGCTCTTAGCCGCCGCCATGCTGGCGCTCAGCACTTCTGCTTTCGCCACCGATGTTGGCGTTTCTGTCACCGTCGGCCAGCCAGGCTTCTACGGCCGCATCGACCTTGGCAATATGGCGCCGCCTCCTGTGCTGTACCCGCAGCCAGTGATCATCCAGCGCCCGGCACGTGTCATCGCCGAGCCGCTCTACCTGCGCGTTCCGCCAGGCCATGCTAAAGATTGGGCAAAACACTGCGGCAAATACAATGCTTGCGGCCGCAATGTCTACTTCGTGCGCGACGAGTGGTACACCAACGAGTACGCACCTCGCTACCGCGATGACCACCGTGGCGGCGGCCGCGACTACGACCGCGATGACCGCGGCGATCGCGACGAAGACCACGGCCACGGCCACGGCAAAGGCCACGGCAAGGGCCACGGCAAGCATTAATCCGGTGGCGTGACCGGGCCTGGCCGCCCGCCGCCGACATTTGGGAGAACTGTTTGCAGAGCAAATATGTGATCGTAGGTGGCGGGGCGGGCGGCCTGGAGCTGGCCTGCAAACTGGGCCGCAAACTTGGCCCGCAACAGGTGATGCTGGTTGATAGCCGGCTTTACCACATCTGGAAGCCTTCGCTGCACGAGGTGGCGGCCGGCACCCTGGACATCCACCAGGAAGGCCTGTCCTACCAGATGCTGGCGCACGACAACGGCTTCACCTATGTCTATGGCGCCATGACGGCGCTGGACAGCAAGAGCAGGCACATCACCGTGGCGGCCATTACCAGCGAGGGTGGCGAGACCGTCCTGCCCGAGCGCAGCATCGGCTATGAGTCGCTGACGATAGCCGTCGGTAGTACCTCCAATTATTTCAACGTGCCCGGCGCGGCCGAAAACACCATTTCCCTTAACGCGACCGAGGATGCGGAACGCTTCCGCCTGACCCTGCTCAAGCTGCTGACGCGCGCCGCGCTGCAGAAAAGTGCGCAGCAGGGCGCTTCCGGCGTCGACGTCGTGATCATCGGCGGCGGTGCCACCGGCGTCGAGCTGGCGGCCGAATTGCGTGAAGCCAGCGGCGTCTACACCTCGTATGGCTTTGGCCACCTCGACCCGGTGCGCGACGTGCGCATCACCTTGCTGGAGGGCGCGCCGCGCATCCTGGCGCCGCTGCCCGAACGCGTGTCGAACGCTGCGCTGAAGCTGCTCAACGAACGCGGCATCAAGGTCGTCACCGATTGCCGCGTCACTGCGATTGCCGAAGACCATGTGTCGGTCGGCGCGCAGAGCTATCCATCGGATATCGTGGTGTGGGCAGCCGGGATCAAGGCGCCGGCCTTCCTGGCCTCGCTTGGCTTGCCGACTGCCAAGGGCGGCCAGATCGAAGTAACCGGCGAGCTGCAGGTCAAGGGCGTGCCCGGCGTGTATGCATTGGGCGATTGCGCGCAGTGCCTCGGCGCCGATGGCAAGCCCGTGCCGCCGCGGGCCCAGGCTGCGCACCAGCAGGCCGACTACCTGCTCGAGACGTTCATGCGCCAGGTCAAAGGCAGGGCGCCGCAAGGCAAGCCATACGCCTACCGTGACTATGGTTCGCTGGTGTCGTTCGGCCAGTCGACCTCGGTTGGCAGCCTGATGGGATCGCTGCGCGGCTTCAGCTGGTTTGTCGAGGGCTTCTTCGCGCGCATGATGTATGTCAGCCTGCACCTCTTGCATCACCAGGCTGTGCTCGGGACCATCCGTACCGGCGTGCTGGCCGTGGCGCGCTTCCTCGTCAAACGGGCCACGCCGCTGGTCAAGCTGCATTGAGGGCGCTGCTCGCGGGCGCTGCGGGCGCGGTGTTGCTGGGAGGATGCTACAACCGTGCCACCGAGCTTTCCGAGCTCTCGCACCATCATGCGACAGTGGCCGGCCGCGTGGCGGCCCTGGAATGCCATAACGATGGCCGGTGGTGGTATGAATTCGAGCTGGAAGGCAAGCGCCGCCGTGGCCCGGTGCACGAGCCGGACGGCTGCAGGCAGCGCAAGCTGGGCGACAACATCACCGTGTATTACAACCCTGCGGCGCCGGACGTGCACCGCGCCGTCGCACCTGCGACGGCGTACCGGCAGGAACACGGCTTCCATGTGCCGGTATGGCTCTGGTTTGGACTCGGCGCCCTGGCGCTGCCGCTCTCGGCCTGGATGGCGCTCAAGCGCGGCAGCAAGCCCTAATGCTCAGCAGACGGGCGGCTTGGGCAGGGTGACGGTCAGCATGGCGCCCTGGTTGCTGTTGGCGGCCAGCGACAGCGAGCCGCCCAGGAAGATGGCGCGCTCGCGTATCATGCGCAAGCCGTGGTGTTCTTGCCAGTCGCCATCCGCGGCGGTGGACGGCCGCAGGCCGATGCCGTCGTCTTTCACCACCAGGGCAATGCAGTCATCCATATCGTCGACAATCACGTCGACCTTGCTGGCGCGGGCGTGGGTGGCCACGTTGCGCAAGCCTTCTTCCGCCGCGCGCAGCAGCACCACGCGGTGGGCGCGCGGGCAGGCCGGTTCGTCATCCGGCAGGCTGCAGTGGGCCTTCATCAAGTGTTCGGCGCCGAACTGGGCGACCAGTTCGCCCAGCGCCACCCGCAAGCCGAGAAATTCCAGCTTGTCGTTCCACAGCTTGTGCTGCATGCCGCGGTTGGTTTCGATGATGTTGTGCAGCAGGTTCTTCATCTGGGCAGCGCGGTCGAGCAGGGCCGGCTCTTGCGGCAGCTTGGATGTCAACAGGCCGAGGTGCATGGTCAGGGCCGTCAGCGAAGAGCCGAGGCTGTCGTGCATCTGGCGCGACAGGGCGCGCCGTTCTTCGTCCCAGCAATTGTTGACGTAACCCAGCAGCTCCCGCAGTTCGGCGGCGTCCGTGTTAGCAGACATATGTTTGGTAGTTCATGTTTATTGCCTTGATCATACATGAGGATGGTCGTGGGGTGGCGCACATACAGCCAGCAGTGCGCCTGTCAATCTGAGAGCTCACCAGAGGAGATGAAAAATGAAAGATGCCATTGCCTTGTTGAAACAGGACCATGCCAACGTCAAAGCCATGTTCAAGGAATTCGAGGGACTGGGTGAGCGTGCCTTCACCAGCAAAAAGAAGCTGGCCGACAAGATTTGCCTGGAACTGACCAGGCACGCCACGGCGGAAGAGGAACTCTTTTATCCGGCTGTGCGCGCGGCCTCGAAAGAGGCCGAGGACCTGGTCGACGAGGCGACAGTCGAACATTCCAGCGCCAAGGACCTGATCGCGCAGATCGGCGAAATGGACCCGCATGACGAGCTGTTCGACGCCAAGGTCAAGGTGCTGGGCGAATACATCAACCACCACGTCAAGGAAGAAGAGGGCGAGATGTTCCCGCTGGCGAAGAAGGCCGCCCTTGACCTGCAAGCCCTGGCGCGCGAAATCGAAGCGCGCAAGGAGGAAATCGAGTTCGTGCCGCCGCGCATGCCGCAGGCACGCGGCGGCCAGGCCGGACGCGTGCGTGCCTGATCAGGAACGCATGGTGGCAGGGGTGCGCGCCAGGCACTGGTCGATGGCGCGCAAGAGCTGCTCGACGTCGACCGGCTTCACCAGGTGCATGTCGAAGCCGGCATCCATCACGCGGCGCTGGTCGTCCGCCAGGCCGTAGCCGGTCAGGGCGATCAGCCGGATGTGGTGGGTTTCCGGGTTGGCGCGCATGCGGCGCGCCACTTCATAGCCATCGATGCCGGGCAGGCCGATGTCGACCAGCGCGATGTCGGGCCGCTCTGCCGCGGCCTTGGCCAGGCCCTGGAAGCCGTCGGCCGCATGCTGCACCGGGTAGCCGTAGCAGCCCAGCATCATGGCCATCATTTCACGGCCGTCGTCGTTATCCTCGACCAGCAGCACGGCTGGCTTCGGCTGTTCGCTTGTGTCCATGGGGGGTGCCTTTGGTTCAATCACTTGCTCGATGCAGGGCAGGTGCAGGGTGAAGGTGCTGCCTTCGCCCGGGCCGTCGCTTTCAGCATACACATTGCCGCCATGTAGTTCCACCAGCCGCCGCACCAGCGACAGCCCGATGCCGAGGCCGCCTTGCGCGCGGTCCAGCGTGCTGGCTCCTTGCACGAAGACATCGAACACCTTCGGCAGCAGCTCGCCAGAAATACCGACGCCGCTGTCGTGCACGCTGATCGTCACTTCGCCTTCGTCCACGTCGCTCAGCAGTTCAATGCGCCCGCCGGGCGGCGTATATTTCAGGGCGTTGTCCAGCAGGTTGCTGATGACTTGTTCAAGGCGCGTCGCGTCGCCATTGACCCAGCAGGGCGCGATGTCGACGGCGACGTGATAGTCATCAAGCCGGCCGGTGGCGCGAAAGGTTTCCAGCGTGGTCCTGAGCAGGGCCGACAGATCGAGCGGCAGGCGATTGAGCAGGATCTTGCCCGACATGGCGCGACTGAGGTCAAGCAAGTCGTCCACGATACGGCCCAGGTGCCGGCTCTGGCGCTGGATGATTTTTTTCGCGTGGCTCACGCTGTCGGCGTTTACGCCCGGCAAGCCGATCAGCGAGGCGGCACTGCTGATGGCCGACAGCGGGTTGCGCAACTCATGGCCCAGCATGGCGAGGAATTCGTCCTTGGCGTGGCTGGCGCGTTCGGCGCTCTTGCGTTCCTCGATTTCGCGCAGCAGGCGCTGGTTGCTGGCGATCAGGTCAGTGGTGCGCTGGCTCAGCTGGCGCGCCTGGCGCCGCAGTTCTTCGTTCTTGGTGGCCAGCGACACGAAGACGCTGATCTTGGCATACAGGACTTGCGGGATCACCGGCGTGAACAGGAAATCGACCGCGCCTTTCTGGTAGGCTTTCAGCCGGTCCAGTTCATCGGCCACGAAGGCGGTGATGAAAATGATGGGAATGTCCGATGAACGCGGGCGCTGGTGGATCGCTTCCGCCGTTTCAAAGCCGTCCATTCCTGGCATGTTCACATCGAGCAAGATCACGGCAAAGTCGTGCGTGAGCACCTCGCGCAAGGCTTCCTCGCCAGAGCGTGCGGCGACGACTTCGTAGCTCTCTTGCGCTGCCCACTGCTCAAGCAGGTTCGTCAGGGCGAAGAGACTGTTGGCGTCGTCATTGACGACGAGGATCTTGGGCTTGTCCACCAGTCTGATCATAGCCGTGCCCCTTTACCGTGTCAAAAGAACACATGCCAATCGAACACGTGCTGTGTACGCACGCGCACAGTCAGGCGGCAGCCCTGCTGCCATAGTGAAAACTCGTCCAATGGAGGAGTGACCATGAATATCGACACCATCGTTGACAAAGAGTATGTGGACAAGAGTTTCCGTGAATTGGCCGAGGCTCCCGTGAGCGCCTTGCGCGGCCTGAGCCCGAAAGATGCCAAGGCGCTGCATGCCGCGTTCGGCGTGCGCACCGTGCGCGAATTTGCGCAGCTCAATTTCGTGCGCTGGGCATGTGCCATTTCAATCCTGGCCGACGAAGAACAACTGGCGCCTGCCGAAAAGGCCAAGGAAGAATTGCTGGACGATGCAGTCGAAATGACTTTCCCGGCCAGCGATCCGATCTCGGTCGATGCCGGTATCACGCGCATTGAAGTGGCGCCGGAGAAAGTCGACGCACAGCAAGACCACCAGCATGCCGGCAAGGTGGAGGAGTCGACAGAGATTGGCCGCGAGGCGGAAACCACGTCGTGACGGCCTGGCGGCCTGGCCTTGCGGGCCGCCCGCATCGGCTGCCGGCATCACGCAGCCGTGACCTGTACCTGCGCCTGCGGCGAAAGCGCCGCGTCAGTGTGCGCGGCCGCGCAATAGCGGTTCTTGCCGGTGCGCTTGGCTTCGTACAGCGCGGCATCGGCCACATGCATCAGGTTGTCGACCGTGCTGGCATCGTCAGGGTAGAGCGCGATGCCGAGGCTGGTCGATAGCTGCAGCGTCAGGCCATTCACCATATACGGCTGGGCCACCACCTCGATCAGCTTGCTGGCCGGCTCTTGCGCATCGGCCAGGGTGCCGACATCGCCCAGCACGATCACGAATTCATCGCCGCCGATGCGCGCCACCGTATCTTCCTTGCGCGCGGAGTTGACCAGGCGCTGCGCTACCTGCTTGAGGATTTCATCGCCATAGGCGTGGCCATGGGTATCGTTGACGGCCTTGAAGCCATCGAGGTCGAGGTACATGACCGCGGCGCGGCGTTGCTGGCGCGCGGCGTGCTGCACGGCGGTGGCAATGCGGTCTTCCAGCAAGCGGCGATTGGGCAGGCCGGTCAGCGGGTCGTGCAGCGCCAGTTCCTGCTGTTGCTTGCTGTAGGAGGCAAGCTCCTTGTACAGCAGGCGCACCTCCAGCATATTGTGTATGCGCTTGTGCACCTCGAGCAGGTCGAAAGGCTTGCTGATGAAGTCGCGGGCGCCGGCTTCCAGCGCCGCGATCTTGAAGCTGGGCTGGGCCGTCAGGGCCAGCACCGGCAGGTAGCCTTCCTGCTCGATTTCCTTCAGGCCTTTCATGACCTGGAAACCATTCAGTTCCGGCATTTGCAGGTCGAGCAAGATCAGATCGTAACGATGCTGGCGGTGCAGGGGGCAAACCTGCTCCGGCAACATGGTGGCCGTCACATTGGTGTAACCGGCATCGCGCAGGATCTCCAACATCAGGTCGATGTTGTCGGCGCAATCGTCAACTACCAAGATCTTGGCATTCAGGATCTCATCAGGGCTTGGCATGGCGGTCTCGGGAACTGGACTCTCAGTGTATCTTGCGACAGTTTGCCGCGGCGCACGTGTCATTAACCAGTCTAGCAAAGATTTCACCAGTTTCTTGTAGGACATATTCCCGTGCAGGGGTAGTCCTCAACCACTCTTGCTGGCCAGGCAGACGCGCTCGATAGTGGCTACCAGTTCGGAAGGTTCTATGGGCTTGGGCACGTGGTCGAGGAAGCCCGATTCAAGTGCAGTGAGGCGGTCTTCCGGACGGGCGAAGGCGGTCAGGGCGATGGCGGGCACGGCGCCGCCGCGGGCAGGGCCGAGCGCGCGAATGCGTGACAACAATTCAAATCCGTCAACATCGGGCATGCCGATATCGCTGACCAGCAAGTCATAGCGGCCGGCGCGGGCCAGGGCAATGGCTTCGGCGGCAGTGGCCGCTGGCTGCACCTCGCAGTTGCAATCGCGCAAGATTCGGCTGATCAACTCGCGCGCATCGGCTTCGTCGTCAACCAGCAACACTTTCAGGCCGTCCAGGTCGCGCAAGCCCAGGTCGGGCAAGGGCGCGCTCTCGCTGCGCGGCGGACTGTGCATGCGCGCGGCGCGGATTTCGCCGCTTGCCAGCGGCAGCCGCACGCTGAAACTGGAGCCCATGCCTTCGCCTTCGCTGGCTGCCGAGACCGTGCCGCCGTGCTGTTCCACCAGGTGCTTGACGATGGACAGGCCCAGCCCGAGCCCGCCGTGCCGCCGCGTGGTCGAGGCGTCGGCCTGGCGGAAGCGCTCGAAGACATGGGGCAGGAATTCGTGGCGAATGCCCAGGCCGTTGTCGGTGACCGTGATGTCGACATGGCCTTCCTGCGCCCAGATCGAAGCGCGCACCGTGCCGCCGCGCGGCGTGAACTTGAGCGCGTTGGTGAGCAGGTTCCACACCACCTGCTGCAGGCGGTTGGCGTCGCCTGCCACATGGCCGGTGGGGGAGAAGTCGCGCTCCAGGCGGATGCCCTTGGCTTCGGCGGCCGGGCGCACCGCTTCCAGCGCGGCATCGACCACCACGGAAGGCAGCAGCAGCTTCATGTCCAGCAACACTTTGCCGGAAGTGATGCGGCCCATGTCCAGCAAGTCCTCGATCAGCTGCGCCTGGGCGCGCGCGTTGCGCTCGATGGTTTCCAGGCCGCGCAATTGTTCTTCGGGCGTGCGGTTGCCGCGCCGCAGTACCTGCGCCCAGCCGAGGATGGCGGTCAGCGGCGTGCGCAGTTCGTGCGACAGCGTGGCCAGGAATTCGTCCTTCATCTGGCTGCTGCGTTCAGCTTCGGCGCGCGCGCTGCGTTCGCGGTCCAGCAGCACCTTGCGCTCTTCGGCGGCGCGCTGTGCGGCGTCGACCATGCGCGCATTGTCGATCGCGATGCCGGCCTGGGCGGCCACGCCGCTGACGATGCGCTCGGTGCGCTCGTTGAACATATTCGGCTCGGGGTGGCCGAAAAACAGCGTGCCGACCACTTCGCCCGCGCGTGCCAGCACCGGCACGGCCAGGCCGCTGCGCACTTGCGGATGCGGCAGTCCCTGGAAATCGTCCGGCGGCGCGCCCGACAGCGTGTGCATGGCCTGCTTGGCGTCGTCGCCATCGGCGCCATGGTAGAAGAAGGCGCCAAAGCGCGCCCCGGAAATGCTGGTGGCGGCATCGGTGACATCCTGCAGCAGCGAATGCAGGTCGCGGTTCTGCACCAGTGCAGTGCCAGTGCTGTTCAGCAGTTCCAGGATATTGGTTTCATCGCGCAGCTGCTCCTGCACCCGCTTGACCTGGTCGACGTCGGTGCTGGTGCCGAACCAGCGCAGGATGCGGCCGCTGGCGTCGCGCATGGGGTTGGCGCGCGTCAGGAACCAGCGGTACTGGCCATCGCGCGCGCGGATCGGGAATTCCATTTCGAAGGGGCGGCCGGTTTCCACCGAAAGGCGCCAGTGCGCCAGCATGGCGGGGATGGCTTCCGGCGCATATACCTGGCGCCAGCCGTCGCCCAGCATGTGCTGGTCGTCCGTGCCGGTGTATTCCTGCCAGCGCTCGTTGTACCACATCATGGCGCCGTCGCTGCTGGCGATCCAGGCCAGTTGCGGAATGCTGTTGGCCAGCGCGCGCAATTCCTCTTCGCTGTTGCGCAGGGCGTCTTCGGTGGACTTGCGCGCCGTAATGTCCTGCATCATGCCGATCACGCCGCGCAGCTGTCCATCTTCGCTGAAATCGCCATGGCCGATCACGGACAGCCAGCAGGTAGAGCCATCGCGGTGGCGGATGCGGCATTCGACATTGAAATCGCGCCGCGCCTGGACGGCATCGGTGAAAGCCTGTTCGACCACCTCGAAATCTTCGGCTGCAATGCGGTCGCGCAGCACCGGCCAGGTAATCGGGATCTCAGCTGGCAGCTCGAAGATTTCCGCGGCGCGGCGGCCCAGGCGCACCAGGTTGGTGGCAGCGTTCCACTCCCAGTCGCCGAGGCGGCCGGCCGCCAGCGCTACTTGCAGGCGGTTGGTGCTCTCGCGTAGCCCGCGTTCGTGCAGCTTGCGCTGGTGGATATCGAGCAGCAGGCAGGTCATGCCCAGTGGCGATGGCCAGGCGCGCACTTCGAGCCAGCGCTGGCTGGGCTGGTAAAACAGTTCGCAGGTGGCGGGCAAGCCTTGTTCGAGGGTGCGGCGCAGCGGCGGCTCCAGCGCGCCGCCAGCCAGGGCAGGAAAGGCGCGCCACAATAGCTGGCCGCGCGGATCGTGCAGGAGTGGAACCTGCGGCAGCAGCATTTCGGCTGCTTTCGGGTTCAGGTATTGGACGGTCCAGTCCCTGGCAATGACGGCAAAGCCGTCACCCATGCTATCCAGTACGTTGTGCGTGCGGGGATCGGGACTCATAACGTTCGATTGTAGCCTTGACAAGCAACTTGCCGACGCACTATTGATTAGTGCAAGCCTTGCAATACCTGCTGGAGCTGTTCGATGTCATACGGCTTTTGCATCGATACGGCTGGGAAGTCGAGGTGGCTGGTCAAAGACTGGCTGTAGCCTGAAGCAAAGATGATGCGCAGGCGTGGCTGGCGCTTGAGGGCGGTGCGGCCCAGTTCGACGCCGCTCATGCCAGGCAGGCTGACGTCGCTGAACAGCACGTCATACTCCTTCTCGGCCAGCAGTTGGAGCGCGGCTTCGCCGTTGGCTGCGGCGCTGACCTCATGGCCGAAGGCGCGCAGCATCTCGCACACGAGGTATTGGGCGTCCTGGTTATCTTCCACCACCAGGATACGCAAGTGGCCGTCATTGGCAGCGGCGGCGGGCAAGGGCGCAGCGCTGGCCGGGGCCAGCGTGCACAAAATGCCGGCTACCGCGTTATCGGCGTGGCGCACCGGCGTGTAATGCAGGTCGAAGCTTGCCTCGACCATGCGGCCGTCGCGCCACAGCTTGAGCGGCTGGCGCGGGAAGACCAGGCTTTGCCCGGCCCAGGCTTGTTCGATCGCTGGCGGGTTCCAGCTCCAGGCCGAGGGTGGCACGGCAGGGACGGTGCCGCCGGGCGGCACTGCACTGGCGGTGCCGACATTACTGGCGTAGGCCTGGTTGTAGAGCATGACTTGCCGGCTGCTCCACATTAGCAGCATCGGCAGCGGCGTGTTGAGCATGATGTCCAGCACCAGGCGCAAGGCCTGGGGCCAGGTCTCCTGCGGGCCGAGGTCGGCGCGCGACCAGTCCTGGGTTGCCATGCTTTCACCTGCGATTTGCGCCATGTTGTATCAGTGCCGGGATGTCAATATGGGCAATGCTACACCAAGGGCGACAAAAAAAAAGGTTCATCGCGGATTAGCGGGATGACCATGCTGTAAACGCAAGAGAGCAGTAAGGAAGAGTTATTGTGTTTGTGCGACCAAACCCTTTAACCAACCCACTGCTCTCATGCCAAATCATAGTCTCAGCCTCCCTTTCTGGGAAGGCTTTCGCATTTCATCTCTGGAAATTGCTGGTAGCCGGCTTCGTTTGCGGTTAATTGCCGATCCAGGCTCGCCCCTGATCTGCTCAAATTGCGGTGCCCGTGCATCAGTGATCCATGAAACCGTCTGGCGGACGGTGCGCGATCTACCGATGGCTGGCATGGCTGTATTTCTGAGCGTTGCCGTCAATCGGTTGCGCTGCCCCGGTTGTTGTCGATGCTGCACCCAGCACATTAGTTGGCTCGATCGGCATTCACGCGTGTCGCGGCGCTTGGCGCAGTTCGTTGCGCACTGGAGTGAGAAACTACCGATTGCTCACGTTTGCGAACTCACTGGGCTTCATTGGGGAACCGTCCGTCAGATACACCGCTTGGATCTGGAGCGTAGGGTGGCGGCCTTGCCGCCACCCCAGCCGACAAGGCTGGTCATGGATGAATTCGCGCTGTTCAAAGGGCATCGTTACGCGACAGTGGTGCTGGATGCAGACACTCGGCGCGTAATTTGGGTCTGTGAGGGGCGTAGTAGAGAAGCGATCCGGCCATTCTTTGCCTGGCTTGGCCCTGAACGCTGTCGGCGCATTCGAGCGGTGGCGATGGATATGAATACCGCATTTGACCTCGAGGTGAAACATCACTGTCGAAGAGCCAGGGTTGTCTATGACCTGTTCCACGTCATCGCTAAATATGGCCGCGAGGTCATTGATCGGGTGCGGGTCGATGAAGCGAATCGGCTGCGCGACGATAAGGCCGGTCGCCAGTATGTAAAGCGTGCACGGTGGCTGCTACTACGCAACGTCGATAATGTGCCGTCAGACCAGAGGCCGAAACTCACTGAGCTTCTGACGGCGAACCAGGCGCTGATGACAGTCTATGTAATGAAGGCGAGCTTGAAGGAACTCTGGACACCAACTGATCCCTGGCGCTGGCGATCGGCTTGGCGCATCTGGCAAGCCATGGCTAAAAGCAGCGCCATCGAACCGCTGATCCGCTTCGCCAGAAGGCTAAGCCTCTACTGGAAGGGCATTTTGGCCCGCATGCGCTGGCCTATGCATACCGGCCAGCTCGAGGGTATTAACAACAAGATCAAGGTTATGAAACGGATGGCATATGGTTACCGCGACTCTGACTTCTTCTTCCTGAAGATCAAAGCCGCGTTTCCCGGGAATCCGTGAAGAACCAAAAAAAAGGCCCGCTATCTGCGGGCCCGAATTCTATTTTCTTGGAGGAGAATAGAGGAGACAGATGAATGATGCTGCATCGCGGAATAAAGATCCAATTTCGATTCATGATGAGAGAAATGCGTTTCATGAATGAAGTAATAATGTCTGTAAAGCAATAAAAGAAAATGTTTCGCGAGACTGGACAAGCGGAAAACACCCACATATAATGCTGCCTCCTTGCACAGGATACTGCGCAGGAAAGAGCCGGAAACGCCGGTTTCGCCTAGGAAAGTTGAGCAGAACGTAAGCTTTCCAAAACGAAATTCATGCGATATAATCCTGCTTCTTAAGCGGCTGTAGCTCAGCTGGATAGAGTACTTGGCTACGAACCAAGGGGTCGTGGGTTCGATTCCTGCCAGCCGCACCAGAATTTGTGAGATGTTTGTGCCCTTCGCTGTCGAGCGAAGGGAGTAGCAGGAAGTTGGTAGTATGCATAACTGACTGTTATAATTTAGTTTTTGCGGCTGTAGCTCAGCTGGATAGAGTACTTGGCTACGAACCAAGGGGTCGTGGGTTCGATTCCTGCCAGCCGCACCAGATTTAGTAAGTGTTGTACCCGCCGCTGTCGAGCGGCGAGGAAGAAGCAGTTTTTGCGGCTGTAGCTCAGCTGGATAGAGTACTTGGCTACGAACCAAGGGGTCGTGGGTTCGATTCCTGCCAGCCGCGCCAAATTGAAAGGGTCCATACCGGGAGGTGTGGACCCTTTTTCCTTTTTGCCTTTTGCGGCATATACTTCAGGCATGAACCAGCTCACTCATGCCACCGGCGCCGCCGTCCTGCTGCTCGCTTCGGCCAACGCCTTTGCCGCCGCCACCGTCAGTTTTGTCGATATCGGCAAGATGACCGACGTGCCGCACGACTTCCAGAAGCGCGAAGACATGCAGTTCCTGTTCCGCGAACACCTCGCGCTGCTGTCGGAAAAACTGCCGGCAGGACAGGTGCTGAAAGTCGATTTTCTCGACATCGACCTGGCCGGCGATGAATTTCCCCGCGTAGCCGTGCGCGACATCCGGGTACTGAAAGGCCAGGCCGACTGGCCGCGCATGCACCTGCGCTACAGCATCGAGCAGGATGGCAAGGTGATCAGCAGTGGCGAGAGCAAGCTGTCCGACCCCGGCTACCTGATGGGGGCGAACAGCTATAACCGCGACCTGTACGGCCACGAAAAGCAAATGCTCGACGACTGGTTCCGGAAGGAAGTCCTCAAGCAGCGCTGATCCGCGTCATGTCCGTGCCCTGAATACCAGGCCGGCCAGCAGCTTGCACAGTTCATCAAAAAGGGTGGGTTCCTTGTTGTTCATTTGCGTTTCCTTTCTACCAAAGGTCTGAGTAAGCGCATTGTGAACTGTTTCATTGTTGGGATAAATACTTATAATTGAATTGAGTATCCCAAAAATGGAGCAATGAATGGATAGGCTGCACCATATGCGTCTTTTCGTCGAAGTGGCCAAGCGCAAGAGTTTCCGCGCCGCCGCCGAGGCGTTGGACATGTCAAATTCCACCCTGTCGCGCAATATCGCGGAACTGGAAAAGTCCATCGGGCTGCGCCTGCTGCACCGCTCGACGCGCAAGGTGGAACTGACCGAGGCCGGCGAGGCCTATTTCAAGCGTTGCCAGGGCATCGTGGAAGAAGCCATGAGTGCCCACGAGGCGCTGCTGGACTGGTCGGAAAAGCCGGCCGGCATCCTGCGCGTGACCATGACTTCCAGTTTCGGCGTCGGCTACCTGGCGCCGGTGCTGACGGAATTCGCCGACATGTACCCCGACATCAAGATGGAGTTCGATATTTCGTCGCGTACCGTGGACCTGCAGTCGGAACCGTTCGACGTGGCGATCCGCATGGGCCAGCCGCCGACCGCGCCGTCGACCCTCGTGGTGCGGCGCATTGCGATGATGCCGCGCTATCTGTACGCCTCGCCGGTCTACCTGGCCAGGATGCCGCCGCTGGAACACGCCTGCGACCTGGTGCAGCACACCATGTGCGGCCGGTCTTTCTCCAGCCGGCTGCCTGATATCTGGCGCAAGCTGTATCGCGGCGAGGAAGTGGTGGAGGTGATGGCGCACTCGCGCTACGCCACCAATAGCGCGGCGCTCAGCATGTCGTTTGCGGCCAATGGCCTGTGCATTTCGGCGCTGGATCCGCTGCTGGCGAAGCAGGAAGTGCAGGCCGGCCGCCTGCAGCGCGTGCTGCCGGACTGGCATATGGAGCCGGTCATGGTGCATGCGTTGACAGAAACGCGCCACCTGCCGGCGCGCACGCGGCTGTTCATCGACTTCCTGCGCCAGCGCCTGGGGGCGGGTTAGCGTTCAGCCGCCGCCGATCCCTTCGATAATGCGCCCGCTGCCGCCGCAGTTGGGGCATTGCTTGCCGTCCGGCGTCTTGCCGGAGCCGCTGCAGACGGGGCAGATGCCTTCGCCGCTGCCGGGCGTTCCCGGCGCCGCCTCATCGCCGGGGTTGAGGGGCTGCTGGGTGGCTGCTTGGTTCATGGCTGCGATCCTCCTCGCTGCACACTGCCATGTGCAACAGATTTCGTCTGTTGCTTGGCTAACGGAGAGCAATCGGCATTACAATGCCTGCATCACCCGACTGGAGAATGCGCCATGGCCACGCTGATCCGACACCGAAAGACCCGCATCATCACCCTTGATGCCGACGATGACTTGCACGAGCATTGCAAACCAAGGGACATTGCCCTGGTTCCCGACCCGGCGGGATGGTGGACCTACTTCATTGGCGAGGACGGCTCGGTCGAACGCTACGACATCCCCTTCGCTACCTACAACGAGGCGCTGTGGTCGGCCAAGGCTGCCGCAGAATTCGACGCGCAATAAGCCCGGGAACCTATGCCTGACACCTCCATCCTGGTAATCGAAGACGACGAACATATCGGCCAAATCCTGACCTTCATCCTGCAGCGGCAAGGCTACCAGACCACTCTTGCCGCCGATGGCCTGGCGGCGCGCAAGGCCATCGTCTCAAGCCCCACGCCACCATCGCTGGTGCTGCTGGACGTAATGCTTCCCTATATCGACGGTTTCGAACTGGTGCACATCATTCGCCAACGCGAAGGCTGGAAAGAAGTGCCGATCGTGATGCTAACCGCCAAACATACCGAAAAAGACATTGTGCGTGCGCTCGACGCGGGGGCCAACGATTATGTCGTCAAGCCGTTCCAGCCGAATGAACTGCTGGCGCGCGTGCGCCGCTACCTGAAGGGGCAGGAATGAAGGCCGCCGTCCTTGCTGTACTGGCTTGCGGTGCCTTGCCGGCTGCCGCCCAGACCACCATCGGGATTAGCCACGGGATCGACAACCTGAGCGGGCCTGCCGCGAACTGGCATGAGACTTCGCTGGCCATGCGCCATCAGCTCGCTCAGCGGATGGGCTTTGGCGGCGGCGTCACTCGCATCGAGCGTTTCGGCATCAGCGAAACCCAGTTCAGCGCCGGCGCCGACATGCCGCTGTCCGACAGCCTGACTGCCTCGGTTGACGGCAACGTCAGCAGCGAGCACCGGATCCTGGCGCGCCACGCCCTGGGCGCGAGCTTGCAGTACGAGTTTGCCAAGGGCTGGCTGGTGCATGGCGGAGGGCGCAGCAGCAGCTACAACGATGTCCACGTCAACCAGAGCCTGCTGATGCTGGAACGCTATGTCGGCAATTACAGCTTTTCCGGCGCCTGGCGCGCGGCGCGCGCCTTCGGTACGACAGCGCACAGCGGCGAGCTGCGCGGCAGCTATTACTACAGCGACCGTAGCGCGGTCGGAGTGTCTTTTGCAGTGGGCAAGGAAGCAGCAAATATCGCCGGTACCACGCGCCTGACCAGCGTGCAATCGGCTGCCCTGGTGGGGCGGCACTGGCTTGACCAGCGTTGGGCCGTCACTTATGCCCTGGCATCTACGCGCCAGGGGGACTTCTACGTGCGCAACGGGGCCAATCTTGGACTACAGGCTGCCTTCTGATGTCTACCTGCAGGTCGCATTCTGGACCGGTGCCTGCGCGCTGGCGTTGACCGTACTGGTCGGGCTGCAGATCATCTGGCTGCGCCTGTCGATGCGCCGCACGCAGCGCCGCGAACAGGAGCTCACCCTGAAATGGCGCCCTTTGCTGAACGCCGCCATTGCGGGCGAGCCGGTGGGAAACCTGCCCGAACTGCCGCAGCGCGACAGCTTGCTGTTCATGAAGCTCTGGCTGCATTTGCAGCAGGCGGTGCGCGGCGAGGCGAGCGAAGGCCTGAACGGCATTGCACGCCGCCTGGGCTGCGACGAGCAGGCGAGAGGGTTGCTGGCGGGCGGCAACCGAGCCGAGAGACTGCTGGCGATCCTGGCGCTTGGGCATATGCGCGACAAGGAATCCTGGGCGGCCCTGGCCCGTACCGCGCACAGCGCCGACAGTGCTTCCTCTGTTCACGCACTGTGGGCCATGGTGCAAACCGATGCCGCGCGGGCGGCGCATGAAATGGCGCCCTTGCTGTTGCGGCGCGACGACTGGCCGCTGTCCCAGCTGGCCAATATCCTGCAGAACGCGCGCGCCGAATGGCAGCCGGTGCTGGCGGATGCCCTGGCGCGCGTGACGCCCGCCGAGTTGCCGCAAGCGCTGCGCCTGGTGGCAGCCTTGCGCATGGACCTGCCGCTGGCGCAGCTGCGCGGCTACCTCGCCAGCAGCAACCCGGAGGTGGTGCTGGCTGCATTGCGGCTGGCAAGCATACCCGGCGTGGTCGATGAAGTACGCCGCCACCTGGCCAGCGCGGATTGGCGGGTGCGCCTGCAGGCAGTGCGGGCGCTGGGCGAGACGGGAGACCGCAGCGACGTGGCCCGCTTGCGGGACATGTTGTCGGATCCGCAGTGGTGGGTGCGCTACCGCGCCGCGCAAGCCTTGCTGGGATTGCCCTTCCTGACGAAAGAAGAGCTGGCCGAGCTGCGCAACGCCGGCGACCGCTATGCGGCCGACATGATAGCGCAGGTGACGGCGGAACAGGAGGCCACCGCATGACGCCCAATCCGCTCGTGATCCAGATCATCTCGATCAGCGTGCTGGTGTACTTCGTGCTGTTGAATGGCGGCTACCTGATGCTGAACTTCCTGGCCATGTATGCGCTACGGCGGCGCTCCCAGGAGGCGATCCTGGACGACTTGCCCCAGGTGTATTCGGCGCTGGAACCGCCGATCAGCATTGTCGTGCCGGCCTACAACGAGGAAGCGACCATCGTCACCTCGATCCGCTCGATGCTGCAGCTTTCCTATTCGGAGATGGAAGTCATCGTCATCAACGACGGTTCCACCGATCGTACGCTGCAGGTGATGATCGACGAGTTTGCACTGGTGCCCTTCCCGGAGGCTTACCGCATCCAGCTCGAGACCAAACCAGTGAATGCGATCTACCGCTCCACCCGCTTTCCCAACCTGCGCGTGGTGGACAAGGTCAACGGCGGCAAGGCCGATTCGACCAATGCCGGCGTCAATGCGGCGCGCTATCCGCTGTTCTGCTGCGTCGACGCCGATTCGATCCTGCAGCGCGACAGCCTGCAGCGGCTGGTGCGGCCCTTCCTGGGCGACCCGCTGATGGTGGCAACCGGCGGCACGGTGCGCATCGCCAATGGCTGCGAAGTGCGCGGCGGCTTCCTGACCCGGGTCGGCATGCCGAAAAATCCCTGGGCCTTGTTCCAGGTGGTTGAATACCTGCGTGCCTTCATGTTCGGCCGCATGGGCTGGTCGGTCATCAACGGCATGCTGATCATCTCGGGCGCCTTTGGCCTGTTCCGCAAGGATACCGTGGTGGCCGTCGGCGGCTATAACCCGAAGGCGATCGGCGAGGACATGGAGCTGGTGGTGCGCATGCACCGCAAGCTGCGCGCGCGCGGGGTGCCGTACAGGATCGAGTTCGTGCCGGACCCTGTGTGCTGGACGGAAGCGCCGGAAGACCGCAAGCAGTTGCGCAACCAGCGCATCCGCTGGTCGCGCGGCCTGTCCGAGAGCCTCACCAGCAACTGGGGCCTGATGTTCAGCCGCCACGGCGGCGTGGCAGGCTGGATGGCTTTCCCGTTCTTCCTGCTGTTCGAGTGGCTGGGACCCTTCGTCGAGCTGTTTGGCTACCTCTTCATGGCTGTCGCCTGGTGGCAGGGCTGGGTATCCTGGGAATCGTTCGGAATCTTCCTGTTCCTGGCGATCGGGCTGGGCATCCTGCTGTCGGCCTTCGGCTTGCTGCTGGAGGAGATTTCCTTCCACCTGTACCCGCGCCCGAGCCATTTGCTGATCCTGGCGGCAGTCGTCGTGCTGGAAAACTTCGGCTACCGGCAGATCAACAGCTGGTGGCGCCTGATCGGCCTGTATAAATGGGCGCGCGGCGCGGAGGCCAAGTGGGGCGTGATGACTCGCAAGGCCGACTGGCAGCGCGACGTCAGTTAAAGCGCGGGCAGGGTCACGTAGAAGGTCGTGCCGCGGCCTTCTTCCGTGTCGAAACCGATGATGCCGCCATGCTGCTCGGCGATGGCGCGGCAAATCGCCAAGCCCAGGCCCGTGCCGCCTTTCAGGCGCGTGTCAGAGCTGTCGGCCTGGGCGAATTTGGCGAAGACGCGCGCCTGGAATGCTTCCGGAATCCCCGGCCCGTTGTCGCTGACCGATAACCTGATACCTGCCGGTACTTCGCTGCAGGCCAGCGTCACGGAATTGTATTGCGGCGAATACTTGATGGCATTGGACAGCAGGTTGACCAGCAATTGCACCAGGCGGTCGTGATCGCCGCGCACGCGCAGGCCCCGGCCGCTGCCCGCGCGTTCCAGTGCAACCGGGCGCTGGGCCGCGCTGCCGCGCACCGCGTCGATGGCTTCGTCCAGCAGCGGCGCGATCTCCAGTTCGTCGCTGCGAAATTCCATCTTGCCCGCTTCGATCTTCTCGATATCGAGCACGTCGTTCACCAGCCGTACCAGTCTTTCGCTGCTCTGGTAGGCGATGTTGACCAGGTGCTGCACGTCCGGCGGCAATTCGCCGGCGCCGCCTTCAACCAGCATCGACAGCGAGGCGCGGATCGACGTCATCGGCGTGCGCAGCTCGTGCGAGACGGTGGCGATGAATTCGTTCTTCATCTCTTCGACCTGGCGCCGTTCCGAAATGTCGTGCAGGAACACGCAGAACAGGCCGTTTGCCGGGCGGCTGATGCTGGCTTCCACCGTCAGTTCCTCGCCGTCGCGCCGGATCAGGGTGCGCTGCACGCGGCGGCCAAAATCGGGCGCTTCGCTGGCGCGCGCCGCTGCCAGGGCGGCCTCTTGCTGCGCGCGAAAACGCTGCGGCACCAGCATCTCGATATAGCTCTTGCCTACCGCTTGCTGGCGCGACCAGCCGAACATATGCTCGGCAGCCGGGTTCCAGTCGGTGATATAGCCGTCCGGGCCGACCGCGATAAAGGCGTCCTGCGCGGTTTCGATAATGGCGGCGATGCGCTGCATGGCATCGCGCAACTGGCTGGTACGGGCGCTGACCCGGCCTTCCAGATTGGCGACCAGGGAATTCAGGGTGCGCGACAGCGCCTGCACCTCGGCGTAAGGCGCCAGTTGCGGCAATTCCGCGGCAGCACCGTGCCGGATGCGGTCTGCAGCATCGGCCAGTTCGCGCAGCGGCCGGGCAATGCGGCTGGCGAGGGGGAAGGCCAGCAACGGGAACAGGGCCGCCATCCCAATGCCCAGCCACCAGGCGTGCCGCTGCAGGGCGCGCACCGGCGCCCAGGCGGTATCGACACGCTGGCGCACCAGCACCGTCCAGCCCAGGCCGGGGTAGCTGGAGTGGCCGCGTGTGCGTGCGTAGCCGACCAGGTAGTCGGCGCCATCGGGCCAGCGCTCCACCTGGTAGCCGTTGACCTGGCTTGGCAGCGGCAGGGGTCTGGACTGCAGGCCGTCCGGCCCGAGCAGCACCTTGCCGTTGCGGTCGACGATGATCGCCTGCACTGCGCGGTGCGCGCTGGCCGGTTCGATCACGGAGCGTTCCAGCTCGCGCGCCCATTGCCATGACAGGTGGGCGCCCAGCACGCCGCTGCCGTCGGCCAGGGGGAAGGCCAGGTCGACAAAGCGCTGCGCCTGCGCGTCCAGCGCGGGCAGCAGCCTGGCCAGCATGACGGCATCGTGGACGTCGCCCACGAAGGCGCCGGCCTGGGCGTTGCGGTACCAGGGGCGTTCGCTGACGTCGAAGTTTTCCAGCAAGGCGCCGGTGGCGGCCAGCACTTTGCCGTCGCGTCCGGTGACGCCTAGCCAGGCATAGTGGGGGTAGCTGCGCTGGTGCTGCTCCAGCGTGACACGGCGCGCTGCCGGCGATGCGGCGGCGCCCATGTCGGGACGCTGCGCCAGCAACTGCACTTCGCGATAGCGCTCGAACATATTGCGATCGAGCTTGTCGGCCGCCTGCTGCGCCAGGTCGGACAGCGCATTGCCGATATCTGCCTTGACCTGGTTGCCGGCCGTGCGCGCGATGATGGCGGCCAGGACAGCGCCCATGAAGATCGCCAGCGCGCAAAAGGCGACGGCAAGATAGGTGCCGATTCCCGCCCTGGCACGGGTGCGCTTCATGCTACGCGGTTGGCCGGATGGCCGGCGATGAAGGCTTCGATATTGTCGATCAGCTGGTCCGCCAGGCCTTGCATGGCTTGCCCGCTGGCCCAGGCCGAATGCGGCGTGAGCAGGAAATTCGGCAGACGCAGGCGCAGCAGGGGATTGTCCGGCACCGGCGGCTCCTTCGACAGCACGTCGAAGCCCGCGCCGGCGATCACGCCGCGTTGCAAGGCGTCCGCCAGTGCCGCTTCGTCCACCAGGCCGCCGCGCGCGGTATTGACCAGGATGGCGCTGGGCTTCATGCGTTCCAGTTCGGCTGCGCCGATGATATTGCGGGTGGCATCGGTCAGCGGCGCGTGCAGGCTTAATACGTCGGACGTCTCCAGCAGTTCGTCCCAGCTCACGTTGCGCACGTTCGGGTCGTCGGCCGGGGTGCGGGTGTGCACCAGCACTTCCATGCCGAAGGCGCGGCCAAGGTGCGCGACTTGCTTGCCCAGGTCACCGTAGCCCAGCAGGCCCAGGCGGCTGCCGTGCAGGTCGCGGATGGGATGATGGAACAGGCAGAAGCGCGGGGACTTTTCCCACAGGCCTGCTTCGACGTCGGCGCGGTAGGCCAGCAGCTGGCGGCGCAGCGCCAGGATCAGGGCGAAGGTATGTTCCGGCACGGCGGCATGGGCGTAGCCCTGGATATTCGACACCACGATGGCGCGCTCGCGCGCCGCCGCCAGGTCGATGATGTCGGTGCCGGTGGCCGCCACCGCAATCATTTTCAGGCCGGGCAGGGCGGCCAGCGCTTCGGCGCGCAACGGCACTTTGTTGGTGATGGCGACCGTGGCGCCACGCAGGCGTTCGATCGCCTCGGCGGCCGTGGAAGCGGGATATTCGGCCCATTCGTGGGCAAACGATGGGCGCCGGATGTCGGCAATGATGCTGTCGCGGTCCAGGAAAACGAGTCGTTCGGTCATACAGTCAACTCCACAGGGAGGGAAGCGGCCAAAGGGCGCAGCCGCATTTGCGGATGGCTGGCCATCAGGTCCGCCACCCATTCAACGAACACCCGCACCTTGGCCGACAGGTGGCGGTTTTGCGGGTACACCACGTGGATCGGCAGGGGATCGGTGACCCAGTCCTCCAGCACGCGCACCAGGCGGCCGTCCCTGCCGTGATTGCCCAGTTGTACGTCGGTCATCATGATGATGCCCAGGCCCGCCAGCCCGGCTTGCAGGTAGGCGTTCGAATCGTTCAGTGCCACCACGCCCGGCAGCATCATTTCTATGCGCTCGCCGTCGCGCGTGTAGTCCCAGTTGTATATTTTGCCAGTCTTGGACGAGAAATAGTTCACGCAGCGATGCCGTTCGAGGTCGCGCGGGTGGGTCGGGATGCCGAAGCGCTCCAGGTAGGAGGGCGCCGCGCAAGTCACGAAATTGAGCAGGCCGACGCGCCGCGCAATCAGGGTCGAATCGGCCAATTGGCCACCCCGCACTGCACAATCGACTCCTTCTTCGATCAAATCGACAGGACGGTCGCTGCAACCGAGTTCGAGCTGGATATCGGGGTACTGTTCAAAGAACGAGGGCAGGGCGGGCACCAGGATTTCGTTCGACAGCCCGGTTGGCGCGTCGACCCGCAAGCGCCCGCTTGGACTCAGGCGGGTGCGCGACAGCGACTCCTCCGCATCCTTCACGTCGGCCAGGATGCGCAAGCATCTTTCATAGTAGGCAGCGCCGTCTGCGGTGACGGAAACGTGGCGCGTGGTCCGGTGCAGCAGCTTGACCGACAGCGCCGATTCGAGCCCGGCCACCAGCGTGGAGACGGTGGCCTTGGGCAGTTGCAGGGCTTCGGACGCGCGCGTGAAGCCGCCGGCATCAACCACCTGTACGAAGACTTCCATTGCTTGGAGCTTATTCATGAGTTCGCCTTCATTGTTCGAGATTCTGAACAATCAATTCAACATTAATGTATTTTTCTTATTCTAGTGGAAGTTTATTATTACCGTATTGCAGCATAAAAAAGCCCTTGACCCTCCCGCGATGGGAAAGATTAAAGTGGCTTCGGTTTCACAGAAAAGGAGCAGTCATGAGTAACCGGGATGGATTCTTTGCAATGGTATCGCTGGCGCTGGGCGCGATCGCCCTGGCAGGCGTCCTGTATACCGACGAATACTCTTACGGCGCGCAAGTCGGTTTTGGCGCGGCGCCGGCGCACACCTTGCTGGCATCGGCCAGCTCGGAGGCTAAAGAATGACGGCGCAGGCGCCGGCGGACCTGAAGATCCGCGAACTGGAAGTGCGCGGGGCCCAGGGGCCGCTCGCCGCACGCCTGTACCTGGCCGGGAATTCGTCCGCCAAGCGCGATGCGCTGATCGTTTTCTTCCACGGTGGCGGCTTTGTGGCCGGCGACCTGGAGGAGGCGGACGAATTCCTGCGCCACCTGGTCGCGTGCAATCCAGCCCACGTGATCCTGGCCACCAATTACACCCTGGCCACGGTCAGTCCGTTTCCGGCGGCGGTGGAGGACGCCCACGCCGTGCTGGCTTGGGCCAAGAAGAACAAGGCCAAGCTGGCCTGGAGCGGCAAGCAGCTGCTGACCGCCGGCATCGAGGCCGGCGCCAACCTGGCAGCCGTGTCGGCGCTGATGGCGCGCGACCGCGGCGGCCCGGCCCTGGCAGGGCAGATCCTGATCATGCCGATGCTCGACCCGGGCCTGTCCACCTGTTCGATGCGCGAGCTGCCGAACTGTCCGGACCAGATGAAGGTAGCCAATAACTGCGCCGCCGCCTACCGCGGCTACCTGCCGAATGCCGCCGACCGCGCCCACCCTTACGCGTCGCCGTTGCAATCGAGCCGATTGAAGAATTTGCCGCCGGCCCTGATCCTGTCGGCCGAGGACGACCCCTTACGGGATGAAGCAGAACAATACGGGGCGAAACTGATCGCCTGCGGAGTAAAGACAACAGTCAGACGCATGCCACCGGCGCCATTGCAGGAGCCGGGAGCCAGGAATGAATGCGCGTGCAGGGGCTTTGCACTGAAAGAGATGGCCAGCTTTATCAGCGCCATCGACGAGGCGGAAACGCCTGCAGTGTAAGGCTGTATCAATAAAACAGAAGTTTAGAAAAAAGTGCCTGCGAGGCACATGGGCCCCTTTTTGCTCAAATTTCCCACTAATTTTCACCCCCAAGAGGTTAATAATGAAAAAGATGAATCCAATGTCCACTCTTGTGCGGCCGCTGGTTGCCGCATTGGCGATGGGCGGGCTGGCGGCGGCCATCCTGTCCGGTTGCAGCGCCAATAGCAAGCCGGCCGAAAGCCAGGGACCTGCCGCCGGCGGACCGCCAGTATCGGCAGCCGTCGTGGTGCAGAAGTCCGTCGCCGAAACCCAGGAATTCTCCGGCCGTATCGAAGCCATCGAGCACGTGGAAATCCGTCCACGCGTCAGCGGCTTCATTACGGCGGTGAACTTCAAGCCCGGCAGCGAGGTGAAAAAAGGGGATGTGCTGTTCGTGATCGATCCGCGTCCATTCCAGGCTGAAGCCAGCCGTGCCGACGCGGCCGCCAGTTCGGCGCGCGCGAAGGCCGACCTGGCCAAGCTGGAACTGGCCCGTGCCGAAAAGCTGCTGGCCGATAAAGCCATCGCGCAGCGCGAGTTCGACGAGCGTTCATCGGCACTGAAGGAACTGGACGCAACGGCCCGTGCCGCGGCCTCGGCTGCGGAAGCTGCGCGCCTGAACCTGTCCTATACCCAGGTCACGTCGCCGATCAACGGCCGCGTGTCGAAGGCAGAGATCACCCTCGGCAACCTGGTCGACCCGAACGCCGTGCTGACCAGCGTGGTTTCGCTCGACAAGATCTACGCCAGCTTTGACGGCGACGAAGACACCTTCCTGCGCGTCGGCGGCCAGGCCTACAAAGGCCAGCCGGTAGCAGTGAAGGTCGGCCTGGCCAACGAAGCGGGCTTCCCGCATGAGGGCAAGCTCGAATTCGTCGACAACCAGCTCGACACCCGTACCGGTTCCGTGCGCATGCGCGCCACCTTCGACAACAAGGACCGCGCGCTGGTGCCTGGCCTGTTCGCCCGCGTGCAGCTGGACGGCGGCACCGCCACCCAGCAAGCGGTGCTGATCAACGACCGCGCCGTCAGCACCGACCAGGACCGCAAGTTCGTGTACGTAGTCGGCGCCGGCAACAAGGCGGAATACCGTCCAGTGGTGCTGGGCCCGAACATCGAAGGCCTGCGCGTGGTGCGCAACGGCCTGAAACCAGGCGAGAAGATCGTCGTCAACGGCCTGCAGCGCGTGCGCCCTGGCGCGCCGATCACGCCTGAAATGGTCGACATGACCTTTGACCCGATGGCAGCCCAGAAAGTGGCCGCCGCCGATGCCAAGAAAACCAAGGAATAATCCATGAATTTTTCTCGCTTCTTTGTCGATAAACCGATCTTCGCGGCGGTTCTATCGATCATTGTCTTCGTAGCGGGCTTGATCTCGATCTTCAAGCTGCCCGTCTCCGAATACCCGGAAGTGGTGCCGCCATCCGTCGTGGTGCGCGCCGTCTACCCGGGCGCGAACCCGAAAGTGATTGCGGAAACCGTCGCCGCGCCGCTCGAAGAGCAGATCAACGGTGTCGAGAACATGCTGTACATGTCCTCGCAAAACACCTCCGATGGCGCGCTGATGCTGACCGTGACCTTCAAGATCGGCACCGACGTCGACAAGGCTGAAACCGCGGTGCAGAACCGCGTGCAGCGCGCCTTGCCACGCCTGCCGGAAGAAGTGCGCCAGATCGGCGTGACCACGGTAAAAAGCTCGCCGAACCTGACGATGGTGGTGCACCTGCTGTCGCCGAACGGCCGCTATGACGACCTGTACCTGCGCAATTACGGCGTGCTGAACGTGAAAGACCAGCTGGCCCGCATTCCAGGCATGGGCGACGTGCAGATCTTCGGCGCCGGCGACTACGCGATGCGCGTCTGGCTCGATCCGCAGAAGGTCGCTGGCCGCAACATGACCGCGTCCGACGTGGTCGATGCGATCCGCGAGCAGAACGTGCAGGTGGCTGCCGGCGTGATCGGCGCCGCACCGTCCAAATCGGCCGACTTCCAGCTGACCGTCAACACCCAGGGCCGTTTGAGCTCCGTCGAGGAATTCGGCGACATCATCGTCAAGACCAATGACGACGGCGCGCTGACCCGCCTGAAGGACGTGGCCCGTATTGAAATGGGCTCCAACAGCTACTCGCTGCGTTCGCTGCTGAACAACCATTCCGCAGTGGGCCTGGGCATCTTCGAAGCACCTAACAGCAATGCGCTGGAGCTGTCGGCCAACGTGCGCGCCAAGATGGAAGAGCTGAAGAAGGACTTCCCTGAAGGCGTTGCCTACGACATCGTGTATGACCCGACCCAGTTCGTGCGCGAGTCGATCAAGTCCGTGATCCACACCCTGCTGGAAGCAGTGGCGCTGGTGGTGATCGTGGTGATCATCTTCCTGCAGACCTGGCGTGCGTCGATCATCCCGCTGCTGGCGGTTCCCGTGTCGATCGTTGGTACCTTCGCGGTGATGATCGGCTTCGGCTTCTCGATCAATACGCTGTCGCTGTTCGGCCTTGTGCTGGCCATCGGTATCGTGGTCGACGATGCGATCGTGGTGGTGGAAAACGTCGAGCGTAATATCGCCAACGGCCTGTCGGCCCGCGATGCGACCATCCAGGCCATGAAGGAGGTGTCCGGCCCGATTATCGCTATCGCCCTGGTGTTGTGCGCCGTGTTCGTGCCGATTGCCTTCGTGTCCGGCCTGACCGGCCAGTTCTACCGCCAGTTCGCGCTGACCATCGCCATTTCCACCGTGATTTCGGCACTGTGCTCGCTGACCCTGGCCCCGGCCCTGTCGGCATCGCTGCTGCGCCCGCACGACGCTCCGAAAGACGCGCTGACCCGCGTGATGGACAAGATTTTCGGCCGCTTCTTCGCCTGGTTCAACCGCTTCTTCAACCGCGCTTCGCACAGCTATGAAACCGGCGTGCAGGGCGTGCTGAAGCGCAAGTCCGCATCCATCGTGGTATACTTGGTGCTGGCTGCTGCCGCAGGCATCATGTTCAAGGTCGTGCCGAGCGGCTTCGTGCCGGGCCAGGACAAGCAATACCTGGTGGGCTTCGCCCAATTGCCTGACGCCGCATCGCTGGAACGCACCGAGCAGGTGATCCGCAAGATGTCCGACATCGCCAAGGAAATCCCAGGCGTGGATGCTTCGGTTGCCTTCCCGGGCCTGTCGATCAACGGCTTCACCAATGCGCCGAACGCCGGTATCGTGTTCACCACGCTGAAGCCATTCCACGAGCGTACCGACCCGTCCCAATCGGGTGCGGCCATCGCAGCGGAGATCAACAAGCGCATGGGCGCCGTGCAGGATGCGTTCGTGATGGTGTTCCCGCCGCCGCCAGTCAACGGCCTGGGTACCACCGGCGGTTTCAAGTTGATGATCGAAGACCGTAACAACGCCGGCTACGACGCGCTGTACAAAGCCGTGCAGGAAATCCAGATGAAGGCATGGGGCGACAAGCGCCTGGCCGGTGTGTTCTCCAGCTTCCAGATCAATGTGCCGCAGCTGTTCGCGGACATCGACCGCGCCAAGGCCAAGCAACTGGGCGTGCCGCTGCAGACCATCTACCAGACCCTGCAGATCAACCTTGGCTCGCTGTACGTGAACGACTTCAACCAGTTTGGCCGCACCTACCAGGTGCGCGTGCAGGCGGATGCCCCGTTCCGTTCGCAAGCCGAGCAGATCGCGCAGCTGAAGGTCCGCAACAGCAAAGGCGAAATGATCCCTCTGTCGTCGCTGATGCGCGTGAAAGACAGCTACGGCCCTGACCGCGTAGAGCGCTACAACGCCTATGTATCGGCCGAGATCAATGGCGCTCCGGCTCCGGGCTTCTCGTCTGGCCAGGCCCAGGCCGCGCTGGAAGAAATCACCAAGGCGACCCTGCCGAAAGGCATGGGCTACGAATGGACCGAGCTGACTTACCAGGAAATCCTTGCCGGTAACACCATGATCTATGTGTTCCCGCTGTGCGTGCTGCTGGTGTTCCTGGTGCTGGCTGCCCAGTACGAATCGTGGACCCTGCCGCTGGCCGTGATCCTGATCGTGCCGATGTCGATCCTGTGCGCCCTGATCGGCGTCAAGCTGACCGGCGGCGACAACAACGTGTTCACGCAGATTGCCTTGTTCGTGCTGGTCGGGTTGGCGTCGAAGAACGCGATCCTGATCGTGGAGTTTGCGCGGGAACTGGAAGATCATGGCCGCACCATCCTGGAAGCGGCGCTGGAAGCCTGCCGCCTGCGTCTGCGCCCGATCCTGATGACCTCGATCGCCTTCATCATGGGTGTGGTACCGCTGGTGTTCTCGGTTGGTGCAGGTGCTGAAATGCGTCATGCAATGGGTGTGGCGGTGTTTGCCGGCATGCTGGGCGTGACCTTCTTCGGCCTGTTCCTGACCCCAGTGTTCTACGTCCTGCTGCGCACCCTGGCCAAGCGCCTTGAGAAGAAATCCCCGGCGGCGGATACCGCCCCGCAACTGGAAGGGACCCACTAATGAAAAGTATGATTGCAAAGGGCGTAGCCCCGCTGCTGGCAGCACTGCTGCTGACGGCATGCGCCGCGCCTGAATTCAAGCAACCGCAAGTCGACACCCCGACCGCCTTCAAGGAGTCGCCGGTGATGACTGCCGAAGACGGCACCAGCTGGAAGCCAGCCCAGAACGCCGAGCGCCAGCCACGCGGAGAATGGTGGCTGGCCTTCAGCGACCCGGCGCTGAATGAGCTGATCGCCGAAGCGACCCGCAACAACGCCAACCTGGCCGTGGCGGCTGCTCGCGTCAAGCAGGCACGCGCCATCGCAGGCATCGCCGAAGCGGACCGCATTCCGCAAATTGGCGTGGGCGTTGGCGCCCAGCGTGCCCGCAATTCGGCCCTGTCGCTCGGCGTGCCGGCCAGTACCGACATTGCGCCGCAGACCACTTACAACGCGAACCTGACGGCAAGCTATGAAGTGGACCTGTTCGGCCGCGTATCGAGCAATGTGGCCGCGGCCCGCGGCGACGCTGCGCAGGTGGAAGCGAATTACCGCTCCGTCCTGCTGTCGCTGCAAGCCGACGTGGCACAGACCTATTTCCGCCTGCGCGCCACGGACGCCGAATTGGCGACTGTGGAGCAGACGGTCCGTTTGCGCGAAGAGAGTGTAAAGGTCAACCAGCGCCGCTTCGACCTGGGCGACATCGGTGAATTCGACCTCTCCCGCGCCAAGACCGAGCTGTCGACCACCCGCTCGGAAGCGATCGGCCTGCAGCGCCGCCGCGCAACCACCGAGCATGCGCTGGCAGTCCTGCTGGGCAAGCCGGCAGCAGCCTACGCGGCAGGCAACAGCCCGCTGCTGGATTCGACGCTGCTGCCTGCGATCCCGACCGGCGTGCCGTCTGCGCTGCTGGAGCGCCGTCCTGACATCGCCGCCGCACAGAAGGCGATGGAAGCGTCGAATGCCCGCATCGGCGTCGCGCGTTCGGCCATGTTCCCGGCGCTGAACATCACTGCCAACGGTGGCGGCGCTGCCGGCCACTTCAGCGACGTGTTCAAGTGGAGCAGCCGCTCGTGGGTGCTGGGCGCCTTGCTGTCGATGCCCTTGATCGACGGCGGTCGTAACAGCAACAACGTCAAGCGCAGCGAAGCAGCCCTGGAAGAATCGGTCGCCGGCTACCGGCAGACCGTGCTGGGCGCCTTCGCCGAAGTGGAAGACAACCTGGCCGGCCTGCGCATCCTGGGCGGCCAGACCGCGCAGATCGACGAAGCCCTGGTGTCGGCCCGCCGTTCGGCCGACCTGGCGCAGAAGCTGTACGACGCCGGCCGTTCCAGCTACCTGGACCTGCTGGACGCACAGCGCAACCTGGCAGCCGTCGAACGCAGCGCAGTCCAACTGCGTGGCGATCGGGCGGTGACCACCGTAGCCCTGATTCGTTCCCTGGGCGGCGACTGGAACTGATTTAAATCGATCAGCCCTTAACGGCGCCCCGCATTCGCGGGCGCCGTTTTTTTTCGCCCCGTAAAGTCCACGTATAATGACGCGCTTTGGCTCGCATTCCTGATCAAATGCCTTTACTGCACAAGGTGACGATTTCATTGTTCACCGTTTTCGTCGTCGTCTGGTTTTACCTGGCCTTCTTCCCGGAACCTGTACTGAACAAGCAAGCGCTCGGGCCTGAAGCGAAAGACTTCGTCACCCATTCGCTGAAAGAGTTCTGCGCCGGCCTGTACACCGATGGCATCTGCCCGAAAATCGTGATCGCCGGTAAACAGCGATGGGTGGCGAGCACCTATCTTGGTGGCTCGGATATCCCGACCCAACAGACCGATAGCATCCTGGCGGGGCAGGGGTGGCATAAAATGCCGGCCGATTACGAACGGACGACGGTGTATTGCAAGCAAGGCTATTCTGCTCGCTACGACTACAAGGCTGACTATGTAGGTACCTTGTCGTTCGCTGCCGGCAGCCACGTCTGCGAAAAGATCGCCCGAGCAAACTAAGACCGCACCATTGCCACTGCACGCTTGCAAATCGGCCGGGATCAGCCTATGATTGTGACAAATGTCACACAAAGGCTAAAATGGTCACAAGCAGTTTGCTAAGCAGTATTCCCGGCACCTTACATGGATTCGGCAGCGCTTTCGCGCTTGTTCCGCTCGAACTGGCACCTGTCTGGGAGCTAAGGCCGGCAAAGCGCCAGGTGCACGGCACGCGCGTCGTCGCGATTCACGAGCCGCAGCAGCAGGCCGGTGAAGCGGATGGCTTCCACACCGCCGTGAGCGGCCTGCCGGTCAGCATCATCACAGCCGATTGCATACCTTTGCTGCTGGCACGCCGCGACGGCTCGCAGATCGGCGCAATTCACGCTGGCTGGCGCGGCCTTTACGACGGCATCATCCCCGCGGCGCTGGCCGAAATGGGAGAGGGGGCACCGATCGTTGCCGCAGTCGGCCCGACCATTTGCGCATCCTGCTACGAGGTTAGCGAAGAACTGGCAGAAGATTTCGCACAACGCTTCGATGCCTTGCCGCGCGACGTTGTATTGCCAACTTACCGCCATCTGGACCTGCGCGCAATCGCCGAACACCAATTGCGCGCCGCGGGTGTTGAAGAAATCGAACATGTCGGCGGCTGCACCTGCTGCGCCCGCAATGCCGCCGGCGAACCCATTTACCGCAGCTACCGGCGTGGCGACCGAGGGTCGCAAATGCACTCCGGCCTGTACCTCACCACCAAAGGAGAAAAATGAAGGTCATCGCATCTCTCATCCTGGCCGCCTTCGCGACCGTCGCCAACGCGCAAGACCGTAGCTGGAGCGCGCCGGAGAAGCCATTTACGATCTATGGCAACACCCACTACGTCGGCACCGCCGGCATCAGCGCTATCCTGGTCACCTCGCCGCAAGGCCACATCCTGGTCGACGGCACCACGGCCAAAGGCGCCGAAGTCGTGGCAGCCAACATCCGTACACTGGGCTACAAGCTTGAAGATGTGAAATATATCCTCAGCTCCCATTCGCATGAGGATCATGCGGGCGGCATCTCGGCGCTGCAAAAGCTGACCGGGGCCACTGTGCTGGCCGGCGCCGCCAACGTCGAAGCCATGCGCACCGGCGTTTCGCCGAAAATCGACCCGCAGTTCGGCAGCCTGTCGAACTTCCCTGGATCGGCAAAAGTGCGCGGAGTAGCCGACGGTGAAGTGATCAAACTGGGACCGTTGGCAGTGACAGCCCATAGCACCCCCGGCCATACCCCAGGCGGCACTTCCTGGACCTGGCAAACTTGCGAAGCAGGGCAGTGCAAGAATGTGGCGTTTGTCGACAGCGTGACGGCCGTCTCGGCTGACAGCTATCGCTTCACCGACCATCCCGAGGTTGTCGCCCAACTTCGTGGCAGCTTCACCACCGTCGAGAGCCTGCCCTGCGACATTGCCATTGCCGCGCATCCGGAAGTGAACGACATGTGGGGCCGCCAGCAGCGCGCAGCGAAAGAAGGCGGCGTCGCCTTCGTCGACGCAAAAGGCTGTCGCACCATCGTCGAAGCCGGCCGCAAGCGCTTGGAGAATCGCCTGGCGAGCGAAACGAACAAGTAGAGCGCTTGGGGAGCGCCGGCTTCCGGGATTTTGAAATGAAGAACTTGAAGGGATGGCGAAAAGTCGTGCGCGTTGGCGAAATAGCGGATGAGCAACGTTAGCTCCCTATCCGAGGGATGTGGAACGATACGTTTTTGATCGAGCGGCTGGAATCTGATTGGACACCGGAGACGGATATCCTATAAATTTTAAGAAGGATATCTCGTGCGATTTGCAGCACCGCCACCGAAAGACAAGCCACCACCGCGCCCGCCGACACAATGCCGGCCCGCACAACAATGGAATGAGGCGCCTACTTCCGCCGCCGACGATTGGTGTGAGGACACCACGGTGGCAGCTTCTGCCCGGCATGCAAGCCGCAGGCGTGGAAGACCCGACTATTGGATAGCCGATTGCGCTGGTTCGTTGCTTGATTTAAACGGCGCTTCGCCCGCTGAACGCAAAAAAGCCCGCCTGGTCAGCGGAGAACCCTGCCAGGCCGGGAAGAAAGATGCCGCGGTTGGTCCCCGCTCGGCCAGCGCGCCATTCCGGTTTGGAGGCGGATTCGGGAGGCGCGCCGGCGGCTGGGGAATCGGCAGTCTGGATTACTTAGCCGATGCGGCTTCCTTGGCAGCGGCTACTTCTTTGGATGCAGCGGTTTTTTTGGAGTGCTTGGTCTTTTTCACTTCCTTGGTGGTGCTCGAATGCTCGTGCGATGCGGCTGGCGCAGCAGCGGTGGCCGAGGAAGCTGGGGTCGCAGCTACGGCTGGGGTAGCAGGAGTTGCAGGAGTCGCCTTGCTGCCTTTTTCAGCAGGAACCGCCGGGGTAGCTGGAACAGCTGGAGTTGCTGGCGTTGCCGGAGCGGCTGCGGTAGCAGCAGGCATCGGGGCAGCGGCAGGCTTGGCTGCTTGGCCGCCGGCAGCCGGGGCTTGGGCGAAGGCAGCGGTTGCGAACAGGCCGGCGATCAGGGTGGCGATGGTCTTCTTCATGGTCAAGCTCCTCGGAGAGAATTGGGTGAGTCGTTTGGGGTGTCGTGCACTATTGCCGTGTCACTGAGCCTAATAACGATGCCAACGTCGCGCTAGTTGACGGTCTTTACACATGGTTACATCTGCCAAAACTGCTTACAAAGTGCGGCAGATAACCGAGCCCGCGCGGCGCCGCCCGTACAGTGCTCCTATGACTGACGCACTCAAGACTTACAAGGCGAAGCGGGACTTCAGCATTACGCCGGAACCCGCAGGGGGAGGCCAGCCAGGAGGGCGGCGGCTGGCCTTCGTTATCCAGAAACACTGGGCGCGGCGCCTGCACTATGACTTTCGCCTGGAGCTCGACGGCACGATGAAGAGCTGGGCAGTGCCAAAAGGCCCCAGCTACGACACCCACGACAAGCGTATGGCGGTGCACGTTGAGGACCATCCGATTTCGTATAACGAATTCGAGGGCACCATTCCCGAAAAACAGTACGGCGCTGGCAAGGTGATCATCTGGGACCGCGGTACCTGGGAACCGGTTGACGATCCGCGCAAGGGCTACCGCGCGGGCAAGCTGGTATTCAACCTGCACGGCCACAAAATGCATGGCCGCTGGGCCCTGGTGCGCATGCGCGGCAAAGGCGAGGACAAAGAGCCTTGGCTGCTGATCAAGGAGAAGGATGAATACGTCCGCCCTGCCGCTGAATTCAGCGTGGTGGACGAAATGCCGGACAGTGTCAAGGCGCTCGGTCCGGTGGCAGCCGTCCCGGTTGCGGAAAAGCCTGCAGCTCCGCGCGTCAAACGCCTGCCCAAGGAGCTGGAACCCGAGCTGGCGACCCTGGTCGACGGCCCGCCTGCCACGCCGGAGGACTGGCTGTTTGAGGTCAAATACGATGGTTACCGCCTGCTGGCCCGCATCGAAGGCGGCGACATCACCCTGCACACCCGCAATCGCAACGACTGGACGCACAAGCTTGAGCCATTGCGCGCGGCGCTGGCCAAGGCCAAGCTGCCGGACGGCTGGTACGACGGCGAAATTGTGGTCCACAACGAAGAAGGGCGCCCTGATTTCGGCCTGTTGCAGCAAGCCTTCGATGGCCAGCGGACAAAAGATATCGTCTACTTCCTGTTCGATGCCCCTTACCTTGATGGCGGGGACTTGCGTGGCCTGCCGCTTGAGGAGCGCCGCGTCAGGCTGGAGGCTGCAATGGCCAAGGTCAAGGGCGACACGGTGCGCCTGAGCGCCGTCCTGCACGCTTCTCCCGACGAAATGCTGGCCGCCGCCTGCAAGATGGGCCTGGAAGGAGTCATCGGCAAACGCCGCGACTCCACCTACACCGAGCGCCGCTCGCGGGACTGGATCAAGCTCAAATGCGCCCAGCGCCAGGAGTTCGTCATCGGCGGCTACACCGACCCGCAGGGCAGCCGTACCGGCATCGGTTCGCTGCTGCTCGGCGTCTATGGAAAGGATGGCGAGCTGCACTACGCCGGCAACGTCGGTACCGGATTCAATGACAAGACCCTGCGCGACCTTGCGGATAAACTGAAGCGCCTGAAGGCAGACGAAAGCCCGTTTGCTGCCAGCAAAGCCATTGGCCGCAAGGCGCACTGGGTCAAGCCGCAGCTGGTGGCGGAAGTCAGCTTCGGCGAATGGACGCGCGGCGGTTCGATCCGCCATTCCGTCTTCCAGGGCCTGCGCAAGGATAAGAAGGCCGGCGAAATCAGCCGCGAAGTGGCGGCCCACGTGGAGGAGGAAACCGTGCAAAGCATACTGCCCGCCTCACTCAAGGTAACCAATCCGGACCGGCTGGTCGACCCGGCCAGCGGCATGAAGAAGATCGACATGGTGCGCTATTACGCCCTGGTCGCCGACTTGATGCTGGAGCACACCAAGGGGCGTCCCGTGGCACTGCTGCGCGCGCCGGAAGGCGTTGGTGCCGAGCTGTTCTTCCAGAAGCACGCCGATGTCAGCAAGCTGAAAGGATTGAAGGAGTTTCCGCGCGAGCTGGACCCGGACCACCCGCCGATGCTGGAAGTGGCCTCCACCCAGGCACTGCTGGCGGCGGCCCAGTTCAATGTGATCGAATTCCACACGCAGAATGCGTTCGGCCGCACCTACGAGAAGCCAAACCGCATCCTGTTCGACCTCGACCCAGGCAGCGGCGTGGAATGGTCGCAGATCCAGGAGGCGGCGCAACTGGTGCATGCGTTCCTGGATGAGTTGGGGCTGCCGTGCTTCCTCAAGACCAGTGGCGGCAAGGGGCTGCACGTGGTGGTGCCGATCAAGCCATACTACGACTGGGATACGGTGAAAGCATTCAGCAAGCAGGTGGTGGAGCATATGGCGGCGACGTTGCCGGACAGGTTTGCGGTCAAGAGCGGACCGAAGAACCGGGTCGGGAAGATCTTTATCGATTACCTGCGAAATGGGCGTGGAGCGACAACCGTGGCCGCGTGGTCGGCCCGCGCCCGACCGGGGCTGGGCATATCGGTGCCCGTCGGCTGGGACGAACTGGCCAGCCTGCGTGGCGGCGATCATTGGACGGTGGCGACGGCGCATACGCGGCTCGACGTCGGCAATGCGCCCTGGGCGGATTACGCGAAAGCCGCCGTTGGCCTGGCGCCGGCGATGAAGGCGATCGGCGCGACAGGCTAGGCTAGGCGGCCTTGCGGCGCGTACTGGTGGATTTAGCGGTGGATTTGGCGGTGGACTTGGCCGGGCTGGCGCGCTTGGCGGCGGGCTTGGCCGACGCTGTGGAGCGCGAGGAACTGGTGCTGCGGGCCTTGCTCGCACCGGTGCTGGTGCTCCGGCGCGCGCGCGGTGCGCGTGTTGCGGCTTCTTCCTCGTCATCCTCCTCGCCGGCAGCATCAGCTTTGGTGCGGCCTTTCGATCCAAGGCTCTGCTTGAGCAGCGCCACCAGGTCCACCACATTGCTGGCTTTTGGCACCGGCGCTTCGCCGGTGGGCTCGGTGAGGGTATGGGTCTGGCCGGCTTTGACTTTTTTCTCGACCAGCTTGAGCACGTCCTCGCGGTAAGTGTCGTGGTACTCCTTGGGATTCCATTTTTCGCTCATTTCCTCGACCAGCGACAGGGCCATCTTCAGCTCCTTGTCGGTAATGCCGGAGTCGCCCGGCAGCTTGAGGTCTTCCGGATTGCGGATTTCGGTCGCGTAACGCAGCGTATTCATGATAATGCCGTCGCCGACCGAGACCAGGGCGCACAGGTGCTGGCGGGTGCGGATCACCACGGTGGCAATCGCGATCCTGCCAGCCTTGCTCAGTGTTTCGCGCAGCAGGGCATAGACCTTGTCGCCGCCGCGTCCAGGCGAGAGGTAGTAGGGCGTTTCATAGAAGGTCAGCGGAACCGAATCTGCATCGACGAAGGCCATGATGTCGATAGTCTGTGTCGCCTTGGGGTTCGCCAGCCGCAGGTCTTCGTCGCTGAGCACAACATACTCGCCATCGGAATACTCGTAGCCTTTGACGATATGGTCCCAGGTGACTTCCTTGCCGGTGCCCTTGTTGTAGCGCTTGAAGCCGATCGGCGAGAAGTCCCGCTTGTCCAGCATGGTCAGGTCCAGGTCGTGCGACTCCACTGCCTTGTGCAGCTCCACCGGGATATGCACCAGGCCGAAACTGATTGCGCCTTTCCAGAGTGCTCGTGCCATCTTTATTCTCCGATACTGCCGGTAATCGGCAAAACGATACCGGTGATATAGCTGGCGCAGGAAGGCGCGGCCAGGAAGACGAAGGCCGGCGAAATCTCTTCCGGCTGCGCAGGGCGATGCATATCGGTTTGCGAGCCGAATTCCTTGATCTTGTCGGGCGCTTGGTCGGCCGGGTTCAGCGGCGTCCACACCGGGCCGGGCGCCACGGCGTTGACGCGGATGCCTTTCTCCAGGAGGTTGGAAGCGAGCGACATCGTGAAGGCGTGGATCGCGCCCTTGGTGGTCGAGTAGTCGAGCAGTTTTTTCGAGCCGCGCAAGCCCACCACCGAGCCGGTATTCAGGATCGAACTGCCGCTTTTCATATGTGGCAGCGCCGCCTTGGCCATGTGGAAGTAGCCGTAGATATTGGTCTTCATGGTCAGGTCGAAGCGCTCTTCCGACAAGTCCTCAAGCGAGCCGGCGTGCTCCTGGAAAGCGGCGTTGTTGACCAGGATGTCGACCTTGCCGAAGCCCCGCAGGACGTCGTCGATGGCCTGGCGGCAGAAGGCCGGATCGCGCACATCGCCAGGGATCAGGATGCAGCGCTGGCCCTCGGCCTCGATGTATTTCCTGGTTTCTTCCGCATCTTCCTGCTCCTCGGCCAGGTAGACCAGCGCGACATCGGCGCCTTCGCGGGCATACAGCACGGCTACCGCGCGGCCGATGCCGGAGTCGCCGCCCGTAATCACTGCGGACATGCCTGCCAGCTTGCCGCTGCCGCAATAGCCTGGCGCCATGAATTGCGGCTTCAGTTGCATCTGATGTTCAAGGCCCGGTTTTTCCAGGTGCTGTTCAGGCAGCGGAGGCGCGGGAAAATCGTGGGTCCCGGCTTGCGCAGGCTGCTTCTTTTCCTCAGCCTTTGGCCGGGCCGCATCGCGCTGGTCCTGTTCTTGCTGGACGGTGCGCTGTTCGCTGCCCGCGCCAGTCTTTTGCTGCGAATTCGACATGGCTTCCTCCTGTGCTCGGAAGTCCAGTATTCGCCCGAGCAACGTTGCTAACCGTGCGTTGCCACACATAATAGGGATGTTGTGCGGTGTGAACTTGTGGCAAACTAGTCCACATGCCTAATGCTGCGGGCCGCCGTCATCGGACCGGCCTTTTCCTCCATCCCGATCCCGCGCGACGCCAGGATTTCATGGCGGCTTGCGCTGAGTCGTTCGAGCGTTTGCTGACTGCGGACAGCATTGCCAGCGCGCGCTATGCAATGGCGCATAACAAGATTTCCCTGCTCATCATCGACCTCGATGGCCCTGCAATGGCGGCCGGCAACGAGCTGGCTGCGCTGGTGCGCAGCCGCGCCGGCGCGCCGGTCCTGGTGCTGTGCCCGTATACCCGTTCCTCGACCATGGCTGAGTTGATGGCGCAAGGACCGCTGGCTTACCGCATCACACCCATCGCACCGGAACAACTCCGCGAGGCCGTGACTGCGCTGCTGGCGCCCGCTGCCAATACCAAGGCGTCGACTCAGCAGCACTTGCTGGACCTGGAAGCGGACCTGAACGACCTGCTGGCGATCCAGCGCAGCTTGCAGCGTGCACTCTACGGTTCGGAAGAAGTTGAGCGGATGGGCGCCCGCATCTGCAATGCACTGTGCAGTTATCCCGGTATTTGCCATGCATCCTTGCTGCAGGCGGTTGATGAGGGGGCGCTGCGGCTGGTGGCCCAGGATGGACGCGTCGACCTCGATATCAAGGAAGTGCTGGGCGGGCGCGATGAGCTGCTGGAAGCGCCTGTGCGCCGCGGTGAAATGGTGCTGCTTGATGCGCCGTCCAAAGCTGGCGAGCCGGAGCTGACCGAAATGCTGGAAGAGCAGGGCGTGCACATGCTGCTGGCCTTCCCCTTGCGCGGCGAACCCGGCGGTCCGTTGCTGGGCGCCATCTGCATGCTGTTCGACCGGCCCCTGGTCATGAGCCGCGAACATTTCAGCTGCTTCGGTTCGGCCGCGCAACTGATCAGCTTTGGCATGGTGATGAGCGACCTGCGCCAGCAGAACAATGCGCTGGGCCTGGAAATCACCCAGATCACGCCGTTCGATGGCCTGACTGGCGTTTCCAACCGGCGCCAGGGCGAGCAGGTGCTCGACAGCGAAGTCCGGCGTGCGCGCCGCTATGCCGTGCCACTGGCGGCAATCGCTTTCGACCTCGATGGCTTCCGCGCCATCAATGATCTGCACGGCTATACGACGGGCGACCGCGCGCTGGCCGTGCTGTCCGCCACGGTCCAGGCGCGCCTGCGCAACTCGGACACGATTGCCCGCATGCGCGGTGAACAATTCATGATCATTGCCACGCATACCGTGGCGATCGACGCCTACAAGCTGGCCGAAGAATTGCGCGAGACAATTGCCGCCACCGAGCTGCCGGGCGGCGACATGGTCACCGCCAGCTTCAGCGTGGCCCAGCTCGCGCCCGACGAAGGCGCTTCCGAGCTGGTGACGCGGCTGGAGGCTGCGCTGCACCGCGCCAAGCGGGCAGGACGCAATTGCGTCGAACTGGCCATGGCACGCTAAAAAGGCGGCGGCTCACGTTGGCAAGCCGCCGCAAAGCACGATAGATAGATGATGATCGTCATCCACGTGTGATATATTACATCCATAATAAAAATAATCAAGGAGAAGATCATGCGTGTCAGTAGGGAACAAGCGGCGCTTAACCGCGAACGCATTGTTGAAACGGCATCCCGGCTATTCCGGGAAAAGGGCTATGACGGCATCGGCGTGGCCGACCTGATGAAAAGCGCCGGCCTGACCCACGGCGGCTTTTATGGCCACTTCGCCTCGAAGGAAGACTTGCTGGCCGAAGCGTTCGGCAAGGCAATGGAAAACTCCGCCAAGCGCTGGCGCGAGCTGCTGGCCGAGCAGCCGGCCAATCCACGCGCCGCACTGGCGCATATGTACCTGACTGCCAAGCATCGCGACAACCCGGGCAAGGGCTGCGCACTGGCGTCGCTTGGTCCCGATGTCTCTCGAGTGGGGCCGGACGTGCGGCATGCGATGGATGAGAGCTTCCAGGTGCAGCTCGAGGCGCTGGCGCAGGCACTGCCTGGCGAGCCGGCGCAGGCGCGGCGCGATGCCATTGCCACATACGCTGCCATGATTGGCGGCCTGGTACTGGCCCGTTCAGTAGCGGATAAAGAGCAGTCCGACGAAATCCTGGCAGCGGTATTGTCCTCCCTGGAACAGGAGCGCTGATGCTGGCCTGGCTGCGACACTACCGGCGCGCGATGCTGCCGGGCGATATCAGTGCGGGCATCGTGGTGGCGATGATGATGATCCCGCAAGGCATGGCTTATGCGCTGGTGGCCGGCTTGCCGCCGGTGACCGGCATCTACGCCAGCATCCTGCCGCCGGTGATCTACGCGGTATTCGGCACCAGCATGACGCAATCGGTGGGGCCGATGGCCATTGTGTCGCTGATGACGGCGGCGATTATCGGCCCGATGGCGCCTGCCGGTTCCGGCCTGTATTCGGTGCTGGCTGCGCAACTGGCGCTGGTGGCCGGGGCGGTGCTGCTGCTGTGCGGCCTGCTGCGGCTTGGCTTCCTCGCCAATTTCTTCTCGCGCCCCGTGATGAGCGGCTTTACAGTAGGTTCGGCGCTGGTGATCGCCTGGGGACAGCTCAAGCCTTTGCTGGGCGCCGAACTGCCGCACTGGCACGGACCGAGCGCGGTCCTTGGCCTTGGCTCCGTGCTGCTGCTTGTGCTGTCGCGCGGCCACCTGGCGCGCCTGCTGCGCTCTCTTGGCATGAAACCGGCCCACGCCGACATGGCGACGCGACTGGCGCCGATGCTGGTCGTGATGCTTGGCCTGCTGCTGGTGCAGGTGCTGGGACTGGAAGCGATGGGCGTGAAAACCACGGGCCAGGTGCCGAGCGGCTTGCCGCAACTGAACCTGGCCATGTCGCAAGCGCATTGGCAGCAGCTCGTGAAGCCGGGCCTGCTGGTCGGCTTTGTGATCTTCATCATGAGCATGTCGGCAGCGCAGTCGCTGGCCTTGAAGCGCAACGAAAAGCTGGTCAGCAATCATGAGCTGATCGGCCTGGGTGCTGCCAACGTGGCCAGCATGATATCGGGCGCTTTCCCCGTCACCGGCAGCATGTCGCGCTCCGCGGTGAATTTTGCGGCCGGCGCGCAAACGCCATTGGCCAGCATTGTCACCGCCGGCTTGCTGTCCCTGGCGCTGGTGGCCCCAACCGGCTGGCTGGCCCTGCTGCCGATGCCGGTGCTGGCCGCAACCATCATCGTCGCCGTGCTGGGCATGCTGGAACTGGGTACCCTGCGCACGGCCTGGCGCTATGACCGCGGCGATGCATTGGCCTGGTTTGCCAGTGCGGCAGGCGTGGTGGCACTGGGCGTGGAAGCGGGCGTGCTGGTGGGCGTGGCGCTGTCGATGGGGACCCTGATCTGGCGCGCCAGCCGGCCGCATATCGCGGTGCTGGGCCGCATCGCAGGCACCGAGCATTTCCGCAATATCGAGCGCTATCCTGCCGAGACCCGGCCGGAGCTGCTGGCATTGCGCATTGATGCCAACCTGTTTTTCGGGAATGTGGAAGCGGTGCAGGAGCGCATCGAGGACGAGTTGCGCAGCCATCCGGCCGCGCGCCACCTGGTGCTGGTGATGACGGCGGTCAGCTCGATCGATACGTCGGCGCTGTTCGCGCTGTCGGAGTTGAACCAGAGCCTGGCGCGGCGCGGCATCGGCTTCCACCTGGCCGAGGTCAAAGGTCCGGTGATGGACCGGCTGCGCCAGTCCGACCTGCTGCAAACGCTGAATGGCCAGGTCTTTCTCAGTATCGACATCGCCGACAAGCATTTGCGGTAGCCTGCGGATCGGGCATGGGCGCCGCCTCGGTAGATTCCATCCGCTGCCTGATACGTTCCGGCACAATCGCGCCATTGACGCCGCCAGTCCTTTGGCCGTAAGGTACACTCCCGGAACCGTTACCAACCTGAGCTTCGGGAGCACCATGAAACAGATTGTCGCAGCACTCGCCATCGCAGCAGCCTTCAGTTCTCCATCCTTTGCAGCAGCCAAACCCGGTAGTGCCGACGCCCGTTTCACCGCCATCCACCAGGCGGAGTGGAAGTGGCGCCTGCAGCAAAGGCTGGAAGACGATGAGGACGATGTGCGCGGCGTCGAGAGCAGGCTGCCGAACGTCAGCCTGGCGGTGCAACTGGAGCGCCAGAAGAAATGGGAAGAGACGCTGCGCCAACTCGAAAGCATCAAGCCCGAACAGCTTTCGAACAAGGAGCGCATCAACTACCAGGTGTACCGCGCGCAGGTCGCGGCGCTGCTGGATAACCAGCGCTTCCGCGAATACGAAAAACCGCTGAACGCCGATTCTTCGTTCTGGGGCAACCTGGCCGGCGAGGCGCGCAAGTCCTTCCGCACGGCCGAAGACTATCGCAACTACGTGGCGCAGCTGAACGACGTGCCGCGCTACTTCAGCGAGGAGATCGCCAATATGCGCGCTGGCCTGGCGCGCGGCTTCACGCCACCGAAGATCACGCTGGAAGGCCGCGACAAGTCGATCACCTCGGTCACCGAAGCGAAGCCGGAAGACGTGGTGTTCTTCAAGCCATTCAAGGAAATGCCGAACGTGATCCCGGCTGCCGAACAGGAAGCGCTGAAGGCGCAGGGCTTGCAGGCGATACGCGAAAAAGTCATCCCGGCCCACGCGGCGCTGCTGAAATTCATGCGCGAGGAATACGTCCCGAAAGCCAAGGAATCCCTGGCGGCCGAGAGCTACCCTGACGGCAAGGCGTATTACCAATCGAAGATTGTCGAATTCACGACCACCAACCTGACGGCCGACCAGATCCACCAGATCGGCCTGGACGAGATGGCGAAGATCCGGGCCGAGATGCAGGAGGTGATGAAGCAGGTCGGCTTCAAGGGCGACCTGCCGGCCTTCCTGCAGTTCCTGCGCACCGATCCGCAGTTCTATGCCAAGACGCCGGAGGAACTGCTGATGCGCGCAGCCTGGATCGCCAAGAAGTTCGACGGCAAGGTGGCCGACTACTTCGGCCGCCTGCCGCGCAGCCGCTTCGCCATCATCCCGGTGGCGCCGGAAATCGCACCGTTCTACACCTCGGGACGCGGCGGACCCGGCGGCTACTGGGTCAACACCTACAACCTGCCGGCCCGCCCGCTGTATTCGCTGCCGGCGCTGACGCTGCATGAATCGGCGCCGGGCCACGCCTTCCAGATGCCGATCGCGCTGGAGCAGAAGGGGCGTCCGCCATTCCGCAATGCCTATATCTCCGCTTATGGCGAGGGCTGGGCGCTGTATTCCGAGCGCCTGGGCAGCGAGATGGGCATCTACGAGACGCCATATGAAGTGTTCGGCATGCTGAGCTACCAGGCCTGGCGCGCCTCGCGCCTGGTAGTGGACACCGGCGTGCACGCCAAAGGCTGGACCCGCGAACAGGCGCAGAAGTACCTGATGGAGAATACCGCGCTGTCCTCGCACGAAATCATGACCGAGGTCGATCGCTATATCTCGTGGCCGGGCCAGGCCCTGTCCTACTACCTGGGCGAGATGGCGATCTTCGAAGCGCGCAAGAAGGCGGAGCAGGCACTGGGCAGCAAGTTCGACATCCGCGCCTTCCACGACACCATCCTGGAACTGGGTTCGGTGCCGCTGCCGGTGCTGCAGGCGCGCATCGATGAATTCATCGCCGGCGGCGGCAAGAGCCCTTATCCGAAAGAATAGGCGCACCTGCGTGGTGCATTGCCTTATGCTGGTGCAAAAAAAGTGAGAAAATCACTTGAAATTACTGGCATGAGTCTTGCAAATATAGGTCACATGACTGATCGCACTACGCTTACCGTAACAAACCAGGGGAACCGTCCTATCCAGGTCGGCTCCCATTTCCACTTTTTTGAAGTCGATTCGGCGCTGCAGTTCGAGCGCTGGAAGGCTTATGGCATGCGGCTCGATATCGCGCCGGGAACGGCGCTGCGTTTCGAGCCTGGCAAGGCGCAAACCATCACGCTGGTGCGCCTTGAGGGGGATGCGGAGGTGGCCGGCTTCAGCGCTGGCGCAAGACGATAGGCGCCATCAGTTCGGGATGCTTGCCGAGGTGGCCTTGGAAACCGGTGCGAATGGCCGCCATGTCCTGTTCTTCATCGCCGGTCATCCACACGTGCTCGGTCAGGCCCAGGGTCTTGTTCGGGAAGTCGATGTACACCAGCACCAGCGGGACCTTGGCGGCCAGCGCCAACTGGTAGAAGCCGCTTTTCCAGTAAGGCTTGTAGCCGCGCGTGCCTTCCGGCGTGATGCCGACCCAATACCAGTCTTCCTTCATCATCGCATCGGCCTGGGCCTGGATCAGGCCTTGCGGCGCACTGCGGTTGACCGGGGCGCCGCCGAGGTAGTAGAACCAGCGGCCCAGCAGTGGAATCTTGAACAGGCTGTCCTTGGCCAGCCAGCGGAACGGCAGGTTCAGCGCCCATTTGCCGAGCAAGCCAATGATGAAGTCCCAGTTCGAGGTGTGCGGGTAAACCACGGCAATGCCGCGCGGCCCCGGCAGCGGTCTGAACTTCATCTGCCAGCCGAAAGCATGCAACAGGCGCAAGGCGACGCGCTGCTTTAGTGTTGGCAGTTTGTCCGCCTCTAGCTTATATTGATCCATGCCTTCCCCATTGTTTTAATTGCACCATTAAGCGTTTGTAACTTCTGGTGCTGAAAATTTGTGCGGCGGTATTCTATCCTGCCGGTCCTCGGGGCAGCAAGGTGAAATTATGACAAGGCAAGTCTTGTGCGTCGCCGCTACAACGGCGGCGCTGCCGGCGGCTTTGCTTGCCGCTAGCCAAACGTTCGACGTCTGCCACGTGCGCGGCCTGGCCGAGGCAGCGGCGGCCTTGCGCGAACAGCATTTCCCGGTGGGCTTGCTGGTGCTGGACGACTGGACCACCCCGCTTGCCGAACTCGATCACTTTTTACGCCGCCACAGCCGGCCGCGCTGGGTGGCGGTCTTCCTGCCCCAGGCATTGGAAGAGGCCGCCTTCCGGCAACTGGTGCATGACCATTGCGTCGACTTCCACACCTGGCCACTGGATGCCGAGCGGCTCAGCCATACCTTGGGCCACGCGCTCGGCCTGGCTGCGCTGTCCGGGCTCGGCCATTTGCCGGAAGAGTGCCAGTCGATGAGGCTGACCGGCACCAGCACCGCCATTACGCTGCTGCGCCAGCAGATACTGAAAGTAGCGGGTGCCGATGCGCCCGTCCTGATCTGGGGCGAAAGCGGCACCGGCAAGGAACTTGTGGCGCGTGCCATACACGAGCATTCGGGACGCCGCGACGGTCCATTTGTGCCCATCAATTGCGGCGCGATCCCGGCCTCCCTGGTGCAATCGGAATTGTTCGGTTACGAGAAGGGCGCCTTTACGGGCGCCGGTCCCGGCAAGTGCGGCTTGATCGAGTCGGCCGGCGAGGGATCGATTTTTCTTGACGAGATCGGCGATTTGCCACTCGAGCTGCAGGCCAACCTGCTGCGTTTCCTGCAGGAGAAAACCATTTACCGGGTGGGCGGGACGCGCAGCGTACCGGTCGATGCGCGCGTGATCGCTGCTTCGCATGTCAAGCTGGACGATGCGGTCAAGCGCGGCTTGTTCCGGGAAGATTTGTTTTACCGGCTCAATGTCCTGACCTTGCAAGTGCCGGCCTTGCGCGAGCGGCGCGATGACGTGGTGGCGTTGGCGCAGGAAGTTTTCCATAGTTATGCCACGGAACGGGCGCGCCGCGTGCGCGGCTTCAGCAACAGCGCGCTGCGGGCGCTGCGCGCGCATGACTGGCCGGGCAATGTGCGCGAGCTGCTGAACCGCGTGCGGCGCGCTGCCGTGATGGCCGACGGCGCGCTGATCCAGCCGCACGACCTCGAACTCGATGGCAGCGATAGCGCCGCTGCGGCCGAAGACCTGGGCACTGCGCGCGCCAGCGCCGAACGGACGGCGCTGCAAGGCCGTATCGATGCCGGCCACAGCATCACCTCAGTGGCGCGCGAGCTTGGCGTGTCGCGCATGACGCTGTATCGCCTGATGGCCAAGCACGGCATCCAGCGCCCCTCGCGCCGCAGCGAAGACTGAGCTGGCGAACAGCCGCGTAACACGGATGTGACATAGTCACGCCAGCCTTGTCTCCTATGGCGGAAGGCACTGCGTGGCAGCGCGCCTGTCACAGATGCGTGACAAACTTGACTCAATCATGCACGCCACTTGCTGCACTGCCGCACCAAAGTCGAGCAATTTCAACAGCTTAGTGAAGGTGGCATCAAGCTTGCGATATGGCTTCTGGCCCCAGCTTTGCGGGCACTTGAAGAACACGACATCAGCGAGGACGAGATGAAGAAAACTTTGCTTGCAGCAGCCATTGCACTGGCGATGGGCAGTGCATTCGCGCAGGAGACGCCACCACCCAACGTCAGCCAGACCGGGCCGGGCGCCCAGGCCAACGACAATTCCACGGCCACGCAGGACAGCAGCCAGGCCAACGCCAACAACAACAGTAGCGGCGCGGCCGATGCGGCTGCCGCCGGCGCCGCGGCCGCCAACAACGGCGCGACCGCGACATCGTCGATGACCAATGCCTTCAATACCTCGACAGCGACGGCAGTCAGCACGCTGACCGGCACCGTCACCAATAACGTGATCAACAATATCGGCAACGTGGCCAGCAATGGCGGCAATGCCAATGGCGGGGCAGGTGCCGCCGCCAATGCGGGGAGCGCCGTGGGCGGTAATGCCAACGGCACCGGCGGCGCTGGCGGGATGTCGAGCGGCGGCGCTGGCGCGGCAGGTGCGACCGGCGGCGTGGCGTTTAACGGCAGCGCTGTTGGCGGCAATGGCAGCGGCGGCGGCGGGTCGGGCGGCGCGGCGACTGCCGGGGCAGGAACCGGCGGCACGACGGGCGCTGGCGGGCTGGCCGCCGGCGCTGCGAGCGGCCGCGGCGGCGATGGTGCGCGCGGCGGTGAAGGTGGCGCCGGTGGCGCCGGCGGCATCGTCGTGGCGGGTGCCGGTGGCGCCGGTGGCGCAGGTGGCGCCGCAGCAGGCGGTGCGGGCGGCCTGGTCGGAACCGCTGGCAGCGGTGCCGGCGGCGCCACTGGTGCCGCGACCGGCGCGCGCGGCGGCGACGGCGGTGCAACCGGTGCGGCCAGCGGCGGCGCGGGTGGCATGGGTGGCGCTGGCGGCGCCGCAGGCGCAGGCGGCATGGCAGGGGCCACCGGCAGCGTCGCAAGCGGTGCCGCGACATCGAGCCAGACTGCGATGGGCGGCGCCGCAACCAGCGGCAGTGCGGGCTCCAGCAATACGGCCTCGAATGGCACCAGCGGCACCGAGCCGCTGACCATCCCAGGCATGGGCGACCAGAACAGTACTGGCGGCACCACCGGCACGGCGGACGGCCGTTCGGCTAATACCGGCAACGCCTCGACGTCGGGTGCCGGCACCAGCGGCGCTGGCGGTACCGGCGGCGCAGGTGGCGCGGGTGGCGCTGGCGCGGCAGGCGGTGCGGGTGCCGCGGCCAGTAATACCGCGGGCAATGGCGCTGCCGGAGGGGCCAACAGCTCGGGTGCTGGCGGCGGCAGCGGCGCCGTGGCGGCCACAGGAGGTGCGGGTGCTGCAGGCACGGGCGGCGCAGGCGGTGGCGGTGCGGCTGGCGGCAATGGCACCAGTACCGGCGGCGCCGGTGCGGCGGGCGGCAACGGCGGCAGCGGCGGCTCCAGCGGCCTGGCAAGCAATACTGCCGGCTCCAGCGGCGCTGCGGGCGGCGGCACGGGCGGCGCGGCGACAGGCGGCAGCGGCAGCGGTGCGGCGGGCACTGGCGGCGCGGCCACCAACGGCAGCGCCACGGCCGGTGACGGCGGCGCTGGCGGTGCCGGCGGCGGCGGCAATGTGGCTGGCGCGGGCGGTGATGGCGGCACCAATACCGCGGGCAATGCGACCGGCGGCAATGCCACGGGCGGCAACGGCGGGGCTGGCGGCACCAATAGCGTGACTGCGGGCACCTTCGACATGTCGAACACCATGAGCGGGGTCGGCCAGTCGGCTGCAGGCATCATGGTGATCAGCCAGAACAACGGCATGTCCTCGCTGGTGCAGCAGAGCGTGAACGTGCAGGCCAATCTGGCCGTGGGCAAATAGCCGGCACAGCATCATGCGAAGCTTAGGCAGGCCAGTGCAAGTCCTGGCCCTGTGCGCCGCATTGGTGCCGGGCCTGGCGGCGGCGTCGCCGTGGGTGGGCGCGCTGCCGCTTGGCCCGCTGGCTGCAGCGGCGGGCCCGTCCCCGCAGCAAACGCCACCCGCGCCGCAAGCGGCCACGCCGCTTGCGGCGGGGGGCGGCAACGCGCGCCCCGCGCAGGATGAGCGGCTCGAACAGATGCGCGGCGGCAGCGATGCGCCGTGGAGCGATATGAGGCTGGCCGGTACTGTGGCTAACAACAGCGCGGTCAACGTCGTTACCGGCGCCAATATCGTGACTGACGGTGCGTTCAGCAACGCGTCGGGCATGCCGATGGTGATCCAGAATTCCGGCGCCAACGTGCTGATCCAGAATGCCACCATCGTCAACGTGCAGATCAAATGAGAGGCCTCATCAGCGTTCTGGCATTGCTGCCGGCATTTGCCGCGCAGGCCGCCGACTTTTCAGCCGGCGGCGCCAGTTTTGTGCTGCCGGTGACCAGCCTGAAGGAGGCGCGCTTCCGCACGACGGTAAGGCAGCAATACGATTTCAGTTGTGGTTCGGCCGCGCTGGCGACTTTGCTCAGCCACCACTACGATTTCCAGGTCTCGGAACAGGAAATCTTCCGTGACATGTTCGTGCGCGGTGACCAGGCGCGCATCCGGCGCGAGGGCTTCTCGCTGCTGGACATGAAGCGCTACCTGGCCACGCGCGGCTTCACTGCGGACGGCTTCGAACAGCCGCTGGACAAGCTGGCGCAGGCCGGTTTGCCGGCGATCGTGCTGGTGGCCGACAACGGCTATCGCCACTTCGTCGTGGTCAAGGGCGTGCAGGGCGAGCGTGTGCTGCTGGGCGATCCGGCCGGCGGCACGCGCGCCTTGTCGCGCCAGGGGTTCGAGGCGATCTGGCAGAACCGCCTGCTGTTCGTGATCCATGGCCGGCCTGGCAAGCCGCGCTTCAATGAAACCGCGGACTGGCGTGTGGCGCCGCAGGCGATGCTGGCCGAAGTGATCATGCGCGACAGCCTGCGCGACGTGACGGTGCCGAAGCTGGGCGCCGGCGATTTTTGAAGGGAGGGCGGCATGAAGCGAAGAAACGGCGCTGCTGGCAGCTTGTTGCTGTTGCTGGCAATGCCTGCCATGGCGCAGGGGCAGGGGCCGCCCGAAAACTGGGCGCCGGCGCCGCAGGCGCGTCTCGAAGAGGCCCGTGGCGGCTTTGTGAACGGCAACGGCCTGCTGGTCGCGCTTGGCGTGGAGCGCATGGTCGAAGTCAATGGCGTGGTGGTGGCGCGCAATCGCGTTGAACTGGCCGATGTGGCGCGGCTGGCCCATGCGCCGGAGGCCGGGGCAGCGCTGGCGCCGATGCTGGTACAGAACAACACAAACGGGCAGCTGATCCGCAGCCTGACCACCATCGACCTCACCGTCAACGCGCTGTCGACCTTGAAAAGCCTGAACCTGGAGGGCAACCTGCGCCAGGCCTTGTCGAACGTCGTTGTGCCCCGCTAGGGAGGGAGCGATGCTTTCAAAGAAATTCGCGGCCGGAATGCTGGTTGTCGCCAGCCAGGCAACGCTGGCCCAGTTGCCGGAGCAGCGCAGCAACGCCGAGCTTGCAGCCGAGTTGACCGAGTTGAAAAAGGCGCTGGCCGAGCAAAGGGCGCTGCTGGAGGACTTGCGGCGCCAGGTGGCTGAGGAGCGCCTGGCGTCCACGCGCGGCACAGGGGCTGCACAAAGCCAGCCGCAAGCCAACGTCCCGCCCCCCGGCCAGGCGCCGGCGCCGCCCGGCCCGGCGCAGCCGGCATTGGCCGTGGGCCAGCCGCCGAAGCGCGACAGCAAGCCGCCTGAAGTGGCGCCTATCTTTGAAAGCCCCGGCGTCCTGACCGGGCGCGGCAAGCTCGTGCTCGAACCGGCCTTCCAGTTCGGCTATTCGTCGAGCAACCGCGTCGCCCTGGTGGGCTACACCATCATCCCCGCTTTGCTGATTGGCCTGATCGACGTGCGCGAAGTGAAGCGCAATACCAGCACCGCCACCCTGAGCGGGCGCTATGGACTGAGCAACCGCACCGAACTCGAACTGCGCCTGCCTTACATTTACCGCTCGGACTCGACCGTGAGCCGCGAAGTGTTCACCGGCTCGGCGGTGGAAAAGGTCTTTGATGTGAGCGGCCGCGCGCTGGGCGACGTCGAGCTTTCGCTGCGCCACCAGCTCAACGATGGCGGCGCCGAAAAGCCCTATTACGTGGCCGGCCTGCGCTTCAAGACGCGTACCGGCCGCGATCCCTTTGAGGTCGTGACCGACTGCGTGCGGCGCTGCATTGGCGAAAACGCCACCGGCACCGGCTTGCCACTGGCGCTGCCAACCGGTTCCGGCTTTTACGCCTTGCAACCCAGCCTGACCTGGCTGTATCCGACCGACCCCGCCGTGCTGTTCGGCAGCGTCAGCTACCTGCACAACTTCCAGCGCAAGAACCTGAGCCGGCTGGTGCTCGATGGAGAACGCGAGCCGCTCGGCACGGTCAAGCCGGGTGCGGTCATCGGCTTCAATTTCGGTGTCGGCCTGGCGCTGAACGAAAAGGCCTCCCTCAGCTTTGGCTACGACCACAGTTCCATTGCCCGCACCAGGCAGAATGGCGTTCCGGCGCCGGGTTCGGTGCGCACGCAACTGGGTACCTTGCTGGTCGGCTTTTCCTACCGCCTGAACCCGAAGCAGACGGTCAATGTCTCGGTGGGCGCAGGGCTGACGCGGGATACGCCGGATGTCTCCGTCATGCTGCGAGTACCGACGAGCATGTAGTTGCCGTTTACGCTAATCTAGCGTTTTGGCAACTCACAAGAGGGAGATCGAATGATCCTGAAAAAGCTCGCCGTACCGTTCGCAATTGCCGCCGTTGCAGGCGCCGCCCACGCTGCAGCGCCGATGGCCAAGACCCAGGCTCCCGGCTTCTATCGCATGAATGTGGGCGACTTCGAAGTCACTGTACTGAACGACGGCACGATCGACCTGCCGATGGACCAGCTGCTGAACCAGAAGCCTGAGAAAACGACCAAGTCCCTGGAACACAGTTTCCTGAAGTCGCCGGTTGAGACTTCGGTCAACGCTTTCCTGGTCAATACCGGCTCGAAGCTGGTGCTGATCGATACCGGCGCCGGCAGCCTGTTCGGGCCGACCCTGGGCAATATCCTGACCAGCCTGAAAGCAGCCGGTTACCAGCCGGAGCAGGTTGACGAGATCTACATCACCCACCTGCATGGCGACCACGTCGGCGGCTTGGGCGGACAGGATAAGCCGGCGTTTCCGAACGCCGTGGTGCGCATGGATAAGCGCGATGCCGATTTCTTCCTGAGCAAAGCGAACCTCGATAATGCCAGTGCCGAGGCGAAGGGCAATTTCCAGGGGCCGATGAGCGCGGTGTCCGGCTATGCGGGCAAGGTGAAGCCGTTTGAGGGCAATACCGAACTGGTGCCGGGCGTGCGTTCGACTTCAAGCTATGGCCATACGCCGGGCCACACCACCTATGTGGTGGAAAGCAAGGGACAGAAGCTGGTGCTGATTGGCGACTTGATGCACAACGCGGCGGTGCAGTTCCCTGATCCGGGCGTGACGATCCAGTTCGACAGCGATTCGAAGGCGGCCCTGGCGCAGCGCAAGGCGGCGTTTGCCGAAGCGGCGAAGCAGGGGTATTGGATGGCGGCGGCGCACTTGCCGTTCCCGGGGGTAGGGCATTTGCGTAGTGAGGGGAAGGGGTATAAGTTCTTCCCGGTGAACTATTCGGCAAATCGTTGAACCGGTAAACCAGGCTCAGACCCAAAGGGTCTGACCCAAGTATTCCGGAGCCGTTGGCCTCAGATATGGCGGGTCAGGCCCTCGGGTCTGACCCTGGTTTTCCGGGTTCAGGCCAGCGCCGGATAGTCGGTATAACCTTCAGCCGACGGGCCGTAGAACAGCTCCGGACGCTGCGCATTCAGCGCGGCACCGGTCTGCAGGCGGCGCGGCAGGTCTGGATTCGCGATGAAGTCCTTGCCCCAGGCAATCGCATCGGCGCGGCCTTCTGCCAGCGCAGCCTGCGCCCCCGCCACATCAAACTTCTCGTTGGCGATATAGACTCCGCCAAACTCACGCTTCAGCAACGGACCCAGCGAGTCATCGCCAACCGCCTCGCGTGCGGCGATGAAGGCAATGCCGCGCTTGCCCAGTTCGCGCGCCACGTAGCCGAAGGTCTCGGCCGGGGTCGAATCGCCCATGTCATGCGCATCGCGGCGCGGCGCCAGGTGCATGCCGACGCGGTCCGCACCCCAGACGCCGATCACGGCATCGGTCACTTCCAGCATCAGGCGGGCACGGTTCTCAACGCTGCCGCCGTATTGGTCAGTGCGCTGGTTGCTTGAATCCTGCAGGAACTGGTCGAGCAGGTAGCCATTGGCGCCGTGGATTTCCACGCCGTCGAAGCCGGCCTTCTTGGCATTCTCGGCACCCTTGCGGTATGCCTCGACCACGCCGGCAATTTCCTCGGTATCCAGTGCGCGCGGCACGGAATAGGGACGCGGAGGGCGCAGCAAGCTTACGTTGCCCTTGGCCGCGATCGCGCTCGGCGCGACAGGGGCCTGGCCATCGAGCAGGCTAGGGTCGGAGATACGGCCCACATGCCACAGTTGCAGCACGATCTTGCCGCCCTTGGCATGGACTGCTTCGGTCACCAGTTTCCAGCCTTCGACTTGCTCATCGGACCAGATGCCTGGGGTGTTTTCATACCCTACGCCCTGCGGGGTCACGGAAGTGGCTTCACTGATGATCAGGCCCGCAGTGGAGCGCTGCGCGTAGTACTCGGCCATCAGGGCGTTCGGCACGCGCTTGCCGCCGACGGCGCGCGAGCGGGTCAGGGGAGCCATGACGACGCGGTTCTTCAAGGTCAGCGCGCCGATGGTGATGGGGTCGAACAAGGTGCTCATAAGGTGTTCCTCTCATGCTCAATAAATTGCAGGATGACCTCCTCATTGCGCTTGAAGAAATTCCACTGGCCGACCCGCTGCACCGTCACCAGTCCGGCCTTCTGCAGGATGGCGAGGTGGCCGGAAACGGTCGATTGCGACAGGCCGGCCTGCTTGTCGATCATGCCGGCGCAGACGCCCAGCGACAGCGGTGCGAGCTGCTCGCTGAACCAGGCCTCAGGCTCCTTCAGCCAGGACAGGATCTGGCGTCGGACCGGGTTGGCCAGGGCCTTGTGGATTGCATCAATGTCAATGGAGTTGGTCATATTTCGGTGTTTCACGATAAGTATATCGGAAAATGCCGATACGTATATCGGAGCATGTCGATGGATTTCAAGCCCTGTGTTTATGCCAACCGGAAAAGCACCAGCGCCACGATGGCTGGCACGGTCTGCACGAAGATGATGCGTTTGCTGACGGTCAAGCCGCCCCAGATGCCCGCCACGGCCACGCACAGCAGGCCGTAAGTGATGAAGGCGGAACGCACTGCCGGCTCGCCATGCAGCAGCCCGACGGCCAGCGCCGCCACCAGGAAGCCGTTATAGCAGCCCTGGTTCGACATGGCCGGCTTGACGATGGCCGCCTTGTCCGACGACAGGCCGAATACGCGGCGGCCGCGGGTATCGAAGAAGACGGTTTCCAGCAGCACGATATAGGCGTGGATCAGCAGGACGATGGCAACGGCGATCTGTGCGAACAGCAGCATTGGGGGCTCCCTCAAAGTTTGGACCCCCAATGATATACTGTCGGCCTTCTCCCGCGGGGACGACCTCGCCGCAAGACCAGGGAGCCAGGCGGGGACGACCCCGTTATGACTTGGGAGAACATCATGCACTGGATCGTCCTGTTACTCGCCGGCTTGCTGGAAGTCGTCTGGGCCGTCGGACTTAAATACACCGAAGGGTTCACCAGGCTGGTGCCGAGCGCCGTGACGCTGGCCGCCATGGCCGGCAGCGTGATCCTGCTTGGGCTGGCGCTGCGTTCATTGCCGCTGGGTACCGCCTACGCCATCTGGACCGGCATTGGTACCGTGGGCACCGTCATCTGGGGCATCATGATGCTGGACGAGCCGGCCAGCGTGGCGCGGCTGGTGTGCATCGCCATGATCGTGCTGGGCATTGCCGGCCTGAAAATCCTGTCACCGCACTAATCGTTGCGGGGGGCAACGCCCGATTCACCCGACCAGCGCGCATAAATGCGTGCCAGTTCGCCGCTGTCGCTAAGCTTCTTGACTGCGGCGGCCAGTAGCGGTGCCGCCTGCGGCGGCGCCTTTTTGCTTACCCACAGGAACATCGAATCCTCTTTCAGCACGGCTGGCATCAGCTTGACCCTGTCCTGCAGCTTTTGCTCGCGTATCAGCCAGTGCAAGGTCAATTCGTTCATATAGAAGTAGCGCCCATGGCCGGCCAGGATCTTGCGCAGGTTGGTGACATTGCTGCCGGTGCTGTCGTCGACCGTAATGCCCAGTGCGCGCAGCTGGTCGATATAGGCGGCGCCGCGCGAGGTGGTAACCAGCGGCTTAAGGCGCGCAAGGTCGTCCAGCGAATTGATTTCGGCGGTGTCCTCGGCGGCAGCGGCCAGGCGCTGGCGCGAAACGTACAAGGGGTGCGGAATGGCGATGGCGATATGGCGGCGCAATGGGGTCGAGACCAGAGCGCAGGCAATTTCGGCGTTGCCAAGGCGGAGGTTCTGTTCGATCACCAGGACGGAACGGATGTCGTCCAGTCCCGTAAAACGAAGGCGCGGTTCAACCCGGGAGATGGCGGCAAGGATATCGGGGCAGACGCCGGTCGAGGCGCGGCCATCCTGCTGGATCCACTTGGGCGGCAGGCTTTCCTGGCCGGTGACGCGCAATACGAAGTCGGCGGCGTGCGCCGCCAAGGGCAGGGTCGCGAACAGGAGCGTGCCAATCGCGGCAAGCGGGAATATTTTCATATTATTTACCCCTTACCGCGATTGTAAAACTAATGGCTATCAGACAAAAGAGTCACTCACTTTGGCGAGGTAGAACCATTCGGCATTCGGCTTGGCATTGACGTCCGGGAACAACATATAGGCGTCGAATGGCGCCAGCACGGCGCTGCCATCGGCGCGGCGGCCGATTTCGTCGCCGGCTTGCAGGCGGTCGAAGCTGGACCAGGTGCGGCTGAAGGCATCGCTGGCGTCCAGCTTGTCGTGCACTTCCACCATCGACAGGTATTCCATGTCTTCCAGGGCGATCGGCTGCGGCTTTGGTGCCTCGATCAGGTCAAAGTGGGCCAGCACGTTCATGATGGCGCGGTAGGCGACATCCGGCGCTTGCGGGTCGAGGTGCTGGCCGCATTCCAGGGTCAGGGCCATGCCGCCGGTGCTGCGCATGTACTCGGTGGTGCCGACGCCGTATTTCAGGACGGTCTGCACCGCGCTGTCGTCGCGCAGGCGGCGCTGCACGCCGGCGCCGTAGGTGGCCATCCAGCCGTCGACGAAGCGCTTGACGCCGAGGATGCGGGCCATGGCGCGTTCTTCGGCTTCATGCTGGAACGGTTGCAGGGGGCCGCCGTTGTTGCGCGGGCCGACCATGACGAAAGGCTGGCTCTGGGCGTTGAAGGAATGCAGGTCCAGCAGGATCTCGTGCTGGCCGAGCAGGGGGCACAGCCAGTTGGCGATATGGTCCTCGAAGTCCTGCGGGTTTTCGGTCGGGAACAGGTTGCGGTTCAGGTTGCGGTCGCCGGAACGCTGGCCTTTCTGGTACGCCAGCGGATTGGTGACCGGCACGAAGGTCACGCTGCCGTTCAGGATGTGCAGTTCGCCTTTGTCCAGTTGCTCCATCACGCGCAGGATGCCTTTGGTGCCGCAGGTTTCGTTGCCGTGCACGGCGCCGGTGATGATCAGGCGGCGGCCTTTGCCCTGGCCGGTGTAATTGACAGATTTAAAATGCATTTTGCTGGCGTCGGTCATGCTATTCCTTTAAGGCTTGGCGAATAAGTGGCCAATATTCTAGCTCAGGTAGAATTCGCGCATGAATCGTACCTCCCGCGTCCATGGCCTGGACACTCTGCGCGCGCTGGCCATCATGCTGGTGTTTGCCAACCACTATATGGGCTTCGTCAGCCACGAGCCGACCTTTGGCTGGTTCAGCGAGATCGGCTGGGCTGGCGTGGACTTGTTCTTTGCGCTTTCCGGTTACCTGATTGGACACCAGGTGTTTTCCGCCTTGCGCGGGCCAGGCCTGTCGCTGCCGCATTTTTATGCGCGCCGCTTGTTGCGCACCTTGCCGGCCTACCTTGCAGTGCTGGCGCTGTATGCCTGGTGGCCGTATTGGGCCGGCAACCTGCCGCATGCGCCGTGGTGGAAGTACCTGACCTTTACCTTGAATATCAATCTCAAGCCGGGGACGCTGTTCTCGCACGCGTGGTCATTGTGCGTGGAGGAGCAGTTTTACCTGTTGCTGCCGCCTGTGGTGCTGGCCATTGCCGCCATCACGCGAGTACGCCGCGCTGGCGGCCTCGCGCTGATGCTGGGCTGGGCGGCGCTGCTGTCCGCCATTGCGGCCGGCATGTGGCTGCGCGACAGCTGGTGGCAGCCGGCGATGGACCTCGGTGAGCGCGGCAGCCGCAGCTACTACACCCTGATCTACTACTCCACGCTGGCGCGTTTCGATGAACTGCTGGCCGGCGTCGCCCTGGCCATGCTGCGCAACTTTCATCCCAAGGCGTGGCAGCGCCTGACCAGTCATGGAAACTGGATGCTGGCTGCCGGCGCAGTTTTGACAGCACTGGCATTCTGGCTGTTCCTTGAGCACCATTTCAGCTGGGGCATGTCGGTCTTCGGCTATCCTGTGTTGGGTGTGGCGTTCGCCGCTTTGCTGCTGGCAGCACTCAGCGAAGGCTCGCTGCTGCACCGTACCCGGATTCCCGGCATGGGCCTCATCGCGCTGTGGTCTTACTCGATCTATTTGACGCACAAGCAGGTTTGCATCCTCCTGTCCGAGCATTGGGAGCCGGTTGACCTGGACTCGATTGCCGTCATGATCGCTGCCAGCATTTTTGCCGGATGGCTGCTATATTTTGCGGTTGAAGCACCGTTCATGAACCTGCGCGAGCGCTTCATCCCGAACAACTTCAAACGGAGTCCGAATGAAGCAACTGTTAGCAGCGTCCCTGTTACTCCTTAGCGCGCCAGCATTCGCGCAGCCCGCCGCCGGCCCTTTCGCCAGGATGGTCGTGATCCAGCCCAAGCCGGGCCAGGGCGCGGCTTTCGAGCAGGGTTACCAGCGCCACCTCGAGTGGCACAAGGGCGCTGCTGATCGCTGGACCTGGCATGGCTGGTCCTTCGTGCTCGGCGACCGGCTTGGCATGTTCATGGACGGCACGTTCGGCCATGCCGCGGCAAATTTTGACGCCGCCGTGCAGCCGGCTGGCGATGCGGCCGACAATGCGGCCAATGTCGTGCCGTATGCGGACTTCCTGAGCCACGGCGTGTTCCGGCGGCTGGAATCGGCCAGCGTCGGCCAGCCACTGCCCGATACCTCGCCGTTTCTAGCGATGGCGACTTACACCGTTGCGCCGGGCGAGGAGACTGCATTCGAACGCCAACTGGTGGCCGCGGGTTCGGCGCCGGCAAATAGCGGGCGCACGGTGCAGAGGTTCACCTGGTACCGCTTGCAAATTGGCGGCGCCGGCGGACAATACGTCCTGATGCGCGCCGTGCCGAGTTTTGGCGCGGCGGCGGAATTGCCGGATGTGCTGCCGCCTGGCGCCAAGGCGCTGGTGCGCGGTGTGCGCACGGAGCTGCTGCGCTACCGCGCCGACATGAGCTACATCCCCAAGGGTTAGCTGCGCATTTCGATGACGTTGTCGTTCTGCGCGTCGGTCAGGAAGGCGAACAGCGCGCGCACCCGGGCCGGGGTTTCGTAACCCTCGCTGGCTTCGATGGCGCGGCGCAAGCCCGGAGCGGCTTCGATGATGTGCGGGCTGGCGTAGGCGCGGATCAACAAGGCCCCCAATTGCGCCGCTTCGCGCTCGTGGTTCTGGCGCAGGCGGCGCTCGATCACGTCGATTACGACACGCTGCATGCGCGGGGTGGGGTTCTCGATGTGGGCAAACACCAGGGGTGTATTGGCGATCGCTTCGCAGATGCGGCGTTCGATATCCTCGGCCCTGGTGTCGGATGGGATGTCGAAATACGCGCCGGCCCACCGGGTACGGGCGTACTGGTGGCCGGGCGGGAAGGAGTCGGCGGTGTCGAAGCCGAGCGCGTGGCTCAACTTCTTCAACCAATCAAGGATGGCGGAGCTCATGGCGGCAATTGTACCGCCACTGCTTACACTGCGTGCGCTTCCTCGCCGAGGCGGCCGGCGCGGAAGTCTTCGACGGCCTGGAAAATCTCGGCCTGCGAGTTCATCACAAAGGGGCCGTACTGCACAATCGGTTCGTTCAGCGGCTTGCCCGATAACAGGATGAAGCGGCTGTCCGGGCCAGCCTTGATGGTCACGCCATCGGCGCCTGCATTATTGGCCAGGATCGCCATACTCTGCGCAGGAACCGCCTTGCCGTCCACCGTCACCTCGCCACGGTAGGTGTAAATAAAGGCGTTATGGCCTGCGCGGATCGCCTGGCTGAATGCTTCACCGGCCGGCAATTCCACGTCGATATACAGCGGTTCCGTCACTTCGCGTTGCACGGCGCCTTTCACGCCCTGGCTTTCGCCGGCGATGATGCGCACCGTGGTGCCGTTTTCAGTCTTCGCCACCGGGATTTCACCGGCTTCGAAGTCCTTGTACCAGGGCTGCTGCATCTTGTCCTTGGCCGGCAGGTTAAGCCACAGCTGGAAGCCTTCCATCAAGCCTTCCGCCTGTTCCGGCATTTCGGAGTGAATCACGCCACGCCCGGCAGTCATCCACTGGACGCCGCCACTGGCCAGCAAACCTTCGTTGCCGGCGCTGTCGCGGTGCCGCATGCGGCCGGTCAGCATATAGGTGACCGTTTCAAAGCCGCGGTGAGGGTGGTCGGGGAAGCCGGCGATGTAATCGTTGGCTTGCTCCGAACCGAAATTGTCCAGCATCAGGAACGGATCCAGGCGACGCTGCAGTGGCTGGGTCAACACGCGGTTGATTTTCACGCCAGCGCCATCCATCACGGCCTGGCCGCGGATAATCCGTTCCACTGTGCGGGTTTGTGCGATGTTGTCCATATCGTTCTTCCTCGTTTATATAGTTAAGCCAGCAGTTCTGCAACGCGGGCATCGGCAGCGGCTTGCTGTTGGCCGGCCACTTCCGCGCCGTAAGCCTGGCCTTCGATGAACACATATTCCACGTCCGTCAGGCCGATAAAAGCCAGGAACATCTTCAGGTGCGGGAACTGGGTGTCAGTCGGCGCATCTTTGTGCATGCCGCCGCGCGAGGTGGCGACATAGACTTTTTTACCTTGCAACAGTCCGACCGGACCGTTCTCGCTGTACTTGAAGGTCACGCCGGCACGGGCAATCGCGTCGAACCACGATTTGAGCTGCACGGTGATGCCAAAGTTGTACATCGGAGCGCCAATCACGATGGCGTCGGCACGTTGTACCTGGGCGATCAGGGCATCATCCAGGGCGACGCGGGCAGCTTGTTCAGCGGTGCGCTTGTCGGCTGGGGTGAACAGGGCCTGCAGGGTTGGCTCGTCCAGCACAGGGTGTGGGGTGGCTGCCAGGTCGCGCACTTCCACGGTAGCGCCTGGGTTGGCAGCCAGCAGCTTGTTGACGATATTGGTCGCGACGCGGGTGGATTCGGAACCGGAGCTTTTTGCGCTGGAGTTGATTTGCAGGATGTTCATGGTTTGCTTCCTTTCGGGTATTTGGTTGTTGCTGCGATGGAGTAACTATAGTCGTTCCAAATATTATCCAGAAGCCGGTAAAATGGATAACATCGTGCCACCAATGGAACAATAATGAACGATATCGACCCCAGCGATCTACTGCTATTTGCCCGCATCGTGGAATTTGGCAGCCTGAGCCAGGTTTCGGAACGGCTGCAATTGCCGAAATCGACGGTCTCGCGCCGCCTGACCCAGCTCGAAGGCGCGCTAGGCGAGAGGCTGTTGACCCGCACCACGCGCAAGCTGGTGCTGACCGAATTCGGCGCCAGCCTGCTCGAGCACGCGCGCCGGGTGGCGGAGGAGACCGAAGCCGCTGGCGCCCTGGCCCAGCATCGCCAGCAGGCGCCGAGCGGCCTGCTGCGGGTGTCAATGCCGGCAGACTTTGCCAACGTCCACCTGGCGCGGATGCTGCCGGCCTTCATGGCGAAGCACCCGGCCATTACCCTGGAGCTGGACCTGTCGCCGCGCAGGGTCGACCTGGTGGCGGAAAATTTCGATATCGCGATCCGCATGGGTGCCTTGCCGGACGATGCCACGCTGGCGGCGCGCAAGGTGCTGATATCGACCTGGGGCCTGTATGCAGCGCCTTCCTATACGGTGGTGCATGGCTTGCCGGAGCATCCGGACGACTTGTTCCAACACGAGCTGCTAAGCCTGCGGCGCATGTCAAATGGCCTGGTCCGCTGGCCGCTCACGCGCGGCAAAACCACTTGGGAGCGCGACCTGCCGGTTCGGCTGATGGCAAATTCGCCGGAGCTGCTCACGCGCATGGCTGCCACCGGCATGGGCATCGCCACCTGTACCACCCAGTTCGCGGCACCCTTGGTCGCGCGCGGCGAACTGGTGCGCGTGCTGCCCGATTGGTGCTTCCCGCCGGTCACCGGTTGGGCGGTATTTCCTGGCCGCCGGCTGATGCCGGCCAAGACCCGGGCCTTCCTCGATATGCTAGAGTCCAATTTCGCTGATCAGGAGCATGGAACTTCTTCACCAATCCCGTTATAAAGGACGCCGCAGATGAGTGAATTGAAAGCTTGCCTGGAGTTCTTCGCTGGTGAATGGACCGGCGAAGAGGAGATTGCGCCGTCCAAATGGGGCGAAGGAGGGCGGGCTACTGCGTCGGTTTCGTCGCAGCTCGATCTCGGTGGACGTGTGCTGGTTCAAGACTACAGCGCGCAACGAGGCGGCATGACATGGCTGAAGGCGCATGCGGTCATCACGTTTGACGAGCAAACGTCACGGGTGGGGCTTTTCTGGTTCGACAGCTTGGGATTCACACCGGGAGAACCGGCACCGGGAGAGTGGGATGGCTGGTCGCTGCGCTTCGTGCGCACTTCGCCGCGCGGACTGGCTCGACACACCTACACGCCGTCCGGCTCTCAAGCATATGATTTCATGCTGGAAAGCTCGTTCGACGCCGGCGCTAGCTGGGTGCTGGTAATGAAAGGACGATATATCAGGGCTAACAGCGAGTGACTCTAGCGGTTACTGACCTGTCGGGGAATGTTCGCGTGCTTGCTGAGTAAGCGACGTTTGGGGAACAACGATGACTGTCGGTGCCGGCGCCGCAGCAGCTTGGGGCGCACGCGGTATTCCGGCACACCATTTGACCGTATCGGCCGTAGTTTTGTGCAGTTCGGCGTGCCTCCTTCTGGCCAGGTCAGACCAAAGGGAGGCCGCGCATATTTGCGGCGCATCAAGCGCCATTTGGATTACTTGAGGTTGGCCATCATCTCACCCAGGCGAACCGGCCCGGCAGGCTGCCAGTGCTGGTTGAAGTGCAGGGTGTCTTTCGGGAACAGCATTACCACGGTGGAGCCCAGCAGGAAGCGGCCCATTTCTTCGCCTTTTTTCAGCACGATGTGCTGGTCAGCATAAGTCCACTCGGTGACCTTGGGCAGGCGCGGAGGATTGACCAGGCCATGCCAGACGGTGGCCATGCTGCCGACGATGGTCGCGCCGACCAGCACCAGCACGAAGGGGCCGAAGGCCGTTTCGAACTCGCACACCACGCGCTCATTGCGCGCGAACAGGCCCGGCACGCCGCGGGCGGTGGTCGGGTTGACCGAGAACAGTTCGCCCGGCACATAGATCATGCGTTTCAGCTTGCCGTCGCATGGCATGTGGATGCGGTGGTAGTCGCGCGGGCTGAGGTACAGGTTGGCAAAGCTGCCGTGTTCGAAATGCCTTGCGAGGGAAGCGTCGCCGCCAACCAGCGCGGTGGTGCTGAACTTGTGCCCCTTGGCCTGGAAGATCTGGTCGCCCTCAATCGTGCCGAACTGGGAGATGCGGCCGTCGACCGGGCAGACGAAATCGGCCTTGGCCAGCGGGCGCGCACCCGGCTTCAGCGCGCGGGTGAAGAATTCGTTGAAGCTGTGGTAGCTGGCGATATCGGGATTGGCCGCTTCGTCCATGTTGACGTCGTACTTGCCCACGAACCAGCGAATCAGCCGGGTGGTCTTGTCGCCGCCCTTGGCGCCTGCTACGCGGCCGGCGAAGTTGGTCAGGGCGCTTTTCGGAAGCAGGTATTGCGGCAATACGGCAAGTCGGGACACGGTCGGCATTCCAATGATTTGAAGATCCCGAATTATATCCTTGCTACCGCCTGCACCATAGGGTACAGTTGCGACCAAGAATTATTTACAATTTAGCAACGATGATTCGCCTGACACTCGCAGCAGCCGCCCTCCTCGCCGCCACCCAGGCCATGGCAGAGGAAACCAAGCAGGAACCTGTCCAGAAAGTTGAAATCAAGGGGGCGGCTGAAGCCTACAACCCCCGCAAGGACGACACAGCCAGCAAGATCGTTGTCAGCAGCGACGAACTGAAACGCTATGGGGACACCTCGATCGGCGACGCACTGAAGCGTGTGCCCGGCGTGTCGGTCGGCGCGGGCGGACGCGATATTCGGATGCGCGGCCTTGGCAGCGGCTATACCCAGATCCTGCTGAATGGCGAGCGCGTGCCGCCGGGCTTCAATGTCGAGACGCTGGCGCCGGACAGCATCGAGCGCATCGAAGTGATTCGCGCCGCCAGCGCGGAGTTCAGCACGCAGTCGATCGCGGGCACCATCAATATCGTGCTGAAAAAGGCGGTCAAGACGGCGCAGCGCGAGCTGAAGTTCGGCGTCAGCCACAGCAGGGAAGCGACCAACCCGAACGGCAACCTGGTCCTGTCGGATAAGGACGGCAATTTCTCCTACTCGATCAACCTGGGCGGCGGCCGTTACGAATTCGACCGCGACGGCCTGAGTCGAGAAGAATTGATTGACCTGGTTGGCACGCCGCTGATGGATCGCCGCATGCTGACGTATGACCGCGGCCATGCGCGCGGCGTGGAATTGTCGCCCCGCCTGAACTGGAACCTGGAGAATGGCGACACGCTGACGTCCCAGTCCTTCATCAACCGCAATGTCTTCAAGAGCGCGATCGACCGCGACTACGACGTCGATGCCGGCGCGGCGCCATTCTTCGACGCCGTGCGGATCAAGAACGAAAACAGGAACCTGTTTGCGCGCACGGACCTGAACTGGGTGCACAAGTTCGGCGAGGGGGCCAAGCTGGATGCCAAGATCGGCGGCCACCGCATGCGCAGCAACGGCAACTGGCTCGAGTCCGATGCACACGGCGGTGCGCCCAAGCTTCAGCATGACGTCTTCAGTGGCGTGCGCGAATGGGGCATCAGCAGTACCGGCAAATATTCGGCGCCGATCGGGGGCGAACATGCCTTGGCCGCTGGCTGGGAGGCTGGCTACACCGACCGCGACGACTGGCGCAACCAGCGCGACCTGTTCAGCGCCGAAGGCCTGCGCGACGACAAGGACGAGGGTTATCAAGCTTCTCTGCGCCGCGCTGCCGCCTATGTGCAGGACGAGTGGAACATCAGCAAGGCTTGGTCGGTCTATGCCGGCTTGCGCTGGGAGGGCGTACATACGCAGAGCTCCGGCGCCGGCTTCGACCCGGTCAGCAATCGCAGCAGCGTATGGAGCCCGCTGGCGCAAACCTTGTACAAGCTCCCCAACGGCAAGGACCAGTTGCGCGCCGCGCTGACCCGCACGTACAAGGCGCCACAGGCATCGAACCTTTCCGGCCGCCGCTTTACCTCCACGAACAACAGCCAGATCGATACCGATTGGATCGGCAATCCGAATCTGAAACCGGAGCTGGCAACGGGCATCGACGCCTCTTACGAGCATTACTGGAGCGAGGGGGCGTTGTTCAGCGTCGCCGCCGCCGCCCGCCGCATCAATAACTTCACCCGCCGCCGCGTCTTGCTCGATGAGACGGGCCGCTGGGTTTCCACGATGACGAATAACGGCCGTGCCGACGTGCGCAGTGTGGACGTGGAACTGAAATTCCCGATGAAGGCAGTCATGGACAAGGCACCCGCGCTCGACTTTCGCGCCAGCGTAAGCCGCAACTGGTCGCGCGTCGATTCGGTGCCGGGGCCGCACAACACGCTGGACCAGCAAGTGCCGCTGACGGCGATTTTCGGCCTCGATTACAAGACGCCGGACGGCGCTTGGAGCATGGGCGGCAGTTTCAACCTGCGTACCAATGGCGCCGTGCGCATTGAAGAAAACCGATATAGCTGGGCAACAGTAGCGCGCCAACTGGATGCTTACGTGGCGTGGAAACTCGATAGCAAGACGCAGTTGCGTTTCTCTGCCTGGAATCTGCTGAAACAGGATTACCGGTCGAAGAATATCTACATTACCGATAATGGATCGCTGTCCTCGGAGCAGACCAGTTTCGGCGTGCGTAATATACGCCTGCAGCTGGAGACTCGCTTCTGATAGTAAATGCCAGGCTTATACCGGAATTTAATAGAAATGAAATAAAGGAGCGCCGCCTGTCAAATGTGTGGCGCTTTTTTTTTAATATGGTTAAATTATGTAGATAAAATCATCGTAACTATGGTACATTGCAGGGAAGAAATCTCACACATTGTCACACTTTGATTTTTCATACACTTAGGGTAAAGAAAGATGACCACTTACCAAGAATACCAGGCGAAAATTGCCGAACTGCAAAACTTGGCCGCGGATGCGCGCAAAGCCGAAGTGCAAAAGGCGAAAGAACAGATCTGGTCCATCATGCGAGAATATGACCTGTCTCCGGCTGATCTCGGTCCAGCGGCCAAGAGCAATAAGCCCGTCAAACCGCGTGCACGCGTGCCGATGAAATACAAGGACCCGGTATCGGGTTCCCAGTGGACCGGCCGCGGCCGTGCGCCGAAATGGCTGGAAGGCAAGAAGAAGGAAGACTTCCTGATTAAATAAGCCGTTCGCGGCGAGAGGGGCGGATTAATATCCGCCCCTTTTCTTTTTATACGGCGAGAATATGTCGAGCTTAGCTTTGCGGGCGCTGCTGGCCGCTTTCCTGCTTTCCCTTGCCTCATCCGTGCTGGCGGCAGGGCCCGTGCTGCTGACCCCCGAGCGCGTCTGGACGGGCGAAGGAGCGGCTCGCAGCGGCTGGTCGGTGCTGGTGGCCGATGGCAAGGTGGCGGCAGCTGGGCCGACGGCCGGCATGACGGTTCCCGCCGGCGCCGAGCGCGTCGATTTGCCGGGCAAGACCCTGCTGCCAGGCCTGATGGACCTGCATTCGCATGTGCTGCTGCATCCGTATAACGAGACCAGCTGGGACGACCAGGTGCTGAAGGAGCCGGAAGCGTATCGCGTGCTGCTGGCCGCGCGCCACGTGCAGGCGCAGCTCCAATCCGGTTTCACCACCTTGCGCGACCTCGGTTCGGAAGGTGCGGGCTATGCCGACGTGTCGCTCAAGCGGGCGATCGAGGAGGGCGTGTTGCCCGGTCCGCGGCTGTTCGTGGCCACGCTGGCGATCGTCGCCAGCAGCAGCTATGGCCCGAGCGCCAGGTCCTACCGGCCCGACATGGTACTGCCGGTCGGCGCGCAGGAGGCAACCGGCGTCGATGAAGTGGTGAAAGCGGTGCGCGAGCAATCCGCGCGCGGCGCCGACTGGATCAAGGTGTACGCCGATTACGGCACCGGCCCGGATGGCTCGGCGCACGCCACTTTCAGCCAGCAGGAACTGGACGCGCTGGTGGCGGCGGCCCACGGTTCGGGGCGGCGCGTGGCGGCCCATGCGGCCACGGATGAAGGCATGCGCCGTGCAGTACTGGCCGGCGTGGACACTATCGAACATGGCTATGGCGGCAGCGAAGCCACCTTCAGGCTGATGGCCGAGCGCAAGGTTGCCTATTTCCCGACCCTGGCTGCGCCGGAAGCGACCAGCCAGTACTTCCAGAAGCATGTGCGGGGCGGAACGCCCACCCCTTCCATGCTGGCCGCCGCGCGGGCGTTCCAGCTGGCGCGCAGGGCGGGCGTGACGATTGGCCTGGGGAGCGACGTGGGCGTATTTGCCCACGGCGGCAGCGCGCGCGAGGCCGAATGGCTGGTCAAGCTGGGCATGACGCCGACCGAAGCGTTGCGGGCAGCGACCGTGGTCAATGCCGGGGTGCTGGACCGGGCGGGCTCGCTGGGCCAGGTAAAGCCGGGCTACCTGGCGGACCTGATGGCAGTGGAGGGCGATCCGACGGCCGATATTGCGGCCCTGTACCGTGTTGCCTTTGTGATGAAAGGCGGCATCGTCTATCGAAACGTGCGATGATGAAGTATGTCCGCGATTCCCTTATTCCCCTTGCATACGGTGCTTTATCCGGATGGGTACCTGCCGTTGCAAATCTTCGAGGTGCGCTACCTCGACATGGTGAAGCGTTGCATCGAACATAAGGAAGATTTCGGCGTCGTGGCGCTGGTGCAGGGCGATGAGGTGCGCAAGCCGGACCAGCACGAGACCCTGTGCGCGGTGGGCACCATGGCGCATATCGGGGAATGGAAGGCGATCTTGCCGGGCCTGATGCAGTTGCGCTGCAGCGGGCGGCAGCGCTTCCGCATTGTCGCCGCCGAACAGCTGAAGCACGGCCTGTGGATGGCGGATGTGGCACCGATCGACGATGACATGTCGGTGCCGGTGCCTTCCGAGCAGCAGGATGTGGCGGATAGCCTTGGCATCCTGATCCAGACCTTGCAGGAGCGGGGCATACCGGCCGGGCAGATGCCGATGCAGGCGCCTTATCGCCTGCAGGAGGCGGGCTGGGTGGCCAACCGCTGGTGCGAATTGCTGCGCCTGTCGCTGGCGCAGAAACAGCTCTTGCTGGCGCAGGAGAACCCGGTCCTGCGGCTGGAGCTGGTGCAGGATGTGATGGTTGAACATGGCCTGCTGAATTAGGCCATCGCTGGCTCTATGCGCGTTCCGGCGCCCCGCGCTACACTGGGCGCATGTACCTTCCTGCTGCTTTCGCTGAAGACCGACTTGAGGTCAAACATGGGCTGATCCGGGCGTATCCGCTCGGCATGCTGCTTATTCCTGGTGCCGTGCCGACGGCCGACCTGGTGCCGTTTGCGCTTTATCCCGATGAGGGAGAGGCGGGGCTAGGCATGCTGCGGGCGCATATTGCGCGCGCCAATCCTGCATGGAAGGCGCTGGCCGCCGGCGGCGAGTGCCTGGTAGTGTTCCAAGGTCCAGAGGCTTATATCAGCCCTGCCTGGTACGCATCCAAGACGACGTCGCACAAGGTGGTGCCGACCTGGAATTACGCGATGGTGCAGGTGCGGGGAAGGGCTAGGGTCGTTGAGGATGCGGCGTGGCTCGGGCAGCAGCTGCGTGCCTTGACGGCCCTGCAGGAGGGCGCCATGCCGGAGCCTTGGGAAGTAGACGATGCGCCGCTCGATTTCATCGAAGGCTTGCTGAAGGCAATTATCGGCATCGAGATTCCCATTGCGTCCATCGAGGGGAAATGGAAAGTCAGCCAGAACCGCGGCAAGGCGGATGCCGAAGGCGTGGTCGCGGGCCTGAATTCGCGCGCCGCAGCGGCCGGCGAGGGGGCGGCGGCGATGGCTGCGCTGGTGGCGGAGCGCATCGCGCCTGACTTCAGGCAGGACTGAGTTCTTCTTCCCGGGCGTGGACGTGCATCGACCACGTCACGCCCGCGATCAGCAGCACAATGGCGGCGATTTCCAGCGGGCGCGGGAACTGCTGCTTGTAGATAAAGCCATACATCAGCGCAAACAGGGTCTCGAACAGGATCAACTGGCCGGACAGGGTGATCGGCACCCGGCGGCTGGCGACGTTCCATAGGTGGTTGCCGATTACCGAGGCGCCGAGAGCCAGCAGGCTATTGCAGATCCAGAACAGCGTCCAATCGCGTCCCGAGGCCGCACCGGCGGCGCCAGTGACGTCGCCATGGAAGACCGCGAACGCCATCGCGCCCACCACCAGGGCAATCAGACCGCTCGACAGGCCGTACAGTGCCGACCACTCCGCGCTGCTGTAATGCGGATTGCGTTTCAGGTAGCGTGCGTTATCCAGCGCGTACCAGCTCCAGCACAGCAAAGCGCCGCTCGCACACGCCACGCCGATCACCGTATTCAGCATGGAGGCGCCGGCAGCGGCAGCGTGCTGGAACACGTCGATATTGATGCAGGCGATGCCGGTCGCCGTCACCAGCAAGGGCATGGCCAGCTGGCGCAGCGGCACCGCGCCATGGTCGTTGCGCCCCATCAGGGTCACGGCAATCGGCAGCACGCCGATGATCAGGGAAGTCGGCGCCACTCCCGCCAACTTGACGCCTACCGCAAGGAACATGTAGTAGACCAGGTTGCCGGCTAGGGCGTGCCGCAGCAGTGCGAAATAGTCGTCGCGCTCCAGGCGGCCGACCAGGTTGCGCAGGCGTGGCAGCATCAGGACGAAGGCGATGGCGCCATAGGCGAGGTAGCGGCCGACCGCCATCTCGAGCGGCGTAAAGGCCGCCAGCAGCTCCGGCACGATGAACACCATGCCCCACATCGCGCCTGCCAGCAGGCCGCATACTACGCCAGTCCACATGCAATATTTCCCAAATTAAACCTGCGACAGTGTCGCACAGCTTGCGATATCTTGCTGAATCATGGACAAGACGTTGATCGCCGCGTTGCAGCGCGAGGCGCGGCCATTGGAAACTGCGGAGGACCTGGACTACCTGCTCGACTGCATCGGCGACGCTTCGCTGGTGCTGCTGGGCGAAGCCACTCACGGCACCCAGGAGTTCTACCGCCTGCGCGCCGACATCAGCAAGCGTCTGATCGTCGACAAGGGTTTCGACGCCATCGCGGTCGAAGCCGACTGGCCGGACGCCTTGCGCGTCAGCCGCTACGTGCAGCATGGCGGCGACGACATGAGCGCCGACCAGGCGCTGTCAGGATTCAAGCGCTTTCCACAATGGATGTGGCGCAACCATGAAATCGTGGCGCTGGTGAACTGGCTGCGGGGGCACAACCACCACGTCGCCAGTCCGGCGCGCCGTTGCGGCTTCTATGGCCTGGACTTGTACAGCCTGCAGCAGTCGATGCATGCAGTGATCGACTACCTCGACCAGGCCGACCCGGAAGCGGCGGCCCGCGCGCGCCAGCGTTACGGCTGCATCGACCATTTCGCGGAAGACCCGCAACGCTACGGCTACGCCGCCAGCTTTGGCATGAAGCCCGATTGCGAGGCCGAAGTGCTGCGCCAGCTGGTCGACATGAACCGCGTAGCCAACGAACACCTGCGCACCGGCACGGTGCCGGATGAATTCTTCTACGCCCAGCAGAACGCGCGCGTGACCCGCAATGCGGAGGTGTATTACCGCGCCATGTTCAAGGGCCGCGACGAATCGTGGAATGTGCGTGATTCGCACATGGCGGAAACCCTGCAGGCGCTGCGAGAGCACCTGGGCCAGAGCATCGGCCGGCCGGCGCGCATCGTGGTGTGGGCGCATAACTCGCACCTGGGCGACGCGCGCCACACCGAAATGGGCAAGCATGGCCAGTTGAACCTGGGGCAACTGGTGCGCGAGCGTTACCGGCCGCAGGACAGCTTCCTGCTTGGCTTCACCACGCATGCGGGCAGTGTGACGGCAGCGAGCGACTGGGACGGCCCGGCCGAGCTGAAATCCATCGTGCCGTCCAGGCCCGACAGCGTGGAACGCGTGCTGCACGAGGTGGGCATGCCGGCCATCCTGTTGCCGCTGCGAGGGCGCAACAGCGCCTTGGCGCGGGCAGGCGGGCGCTTGCTGGAAAGGGCGATCGGAGTGATCTACCGGCCCGATACCGAACGCATGAGCCACTACTTCCTGGCGGACGCGGAGCAGCAGTTCGATGCATTGATCCACATCGACCGTACCACGGCACTCAGGCCGCTGGAGCGTTCAGCCCTGTGGCGCCACGAGGAACCGGCCGAGACTTACCCATCCGGCTTGTAGCGCGACCAGGGTTGCCAGGTTCGCGATGACCGTGAGCCAGAACTTGAGCAGGAATTCGGTCTTGGAAGATTTGTGGCGCAGCAGCTGCTGCGCCGCGAGAGCGCCGGGCCAGCCGCCGGCCAGGCCAAGCAAGAGCAGCGTGCGCTCGGGCATGCGTCGGAGGCCCCGGCGGGCGGCCGACTTGTCGAGCGCATACGCGATGAAGCACGCCGCGCTGGCGATTGCATACAGCGCGGCGATGAACAGCATCAGAAGTAGTTCAGGCCCAGTGCGGTCTTGACTTCATCGGTGGTGCGGGCGGCAACTTCGCGCGCGCGCATGGTGCCTTCCTTCAGCACCTGCATGATGTAGCCCTTGTCCTTGGCCAGTTCTTCGCGGCGGGCGCGGATCGGGGCCAGCATGTCCTGCAGCACGGCTTCCAGGCGCTTCTTGACGACGGAGTCGCCCAGGCCGCCGCGCACGTAGTGGTCCTTCATCTCCTGCAGGCTGGCCTTGTCGGTGTCGAAGGCATCGAGGTAGATGAAGGCGACGTTGCCCTCCAGGTGGCCGGGGTCGGACACTTTCAGGTGCAGCGGGTCGGTGTAGACCATTTTCACGGCGGCGGTGATTTCGGCGGCGCTGGCACCCAGGTTGATCACGTTGCCCAGCGACTTGGACATTTTTGCCTTGCCGTCGATGCCAGGCAGGCGGCCCACTTCCGGCACCACGGCCTTGCACTCGACCAGGATGTCCTTGTTGGCCAGGCGGTTGAACTTGCGCACGATCTCGTTGGTCTGCTCGATCATCGGGATCTGGTCTTCGCCGACCGGCACGATGGTTGCCTTGAAGGCGGAGATGTCGGCAGCTTGCGAAGCAGGGTAGGTCAGGAAGCCGGCCGGAATGTCGCGTTCAAAGCCGCGCAGCACGATTTCCTGCTTCACGGTCGGGTTGCGCTCCAGGCGCGCCACGGTGACCATGTTCAGGTAATAGAAAGTCAGTTCGGCCAGTTCCGGGATTTGCGACTGGATCAGGATGGTCGACTTGGCCGGGTCGATGCCGCAAGCCAGGTAGTCCAGCGCCACTTCCACCACATTACGGTGCACCTTGTTGGTGTCTTCCATATTGTCGGTCAGCGCCTGCGAGTCGGCCAGCATGATGAACTGCTGGTAGTCGTCCTGGTAGGAAACGCGGTTGCGCAGGCTGCCGACGAAGTGGCCGAGGTGCAACGGTCCGGTCGGACGGTCGCCGGTCAGGATGATTGGTTTGGAATTGGATGCTGGCTGGATCATAGGGTTCTTTCTCTTGCCCCTACCGATTGCGCCAAGAAAAACGCCACCTGGTCAGAGGCGGCGCTGATATTAAAATCACATCACTTTGCAGTGGCCGCGCGATGTCAGCGGCGCCACCAATTGCGGGAAAACAGATGTGATTGGAAAAATTTCATCCCGCAATGGTTACAGTTCAGCGCGGCCCTGTCAAGCCCGCTTAATAGCGGTTGGGGTTGTTGGGTCGGTCGTCCACCCGGTTAGGGACGCCGTCGTTGTCGCGATCGCGGTCATAGCGGTTGGGGATGCCGTCATGGTCACGGTCGCCGCGCTCCCAGCGGCCGCGCTCCATGCGCCAGCGACCATTGTCCATCTGGGCCCAGGCCGGTTCGCGCCAATAATAGCCGTGACGGGCACGTACGTATTTGCCGTTGACCCAGACGTGGCGGTGGCCGTTCCAGCGCCAATAGCCCGGCGTCCATACGAAGCCGGAACGTGCAGGGGGAATCACTTCTTCTCGTGGTGGCGGTGGAGCAACACGGACTACGACCACATCGGCGCTGGCGGCCGGTGCAAAGGCCAGGCCGCCGCCCAGGGAACCCGCCAGAAGGGTGGCGATGAGCAATTTTTTCATGATTGGCTCCTTCGATTTCATCATAGGGGCCATTTTTGCTGGGGCTGCCGCGGCCGTATGTGCGCGCACTAGCTTTCATATCAGCATTGATTTTCTAGTAATATTGCAAGGTTCATGCCCCACCGGAGTTCCCATGCGTAGTTGCCTCACCCTTATTTCTTTGCTGCTGGCCTCCCATGCAGGCGCGCAAACCTCGCCAATGGCGCCGGATATCATGTCCGGCTTCGAGGCGCCGCAAGAGCAGGCCGATTACGTCAAACGCGTAGTGATGGTCCCGATGCGCGATGGCGTGCGCCTGCATACCGTGATCGTGGTGCCGAAGGGCGCCAGCAAGGCGCCGATCATCCTGACCCGTACGCCCTACAACGCAGATGGCCGCGCGCGTCGCAATGTCAGCCCTTATATGCAGTCTTCGCTGCCGCAGGGCGACGAAGTATTCGGACGCGATTTCATCCGCGTGTTCCAGGATGTGCGCGGCAAATACGGCTCCGAAGGTGATTACGTGATGAACCGCCCCGTGCGCGGCCCGCTGAATACCAGCCAGACCGATCATGGCACCGATGCCTGGGACACTATCGACTGGCTGGTGAAAAACGTGCCGGAAACGAACGGCAAGGTCGGCATGATCGGTTCTTCGTATGAAGGCTTTACCGTGCTGATGGCGCTGACCGAGCCGCATCCGGCGCTGAAAGCGGCGGTGCCAATGAGCGCGATGGTGGACGGCTGGCGCGGCGACGACTGGTTCCACAATGGCGCCTTCCGCGTCAATACGCTGGACTATATCGCCAGCCAGAATACGGTGAAGGCCCGCGGCGAGCCGCTGGCGACCGGGGCGTATGACGATTACGACGTGGTGCTGCGCGGCGGCTCGGTGGCAGGCCTGGCGCGCAAATATGGGCTGGACCAGCTCAATTTCACCAGGAAGCTGTTCGAGCATCCCGCTTACGACAGCTTCTGGCAGGAGCAGGCGCTAGACCGCATCCTGGCCAAGCGTCCTTTATCCGTGCCGACCATGCACGTGGTAGGGCAGTGGGACCAGGAAGATATCTACGGCACTTACGCGACTTACGCTGCGCTGGAAAAGCAGGACAAGGACAATAAGCTGAACTTCCTCGCGATCGGGCCATGGCGCCACAGCGGCGTCAATTACGACGGCTCCTCGCTGGGCCCCTTGCAGTTCACTGGCGATACGGCGCTGGAATTCCGGCGCGATGTGATGGTGCCGTTCCTGAAACAATACCTGGTTGACGGCGCGCCAGCTGTGGATACTCCACCGGTACTGACCTACCAGACCGGCAGCAACAAGTGGCAGCGACTGCCTCAATGGCCGGTGTCATGCGCGACGGGCTGCGCGTCGGCGGCAAAGGCGGTCTACTTGCAGGATGGCTTCAAGCTGTCATGGTCGCAGGCGGGCAATGCCAAGGGCTTCGACGAGTATGTGGCCGATCCGGCCAAGCCGGTGCCTTTCGTGCCGCGTCCTGTGCGCATGAGTGATGAAAACGTGTGGAAGCCCTGGCTGGTGCAGGACCAGCGTTTCGTCAGCGACCGTACCGACGTGTTGAGCTATGTGTCGGAGCCCTTGAAAGAGCCGCTGGTGCTGTCCGGCGCGCCTCAGGTGCACTTGCTGGCGTCGACCTCGGGCAGCGATGCGGACTGGGTGGTGAAGGTGATCGACGTTTATCCGGACGAGGTGCCGTCGCAGCCCAAACTGGGCGGCTACCAGTTGCCGCTGTCGATGGATATCCTGCGCGGGCGCTATCGCGACAGCTTCGAGAAGCCGTCGGCTATTCCGTCGAACAAGCCGGTGCAGTTCAACTTCGCCCTGCCGCCGGTGAACCACGTCGTGCTGCCGGGGCATCGCCTGATGATCCAGGTGCAGTCAAGCTGGTTCCCCCTATACGACCGTAATCCGCAGACTTTTGTGCCGAACATCTTCCTCGCTGCGCCGGGCGATTACAAGAAGGCGACGCAGCGCGTGTTCCATGGCAGCTCGGTAGAGTTGCCGGTGGTAGGGAAGTAATGGATTCCACACAGGCATGTCAGGAGAAATCATGAAAATTCGCTGGGTCGAATCGACCGAACAGCTCGATTGGGAAGAGATGTCGGAGCTGTATCGCATCGCACCGCTTGGAATCAAGAGCGGCGAGTGGCTGAAGACCGGTTATTCGAACAGCATGTTCAAGTGCATTGCGTTCGACGGCGAACGAATCGTCGCCGCGGGGCGCGCTGTTGCTGATGGCGTCGATTGCTCCTATCTTTGCGACATTGTGGTTCACCCGGGTTACCAAGGTTCGGGGCTCGGCAAAGAACTCATACAAAGACTGGTCGACTTGTCCAGGGGCCACCGAAAGATAATCCTTTATGCCGTTCCTGGGAAAGAGCCATTCTACGAAAAGTTCGGATTTCGCCGCATGAACACGGCCATGGCGATATTTGCAGACCCTCAGAAGGCGGCCGCAGACGGCTATACAGAGTGAGATGTACTCATACTTTATGAACTCTAGAAAGGAGGTTCGTTCAAATGCTGCACACAGCTAACTGCCGAATCACAAATAATGGAGCAACATATGCAAGTACATATCTTCAGAGGTCCCGGCCGCATCTTCGGCTTTACCGCACAACCATCGGGTGAAAACCTGCCCCCAAAGTATGCGCCATGGTCCGAATTCAAGACCATTGAGCTTCGGAAGGGCGAACACACACCAGGCGTTGATGCGAACGAGTGCCTTAGCGACATAGAGACTTATGGAGTACACGTCACCGATGCCCATGCCCGCATTACTGAGGACGCATTGCGTTGAGTGGCCGGCACAAAGTGGTGAAGGGCAACGCCAGGACCGCGATGTCTTTCATGCCGTTTTCCGCTGCTCTTGTCTTGGATCGCGTGTAGAGGGAGTTCCAGAAAAACAGCGGAAAACAGCAGAAAACAGCGGGTCATTTCAGCGGAAACGCCATAGGCAGCCAATTCGATTTGCCTCTACCGATGCCGGGTGTCGCAATCTAGGCCAGGCGCATCAGGACGGCGCCGGCGGCAATGGCTGCAATGGCGAGGGCGCGCTTGCGGCCTATGCGTTCGGACAGGAAGAACTTGGCGATCAATGCGGCAAACAGGATCGAAGTCTCGCGCAGGGCTGCGACGGCGGCGAGAGGGGCGACCGTCATTGCCCACAAGGCCAGGCCGTATGCGCCAAGTGTGCCGGCGCCGCCGAGGATGGCGACGTGCCAGAATTGTCTGGCGTAGGCGCGCAGTTCACGCGGACAGCGGAACAGGCACCAGGCCAGCAGCCCGATGGCGCTCAGAACGTGCAGCCACATCACATAAGCTGCGGGAGCGGCGGAGGCGCGGGCGCCGAGGCCGTCGAGCAGTGTATAAGCGGCGATGACGAGGGCATTCAGCAAGGCGTAGACGCTTGCGCGGCGGCGAGAACCTGCATCTGCGCCGTCGCCGTCAGCGCGACGTGTGGCGAACCAAAGGCCGAAGATGCCGCCGCTGATGCACGCCACGGCGGCGTATTGGGGCGTGCTAAGGTGCTCGCCCAGCAGGGGCACGCTGGCGATGGCGACCAGCAGCGGGGCGCTGCCGCGCATCAGCGGGTAGGCGTGGCTCATATCGCCGTGGCGGTAGGCTGCGGCGAGCAAGCCGTAGTAAGCGTAGTGGATGACCGTGGAGGCCAGCGCGTATGGCCAGCTAGCGGCGGCGGGTTGCGCGAGGAAGGGCAGCAGCGGTAGCGAGATCAGTCCGGCGCCGCTGGCCACCAGCACGCTGCTCAGGAAGGGATCGCGGCCTTTCTTGACCAGCGCATTCCAGCCCGCGTGCAGCAGCGCGCCGCACAGGACGATGGCGACGACCGACGGTGCCATCAGCGGGGGCGCACGCTTTCGGCGAGGATTTCCGGGCGGTGGTAGCGCTGGAAGCCTTCCATCACCACGTTCGATTTGGCGGCGCGTTCCAGCAATTCGAGCAGCACGGCGCGGTCGTCGGGGTCCAGCGAAGAGCGGGAAACGTAGACGCCGGTCTGCTGCCATGGCAGTTCGGGAATCGGCTCCATGCGCAGCCGGTCCAGCATGCCGTTTACCCGCGCCTCCCGGTTGATGGCGCCGGCCAGGATGGTCGGCCCCATGATGGTGACGTCCACCGCGCCAACGTATAGCAGGCGGGCAACTGCGCTAGGCTCCACTTCGGTGAACAGGCGGCCCTGGCGCGCCAGTTCGCGCACGATGGCCTGGTAGGCATCGCCATAGTCATAGCCGCGCACGATAGCCACGCGCAGGTCGCGCCGGTCCAGCAAGTCCTGGGCATTGGTGATTTGCGGGCGCGGGCTTTGCAGGGAAACCAGTACGGCGCGGTGCCCCACCATCGGCACGAAGATGCCGTTGACGTCGCGCGCCGGCGTGCGGGTGGCCGGCACCAGCAGGTCGGCCCTGCCGGATTCGAACAGCAGTTCCTGCCGGGCGCGCGGGACCGAGCTGAAAACGAAGTGGCAGCCTGCGCGCGGGCCAAGGCTGCGGAATATCTCCGGATAGATTCCGCTGTACGTCCCGTTGTTGACGATGACGCTGACACCGGCGGTCGATACCGGCACTACGATGTCGCGCGAGCAGTCGGCATGGGATGGCAAGGCCGCCGCCGCCAGTGGCAGGGCGGCGAGCAACTGGCGGAAGAAGCTGTGCGCGCGTCCGGTCATAGGCTGATTATGCGCCTGTTTCCGAAGTCGCCGTCGTGGCCATATGGTGTTGGCGGAAGTAGCGCCGGGCGACGACAATGCCGACCGCCTGCATCGCGGCGCACAGGAAGAAGGTGCTGCCGATGCGCCAGTCGCTCGGGGGCAGGTGGCTGACCGTGCCGAGGATGGCGCCGCCCAGCAAAGGCATGATCACCGTGCCAAGGCTGCTGATCGACTGCAGGGAGCCCATCAGCTCGCCCTGTTCGTTGGCGGGCGTCGCTTTGGATACGATGCCTTGCAGCGCCGGGCCGGCGGCGAAGGCCAGCAGATTGCACAGGATGAAGACATACATCATCCAGCCGTGCGTGGCCAGGCCATACAGCATGTAGGTGATGGCGCCCGAGGTCAGGCCGAGCAGCGACAGGCGTACCTCGCCGAACTTGCGGATCAAGACCCCGAGCAGGCCGGCCTGCACCACCGCTGCCGTCAGGCCAACGCAGAACAGCGCCGCGCCGTTCTCCGCCGGGCTCCAGCCGAAGCGGAAGTGGGTGTACAGCACCCAGGTCGACTGCAGCATCATTTGCGCGCCGGTCACCAGGGCGAAAGTGATGACCAGGCCGCGGATATCCTGGCGCCGGGCCAACTTGGCCAGCGAGTTGAACGGGTTGACCGACACCAGCTTGAATTTGCTGCGCTGTGCTTGCGGCAGCGATTCGGGCACGAAGAAGTAACCGTAGATGAAGTTGGCGAACGATAGCGCCGCCGCGACGTAGAAAGGCAGGTGCAGGTTGACGTCGCCCAGCAAGCCGCCCAGCATCGGCCCGCAGATGAAGCCCAGGCCGAAAGTGGCGCCGATCTTGCCGAAGCTCTTGGCGCGGTCTTCGTGGGTGGAAATGTCGGAAGCATAGGCTGAGGCCACCGACATGCTGGCCGACGACATGCCGCCGATCACGCGGCCGATGAACAGGCAGGCCAGGTTGGGCGCCCAGGCCGTGGTGAGGAAATTGATGCCCATGCCAGCCATGGAATACAGCAGCACGGGGCGGCGGCCGACACGGTCGCTGATCGCGCCCAGCATCGGCATGAAGATGAACTGCAGCAGGCCGAAGGTGGCACCCAGGATGCCGTACCACAGCGCGTGCAGTTCGCGGTCCTGCACATACTGGCCAACCAGGATCGGCAGCACCGGCACGATGATCCCGATGCCCAGCATGTCGATGAAGATGCTGACCAGGACGAAGTTCAGGTTGCCTGTTGATTTGGTCTCTGGCGCAAGCTCGCTCATGCTGCCACCGCCCATTCTGCGACGAAGCTGTCGCGGAACGCCAGCAGCTCTCGCAGGCGTTGTTCGCCCAGCGCGCGGCCGGCGGCAGTCTGCATGGTGCCGGGCAGGGTGGCCAGTTTCACTTCGATGTGGTCGAGCGAATAAATCTTGTCGTTGCGTACCCGATTGATGGCCAGCGGATCGTCCGCGTGGGCCAGTGCGGCGCCCATGCGGCCAGCAATATAAAACATGCGCGCCAGGCCGACGGCGCCGAGTGCGTCGAGGCGGTCGGCGTCTTGCACGATGCGCGCTTCCAACGTGGTTGGCTGCAGCGCGGCGGAAAAACTGTGGGTTTCGATGGCGTGAGCCACCGCCTCCAGCCGCTCAGGCGGGAAGCCTGCTTCGGCCAGCTGGATGCGAGCCAGGGCCGCTGCCTGGCGCGAGGCGAGGTGGCGTTCGGGATGGTTTTTCGGCAGGTTGACCAGGTCGTGCAGGTAGCAGGCTGCCATCACGACCAGGTGGTCGGCAGCGGGAAGCTGTTCCAGCAACAGCTTGGCGTTGCGCCATACCCGATGCAAGTGATTTGTGTCGTGGGCGCCGTCGTCGCCCGCTGCTGCGCTGGCCAGCGCGACCAGGCGCGGCTGCCAAGTGCTCAGAGAGATATCCATAAAACCTTGTTTCGTTTTTAGCTGCGCAATTGTGCCATGTATTTATCACAAGCTTGTATGTTTCTCTAGAGCAAAATTCTTGGTGATTATTTTATTGGTCTACGGTAACATTATACGGTCATCGTTCATAAGTGAAAAATTATCATGACTACAACTACCAGCCAAGCTGCCGAGTTCCTGGCGTTTACCCTGGGCCAGGAAGAATACGGCATCGATATCCAGAAGGTCAGCGAGATTCGCAGCTACGAGAACCCGACCCGCATCGCCAGCGCGCCGGACTACGTGAAGGGCGTGATCAACCTGCGCGGCCTGATCGTGCCGATCATCGACATGCGCGTGCGCTTCCAGCTTGGCGAGCCGACCTACGGCCCGTTTACGGTGGTCATCATCCTGCACATCGGCACCCGCACCGTGGGTATCGTGGTCGATGCCGTGTCCGACGTGACGACCCTGCAGCCGGAACAGATCAAGGCGGCGCCCGACATCAGCGGTTCGATGGATACTGAATACATCACCGGCCTGGGCACCATCGATGACCGCATGCTGATCCTGGTTGATATTGAACGCCTGATGTCTTCGGCTGACATGGGCCTGATCGAGAAGATGGCGGCATGAACTTCCTGAACAACCTGAGCATCGGCAAGCGCCTGGCGTTCGGCTTTGCCGTGACGCTAGCCCTGTCCATCGTGATCGCCGCCATCGGCGTCTGGCGCCTGCAGCAAGTGGCCGGCGCCACGCGCCACATGATGGAGACGCCGCTGGCGAAAGAGCGCATGATCTCCGACTGGTATTCGAAGATCGATAGCGCGATCCGCCGCACTACGGCAATTGCCCGCAGCAGCGACGCCTCGCTGGGCTCCTTCTTTGCCGAGGAATCAAAAGCATCAAGCGCCACTTCGGCCGAGCTGCAGAAGAAAATCGAACCGCTGATCAGCGACGCCGACGAGAAAGCCTTGTGGGAGCGCGTGATGGAACAGCGCAAGGCCTATATCGCGTCGCGCGACAAGGTGGCCAAGCTGAAGACCGACGGTGAGCTGGAACAGGCGAACGAAGTCTTCGAGAAGACTTACCGCCCGGCTGCCGCGCAGTACCAGGAGCTGGTGCAGGACCTGCTGTCGATGCAGCGCGGGAAGATCGACGCCATCGGCAAGGAAATCGACAGTATTTCTTCCACTAGCCGCAGCCTGCTGACGGTATTGGCGGTGCTGGCCGTGGCCTTTGGCGCGGCGTGCGCCTTCATGCTCACCAAGGGCATCACCACGCCGCTGTCGCGCGCAGTCGAGGCGGCGCGCCGTGTGGCGGGGGGCGACCTGACCGGCGACATCCGCGTCCATGGCAACGACGAAACCGCCCAGTTGCTGGGCGCCTTGCGCGACATGAACCAGGCCTTGCTGAACATCGTCGGCGAAGTGCGTAACGGCACCCATTCGATCACGATCGCCTCCAGCGAGATCGCGGCCGGCAACCAGGACCTGTCAGCCCGTACCGAGCAGCAGGCCGCGTCGCTGGAAGAAACCGCGTCGTCGATGGAAGAACTGACTTCGACCGTCAAGCAGAATGCCGACAACGCGCGCCAGGCCAACCAACTGGCCGGCGCCGCGGTTTCGGTGGCGCGCAAGGGCGGCAGCGTGGTGTCGGAAGTGGTGGGCACCATGGAGTCGATCGATGCCTCCTCGCGCAAGATCGTGGACATCATCGCCGTGATTGACGGCATCGCGTTCCAGACCAATATCCTGGCGCTGAATGCTGCGGTGGAAGCGGCACGCGCCGGGGAGCAAGGCCGCGGCTTCGCGGTGGTGGCGTCGGAAGTGCGCAACCTGGCACAGCGCTCGGCCGCGGCGGCGAAGGAGATCAAGGAATTGATCGGCGATTCGGTCGAGAAGGTGAATGCCGGTACGCGCCTGGTGTCGGATGCGGGTAACACGATGGAGGAAATCGTCTCCAGCGTGCAGCGCGTGTCGGACATCATCAGCGAAATCACGGCAGCCAGCGCCGAGCAGAGTTCCGGCATCGATGAAGTCTACAAGGCTGTCGGCCAGATGGACCAGGTCACGCAGCAGAATGCCGCCCTGGTGGAAGAAGCGGCAGCTGCCGCCGAATCCATGCAGCACCAGGCCAGCAACCTGGCTGACGCGGTCAGCGTGTTCAAGGTCCGCTAAGCGGCACCTTCACGCACCGCCTGTTGCGACAGGCGGTCCGCGTCGCCATTCCTGTGGCGCGGCAACCAGCGCACGTTCACCAGCGCCAATGCCGCCATCAAATGCCCCACGCGGGCGCGATGTTCTTCCAGCGCTTTGGCGCCTGCCTGCGGCGATAACAGCACATCCTGCACCACCACCTGGCTGTCGCCGTACACCAGCAATTCCGGCACGCCCAGTTCCACCGCCTTTTCCAGCGCAGCGATCAGCGCCAGGTATTCCGCATCGTCGCTGCTGCCGTGGCCTGCGCGGCGGCAGATTTCCACCCGTTCGCCGGCCGGGCCGGACAACAGCACGCCGATGCCGATGCGGCCCGGGTTGGGATGGGCGGAACCGTCGAACCAGGCGCGCCATGCTGCGGGCGAGGCGGTAACGGGCTGGCGCGCGAGTTTTTCAGCGCGCGCACGTTCTTGTTTTATCTGCATAGGTGAGGGGCAGGAAAAGGCCGCCTGGTCCGCGCAACAGCTTGTTGCGGGCCAGGCGGTCATCTTCACGCGCCGTTAGCGGCGGTGAGGGTTGTCGGGACGGCGGTCGTAGCGGTTAGGCACGCCGTCGCCATCGCGGTCGCGGTCATAACGGTTTGGCACGCCGTCGTTGTCGCGGTCGCGGTCATAGCGGTCCGGCACGCCGTCGTGGTCGCGGTCCCGGTAGCGGTCGCGATGATGGTCGCGATAGTAGTAATTGTCGCGGGGGTAATCACGGTAGCCGTAGCCCGGGCCCTGGATGTAGGTGGGGCGGCTATCGTAGACGGTCCAGCCGCCTTCACGCCATCCCCAGCCGTTGTCGACACGGACCCACTGCGAAGGGGCGTAGCGGTAGCCCGGACGTTCCTGCAGCCAGTGGCCGGCAACCCAGACGTGGCGGTAGCCGTCCCAGCGCCATACGCCAGGGGCCCATACATAGCCGTAACGCGGCGGCGGCACGCTTTCAAAACGCAGTGGTGGAGGAGCGTTGCCGATCACGACGCTGAAATCAACCTGCGCCAGCGCGGCGGTCGGTGCTAATGCAACCGTGCCAAGTGCCAGGGCGGCTGCAGCGATGAGTTTCGATTTGAACATGGCTTTTCTCCTGTTTGGTGATGCGCTGAGTTCAATATACCAAGCGCATCGACGAGGCGAAAAGCCTGATTCAGTTTTTTACAAATCCCGCAGCGGAGTAACAATTGCTCAGATCTTGCCGCCCGGAGCAGCTTTGCGTTCTTGCGCCAGCGAGGCCTGCTTTTCCGCTTCGCTCATGCGCTTGGCAGCGACCACCACGACCGGCACCGCAGGCGCTGCCTGGGCCGCGCTGGCGGCGGCAGCCGGCGCCTTCGCTTCATCGGCACGGTTTTCAACCACCAGGCTGGCGGCGCAGGCCAGGCCGATCATGGCGATGAACAGGGCTTCGAAATTTCGCAGGGCTTTCATGATGTTCTCCGTTTGAGGACTATCCATGTGCACACTGTATCCACGGCGCCTGCGGCCAGCCACCGGCGTGCGACAAGCGGTCCAAAACGTGGTGCGAAATGCAAAAAAGCCGGGCTTTTGCGGCCGAATCGCAAACAGAAGGGAAATCGCCCCTCATACGGAGCGAATGGATGGGCTGCCCATGTGCCAAGATAAGGAGGTGTGTAATGGGCAAATGGGCCCATGGCGCCCTGATACAATCGACAGGCGCAGGGTCAGACAAGGAGTGGGAAATGTTCAAGATGTTTGGTTTTGGCGGCGTGAAGTGCCCGCGATGCGGGCACCGCAACGGCGACAGCTCCGACTACTGCAGTCATTGCGGCCTGTCGCTCGGCGCGCCGCGCGGCGACCACGTGGTGCGCGACAACCGCTGGATCCCGGCCAACGACGAGCTGGCGGTGTTCTTTGGCGTGCGCCAGCTCTCCGGCCTCTTCACCAAGACCCTGCACGTGCCGGCCGCGACACGCGCTTTCATCCTGCAGGGCGAACAGGTCAGCGAGGTGCCGCAGGGCGACTACGAGCTGGACGGTCTTTTCGCGCGCCTGGGCAAGCTGCGGCGCGACGAGCCGGGCGAAATCCTGGTCACCCGCAGCTCGCCGCTGCCTGTCGAGTTCAATTTCACCGACTTGCTGAGCGCCGAATTCCTGAAACTGGCTGCGCATTTCACGGTCGGCCTGATGGTGCAGGACGTGCCGGCCTTTGCGCGCCATTTCATGACAGCGCCGGGTACCGTCACCACGCTGCAGCTGCACGACCTGCTGGCGCCGTCCATGCGCCAGCTTGCGGCCGAATTCCTGGGCAGCCGTTCTGTGCGCGACATGGCCAGTACCAGCGTGCTGCGCGAGCAGCTCAACGAACGCCTGCACAGCGCGCTGGGCCAGCGCCTGGCCGAATTCGGCCTGGCGGCGGCGCAGGTGGAAACATTGTCACTTCGGCACGATAAATACGATGACAACCGCGAACGCGAGGGCAGCCTGTTCCTGGTTGCGGACGAGCGCCAGCGGCAACTGGAGCACGTCAAGCAGCTCGACCAGCTGTACAACGAGGAAGAATGGCAGGCCATCAGCCGCCAGGAGCAGAAAATGCGCGGCGATTTCCGGCGCGCCGAGCTGAAGGCCGAAGCCGAGGAGCAGATGCAAGCCATCCGCGCCCGCGAAATCGACCTGTACGGCCGCATCGTGGCTGCCAAATCGCGCAAGCAGGCCTTCGAACACGGCGCCGGCCTGGCCTTGGCCGACCTGGAACATGAACTGGCGCGCCACAAGTCGCTGCACGCCGGCGAGGCGGCCCAGTGGGACCAGGTGCGCCGCCTGGCGCAGATCAAGATGCGCACCGAGATGGAACTGGCGCAGCAGGCCGGCCTTGAGGAAAAGGCGCTGGCCAGGCAGCGCTTCTCGCACCAGTTGTACCAGCAGCAGCTGCAGTACCGCGTCCAGCAAGCGCTGGCCATCGAGGACGAAGAGCACCGCCGCAAGCAGCTCCAGCTGCTGCGCAAGGCCGAAACCGACGCCAAGCAGCGCGAGCAGGAGATCGAGGCCGAGCACCACCGGGCGAAGTTCCAGGGCCTGGCCCTGGCCAACGCCGCCCGCCATCGGGAGGCGGAGCGCATCGTCGAGTGGGAAGAAGAGCTGCACCTGGCGCGCAAGCGCGAGCTGGCGCGCGGCGAGGAAGGCAAAGACGCCAGCTCGCATGTCCATGTGGCCGAAATCAGCGCCAAGCTGGAAGAATTGAAGCGCAGCGGCGCCGCCGCCGAATCGGTGGCCCAGTATGAAAAGCTGCTGCGCACCATCGAGGCAGACGGCGTGCAGCAGCGCCAGGGGCAAAGCCTGGCGCGCCAGGCCATGCTCGACCAGGTAGCCGTGGAAGAACAGCGCCTGCAGCTGAAACTGCGCGACCAGGAAGCACAGTGGCAGCAGTCGCTGAAAAAGATGGAAGTGGAGCGAGATGAGCGCTTCAACCGCTGGAAGGTGGAATACGACAGCATGGTGGCGCAGCAGCGGCATGCCGCCGACCTGGCCCGCATCGACATCGACCGGCTGGAAGCAATCGGCCGCATGAGCGACACGGCCAAGATTGCGCTGGCGGCGACGCCAAACGCCGAAGCGCTGTCGCGCCTGATGCGCCAGCAGGCCCAGGCTGCGATGTCGCCCGAGCAGCTGCAGGCGCTGGCCGGCGTGGTCGCTGCCGAAAACAGCATTACCACGGCCGAGGCGCTGCGCCTGGCGCGCGAGGAAGTGCGCGATGAACGTTCGTATCGAGACACGGTGGGCGACAAGGAACGCCAGCACCGGCTCGACCTGCTGCGGGCGCAAGCGAGCGTCGGCGCGTCGGCGGCGCGCCGTTGCCGGAATGGCCATCTGGTGCCGACCGATTGCGGCGATGCGAAATTCTGTCCAGAATGCGGGGCGCCGCTAGCGAGGTAAAGCACGAGAGAGATGCAGACAGCCCGAGACAAGATTCGCGAACTGCGTGCCCTGCACGACGATGGCCTGTTAAGCCTGCAAGAGTTCGACCGCCGCAAAAATGCCATCCTGGACGCCGAATACGCGCCACCGGGAGGGGCGGCAGCACCCATCACCATCCCGCGCCAGGGCACCGAGCTTGGCCTGATGGCCGGCCAGGAAATCGGCCCGCACAACCGGCGCTACCGGCTCGAGCGCCTGATCGGCATGGGCGGCATGGGCCAGGTGTGGCAAGCCACCGACCTGGCAACCCATGCTGAACTGGGCCACAGCGCCGTGGTTGCGCTGAAGATCCTGCCGCCGCAGCTGACCCAAAGCCCGGCCCACGCCAAGCTGCTGATCGAGGAAGCGACCCAGGCGCGCCGCCTGGCGCATGACAATATCGTGCGCGTCTACGAATGGGCGCAAGACCCCGCCACATCCAGCTATTTCATCATCATGGAATGCCTCGAGGGGCAGGATCTCGAGGCCTGGCTGGCGGAGCATGGCAAGGCGACGCCGGCACAGGTCGAGCAGATGCTGCGGCCGGTGGCCAATGCGCTGCGATACGCCTGGGACAAGCACCGCCTGGTGCACCGCGACCTTAAGCCCGGCAACGTGTTCCTGACCGCGACCGGCGAAATCAAGCTGCTCGATTTCGGCATCGCCTCGCGCGCGCGTTCGACCGGCACCGACCTTGGCATGGCGGCGCCCAATGCCGGCACTGCCGGCTACCGGGCGCCGGAAGCCGGCACCGGCCAGGGCGCGCCGCGGCCGCAGCTGGACGTCTATGCGGTAGCGGTGATGATCTACCAGCTGCTGGAAGGGCGCCTGCCGTTCGACCAGCCCACCGCCCTGCTCGAGCCGCCCAGACCGGCGGCGCTCAACGCGCAGCAATGGGCAGTATTGAAGGACGGCTTCGCCAACCGCGCCGGCGAGCGGCCGGAATCGGTGGCCGCACTGCTTGACGCATTAAAGGATGCCGCCGGGCTAGACGCCGAAGAAGCGGCGCAGCGCGAAGCAGCCCGCAAGGCCGAACGGGCCGCTGCGGAACAGCAGGAAAGCGAAGCGCGAGCCGCCCGTGAAAAACGGGCCCGCAACGATGCCATCGCCCGCGCCGAGGAGGAAGAGCAGCGGCGCCAGAAGGAAGTGGAACTGGCCGCCCGGCGCAAGGCGGAAGCACAGGCCGCGGCGCAGGAAAAGGCGCGCCAGGAGCAGCTTCGCCGCGAACAGGAAAAGCAGCGCAAGGCGCAGGCCGAGCAGGAAGCGAAGGAGCGCAAGGAGCGCCTGCGCCAGCAACTGATTGCGCGCCGCGATGCCGATGCGTTGAAAGCGCGCCAGGCCGAGGAAGAATACCAGCGCAAGATGGCGCAACTGAAGGCGGAAGCAGCCTACCGCGCGGAGCAGGAGCGCCACCGCAAGGAACAGGCGGCGCGCAAGGCCGCCGAACTGGCGGCGCTGCTGCCTAGCGCCAGCAGCCCGGTAGCCGATGCGGAAGGCGTGCTGCGCGACCGCTTCACCGATGGCAGCGGCGTCGGGCCGGACCTGGTGCTGATCCCGACCGGCCGCTTCCAGATGGGTTCCTCCGAGCATGAGCACAAGACCGCCGTCAAGGCCGGGGCGCAGAAAACTTCGCTGGACAAGGAATTGCCGGCGCACTGGGTCGGCATCGAGCACTCCTTTGCACTGGGCCGCTATCCGGTGACCGTGGGCGAGTGGCGCGCCTTCGTGAAGGCGACGGGCTGGCAGTCGAAGCTGGACGTCGACTGGCAGGAGCCAGGCTTTGCGCAGGATGAGCGCCACCCCGTGGTATGCGTCAGCTGGCACGACGCGCAGCTGTACCTGCAGTGGCTTGGCGAGAAAACCGGCCAGCAATACCGCCTGCCGAGCGAAGCGGAATGGGAGTACGCCTGTCGCGCCGGCAGCCACACTGCGTTCAGCTTCGGCGACCAGATCACGCCGGAACACGCCAACTACGACGGCCATTTCACCTACAACGACGGCCCCAAAGGCAACAGCCATGGCGGCACGACGCGCGTGGGCAGCTATCAGCCCAATCCCTGGGGCCTGTTCGATATGCACGGCAATGTCTGGGAGTGGACGCAGGACACGGTGCACGATAACTACCTCGGCGCGCCCATCGACGGCAGTGCATGGGAGCAGGGCGGCGACAAGGCGCGCCGCATCCTGCGCGGCGGAGCATGGCTGTACCAGCCGCGCTACCTGCGTTCGGCCATGCGCAATGGCTACTCGGCACTGCTGGCAAACGATGTGGTGGGCTTCCGCGTAGCGCGCAAGTTGGTGTAAATTGCTGGCTAAATCAACAAGCAGGAAACCAATATGACCGTTAAAGTAGCCCGCGACCAGTCGCTTCCAATGCGCAGCATCCTGCATGTGCGCAACCACATCGTCTCCGTCGACGGCACGATCGAAGAAGGCGGCAACGATGCCGGCCCGTCGCCGCACGACCTGTACGACGCCGCCGTCAGCGCCTGCAAAGCGCTGACCGTCATCTGGTACGCTCGCCGCAAGGGCATTCCGGTCGAAGATGTGCAAGTCACCACCGAGCGCGATGCCAGCGAAGAGCGCAAGGGCGTGTACCGCCTGGCCGCTACGCTGCACCTGACCGGAGCGCTGAGCGCGGAGCAGCGGGAAGAGCTGCTGGCCATCTCGCAGAAATGCCCGGTGCATAAGCTGATGACGGCCGTGACCACCGAAATCTCCACGAAGCTGGGGCCATTGCCATGAACATTGCGCAACTCCTGAAGGGCCATGAGAAGGACCTGGGCGGCGGCTTTGTGGTGCGCCGCTATTTGCCGGCGGCCATGAAGCAGGCGGTCGGTCCATTCATTTTCTTCGACCATTTCGGCCCGGTCGACGTGCCGCTTGACGCCGACCATGACGTGCGGCCGCACCCGCATATCGGCCTGGCCACCGTCACCTACCTGTTCGAAGGGGCAATGGAACACCGCGACAGCCTGGGTACGCTGCAGCGCATCGAGCCGGGCGCCATCAACTGGATGACCGCAGGACGCGGCATCGTGCATTCGGAGCGCACCCCGCAGGATCTGGTGGGCGTGCCGCACCGCACGCACGGCCTGCAGTTGTGGGCCGCCTTGCCCAAGGCGCACGAGGAGGACGAGCCTTCGTTCGCCCATACGCCAGCGGCGGCAATTCCGGAAATGCTGGTCGACGGCGCCAGGGTGCGCGTGCTGATCGGTTCGGCCTTTGGCCACGCTTCGCCGGTGAAGACCTTCAGCCAGACGCTGTACCTGGACGTGAGCCTGAAGGCGGGCCAGCAACTGGAACTGAGCGGCTTGCCGGCGGAAGCTGCCATCTATCCGGTGAGCGGTTCGGTCGACGTCGATGGCGCTCCGGTGCCGCAAAACACGATGGCGCTGCTCGATACGTCGAATTCGCAGCGGGTCAGCGCAAACACGGATGCGCAATTCGTGATCATCGGCGGCGAGCCGCTCGATGGCCAGCGTTTCCTGTTCTGGAATTTTGTTTCGTCGAGCAAGGAGCGCCTGCTCAAGGCGGCCGACGATTGGGAGGCGCAGCGCTTTGCCAAGGTGCCCGGCGAGACGGAATTCATTCCGTTGCCGAAAAGGCCTTCTGCAGCGACTTAAGCGGCAGCTTCGGCTGGCGGGATGTGCGCGGCGGCGCTGCGCACGATCCAGTGCTCCGGATAAGGATCGCTGGCGAAACGGGTATGGGCCGGAATGCGGCTCAGTTTTTCCTGTTTCGGTGTTGGCGCCAGCGCGGTTTCCTTGCCGGTGAGCTGGTCGACATGCCAGAAGCCGCCCTGGTGGTGCATCAGCAGCGGAAGGCTGGAGGCCCTCGGCAGCGCATTGTGGCGCGGCAGCGGGTAGCCGGGATGGGTGTCCGCCGCCAGCAGCACGAAGCATTCGGCGCGCGCGCCTTCATCGATGCGGTGCAGTATCACGCCGTGCGGCATCACGGCGCTCACTTCCAGCAGCACGATGCCCTTGATGCTGGCGCTCATTTCAATCTTCATGCCGGTACGCAGCGGCACCGGCTTGTTCTTGCCCGGCCAGACCCCGTCCAGCAGCAGGCCGTAGCGCGACACGTCTTCAATTTCGAAACCATTGCGGGTGTGGCGGAACAGCGCGTGGCGGCCGGACAGGCGGCGCGTCAGGCCGGCGCAATCAGGACCCTCGGCGCTGAAGTGGTGCAGCAGCACGTCGGCTTCGGGATCGGCCAGCTCGAAGCGGCCGAACGAGATTTCTTCCATCGCGAACAGGCGGATGTGGCGGCAGGCGCCGTTTTCCGGGGCCGCATTGATGAAGCTTGCCGCCAGGGTAGGGTGGGGATGCGAAGGACCGCTGCGCGGCTGCGCGATCTCGATCAGGTCTTCATCCCAGGCTATGGTCGAATAGCCAACATCCACCTTGCCCGGCGGCGCCCCGAGGTCGAGGTGGGCGATGCCGGCATTGCGCGCGGTGACGTCGATGTCCATGGTATTGCCGCCTTGCGCGGACACGCGGGCGATCGCGGCATCGTCGGCCATGACGCGCACATTCTTGTGGGTGCTGAGGAAGGTGCGGTGAATTTCGTTCAGGCTGGCGTCGACACGCGGCACCAGGATGACAAAAGTGCATTCCCATTGGCGCTGCGAGCTCTCGTCCTTGCTGACGATTTCGGCGTGGATCTGGTACTGGCCATGTTCCTTGCCGCGCGAGGAGAATTCCACGAATACAGGGCGCCAGTCGCCATGGACCGAGCGGATGAACTGTTGCAGCAGGGCTCCGTGCGGAATGAGCTCGGAGCGCAGCCGGATCGACAACTGCGGCGCGCAATCCTGCGGCATGCCGCGCAATTCCATTTTGAGCGACTGGCGGCCGCCGGCGGCGCGCGGGTCGAAGCCGCTGATATGCAGCTGGGGATAGACGCGTGCCGGCGCAGAGTAGCCGGCGACCGGGACGGCTGGCGGGCCGCTGCGGGCGTGGCGCATGGTGTTCAGCAGCTCGAAGCTGCCGCCTTCCGCATCGGCTGCCGGCTGCGCGTGGCCGCCGGCGCAAGTGCTTTCCCCTGGCATGACCCAGTAGGTGCAATGCGGATGGTCTGGATTACAGCACTTGTTCATGGAAGGACGCTGGTAGGGATACCGCAACTTTACGCGTTTACACCGTTGCTTGGCAACACGCCTTTCCTCCGATAAAGGGTGTTTTTACCCCTGTATTCCCGATGAAGCAAAAGCGCAACATCTTGCCGCCCCAAGTGGCAAGAAAAAAATGGGGGCGTACCCCATTTTCCGCGCAAGCAGAAAATGGGGTACGTCCCCATTTTTGAAGGCTGTTACTTGATTACCAACGGCCGTGGTGGTGGCCGTGCCCGTGGCCGCGGTAGTAGCGCTCACCGTAGTAGTACACCGGGCGCGGCTCTACGTAGACTGGTGCCGGTTCGTAATACACGCGGGGCGCTGGCTCGTAGTACACGCGAGGCGGCGGGTTGTAGTAGACCGGGGCAGGCTCGTAATACACCGGGGCCGGCTGCGAGTACACGCGGGTTTCGACGTAGCCGCGGCTGTGACGGCCGGTCGGCAGGGAATTACCAACTGCGGCGCCTACCAGGCCGCCCACCACAGCACCGCCGCTGCCGTTCTGGCTGCCGATCGCGGCGCCGATCACGGCACCTGCTGCGGTGTTGAAGTCACGGTCGCCCGCGGCAAAAGCGGCGGAGGAAGCGGTCAGGGCTGCGCCCATCAGAACCAGCCCGGCAAAACGTTTGTTGAACATGGTAAGTTCCCTTTCAATCTCTGTTGGAGTGTAGATTAGCCAGCCGCAAAAAATTGCGCCAGTGCATATACACATTCTTACAAACTCCACCGAGGGAAATAATTTGTATCGTTAAGTTGCCCTCCCTGCAGGAAATTATTAAATACGCTATTGTGTCAAGTTCCGAGCGAAACTTAACCTTCTCACAGGAAACGCATGAACTTCCGCAAGCCCGCACTTTCCGCCCTGTTTGTCTGCCTGCTGGGCGCAGGCTTTTCCGGCATCGCCAGTGCCGCCAGCCAGAACGATGCCGCGACGCTGGGCAAGATCCGCGATGCCGCGATGCAGAGCGACTACGCCTACCAGCGCCTGGAAGACTTGACCGACCTGGTTGGCCCGCGCCTGTCCGGTTCCGTCGGCGGTGCGGCCGCGGTGGAGCAGGTGGCTGCCGCCATGCGTGCGATGGGCGCCAAAGTCTTCCTGCAGCCGGTCAAGGTGCCGCACTGGGTGCGTGGCGAAGAGAAGGCTGAGCTGGTGGATTACAAAGGCCGGCCAGCCAATATCGCCCAGCGCGTGGTGCTGACCGCCCTCGGCGGCTCCGGCGCCACCCCGGCTGCCGGCCTGACCGCGCCGATCGTCGTCGTGCACGATTTCGATGAACTGAAAGCGCGTGCGGCGGAGGTGAAGGGCGCGATCGTGCTGTTCGACGTGGCCTTCGACCAGGGCATGGCGGACCGCGGCCTGGCCGGCAACGCCTACGGCCAGGGTTCGCGCTACCGCACCAACGGCCCGCGCATGGCTGCGGAGCTGGGCGCCGTGGCCGCACTGGTGCGTTCCGTTGGCGGCGCCGATTACCGCTTGCCGCACACCGGCGCCACCATCCTGAAAGACGAGCAGCGCATCCCGGCCGCAGCGGTGACGGCGGAAGATGCGATGCTGATCAGCCGCTTGATGAAGCGCGGCCCGGTCAAGATGAAGCTGACCCTGACCCCGCAGATCCTGCCGGACGCCGATACCTTCAACGTGATCGCCGATCTGCCGGGCAGCGACAAGGCGGATGAAGTCGTGATCGTTTCCGGCCACCTGGATTCCTGGGACCTGGCCACCGGCGCGCACGACGACGGCACGGGCGTGACCACTTCGATGGGTGTGCTTGAAACCATCAAGCGCCTGGGCCTGCAGCCTCGCCGCACCATCCGCATGGTGGCGTGGGCGAACGAAGAGAACGGCCTGAAGGGCGGGAACACCTATTACGAAGCGAACAAGGGCAAGCTGGAAAAGCAGTTCGCAGCCATCGAGACTGACGGCGGCGTAGGCCGTACCTTCGGCATCATGGGCAGCGTGCGCAGCGAAGCGGAGAAGTACTTCGCACCGGTGAGCAACGCATTGCTGCCGATTGGCGCCGGCGTGTTCAACCGGCGCGATTCGGCCTCGGGCTCAGACGTGCACCAGCTGGAAGCAGGCGGCGTACCGGCCTTCATGCCCTATGTCGACACCAGCGCCTACTTCAACTACCACCACACTCCGGCCGACACCTTCGACAAGGTCGACCCGGTGAACATGAAGAAGCACGTGGCGGTCATGTCGACACTGGCCTGGTACCTGGCCAACACCGACGACCCGATCGGCCGCGCCTCCGAGCAGCTCAAATAAGCCGCGCCCGCGCCCTGCTTACAGGGCGTTGAGGGGGATCTTGAGGTAGCGCACGCCGTTGTCTTCGGCCTCGGGGAGATGGCCTGCGCTCAGGTTGACCTGGATGGCCGGCAGGATCAGCACCGGCATCTGCAGCGTGGCGTCGCGCTTGGTGCGCATGGCAACGAACTCTTCTTCGCTGACGCCATCGCGGATGTGGATGTTGGCGGCGCGCTGCTCCGCCACCGTGACTTCCCAGCGCGGCTCGCGGCCGGCAGGGGGGTAGTCGTGGCACATGAACAGGCGGGTTTCCGGCGGCAGCGACAGCAGGCGGTGCACCGACTTGTACAAGTCGCCTGCGCAGCCGCCAGGGAAGTCGCAACGCGCGCTGCCCACGTCGGGCATGAACATCGTATCGCCGACAAATACTGCATCGCCGACCTGGTAGGCCATGTCGGCCGGCGTGTGGCCCGGTACATGCAGGGCGCGCGCTTTCAGGCTGCCGATCATGAATTCTTCGTCGGCCTGAAACAGGTGACCGAACTGCGAGCCATCTTCCTTCTCGCCCTTGCGGTTGAAGATCGCCGAGAAGGAGTGCTGAACCTTGCAAATGCCGGCGCCGATTCCGATGCGTCCGCCCAGCTTCTCCTGCAGGTAAGGCGCGGCGGACAGATGGTCGGCGTGGGCATGAGTCTCCAGCAGCCAGCTCACCGTCAGCCGATGCTGGCGCACAAAAGCGACGATCTTGTCGGCGGCGGTGGTCGCGGTGCGCCCGGCCTTCGGGTCGTAATCAAGTACCGAATCGACGATGGCGCATGCGCTGCCGTCAGCCTCGTAAATCACGTAGCTGACAGTGGAAGTTACGGGGTCGAAGAACCCCTGGATCTCAGGCTTCATATCAAGATAGTAGGATGATTCAAGCCCAACTATTATAAAGAATCCTGATATGGCGGGCGAGGCTTATTCGTTTTGTGATGCAAGTCATCGGTGTGGCGGGAAAAACTATCTCCGTGATAAGATTTTTTCACAGTGCTTCCAGGAAGAGAGGCAGCGATGACCAAGACAGGCTATTCACTGAAGTGGGGACTGGTCACTGGCTGCATCTGCAGCCAGTCGCTAACGGCAGTGGCTGCCACCGGCGGCGCTGCTGCGCCGGAAAACTTTGCCAACCTCTCGCTCGAGGAGTTGAGCGACGTGCGCGTGGTGTCCGTATCAAAGCGCGAAGAGCGGCTAGGCGACGCCCCGGCTTCCGTCTTCGTGATTACCGCCGACGATATCCGCCGCAGCGGTGCGCGCAGCCTGGCCGAAGCGCTGCGCATGGCGCCCAACCTGCACGTGGCGCAGACGCCAGCCGGCAATTACGCCATTACCGCGCGCGGTTTCGCCGGCAACAGCGCCAACAAGCAACTGGTGATGATCGATGGCCGCTCGGTGTACACGCCGCTGCTTTCCGGGGTGTCCTGGGACGTGCAGCAAGTGCCGGTGGATGCCATCGAACGCATCGAAGTAGTCAGTGGGCCAGGCGGCACGCTTTGGGGAACCAATGCGGTCAATGGCGTGATCAACGTGATTACCAAGCACGCGTCGTCCACCCTTGGCGCGATGGCCGACCTGCGTTGGGGGCAGGCGCAGTCCGGCGCAGCTTTCCGTTACGGCGCGGCGATGGACGATGGCGCCTGGCGCGCCTATGGCATGGATTACGCCATGCCGCACGGCGAAACGCTGGCCGGCAAGCCGCTGGGCGATGCATGGCACAACGCGCAGGCGGGTTTTCGGGCCGACTGGCTACGCGGCAGCGACGCGCTGACAGTGCAGGGCGATGTGTACCGCATAGGGGCTGGACAAATACCGACGCCTCCCGTGACCATGCTGCCCGCTGCATCCATGCGCGGCACCAATCTGATGGGGCATTGGAGCCGTCAGTTGTACGGCGGCGCCACCCTGTCCCTGCTGGCCTATTACGATCGCACGGAGCGCGACCAGGTCGGCGTTTATAAAGAGAACCTGGATGTGGCCGACCTGCAGGCACTCTACAATCTTGCCCCGCTTGGCCGGCATACGCTGGCTGCCGGCGCCGAATACCGCTTCGCGCGCGACAAGGTGGCGGTCACCAGTGGTACCGCCTTCCATCCCGAGCGCGCCGCCATGCACTGGGTGAGCTTGTACGGGCAGGACACCGTCGCCCTCAGCGAGCAACTGAACCTGACGGGGGGACTGCGCATCGAGCGCAATCAGTACACAGGGACGGAATTCCTCCCCAATTTGCGCCTGGCGTGGAAAGCGACTGCCTCGACTTCCTGGTGGGCCGCCTTGTCGCGCACGGTGCGGGCGCCGTCACGCGTTGACCGCGAGATCTTCTTCGCCAGCCCGCGCGGAACCCTGAGCGGGGGGCCGAATTTCCAGTCCGAGACGGCCCGAGTGCTGGAAACCGGCCTGCGCCAGCAGTTCGGCAACCGCGCCAGCTATTCGCTCACCGTTTATCGCGCACAGTATGACAAGCTGCGAACGATCAAGCCGGTTGCCGTGCAGGTTTTTGAAATCGGCAATGGCATGGAAGGCGAAACGCGCGGGCTGGAAGCCTGGGGCAGTGTCCAGGTGACGCCCGACTGGCGGCTCAACGCGGGCCTGACCCTGATGCACGAAGAGTTTTCGCTCAAGCCGGGGGAAGCCGATTTCGGCAACCGTTCGGTCACGGGGAACTGGGACCCGCGCCGCGTGATGAAGCTGCGCTCCTCTTACACCCTCGGCGAAGGGCGCGACCTCGACCTGACCTTGCGCTATGTCGGCCCCTTGCGATTTACCACGGTGGCCGGCTATGCCGCGCTGGACGTGAACTTCAACTGGCAGGTCAAGCCAGGGCTTGAGTTGGCGCTGGGCGCCAGCAATGCGCTCGACCGCGATCACGAAGAGTTCAGCGGCAACAACCGGCTGTCGCTGGGACGCGGCGCCTATGTCAGGGTCGTCAGACGCTTCTAAGGCGGGCATGTTAATATCGCTGCCCATGAAATCCATGATCCGTGTCATTGTGCTTTGGCTAATGCTGGGGGCTTTGCCTTTCCAGGGTTTTGCCTCGGCCAGCATGCTGCTGTGCGGTACAGCAAAGCCGGCGGCACAGCCAATGCCGGACGGACCACACGATCATGCCGCCATGCTGGCAGCCGCCCAGCACGACGGCGAAAAAGCCGCCCATTGTGCCGGCGGCCAGCACGGCAACGCCATGGGCGCTTGCTGCGTCGGCGCCGCGCCGGCCTACGCGATGCCGCAAGCTGCATCGCAGCCGCAGCTTGCCGAGCCCCTGCGCCTGCCCGAACCCGTGCCGCCACTGCCGGTCGACCTTGCCCTTCCCAAGCGCCCGCCGCGGGCGATCCTTGCCTGATCCATGCCAGCCGTGGCGGCTGGCTCCTTCCTGCGTCCCCGCGCAGGACGACCAAGCATTGGAACGACAAATATGAACCAAGCATTCAAGCTGGCGGCAATGGCCGCCGCAGCTGCGCTGCTCTCCGGTTGCGCCACGTTCTCGAACGATGGCGGTTTCGGCGCAGTGGCACAAGCCACCAAGAGCCGTAGCGGCGCCGAGACGCGCCTGTTGCGCAACGACGATGACCGGCGCGCGCTGGACGAACAGCTCAGGAAATTGCTGGCCGAGCCGCTGAGCGCCGACGCGGCTGTCCAGATCGCACTATTGAATAACCGCGGCCTGCAGGCCCGTTACTGGGACCTCGGCATCGCCGAAGCGGAACTGGTGCAGGCGGGCCGCATGGCCAATCCTGGCTTCAGTTTCAAGCGCACGCATGGCGGCGGCGAAGTCGCTATCGAGCGCACCTTGAGCATGAACTTCATCCAGCTGCTGACGCTGCCGCTGGCCAGCCGCATCGAAGCCCAGCGTTTCGAGCAGGTCAAGCTGGCACTGGCCGGCGAGGCGGTCTCGATGGTCCATCAGGCCCGCCTGGCCTGGATCGAGGCGGTGGCGGCGCAGCAAGGCGTCGAGTATGCCCAGCAGATCAGCGACGCGGCCGAAGCCAGCGGCGAACTGGCGCGGCGCATGCAGGCGGCCGGCAACTGGAGCAAGTACGACGCGGCGCGCGAGGAGGCCTTCCACGCCGACGCCATGGCCGACGTGGCGCGCGCCCGCAAGGCCGCTAACGCCAGCCGCGAGAAGCTCACCCGCATCCTGGGCCTGTCCGGCGTGGAAGCCACCAGCTACCGCCTGCCGGATCGGCTGCCGGAGTTGCCGGCCAGTCCGCGCAAGGTGGACGATGCCGAAGCGGCCGCCATGCGCGATCGCCTCGATGTGCAGGCAGCCCGCCTGTCGTCGCAGCACACTGCCGATTCCCTGGGACTGACCAAAACCACGCGTTTCATCAACGTGCTGGAACTGAGCGGCATCAGTGAGCGGGACGGCGAACGCCGTTCGCGCGGCTACGAGATTTCGCTGGAGGTGCCGCTGTTCGACTGGGGTGGCGCCCGCGTGGCGCATGCCGAAGCGACCTATATGCAATCGGTGAACCTGCTCGCCGCGGCGGCCGTCAATGCCGGCAGCGAAGCGCGCGAAAGCCACCAGGACTACCAGGCGTCCTATGAGCTGGCCAAGCATTACCGTGATGTGGTGATCCCGCTGCGCCAGAAGATCTCCGAAGAGACGCTGCTGCGCTACAACGGCATGCTGCTGTCGGTGTTCGAGCTGCTGGCCGATGCCCGCGAACAGACTACCGCCGTCAATAACTACATCACCGCGCTCAAGGAGTACTGGATCGCGGACGCCAATCTGGATGCCGCGATTGGCGGTAAAGGAGTACAGCAATGAGCAATCGTAGAACTTTTCTCGCAAATGGCGCTGCCGCCCTGATCGGAGCAAGCCTGGTGAGCCGCGCCGGCGCCGCCGGCCTGCCGGAAGCCCCTGTGCAATCAAGTGCGTCGACCGCGCCGCCGCTGATGCCGCCCAACGGCCGCCCCTACAACCCTGTCGTCACCCTGAACGGCTGGAGCCTGCCATGGCGCATGAAGGATGGCGTCAAGGAGTTCCACCTGGTCGCCGAACCGGTAGTGCGTGAAATCGCTCCCGGCATGTATGCCAGGATGTGGGGCTACAACGGCCAGAGTCCGGGCCCGACCATCGAAGTGGTGGAGGGCGACCGCGTGCGCATTTTCGTCACCAACAAGCTGCCCGAGCACACCAGCGTGCACTGGCACGGCCAGTTGCTGCCAAGCGGGATGGATGGCGTGTCCGGCGTGAGCCAGCCCGCTATCCAGCCTGGCAAGACCTTCGTCTATGAATTTGTCGCCAAACACGCCGGTACTTTCATGTACCATCCCCATGCTGACGAGATGGTGCAGATGGCGATGGGCATGATGGGCTTCTGGGTGACCCACCCGAAAGACCCGCGCCAGCATGCGGTGGACCGCGATTTCGTGTTCCTGCTCAGCGCTTACGATATCGAACCGGGGAGCATGGTCCCCAAGGTCAACACGATGACGGACTTTAATATCTGGACATTCAATAGCCGCGTCTTCCCCGCGATCGACCCGCTGGTCGTGCGCCAGGGCGACCGCGTGCGCATTCGCGCCGGCAACCTGACCATGACCAACCACCCGATCCACATCCACGGCCACCGCTTTGAAGTCACCGGTACCGACGGCGGCTGGGTGCCGCCAACCGCGCGCTGGCCGGAAGTGACCACCGATGTCGCGGTGGGCCAGATGCGCGCCATTGAATTCATCGCCGACAATCCGGGCGACTGGGCCTTCCACTGCCACAAATCGCACCACACCATGAACGCCATGGGCCACAACGTGCCGACCCTGATCGGTGTCGACCACAAAGGCGTGGCCGAGAAGATCAACAAGCTGGTGCCGGGCTATATGGTGATGGGCGACAAGGGCGGTTCGATGGGCGGCATGGAGATGGAAATCCCCGAAAACACGCTGCCGATGATGACCGGCACCGGCCCGTATGGCGATATCGAAATGGGCGGCATGTTCACGCTGATGAAGGTGCGTGCGGACCAGAAGAAGGGCGATTTCAGCGATCCGGGCTGGTACAAGGCGCCGAAAGGCACCACGGCCTACGAGTGGACTGGCGAACTGCCGCCGGCCCACGCCGCGCCAAACGCAGCGCCGCCTGCGGGCGTCAAGCCGATGGAAGTGACCCGCGACAAGAAGGGACACGACCATCATTAAGCAACTGCGCTACCTGGGAAAATGGAGTCTGCTTTCCGGCATCGTCGCGCTGCTGGCGGGCAGTGCTTCCGCATTTTTCCTGCTGGCGCTGGACGTGGCCACGGCCTGGCGCGATGCCTATCGCTGGGTAGTGTGGCTGCTGCCACTGGCCGGCTTTGCCGTCGGCTGGATCTACCTGCACGTCGGCAGCCGCGTCGAGGCGGGCAATAACCTGCTGATCGACGAGATCCACGATCCGAAGAATGTGGTGCCGCTGCGGCTCGCGCCGCTGATCCTGTGCAGCACGGTGGTGTCGCACCTGTTCGGCGCCTCCGTCGGGCGCGAAGGCACGGCGGTGCAGATGGGCGGCGCGCTGGCCGACCAGCTTACCCACGTATTCCGCCTGCCGCGCGAAGATCGCAGCACCGTGCTGATGGCCGGGATCAGCGCCGGTTTCGCTTCGGTGTTCGGCACGCCGCTGGCCGGCGCCATCTTTGGCCTGGAGGTGCTGGTGATCGGGCGCATGCGTTTTACTGCGATCTATCCTTGCATGCTGGCAGCGCTGCTGGCCGACCAGGTCACGCGCTGGTGGGGCGTCGGGCATACGCATTACCCTGCGGGCACGCTGGGAGCACCGGACGGGCCGCTGTTGCTGGCGCTGGCCGGGATCGTTGCCGCGGGCGTCGTGTTTGGGCTGGTGGGACGGGCTTTTGCCGCTGCCACGCATGGCTTGTCGGCATGGTTCAAGGAGCGCTTTGCGTACGCGCCGCTGCGGCCCCTGGCCGGTGGCGCGGTGATCGCGCTGGCCGTGGGCGCTGGCGGTGCGTTCGGCATTGACTTCCACCGTTATCTCGGCCTCGGCATCGGGCCGATGGTGGAAGCATTCCGCGTTCCGCTCGACTGGTGGGACTGGCTGGGCAAGTTCGTGTTCACCGTCGGCTCGCTGGGTTCCGGCTTCAAAGGCGGCGAAGTGACGCCACTGTTTTACATCGGCGCCACGCTTGGCAATGCCCTCGCGCCGATCCTGCACCTGCCGTTCCCGCTGCTGGCGGCAATCGGCTTTGTCGCAGTGTTTGCCGGTGCCGCCAACACACCGCTGGCCTGCACGGTGATGGCGATGGAATTGTTCGGGCCTGAAATCGGGCCGCACGCCGCTCTGGCGTGCGCGGTTGCCTTCATGTTCTCCGGCCATTCCGGCATCTATCGCGCCCAGCGCCGGCCCTCAACCGAGTAAGCGCTGCGCCAGGTCTTGCGCGTCGAACGGCGCGTGCACTTTCACGTCGTTGTCGAAGTAGCAGTAGATGTCGCGGGAGGCGCGCTTGGGCGGGCCACTGGCGGCGATGAGTTTTGCATCCTCCGGCTGCCCTCCGCTTGCCCAGGCACGGATGCGGGCGGCCCAGCGGTCCAGGGACTCCGGTGTGTAGCCGCTGGCGTAAAGTTCCTTTTCGCCGTGCAGCCGAAGGTACATGAAGCTGCCTGTCACATCGTCGTAGTCGGGCCACTTGCCGGCGGTGTCGGCCACCACCAGTGCCACCTTGTACTTGCGCAGCAGCCGCACGAAGGCCGGATCGGCGAAGGATTCGTTGCGGATTTCCACGGCGTGCAGCAGCTTCCGTTTGGCGTCGGTTTCGGTGGCGGCGCGGCCGTTCATGCGCGGCTCGTGGCGGCGGGCGAGGGCGGATGCTTGTCCGGTGTCCTTCGGCAGCAGGCTCAAAAAGTGCTCGAACAAGTCTTCATTGAACTTGAAATTGGGCGGGAACTGCCACAGGAAAGGGCCAAGCTTTTCCCGCAGCAGCAGGACGCCGCTGGCAAAGACATTCGCCAGGGGTTTTTCCGGTTCGCGCAGGCGGCGGATGTGGGTGATGTAGCGGTTGCCCTTGTGGGCGAACACGAATCCGTCGGGAGTAGCTTCGTACCAGGCCTGGTAGCTTTCAGGCCGTTGCAGTGAGTAGAAGGAACCGTTGATCTCGATGGTGCGAACGGCGCGCGAGGCAAATTCCAGCTCACGCGCCTGGGTCAGGTCGGGCGGGTAGAACACGCCGCGCCAGGGGGTATAGCGCCAGCCGGAAATGCCAATCCGGATCACCGCGCCCGGCGCTTCAACGTGCCGAGCATGGCCAGGCCGGCCAGCAGCATGGCGTATGGCCCGGGCTCTGGGATGGGCAAGGGCGCACCGCTAACCGTGATGGCATCGAAGGCCAGTCCGGAGTCGAAGTCGCGGTCATCCCAGTTGGTCACGCCGAATTCAAGCCGGTACTTGCCTGCGTTGGCGATGGCGTACTGGCCGCGCACCCAGCCGGTGGCGCCGCAGCCTGCGTCGTAGCATTCGTCGGAATCGGGACCCAGTGGCGCCCACATCGTCTGGCCCGGCGCTACGGCGACCGGGAAAGGCGTCAGCGTCGCCTCGGACGGCGGCATGTCGAAGCCAGGGATGGCATTGCCGTCTTCGCTGGTGCGGGCAGTGAACAGCAGCGCCACCTGCCGGTCATCGGCATCAAGCAGGCGCGCCCACGCGTAGTCGGCGTAGCCGGCACCATCGGTCGTCACGTAATTGAAGCGAAAGTCGAGCGCGGCATTTGCGTCGGCCATGAACGAGACGGAGCGCAGGATCGAACCGTTGTTTGCGCCCGCCACGCCGCCAGCGCCGGGCAGGGCGACCGCACTTGTGGAGTTATAGGTGGAAATCCAGCCGTAGGCGCTGCCACCGCCTGGTGCCAGGCCCACTACGCCGTTTGCGCCAAGGGTGCCGCACTTCCCGGTGCAGCGCCATGGAGCAGGCATGCCATTGTCAAACGTGCCTGCCAAAGCAGGCGCAGCCAGTGCCGATGATGCCACGCAGGCGGCAGCCATCAGAAAGTTTCTTATCTTCATTTTGCAACCCCGTCGAAGAGAACGCCATCATTTTCCCCGCACAAGGCGCATCTGCCGAAAGCTTGCCGCTATCGTGCGGGCGAGCGTCATAGCTAGTTTCGCGAGGGAACGGTAATAATGATGGGCTGAGGTTCTATCTGAATGGTGCGGCCGGGCCCGGCCAGACGGTATCGGTCAACGGCCGGCCCTGGCAGCGCGACGGATCGGTGAGGGCGCCTGTCTGGACACCACGGCAGGCCCAGATCTCGCTGCCGTTTTCGCCGGTGTAGCGGTCCCAAGCCCACTCGCGGTCGGTATTCGGGGCGTACGTCGGCTCGGAATACCAGTCGTCGTTGTACAAGCCGATGGTGCCGCCCACGCCGATGCTGACATCGCTATGCTTGCTGGCAGCGACCGCCAGCGCGACCGCGCCGGCTGCTACGCCAACCGTCACCCAGGTCTCGCGTTCCTTGATGACTTCCTGGCAGGCTGCTTCGGCCACGCCGCGCCGGCCCAGCTCCATGCGCAAGGCATTGGCAAAGTTCATGTCGGGAGAGCCGGTCGTGAGCGTCTTGCACATTTCGAACGGGCTCGCAGCAGCCGGATTGGCATAAAATCTCTGCGCGCCAATGCCGGCGCAGCCAGTGATGAGCGCAGCCAGTGCTGCAACAGGAAGCAGGGTTTTCATGCCGTCAGTATAGCAACCTCGGTAGAGCCCAGGTCACTCCCGGTGCCAGCTGATGCGGCGCTCCGGGCGTTTTTGCAACGCTGGCATCCAGGTCCAGGCGGCCAGCAGCAGGCAACGTTTGTCAGGCAAGGCGCAAGCGGCGCGTGTGGAAATCAAACTCATAAATTTCTCCATAACGGCCCCATTCGATGGCGGTACGCATGATGCGGCGCGCCTCTTCAGGCTCATGGGATTCCAGTAGTGGCGACAACACTTGTTCTTCCGGCAGCGCACCGTCCGCCGAGGCGCGCAGCATACTGTAAATGTGCTGCGGCAGCGTGACGTGCGCCAGCAACTGGCGGCCAAAGATGGCCTGCCGGGCTGCATGGTCGGCTGCTTCATAACGGCGGCCAAGCGCTGTCATGGTGATGTCTCCGCCTTCCACGGAAGCCAGGCCAAGCTGGGACAGCGCTTCGCAGGCCGGGAATAGCGCCTCGTCCGGCAGTTCGCTTTCATCGGACAGGCGCGGCAAATCGGCGCGGCCTTCGAAGGGTTCGGATGCCAGCAGCGACAGCACCGCTTCGATGCGCTCGATATCGGCATCGGGCAGGCGGTAGTCGGGGCGAGCCCCGCGCGCCGGGCTGGCGGCTGGTGCGCGCATGGTCATCAGGCCATACACTTCGTCGATCAGCTGGCGCACGGCCGGGCTGTCCGGATTGCGCGGCCGCGGCAGGTCGATGCGAATTTCGGTACGGATGCGGCCTGGGTCGCTGGAGAGCATGATGATCCGGTCAGACATCATCACCGCTTCCTCGATATTGTGCGAAACGACCAGGATGCCGCGCGTCGGAATGCGGCCATGGTCCCATAGTTCGAGGATGTCGTTGCGCAGGGTCTCGCCGGTCAGCACGTCGAGGGCGGAGAAGGCCTCGTCCATCAGCAGCACGTCCGGGTTGGTGACCAGGGCGCGCGCGATGCCCACGCGCTGGCGCATGCCGCCCGACAGCTCGCGTGGCAGTGCGCCTTCGAAGCCGGAAAGGCCCATCAAGTCCAGCATCGCTTCGCTGCGTGCTGCGCGTTCGGCAGCCGGCACGCCTTGAGCCTCCAGGCCAAGTTCCACGTTCTGCTGCACGGTCAGCCAGGGGAACAGGGCGAAGGACTGGAACACCATGGCGATGCCCGGAACAGGTTGCGCCAACTGCGCGCCGCGATATTTGGCAGAGCCGGCATCGGCCTGCACCAGGCCAGCGATAATGCGCAGCAGGGTTGATTTGCCGGAGCCGGACTTGCCAAGCAGCGCGACGATTTCACCCGACGCCAGCGCGAAGTCGACACCATCGAGCACGGTGCGGCTGGCGCCATCGCCAGTGCGGAAGGATTTGCCGACGCCTTGCAGGTCGACCAGGATTTCTTTTTTCATGCCTGCTCCCGATACAAACGGCTCCAAACGAAGCGGTTGATTACCATTACAAATACACACATGACGCCGATGCCAAGCGCGATACGGGGGAAGTCGCCGGTATCGGTCATCTGCTTCACATAGCTGCCCAGGCCATGCGCCACCAGCGTGGTTTTGCCCCAGGTGACGTATTCGGCCACGATGCTGGCGTTCCACGAGCCTCCGGACGCGGTGACCGCACCGGTCACATAGCTGGGGAAGACGGCCGGCAGGTACACCCGGCGCCACTTCAGCCATCCTTTCAGTCCGAGGTTCGCAGCTGCCAGCCGCAAGTCGGTCGACAGCGTGGAGGCGCCGGCTACGACGTTGAACAGGATGTACCACTGGGTGCCGAACACCATCAGGGGACTGAGCCAGATGTCCGGATTGAGCCCCAGGTGCAGCACCGAGTACACCACCACCGGAAACAGCAGGTTGACCGGGAACGCAGCAAGGAACTGCGCCACAGCCTGGATCTTCTGTGCATAGCGTGTGCGCAGCCCGATCCACACGGCCACCGGCACCCAGAACAGGGAGGCCAGCGCGATCAGCACCGACACGCGCGCCAGCGTCGCCAGTCCCAGGCCGAACACGCCGGCCGCCTCGCGCCAGCCAACTTCGGTATGGATGAAGGCTGCCACGCGGTAGCTGGCCCACGCCGCAAGCACCAGCACCAGCGTATCGGCAGCGCGCGCCAGCAGTCGCCAGCGGCGCGCGGCCCTTCCTTCTGCGCCGGGATCGGCCGGACGGGCCGGGAACCAGCCCAGGGTAGAGCGCATCAGGCGCCAAGCCTTGTCGGTCAGGCGGCTGGCGATGCGGCTGCGGCGCACCCAGTCCAGCAGCCAGGAACGGCGGCCCACTTCACCGTCCAGTTCTTCAAAGCGGAACTTGTCCGCCCACACCAGCAAGGGACGGAAGAACAACTGGTCGTACATGATGATCCCGACGAACATGGCGCCGATGGCCCAGGCGATGGCGCGCCCGTTTTCCGCTTCGATCGCCACCGCGATATAGGCGCCGATGCCAGGCAGTTTGACGTCCTGGCCAGCGACGGAAATCGCCTCCGCAGCCACCAGGAAGAACCAGCCGCCGGACATGGACATCATCATGTTCCACAACAGGCCCGGCATGGCAAATGGCAGCTCCAGGCGCCAGAAGCGCTGCCAGGCCGACAGGCGGAACATGCGGCTGGCCTCATGCAGTTCGGCCGGCACGGCGCGCATCGACTGGTACAGGCTGAAGGCCATGTTCCAGGCCTGCGAAGTGAAGATCGCAAAAATGGCCGCGCACTCGACGCCAAGCTGGCTGCCGGGGAACAGGGCGATGAAGGGCGCAATGGCGATCGCCTGGAAGCCCAGCACCGGCACCGACTGCAGCACGTCCAGCAGCGGCACCAGCACCTTTTCAGCCAGGCGGTACTTCGCCGCCACCGACGCGAATACGAAGGCGAATACCAGCGAAAAGCCTAGCGCGGCGAACATGCGCAGGATGGTGCGCAACAGGTAATAGGGCAGCGCGACCGGCTCGAGGCTGACCGGCATCGGCTGGCCAAGCACGAACGGGCGCGCCATCTGCATGGCGCCATAGGCGACAGCAATCAACACCGCCAGTACGAGCGGCAGCAAGGCCCAGTCCCAGCGATTGGGGCGCGTGGTGAATGAAGCGAACATCAGGCTCTCCGCAATGGATGCGGGCCCGCTATCTTGCGCGCTTGAGTATCAGAGTTTGGATGGATGACCATCATCCGCGACGGCGGATGACGTGAGGCTGGAGCCCGGGACGTGATCGTGCCGTTATGCGGGGCCGGAATGAACCGGCTGACAACTATGACTCGAACAAGTGCCCATGAAAGGGGACTCCAAAAATTGATAACGGTGCGGAGTGTAGGCCGATGAGATACCCGGAGTCAACTTAGGGGATCACGTAATTTGGTGGTGCCCCGGGCCGGAATCGAACCGGCACGCCCTTGCAGGCAACGGATTTTAAGTCGTTCGACAAAGGCTGCATTAGGTCCGCATTGACCGTCAAATCAACCGGTTACACCGACTGTCTCCGGCATTAAGTCCGCATTGTCACGCTATGCTGTTGACACTTTGTTGACATGCCTAATTCAAGGCTGCGGATTGCGAATTGGATAGAGCTCGCTTAAAGCGTCTCCGACGGCCCTCCCGGGGGGCTCTCGCTTGCGAGGCGGCGGGTGCAGGGGATAAAAACTCCCCCTGCACCAGCCTGTAGCGTAATTGCGCTCCAAGCGCGTCAAGGGGCCGAGTCCTCGCTTCGCTGCGGGCCGCACCAACCCCTTGACCCGCTCTCCGCTCAATGTCGAGCAGTTCGCTGAGCAAAGCAAATACTATCGACAAGAAAGAGCCCGCTGGTGCGAGCTCTACCCATCAGTAAAGCGGACAGCTCGTTTGCGCCAACAAATTATCCGTCCAAACATTGTCAGCGCGAGTCCGGATGTAAGGAGGGTTGGCGTTTACAACGCCAACTTCGGCGCGCCTCCCATAAGGGTCCCGCACGAAGAACGTGTGACCCTTATTGATGTTCGCGATAACATCCGCCACGGTCAGCTTGGTCGCACCCCATGCCGCAGGATTTCCAACATGAGTGATATGTTCATGCCGTCCACCATTGTGGGAGAGATTGATACAGGTGATTTGATAGTCAGCCATTTTAAAGGTTCCTTAAAAGAACGGTTGCGTTAATTGCAAGAGAAATTGCCTCATTCCAATTGCGTATTACCACCCGTCTTGCTGTGCGATCATTGACAATGATCGCCAGCTGGATACACTTTGACTTCCAGATCGACGTATATCCAAACGGGTATGCTTCACGGGGGCGGTACTTAGGTACTGCCCCCACCTAAAGCGCCATCTCAGACCACTAGCTGTAGTGCTCTGCGAGGTCGCATCACTAATTCTAGTCACCTCCTTCCGTGGGTCAATGGGAATTTTTTGTGTTTATCACCACGAATTCTGATTGACTTTTGAGTTCAGGCCCAGCAGTAGGCTCCCCACCGTGAGTAGTCACTAATTTGTCGTCGCGGAAGGGTTAAGCTCTTTGGTTGTTTTCCCGACACAGGCGCAAAAAATATTTCCCACTGTTCATTTATACAGGCCTTTTGTACAGGTTGCTTAATGGACTCGCGCCAGCGCCCGGCGAAAGTCCCCCAGTGATGACTGTTAAAGCAAATTAGCCAAGAACTTCAGCTCGTTTTGGTACCTGGTGAGCGACTCATTCACCTGCAGTCGCTTGCCCTCGATCGTCACGAAGCGGCCGACATCTAAGGTCGCAAGCGGTGTCCGCGTACTTCCTGAAATTCGGCCAGCCGAATGGAAGTCATCCAACAGCACTATGCTGTCCAGCGGGTTAGACGAGGTAAAGAGGTGTTGCTTCGTTTTAATCTTATTGATGACCTGCTGGACAAAGGCTTGAGTCGACTGGTCAGGCGTGTTTGCTTGGGTGCGACTCCAGCCACAATGGGTCATAGCAATGACATGGATCTTTGGCACGGCCTGCTTCAACCCCGACTCACCAGCGTAACGAAGGAAGTCCATAGATTTGTCTTCGAGCATGCGAAGCGTAAGGTCGAACGCTTCGAGAGAGCTTTGGTCCACGCGAATAGGAACGACCAGCGCATCTGCAGCCATCCATGCCAAATGCGTAGCGCCGCCAAAGAACGGGCTAGTGTCGATCAGGGTCTTCGACGCGCCGACTGCATCTGCCTCGTTCTCAAGTACCGTACGCAACCCCATCAGAATCTTACCCATGGCTTGCGATCTCCTTGCGGGATCCATTACTGACAGCTGGTTCAAGCCACCATACAAACTAGATGCAAACAGGAACAGCGAATTGGACCCTTTGATTGCAAAGCTTTTCTTTCCGCCACGGAAAGAAGAGCAACTTTGCGAAATTCGCATTCCCAATTCGCCGGGCTCAACTACGTCCATACCAGCAGCGACATATGGCATCAGGGCGTCATAAATGTCTGGGCCTTCCGTTTGAAGATCCTCGCCCAACAGCAACTCAGACAAGTTGCGTTGCGGACAAACGTCTGCAACCAGAATCGAATCGTGGCGCGACATCTCGTACGCCAGGTTAAAGGCCAGAGTGGTCTTGCCGATGCCACCACGGAAAATCGATACGGCATAGCGTGAGTACTCATGCTCCGGCTTGGGGAAGCGGCCGCCGTCAAGCACGGCAGCATGGCGTTTCAGAATGTAATCCAAATTGCTCAAAATAATTCTCCAGTGATTATTTGATGAGCAATACTAGTCTACTGCAGGCGTGCAGGTCAAGCAGTATTTGCAGGTGTGCATATGCTGCAGGCTATGCAGGTTGTGTGTCGTGGCGCAGGTCATGCAGGCCTGCTGGTCGAGATGTTGCGTATTATTTTATTGCCAAGACTATCCTCGCGGATGCAACTAAGTTCCACCCACATCCCCTAGTTACCTTGATACCGGTGGACGCTCGCGGTATGCATACCTATTCGCGCATGCATCATGTAGCGCGTGGTGTTCAGGAAGGCCGTTGGACTTATGATATTCATACCGCAGTAGCTCATTAATATTGCGCCCTACGTGCTGAAACCGGCACCAGTCCGGTAGCCTATAGTCCAGCGCATCGACGAAGAGATCCCAGTCCGTCTGATAGTCGACGCAAACGAAAACGATATCATCAGGTGGCCGAACACTCTCCAACCAATGGATCACCTCTCTGCGAAACACATCGAACGAACATGCCGCCTCGGGATACGCCCCCAATAGGGGCAGAATGGCTTCTCGGACAAACGCACTGCAGGCGGAGTCTGGAAAGGGTAGCTCGGCATAAAACTCCTCCCCCGAATCTGCCGCTAAACCCAAACTGATAAGCTGCGGATCAAGGAAGTCAGTAAATTCAGTATCGAGGAACACTTTCAAAAAAACACCTCCTTAGAATGAAACGCATAACAGTGGCTGCCTGGCTAGTGCATGACTGAACCCACTAGGATCAACACCAAATCGGTGTTGGTGCTTGCACCGCTATGAATGGACCACGACTTTGGAAGAAGCGAAAAGCGTAATAGCTCGAACTTTATCAGGCCCGCATTGCCCGCAATAGCAGTTACGGCTTAAGCTGTACAGTCCCGTCAGACATCCAGACATATTTTTCGAAATCCTTGCTGCCAAACTCTCGTCCGACTGGCGGCATGTCGAGCCATGCCTGTTCTTCGGAGCTACGAACAAGCCGCGCGACAGGTATATCCATTGTTCGGCGTTTCAAGGTGTGTTGTCGCTTCTTCCTACGATTTTTCATAACGGGTCTCGGGCTGATTACACATGAAACTCTAGACCATCTGACAGTCAATGCCAGGCCAAAACTGAGTCAATACACATTAAGCTTGTGCCCAATCGATGATCGCATCCGGCTAGCGCATGACTGAGGCTGAAAGTATCAGCACCAAATCGGTATTAGCATTCGCACCGCTATGAACAGCCCATGACTTTGGAAGGAAAGAAAATCCATTGCTGTTGTTCGTGGACTTATTGCTGTTAAGGCCGCCAATCATCAGCAGCTCGCCATCATCAACGGTAACAGATGTCTGCACTTGCCGCTTACTGAGCGTAGGGGATGCGCTTACGCCAGTCGTCGTTGCCGAAAATGAAGAAATCTGCCCGTCGATATTCACGCTGATCCGACCACTACCCAGCACAATCGGAGTTACATTTAAGAGAACACCTGATTGCTGGTACTGCACCTGCTGAATGGAGGTTCCGTTACGATCCAGTATCGACGAGCCGATGGTGGGGACCGAATCGCCAAACGATAAATTGCCGCGCTCGTAAGAGTCGACAATTGCGGTAGGTGCGGCAACCTGCTTAAATCGGCCATCGCTCGCTAAAGCATCTATGACCGCCTGAAAGTTGGATGTCTTCAATGTGAATGCACCTGATGACGCATCTCCCAACTTGATGCCCAGGTGCGCACCTAACACATTAGCTACAACACTCACGCCGAGTCCTGCCGATTCGTTGCTGCTAACCTCTACGAACGTTGCCGAGATACGAACCCTTTGAAGTGGCTCGTCAACCTGCTCAGCCAGTCTCAGCATTTTAGCAATCTGTTTCTTGGATCCAGTGAGCACGACATAATCGGCAACGGCGACTACCAGTTTATTCGCGAAGGATGCATTCAGCACAGTTGCCAAATAATCCGGCTTCCTATTGCGTGGACGGTACACATCTCGCTCTGCATCCGAGTCATCGACTGCTCTGCCAGTTGCCAAACCCACGTCTCCAGGAACGGCACCTGCCAGGCTAGCGCCGTCAAGAGTAGCAACTCGACCAGGTGCGACTGGAACCGCGCCAGACAGTACGACAGGCGCACCACCAAAGCTACCGGCCCCAGTACTGCCACTCCCACCAGACAAACTAAGAAAATAAATGCCATCACGTAATTCACTCTTCACTCCCTGAGCAATCAAAACACGATCAATGAGTTGCGGCAGCTCGTTAGACTGGACACTGCGCACGGAAATTGAAATTGGCTTCTCCATGGCAAGCAGTTCGGGCGCGATCACATAGTCCCTCTTAAGCATCGCTTTGTAAGTGGACTGAACGAACTGCGCTAAAGGCACGGACGAGAAATTGATGGCAATGTCTTCGGCATTGCAAAGCAAAGGCAAGGCAAGTAGGAACGCTACGAATAACCTCTTCACTTCAATTTCTCCCTACAATCTTGAGGCTCCTGGACAATCTCGCCATTTCTCCTCAAACCAAAGCACTGTTGGCCGCTTCGGAAATAGCCAACCAGCGCGGCGCTAGGCGGAACACTTGCAACCATCTGCATTGAATCTCCGGACTTCGTTTGGGTAGAGTTCTCATGTGGATGCATTACCTTGCTATATGCCTTAGGAAAGAAGTACAGACAAAGTGCGGCTCCGAGCGGCAAAATGCCCAACCATAAAGGCATTTTGAATTTCTGTTTAGTGTGGATTTCAGCGGATTTGTACCACTTGAATGCATCTGAAGGAAAAGGCCAATACGACTTAACAGCGTTGTTCATCCCACTGAGGCTATCCGAGCAGGCATCCCATTCGTACACGACCGAGCGCTGCATGCCGAACACCCTGCGATAGTGTTTGTGGCGCCCCACAAGCGCGCGCACCGATGCGTCAATGAGCTTCGGCTGCTGCGTTGTAATCCACAAATCGAATCCGCGGTGCCGGTGCGTATTCAGCCAGGCGACATGAGCTGGAGGCGTGGACTGTGATGAGCGGGGAGGGAACACTCCTTGGCATTCGTCGATCAGCACCAAGGAACCGTCCGGCATTTCGTCCCAATCCGGCACCAAGCGCGGAGACCCGGACTTGTCGCCTTCGATCGGTCTAAGTGGCACTGGGGCATGAGGCAAAGCCAGATCTGGAATGCCGAGAGCAAACACAGGGCGCGCCTCTTCAGGATGTCCTTCCCAACGCTTAAACAGCCTAGATAGCTCCTGGACCATCGAAAGAGTCTTTCCTGCGCCCGGAACACCAGTATTCAATTCAATCATGACTTCAGAACGTAACGAGCAGCACCGGTCGCAGCCCACATGGCGACGCGGGCCATGTATGCCCCAAAGATCATCCCGAGAACCTGCGGAATCGCTGACAGGGTGCACAGCTGGAGAACAGCTAAGGGCATCGATGACCAGTTTTGCTGTGCCGTCGAAACCAATTGATTGACCAGCACAGTAACCCCTGTGTATGCAACTGCGGTAAAACCAAGCGCAGCAACAATGCGAACAACCAGCGGGCCAACGAGGGTCAAGAGCCAAGCAGCGATGTTCATGATTTCAACGACTCCGCAAAGATCAATGCTGCCGCCGCCGCACCACAAGCTAAGAAAATAGGTGCAAGCGTCGCCATCAAATCACAAAAGGGACCATATCCTATTGAATAAGACTTCCCAAACATGGTGAACGTTATCGGAGACGGGCAACCTGTGGGAGCAGCAAATACGGTAGGTACATAGGAAACCGGTACCGTCTGCTTTTCGATGGAGCTGCCAAAATTTGGGATAGACCAATCGAAGGTCGGCGCGCTAATTGGCGGAGTAGGATTCGCACCGGTTGGCGGGGCGACAGGTTCACTAGCTGAATTAGGCAGTGCCCATGGTGATGCTCCCGGCGAGGTGGATGGCGCAACCTGAGGGGACGTAATATCCCCGACAGTGGGCCAAGCATCAGGGCTCGCCTGCCGATACGATATTGCATCCTGTATCGTAATAGGGTCCGCAGCATCATATGGCACACCTTCATATCCAGGCGTGGAGGCTGCCTTCTGCATCGCCGCATCAGCAATCTTGGCAATCAATTCGGGGTTCACCGGCTTTGCGCGGTCAGCATCACTAAGAGATGCAACGGCCTGAGTTGGCGAGCCTGTCATAGAACCGCTGCCGTCTGGCACATAATTGGGATCGACAGAATTGTTGATGGTCCCGATGTTAAGCATCGACTGTGACGAATCCGCAGCCGGTTGATATTCTGGCTTCATGCGCAACAGGCAAGAGTAAGCTGACGACGAAACAACGATGTACAAACTATTCGGTTTCCCCCAATAGGCGTTGCACGCGCCCTCAGATCCTTTGTTGGAGTCAAGCGGAAATCCCTGACCAGCCGGGTAGCCACCGATCCAAATCCATTCCTGCCCAGGCAGCGGAACGTAAGTACCGCCAGACACCCCTTTGAGAGTTACGCTGCCGTCTGGGCCTTGAATCCATTTCAGCGTCGCATCGACCGCCAAATCAATACCGACGGCGAATAGCGCGCCTAATCCTGCAATCGCGGCCGCTGTAACCCATGCCGGCGCAGTAATCCCCGCCGCTGTTACTACAGCAGCTGCCGCTGCTGCACCTGCGATCCCTGATCCAGTATTCCTCAACGTCGCAGCCCAGCGAGGATCATTAGAGGCGAATCCTCGCCTTGTCATATTCTTTTCGATCAGAGCGGCAACCGCCCGTTGAACCTTGGTTGCCGGAAGTATCTGAGCCGAGGCGACGCCCGGAAGCATCATGATCACCATCAGCCAACACATAAAACGCTTCCTCATGCAGACTCCCCTCTACTCCATCGGAGTAGATCTAGAATTTTGTACCCGCCGTAACAAACAGCCCAAAGCCCAAGGCATGCCGCAAAAAGAACTTCTGCGGCTTCAACCCACGCGAACTGCTGGCAGTCTGGAAATGTGATCGCCTGCTGAACAGATGCCGACGTAGGTGTGGAACCGTCAACGGGCGATGAAGAAATATGAAGATTAAGTGCGCCGGTCAATGGATCGGCAGAAGCACAAGAAACGGTGCGGATCACCGCACCGTCCTGCACCAGTTGACTCACTGGCGCATAAGCTGCACAAGCCGCCGTACCTGCATCTACCAGCGTGACATAGCAAGCCGCGCCGACTTGATAGCTCATAGCATTAAGCGCCCGCTTTGCGCTTGATGAAGCCGTACACTTTCGTGACGCCAAAGATGGCAACGGACAGGCCTGTCAGCGCACCGATCACGGCCAGAATTGCGGTCTGCACATCCGCGATGCCAGACGTAACCGAGGAAGTGTCAACACCCGCTGCGGAAGCCGCTGCCGATGCTGAGATTGCGCTAACCAGTGCAAGGCCTTTAACGATATTGCGATTCATAGAGACTCCTAAAAAATGCCGGAAACCCGTCCGGCGCGGTACAAAAAATCATTGCAGTACAATCACGACGAAAAAACCTTCATGGCAGTTGAGTGCAGCCGTGTCGATTGCCTCCGCATAGCCATCAAACCGTCCCGCCTCGTGAGCCCAAGGAGTAAAACCCACATCACCCTCAACGGGCATAAGAAAGAGTGCTGACTCCTTATCTTGGACGATGAACTTCGCCTCGTATTTATGCGCTCGCATTCTTGCCACCAACGGCAGCTTGCTTCGCACCTTCGAGTGGTTTGAGGGAATGGATAACGGTCTTTTGAGTCTTCCCGTTCGTTACGATCTCCATCTCAGCGATTGCCATAAATGGCAAGGAGCTCGCCAGGTGTTTGTATTTCTGGTACTCATCTGCTTTACCGAGGCCATACTCGGCGCAAGCGGTGCCCATCGCTGTTTCCTTGCTCGTATCAAGCTCGGTCTCGACATAGACCTTAGTACTGTCGAATTCGGTGCCGTTGTCCATCTTGCCTTTGCTGTACTTCATACCCATAACCTTGACGGTCGAGCTAAATTTCATGATTACTCCTGTTAAATGGCCTACCTGAATCCGTTTTCCCCATTGAGGCCAAATGATGGGACGGTTTTGTAAAATTGCATGCGGGTTGGCACGAAAGGAGGATCGTTTGCATCGAACACCTCGCTTAGCCGTGTCTTGTGAATTGGTGGGGAACCTGACGCAGCAGAGTCAGTCAGCGATCTCAGACGCTTAGGCCAGTAGTCATCATCTGGACAGCACAAACGGTCCAATGCTTCTTTGTCACCGTACAGCTCGCGCCATACGCGGATATATTTCCCGCACTGAATAGTTAGCCATTTTTCAGCCGCATCATGGTTAATCACAGCCGCGCGGCGCTTTGCTTCGAAACGTAACCCGTCGTCGACTAAGCTGAACTTCTTGAAGTCCGCCATGCAGGGATAGGCCCCGACGAAAAATTCACTGGGGTTCAGAAGAACATCGGGGCGGATAATCGTGTTCGTGTTTTTGAATTCGATCTCGCAGCGGCACCAATTGCTCTCCTTGTCGCCTTCCATCCGGCCTTTCTCATAGAACCGGACATACTTAGACGAGCTACGCATCCCAATGGCCAGCGTGCGGCCCTTTCCGCTTGGCCGATCCCAATTGCCATGCTTTTGAATTTCTGGTGGGCGACCGCCAGCTTTGAAGGAGAATCGATTGGCCTTCCATTGATCAAAAGCCCAATCTACGGAAAGATATCCGCCGTCAAAGTCATCGTGTGCGATGTCAACCCGTGATATTTTCGGCGCGATCGCTACAGTGGTGAGGAATGCGTGCAGTCGAACCTCCCAACCAGGAAGTGCATGCAGACATCCATGGCCGCTAATGATGATGCCCATCTTCGACTTCTGCCCGCCGAAGCAAACAAAACCCATTCCGTCGCCGAGAATCCAGGACTCCTTGAAGAAGTTTTTCCCGGTCTTGCACTTTTCAGTTACGCCGAATCCGAAAATTTTCTCGAGCTGGCGACTTGCCTCGGTGACGAACTGTTCGTCCGAAATCAACTGCTCACGGGCAGTCCGGCACCATGTATCTTCCGATACAGAGAAATTGATCCAGTCGATTATGCAAAATTGGTTTTCGACAGGACGACGGACCATGACTGTTTTAACCTGGCCGCTGTCTGTCATCACCAACTGAACGTGACCAAAGTGCTCGTCGCTAATAGCACTCCAACTGGCGTCGCTCTCACCCGCTAGGTTTTCCGCCATATTATTAATGGCGGTCGCCAACGCGCCAGAATCATGCGAAAAGTGCGGCACTAACTCGTGTCGCGCGCCCTTCGTGCGCTCCTCAGTCTGCGCTAGCGCGCAGCCTTCGGCAGCGCGCGAAGGGCGTGCCAGGCGCGAGCGCGACGACGAGGCCGATGCTTGCGAATAAAGGTCGGAAGCCTCTTTGCGAGCTGTCATCAAGGCACGACGTACCGGCCTCATTTGGCCTCCGGCGCAGGACGATCCACACCGCTTGTCGGTGGGGTATTCAAAACCTCCATTGCTCGGGAAGCGACTTCGGCTCGATCTTCCGGCGGCAGAGTAAAGAAGTGGTCTCGAAAGACTGCAAGCAGCACCAAGCACGTTTGCACAGCTGGGGTGGTAGGCATGCTCATTTGTACTCCGCGTCCAAAGCGCGCTTCCGGACCAATTCAACATTAACAAAAACGCGCTTGCCGATTTTCACGGTCGGCCAGTAGCCGCGCTCCGATTGGGCGATGATCACTGATGGCGGCAGCCCAATTGCCTGAGCGAATGACTCACGGGTCATTAAAGGAATCGACAATTGCATTGATGCAAGCTGTTCAAATTTCGGGATGTCGCCCATAATTAATCCATAAATTTCTATATGCGGTAATATTTACCGTGTGAGCGAACAATAATACCTACTTTGATTGATGTCAAGCATGGAAAATTCTCCTGACGCACCTAAGCGGTGCAATTTGAGCGATCGCCTTCGTTCTGTGGTTCAGCTGACCGTCAGCCAGTCGAGGCGCTTTAAGGAACTGGAGGAACTATCGGGAATCCCAGCGACGCACTGGCGCAACTTCTTCAGCGGAAAGCAGCGACCTACAGTCGAGATGATCGAATTTGCTGCACGCCATTGGCCCGAACATGCTTTTTGGCTTGCGACGGGAATATCCGACGCCAAGCATGGTCATATCGATCCGCACGGTCCACCAGACACGGCGCATAGGATCGACGCTCTACATCTGGAACGCCGAGCGGCAGGACGCAAGTTCAAAGCTGAACTAGACAGGCTGGACTACATTACGCAACGATTGCAAGAAAATCCGCACTTCGATCAAGATGAGCAGCTGTTGCGACTTGAGGTGCTGATAGGGCAGCTACAGCGGTTGCGAGAAGAGGAGGAAAGGACGATGAACGAATTGGAAAAGAATGGCGATTAAAAAGAGTGAAGGCGGGTGGCTGGTCGATTCTCAGCCAGCTGGACGGGGCGGGAAGCGGTACAGGAAGACCTTTAAGACACAGGCGGAAGCCAAAGCCTGGGAAGCTTGGCTAAAGACTCAAGTTAACAAGCAAGCAGAGTGGGCCCCGGAGAAGCGAGACAGACGCAAGTTAAGTGATCTGGTGGACATGTGGTTCGAGCATCACGGCGTCGGGCTGCGATCAGGAAAAGATACGTATGCGCGGCTTAAGTCGCTTTGCGTTGCGATGGGAAATCCAATGGCCGAGGCGTTTAATGCGGCTATGTTTTCAGAGTACCGGGCCAAGCGCCTAGCAAGTGGAATTTCGGCAAACAACCTCAATCGTGAGCACGCCTATCTTCGCTCCGTCTTCAATGAGCTCGGGCGGCTTGGTCACTGGCTCAAAGACAATCCGCTGGCCAAGCTTCGACAATTCAAGATCGTTGAGCGCGAGCTTTCATATTTGTCGCTTAATCAGGTGAGTGAGCTGCTCACGACGCTAGGTTGCAGCCGAAATCCGCATGTGATGCTGATCAGCAAAATCTGCCTGGCAACCGGTGCGCGTTGGAGTGAAGTCGAGGACCTTCGCATTTCCCAGGTGCGAGAGGAGATGATTCAATACGCACGAACGAAATCAGGAAAAGTGAGAGCTGTACCTATCAGCTCCGAATTGGAGGAACAAATTCGTGTGCACTTTGATAAGCACGGCGACATGGAAAGAGTCTTTGGTACGGCGTTCACCGCTTTCCGCGAAGGCATTGAACGGACGACCATTGCATTGCCGGACGGCCAGCTAACCCATGCACTGAGGCACACGTTCGCCAGCCACTTCATGATGAACGGCGGGAACATTCTCACACTGCAGCGGATTCTCGGGCACGCAAACTTGACGATGACAATGCGTTACGCGCACCTCGCGCCCGAACACTTGCAAGAAGCAAAAGCACTCAACCCAATCGCGCTGTTGACAGTTGGTTGACACCCCAGATGTGGCAAGGGCTTAGACTATCGCCTAAGCCCTTGATTGTATTGGTGCCCCGAGCCGGAATCGAACCGGCACGCCCTTGCAGGCAACGGATTTTAAGTCCGGTGTGTCTACCAATTTCACCACCGGGGCACTTTGAAGCCCGCTATTATGACATGACTGTTCGTTAACATCCAATAGTGGCTAATCTGGCAACGCTTGAAATCGTCGCGGAATGTTGTAGCATGCTGGTCGCAGAATCCCCTGGAAAGACCCCATGCAAATCAAGATTAACGACGTCCTGAGGGACTATATCGAGCCGTTGACCGAGGCTGAGCGTACTGCGCTGGAGCGCAGCCTGCTGGCTGAAGGCTGCCGCGATGCGCTGGTGCTGTGGAACGATGTGTTGGTCGATGGCCATAACCGCTATTCGATCTGCCAGCAGCACGGCATTCCTTTCAAAGTGACCCAGAACACGAGCTTCAAGGATATGGAAGACGTGATGCTGTGGATGATCGACAACCACCTGGGCCGGCGCAGCGTGTCGGACTTCCAGCGTGGCGTGCTGGCCCTGCGCCAGCAGGAGATCCTGGCCAAGCGCGAGCAGGTGGTGAAAGAGCAGGCCAAGGCGGAAGATGCCGCCATTGCGCCGCCGGACCCGGAAGCCGAAGAAGCGGCGCCGCCGCCAAAGCCGAAAGCCAAGCGCGAGGACATCGCCCGCGCCGCGCGCCTGAGCGCCAATACCCTTGGCCAGATCGAAAAGATCACCCGCAGCGCGACGCCGGAGCTGGTGGAAGCCGTGCGCTCCGGCACGATCTCGATCAATGCCGCCGCCACCGTGGCTTCGCTGCCGGAAGAAGACCAGAAGTCGGCCGTCGCCGGCGGCCGCAAGTTCCTGCAGCAGGCAGCGCGCGAGATCCGCGAACAGCGCGCCGCCAACCGCCCGCCGAAACCTCCGAAAGAGGATGCTGGCGAGCCGCATTACGAAGCGTCTGAACGTCCGGCCCCGCTGACCGAGGTGGAGGTGCTGCGCCTCGAGATCTCGCAATTGAAGGAAAAGAATGCCGCGCTGCGCGCCGAAAACGCCGAACTGCGCGAACGCATTGCACAACTGGTGGAGCAATAAAGCATGCTGAAGCCGAATGCCGCGCTCGTCGCGTTCTGCGCCATTCCTGCGATTGCCGCCCCCGCCGCTTCACAGGCGGTTGGAGCCTTGAGTCCTGCGGAAGTACTGCGCCTGCAAGCGATTGCCAAGCGCGTCACCATCCTGCGCGACAAATGGGGCATTCCGCATATTTACGGCAAGAGCGACGCGGAAGCGGTATTCGGCATGATGTACGCGCAGTCGGAAGATGATTTCAAGCGTATCGAGCTGAATTTCATCAACGCGATGGGCCGGCTGGCGGAGGTGGAGGGCGAAAAGGCGCTGTACCAGGACTTGCGCATGAAGCTGTTCATCACGCCCGAGCAGTTGAAGGCCCAGTTCAAGGCCAGCCCGGACTGGCTGAAGAAGCTGATGGTGGCTTGGGCCGATGGGCTGAACTACTACCTGCACACCCACCCGCAGGTTCAGGCGCGCTTGCTGAACCGCTTCGAGCCCTGGATGGCGCTCAGCTTCAGCGAAGGCAGTATCGGCGGCGACATCGAAACCGTCAATGTCGAGCTGTTGAAGGCGTTTTACAGCAAGCGCCCGGCGCCGTCCATGGCTGCCATTGGCAGCGACCTGGATAACGAGCCGCGCGGCTCGAACGGCTTCGCGATCGCGCCGGCCCTGAGCAAGTCGGGCCACGCGCTGTTGATGATCAATCCGCACACCTCGTTCTACTTCCGGCCGGAGATCCACGTGAACAGCCAGGAGGGCCTGAACGCCTATGGCGCGGTAACCTGGGGTCAGTTCTTTGTCTACCAGGGCTTTAACGAACGCATCGGCTGGATGCATACTTCCGGCGGCGGCGACGTGATCGACGAATACCTGGAGACCGTGGTGGAGAAGGGCGGTAAATTCTTCTACCAGTATGGCAAGGAGTTGCGACCCTTCCGCACCGTGCAGGTGCAACTGCCATACAAGGCGGAGGATGGCAGCCGGGCGGAGAAGACGGTAACTGCCTATTTCACGCATCGCGGCCCTGTGGTGCGCGAACAGGATGGCAAGTGGGTCTCGGTGGCGATGATGAACGAACCGCTGAAGGCGCTGACACAGTCTTTCATTCGCACCAAGGCCCGCAACTATCCGGCTTTCTACAGGTCGATGGAGCTTCGCACCAACTCATCCAACAACACCGTGTATGCGGATGCGGACGGCAATATCGCCTATTTCCACGGCAATTTCATACCCGTGCGCGATCCGCGCTTCGACTACAGCAAGCCGGTCAACGGCGCCGAGCCGGCGACCGACTGGAAAGGCCTGCACCAGGTGCGCGAGACCATCCAGCTGTTCAACCCGAAAAATGGCTGGATTCAGAACACCAACAACTGGCCGTTCTCTGCCGCCGGCGCCTATAGTCCGCGCCCTGAGGACTATCCGGCCTACATGTCGGTCAACCCCGAGAACGCGCGCGGCATTCACGCCGTTCGCGTCCTGCAAGGGAAGAAAGACTTCACCATCGACAGCCTGATCGCCGCCGCTTACGACAGCCAGTTGCCCGCCTTCGAACCGCTGCTGCCGCTGCTGGTGCGCGCCTATGACGAGGCGCCGGCCAGCGACCTGTCCAAGGCCGCCGTGATGGAACAGGTCACGCTGCTGCGCGACTGGGACATGCGCTATTCGCTGACATCGGTGCCGACTTCGGTCGCCATCTACTGGCTGCAGGACCAGGTGAAGCAATACGGCGCCGCGGCGAAAGCCAGGGGCATGCCGGTCCTCGATTACCTGGCGACCCAGCTGACGTCGAAACAGCGGCTGGAAGCGCTGGTGCGTGCTTCGAACAAGCTGGCCGCAGACTTTGGCAGCTGGAAAACACCATGGGGCGAGATCAACCGCTTCCAGCGCCTGACCGGCGATATCGTGCAGCCGTTTGACGATAACAAGCCAAGCATTCCAGTACCTTACGCGTCCGGCAATTTCGGCGCGCTGGCTGCTTACGGCATGACGTCGCAGCAGCGCACCAGGCGCATTTATGGCGAACGCGGCAATAGCTTCGTGGCGGCTGTTGAATTCGGGCCGAAGGTGCGGGCCAAGAGCATCCTGGCCGGCGGTGAAAGCGGCGATCCTGCGTCGCCGCACTTCAACGACCAGGCCGAGATGTATGCGCGCGGCGAGTTCAAGGACGTGCTGTTCTACAAGGAAGACATCGAAAAGAACCTGGAACGCAAGTACCATCCGGGCGAATAGGGTTCACGTTTGAGCTAGCGCAAAGTCCTCCCCGCCTTGGCAGGCGCACAATGAAGTGACAACCTGCTAATGGGGAGGCGGCCATGTCTTCCGATCCTGACGAGAATGGCAGCGCGTCCTGCCAACGAATTGAAGACTTCATCTTCGTGCGCGAGCTGAACGAAGTCTTCCTGCTGCTTGACCACATCTCCGGACGCTGGGACAAGAGCCTCTACAATTTCCATAACCACGACGACGGCGAGCCGCACATCGATGAACTGTGTGCTATCGGCCTGGCGCAGCCCGATAGCGAGCAACAGCGCGTGGCGCAGGCGGTCAAGGTATTGTGTGCGAAGGATAAGCTGAATGCCGCGGCACGGCCGGCGACGGGCCTGACCATTGCCTTTACTTTGCTGGTGGTGGGCGAGGACAACCGGCGCGACTGGCGCAACTGGTTGCGCGACAAGATGTTCGGGGGCGGCGGCAGCGGGAACGCCTCCGCACACAGCCCGCACTGGGACAAGCCGACGCGCCTGACCCTGGCCCGCACTGCATTTCCAGGCCTGGTACGGGTGGCCTCTAGTTTCAACCTGCGCATGAAGCTGGTGGTCTACCTGCTGCTGATTGGACTGGTGCTGACCTGTGTGACGTCCTGGCATGTTGCCGGTGGCAGCGCCATCCTGCAGCATCTCGATGCGGTGCAGGCGGCGCAAGCCGCCCTGTCCAAAGAGATTGCGGAAGCTGAATTCAAGCACACGGCCAGCACTACCGCGCCTCCGATGCAGTTCTGCACTGAGGCCGATACGGCGGGCTCGCCGCACTTCCGCAGTACGGAGGAGTACCAGCTTTGCACGCGGCGCCAGCAACTGACGGCGCAGGCGGCCGCAATCAGCATGAACCTGCGCGATTGGCTTGTCCCCTGGCAGGCCTGCTACAGCGTGCTGGCTCGCCCGTTCGGCCGCATGCCGGAGAACGGCGCGGTGCAGGCGAGTGCGACGCCGGCGGAAATGCAAGGCCGCGTTCAACGCGCCCTGGAGGAGCAGGCGCGCGTCGTCACGCTGGTGGTGGGAACGGCTGTGCTGCCGTTGTGCTACGGCGTGTTGGGCGCGGGCGCCGCAGTGGTGCGGGGCCTGTGGGCCAAGATGCGCGAAAGCCTGTTGTCGCCGCGCGATTTCACCCTGGCCTTGCTGCAGTTGGCGCTGGGCGCCACGATTGGCGCCTGCATTGCCTTGTTCGTCAATCCATCCGGCCAGACGCCGGGCAGTGAGATCGGGCTGTTGGGCAACTGGGCACTCAGCACGTCGGCGTTATCGTTCATTGCCGGCTTTGGAGTGGAGGGCGTGTTCGTGGCGCTGGAAAGCCTGGTCCGGCGCGTCTTCAACATCAGCGATCCTGCACGACGGCCCGCCGATTAACGCGCTTCCAGCACCTCGATGACGTGAAAGCCGTCCTCGGCAAGTAGTGGCGGGCTGATTTCATGGACAGGCAGGCAGAAAGCTGCGCGTTCCACTGCGGCCAACGCTTCGCCGCGGCGAAAGAGGCCTGACGGCAGGCTGCGTGGGTCCGCATTCGATACGCCGAACTGTTGCTCGAGCATGTCGAATGCGCCGCTGGCTTCCCATTCGGCTCGCACGGTCTTGGCCTGCATGTAGGCTGCCTGCATCGCGCCGTATGTGGCGTTGGTCGGCACCGGCCCCGGCGCGCCTGGCGCGACTATCAATTGGCGCACCCGCACTTCGCGCCTTACCGATGAATGCAGGTCGCACTTCAACTCCGCCTCCTTGAAGCGCGGAGCGTACGAAATCAGCGGCGCCTCCTGGCGTTTCCAGTTGGCACGTTGGGCCGGCTGCCGGTACCATGCCATGAGTGCGAGCGCAATGCCGCCAATCAGGAGTCCGACGGCCATCCGGAATTCGACATTCCGCAGCCGCTGCGTGCGGCGGTCTTCGCCAAAATTGACCACCGCATGCTGGCTTGCTGTCTTGAGTCGGTGGGAGTCGTCCCGCACGGAGGCCAATGCCGCCTCCGCCGCGCTAGCGGCTGCCGTGGCGGAAGCCGAGGCATCTTCTGTATCCTGGCGCAACACCGGCGCGTGGCAGTGGGGGCAATGGATGTCGCGCGTCAGGTCGATGGCGCCGCCGCAGGCGTGGCATTGATGCTGCTCGACTGCCGGGGCATTAACGCTACTGGCAGGACCGTCCGGCGCGACGGCCAGCGCCAGGCGGGCGGGGTCGATTATCCCGACGGCCGAGTGACAAGCCGGGCACGCTTCGACCGGCCGCGCGGGAAGCGGACAGCCGCAGCCTGCGCAAAAAACTTCCTTCCCTGCGGCATGCAGGGAACGGATATCGGACCACGCGAGGGGGCGGGCAAAGCCTTTCTCGGCCAGGTAGAGAATGTAGGTCTGGTAATAGCCATGCCCGTGCGGGCATTCCAGCTTTGAGGTGCGCCCGAAGCGCGACATGTCAAACACCCGCTTGAGCGGCGCGTTGCAGGCCGGGCAGGACTGGACGCGCGCCAGCGACACCGCGTGCGCGTGTTCGCCGCCAGCCTGCATCGCTCCATGGATCTCGCGCACGAATGCAGCGATGCCAGGTCCCGCCAGCCGCACCGATTCCGTGTCGTCGAACCACACCAGGCAGCAATACGGGCAGGTGTCGATCTCCACCCGCCGCTGGTAATGGCCGGAGAGGTCGAGCACCCGCATCGGGCGCTTGCAGTTGCTGCAGTGGCGTTCAGATGGCGTCAAGGGCATTGCGCAGGTCTTGCCGCAAATCCTCGATATCTTCGATGCCGACGGAGAGCCGGATCAGGCCATCGCCGATGCCCAGCGCGGCGCGCTGCGCGGCTGGAATGGAGGCATGGGTCATCAGGGCAGGGTGCTCGATCAGCGATTCGACGCCGCCCAGGCTTTCCGCCAGCGCGAACACTTCGCAGCGTTCCAGGAAGCGGCGGGCGCCGGCCAGGTCGGTGTCGAGGTCGATCGAAATGATGCCGCCAAAGCCGTCCATCTGCGCCTTTGCCAGGGTGTGCTGGGGATGCGACTCCAGGCCCGGGTAGAACACTTTCCTGACCTTGGGCTCGCGTTCCAGCCAGCGGGCCAGCTCCAGGGCGCTCTTGCAGTGGCGCTCCATGCGGATCGCCAGCGTTTTCACGCCGCGCAGGGCGAGGAAGGCGTCGAACGGACCGGCAATGGCGCCGACGGAATTCTGCAGGAAGGCCAGCTGTTCGCGCCAGGCCGACTGGCGTTCTTCGCCGCCAACCACCGCGATCCCGCCGATGATGTCGGAGTGCCCGTTCAGGTACTTGGTGGCGGAGTGCACGACGATGTCGAAGCCCAGCTCCAGCGGGCGCTGCACAATCGGGCTGGCGAAGGTGTTGTCGGCCACGGCCAGGATGCCGCGTTCGCGGCAGATGCGCGCGATGGCGCCCAGGTCGGCCAGTTTCAGCATCGGGTTGGTCGGCGTTTCCACCCACACCATTTTCGTTTCCGGGCGCAGGGCGGCCAGCAGGTTTTCCGGGTTGGTCAGGTCGGCATAGGTGAACTCATGGCCTGCGCTGCGCCGCCGCACACGTTCGAACAGGCGGAAGGTGCCGCCGTACATATCGTCGCCCGCCACGATGTGCGAACCCGCGTCGAGTAGTTCCAGTACGGTGGAAATCGCGGCCAGGCCGGACGCGAAGGCGAAGGCCTGCACGCCGCCTTCCAGGTCGGCCACGCAGCGCTCCAGCGCCCAGCGCGTCGGGTTGTGCGAGCGGCCGTAGTCCAGGCCCTTGTGCACACCGGGGCTTTGCTGAACGAAGGTGGACGTGGCATAGATTGGCGGCATGATGGCGCCGGTCGATGGATCAGGGTGCTGGCCAGCGTGGATGACGCGCGTGGCCAGGTGGGCTTTGGTCTTTTTTTCGCTCAAGATAAGGTCCTGCGCAGGTGGTTGAGTAAGTCGTAGCGGGTGATCAGGCCATAGAACTTGCCGCCTTCGGCGATCACGGCGGTCAAGCCACGGTCGAGGGTATCACGAAGGGCGGGCATGCCGGCAGATGGCGCCAGGGTTTCGACTCGGCTGGTCATGGTGCCGCCAACGTCGCCCTTGAACTGGGCCGCGTCTTTTTCGACCTTCAGCAGGAGGTCGGACTCGTCGATGAGGCCGACCAGCTGGCCGTTGTCGATCACCGGCAACTGCGCCAGGTCGGCTGCACGCATGCGGTTGAAGGCGATCAGCAAGGTGTCGCCCGGCGCCACGCTGACCACGTCGCCGTTTTCGAACAGGCGCCCGATCAGGTCGCGCAGGTCGCCCAGCTTCTGGCGCTGCAGCAGGCCCTGGTCGAACATCCAGCTATCGTTGTAGACCTTGGACAGGTAGCGCGTGCCGGTGTCGCAGACGAAGGTCACCACACGTTGCGGCTTGCTCTGTTCGCGGCAGTATTTCAGGGCCGCTGCCAGCAGCGTGCCGGTCGAGGATCCTGCCAGGATGCCTTCGGCGCGCAACAGGGCGCGTGCGCTGTCGAAGCTTTCCTGGTCAGTGATGGTGTAGGCCTGCGAGATCGCCTCCATGTTCGCGATGGCGGGGATGAAGTCCTCGCCGATGCCTTCCACCGCCCAGGAGCCGCTGGTATCGGCCACCTTGCCGGTATCGACGTATTCCTTCAGGATCGATCCCTTGGGGTCGGCCAGGATGAATTTGACGTGCGGGGCGACCTTGCGGAAGTAGCGCGCCAGCCCGGTCAGGGTGCCGGAGGAGCCGACGCCGACCACGATGGCGTCGATCTCGCGCGCCATCTGCTCCCAGATTTCCGGGCCGGTAGTGGTTTCGTGGGCCAGCGGGTTGGCCGGGTTGTTGAACTGGTCGGCGAAGAAGGCGCCGGGGATCTCGCTGGCCAGCCGGGCGGCGTAATCCTGGTAATACTCGGGGTGGCCCTTGCCGACGTCGGAACGGGTAATGCGCACGTCGGCGCCCAGCGCCTTCAGGTGCAGGATCTTTTCGGTGGCCATTTTGTCCGGCACCACCAGCAGCACCTTATAGCCTTTGATGGCGCCGACCAGGGCCAGGCCCAGGCCGGTATTGCCTGCCGTGGCTTCGACGATGGTGCCGCCCGGCTTGAGCAAGCCTTCACGCTCGGCAGCTTCGATGATGGAAAGGCCGATGCGGTCCTTGATGGAGCCGCCGGGATTTTGCGATTCAAGCTTGAGGAACAGCCGGCACGGGCCGGTGTCGAGGCGGGTGACTTCGGCAAGCGGTGTATTGCCGATCAGACTGAACAAAGCTGCAGGACGGGTATTCTGCATTTTCTCTCCTTGCGAAAAACGCGCATTGTGTGGCGATTCGATTGAGCCAAGAAGGAATTTCTTTGCGCTAGCTTATACCTTTTTTGGCGGGTTGAGCCTCGCGTATAATCGCGCAGCGACTTTTAATATAATTTCCACCGTGGCAAAACTCTACTTCCGCTATTCTGCGATGAACGCAGGCAAATCGACCTCCATGCTGCAGGTCGCCCATAACTACGAAGAGCAGGGCCTGGTCGTGCGCCTGTTTACCGCCGCCATCGACGACCGCTACGGCGTGGGCAAGGTGACTTCCCGCCTGGGGCCGCAGCGCGAAGTCGAGCTGTTCTCGTCTGAGACCAACTTCCTGCAAGACATGCAGAAAGTGGCCTGCGTGCTGGTCGACGAGGCGCAGTTCCTGTCGCCGCAGCAGGTCAAGCAGTTGCACCAGCTGGCGCAGGCCAGAGGCGTGCCGGTGATCTGCTACGGCTTGCGCAGCGACTTCCGCGGCGAGCCATTCCCGGGCTCGGCCTACCTGCTCGCTCTGGCCGACGATATCGAGGAAATCAAGAATATCTGCACCTGCGGCAAAAAGGCCACGATGAATATCCGCGTGGACGAGAAGGGCGAGCGCATTCGCGAAGGCGAGCAAATCAGCATCGGCGGCAACGAGGCTTATCGCCAGGCCTGCGGCCGCTGCTTCTATACGGGTTAATTGGATAAACTGTTTTACCTGACGCCGTCGCTATGCCTTGCGGCGGCAATCTGGGTGCTGTCGCGGCGCTATGTGGTGTTCACGCTGATGCAGCTGCCGGGCACCCTGTGCCATGAACTGGCCCATTTCGTGGCCGGGCTGCTGACATTTGCGCGGCCGGTTTCCCTGTCCATCATCCCGCGCCGCGAGGGCAAGGGCTATCGCCTGGGCGAAGTCAAGCTCGCCAACGCGCGCTGGTACAACTCCGTCTTCACAGCGCTCGCGCCGCTGCTGCTGGTGCTGATCCCATGGTCGGTTGCGGTGCTGCGCACGCGCGGCCCCTGGCATTTCGCAGCGCTGGACGCCGCCCTGGCCTTCCTGGTCGCGCCGCAGTTTCTGGCCTGCTGGCCGTCTGCGACGGACTGGAAACTGGCCATGCGCTCATGGCCGTTGCTGCTTATCGCAGGCGCGGGGTGGTACGCCTGGACGACGACCCCGTGGCTGCACGGCCTGGTAGCGTGATGGCGCACACTTCGCGGACCAACGCTGCGGCCTGGTCCTGCATGGCTGATGCGCAAAAGGTACTTAACGACATCGATATTCGCTCCCATAATTGCGGAAAACCGTGCCGTATCTTCGCGTTCCCCCATCGCATATATATCGGCCTCATATCGAGTTGCCGTACGGAAATTTCACCCGTTACAAAATGGCTTTTTTCGAAAATTTAATGACCTGGCGTGAATCCTGCCAGGTGGATCAGCCTTCAGGCTGGCTTAAGTGAAGCCCAGCACACTGCCCGTCGTCCCACTCTCCCACAGAGTGTCCTATCCTGTAAAATGGGATCAGCACTATTCTTATAGAATCACCTACGTTCGGAGCAAGCCGATGAAGAAGCACACCCTGTTGGCCACCCTGTCCCTGGCACTGATCACCGCTTATGCGGGCGCAGCCCAGGCCGACAAGGCGACAGACGTCACCGTCAAGCCTGCAGCACAGCAGACCCAGGCCGCCTTGTGGGCGTCCCGCGTGCTGTCGCGCTACCATTACAAGGCTACGCCGCTGGACGACGCGATGTCGGAGAAGATCTTCGACCGCTATTTCAAATCGCTCGATGGCGAGAAACTGTTCTTTACCCAGGCCGATATCGATTCCTTCAGCAAGGAAAAGTCGCGCCTGGATGACGCGATCAACAGCGAAAACCTGCAAACGCCTTTCGCTATCTACAACCTGTACCAGCAGCGCTTCGCCGACCGCATGGCCTATGCCCGCGAACTGCTGAAATCCAAGTTCGACTTCACGCAGGACGAGAGCTACCAGTTCGACCGCGAGAAGGCCGACTGGCCGAAGTCGGAAGCCGAAGTGAAAGACCTGTGGCGCAAGCGCGTGAAGAACGACTGGCTGCGCCTGAAGCTGGCCGGCAAGGACGAGAAGTCGATCCGTGAGACGCTGGACAAGCGCTACGAAAACTACGTGACCCGTTCGCGCAAGCTGAATAGCGAGGACGTGTTCCAGATCTTCATGAACGCCTACGCCATGTCGATCGAGCCGCATACCAACTACCTGGGCCCGCGCGCTTCCGAGAACTTCGACATCGCCATGCGCCTGTCGCTGGAGGGCATTGGCGCCGTGCTGCAGAACCGCGACGAGTACACTGTAATTCGCGAAGTCGTGCCGGGCAGCCCGGCCGGCCTGTCCAACAAGCTCAAAGTGGGTGACCGCATTGTCGCCGTGGCACAGGGCGAGTCCGAGAAATTCACCGATGTGCTGGGCTGGCGCATCGACGACGTGGTGCAACTGATCCGCGGCCCGAAAGATTCGACCGTCAGGCTGCAGGTGCTGGGCGCCGATGCCGGCCCGGACGGCAAGCCCTTCGTGCTGTCGCTGGTGCGCAAGAAAATCAGCATGGAAGAGCAGTCGGCCAAGCGCTCGATCCTGGAAGTCAAGGATGGCGCCGTCAAGCGCCGCATCGGGGTGATCTCGCTGCCGACTTTCTACCAGGACTGGGATGCGCGCCGCAAGGGCGACAAGGACTACAAGAGCGCCACGCGGGACGTTGCCCGCTTGCTGGGTGAGCTGAAGAAAGAGAAGGTCGACAATGTGCTGATTGACCTGCGCAACAACGGCGGCGGTTCGCTGACCGAAGCGGTCGAGCTGACCGGCCTGTTCATCGACCGTGGTCCTGTGGTGCAGCAGCGTAACGCCGAAGGCCGCGTGGAAGTGGAAGCGGACAACGTGCCTGGCCTGTCGTGGGATGGTCCGGTGGGTGTGCTGATCAACCGCGGTTCTGCGTCGGCGTCCGAGATCTTTGCGGCAGCCATCCAGGATTACGGCCGTGGCCTCGTGATCGGCGAGCCGAGCTTCGGCAAAGGCACTGTGCAGACTCTTGTCAACCTGGACCGCTTTGGTCAGAGCGACAAGTCGCGCTTCGGTGAACTGAAGATGACGGTGGCCCAGTTCTTCCGCATCAACGGCGGTACCACCCAGCTGCGCGGCGTGACGCCGGACATCAAGCTGGCATCCACCAGCGATGCTGAAAACTTCGGTGAATCGAGCTACGACAACGCGCTGCCATACACCCAGATCAAGCCTGCGGTGTATATCCCGGCCGGCGAGTTGAAGGAAATCGTGCCGATGCTGGATAAAAAGCACGAGGCACGTGTTGCCAAGGACAAGGACTACCAGTACCTGCTGGACGACATCAGCTATGTCAAAAAGCAGCGCCAGGACAACGTGGTGTCACTGAACGAAACCGTGCGCCGCAAGGAGCGCGACCAGCAAGAAGCGCGCGCCAAGCTGCGAGAACAGCGCCTGGCTGCCGGTCCATCGCCGGATGATCCGATCCTGGTGCCGGACCCGAAAGATGCGCTGAACAAGGCGATTGCCGCCAAGCCTGCCAACCCGCGCGCCGCCCAGCGCCAGGCCAACCAGGTGCGTGGCGCGATCCGCACCGATGACGGCCTGCAGGCGGACGAACGGACGCTGTCGGCGGAACTGGATGCCGAAAAGGCCGCCAAGAATGCCAAGGACGTGCTGTTGAATGAAGCAGTGCATATCCTGGCCGACGAGGTCAGCGTGCTGCGCACCGACACCCGCCTGGCCAGCCGTGTGCTGCCTTACGTCAGCGACAAGTGATATTGCGGATGGTTATATCTAGTATTACTACAATAAAGTAGACAGATATACCGCGCCGCAGCATACTTGCACCTGTCTCCTCTATTCTCCTCCAAGGAAATAGACTTCAGCCCGCTCCCAGAGCGGGCTTTTTTTTGTCCATCGCGGATTAGCGGGCCAGTGCCGGTGGCAAAGGAGGGGTCAGACCCTTGGGTCTGACCCTGGGTTACCGGGTTGGCACTTTGGGAATGCGACCACTGTCCGGCGCGTCAGCCAGACTTTTCGCTTTTTCGATTTTTCAATCCAGAACCGGTAAACCTCGGTCAGACCCAAGGGTCTGACCCGGATCCGCTACGGCCGCCGGAATTCAGGGTGCCGCTATCGGAATTCCCGATGAACCTTTTTTGATCGCCCCGGCGATGGGACTGTAAAATCCCGCCTGTGCGTACATCTATCAAATTGACTGTTTTTGCGGCTGCAGTACTGGCGATTGCCGGGGCGGGTGGCTATTTCTACTATTCTTCATCGGCCAACACCGCGGCGGCGCGCTTGCCCGAACCGGTCAAGCGCGGCCCGGCGCCGACCGAGCGCGCTTGGCCCGCGAGGCTGGAAACCTTGCTGGATGCCGGCTTGGCCGACCCCTACGGCATCGCTGCCGACAAGCAGGGCAACGTCTATTTTTCGGATGGCGGCGAGAAAAATACCGTGTCGGTGCTAGCGCGAGATGGCAGCGTGCGCGTGCTGGCCGGCGGCATTGAGGGTTACCGCGAGGGTACAGGCGCTGCCGCCGCCTTCAATACTCCTTCCGGCATCGCGCTGGACAAGGAAGGCAACGTCTACGTCGCCGATACCGGCAACCATGCAATCCGCAAGATCGCAGTGGATGGCACGGTTTCGACGCTGGCCGGCAGCGGCATTGCCGGTTTTGCGGACGGGCAGGGCGCCCAGGCCCAGTTCAATGGCCCGGTCGGCGTGGCGGTCGATGCAGCCGGCGTGGTGTATGTCGCCGATACCTATAACGACCGGATTCGCAAGATCGCTGCCGATGGCACCGTCACCACGCTGGCGGGCAGCGGACGCCCCGGTTTCGTTGACGGCACGGGCGAGGGAGCGCAGTTCGATACACCTTGCGGGATTGCGCTTGGCAAGGACGGCATCTACATCGCCGACACCAGCAACGATGCCGTGCGCCGCATCAACACAGACGGCTCAGTGATAACGATTGCCGTCGCGCCGGAGCTCGAAAAAGAGCCGCTGCTGCGCCGCCCCATGGCGCTGGCGGTAACGCATGATGGATTCGTCTACATCGCGGTATCGTCGCGCGGACGCCTGCTGCAACTGGCGCCTGATGGCAACCTAGCCGGAATGCCGGACGCGACGCGGCCCGCCGATCCTGTCACGGGCATCGATGGCAATATCCAGCTCTACGGCCCGCGCAGCCTGGCGCTGGCGGCTGATGGCACGCTGGTCATCGCCGACGGCTCCGCCCAGCGGCTGCACCGCGTGGTACATGCCGGCGCAGGTGCGGCTCCTACGCAGCCAGTCGGGCAGGTCGCCAAGGCGCCTCCAGCCAGCCCGGGCGTGCAGGCTGGTACGCCGCTGATCGGCGCTGCACACGCTGCGGAGCCGATGCCGGCCGCCGGCGCACCGTCCACGGTAGCCAGCGATCTCATGGCACGGCGCAGCGAAGGCCCAATGCCGTGGCCCGTTCTCCCGCAAAACCAGCCGCACGAGGTGGTTGGCCTGATGGGCGAGGTGAGAGGAAGCTATGACGGCGACAGCCGCCACCACTTCCACGCTGGCCTCGACGTACAGGCCGATGTCGGCAGCTCGGTCCACGTGGTCGAGAAAGCCAAGGTCAGCGATCCGCTGCCCAACTGGGCGTTTGGTTCGCTCGGCGAGGGCATCAACCTCGGCACGACCAGCTATATCCACATGAAGGTTGGCCGCGACAAGAAGAACCGTGCGCTGGACGACCGGTTCCAGCTCCTGTTGAACGATCAAGGCAAGCCGGAACGGGTGCGCGTTCGCCGTGGCACGCGCTTCTATGTTGGCGAACAACTGGGCGTGGTGAACCAGATGGCCCACGTCCACCTCAACCTGTACGACCACGGCCGCGTGGTGAACCCGCTTGCGCTGCCATTCCCCGGCCTGCGCGACACCATTGCGCCGGTCATCCAGGGCATTGCACTGTATGACGCCAACGACAAACGCCTGCCGGCCAGGAAAGGCAAACGCCTGGAAGTAGCGCGCAGCCTGGGCGAAGTAAACGTGGTGGTGGACGCTTTCGACCAGATGGACGGCAACCTCGCACGCCGCCGCCTGGGCCTGTACAAGCTGGGCTACCAGTTGCTGCAGGCTGACGGCACGCCGGTTGCGGGCTACGAGCAACCGCGCATCATGCAAACCTATGACCAATTGCCCAAGCAGCGCGAAGCGGTGAAGGTAGTGTACTCCGCCGACAGCGGCATCACCGTCTACGGCAGCAAGGCCACGCGCTTCACCTATTCGCTGCTTAGCCATCTGTCTGAGGGCGAAGTCGCACCCGGCCGCTGGCAAGTAAGCGAACTGGCGCCGGGCGACTACACGCTGCGCATTTACGCCGCCGACTACGCCGGCAATACCGCCACCTCCGGCCGCGACTTCGCACTGACGGTCAACTGACTTTATTATTGGATCGAGGTATTGCGGCCGTACAGGCTGCGCTGGGATGGGTTGCCGGTGACGGCGATGCGTCCGGAACCGTTGGCGCGGGCGTCGACTTTGTGCTGGACCCAGGCTTGCACGCCGCCGGAGCCGTTGCTGGTGATGTTGGCTTCGTCGGCGCGCAAGTCGTTCAGCTGGGCGCTGCCCGAGCCTTGCACCTGCACCTCAAGCGCGTGCACGATGCCGCGCGCGTAGAAGCTGCCCGAGCCCGATGACGTTACGCGCAAGACATGGCCGCGTACGGAGCCGATGTTCACGCGTCCCGAACCGACCATCTCCACCACCGCCGACTTGCTTTCCAACCCGTCCGCATACAACTGGCCCGAGCCGGCGTGGCGCAAATCCAGCTGCTCGACACGGCCGCGCAATTCGAGGTAGCCGGAGCCTGTGTGGGAAATGGTCAACGGTCCGCCTGCCAGGCCTTGCACCTCGGTGCGCACGGAGCCGCTCGATTCCAGATTGTCCAGGCGCTGGACCGTGTAACGCACGTGGATCGGCTTGCGGCTGTCCAGGCGTTCTTCCGTCCACACGCGCAGCGTTTCGCCGCGCACTTCGGTATGCACCAGCGGCACCAGATTGTTGTCGCCCTCGATCACCAGCGATGGCGCGCCGCCTACCTTTACTTCGACATCCATATCGACACGATGGCGGTTCTCGATTCGCAGGCCGGTGGCGCTAGCGATGTCGCGGGTTTCAGTGACGGTCGTTCCGTTGCCCTTGACGTAGTCGCTCCTGTCGTTCAGCACGACGACGCAGCCTGCCAGGGTGAGGGAGATCATGGCGGCGAGGGTGAGCTTGGTGCGCATGGTGGTGTCCTTGTTGTGCGAGCCAGTTTGGATGAGAGCATCCTATCGGCCACCGCGGTTGCATATGGCGGGAATGCGACGAAATGCAGAAATTGAGTGTTGAGTTGCAAAAATTGATAATATGAAAGTGTCGGCATCCCGCCGGCCCGGCAGCCCCGCTGCTGAGAATAATCTAGTTAATACCCCTTATTTACGCCGCGGATAGGCCATCTGCGGCGTTTCTTTTGCATGTCCGTGCTTTTTCGGCCAGCCCAAGCTTGTGCCCCCACAAACCCCTCCAACGCCGGCCTACCTAAGCTGTTGAAAGGTTCGGTCTTTTTCAGAGAGGAGGGCTTTATCATGTGCGCAATTGCAAGAAAGATGGCCTTGGCTGCCACCAGCCTGATATTGGCGGCAAGCGCTTTGGGCGCGACTGGCGTCGGCAATACATCGGCCGATGACGTCACGCTCGGTGGATTCGATTCGGATGCCTTTGTCTTTTCCGCTGGCTGGAATCCGCATGCAGGAGTGAACGGCGACACCAGCGGATTTGGTACCGCCTTCGATGCGTTTGGCAGCGGTGCCTGGAGCTTGCTCGACAAGTACGACCTTAATGCCGGCTTCGGCAATATGGGCGTGCTGCAGTTCGGTTTCGCGATGAACAGCGGCACGACGGGTAACTGGTCGGTGCACAACACGGGCGCCGCGAACATGGTGCTCGACCTTGTTTTCGCCATGCACGCAGCCGATGCTGGCGCGGGCTTCCTGTTCGATAACCAGGCCATCAACGCCGGGCAGACCCTGAACGGTACCTGGCGCAGCGAATGGTTCACGGGGGCCAACAACGCGTATGCGGACTTTTCCAACCTCGCGTTGTTTGGGCGCGACGTGTCGGCCCTGCCTGAGCCTGGCGAATACGGCATGCTGCTGGTGGGGCTTGGCATGCTTGGATTGCTTGCCCGCCGGCGCGGCACGGAGTAGCTATATTTCGGAAAGGTAATGAACGCCGTCGAGGTCGCTAAACCGCTACATTGAAGTGGCAGTCTTAACTTCACCAGAAGGGGAATCGGAATGGAACCAATTGCAAAGAAGTTTGCATTGGCTGCCAGCAGCATGCTCCTGGCGGCAAGCGCCTTCGGCGCTACAACTATCGGTAATACCTCCGCAGACGATGTCACGCTCGACGCGCAAAGCGCCGACGCCTTCGTTTTCACCTCGGGCTGGAATCCTCAGGCGGGCCTGAGTGGCAACACCAGCGGCATGGGCGCCACCTTCGACAGCTTCGGCAGCGGCGACTGGACCTTGCTGGGCAAGCACGAAGGTGGTTCCGGTACGGGCTTCAGCCTGTTTAACGCGTTGAATTTCAGCTTCGATGCAGGGGACGGCAAGACCGGCACCTGGACCGTCACCAATACCAGCGCGCAAAGCGTTTCGCTGGACCTGGTGCTGTCGCTCAAGGCTGCAAACGGTGCCGGTGCCTTCCTGTTCGATAACCTGGACATCAATGCCGGCCAGACCCTGAGCGGCACCTGGAATATCGGCTGGTTCACGGGAAATAATCAAGCCCATCCCGACTTTTCCAACCTGACCATGTTCGGTCGTGAAGTCGCTGTTTCGCCGGCGCCCGAGCCTGGGGAATATGCCATGTTGCTGGCGGGCCTGGGCCTGATTGGCTTTGTGGCGCGGAGGCGCAAAGCGCTGTAGACTCTTTGAAACGGTCGTGCTATTTTGCTGGCGCGACCAATTCAAGGAGACAGCATGGACTTGAACTACTCTGCCAGGGATGAGGCCTTTCGCGCTGAAGTGCGGGCATTCCTGGCAGCGAACCTGCCCGCCGACCTGCAAACCAAAGTCCGCAAGCACCTTCGCCTGAAGCGCGAAGATTTTGTGCGCTGGCATAAGATCGTCGCCAAACAAGGCTGGGCTGCACCGGCGTGGCCGACCGAATTCGGCGGCCCGGGTTGGGATGCCACCCAGCGCCACATATGGGAAGAGGAGTGCGCAATTGCCGGCACCCCACCCATCCTGCCCTTCGGCATCAACATGGTGGCGCCTGTCATCATGGCCTTCGGCAGCCCGGAGCAGAAGTCCTATTACCTGCCGCGCATCCTCGATTGCACCGACTGGTGGTGTCAGGGCTATTCCGAGCCGGGCGCAGGGTCCGATCTGGCGTCCTTGAAAACCACGGCGGTGCGCCAGGGCGACCATTACGTCGTCAACGGACAGAAGACCTGGACCACGCTGGGCCAGCACGCCGACATGATCTTCTGCCTGGTGCGTACCGACCAGGACGTGCGCAAGCAGGAAGGCATTTCCTTCCTGCTGATCGACATGAAGGCTCCCGGCATCACCGTACGGCCGATCATCATGCTGGATGAAGATCACGAGATCAATGAAGTCTTCTTCGACAACGTGCGTGTGCCGATTGCGAATCTGGTCGGCCAGGAGAACAAGGGCTGGACTTACGCCAAGTACCTGCTCGGCCACGAGCGCACCGGTATTGCGGCGGTGGGACGCTCCAGGCGCGAACTGCTGTTCCTGAAAAAGCTAGCGAACCAGCAGCAGAAGAACGGCAAGTCCTTGCTCGAGGACCCGCTGTTCGCGGCGCGCGTGGCGAACCTGGAAATCGAATTGATGGCGCTGGAGGTCACCGTGCAGCGCACCATTGCGCAGGAAGCGCATGGCCCCGGGCCGCAGGCTTCGGTGCTGAAGGTGCGTGGCTCCGAGATCCAGCAAATGCTGACGGAGCTGATGGTCGAAGCATTGGGCCCGCAATCCTTGCCCTTTGATCCGGATTACCTCGATGGCAAGCGCGAACATGCATTGGCCGGTGACGACGAGGCGTCGCCCCTGGCGGCCTTTTATTTCAACTTCCGCAAGACTTCGATCTACGGCGGCTCGAACGAAATCCAGAAGAACATCATCACCCAGATGATCCTGGGACTGTAAGGAGGCGGCATGGACTTCAGCTTCAACGAAGAGCAACAACAATTTGCCGATGCGCTGCGCCGCTGGGTCGACAAGGACTACAGCTTTGAGGCGCGCAAGAAGATCATCCACTCGGAGGCCGGTGTTTGCAGCCAGGCCTGGGCTACGCTGGTGGAACTGGGGATGCTGGCGCTGCCGGTGCCGGAGGAGCAGGGCGGCTTCAACGGCAGCGCGGTCGACATGATGGTCGTGATGCAGGAACTGGGTCGCGGCCTGGTGGTCGAGCCGTACTTCGCCACCGTGCTGGGGGCGCAGTTCCTCAAGCTGGCGGGAGGCCAGGACGACTTGCTGGAGCGCGTTGCCACCGGCGAGCTGAAGTTGGCATGCGCGCTCGGCGAGCAGCACTCGCGACACGCGCTGAACGACATCCTGGTGACCGACGGCGCCGGCGCTGGCCGCATCTCGGGCCGCAAGACGGTGGTGCTGCACGGCGGCCAGGCCGGCGCCGTGATCGTCTCCGCACGCAGCAGCGGCGCCCAGCGCGATACTGACGGCATTTCGCTGTACCTGGTGCAGCGCGACGCGCCAGGTGTGCAGGTCACCGACTACCGGACCATCGACGGCCAGCGCGCCGCAACGGTGGAATTCAAGGACGCGCAAGGCACGCTGCTCGGCGCGCAGGGCCAAGGTTGGCCGCTGATCGAGGCGGCCACCGACTATGGCGCTGCGCTTCTCTGCGCGGAAGCCATCGGCGCCATGGACGCGCTCTTTGCCGCCACGCTCGAATACCTGAAAACCCGCCAGCAGTTCGGCGCACCGATCGGGAAATTCCAGGCGCTGCAGCACCGCATGGCTGACATGTTCATCCACCTCGAGCAGGCGCGCTCGATGGCCATGCTGGCGGCGGCCAGGGCCGGGTCGGCCGACGACGAAGAGCGCCGCCGCGTGGTTTCAGCCGCCAAGGCGCGGATAGGGCAAGCTGCACGCTTTGTCGGCCAGCAGGCGGTGCAGCTGCATGGCGGCATGGGCGTGACGGACGAACTGCCGGCCGCCCACTATTTCAAGCGACTGGCGATGATCGAGATCACGCTGGGCGACGCAGATCATCACCTGGAACGCTTCATCGCGCAGCCGGGATTCAAGGAGGCAGCTTAATGGCGCGCTTGGTACGTAACGTGGCGGAACTGGAAGCATTGGTGGGGCAGGAAGTCGGCGTCTCCGGCTGGGTCGACATCACGCAGGAGCGTGTCGACAGTTTCGGCGTTTCCACCAACGACGAACAGTGGATCCACACCGATCCGGCGCGCGCCGCCGCTGAATCGCCCTATGGCGGCACGGTGGCGCACGGCTTCCTGACGCTGTCATTGTTGCCCGGGCTGCTGCAAGATGCGTTGTTCATGGAAGACATGCGCATGGGCGTGAACTACGGCCTGGACAAGGTGCGCTTCCCGGCGCCGGTCCCCGTCGGCAGCCGCGTGCGCGGCCATGTCGTGCTGCGCAGCATCAGCGCAGTGGCTGGCGGCCATCAGCTGGCATGGGAAGTCACGGTCGAATGCGAGGGCAGCGAAAAGCCAGCCTGCGTGGCGGAATTCCTGATGCGCCGCTACCCCTGATCTCCAACCTCGACGCAATAGCGGTTGCGGCCATCTTTCTTGGCCCGGTAAAGGGCGTTGTCGGCGCAGCGCACCAGCGCATCCGGGGTGCCGCCCTTGCCCGGCAGCAGAGTGGCCACGCCCAGGCTGACCGTTACCGTGTCGCCGGCCGACGACATGCGGTGCGGGATCGCCAACGCGCGCACGCTGGCCAGGATGCGCTCGGCCACCGTTTCTGCGCCCTGCGCGTCGACCTGGGGCAGCAGGATGACGAATTCCTCGCCGCCGTAGCGCGCCAGCAGGTCAGGCGAACGGCCGGCGCATTGCAGCATGGTGTCGGCCACTTGCTTCAGGCAGGAGTCGCCGGCCAGGTGGCCGTAGGCGTCGTTATAAAGCTTGAAATAGTCGATGTCGATCATGATCACCGATAGCGGCGTGGCCGAACGGGCGCAGCGCCGCCATTCGTTCTGGATCGCTTCGTTGAAGCTGCGGCGGTTGGCGACACCGGTCAAGGCATCGGTGAGGGTCAGCTCGCGCATGGCGTCGGACTGGCGTTTCAGTGTAAGGTGCGTGCGCACCCTGGCGCGCACCACGGCAACATTGAATGGCTTGGTGATGAAGTCGACCGCGCCCGCTTCCAGCGCCCGGGTCTCGTCCTCGGGCGTGGTCAGCGCAGTGACGAAGATGATCGGAATATCGCGCACATCCGATGCGGCGCGCAAGGCGGCGCATACTTCGTAGCCGTCCATGCCGGGCATGACTGCGTCCAGCAGGATCAGGTCGGGCTGGTGCTGGTGCGCCAGCTCCAGCGCCTTCTCGCCATTCATGGCGAACAAGACTTCATGCTCCTCACCCAGCACGTGGTTGAGGATCTGGATATTCTCCATGGCGTCATCGACGATCAGCAGGCGCCCATTGTGCGCCTGGTCGGTCCATGTCATGCGGTTTCCTCCCGTTTCATGATCTCCTGCAGCCGTTGTTCGGCGTTGCTGAAGTCGAGCGTTTCGATGGCATTGGCCAAGCCGGGCAGCAGGTCCGGGCAGCGCTGCTCGAAGATAGGGGTGAGCGCCTTGAACGCCGCCAGGGCGCGCATATTGCTGTTCCGGAGCAGCATTTGCAAGTCGCCCAGGGCTTGCGGCCAGTTGGACACGGGCGTGCTGCCGGCGGCGGCATGCACCGGCGCCGGCAATTCGCGTGCGGCGTTGATCACCACGGCCAGTGCCTGTTCAAGCGACAGCAGCAGGGCTGCAGCGGAACTGTCCTGCCCTTCGGCGACAGCGCTCTCGGCCTGGGCGCTCAGGCGCGCCACATCGGTGGCGCCGAGGTTGGCGGCCACGCCCTTCAGCCGGTGCAGCACGCGCGTGGCGGCGTAGCGCTTGTCCTGCGCCAGGCAATCGCGCACTTCGCGCACGGCGTCGCCCTGCGAATTCTCGAAGCGCTTCAGCAGGCCGGCGAAGGCCGCATAGTTGCCGGCCACGCGCCGCAATGCAGCTTCCAGGTCGATGCCGGGCACCGTGGACGGACGGCCATCCTTGCGCTGCTCAGCGGGGGGTGCGGCCGATGGACCGTTCGCCAGCTCCGGGTGGAGGGGCGCGAGACGCCTCAGGGTAGCGATCATTTCGTCGACGTCGATCGGCTTGGCGATATGCGCGTCGACGCCTGCCTCGATGGCGCGGATGCGGTCTTCCGGCATGACGTTGGCGGTCATGGCGATGATGGGCAGGCTGCGCAGGCCCATGGAGCGAATCGCTTCGGTGGCGCGGTAGCCGTCCATCACGGGCATCTGCAAGTCCATCAGTACCGCATCGAAACGTTGCGGGTCGTCGCGCAGCATGTCCAGCGCGATCTCGCCGTTGGACGCTACTTCGACCTGCGCACCGCAGTGGAGCAGGATGTAGCGCGCCATTTCCTGGTTGATCTCATTGTCTTCCACCAGCAGCACGTGCATACCGGCCAGTCTGCCGGAAAGCGCCGCCTGGCTGCTTCGGTGCTCCGGCTGGTTGATGCCTGTGATTGCGGCCAGGGCGGCATCGAACAAGCGCGATGGTGTGAAAGGCTTGGCCAGCACGGCGTCGATCTGCAGGCTGTCGGCCAGTTGCTGCAAATCGTCGCTGGAGCGTTCCGGCGCCATCAACACGACCTTGGGCAATGCCAGGTTTTCGTCGCGCGCCTGCACCAGCATGGCGATGCCGTCGGTGGCGGGCATTGCGTTGTCGAGCAGGAGCAGGTCGAAGCGGTGCTGGCGCAGCGCCTGCAGGCCCTCGGCGGCGGTGGCCAGGGTGGTTGTCGTCCATTGCATGGCGTTGCCGGCCTGCTGCAGCACCTGGCGCACGCTGGCGTTATCGTCGACAGCCAGTACGTTGAGCCCGTGCAGGCTGGCTGCTGCTGCGCGGGGCCCGCTGCCGGCAACGCGCTGCAGGGGGCAGGTAAAGCGGAAAGTCGAGCCCCGGCCCAGCGTGCTTTCCACGGCGATGACCCCGCCCATCAAGTCCGACAGGCGGCGCGCGATGGCCAGGCCCAGCCCCGTGCCGCCGTAGCGGCGGCTGGTGCTGCTGTCGCCCTGCGAAAAGGCGTCGAACATATGGGGCTGCTGTTCGGCCGGGATGCCGATGCCGGTGTCGCGCACGGTAAATTCCAGCATCAGCGAATTGGCGCTGCCTGGCGCCTCGCGTACCGTCAGCACGACTTCGCCCCGCTCGGTAAACTTGATGGCATTGCTCAGGAGGTTGAGCAACACCTGCTGCAGGCGCATCGCATCGCCCACCATTTCCGTCGGCAGCGCAGGAGCGATGTCGAACACCGGTTCCACGCCCTTGTCCCAGGCGCCGTTTGCCACCAGCACGGCCGTCGCGGCCAGCAACTGCTCGAGGTTGAAGCGCGCCTGCTCGAGCTGCAGCTGGCCGGCCTCGATCTTGGAGAAGTCCAGCACGTCATTGACCACGCCAAGCAGGCTTTGCGTCGCGAGCTGGATCTTGCTGACGTAGCTGCGCTCGCGCCGTTCCAGCGGCGCTTCTTCCAGCAAGCGCGCCAGCCCGGTGATGGCGTTCATCGGCGTGCGGATCTCATGGCTCATGTTGGCCACGAATTCACTCTTGGCCCGACTGGCGGCTTCCGCCCGGTCGCGGGCGCGCATCAGTTGTTCGTTCAGCTCCTGCAATTTCAATTCGCCGCGCTTTAGTTCGGTCACATCCGAGCCCAGGGCATAAAAGCCTCGCACGGCGCCCGCTTCGCCGCGGTCCGGAATGAAGTTGATCCATGCATAGCGCGGCTCGCCTGTCGGCAGTTCCAGCTCGCGCAGAAAGTGCTGCGGACTGCCATCGAGCACGGCATTGATGTGCGGCCGGATCTGTTCCAGCAACGCGCCTGGCAGCACGTTGCCGATGGGTTCGCCCATGGCCTGCTCCAGCGTCTTGCCGAACCAGGCCAGGAAGTACTTGTTGGCGAAATGGCAGCGCAGCTCCGCGTCCCAGTAAGCCACCAGGCCCGGCAGGTTTTCCGTCACTGTATGCAGGAAGCTGGTGCTGCGCGCCAGGCTCAGGGAGGTTTGCTGCAAGGCTTCGTCGGCACGTTTGCGGTCTGTGATGTCGAGCGAGATGCCCAGCAGGTGGGTGGCGATGCCCTGTTCGTTGCGCAGGGCCACCTTGCGGGTGGTCAGGTAGCGCATTTCCCCGGCGGCGATGCGTACCGCTTCTTCAGGTATTTCCATCACCTGTTCCGACGCCAGCACCTTGCGGTCGGCTTCCACGAAAGCCGCTGCCTGCTCCGGCGGGAAGAAATCGCGGTCGCTCTTGCCGAGCAAATCCTCGCGCGGCCGGCCAAGCAGCAGTTCACCCTGCCGGTTGAGCAGTTCAAAGCGCAGGTGCTGGGCATCCTTGACGAACACCATGGCCGGCATGTTCTCCAGCACCGACTTGAACAGGGCCTTGGACTGGCGCAGCGCCGCTTCCGACTCCTTCTGCTGGGTGATATCCATCAGCACGGCGGTAATGCCGGCCATCGCCCCGTCGGCGCCAAAGACCGGGTAATAGCCGGCAATGAAATGGTTGCTGCGGCCGGGGCGCGAAGCGGTAGTGCCGCAGATCTCGGTGTTCGGCACCGCCTCCCCTGTGGCGAGTACCCGGCGGTAGGCCTGGTTCACCTGGGCCACCATGCTGCGGTCGCTGATGACTTCATCGAAGCGGCGCCCGATATGGTCGTTGACCGCCAGTCCGTTCATCGAGGCGAGGTAGTCGTTGATCATCAGGATGCGCAGGCGGGTATCGACAAAACTCAGGCCCACTGGCGCCGTGGCGTAAATCGTTTCCAGCAGGGCGTTGGAATTTTCCAGTTGCTGCGTGCGCTCTTCGACCACGCGTTCCAGGTCTTGCCGATGGCGGGTCAGGTCGCGGTCGAGCCGCAGCAGGGTGTCGCCAATCTGCTTCGCCTCCTGGAAGGATGCGCGCGGCGCTTCGATGGGCGCGCCGCTTGCCAGCGCCTGGGCCGGCGCGTGCAGGGCATCGATCGAGCTTGCGATGCGGCGCGCAGCCAGGGCAGCTGCGGCAAAGCCGGCCAATACCAGCGCCGCCAGCACGGCGAACACCGCGAAGAACAGGCCGTCGAAAGCAAGCAGCGCCTCCGGCCTTGGCGAGGCCACGGCCACGCTCCACGGGCTGGCTGCACCGCGCAGGTAACCGACCTGCAGCGGCAGGCCATGCAAGGCGTCGGCCGCAGGCTCGCCGCTGGCCCGGCCGTCGTCGTGGCTGCGGGCCACCAGCTTGCCGTCGGGCGCCAGTACGGCGATCACGGCGCCCGGGGCAAACTGCATTTCCTCGGCTACCTTGTCCAGCGCATCGCCGGGCAGCAGGACGCTGAGGGTGGCGGGCGGCTTGGCGGCGCGCTGGATCGGTACGTCGACCGCCAGGTGGGCTGGCTCCTTGCCGTTCGCGCGCAGCAGGCTGACTGCGGAACGCGCATTCGGCGCGAACCTGATGCGGGCCGCGTTGGCGGCGCGGTCGACCGGCAGCGCATTGCCGGCCATGAGCTGTGCCGCGCTGTTTTCGGTGAACAGGATGTGGGATTGGTAGGGCAAGGCTGGCGGCAGGGCGCCGCTTGCCTGGCTGCGCAGGGCCACCAGGTCGCCGCTACGGGCGCTGGGGCTGCTGGCCAGCGCGAGAGCCACAGCTTCGGCGGCCAGCAACTGGCGGTCCACGATGGCGGCCGCCGCGCGTTCGATGCGCTGGACCTGCAGCTCGGCGCGGCCCAAGTCGCGCTGCTGGAAATACACCAGCAACAGCGCCACCGCCAATAGTGCCGGCGCGGCGCAGGCCGCGGCCAGCAGTGCGATCTGCGACCGCAATGGTGGCAAGGGCTTGCTGGATTCATCCTGCACGGCACGTCCTTTCGGGAAAGTGACTGCAGGATGATGATAGCTTAGCTTGTCGTGGACGAGAAGCGCGCAATCTCCAGTTTGGCGATGGCGTTGCGGTGCACTTCATCCGGCCCGTCGGCCAGGCGCAGGGTGCGGTTGCCCGCCCACTGGTAGGCCAGCGGGAAATCGTCCGATACGCCAGCCGCGCCGTGGGCCTGGATCGCCCAATCCAGCACCTGTTGCGCCACATTGGGCGCCAGCACCTTGATCATGGCGATCTCGGACTGGGCGACCTTGTTGCCGACCGTGTCCATCATGTAGGCCGCTTTCAGGGTCAGCAGGCGCGCGGTATCGATCCTGATGCGCGATTCGGCGATGCGTTCGCGCCACACGCCCTGGTCCGATAGCCGCTTGCCAAATGCAACCCGCGAGGTCAGGCGCTGCACCATCAACTCCAGCGCACGCTCGGCGACACCGATGGCGCGCATGCAGTGATGGATACGGCCCGGACCGAGGCGGCCCTGGGCGATTTCAAAGCCGCGCCCTTCGCCCAGCAGGATGCTGGAAACTGGCACGCGCACGTTTTCAAACACCATTTCGCAGTGGCCGTGCGGCGCGTCATCGTAGCCGAAGACCGGCAAGGGACGCAGAACCGTCAGGCCCGGCGCATCGGCCGGCACCAGGACCATCGACTGCTGCGCATGGCGCGGGGCGCTGACATCGGTCTTGCCCATGGCGATATACACCTGGCAGCGCGGATCGCCGGCGCCGGAGATCCACCATTTGCGGCCGTTGATCACGTAGTGGTCGCCGTCGCGCTCGATGCGCGTTTCGATATTGGTCGCATCGGACGAGGCCACCGCCGGTTCGGTCATCGCAAAGGCGGAGCGGATGTCGCCGCGCAGCAGCGGTTCCAGCCAGCGCTGCTTGTGTTCTTCCGTGCCGTAGCGCTCCAGCGTTTCCATATTGCCGGTGTCGGGTGCGGAGCAGTTGAACACCTCGGACGCCCACGGTACGCGCCCCATGATTTCGCACAATGGCGCGTAATCGAGGTTGGACAGGCCTTCCGGAGCGCGGCTGGAGCGGGGCAGGAACAGGTTCCACAAGCCCTGGTCCCGGGCCAGCGGCTTGAGGCGCTCAATCAGCTCGGTGGGAATCCAGCGGTTGCCTTTCTCGCGGCCGTTGCGATCCACCTCCTCATGGAAGGCTTTCTCGTTCGGGTAGATGTGCTGGTCCATGAAGGCCAGCAGGCGCGCCTGCAATTCTTTTGTGCGCGGGGAGTAGTCGAAGTCCATGCCGATTCCTTATTCGATTGCCTTGCCCTGGGCGTAGGCCCAGCCCATGGCCGCCATCGGGCGCGCCAGCTTGCCTGATTCCAGTGCCTGTGCGCTGGATGCCGTGCCGTCCACGTAGCGCTTCATGATGCCCTGCATGATGCTGGCCAGGCGGAACATATTGAAGGCGAGGTAGAAGTTGAAGTCCTCCAGGCGGATCGCCTTGCCGGTGCGTTCGGCGTAGCGCGCGATGTATTCGCGCTGCGAGGGAATGCCGAGCGCCTTCAGGTCCAGGCCGGCGATGCCGCGGAACTTGCCCGGCTCGATGTGCCAGCTCATGCAGTGGTAGCTGAAGTCCGCAAACGGGTGCCCGAGCGTCGACAGTTCCCAGTCCAGCACTGCTAGGATGCGCGGCTCGGTGGGATGGAAGATCATGTTGTCGAGGCGGTAGTCGCCGTGCACGATCGAGGTGTCCTCGCCGGGCGGGATGTTGGCGGGCAGCCAGGCGATCAACCGGTCCATCGCTTCAATAGTTTCGGTCTCGGCTGCCTTGTACTGCTTGCTCCAGCGTTCGATCTGGCGCTGGAAGTAGTTGCCCGGCTTGCCGTAATCGCCAAGCCCGATGGCGTTGTAGTCGATGGTGTGCAGCTGCGCGATGACGCGATTGAGTTCATCGTAGATCGCAGCACGTTCTGCAGGCGTCATGCCGGGCAGGGATTGATCCCACAGCACGCGGCCTTCGACAAATTGCATGAGGTAGAAAGCGCGGCCGATCACTTCTTCGTCCATGCACAGGCAGTACTGGCGGGCGGCCGGGAAACCTGCCTTGTGCAGCGCGTCCATCACGCGGAATTCGCGTTCGATGGCATGGGCGGATGGCAGCAGCTTGGCCGCCGGAGCCGGCTTGGTGCGCAGGACATACTGCTGGCCGCCGATCGTCAGTTTGAAGGTGGGATTCGACTGGCCTCCCTTGAACTGCTCGACCTTCAATTCGCCTTGCGGATAGCCTTCCACGTACTGGCGCAGGTATGCGTCCAGTGCGGCGGTGTCGAAACGGTGGCGCTCCGACACTGCCTTGGTGCCCATGAATTCTTCGAACATAATGCCTCCTTTCGAACGATCGTACTATTTTTGTGGGCGGGAAAGCAAGCGGGATTTGGAATATTCCTTGAACAACTGTTCCATGGTGGTGCTGCGGGTGGCGGCTTGCAGTGGCGCGGGCGGGGCGAAGTTCGAAAACCGCACGATCCAGTCGTGCCGTTCCTGGCCCACGTCGAGGGCGTTGATACAGCCTGCAGCCTGCGACAGGTTGCCGAGGAAAAGGCGCTGGCCCCCCGTCAGGGCATAGGACAGGATGGCGCGATTGACGCCGCCGTGCAGGACCAGCAGCACGGTATCCCAGCCATCGTCGGCCAGCAGCCTGGCGATGGCGGGATGGATGCGGTCCATCAGCTCGCCGACCGATTCGCCGCCGAGGAAGCGGCGCTGCTCCGGCACTACGCCTTCAAAAGCGCCGGTGAAGGCTTCCCGCAGTTGATCGTCCGGGATGCCGGACAGCTTGCCGCCGCGGATTTCGGCCAGTTCGGGCCAGGTTTCGAGTTGCGCGTGCTGGCCGGTTTCCGCCAGCACGCGCTGCGCGGTTTCGATCGTGCGCGGCAGGCCGGAAACGATGACCCGGTCGAACTTGATGCCATCGGCGGCGAAGGCCTGGCCGGCGGCCGCAGCCTGTGCACGGCCTGCCTCGTTGAGGGGGACGGTTTCGGGCAGGTAGGGTTTGCCGGCCTGGTCGAAATAGGTCACGCTGCCATGCCGCATCAGGAAGACGCGGCGCCGTTCAGAGTTTGCTGTCATAGGTCTGTCAGAAGAAGATTGCGAGGCGCGTAATGATGGTTCCGTTATTAGTATAAGGCCCAGTTGCGCGCACGTTGCCTGAATCGGGTTTGCCGTCATCGAGCTTGGCGTCGATCTGCTCGGCAAAGGTGTCGGGCAGGTTGTCGAAGCGGATGCCGTTGCCGCCCCGGCCGCCCACCACGTCGTTGTAGATATACACCGCGCCGCCCTGGGCGCTGGTCATGAAATCCGTGGTGCCGTTGTAGGAGCCGGTGATCAGGCCCGCCAGCGCCAGGTGCTGCGGCGCCAGTTGGTACTCGCTGATCTGGCCATCGCCGTTGCCGTTGCCGGCCGCTCCGGGAACATGGGTGGTGGCCAGGATATCGTCGCCGGGCAGGGCGCGGAAGCGGTCCTGGTAGGAGTTGACTGCCGCCTGCAGCGCGGTAGCCTGCTGGATGATGCTTTTGACCTTGGCGCTGTCGATCAGGGCCTGGCCTTTCAGGACGCCGCCAAGCAGCAGGCCGATGATGACCAGGACGATGGCGATTTCAACGAGGGTAAAGCCGCGGTGTCTCATGGCGCTCTCCTTAAGTTGCATGTCAAGGCAGCCTTTGGGCTGCGAGCATTCGGTTGAACAGGATGTTGGGCGACAGCCAGACGACGATGTCGTCATAGGCGCCACCCGCAGCGGCGGGGTTGTCGGCGCGGTCGCGTGCTACGAACATGCGGCCGTTGGCCTGGAAGTTGGCCTTTTCATCGACATTACCCTGGCCCATGTCGGCTGCTTGTACGCCGACGTCGCTGAAGGCGCCGAAGCCATTGCGCCCTTGCGACAGCACTACCGCGGGAATATCGTTCTGCCCGCTGGCCGGGACCAGCGCGCCGCCAGCATCGCGGCTGGCGATGGTGATGTCGCGCGGCGTGCTGAGGCGGAACAGTGCTCCGCTGTCGCTGAAGGACGGCGTGACGCTGTACAGGTAAAGGTGCTGCCAGGCGTCGAGCTTTGGCAGGCCGAGGGTCGCCCAGGGCAGGAAGCCGAGGCGGCGTTCGTTGCTGCAGCGCGTGCCAGTGCGGTCTTCCAGACCGTTCGAGGCGGAGATCGCGGGGCAGGGAAGGTAGCCGTTGCGGGCGGCGAATCCGGCCAGCGCGTCGCGCGCTTCTTCCAGCGCCCTGGTCGTGTCGGCGGCGCGGCGCTGCTCCATCTGCGCCGACAGCGGCGCCAGCATGCCGCCCAGCAGCAGGCCGACGATGACCAGCACGATCGCCATTTCAACCAGGGTGAAGGCGGTTTGGTTTCTCATGGCAGGGTCTTGGCGGCCGCCATCCTTTCGTAGAGTATGTGCAGCGGCACGGTGATGAGCAGGTCGTCGAAGGCGCCACCGGGCGCGCCGGCTTCTGCGCTGCGCGGGCGCTGCATGAAGTCGGTGGTGGCCAGCAGGTTGCCGGCTTCGTCCTGGCTGCCGGGCGCATCGCTGCGGCCACGCGAGAGGATGACCGCCGGTGCGCACTGTGCGGCGAGGGAACAGACATCCTGTCCGGCGACGAAGAAGAGCGCGCCGTTCGCGTCGCGCGACAGCACGCGTTTGCTGGCAATGAGCGCTGTCCGTTCCAGTGGCGCGACCGTAAATGCGGGCGATACGCTGTAGCGCAACGGGTGGCCCCAATTGTCCTCGGCCTGCAGCCCGAGGTCCATCCAGGGCAGGAGGCCGGTGCAGTCGGCCTCTGTTGCGCAGGGCACTGTTCGTTCGCGTCCCGCCTCGCCCGCGCCCGCAGCGGTGGCGGCGCCCGTGGCGCGGCCAGCGGCAAGCGGCGCGGGCCGCGGCAGGCGGCCGTGGGTCGCCGCGAAACCGATCAGCGCTTCGTTGGCCTGCGCGAGCAAGGCATGGGTGCGCAGCTCGCGGGCGCGCTCGCTGCTGCTGCCGCTGAATGCCGACAGCAAGACTGCCGCCAACGCCACCGTGGCGATCAGCAGTAGCGTCAGCAGCGCTGCGCCACGCTGTTTAGCGTGCCGCTTCATGGACTTCCCCCGTGGCCGGGTCGTAGCGCTGGCCCGGCTTGAGCACGACGGAGCGCCCGTCCGCCTGCAAAGTGACCGCGCCGCGCATCACTCCGCCCGGCGGCGCAGCCTGCGCCTCGCCGTTCACGATGATCATCGTCGGTCCATTGCTGCGGCGGATGACGCCTCCCAGCCGAAGGCCCGGCAGCTCTGCTTCACCAGCGCCCTGGCCCCCGGGCGTTTCGGTTCCCGCGCTGACTGGCGCCGCAACCGGCGGGCATCCAGGTGCCGATCCGGGCAGGCAGCCTGCCGACGCCGCCATCGCGGGCGCGGCAAGGGCCGTGCTTGGTGCCGGGGAATTGCCGCCCGGTATCCCGGCCGCAGGCGCGCCCTGGCTGCGCTGCACATCGAGTTGCGCCCGCTCGTCCGGGGTGGTGAACAACCTGCCCATGCTGACGAAACCCTGCGCCCCGGCCTGGGTCGCCAGCAGCAGGAGCAGCGCGGGCAAGCCCGCCTTCATAACGACCCTCGCAGCGGCTTGGCCGGGGCGGGCACTGGCGTCAGCGTCAGCCAGTTCAACGTGCAGTCGGCATTCAGGGTCGGTGACAGTACGCCTGCCACCGGCGCGGCGCTGGCGGCGCGACGGATCACGCAATCCTGCACCGCAAACGTCCCCGCCAGCCGCAGGTCGGACAGGAAGTTCAGCAAGTCCAGTTCATGAAGCAGATCCATATGCAAGGCCATCCTGCTACCCAGCAAGGCATATTCGCCGGTGGGCAAGGTTGTCTCGAGCCGATATGGTTGCTGCACCTCGATCTCGTAAGTCAGAGGCAGCAGGCGCCGCTGTTCCTGGATCTGCCGGATCGCCTCCACCCAGTCCAGCCGGCGCTCGGGCCCCACCAGGCCCCGACGCCGCAATTCGACGAACTGCGGCTGGTACTGGCGAATTTCTTCCTTCTCTGTTTCGGCGTGGGCAAGCCGCAGGCGTGCGGCATCGCGCTCCAGCAGCGCCGCAGCCTCCTCGAAATGTATGCGCCGCAGGTGCCACGAACTCGCCAGCACCGCGGCAAGCGAAACTGCCAGCGTGCCAAGGAACACCAGCACGGCATTGCGCAGCAAGGAAAACTCGCGAAAGAAAATCATGGCGACCACCGGAGGTTCAACGTGAATTTGGAGCGCTCGCCCAGGCCCGACGGCGAGCCCGCCTTGCCACTCAGCTTGACGTTAGGCCTTATATCGAAGGGCAACTGTTCGATCTCCACCACCATGCCAGGCGTGCGCGCCAGTTCCTGTGCAAAGCGGTTCATGCTGAGCAGCACGCTGCGATAATCGTCCTGCTCCACCAGGACCTCGGCCTGCAGCCGTACCTGCTGCGGCGGCGCCTTGGGTATGCCGATCAGCATGGACGATAGCGGCGCCACCAGGGCGGGCGTGGTGGCCGCACCGGGAAAGGCGCTGCTGGCGGTCACCGGGACAACGCCCGGCGCGTTGGCCCGCCAGTCAAGCTGCGTAAGGCGGATTTGCGGCGAGCGCTCCAGGGCTTCGCTCAGGATTGCCATCACTGCCTGCGGCCATGGGCCCTGGCGGGCTACCATTTGTGCAATCTGCACGGCCGCCTTCATGTTGGCGGTCTTGTCGACAGCTGGCGGCATGCTCGACATGCTGTTCTGGTAGGCGGTCGTGAAACCATGCGTCTGCTGCTGCAATTGCTGCGTATGGCTGCGCGCCAGCGAATAGCCCACGATGTTCGCCCCGGTCCACAGCAGGCAGCATGCCGCCATGACGGCACTCGAAGCGTACAAGGACTGGCGCGCGCGCCACAGGCTGTAATAGCGCTGGCGTGGCCCCAGCGGATAGTGGCTGGGCGGCGCGGTGCGCGCGGCCAGGCCAAGGAATAACTCATCGGCATTGTCGGATGCGGCCAGCCGTTGCAGCGAAGCCGCCTCTCCCAGAGGCATGACCCGCCAGTCCAGCAGCGGTGCGGTACTTGTCGCTGGCGGCGCGGCGATGCGTGCCAGCGGCAGCAGCGCCAGCGCCTGCAAGGGCATCTCGCGTTCCAGCATGTGCGAGCCAACCAGGAACTGGCGGGTGCGTTCGGCTTCCAGCTCGGCGCTTGCCGCTTCCTGAGCAAGCCGCGAGAAACGCACCTTGCCGTGCTGGAAGTAGGTCTGCCGTATGCCGCTGGCATGCTCTGTCACCAGCAAGAGATGCGCTTGCTGCCGCGCTTCCACCGGCAGCAAGCTGGCGCTGAGGAGGGCTGGCGTATACAGCGCCGCCAGCGGAATGCGCTGGCCTTCCAGCGCATCGAGCCAGGGCGCCAGGGTGGCCGGGTTGGTCAAGGCCGAAAAGAGCACGATATCGTCGCGCCGGCCGCCATCCTCGCGGCCCTGGATGTGTGCGCAGCGCAAAGGCGTGTCGCGCCATGACTGCGCCAGGCGGCGCTCGCGCATGGACAGGCCTGCGCGGCCGGCAACGTGCGGCAGCAGGTGGCGCTGGAAGTCCTCTTCCACCAGGTCGGCCAGCATCAGGGCCGGCGTGTCCTGGCGGCCATCGAGCCAGCTGGCGAAACTTGCCCAGCCATCCGGCGAAGGATCGAAGCACGGCCCCGACCCGAGCCTGCCGTGCTCCCAGAGCCAGCAGCACAGCCGCTCGCCGGTCAGGTGGAGGAGGAGTTTGCGGGTCATGGCATCAGATCCTGATTGAGCTGATGGTGTCGTAAATCGGGCCGAGCACGGACAGCATGATCCATCCCAGCAGGATGCCGAGGATGACTGTCATCGCCGGTTCGATCATCGATTGCATGCGTTCGATCCGTTCCCGCACTTCGCGGTTGTAGAAGTAGGCCACATTGCGCAGCGTCGCATCGAGAGCGCCGGTCGATTCGCCGACGCGCAGCATGCGCACCACCAGCGGCGGGAACAGCTCGACCTGCTTGAATGCTGCCGCAACGCTGTGCCCCTCCGAAATCAGTTCGCGCGCGCGGCGCATGGCGGCTGCCACGACGCGGTTGCCGGCAATGCCTTCCGAGAGCCGTATGCATTCGAGCACGGGAATTCCCGCGGCATACATCAGCGCAAAATAGGTCGCAAAGCGCGCCATGATCAGCTTTTGCAGGACGGGGACGCTACGCAGCAGCAGGCGGTCGAAGGCGAAGGCCGTGCGCTCGTTGGTGCGCAACTGCCAGCGCAGGAGCCACCAGGCCGCAAAGGGCAAAGCCAGCAGCAGATACCAGTAATGGATGAAGATGTCCGACAAGGCAATCAATGCGCGCGTGTGCAGCGGCAGTTCCTGCCCCATGTTCTTGATGAAGGCGGTCAGTTGTGGAACCAGGTAGATCATCAGGAAAAACAGTACGCCGCTGACGATCACCAGTACGAAAGCAGGGTAGGTGATGGCCTTGCGTGCCTGTGCCGCCAGCTCGTCCTGCCACTTCAGGTTCTCGGCCAGGTCGCGGAAGACCTCGTTGACCTTGCCGCTTTGTTCGCCGGCCCGTACCAGGCTGGTGAAGCCCTGGTCGAATACTTCCGGATAGGACGCCAGGGCGTTGGAGAGCTGCAGCCCGCCTTCGATTTTTTCGACCAGGTCGGTGATGATTTCCCGTAGCCGCAGGTTGTCGGCGCTGTCGCGCAGGTCGCGCAAGCCGTCCAGCATCGGCACGCCGGCACTGCTCATTTGCTCCAGGTGGAAGCAGAAGTTGATCAAGTCGCGCCGCGTCACGCGCTGGCCGCCGATGCGCAGCTTGCGCTGGCGTGTTTCGCGGTAGTCGATCAGGTCGAGCGCCATGCGCTGCAAGCGCAACTCGAGGTCCGGCACATTATGCGCGTCCATATTCCCCGGCACGATGCTGCCGTTGGCATCCATGGCGCGGTAGATGAACTGGGGCATGTCAGCTCAACCTGTCGGTGAGGTCGACCACGCGCGAGACTTCGTCCAGCGTGGTCAGGCCTTCCATCACACGGCGCATGCCGTCGTCGACCAGCGAGCGCAGGCCGGCGGCGCCGGCGGCATTGCGCAATTCCCGGGCCGGCGCCCGGCGCGCCACCATTTCGTCGAGTTCACCGCTCATGCGCAGCAGCTCCATGATTGCCATGCGGCCCTTGTAGCCCTGGTGGGCGCAGCGGTCGCAGGCGCCGGCGCGGTAGATGGTGGCGGGCGGATGGTCGGCCGGAAGCCCCAGCAGGCGCCGTTCCAGCTCGTCCGCTTCGACTGCCTGCCGGCAGTGGGGGCACAGCTTGCGCACCAGCCGCTGGGCGATGATGCCGATGATATTGCCGGCCAGGACGTCGGCTACCACGCCCAGGTCAAGCAGGCGCGGGATGGCGCCCACGGCGGAATTGGTATGCAGCGTGGAATAGACCTGGTGGCCGGTCATGGCTGCGGCCAGCGCCATGTCGGCGGTTTCCTTGTCGCGAATCTCGCCGACCAGGATCACGTCGGGGTCTTGCCGCATCATGGAGCGGATGCCGTCTGCGAATCCCAGCTTGGCCGATTCGTTGACCGAGGTCTGGCGGATCTGGGGCATCGGGTATTCGACCGGGTCCTCCATCGTCATGATGTTCACCGCTTCCGTGTTGATGTGGTTCAGGATCGAATACAAGGTGGTGGTCTTGCCGCTGCCAGTGGGGCCGGTGACCAGGATCAGGCCATCGGGGCGCGCGATCATCAGTTTCAGCACATCGAGTTCGTGCTCGGCCAGGCCCAGCTTTTCCAGCGGGACGATGCCTTTCTGGCGGTCCAGCACACGCAGCACGATGTTTTCGCCGTGGGTGGTGGGCTGGCTGCTGGCGCGGAAATCGATCTGGCGGCCTGAGAACTGGATCGATATGCGCCCATCCTGCGGCGCGCGCGTTTCGGCGATGTTCATCTGGCTGATCACCTTCAGGCGCACCGCCATCGCAGGCCAGTAGGAGCGGTGCAGGCTGCGGATCTGGCGCAGGATGCCATCGATGCGGTAGCGCACGCGCAGGAAACTGTGCTCGGGCTCGAAGTGGATGTCTGAGGCGCTGTTCTGTACCGCGTCGGCCAGCAGGGCGTCGATCAGGCGCACCATGGGCTGGCTGTATTCATCGGAGGAAGCGTCCAGCGTGACCTCGCCGGTTTCGATTTCATGCAGGATGCCGTCGATCGACAGCTCGAAGCCGTAATAGTGGTCGATCGCGTACGCAATGTCGGAGTCGTTGACCAGCAGCGGCACTAGCGTGATGCCTTTGACCAGCATGGCGCTGATCTGGTCCAGCGCGACGATGTTGGTGGTATCGGACATGGCCAGCACCAGTTCGTCGGTGGCCCGTTCATACACGATGGGGAAGACGCGATAGCGCTTGGCCACCTCCTTGGGAATCAGCTTGAGCGCGACGGCGTCGACCACCAGGCTTTTCAGGTCCGCCGAGCGGGTATTGAGCTTTTCGCTGAGTGCCTCGCGCATCGTCGCTTCCGTCACGAAGCCGAGCGCGATCAGCAACTTGCCCAAGGGTTCGTTGTTGCGCGTTTGCTCGGTCAGCGCGATCCGGAGCTGGTCTTGGCTGATGACGCCCTTCTGGATCAGCAATTTGCCGAGCGGGATTTTCTGCGTGTCGGCCATTGTGCTTTATTGGGGCGGCGTTTCGAGGGCTTGTAATCGCTTGCGGACTGTATCGACATTGAAGCCGGGAGGGCTGGCCTGCGCCAGTTCGAGCGCGCGCCGGTAATAGGTTTGCGCAAGGCGCGGCTGGTTCATGCGGTCCAGGCCGACCCCCAGGTTGAAGGCGTAGTCGGCGTTTTCGGGCATGGCGCTGAAGGCGCGGAAGTAGCTTTGCTGGGCTTCCGGCCAGCGTCCCTGGCGCGCATACAGGTTGCCAAGGGCGAATTGCACGGGGCCGGAGTCGGGATGCTGGCGCGCCAGCCCGCGCAGCCTGATTTCATTGGCCTGCAAGTCGCCGGGCCGCAGTTCGGTGAGGCCGGCCAGGGCTTCGGGGTCGTTGGGGTCCAGTTCGAGCAGGCGCAGGTAGTTGCCTGATGCCTGCCTGCCATCGTGTTCGCGCAGCGCCACGGCGGCCGACCCGAGCAGGGCGTCGCGGTTGTTGGGGTCTTGCAGCAGGGCGAGATCGTATTGCTGGCGAGCCGTGGCCAGGTCGCCGGACTTCAGGGCGGCGTAGCCGTTCTGCACGGCAGGCGCAACCTGCACCGATCCTGTCCCGCGTACAAACTGCACCTTGCCTTGCTCGCCGACGGCGGTTTGCACGGTGGCGGCGCGTTCGCTGCCGGCTGCTGCTTCGCCCTGGGGCCGGGCAGCCGGTGCCGAACGGCGTACCTTGACAGTCTCTTCTGCCTGCGCGCGCATCGCGCCAGTTTCATGCGCCGGCGCCGCAGTGCCTTCCGCACGGACCTGGCGGGCCGCGCGTTCGGCGGCATCGCGCATCGCTTCCGCACGAATCGCGGGGTCCGTGATCGCTGCCAGTTGCTCGGGCGTCGGGATGGTGACGTCGACAGCTGGCCTGGTGGCCGGTGCTTTTGAGCCGGTTGCCGCTGCAGTGCCGGTGGCTGCTGCGCCGCTGTCGGGTGCCCCTGCGCCGGCAAGGCTGGCAGTGCCGTTCGCAGCTGCGCTTCCCGCGCCTGAGGCTGCGGCAGTGCTGGCGCCTTCGGCTGCTCCGGCGACGCTGGCGGGCGCCGTGGCCGGCAGGGCTGGATCAGCGCCCGGCGGCGTGACGTAAGGCGTCACAGGTATCGGTACTCCCTGCTGCGAGCCAGCCTGTGCTACCGGAACCGATCCGGGCGCCGGCATCGGGACCATGGGCAAGCGCGCTCCGGGGCCTGGGGCCGACACTGCGCGCCAATAGATGAAGGCAAATACTGCAAGCAAGGCAGCCAGCGTGCCAGCCAGGAGGGCGAGCCGGCGCCGGGGTGAGGCGGCTGCCCGGGACAAGCCCGGCCTGCGTGCGGGGCCAGGGCGGGCGGCAGGGTCCCCGCCGGGGCCGGCGCCAGGACCGGCGGCGCCAGCACCGTTGCCTGCTGCGTAGCCAGGGGATGCCGATGCGCGCAGGCTGTCGCCGCTGCTGGCCGCTGGCGCCGGGCGGGATGCGGCTGGCGGCCGCATTGGTTCATGGCGTGCCTGCGGCGGTACCGGATCATGCGCGGCTTCCTGCGCCGCCATGACAGGCGGCTCGGCATCGAGCGGTTCGAGTCGCCACGCATCGGGCATCACGGCGAAGGCCGGCCCGCCTTCGATTGGCACGGGCGAGGGCACGGCACCGGCGCCAAACGGCTGCTGCTCCTGGCCATGATCGAGCTCCGCGTCATGTCCGTTTTGTGTCCGGGCGCGTTCGGCCTTGCGCAAGGCTTGCATCAGCAAGCTCATAGTTCCCCCGCCGGCCGCGCAGGCACGAGATAGCGGTAGTTGCGGTAATCGCCGGCAAGGCTGGCGTCCTTCACGACGACAGGCCGAAGGAAAATCACCAATTCGGTCTTGCTGGCAGTCTCGTTCCGGTACGAGAACAGGTTGCCGAGCACCGGCACAGAGCCGATCAGGGGGATGCTGTCCTTCTTGTTGTCGACCGAATCCTGCATCAGGCCGCCCATCACCGCCACCTGGCCGCTCTGGACTTTCAGGATCGATTCCATTTCGCGCGCCTGGATCACCGGCACCCGGCTCTTGACGTTCTGCTTGCTCAGTTCAGGATTGGGGTCTTCCACATAGTCGACGATGCGCGTTATGGTCGGCCGCACGTTCAGCGTGACTTCGTCCTCCGCCGAGATCTGCGGCGTCACGCTCATCACGAAACCCACGGGCACTGTCTCGACCTTCGATTCATAGGTTGCGGGCGTTGCAATGGTGCCGGTCGAGGTCAGCACGGCGGGCGTCACTTTCAGCGTGAAGAAGATGCTGTTGTCGACCACCTTCAGCAAGGCAGTCTGGTTATTCAGCACGCTGATCTTGGGACTGCTCAGCACTTTCACCTTGCCGAATGATTCGAGCAACTGGATGGTAGCCGTGATATTGCCGAAGCGCGTGGTCGGGTTGGCATAGTCGAAGATGAAGATCCCGGCCGACCCGTTCGGCGCCACGCCGGAAGGCAGTGGCGTGGTGCCGACCCGGCCCTGTCCCAGCGTGCCGTTGTTGTTGATGCGCGCCCAATTGATGCCCTGCTGGTACTGGTCGCTAAGCTTGACCTCGATAATGGTCGCCTCGATCAGCACCTGGCGCTTGGCGGTGGACATGATGATGTCGAGGAATTCCTGTACCTTTTCATGCTGCCGGCTGGTGGCGCGCACCGACAACAGGCCGCCTTCGGGATTGGCAATCACCGATGGCGCATTGCGTCCCTGCGAGGCTGGGCCGGCGCCGAAAGCGGTAGTTGCGCCCGGCCCGCCGGCCGGGGTTCTTGTTTGCGCGGCAGCCGCCTGGGCGCCGGGATAGCCGGCATCGGGCGAGGCGGCGCCTGCCTGCATCTGCTGTACCATGGCGTTGGCCTGCTCGCGCATCTGCGCAAGAGGATCGGTGAGCTGGTCATTCAGGGTGGTCGGGCGCAGCATGTCGCGCACGTTCTTTTCCAGGCTGTACCAGAAATTGTTGTCCGAGCGATTGGCAACCGAGGTGGTCGAATTATTGTTGCCGCCGTTGCTCAGTGAACTGCTGGTTGCTGGCAGCGGGTTGGACGGCGTGCCGCCGCCGCTGCTGTAGGCCGAGCCGCCCGTGGTGGAAATCTGCGTCGCGATGTTCACGCTGCTGTTGGTACTGCGGGCGATATTGACGTAGTCGATCTTGTAGTGGTTCCAATAGGGCTGGTCCGGCAGCACAAGCAGGTTATTGCCCTGCAGTTCGTAGCGCATGTCGACCTGCTTGCTGATCCGCGCCAGCAATTGCGGCAGGGTCTGGTCCAGCGCGTTCAAGGTCACCGTTCCTTCCACGGCGGGATGCACGTCGACATTCAGTCCCGCATCGCGTGCCAGCGCAAACAGCACCGACTGCACCGGCACGCGGTGCACCGACACGCTGTAGGTCTCCTGCCGCGCTGCCGGCCGGGGCGGCGCAAGTGCGGCGCTTTGCTGCACCGGTTCCGGAATCGCACCCGCCACCGGCTCTGGCTCGGCCACATGGGTTGGAGACAAGGGAAGTTTCGGCGCCGCACAAGCCGCAAGCAGGACGCATAACAGGGAAGCCGTCAGGTTCTTCATGCTGATCGCCGCCTGAAGCAAGTTGCCAGGAGTTTATCGAAAACGATCATACTGCGATTGCCCGGAACCGCCGCGCACGAATAACGGCTGTCCTCAATCGCCTGGCGCACGTGGTACGAATTTACAAAAGGCAAATCTTCGGCATAGGCTGCCATCAGCGATTTGTCGGCCAGCACATTGATGCGCCGAACGATGCCCTGCGAGCTGCGTGCGAGCAGGCGCACGGCGCCACGGCTGAACAGTTCGGGACCCTGGTAACCGGCGGCCCGCAAGCGATGGGCGAGGAAGTAGGGGATCTGGTCGCGTGGCATGGGCGGCACATTGAAGCTGTGCGTGATGCGTTCACGCAGTTGCCGCATGCGCGGCAGTGCCAGGTGTTCATCGAGTTCGGGCTGTCCGAACAGCACGATCTGCAGCAGCTTGCTGCGGGCGGTTTCGAGGTTGGTCAGCAGGCGCACTTCTTCCAGCGTTTCAAGCGGCATGGCTTGCGCTTCTTCCACCAGCAGCACGACCCGGTGCGCGGCCGCGTGGCGGGCGATCAGCTCCGCGTGCAGGGCGCGCAACACCTGATCGGCGCGGCGGCCGGTGGTATTGAGTCCCAGCTCGGCAGCAATCGCGTGCAGGACTTCCTGCGGACCGAGCGTGGGATTGACGAGGTAGAGCACGTCGACGCCGCGCGGCAGGCGCGCTTCAAGCATCCGGCACAACATGGTCTTGCCGCAGCCCACCTCGCCCGTCACCTTGACGATGCCTTCGCCCTGGGTGACAGCGTAGAGCAGGGCGGACAGGATCTCGCCGCGCGTATTCCCGCTGTAGAAAAAAGCGGGGTTCGGCGTAATGCCGAAGGGGGCCTCGTGCAGGCCAAAATGTTGCTGGTACATGGCGGCGTGCAGGCATCGGATGGGTTGGAATAGGCCCTGCCATTGGAGCACGTATCGCAAGAATTCGTCGCCCTCCAGCCATGCTCTGTGGTAAATCTATCAACGAGTTTTGCTTTGCTTGCACGATTCGTTCGCATACAATGCCAGCAAATATTGGATACGGGGAAGCGGTATGACGAGGCCGGAAAAGGTTCGTTTGGGTGAAATCCTGGTGCAGCAGAAACTGCTGTCGGAAGAACAGTTGGGCATGGCGCTGGCGGAGCAGAAACGCAGCGGCCGAAAACTGGGGCGGGTGTTCGTTGAACACGGCTTTGTCACCGAGGAGCAGATTTCCGGCGCGCTGGCGCGCCAGCTCAATATCCCGTACATCAACCTCAAGTTCTACCAGATCAGTTCGGAGCAGGTGCGGCTGTTGCCGGAGACCCAGGCCCGCCGCTTCCGCGCGCTGGTGCTGGAAGACCGCAAGGGATCGATGCTGGTCGGCCTGTCCGATCCGACCGACCTGTTTGCGTACGACGAAATCTCGCGCCTGCTGAAGCAGTCCATCGAGCTGGCCGTGGTCAACGAGACGGAAGTGCTGGCGGCAATCGACCGCATCTACCGCCGCACCGAGGACATCTCCGGCCTGGCGCGCGAGCTGGAACAGGAAATGGGCGAGGGCTCGGTGGACTTTGGCGCGCTTGCCGCCGCCAGCCCCGGCCTGGAAGAAGCGCCGGTCGTCAAACTGCTGCAGTCGCTGTTCGATGATGCCGCCCAGGTGCGCGCATCGGACATCCACATCGAACCGCAGGAAAGCAGGCTGCAAATCCGCTTCCGCATCGACGGCGTGCTGCACCTGCAGACCGAAGCCGACATCAAGATCGCGCCCGCCCTGGCGCTGCGCCTGAAGCTGATGTCCGACCTGGATATTTCAGAGAAGCGCCTGCCGCAAGACGGCCGCTTCGCCGTGCGGGTCAGGAACGCCCGCATCGACGTACGTATCTCCACCATGCCGACGCAGTACGGCGAATCGATCGTCATGCGTTTGCTGAACCAGAGCGGCATGACCTTGCGGCTGGACGCCATCGGCATGCCCAAGCCACTGCTCGAGCGCTTCCGCGCCATCGTGGCGCGTCCGAATGGCCTGGTCCTGGTGACCGGCCCGACCGGCAGCGGCAAGACCACCACGCTGTATTGCGCACTGGCGGAATTGAATTCGATGGAGAAAAAGCTGATCACCGTCGAAGACCCGGTTGAATACCGTCTGGCTGGCATCAACCAGGTGCAGGTCAATGAAAAGATAGAACTCGATTTCGCGCGCGTGCTGCGTTCGGCCCTGCGCCAGGACCCGGACATCGTGCTGGTCGGCGAGATGCGCGACCAGGAAACCGCGCAGATCGGCCTGCGCGCCGCCATGACCGGCCACCTGGTGCTCTCGACCCTGCACACCAACGACGCCGCAAGCACGCCGCTGCGCCTGATGGACATGGGTGTGCCGCGCTACATGGTGGGCAGTTCGCTGCAAGCGGTGCTGGCGCAGCGCCTGTTGCGCGTGATCTGCGAGTCCTGCACCACGCCATACACCCTGACGCCGAACGAACACGAATGGCTCAGCCTCGAATTGAAGGACAAGGTCGACATGGGCAGGTACTTCCATGGCAAAGGCTGCTCACATTGCAATGGCCTCGGTTATCGCGGGCGCACCGGTATCTACGAGCTGCTGGAAATGACCCAGTCCGTGGTCGACGCGGCCAATGATCCCGACCCGGCCACGTTCCTGAAGGCGGCGACGCAACAGATGGCTGGGCAGACGTTGCGGCGCCAGGCGGTACAGCTGGTGGTGCAGGGACGTACCACCGTTTCCGAGGCGATGCGTATCAGTAACCAGCTAGAGGATTGAGTTGCCTTACTTTGCATACAAGGGCCGGAATGGCCGTGGCGAATTGCTCGCCGGCGTGCTGGAAGGGACCGACAGCGGGGCGGTTGCCGACCAGCTGTTCGCAACGGGCGTGACGCCGGTCGAGATTACCGAAACCGCCGACCGCGCGCCGGGCAAGTCGGGGCTGGCCAACTTGTGGGAACGGCTGACGGAAAAGAGCGTCAATTCGATGGACGTGCAACTGTTCAGCCGCCAGATGTACACCTTGCTGAAATCGGGCGTCCCCATCATGCGCGGCCTGGCAGGCCTGCAGGAATCGGCAATCAGCAAGGCCTTTGGCCGCGTGATCGCGGACCTGCGCGAGTCGCTCGATGCCGGCCGCGAACTATCGGCGTCCATGCGCCGTCATCCGGAGGCGTTCACGCCGTTTTACCTGTCGATGATCCGGGTCGGCGAAATGACCGGCCGGCTGGACGAAGTCTTCCTGCGCCTGTTCGACCACCTTGAATTCGAGCGCGACATGAAAGAGCGCGTGCGCACCGCCTTGCGTTATCCGACCTTCGTGATGATCGCGATGGCGGTGGCGATGGTGGTGATCAATATGTGGGTGATCCCCGCGTTCGAAGGGGTGTTTCGCAGCTTGAATGCCGAGCTCCCGCTGATGACGCGCATCCTGCTGGCGACGTCGAATTTCAGCGTGCAGTACTGGCCATTCTTCGCGGCGGCGCTGGTGGTTGCCGGGTTTGGGTGGCGCTCATGGATCGCAACCGAAAAGGGGCGCTATAAATGGGACCGATGGAAGCTGCGCCTGCCTATCGCCGGCAAGATCATTCACAAGGGCACCATGTCGCGCTTTGCGCGGAGCTTTTCGCTGTCGGCCCGCAGTGGCGTGCCGATCGTGCAGGCCCTGACGGTGGTGTCGCAGACGGTGGACAATGCCTACCTGGCGGCCCGCGTTGAGCAAATGCGCGATGGCGTCGAGCGCGGCGAAAGCATCCTGCGCACTGCGGTAGCGGCAAACGTGTTTACGCCTGTGGTGCTGCAGATGATCGCCGTCGGTGAAGAGACCGGATCGCTGGATGACCTGATGGAAGAAATCGCGGCGATGTATGAGCGCGAGGTCGATTATGAATTGAAGACCTTGTCGGCACAGATCGAACCGATCCTGATCACCTTCCTGGGCATCATGGTGCTGATCCTGGCACTTGGCGTGTTCCTGCCGATCTGGGACCTGGGCAAAGTCGCTTTCAAAAAATGACAAGGCTAAGCAGGTTCAGGCGGTTTGAAGCGTTGGCGTGGTTGAGCGTTGGTTTGGCGCTACTGGCGGTTTTCCTCAGCAAGATTCCGTTCTACACTAAAAGCGCAGAAGAGCGGGCAATAGATGTGACGCTGGCACAACTGCGCGCCGCCGTCGAATTGCATCGCCTAAGATCGACCGCAACAACTGATGATCTCGAGGGTAGCAATCCCATGCAATTGCTCGAGGTGAAGCCCGTCAACTATGACGGCGAGTTTGCAAACCGTGGCATCGCTCCAGCACGACCGGGAACGTGGTTCTTTGATAGGGAGTCGAAAGAGCTGGTTTATGTTTTACTTGCTCCAGAGAAATCTTCATTGAAGCAACAACAAATGCTGTATTTCAAGTTAGAATTGCGCCGCTTGCCCGAACGAACTGTCAGGCCTTCAGAGCTGCCCGCAGAAAATGCCGGTGTTGTTCTGAATCAATTAAATGACTAGCCATGAAGCTGGTCCATATGATTTTTGAACTCATGGGAGAAGTGATGAAAAAGTTTCCAAATTCGATGAACCGCTCGCAGCAAGCTGGCTTTACCCTGATCGAACTGATCGTTGTGATCGTGATTCTCGGCATCCTGGCGGCCACTGCGCTGCCGCGCTTCATGGACGTCGGCAGTGAGGCGCGTGCTGCGAGTGTCTCGGCTGTGCGTGGTTCGCTGAACGCTGCAAATTCGATGGTCCACAGCCGCTGGCTGATCGCGCAAACGAGCCCAGTCAAGATGGAAGGCCTTGATGTCCCGGTTGATGCCGCCGGCTATCCAACTGTCTCGGCTGCCGCGAATTCGCATATCGCGGATATGGCTGGCATCAATAGTGCCGACTACACGACCATCGCCCCAAGCTCGTCGGGGACCACTAGCCCTACCACCTCTGGCAGCGAGGTGGCTTTTGTGCCGAAGAGCGTGGCGGGCACGACCAAGGCTGCCAAGTGCTATGTGAAATTTACGGCAGCGACGATCTCATCGGCGACTCCGCCGGTCGTAACGCCACCGGTCATTTCGCAGGATACGTCCGGCTGCTAAGCCGCCAGGCACTATAAGGAATCGATGGCAACCAGCGGAGCTTCGCCTGGGCGCGGCTTCACAATGGTCGAGCTGATCATTGTGCTGGTTGTTGTCGGGATTCTGTCGGCAGTCGTGTTTGGCCGCTTTTTCGTGCGCGGCGACTACGATGCGACGGGATTTGCAGCGCAAATGAGGGCGACGTTGCGCTATGGGCAGCAGCTGGCCATTGCGCAGAACCGGCCAATTTATGTGTACCTCGACAGCACGAGCGTGGCGCTTTGCTTCGCCGCCAACTGCAGCGCCGCCAATCACGTGCGCGATCCAGGTGGCGGCAACAGCTTCAGCGGTGGCCAGTGCGGCACTGACCGTTCATGGGCCTGCATGGCGCCGCCGGCCAATGTGGTCCTGGGACTGTCGCCGGCGGGCGCAGCAAACAATCATTTCTTTTTTGACGCTTCCGGCAAGCCGCAGTTGTCTTCCGGCGCGGAGTTCAGCTCCCTCAACCTTCAGGTGAGTGCCGGCAGCACACAGCAGGCCGTCCGGGTGCAATGGGAAACCGGCTATGTCTATTAGACGCGATCGCCAGTCGGGCCTGACTTTCATCGAACTGATCCTGTTCATCATCATTGTCGGCATTGCGGCTGCAGCCATCCTGCGCACGCTGGCCAATACCAGCAATGCCAGCGCGGACCCGCTACGCCGCAAGCAGGCCTTGCTGATTGCCGAAGGCTTGCTGGAGGAAGTCCAGCTGGCGGCGTTCACGTTCTGCGATCCGCTTGATACCACGGAAAACCCGACGTCGCCAGGCGACTGTGCGACGCCGGAAGCCATCGGTAACGAGGGCGGCATACGGCCGTTCGACAACATCAATGACTATGTGCCGAGCCTGGGCGTACCATACGCCGCCTTCAATAACGCCGCCGGAAAGCTGGTCGATGCCGCCGGCAACGACCTTGGCGTCAGCGGCTACGCTGCGACGCTGACCTTGCGCGCCGAGCCGCTGAACGGCATCACGTCGACCGCCGCCGTGGCCACGCAGGAAGTGCTGCGCCTGACGGTGCGTGTGACGCACGGCCCGCTGGCAAGCGACTTCGTGGAGCTTGACACCTATCGCACACGCCACTCGCCGCAGGTGGCGCAATGAAGCGGGCAGGGGGCTTTACGCTGATCGAGATGATCGTTGTGATCGTCCTGACCGGCATCGTGGCCGGCATGGTTGCCGTATTCCTGCGCGCGCCGGTGCAAGCCTATGTCGACAGCGCCGCGCGCGCCGAGTTGAGCGACGCCGCCGATATCGCGGTGCGGCGCATTGCGCGCGAGGTGCGCAGGGCGCTGCCCAATAGCCTGCGGGTCAGCGGCGGTGGGACCACCGTGGAATTCTTTCCGACCAAATCCGGCGGACGCTATCTTGCCGAAGAAGACGACGAAGGCGCCGGCTACCTGGACTTCACCGATAGCACGAAGCGCAGTTTTACCGTAGTGGGCCAGATGCCTTCGCCTGCGATCGTGCCGGGAACCGACTCCATCGTGGTGTACAACCTGGGACCCGGCATCGACCGCGCAGATGCTTATGCGGGCGACAATATCGCCCTGGTCAGCTCCGTGGCGGGCAATGTCGTGACCCTGGTCAGCAATCCTTTCGCCAGCGCGGGAGCCACTGCTCCCGTCCTGAGTTCGCCGGCGCGTCGCTTCCAGGTGGTGACTGGGCCGGTCAAGTTCCTGTGCGACCTGGCGAACCGCCAACTGGTCCGGCAATGGAACTACACACCGCCAGCGACAGCGGATACTGCGATCCTGGCGGTCAATGTCACGGCTTGCCGCTTCACATACGAGGCGAATATCGCCAACACCCGCTCCGGATTGCTGGGCATCAGCCTGACGCTGGCGCGGCCGGACATGCCGGCGGAATCGGTGCAGCTATTCCACCAGATCCACGTGGACAACCCGATATGACAAGCATGCGCCAATATTCGCGGCAGCGCGGCGTGAGCCTGGTAGCGGCTATTTTCCTGGTCGTCGTGCTAGCCTTCCTTGCCGTGGCCATCGTCAGTGTTACCTCCACGCAGCAGGCGGCCTTCGGGCTGGACGTGCAGGGCACGCGCGCTTACCAGGCCGCACGCTCGGGCGTGGAGTGGGGGCTGCATCGCCAGTTGCGCAGCAACGCCCTGTGTCCGGCAGCGAGCGGGGCCTCGTCCACGTCGAGCTTTGCCATGCCCGCCAACACTACCCTCAGCCCATATACTGTCACGGTGACCTGCACCACCACCGTGCTGGGGGCGATCAAGCGCTATCGGATGCGATCGGTCGCCTGCAACCAGCCTGCCGCGGGCGCTTGCCCGAATGCGAACAATAGTTCCGACTACGTGCAACGCGTCATCCAGGTCGATTTCGGAGAATGAAGAAGTGAATAGCCTGTTGTGCCTTCGCCGCCTGCTGCAGACTGTCGCCATGCTGATGGCGCTGGTGGCGAGCGCGCATGCCGACACCACCATTTCGCTGTTCAAGAGTTTTGCGGGCAACGTCAATTTCGTCGGGGCGGAAAGGACGCTGCGCAAGGCATCCAACACGACCAATCCTTGCAGTATCTATGCAGCCACTGAGACCACGGACGTGACCCTGAGCGGGATTCCCACGACCGCCAAGATCCTCAGCGCCCAGCTTTACTGGGCCGCTTCCGGCACCACGACCGACTATTCTGTGGTATTTGAAGGCAAGGCGGTTACCGCGCCTGCCTCGCGCCAGTACAAGAGCGCTACCGTGGGCTATGACTTTTTCAGCGGCGCCTACGATATTACGGCCGAGGTCACGGCCAAGCGCAATGGCAAATATACGTTTTCCGGCCTGACCATCAATAACTCGGCGAAATGGTGCGATGTGCAAGCCGTGGTTGGCGGCTGGTCAATGGTGGTGATCTATTCGCTGCCAAGTGAAACGTTCAGGGTGCTGAACATCTATGAAGGCTTCCAATACATCCAGTACAGCAGCGTAAGCCTGTCGCTGTCGAACTTCAAGATTCCCCCCCTGACGACCCAGACCGGGCGCGTGGCGCACATTACCTGGGAAGGCGACGCAACGCTGAGCAGTACTTCGAGCGGCGAGTTCCTGACTTTCAACGGCTATTCGATGTCGAACAGCGTGAATCCGCCGGGTAACCAGTTCAATTCGGTCAGCACCATTGCCGGCACGGACTCTGTTTCCTATGGTATCGACTATGACTCGTACACAGTCAGCAGCCCGGTGATCCAGTCCGGGCAGACCAGCGCGACGACAGTGTACCGTTCCGACCAGGACTTGGTGCTGCTGAGCGCGGAGATTATCGCGGTACCGAATACGCCGGTGACCGACCTTGGCATTTCGATCTCGCGCGACCAGGCGCCGACGCTTGGCCAGACCATGGTGTACACGGTGAATGTCACCAATTACGGACCCGCGGCCGAGCCGGGAACCGTGCAGGTGGTCGACAATCTTCCTTCGCAAGTCAGCCTGGTGTATGCGGGCGGCGATGGCTGGACCTGCGCCCAGGCCGGCCAGAAAATTACCTGCAACTACAACACGACGCTGGACGTGGGCGCCAGTGCGCCACCGCTGCAGTTGACCGTGATGGTCAACGCCGTGACCAATTCGCTCAGCAACACCGTCACCGTCAGCGGAAGCGAGTTCGACAACCAGATGTCAAACAATACGGACACCGATACCGCGTCGGTCACCGTCGCGCCTTACGTGTTTACGCAATCGAAGTGCACCAAGGGCGTGGCATTCGGCAGCACCGGGCAATGCCTGTTCATCGACTGGAAGAGCGTGATCGCCGGCGACGATATTCCAGTCTATATCACGCTGGTCAATGCTTCCGGCGTCCCGACCCCGCCAAGTACGACCTTGCCGACGGTGGTGTCGATGCGCTTTGGCATGTCCTGCCAGGACCCGGTCAAGGGATCGTCGGAGTTCGCATCCTTCCCTGACCGCGCCTCTCTGCTGCCCAAATGCGCCGAGAGCAGCGCCACGCCAAGTGGTGTCCAATGGTCGCTGTACCGTGCCCTGGTGGTCGATGCCAACCAGGCCAGCATCAGCAGCCCGCTGACGTTCAATTATTTCGATGTCGGCCGCATCAAGCTGTTCATGCAGGATTCGACAGGCAAGACCGGGGCCAGCGGGCCGGTGGTCATGCGTCCGTACATGCTGGAGATGGAGGTCTTCAAGACCGCCGCCAATGGCACCCGCACCGACAATCCGGGCGCCAGCACTGCCACCGGCGGCAAGTTCGCTGCCGCTGGCGAGCCGTTCACGATCCGTGTGGGCGTGCGTACCCGCGACAAGACCAACGGCACCAAATATTTTGCACAGAACTTCGGCAACGAGATTTCGCCGCGCAGCGTGAACTTCGATCCGAATCCAAGCGATGGCCTGAGCTTCGCCGACATGGTGGCGCAGCCAGAGCTGCAAGGCAGCCTCGATCCGTTTTCGCTGGGCCGCTCGAGCGGCACCTTCAAATACCCGGAGGTCGGCATCATTACCGTGAAGGCGACCCTGGCCGGCAACGACTACCTTGGCAGCGGCGGCATCAGCCCGGCCACCACCAATATCGGCCGCTTTGTGCCCGATCATTTCAACACTACGGTGGAAGCCCCGGATTCGCTGGGCCCCATCCTGCCTTGCCCGGCCGACGTTCCTTGCTCCGCCACAAGCGGCATGGTGTATTCGGGATTGCCGTTTGCCGCCACGGTGACGGCGCACGATGTGGACGGCAACCTGCTGAAGAACTACCGCGGTGCGTTTTCCAAAGCCCTTTACATGTGCGGCGCCGGCAACCAGACCCTTGCACCGCCCAGCGGCGGTGTGTGCCCGACACTGGTCTTCGGCGCCAGCACGCCCGACAACGCGCTGCGGCGCGACAAGAAAGCGGCAATGGTGAAAGACAGCGGCGACATCGATTTCGATAACGACGACGGGACCCTGTCGCTATCGGTCGACTACAAGCTGGCGAATCCGTATTCAATCGCTGGCGGGGCAAACACCGGTCGCCAGGCGCCGGTCCTGGTGTACGTGCGCGCGACCGATGCCGACGGTGTCAGCTCGCTGTACGGATACGACGCCGCACGCGACCTGGTCGAAGGCCAGGTGGTGCTGGTCAACGCGCGCCTGCAGTTGCCGAATCTTTTCGGCTCGGAACTGCAGTACCAGCCGGTCAATGCGACCGTGCAATATTGGAACGGTACGCGCTGGGCCACCAGTGCCGGGAATTCCATGGCAGACGTGGTGAATCCCGCCTTGTTGCGCTTTACGAACTGCAAGAAGAACCTGCTGTCCGGGAGCGCGTGCAAAACCGTACTCGGCGCTACCTCGACTGCACTGCGCTCCATCAGCAATGGCCAGACGCGCTTCCTGTTGAGCGCGCCTGGCACGGGCAATAGCGGCACGGCGGATTACTACTTCGACCCTGTGCTGGCACCGGAATGGCTGCCCAGTACCGTGGGCAGGGCAACTTTTGGCATTTATCGCAACACACCTGTCACCTATATAAGAGAACTGTACTGACACCGGGGCTGAACGATGGCAAAATATGGCATATTAATCAAACAATTACGGTTGTTTCTTCATCTAAAAGTTTGAAGACAGGGCGCGATGCGATTCTTTTCGAAAGCTAAAAAGGAAAAAGACGCCTGGCTGGTCTTTGCGCCTTTGCCGCAAGGCATGGCCCTGGCGACGATGCGCCGCCAGGGCGCCAGCACGCCTGTGCTGCTTGGCTGTGTGGAGGCGGGGCTGGAAGGCCAGGGAGCCGAAGAATCCCTGGCGCGTGCGGCGCGTTCGCGCAATGCCGCGCGATTCCGCTGCAGCACGCTGCTGGCGCCCAGCGATTACCAGCTGTTGACGCTGGAGGCGCCCAACGTGCCGCAAGACGAACTGAAAACGGCGGTGCGCTGGCGCATGAAAGACATGCTGGATTTCCACGTCGATGACGCGACCTTCGACGTGATGGCCATTCCGGTGGAACGCGCCAGCGGCCGCACGCCGAGCATGTTTGTGGTGGCGGCACGCAACAGCGTGATCCGCCAGCGCCAGGAACTGTTCTTCGGCGCCGGGATCGACCTGGAAGTGATCGACATCCCCGAAACTGCCCAGCGCAATGTATCGGCCCTGCTGGAACAGGACGGGCGAGGCCTGGCCATGTTGTCGCTTGGCGCGCAGGGCGGCCTGTTGACCGTTACCTACCTGGGCGAGCTGTACCTGGCGCGCCGGATCGATGTCACGCCGGCGCTGCTGGAAGAGGGCGATGCCGATCGCCGCCATGCCGCGCTGGACCGGCTGATGCTGGAGGTGCAGCGTTCGCTCGACCACTTCGAGCGCCAGTTCGGCTTTGTTTCAATCTCCAGGATGGTTCTGGCCCCTGGTTGCGGCGAAGCGCTGCTGAATTACCTGTCGTCGAATATGTACATGCCCGTGGTCCAATGCAAGCTGGAGGAAGTGATCGACTTGTCCGGCGTGCCTGAATTGCTGGATAGCGCGCAGCAGGCGCATTACTTCTTTGCCCTCGGTGCAGCATTGCGCCAGGAAGTGATCGTGCCATGAGCCAGCAGATCAACCTGTTCAACCCGATCTTCATGCGCCAGCGCCACAGCCTCAGTGCGCGCGGCATGGCGTTGGCCCTGTTGGCCTTGATCGCCGGCACCATTGCGATCGTTTTGTTTGCGGGCCGGCAAATGCAGCCTTTGCGCGACCAGGCGTCGCAGCAGGAGGGCCGATTGAAGGAGCGGCAGGCCCGCCTGCAAGCGGTGGCTGTGGAGTTCGCGCCGCGCGCCAGCGACCCGCTGCTGAAGTCGGAGCTCGACACCAAGGAAGCGCGCTTGAAATCCTTGCGGCAGGCGATGCAGATGCTGCGCCAGGCCGAAGGCGAAGGCGGACAAGGTTTTGCGGAATATTTTCGCGCCCTGGCGCGCCAGAGCGTCAACGGCTTATGGCTGACGGAGGTGGCGGTGCAGGGCGAGCGGCGCGAGGTGAGCATGCAGGGCCGCGTGCTGCAAGCGGCCCTGGTGCCTGCCTACCTGTCGCGCCTCGGTGGCGAACCCGTATTGCGCGGCAAATCCTTCCAGACCCTGGAATTGGGTCCTGCGCCAGCGCAGGCGCCGACTGTCGATGCAGCGGGACGCGTGCCGCTTGGCGCGCTGCCTGCGCTAGCAGGCAGCGCGGCAGCGAGCGCATTGGCCGCTGCCGCCCCTGCACCGGTCGAAGCGCCAGCGGCACGTTTCCTTGAATTCCGGCTGCGCAGTACGGCTGCCGCGCCTGGCGGGGGGAATCCATGAAGGCCGCGCTGCTGAAACTGGAACAACGCATCGATGCGATGCCGCTGCCGCGGCGTGTAGCCCTGTTCGCTGCGGGAATCCTGCTGGTTGCGGGTATCGCATGGTTCGGAAAATTCAGCCCCATGCTGGCGGAGCGACAGTCCTTGCAGGCCTCGATCCAGCAGGGACAGGCCCAAGTCGACGCGATTGACAAGCAGATAGCCGCTGCGCTGAAAGCTTATGAATCGGACCCGAACGCCACCATGCGGCGCCGTCTGGCCTCAGTGCAGGAAGAAGCCCGCGCCACCAGCGAGGATTTACTGAACCGCAAGCAGGGCATGGTGCAGCCGCAGCGCATCGTCCCGCTGCTGCAACAGATGCTGGCCGGGCATCCCGGGCTGAAAGTCGTGGGCATGAAGACTTTGCCGGTCAGCGGCTTGCGCGACGGCCAGTTCGACCAGGCCGGCACGGTCGCGCCGGGCCCGGCGCCGCAGCCGGCCAGCCAGGCACCGGCGATCCTGTATCGCCATGGGGTCGAGGTGGTGGTGGAGGGCAGCTATGCCGACCTGCTGGGCTATATGGCAACGCTGGAAAAAGTGACGCCGCGCCTGATATGGGGCAGCGCGCGCCTGAACGTGATCAAGCACCCGGAAACCAGCCTGACATTGACGGTGTACACATTGAGTCTCGACGAAACCTGGGTGCAGCTATGAGAAAGATCCTGGCCGCCCTGGCGGTCCTCGCCGCCATCCCCGCGCTCGCGCAAACGGCGCTGCCCGACCCGACCAGGCCGCCACTGGAAGCGCTGGCGCCGCAAGCCGAGCGCAGCGGCCCGGCCGTGGCAGCGGTTGCCGCCGGCCCGCAACTGCAGTCGGTGCTGCTGGCGCGCCGCCCGGGCGGGCGCAAGCTGGCGGTAATCGACGGCGCCATTGTCCCGCTGGGCGGGAAGGTAGGCGGCGCCGTGCTGGTCGAAGTGCGCGAGGGTGCCGTCGTCCTGCAACGCGGGAAGCAAAAACAAGTATTGAAATTGGTATCATCGGGACAGGATAAGGCGCGACAGCCATGACAGAGAAAACGAGCATCTCGAAAGCTTCACAATTTTGCCGGCTGGCGATGGGCAGCGGCGCATTCGCGATGCTGGCAGCATGTACCCAGACGCCGATGCGCGACACCTACAGTTCCATCAGCAAGGAGGTGAAATCCGCGGCGCAGTCGGCTGCGGCCGCGCCCGTGCCGCAGCAGGTCTCGGACGCCTTGCTGCCGTCGGCCGAACAACTGGCAGGACAGTTGCCCAAGGCACGCCCGGTGCTGGAGGAACGCTTCAATGTCGCGTTCAACGACGTGCCGGCAAACCAGTTCTTCAATTCGCTGGCGGCGGGTACCCGCTACAACATGCTGGTGCATCCTGAAGTCAGCGGCAATATCACGGCCAACCTGAAGGACGTCACGATTGCCGAGGCGCTGGAAGCCGTGCGCGAAATGTATGGCTACGATTACCGGATCGAAGGCACGCGCATCACGATCAAGCCGCTGACCATGCAAAGCCGCATGTTCCAGGTGAATTACCTGACCGCATCGCGGCGCGGTTCGTCGAACCTGCGCGTGACGTCGACGTCGGTGCAAAATGCCGGCAACAACGGTAACAGCAACAATAACAACGGCGACCTCAACAATAACAACCGCCAGAACCGCAACAACAATAATGGCGACCCGAATTCGCCCAACGCCAATGTGCTGGATGAAGCGGCCAATGTCACCACGCGTTCGGAGTCCGATTTCTGGGCCGAGCTGAAACTGTCGCTGGAGGCAATCGTCGGCGCCGGCAAGGATGGACGGGCAGTCGTCATCAGCCCGCAATCGGGCCTGGTGGTGATCCGCGGCATGCCGGAGGACTTGCGCAACGTCGACCGCTACCTGAAAGCGACGCAGCTGGCGGTGGCGCGCCAAGTCATCCTCGAGGCAAAAATCCTGGAGGTGGAGCTGAGCGAAAAGGCGCAGTCCGGCATCAACTGGGCGGCTTTCGGCTCGCGCATTTCGGCCGGCATGGTCGGTCCCGGCACGACGCTGGCGCCACGCATCAATGGCGTCAATTCCCTGTTGAGCCAGCCGAATGGCATGTCCGGTACGCCCGGCACGACCCTGGCAACGGCCACCAGCGCGGCTGGGTCCCTGTTCGGCCTGGCATTCCAGAATTCCAATTTTGCCGCGTTGATTTCCTTCCTGGAATCACAGGGCACGGTGCATGTGCTGTCCAGCCCGCGCATCGCCACGCTGAACAACCAGAAGGCTGTGCTCAAGATCGGCACCGACGAGTTCTTCGTCACCGGCGTCAGCACCACCACCAACACCAATGCGACCGGCAACGGCACGGTGTCGCCGAACGTGACGCTGCAGCCTTTCTTCTCCGGCGTGGTGCTGGACGTGACGCCGCAGATCGATGACAAGGGCAACATCATCCTGCACGTGCATCCGTCGGTAAGCCAGGTGTCGACGGTGAACAAGAATATCAACCTCGGCAATGCCGGCAGCCTGAACCTGCCGCTGGCGGCGTCGGCCACTTCTGAAATGGACAGCATGGTGCGCGGCGAGAACGGCAGCGTGGTGGCGATCGGCGGCCTGATGCGCCAGTCGACCAGTGCCGACCGCTCGCAAATCCCGGTTGCCGGCCGCATTCCAGTGATTGGCAGCCTGTTCCGCAGCACTGCAGACAGCATCCAGAAGCGCGAACTGGTGGTCCTGATCAAGCCAACGATTGTCGATACGGCCAGCGACTGGAGCCAGGACCTGATGGAGAGCAGCCGCCGCATCGAGCTCCTCGATCCGAAGCAGACCACGGGGCGCCGCTGATATGTACGAGAGCCACTTCGGCTTGCGCGAGGCGCCATTCGGCATTACGCCGGACACCAGCTTTTTCTTCAAGAGCCCGCACTCGCAGGAAGCGCTGAACACCTTGCTGGTGGCAGCGCGCAGCGGCGAGGGCTTCATCAAGATCACGGGCGAAGTCGGCACGGGAAAGACCCTGCTGTGCCGCACGTTCATGAAAACGCTGGGCGAGGATTTCGTCACGGCCTATTTGCCCAATCCGCTGCTTGAGCCTCGCACCCTGATGCTGGCCCTGGCCGATGAACTGGAATTGCCGCTGGCGAGCGATGTCGACCAGCACCAGCTGCTGAAGTCGCTGACGGCACGCTTGCTGGAACTGGCAGGGCAAGGCAAGCGCGTGGTGTTGTGCATCGACGAGGCGCAGACGATTCCGCGCGAGAGCCTGGAGGCGCTGCGCCTGCTGACCAACCTGGAAACCGAGAAGCGCAAGCTGTTGCAGATCGTGTTGTTCGGGCAACCCGAACTCAATGAACACCTGCAGGCGCAATCAATTCGCCAGCTGGCGCAGCGCATCACATTCCAGCATGACCTGGGCGGGTTGACGCGCGACGACATGGAATTTTACCTGGCGCACCGGCTGCGCGTGGCGGGTTTTACGGGCGCTCGCCTTTTCAGCAAAGGGGCTGTGCGCAAGCTGTTTGCCGCCAGCCGGGGCATCCCGCGGCTGGTCAACATCATCGCGCACAAGGCCATGCTCGCCGCATACGGCGAAGGGCGCCAGCGCATTGACACCCACCACGTCAAGCTGGCCGCCAAGGACACCGCCGTGGCGCGCCAGCGTGGCTGGCCGTGGCTGGCCACGGGTCTTGCCCTTGCCGCACTCGCTGCTGCGGGCGCATTGCTGTCTTACCGGTTGACTTTATGAGCCTGATTAACAAAATGCTGCAAGACCTGGATGCCAGGGGTGGCGCGCCAAAAGGGGCTGGCCTGTCCGGTTCCGTGCAGGCAGTCCAGCAACGGTCATCCCGAAATCACGTGGTCCTGATTGCTGCTGCTGCGGCGACTGTCGTCGTAGCTGTCGCCGCTTTTGCCGCCTGGCGCTTTCAGCGCAGTGCGCCTGCGGATGCGGTACCGGCGCCTGCCACAGGAGTGATCCGGCAGGCCCCGGTCGCAGAAAAGCCGCAAGCGACGCCACCTGAACAAATGGTCGATGGCTTGCAACTGCCCGCCGCAAACGAGGCCGCTGCCGCTGCGCTGCCAGCGGTTGGCGCCAAGCAAGGAGCGGAAGCAGGGGCTCCGGCACCGGCCAAACAGCCTGGCACCAGCCTGGCAAAGCGCGACGACAGCGGCGCGGCAAGCAAGGCTCCTGTTCGCCGTCGCGAAGGCGCCGGACCGGCGGCCGTGCCGTCGCAATTGCGCGCCGCGGCCAATGCCGGTGGTGCCGTGTCGCCTGCATCGCGAGAGGCCGGCGCACAGGCATCAGCGACGGCACTGTTCCAGCGTGCACAGGGCAAGCTGGCGTCCGGGCGCGTGGCGGAAGCCATTGTGGACCTGGAAGCTGCGCTCGACATCGACCAGCGCTACCTTGCAGCACGCGAAACACTGGTTGGCGTACTGGTGGAGTCCGGCCAGCAGGCCGACGCGATGCGCCATTTGAGGCGCGCCCTGGCACTGAATCCGGAGCAGTCGGGCATGGCCATGCTGCTGGCACGCCTGCAACTCGAACACGGCAGCGGCGCCCTCGATACACTGGAACAAAGCCTGCCTTACGCCCAGTCGAATCCCGACTACCGCGCGATGATGGCCGGAGTGCTGGAGCGGGCTGGCCGTCATCGCGAGGCCGCCCAGCATTACCAGGCGGCCGTGCAGCTGCAGCCGGCCAATGGCGTCTGGTGGATGGGGCTTGGAATTGCGCTCCAGGGCGACAAGCGTAACGCGGAAGCAAAGCCGGCCTTCCAGCGTGCGCTCGACTCAGGGCGCCTGTCGCCGGAACTGCAAACCTTCGTCGAACGGCGCCTCCAGCAGCTCAATTAAAGCGCGGCCTGAGCGCCCCAGATCTGCTTCATGCTGAAGCGCAGTTCCGCCTGGTCTTCGGTAAGGGCCTCGAGGATTGCGCATTGCGGCTGGTCGGTGCGGCGTTGCACCGACGCTGGCAGGGCCTTGCCGGCCGCATCGCGCATGCAGTGGACCTCCAGCGCGCCGTCGCCGCTGTCGCGCCCCGTCACCACGCCCAGTTCGCCGTTCGCCAGGCGCACCAGCACGCCGGGCGGGTATTTGCCGAGCTGGCGATGGAATTGCTCCTGCAAGACCGGATCGGCTGGATGCAGGGGGTCGTGCAGGAGCTTCTCGAGCGCCTCGTCCGGCAGCATGGAGCAGCGGTAATTGCGCGCCGAAACACGTGCGCAATAGCGATCGGCCAGGCTAAGCAGGCGGGCGTTGTGGGTGATCTGTTCGCGCGTCATGCCGGCCGGGTAGCCGCTGCCGTCGTCATTTTCATGGTGCATCAGGACGCAGGAAATCCACTCCTCATCCTCGACGCCCGCATACTTCAGCATTTCCGCGCTGTCTTCCGGGTGCCGGCGCACGATCGCCATTTCTTCGCTATTCAGCGCGCCGGGCTTGCACTGGAAGTTATCGTGGTGCCGCAACATGCCGACGTTCATGGTGAGCGCAGCGGCAGTCAGGGAAATCACTTCATCGGAAGCCTTGTCCAGGCCGCGCGCGACCAGGATCACCACGATGGCGGTTTCAATGCAATGACGCACCGCATAAGTGCCGGCGATCTGGTTCAGGAACAGGCAGGCCAGTGCGATGTCCGGGTTCATTTCGACCGCGCGCACCACTTCGCGCGCGATGTTGCGCAAGTCGGCATCGGCATTGCGCTCGTTGCGCAAATCCCCCAGCAGCTTTTCCAGGCGCTTGTTGGCGAGGTTGAGTTCATGCAGCACGGACGGGGGCGGCTCCAGCCGCGATCCGCCTTCCATGCCGAGGTCCTGCAAGCTGTTGAGGTACTGGTTCATGGTTTGTCCCCTCGTGTTACACGCGCGCCAGTCGCTCCAATGCAAGCGCCAGCGTCTCGTCCTTCTTGGCAAAGCAGAAGCGCACAATGCCCGAATCCTTGCCGTTGCGGTAGAACGCCGAAACCGGAATGGCGGCGACCTTGATTTCGCTGGTCAGCCATTCCGCGAAGTCCGCTTCCGATTGCGCGGAAATGCGGTCGTAGCGCACGCACTGGAAGTAGGTGCCATCTGCAGGCAGCAACTCGAAACGGCTGCCTTGCAGGCCTTTGCGAAACAGGTCGCGCTTGTGCTGGTAGAAGGCGGGCAGTCCCACATACGGCGCGGGATCGGCCATGTAGCTGGCAATGCCGTGCTGCATAGGAGTGTTCACCGAGAACACGTTGTACTGGTGGACCTTGCGGAATTCGAGCGACATCATCGCCGGCGCGGCGACATAGCCCACCTTCCAGCCCGTGACGTGATAGGTCTTGCCGAAGCTGGAGACCACGAAGGAGCGCTCGGCCAGGTCCGGGTAGCGGCACATGGACTCGTGCCGCTGGCCGTCATAGACCATGTGCTCATACACTTCATCGGACAGGATCAGGATTTCGGTGTCGCGCACGATTGCGCGCAGTGCCTCCATGTCGGCCGCGCGCAGCACGCTGCCGGTTGGATTGTGCGGCGTGTTGATGATGATCATGCGGGTGCGCTCCGTCACGGCTGCATCCACCCGCGGCCAGGGCACGCTGAAGCCGCCGTGCGGCGAAACGTCCATCTGCACCGGCACTGGCACGCCGCCGGCCAGTTCGATGGCGGGCAGGTAGCTGTCGTAGGCTGGCTCGATCACGATCACTTCGTCGCCGGGGTGTACGCTGCACAGGATTGCCGTGGTCAGCGCTTCCGTCGCACCGGGAGTAACGGTGATCTCGGTGTTGACATCGTAACGCTGGCCGTAGATGTTGCTGATCTTGTCGACGATGGCTTGGCGCAGTTCGAGCGCGCCGATGCCGGGCGGGTACTGGTTATAGCCTTCGCGCATGGCGACGGTGACCATGTCGACCAGCTTGGGATCGCAGGCGAAATCAGGAAAGCCCTGGCCCAGGTTGACCGCGCCGTGTTGTGCAGCCAGGGCTGACATGCGCGAAAAAATAGTGGTACCTACGTGCGGCAGCCGGGAAGTCAGTTGTTTCATCGTGCTTGGGAAAAGGACATTTTTTCCATTCTAGCGCAGCGGAATAAAACAAGTGTTGCCCCGAGGGTAAAACTGGAATGTCAAGCCTCCAGGCTCCATTTTTCCGGCTGCATGACCTTGAACATGCCGGCTTTCGCGAGTCGCTTGGCAAGTTTGAGCAGGGCCTTGTCCTTGGTGATCAGGATGTCGGCCTGGGCGTCGCGCGCCAGCTCCAGGAACTTCTGGTCGTCGCGGTCGGTGCAAACCGGCAGCCGCATGCCCGATTCCGGTGGCTGCACTACCTTGATGTACTGGTCGAAGCGGGCCGCACTGGCAGGGCGCGTGCTTTCATCGAGCGGCAGGTGAGGGTAGTTCAGGACGAACAGGTATTCGGCGCGGCAATCGGCGCGGGTGATGGCTTCCACCGCGCCGCTTTCGATTGCCGCCAGCAGGGATGCCCAGCGCGGATCCTGGAAAACGAACAGGTCGAGGCAGACATTGGTGTCGATGACGATGCGCTTGGGTGAAATATTCGGTGGAACGGGTATCATGTCGAAGTTTTTAGTTTTGAATTTTGAATCTTATGCTGATTGTGCTGTCGCCCGCAAAAAGTCTTGACCTGGAAACCCCGCCAACTACCAAACTTGCAACGCAGCCGGCGTTCCTCGATCATTCGGAGCTGCTGATCGAGCGCCTGCGCGGTTTTTCGCCGAACGAACTGGGCGAGCTGATGGACCTGTCCGATGCCTTGTCGACGCTGAACGTGGCGCGCTACGCGTCCTGGACCAAGGATACCAGCGAGGCGCGGCAGGCAGTCATGACCTTCAATGGCGACGTCTACGATGGCCTCGACGCGCGTTCCATGTCGGCGAAGCAGCTTGACTACACCCAGTCGCGCATCCGCATCCTGTCAGGCCTGTACGGCATGCTCAAGCCTTTGGACCTGATCCACCCGCACCGCCTGGAAATGGGCACCCGCCTGCAAAACCCGCGCGGCAAGAATCTTTACGAATTCTGGGGCGACATGATTACCGAGGCGCTGAACAAGGAAGGCTCGCCGGTCCTGGTCAACCTGGCTTCGGACGAGTACTTCAAGTCGGTCAAGCCGAAGAAGCTGGCCATGCCGGTCATTACGCCGGTGTTCGAAGACTGGAAGGGCGGCAAATACAAGATCATTTCCTTCTTCGCCAAGCGCGCGCGCGGCATGCTGGCGCGTTATGCCGCGGTGAACAACATCACCGATCCGGTAAAGCTGAAGAAGTTCGAAGTGGATGGCTACAAGTTCGAAGCGGACGCCTCGAACGATACGACCTGGGTTTTCCGTCGCAAGATCGCAGCCTGACGAGGGGCCGGGGGCAGCCTCTTTGGGCCGCACCCCGGTGTTCCGGTGTTACCAGATGTTGTACCAGGCCTTCTTCTTGCTCCCGTCATCGTCCAGCATCTTGCTGTCAGGGAAGTTTTTCACGAAGACACGCTTGGCATCGTCGCGCAGGGTGACGTTGCCCATCTTGTCGTAGCCACGGTACATGATGGCCAGTGCTTCTTCGATCGATGGCGAATCGGCGTAATCGGTCAGCACGCCCTGGGCGCGGTTGATCGCTGCCAGGTAGGCGCCGCGGCGGTAGTAATAACGCGCCACATAGACTTCATACTTGGCCATCGCGTTGATCAGGTACTTCATGCGATCGATGGCGTCCGGCGTGTATTTGCTTTCGGGAAACTTTTCAACCAGTGCCTTGAAGGCGGCGAACGCCTCGCGCGTGGCTTTCGGGTCGCGTTCCGCCGGGTCCTGCTCGTACAGGAAGTTCAGCAAGCCGATCGAATCGTTGAAATTCACCAGGCCGCGCAGGTAGTACATGTAGTCAACGTTCGGATGGTTCGGGTGCAGCTTGATGAAGCGTTCCACGGCTGCCAGCGCCTGGGCCTGGTCTTGCGCCTTGTAGTGGGAATAAGCGATTTCCATTTGCGCCTGCTGCGCATAAGTGCCGAACGGGTAGCTGGATTCAAGGCGTTCGAAAAGCTGGACGGCACGTTCATAGTTGCCGCTAGCCTGTTCATCCTTGGCCTCCGAGTATAATTTCGTTGCGGACCAGCCTCGAGTCTCGTCTGCACGTTCTGGTAACAGGCCACAAGCTGACAAACTAAACAGTACGACTGTTGCTGCAACTACTGATAATTTTTTTTGCATGTTGATGTGCAAGGAATCGTTAACCAAAATACTAAACTTGGCTGATTATAGCCGATGGGAATGCTGTGATATTGAAACCTGAGATGAATTCGGCAGAACAAGTGCCTGATAACGATTTTGACGCCGATTTTGAAGGTGATTTAACGGCCGATCCTCTCGCGCCGATCGAACTTGAACTGAGCAAATCCGATTGTGGCGAGCGCCTGGACAAGGTGGTGGCACGCCTGGTGCCCCAGTTTTCGCGCGGCCGCCTGCAATCCTGGATTGAAGAGGGTCATGTTACCGTCGACGGCAAGCCGGCCAAAGTGCGCGCCACCGTGTATGGCGATGAAAAGATCCTGGTCATCCCCCAGCCGGCGCCGGAAGACGTGGCATTCACGCCGGAAGACGTGCCGCTGGATATCGTTTTCGAAGACGATAACCTGCTGGTGATCAATAAACCGGCAGGCCTGGTGGTCCATCCGGGCGCCGGCAACTGGTCCGGCACCATGCTGAACGGCTTGCTGCACCGTTGGCCGCAACTGGGCGGCGTGCCGCGCGCCGGCATCGTGCACCGCCTCGACAAGGATACCAGCGGCCTGATGGTGGTCGGCAAGGACTTGCCGACCCAGACCGACCTGGTGCGCCAACTGCAGGCGCGTACCGTGAAGCGCGTGTACTGGTGCATCGTTTGGGGCACTCCGCGCATGAGCGGCACCATCGATGCCTCCATGGGCCGCGACCAGAAGGATCGCGTGAAAATGGCGGTGTCGACCAGCATGGGCTCGAAACCGGCCATTACCCATTACCAGCGCCTGGCCGAAGGCGTGCTGGACGGCCGTCCGGTATCGCTGGTGCAGTGCCGCCTGGAGACGGGCCGCACCCACCAGATCCGCGTGCACATGGCGCACCTGGGCTTCTCGCTGATCGGCGACCAGGTCTACGGCAAGCAGCATATGGCCAGCGTGTTCCCGCGCCAGGCCCTGCAGGCGCGTCGCCTCGGCCTGGTGCACCCTGCGACCGGCGAACAGATGGAATGGGTAGTGCCGCTGGCGGATGACTTCAAGGAGCTGATGGACCGGGCCGGCATCGAGGAGCCGGACGAGTCGGTATTGTCGGCCGCCGCGGCGACGCACGGGGAGTTTGAGGACTACGATATCTACGACGACGAATTCGACGACGAATAATGCAGCAATCTTTCCAGGGAGCGCAATGGCTGGTGCCTGACTGGCCCGGCGCTCCGGCCAATATCGGTTTTGTCTGTACCACGCGGCGCGGCGGCGTGAGCCCCGATCCTTATGGGCCGGGCCCGCAGGCCATCGCTACCAGTGGCGGCGGCCTGAACCTGGGCGTTCATGTCGGCGACGATCCAGCGAATGTCGCGTTCAACCGGGCAATCCTGCGCGGGCGTTTGCCGACGGAGCCGGCGTGGCTGTCGCAGGTGCATGGTGCGGCGGTCGTGCGGGCGGATCGCCTGGGGCGCGGCAGCATCCCGGAGGCCGATGCCAGCATCGCGGCCATGCCGGGCGCAGTGTGCGCCATCCAGACGGCGGATTGCCTGCCGGTGCTGTTCACCGATCGGGCCGGCTCTGTAGTGGGTGCAGCCCATGCGGGCTGGCGCGGCCTGGCGGGCGGCGTGCTCGAGGCGACGGTCGACGCCATGCGCACCGAGGCCGGCGAAGGCGAGATCATCGCCTGGCTTGGCCCGGCAATCGGGCCGCGGGAATTCGAGGTGGGCGAGGAGGTTTTGGAAGCCTTCCTGGCCGGTGCTGCTTCGGCGGACGATGGGGCGGCGGGCGAGGCCGCCGTGCGTGCCGCCTTCGTGGCGCGGCCGGGACAACCTGGCAAATACCTGGCGGATATTTATGCGCTGGCCCGGCTTGCGCTGCGCCGGGTTGGCGTAACGGATGTCAGCGGCGGCGATTTATGCACGGTCACCGACGCCAGCCGCTTCTATTCCTACCGCAGGGACAAGGTCACCGGAAGGCAGGCGAGTTTGATCTGGATCAAGGAGTAGGTGGTTCATTGCGACGGGCGGCTTCGGCTGCCCGTTTGCGTTTGCGGCGTTTGCCGCCTGTTAGATAAAATAGTATTCCTAATGGCAACAGGCCATACAGCAGGAAGGTCATGATGCCCGCGACCACGGTTGGTTCCGTGAAAGCCATCAGGATTGTGACGTAGAGCCAGGCAACAGCAACAATCAACATTTTTTTCCAAAATTGTATTTTTAACGGACTCAAAAAAATGAACATGCCCGACCCGCAAGCCTTCGCAAACGCATGGATGACGCAAATCAGCGATCCTCAGCAATGGCAATCCTGGTTCAAGATGATGCCGGAGATGGATGCTGTCCCAGGCGCTGCCCTGCTGCGCGATGCAGGGGCTACCGTCCGCCCGGAGGCGATGGAGCAGCTGCGCAACGAGTATATGGGCGAGTTCGGCGCGCTGTGGCAGGAATTCCTGGCCGGTAAAGCGCCGTCCCTGAAGGACCGCCGCTTTTCGTCCGAAGCCTGGCAGGGCAATCCGGTGTCCGCGTTCAATGCGGCATCATACCTGCTAAACAGCAAATTCCTCATGCAAATGGCCGAAGCCGTTGATGCGAGCCCTCACCAGAAGCAGAAAATCCGCTTTGCCGTCCAGCAGGTCGTCGATGCCATGTCGCCGGCCAACTTCCTGGCTACGAACCCGGAAGCGCACCAGAAGCTGATCGAAACCAAGGGCGAAAGCCTGACCAAGGGCCTGGCCAACCTGCTGGGCGATATCAAGAAGGGCCACATTTCCCTGTCCGACGAGAAAGCATTCGAAGTGGGCCGCAACCTGGCCACCACCGAAGGCCAGGTAGTGTTCGAAAATGAGCTGTTCCAGCTGATCCAGTACACGCCGCTGACCAAGACCGTGCATGAGCGGCCCTTGCTGATGGTGCCGCCTTGCATCAACAAATTCTACATCCTCGACCTGCAGCCGGAGAATTCGTTGGTGCGTTATGCGGTGGAACAGGGCAATACCGTGTTCCTGGTCTCCTGGCGCAATCCCGACCAGTCGCTGGCCGGCACCACCTGGGACGACTATATCGAGAAGGGCGTGATCAACGCGATCAACATCTCCCGCGAGATTACCAAGCAAGAAAAGCTGAATGTACTGGGTTTCTGCGTCGGCGGCACCTTGCTGTCCACCGCATTGGCCGTGCTGGCGGCGCGCGGCGAACAGCCGGCAGCCGGCATCACGCTGCTGACCACCTTCCTCGACTTCAGCGATACCGGCGTACTGGACGTCTTCGTCGACGAGCCGCAGGTGCAATTGCGTGAGCAGACCCTGAAGTCGGGCGGCCTGATGCCGGGCCGCGACCTGGCCAGTACCTTCTCCAGCCTGCGCCCAAACGACCTGGTGTGGAATTACGTGCAGTCCAACTACCTGAAGGGCAATGAGCCGCCGCCGTTTGACCTGTTGTACTGGAATTCCGACTCGACCAACCTGCCGGGCCCGATGTTCTGCTGGTACCTGCGCAACACCTACCTGGAAAACAGCCTGAAAGTGCCGGGCAAGCTGACCGTGGCTGGCGAAAAAGTCGACCTGTCGAAAATCCAGGCGCCGGCTTTCATCTACGCCTCGCGCGAAGACCACATCGTGCCATGGAACTCGGCCTACCTGTCGACCAGGATCCTGAACAACAAGAATCCCGAGCTGAACAAGTTCATCCTGGGCGCCTCCGGCCATATCGCCGGCGTAATCAATCCGGCTGCCAAGAAAAAGCGCAGCTACTGGACCAATGACGCCCGCCCGGCCTCGCATGAAGAGTGGTTCAGCGGTGCGGTCGAGCATCCTGGAAGCTGGTGGGGCGAGTGGTCGGAATTCCTGGCGGCGCACGGCGGCAAGGACATAAAGGCGCGCACCAAGCTGGGCAATACCAGATACGAACCAATCGAGGCGGCACCTGGGCGTTATGTAAAAGCTAAGGCGGATTGATCTTTGGTAACGTTAAGTTGCAATGCAATATTGTCGTGCCAAAAGCTTTTTTTTCGCCCTATAATGGGCTTGCAAATATTATCAACGGGACACAGCGATGAGTAGTGCAAAGAAAAGTACTGAACGTTTGATTAAGAAATACCCAAATCGCCGTCTTTACGATACGCAGACCAGTTCCTACATTACGCTGACGGACGTGAAACAGCTCGTGCTGGATGCCGAGGAATTCACCGTCGTCGACGCCAAGACCAATGAAGACCTGACCCGCAGCATCCTGCTCCAGATCATCCTGGAAGAGGAGGCGAGCGGCGTTCCGATGTTCTCTACGGACGTACTTGCACAAATCATCCGTTTCTACGGCCACGCAATGCAAGGCATGATGGGTTCTTACCTGGAAAAGAATATCCAGGCATTTACCGATATCCAGCGCAAATTCACGCAGGGCGCCGCAACGTTCGATGGCAAGACGTTCAGCCCCGAAATGTGGACCCAGTTTATGAATGTGCAAGCGCCTATCATGCAAGGCATGATGAATAACTACATCGACCAGTCGAAGAGCCTGTTTGTGCAAATGCAGGAGCAAATGCAAAACCAGAGCAAGAATATCTTCGGCACTTTCCCGTTTGCTGCGCCGCCAACGGATAAAAAGTAAGGAAAAAATGGGGACGTACCCCATTTTTCGCCATGCGGAAAAATGGGGTACGTCCCCATTTTTTTCGTCCCTACTTTGCTATAATGGTGGATTGCCCTGAATCATCATCAGCACTCTGCCATGCAATCCAAGCAAATCACCCGCATCACTCCCGCCGACGGCGCTCCGGCTCCAAAAGTAGGTTTTGTTTCCCTCGGCTGCCCTAAGGCGCTGGTCGACTCCGAGCAGATCCTGACCCAGCTTCGCGCCGAAGGCTATGAAACCGCCAAGTCCTACGACGGCGCCGACCTCGTGATCGTGAACACCTGCGGCTTCATCGACGCCGCCGTGCAGGAATCGCTGGACGCCATCGGCGAAGCGCTGGCAGAAAACGGCAAGGTTATCGTGACCGGCTGCCTGGGCGCCAAGAAGGACAAGGACGGCGACGATATCATCCAGAAGGTGCACCCGAAGGTTCTGGCCGTGACCGGTCCGCATGCCGTGGGCGAGGTGATGGCACAGGTGCATACCCACCTGCCTAAGCCGCACGAGCCGTTCATCGACCTGCTGCCGCCGCAGGGCATCAAGCTGACCCCCAAGCATTACGCTTACCTGAAGATTTCCGAAGGCTGCAACCACCGCTGCTCGTTCTGCATCATCCCTTCGATGCGCGGCGACCTGGTGTCGCGCCCGATCGCTGAACTGATGCTCGAAGCGGAGAACCTGTTCAAGGCCGGCGTGAAGGAACTGCTGGTGATCTCGCAGGACACTTCCGCATATGGCGTGGACGTGAAGTTCCGCTCCGGTTTCTGGAATGGCCGTCCGGTGAAGACCCATATGACCCAGCTGACCCAAGCCCTGGGCGAGCTGGCCAAGCAGTACGGTGCGTGGGTGCGCCTGCACTATGTTTATCCTTACCCGCACGTGGATGAAATCATCCCGATGATGGGCGACGGCCATGTCCTGCCTTACCTGGACGTGCCGCTGCAGCACGCTCACCCGGAAGTTCTGAAGCGCATGAAGCGTCCGGCTTCCGGCGAGAAGAACCTGGAGCGCATCCTGAAATGGCGCGAGATGAATCCTGAGCTGGTGATTCGTTCGACCTTCATTGCCGGTTTCCCTGGCGAGACCGAGGCTGAATTCGAATACCTGCTGGACTTCCTGAAGGAAGCGCAGATCGACCGCCTGGGTTGCTTCGCTTATTCGCCAGTGGAAGGTGCTACTGCGAATGAGCTGGCGAATCCGGTGCCGGATGAAGTGCGTGAAGAGCGCCGCGGCCGCGTGATGCTGCTGCAGGAAGAGATTTCGCGCAACCGGTTGAAGGCGAAGGTCGGCAAGACCGTGAAAGTGCTGATCGATGAGCTGACGCCAAGCGGTGCGATCGGCCGTTCGGCTGCGGACGCGCCGGAGATTGATGGCGTGGTGCACGTCAAGCGTCCGTTTGATCCGAAGAAGAAGCTGGCGGTTGGCCAGTTCTACGATGTTGAGATCACCACTGCCGATGCGCACGACCTTTGGGGTGAGGCGCAGTAAAACCGGCGAACCAGGGCCCGGCCCAAGGGGCAGACCCGCCTGCGCTGAGAGTGTCAGACCCTTGGGTCTGACACTGGTTTACCGGTTTTGGCTAGAATAGGTGCCATGACCTCCAAAAAGCACCTCCAAACCCAGATCATCCACACGGACTACGTGCCGCCAGAAGGCTTCGCCGCCTTCCCCAGCGCCATCCACCACGCGTCCACGGTCCTGTTCAAGAACGTCGCCGCCATGCGCTCCGGCGACTGGAAAGAAAAGAACGCCTATACTTACGGCCTGCACGGCACGCCCACCACCTTTACCCTTGAAGCCCGCCTGGCCGAAATCGAAGGCGGTGCGCACTGTTTGCTGGCCCCCAGCGGCCTCGCCGCCATCGCCATGTGCGACTTCGCACTGCTAAAATCTGGCGACGATGTGCTGCTGCCCGATAACGTCTACAGTCCCAACCGCGATCTCGGCAAATGGCTGACCGCCGATTTCGGCATCACCGCACGCTTGTACGACCCCATGATCGGCGCCGGCATCGCAGAGCTGATCCAGCCCAACACACGCCTGATCTGGACCGAAGCCCCCGGCTCGGTATCGATGGAAGTCCCTGACCTGCGCGCCATTTGCGATGCGGCGAAACAAAAAGGTGTGCTGGTTGCACTCGACAACACCTGGTCCGCCGGCCTGGCCTTGCGTGGTTTCGACCTCGGCGTCGACATCGTGATGCAGGCGCTGACCAAATACCAGTCCGGCGGCTCGGACGTGTTGATGGGTGCCCTGGTCACGCGCGACCCGCTGTTACACGAGCGCCTGAGCATGGCCCACATGCGCCTGGGCATGGGCGTCAGCGCCGACGATACCTACCTCGTGTTGCGCAACCTGCCCACGTTGAAGATCCGCTTCGAGACCCACGACGCCTCCGCGCGCAAAGTTGCAAGCTGGCTGAAGGCCCGTCCGGAAATCCGCAAAGTCCTGCATCCGGCCTTCGAAGATTGCCCGGGCCATGAAAACTGGAAGCGCGATTTCACCGGTGCAGGCGGCCTGTTCTCCGTGCTGTTCGACGAAAAATGCACTGAAGAGCAAACCGACCGTTTCGTCGACTCGCTCAGGCTATTCGGCATCGGTTATAGCTGGGGCGGCGCGCACAGCTTGTGCATCCCCTACCGCATCCAGGCCATGCGCAAGAACTGGAAAGAGAAGGGCACCCTGGTGCGTTTCAACATCGGCCTCGAAGATCCCGAGGACCTGATCGCCGACATCGAGCGCGCGCTGGCATCCATGTAGCTAGTTAGCTATCCATGCGATAGATCAATACAATGGCGTGCACGTATTGATCGATCATCTCTACTTGCTTACATTGGTCGGACATCGAGCAGGGGAGACCGTCATGCAAATTCTGAAGATTGCAGCAGGCGCCGTGCTGTGTGGCGCTACGTGTTTGATTTCCGCGGCGCCGCCATCCAGCTATATGCCCGTCGTGGCAAAGGAAGATTTCCAGACTACATTTGAACGGATGAAGGCCGCGCGGGCAGGCCTGATGCGCGAGCAGGCGGCTTTTCTTGAGAGTCGGTATGACTTGTCGAACAAGCCTGCGAACGGTGTCACCATGTTTCGCGGCAAGCCGGTGCAAGAGGGGATACGGGTCAAGCTGCCGCGCGGGGCCAACTGGGACAAGCTGGGCTCAATGAGTCCGGATGAAATCCGCGAGAAAGGGCTGTATCCGCATGGCTTCCTGCCGCTACCGCACCCGAATCATCCGGAAGGCGGCATGCTCTTCCCACAGTTCCACATCGACGAAATCAAGAAGCAGGAACAGCGCGACCTGAATCGCTTCGACCTGGCATTCGATTTCCCTGACCACCTGCTGCCGGAATTCCCGGCGCCGATCTTCCTGACCACACGTCCCGATCTGGGCGACGTATCGAAGGGCAAGCTGCTGACCATCGACAACTTCCACCAGATGTTCAACGGGATACTGAATCCAAAGCAGCTTGAGGGCCTGCGCCTGTTGCTGACGCCATTCCCGCAGCAACAGTTCAACCAGACCGAAGACCGTCGCTCGGAGCGTCCGAGCCGCGGCGTAACCTGTTTCGACTGTCACGCGAACGGACATACCAACGGATCGACCCACCTCGCTGGCGATGCGCGCCCACAGGCTTTCCGGCACCGCATCGATACGCCATCGCTGCGAGGCGTGAACCTGCAGCGTTTGTTTGGATCGCAGCGCGCATTGAAATCGGTGGAAGATTTCACTGAATTTGAACAGCGCGCAGCGTATTTTGACGGCGATCCGGTGATCGCGACCAAGAAGGGCGTCAACGTGCTGGAGCGCGGCAGCCAGGTGCACTTCATGGCTGAGTTCCAGGAATTGCTGGACTTCCCGCCCGCGCCGAAACTGGGAGTCACGGGCAAGCTCGATCCGCGCAAGGCTAATGAACAGGAACTGCGGGGCCAGGCGCTCTTCTTCGGCAAAGCCCAATGCGCCACTTGCCATATGCCGCCGCATTACAGCGACAATATGATGCACAACCTGCACACGGAGCGCTTCTTCAAACCGCACGAAATGAAGGGCGCGATGATGGTGGGGGATGGCCCGATCAAGACTTTCCCGCTCAGGGGCATCAAGGAATCGCCACCCTATCTGCACGACGGGCGGCTGTTGACGCTCGAGGATACGGTGGAATTCTTCAACCTGATCCTCGAGACGAAACTGACAGCGGCAGAGAAGACCGACCTGGTGGCCTTCCTGCGCACTTTATGAGTTGCCGACCGGGACGTTGTTATTGAGGGCGGTGATGCCGCGAATGAGGCGGTAGATCTTCCACAGCCATGCGCCGACCCAGACCATCCACGCCAGCGGAATGCCGAATATGGTGATGAAAAGGAGCCAGCCGACGGCGATCCACACCAGGTACCACCAGAAAGATCGAATCATCCAGCCGTGGTGGCTGTGGACGAAGGTGCCGGCGCTGTCATCGCGCTTGATGTAGTTCAGGATCAGTGGAATAAAGGACGCGGCCCCGAGCGTGAAGAACACGCTCAGGCCGTGGCCGAGGTAAAGCCAGAAAGCCCAATCCTTGGCGGAACGGGTCTGGTCATCGAAAACGAGTTCTTGTGCCATATCGGCTCCTCAGAGTTTGCGACCGTCGTAATGCTGGACAGGGTAGGCGTCCAGTTCGATGTCCTCCAGTACGCGAGCGTTAACCGCAGCCATTTCGCTGCCATTTGGAGCAGTGCCCTCGCCGTAGGTGTGGATGCCGCACTTCGGGCAGAAGCGGTGCTTGATCACGTGTTTGTTGAAGACATACGTAGCCTGGTCTTCTTCGGGCGTCAGCAGCTTCAGGCTGGTGCGCGGAATAAACCACATCAATGCGCCTTTGCGCTGGCAGATGGAGCAGTTGCAGGCTACCAGCCCTTCGATATCGCCTTCTGCTTCAAATTTCACATTGCCGCAATGGCAGCTTCCCTTGTACAGCATTTTTCTCCTCCGGGTAGAATCATTAGCTTGGCGCTAATGATAATGTAATTGCAAGAGGAGTGGGCAAAATGGCGGGTCCGTTGCAGGGGATTAAGGTTATCGAGATAGGAACGCTGATCGCGGCGCCGTTCGCGGCGCGGCTGATGGCGGAGTTCGGAGCGGAAGTGATCAAGATCGAGGCGCCGGGCGAGGGCGATCCGATCCGCAAGTGGCGCAAACTGCATAAGGGGACTTCGCTGTGGTGGTACCTGCAGTCGCGAAACAAGAAGTCCATCTCTATCAACCTGAAAGCACCCGAAGGTATCGCGCTGGTCAAGCAATTGTGCGCGGATGCCGATGTGCTCATCGAGAACATGAAGCCAGGCGCGCTCGAGAAGCTGGGCCTTGGCTGGGATGCGCTGCATGCGCTGAATCCCAAGCTGACCATGGTGCGCATTTCCGGCTACGGCCAGACAGGTCCCTACAAGGACCGTCCTGGCTTCGGGGCCATTGGCGAGGCGATGGGCGGAATTCGCTATACCACGGGCGAGGCGGGCGGCGTGCCGGCGCGTGTTGGCGTGAGCCTGGGCGACTCGTTGGCCTCCCTGCACGCGGTGATGGGCGCGCTGATGTCTGTATTGCGTGTGAAGATGGGCAAGGGCGATGGCCAGGTGGTCGACGTGTCGCTGGTCGAAAGCGTGTTCAACCTGATGGAATCGCTGGTGCCGGAATATGACCTGCTGGGACATGTGCGCGAACGCAGCGGCGGCGCGTTGCCGGGTATCGCACCGTCCAATACTTACCCGACGCGCGATGGTTCGTACGTGGTCATCGCCGGTAACAGCAACCCGATCTACAAGCGCCTGATGCATGCGATTGGCCGCGCCGACATGGCGGAAGACCCGCAATTCGCGCAAAACGACGGCCGCGCGGCGCAGGAAAAGCTGATCGATGCAGCGATTGCCGGCTGGACTTCGGCGCATACGATCGACGAAGTACTGGCAATACTGGAGAGCGCCGAAGTGCCTGCGGGCCGCATCTATTCGGTCAAGGATATCGTCGCCGACCCGCATTACCAGGCGCGCGACATGCTCCTGGATACCGAGTTGCCGGATGGCGTGCATGTGAAGATGCCGGGCATCGTACCCAAGTTCTCGGAAACGCCGGGCGAAGTGCGCTGGCAAGGACCGACGCTGGGGGCGCACACCGACAGTGTGCTGTCGGTATTGGGCATGACAGCTGCGGAAATTGCCTCGCTACGTCAACGCGGCATCGTAGCGTAACTGCCCACCATATCACCGCTATGTTTTCATAATTTCGCACGCCTTCGTGGCCGGGGCATGTTAGTAAGCATCCAGGTGCTTCGGTCTTGGCGCCTTTGACAGATCACATGCCAACAGTTCTAGAAACTGCTAAAGAGCACTATCCTCAGATTGCTAGATCACGGGATGGATCTTCTATGGTTGTAAATACGCTCGATCTCGCACCTGTTTCGACGGGCGGCACGTCAACTTGGTCGCCCCTTGTGATGCAGCGGGTTTGGGAAAATTGGAGAAGACGTTGTTGCCGCCGGAAGTTTGGCCTTGAATGGCTACTGCATTAAAGAACCTTTTGAGATCGACTAGGTAAGAAGGGGAGACGATTGATCGCAATGAATTCCAACGAGGCTTGTCATCCGCTTCGACTCCCCCCAAACATCTCTGCCGAATTGGCGCGGTACAAGTGGGTACCTAATACCGTTGGTCAATCTGGAGTTGCGGTCTACCGCCTTTGCGGTAAGGCCGAGGCTCCTGACATGTTTTTGAAATATGGCGAAGGTGTGCTCGCAGACGATATAAGTGACGAAATGGCGAGACTAGGCTGGCTGGGCGGACATGTGCCCGTGCCGAAAGTCGTGCATTTCGTTCGCACTTCCAATGAGGCATGGCTACTGATGTCGGAGGTGGCCGGCAAAAGCGCCTACCAGGTCATGGCGTCGTGTCCGGATCACCGCATCGCGATCGTCGACGCCATTGCGAAGTTTTTGCGGCAGCTACACGCAATCCCGATCGGTGACTGCCCGTTCAGCAGCAATCACGAGTATCGCCTGCTTCGTGCGCGTGCACGCATCGATGCAAATCTGGTGGACGAAGACGATTTCGATGAGGATCGCGAAGGCTGGACTGCTGAACAGGTTTGGGATGCCATGCAAAGTCTGCTGCCGTTCGCGCCTGATCCGGTTGTCACCCACGGTGACTTCTCACTGGATAACATTCTCCTGCAGGATGGGAAAGTCGTTGGCTGCATTGACGCCGGCCGGGTCGGCATCGCTGATCGCTACCAGGATCTTGCCATCGCCTGGAATTGTCTTGGAGAGTTCGGCACGCCGCTCCAGAGGCGATTTCTGGCGCAATATGGCGTGCACGATCCTGATCGATCAAAACTGCAATTTCATTTGATGCTGGATGAGCTATTTTGAGTCGGACCCCGACTTTTAATGCGCTAGGAGATTCAGGATGCCGTCCAGGCCGACGAAGTTGAGGGCGACGTTGGCTTGTTCGCGGACCACGGGCTTGGCGCGGAAGGCGACGGACAGGCCGGCAATGCCCATCATCTTCAGGTCGTTTGCGCCGTCGCCCATCACTATCGCTTGCTCCGGCAGGATGCCGATGGCAGCGCAGACGTGTTCGACGGTCTCGCGCTTGACTGTGGCGTCGACGATCTCGCCGATCACTTTGCCGGTCAGCTTGCCGTCGACGATTTCCAGTTCGTTGGCGCGGGTGAAGTCGAGGCCGAGTCGGGTTTTCAGGCGTTCGGTGAAGAAGGTGAAGCCGCCCGATACCAGCAGGGTTTTCAGGCCTGCGGCTTGCACGGCTTTGAGCATCTCCTCGGCGCCCATCGACAGGCGCAGGCGTTCTTCGTAGACGCGCTCCAGGGCGGGGGCGTCGAGGCCTTCCAGCAGGGCGACGCGGCGGCGCAGGCTTTCGGAGAAATCGAGTTCGCCGCGCATGGCGGCCTCGGTGATTTCGGCGACTTGCGGCTTCAGGCCCTGCATGTCGGCGATTTCGTCGATGCATTCGATGGTGATCAGGGTCGAGTCCATATCCATAGCCACCAGCTTGAATTCGTCCAGGCGGCGCACGCCCATCATGTAGGTGGCGTCGAGCTGGGCTGCCTGGGCTGCGATCTCGATGGTCTGGCGCAGCGCTGGCGTGAAGCTGATTCCTTCGCAGCGCAGGGCGTTCTCGGAAACGGTTACCACGTTTTTCGGCGCGGTCAGGGCGGCAATGCGCTGCAGGCGGGCGGCGCAGTCGCCGACGCCCTGCAGCACAAGGTTCATGGTCATGTCGTTGTTCATGTCAATTGTTTGATGGCGGTCTTGATCTGGTTCACGCGGGCCGCCAGGTCAGGCATGTTCGCTGTGATCTTGAGCTTGTCCTGTCCGTTCAGCTTGATGTGGCGCTGGTTCTGGATCAGGTGGATGATGCGCATCGGGTCGATCGGCGGCTTGGGCATGAACTGCAGATTGACCGCTTCGGTGTGGGCATCAATCTTGATGATGCCGACGGTCTTGGCGGCGATGCGCAGGCGGTGGGTTTCCACCAGGGCCTTGGCGGAATCGGGCAGTTTGCCGAAGCGGTCGATCAGCTCCTCTTGCAGGTCGTCGATTGCGTTCTGGGTTTCGCAATTGGCCAGGCGTTTATAGATCGACAGGCGTTCGTGCACGTCGCCGCAGAAGTCCGCTGGTAGCAGGGCCGGCGTGTGCAGGTTGATTTCGGTGGTGGTGGCAAGCGGCGCGGCCAGGTCGGGCTCTTTGCCGGCCTTCAGCGCGCGCACGGCTTCGTTCAGCATGTCGGTGTAGAGCTGGAAACCGACTTCCAGCATCTCGCCGGACTGGCTTTCGCCCAGCACTTCGCCGGCGCCGCGGATTTCCAGGTCGTGCATCGCCAGGTAGAAGCCGGAGCCCAGTTCTTCCATCTGCTGGATGGCGTCGAGGCGGCGCTGCGCCTGCTTGGTCAGGCCTTGCACGTCGGTCACCAGCAGGTAGGCGTAAGCCTGGTGGTGCGAACGGCCCACGCGGCCGCGCAGCTGGTGCAGCTGCGCCAGGCCGAACTTGTCGGCGCGGTGCATGATGATGGTGTTCGCGGTCGGCACGTCGATACCGGTCTCGATAATCGTGGTGCAGAGCAGGATGTTGTAGCGCTGCGCCACGAAGTCGCGCATCACTTTTTCCAGGTCGCGTTCGTGCATCTGGCCGTGGGCGACGGCGATGCGCGCTTCGGGCAGCATTTCCGTCAGCTTGGCCAGGCGGTTCTGGATGGTTTCGACTTCGTTGTGCAGGAAGTAGACCTGGCCGCCGCGCTTCAGTTCACGCAGCACGGCCTCGCGGATGATGGAGTCGTTTTCGCTGCGCACAAAAGTCTTGATCGCCAGGCGCTTTTGCGGCGCGGTGGCGATCACGGAGAAGTCGCGCAAGCCTTCCAGCGCCATGCCCAGGGTGCGTGGGATCGGCGTGGCGGTCAGGGTCAGCACGTCGACTTCGGCGCGCAGGGATTTCAGCGCTTCCTTCTGGCGCACGCCAAAGCGGTGTTCTTCGTCGATGATGACCAGGCCGAGGCGGTCGAACTTGACATCATCCGACAGCAGCTTGTGGGTGCCGATCACGATGTCCAGCGTGCCGTCCTGCATGCCCTTGATGGCGCTGGCGATTTCCTTGCCGGTGCGGAAGCGCGACATTTCGGCGATGCGCACGGGCCAGTCGGCAAAGCGGTCGGCAAAGGTCTGGGCGTGCTGTTCGGCCAGCAGGGTGGTGGGCGCCAGCAGGGCAACCTGCTTGCCGCCCATGACGGCGATGAAGGCTGCGCGCAGCGCCACCTCGGTCTTGCCGAAGCCCACGTCGCCGCATACCAGGCGGTCCATCGGCTTGCCGGAGGTCATATCCTTGATCACGTTGCTGATGGCGGCAGCCTGGTCCGGCGTTTCGTCGAAGCCGAAACTGTCGGCGAAACGTTCGTAGTCGTGCGAGGAATATTCGAACGAGTGGCCCTGGCGCGCGGCGCGGCGGGCGTACAGGTTGAGCAATTCGGCGGCAGTGTCGCGTACCTGTTCGGCGGCTTTGCGCTTGGCCTTGTCCCACTGGCCGGAACCGAGGGTGTGCAGCGGTGCGTCGTCCGGCGAGGCGCCGGAGTAGCGCGAGATCACGTGAAGCTGCGACACCGGCACGTACAGCTTGCTCTCCTTGGCGTATTCCAGGTGCAGGAATTCGGTCTCGCCTTCGCCCAGGTCCATGCTGACCAGGCCCATATAACGGCCGATGCCGTGGTTGATGTGTACTACCGGGTCGCCGATCTTGAGTTCGGACAGGTCGCGCACCATCGATTCGACTTGCGTGACCGCTTCCTGCTTCTTGCGGCCGGCGCGGCGGCCGCTGCCGGCATACAGTTCGGTTTCGGTGATGAAGGCCAGGCCGGCATCGAGCTCGAAGCCCGCATGCAGGGGCGCGACGCCCAGAACCAGCCTGGCGTCGCTGGCCAGGAAACCGTCGAAGCCTTCGATCAGGGCCGGCGACAGGTCGAACTCGGCGAAGTACTGTTGCAGCGTTTCGCGGCGGCCGTTGGTTTCGGCGCAGATCATCACGCGTCTGCCGGACTGCATCAGGTAGGCGCGCAGGTTGGTCAGCGGGTCGTCCAGGTGGCGGTTGACGGCGATGTTCGGGATCGGCGCCGACAGTTCTGACGATGGCAGCGACATGTCGCGCGAGATGGCGATGCGCGGATGCGGCTTGGCTAGGATGAAGAACTGTTCGTCGCCGAGGAAGATGTCCTGCGGCGGCAGGATAGGGCGCTCGCGGTCTGCCTTCAGGAATTTGTAGCGCGACTCGGTGTCGGCCCAGAAGCGCTTGATGGCGGCGTCGATATCGCCGACCATCGCCACGCTGGCTTCTGCCGGCAGGTAGTCGAAGAAGGTTGCCGTTTCGTCGAAGAACAGCGGCAGGTAGTACTCGATGCCGGCGGAGGCAATGCCGCTGCTGATGTCCTTGTAGACAACGGCGCGCGACGGGTCGCCTTCAAAAGTCTCGCGCCAGCGGCTGCGGAAGGCGGTGCGCGAGGCTTCGTCCATCGGAAATTCACGACCCGGCAGCAGGCGCACTTCCTTGACCGGATACAGCGAGCGCTGGGTGTCGGCGTCGAATGTGCGGATGGTTTCGATGGTGTCGCCGAACAGGTCCAGGCGGTACGGCAGGGCGGAACCCATCGGGAACAGGTCGATCAGGCCGCCGCGCACGGAATATTCGCCGGGCGACATCACCTGGCTGACGTGGGTGTAGCCGGCCAGGGTCAGTTGCGACTTGAGCCTGGCTTCGTCCAGCGATTCGCCCTGCTTGAAGAAGAAGGTGTAGGCGGCCAGGAAAGAGGGCGGCGCCATGCGCACCAGCGCGGTGGTGGCAGGAATGATGGCCACGTCACACTGGCCGGTCTGGATCTCATGCAGGGTTGCCAGGCGCTCGGATACCAGGTCCTGGTGCGGCGAAAAGGCGTCGTAAGGCAGGGTTTCCCAGTCGGGCATCAGGTGGCAGCGCAGGCCGCCATTGGCGAACCAGGGGATTTCGCCCAACAGGCGCTGGCCGTCGCTGGCCTGGGCCACGACCACGGCCAGCATCTGGCCGCGTGCTTTCAATTCGAGTGCCGTTTGCGCCAGCGCGTAGGCGTCACCGGAGCCGAACAAATTGGGCAACGCGAAGCGGTTGCCGGGCTTGGGAAGTGCTTTTTTGAAGTCGAAGGGCATGCAAACGTGGCGCTAACTGAGGAGACACTAATATGCTGGCCCCACATTATAGTGCAAGCACCTATTCATAGGCGCCCAGCCGTCTTTGTTCAGATGATGTAAAAAGATTATCGCGCAGCTGCTGGATCGCAGCCTGGTTTTCGCCCAGGCCGGCGCTGGCAGCACGGTAGGCGGCGATCCGGCGCAGCCAGGCGGCCTGTTCGCGGTCGAGTTGGGCCAGCCGGTTGGCGGCTTGCGGGTCGAATGCTGCTGCGCGCAGCCGGAAGATGTCGTCTTCGCTGGCGCCGCCATTGCGGGCGGCTTCGACCTGCTGTTCCAGGTTCAGCACGCGTTGCGGGGCAGCCCGCTCTTCCTGCAGGGCGGGCGCCAGCTTGCGGTCCAGGTCTGCCAGCTTTTGCAGGCGCTGGCTGGGCGTCAGCGACTTGTCGTCCACCAGTTCCAGGCGGGCGATGGCATCCTGGTCGCGGGCATCGGTATCGCCGAACAGGCCGGCGGCTTCGGCGGGGCTGAAATAGCGCTTGCGCAACTCCTGCATGGCGAGCAGGCGCTGGCGGGCGGCGGCGGCGAATGCGGTACCGGCAGCGGGCGCGCTCACGTCCTGGCCTGCCTCGGCCAGGGCGCGTTTGTAGGCCAGGTATTGGCCAAGCAGGCGCCTGGCTTGGTCCGCCGCAGCGGGCTTCAGGCGCCGCGCCAGCTCTTGCTCGATGCCGGCGTGGATGGCCGGTAGCTCCGCTTCGCCCAGCGCAGACAGGTAGTAATCGAACAGGTGGCGCAACTCCGCGTCGACCTTCAGCGCGTCCCCGGCGGCGCCCAGCCGGCCATCCGGCTCGGTGCCGGCCATGGAGGGAACGAAGGGGGCCGGCGCCGGACCGGTCCCCAGCGGCATTGGCGGCGCGGCGGCCACGGGCGATTGCGCTGGCGGCGTGCTGCCGCCAGTCGCCCAGAGTGCGAGCGCGCCGGCTGCGGCCAGCGCGAATGCCATCAAGCCCGCCCGGCCGCGGGCGCTCACAGGCCCATTCCTTGCAGGCGGTTGGCGTGCTGGCGGAACAGCGTCACCGGGCTGGTCTCGAACAGGTGGGTGATGCCGACCATCTGGTTGACTTCGTCGAGGTGGTTCATCCAGTAGTCGTCGCGGATCACGCGGCCGAGGTGGGACGAGCAGCTTGCGACCAGGCCATCGTTTTTGGCGCCGCCAAAGGCGATCGAAGTGACTGCGAGGAAGGGATCGGCGGGATCGAAGACGTTGGTATAAGGAGTGGCGCCGCTCCATGAGAAGTAATAGACGCCGTTGGCCTGGTGCGCGCCTTCGCCGCAGCTTGTCGTCGGCAGGCCGGCGGGATGGCGGGCATTGAAGGTCGCGGTGCCGGCGGTGCTGAGCGACTGGGCCGCCGCGTAGGCGTCCTGGGGCAGCGACGGGCTGCCGGAAATCAGGCCCAGGAAGCCGCCCAGCGCGTTGCCGACACTGTAGACCAGGTCCGGGGCCGCGCCCACCAGCACGTCCGCCACCTTCGAGCCCTTGTTCACGCCGCCGATGCTGGTCACCGAGGCTACCAGGTCTGGCCGCACCGAGGCCACGTAGCGCGAGGTCGGTCCGCCGTGGCTATGGCCAATCAGGTTGACCTTTTCCGCACCCGTAGCCGCCAGGATCTGGCGCACCTGGAACAGGAGCTGTTCACCGCGCACTTCCGTGCTGTTGGCTGCCGAAACCGACGTCACATAGACCTGCGCCCCTCCGCTGCGCAGCGCGCCGGGAACGCCGTAAAAGTATTCGAGCGGGCCCAGGCTGTCGAAGCCGAACAGGCCGTGGACCAGGACGATGGGGTAACGGGTTTGCGTGTAGCCGGTTGCGGAAGCGGGGATTGCGATGATGGCGGTGAACGCGATGAACAGTACCGAGAGCAGCTGCCGGGCGAACTTCTTCATAAAGCCTCCTGTGCTGATGGGTTGTTGGAGAGCCCAATCTAGCATCGGCGGCGCGGCGCGCGACAACATCGCTGAATTAGCACGGTGGGTTCCTTCAGTGCCAAAGCACTTTGTTGCGTGGAAGGCGCGCGGAAGCGGTGTTTCGTTGGCGAGGGGGAATATTTCAGGCCGGGCAAAGCAGCAGGATGGCCGTGATGTTATCGCGGCTGCCATCCTGCTTGGCTTTTTCGACCAGGGCCGCACAGGTTTCAGGCAGGTTATCCGGTCCGGCCTGGGACAGCAGCGCGGACAGGGCCTCCTGCTCCGAGGCGCCATACAAGCCATCACTGCACAACAGGTAAAGGTCGCCCGGCGCCGGCTTATGCGAGAACACATCCGGCCGCACCTCTTCGCCGGGCCCGATCGCCTGCAGCAGCAGGTTGCGCGGCGGCAGGATGCCCTTCATGCCGGCTTCCAGCGCCTGCTGGTACAGGGTCTGGTCATGGGTAAGCTGGACCAGTTGCCCGCCGCGGTAGCGGTAGATGCGGCTGTCGCCGACGTGGAAAATGAAAGCCGGAGCGTCCGCATGCGGCTGCCACATGCCTGTCAGCGTCGTGCCCATGCCATAGCCATCTGCCAGGCCGGCGGCCGCATTGTTGCGGAACAGGGTGCTGTTGGCAAACAGGACTGCCTCATGCAGCTGGCGCAGCGCCTCGGCGTCGCTGCCCGGCACATGCTGGGCGCGCAGGTGCTTCCACACCAGCAGCAAGGCTTCGGTGCTCGCGATGTCGCCGCCGACATGACCGCCCATGCCGTCGGCGACGGCAACAAGGTTCAAGTCCGGCAGCAGGAGCAGGTTGTCCTGGTTGCTGGGGCGTACAGTGCCGACGTCTGTCAAGCCATAGGCCAGGCCCATGGTCATCTGCTGCAAAACCGGCGGCGACAGCGGGATCATTTGATTTGCTCCGCAAACTGCAGCACGCGCGCCGGCGGCATCATGCCGAGCTGGCGTGCCACGTCCATGTTGACGAGGTAAGAGTAGCTGCCCGGAGTTTCGATCGGAAGTGCGGCAGCCTTGACGCGATGGTACAGGATCTGGGCGGCTTTATGGGCAGTCAGGCGTCCGACGTTCCCGTAGCCGGCCACCAGGCCAAACAGGGCGCTGCCGTCGCGCAGCGCCACTTCAGCGGCGGAAAATACCGGCAGGCCAAGCGCCAGGGCGGTTTCCGTGACCAGGATGCGTTGTGAAGCGATGAAACTGTCGGGGCCAATATAAAGCAACTGCGCCCTGTGTTCCGCCAGGTCTGCCAGCAGGTCCGGTATCACGTCAGCGCGCGGCTGCCCTTGCTCGTCCAGCGGAAGCGGATGGGGCGTGAATTCGGCGCCCACCCGCTCTGCTTCGGCGCGCATTTCACGCATGGCGACCCGTGCGTTCACTTCGTTGGGATTGAAGATTGCTGCGATGCGGTCGAAACGGCGGTAGCTGCGGATGGCGGCCATTTGCTGACGGGCCGGCACCACGTGGCTGACGCCGGTCAGGTTGCGCCCGGACGAGGCGAGGTTTTGCACCAGCCCGGCCGCGATCGGTGCGGAGACCATGGTGAACACGACGGGAATTTCAAATTCCCGGGCTGCCACCGCGAGGCTTACCGGCGTGCCCCAGGTGTAGATCAGGTCCGCATGCCAGGCGCGGGCTTCTTCGAGCAGGGCCGGCACGCGAGAGGCGTCCATGTCAACGCTGCGCACCACGAATTCAGGCTGCAGGCGCTTGTCCTTGAACCATTGGAGAAAACCGGCTTCAACGCCGGTTTCGCCGCGGAACAGGATCATGTAGATGCGCGGGACACGCGGGCTCGCGCTGTACGCGCAGGCTGCGGGGGCGAGGGCCGCCAGCGGCGCCAGCGCTGCCGCGGCGCCGAGCAGGCGCCGGCGCCGGAACGATGGAGCCCGTTGGCCCGACATGTTCAGGTACCTGCCGTGGCTTGCTGTTGCGGGACCTGCTGCAGCGCGGGCTGGGTCGGCGGCGCTGGTTGCGCTGGCGCGGCCGGCGCGGCCGGCTGCTGCGGGGTGCCGTCGGCAGGCTCGGGCTGCTCGCCTTCCGCCGGAACGTCGCCCATGTCGATCGCCAGAACGGTCGGGTCGCTGGCATATTCTTCCAGCAGCCAGTCGCCGTTCAACTGCACCACGCCTTCGGGTACCGGACGGTCGATCGCTGAATGCTTCGGCAGCGCCGAGCGCATATAGTCCATCCAGATCGGCAGCGACAGGGTTGCGCCAAACTCCCGGCCGCCCAGCGACTTCGGATCGTCATAACCCATCCAGGCCACTGCCACCACGCCGCCGCCATAGCCGGCGAACCAGCCATCGAAGGAGTCGCTGGTGGTGCCGGTCTTGCCGGCCAGGTCGGGGCGGCCCAGGCGGCCGGCGGCAGCGCCGGTGCCGCTGCGGGCGACGTCGCGCATCATGCTGTCCATGATGAAGACGTTGCGCTCGTCAAGCACGCGCTCGCCGGCAGTAGCCGGCGCCGGCGGCTCGAGATCCATGATGAGCACGCCCTTGGCGTCGGACACCCGGGAGATAAGGTAGGGCGTGGCCTTGTAGCCGCCATTGGCGAAAACCGCATAGGCGCCGGCCAGTTGCAGCGGCGTGACGGCGCCGGTGCCGAGCGCCATGGTGAAGTTCTTCGGATGGCGCGACAGGTCGAAGCCGAAGCGGGCCAGGTAGGCGTGCGTGTCGTCCAGGCCAGAGGCCCGCAGGATGCGCACCGAAGGCACGTTCTTCGATGCCGCCAGCGAGCGGCGCATGGTGACCTGGCCGTCGAACTTGCCATCGTCGTTTTGCGGCTTCCACGGCTGTCCGATCGAGCTGCCTGGCAGCTCCAGCGGTTCGTCGGCGATTACCGTGCCGGGGCCGAAGCCCTTGGACACTGCGGCGGAGTAGATGAATGGCTTGATCGAGGAACCAGGCTGACGCCAGGCCTGCGTCACGTGGTTGAATTTTTGCAGGCCGTAGTCGAAGCCGCCTACCATGGCCTGGTAGGCGCCGGTATTGGCGTCCAGCGCCACGAAGGCAGCCGCGACCTGCGGCACCTGGGTGATGGCCCAGCCTTTCTTTTCGGTCTGCATGACGCGGATCACCGCGCCGGGACGGATCGCGGAAGCAGGCTTGGCCTTGCTGGACAGTGCGGACGCGGCCAGTTTCAGGCCCTCGCCGCTGATCGACAGCACGTCGCCGTCCGATGTTTCGGCCTTGACCAGGGTAGGGCTGGCTTCCAGCACCACGGCCGGAATCAGGCCGTCGCTGACCACGCGCTTGCCCAACACCTCGTCGATCGCGTCGCCGCGTTCTTCTTCGTCGGCGGGCAATTCAATGTAAGTTTCCGGGCCGCGGTAGCCGTGGCGCTGGTCGTAGGCCAGCACGTTGCGGCGCACGGAGTCGTAGGCCGCTTCCTGGTCGCGCGACTGGATGGTGGTGTAGACGTTGATGCCCTTGGTGTAGCTCTCTTCCTTGAACTGTGCGAAGACAGCCTGGCGCGCCAGTTCGGCCACGTATTCGGCGTGGACGTCGAACTCCTGGCCGCGGTGGTTGACGTGGAGCTGTTCCTTCTTCGCCTTTTCGTACTGCGCTTCCGTGATGTATTCGAGTTCGAACATGCGGCGCAGCACCACCTGCTGGCGCGAGCGCGCTTTCTTCGGATTGACGGCAGGGTTGTTGCGCGAAGGGTTTTGCGGCAGGCCTGCCAGCATCGCTGTTTCGGCGATCGACAATTCCTTCAGCGTTTTGCCGAAGTAGGCCTGGGCGGCGCTGGCGAAGCCGTAGGAGCGCTGGCCCAGGTAGATATTGTTCATGTACAGCTCGAGGATCTTGTCCTTGTCCAGCGCATCCTCGATGCGGTAGGCGAGCATGGCCTCGGCCAGCTTGCGGGAAATGAATTTGTCCTTGCTGAGATAGAAGTCGCGCGCCACCTGCATGGTGATCGTCGAGCCGCCCTGGCGGAAGCTGCCGCGCAGGTTGGCGCGGGCGGCGCCCAGGACGCGCTTCCAGTCAATGCCGCCGTGTTCATAGAAGCGCGAGTCTTCAATTGCCAGCACGGCCTTCTTCATCAGGTCCGGCACCTGGTCAATCGGCGTGAAGTCGCGGTGTTCCTCGCCGAATTCACCGATCAGCACCTTGTCTGCCGTGTAGATGCGCAGCGGGATCTTGGGACGGTAATCGGTGACCGCTTCCAGCGTTGGCAGGTTGGGGCGGATCACGAAGGCGGCATAGCAGGCCAGGGCGATGCCGCCGGCCAGGGCGGCGAGGCCTGCGCCGATGCTGGCGCGGATGATGTTACGGCGGTTCAGCCAGGAAGGACGATTGATCAAATCAGCTCTCTCGGTTGCTAAGTCGGGGCATTATAGACTACTCGCTAGTTGCTACTTCATTGCTATTTATGCCATAGTCCTAGGTGTTTTAGTCTAAAAGGATTCACGTGTTCCGTCCCTATATACCCGACGAGGCGCGGCTGCCGGAAATGACGTTCCGCGCCTTGTTCCTCGGTACCTTGCTGGGCATGGTGTTTGGCGCTTCTTCGTTGTACCTGGTCCTCAAGGTGGGCCTGACCGTCAGCGCTTCGATTCCCGTCGCAGTCATTGCCATCACATTCTTCGGCCTGGCCAAAAAACTGGGCGGCAAGGATGCCAGCATCCTGGAAAACAGCATCGCGCAGACCGCCGGTTCTGCCGGCGAATCGATTGCGTTCGGCCTGGGAGTGACCATGCCGGCCATCCTGATCCTGGGCTTTGAGCTGGAAATCTGGCGCGTCATGCTGGTAGGCGTGCTGGGCGGCCTGTTGGGCATCCTGATGATGATTCCCATGCGCCGCACCATGATCGTGGACCAGCATCACGAGCTGAAATTCCCGGAGGGGACCGCTTGCGCGGAAGTGCTGAAGGCCGCGGCCAGCGATTCCTCGCGCCAGGCGGCCGGCGAACCGGTGCAGGGCGAGTCCGACGCGGCGCGCGATGCACGGCGCCGTGCACGGCTGATTTTCGGCGGCTTTGGCATCGGGCTGCTGTACAAGGCGCTTAACGTTTCCTTCAAAGGCTGGAAGGACACGCCGGAAGTCGTGCTGGGCGCACCGCTGAAAGGCGGTTCGATCGGCGCCGAAGTGTCGCCGGAGCTGCTGGGCGTGGGCTACATCATCGGCCCCCGTATTGCTCTGACCATGACGGCGGGCGGCGTGCTGTCCTACCTGCTGCTGATCCCGATGATCAAGTTCTTCGGCGACCCGCTCACCACCATCCTGGCGCCGGCCACCATGCTGATTTCCGACATGGGGCCGGACGATGTACGCGGCGCCTATATCCTCTACATCGGCGCCGGCGCGGTGGCGGCGGGAGGCCTGATTGCGCTGCTGCGTGCGATGCCGATGATCTGGCGCAGCCTTGCGGCCGGCTTGTCCGGCGTAGGCAAGGGCAGCAAAGCCGACGCTACACGCCGCACCGAGCAGGATATCCCGATGAAGTGGGTGGTGCTGGGCTGCCTGGGCCTGATCGCGGTGATCACGGCATCGGCGCCGCTGCATATGAATTTGCTGGGCGCCTTGCTGATACTGGTGTTCGGCTTCCTGTTCTCCACGGTTTCCTCGCGCCTGACCGGCGAAATCGGTTCCTCGTCCAACCCGACTTCCGGCATGGCGGTGGCGACGCTGCTGTTTACCTGCCTGATCTTCCTGATGGTCGGCTGGACCGGCGGCCAGTATTACGTCACCGCCCTGTCGGTGGGTGCGATTGTCTGCATCGCTTCGGCCAATGCCGGCACGGTGTCGCAAGACCTGAAAACCGGCTTCCTGGTCGGTTCCACGCCGCGCCTGCAGCAGTACGCCATGCTGGTCGGCTCGCTGGCTTCGGCCCTGCTGCTCGGTCCCATCCTGCTGCAACTGAATAATTCCAGCACGGTCTATGTGCCGGCGGCCCAGGTTGCGCCGGGCCTGGCGACCGATGCCTCGCGGCTCACGGCGAACGCGCGCCTGGATGGACCGCAGGCGGCCAGCGACAGCACTACCTACAAGGTGTGGCAGAAGCCCGATGCGCAAGGCGGGCCGGAGGGAAAGTACCTGGTTGCGCCGGACGGCAAGGCGGTCTGGTTCGTCGATCCGGGCATCAACGGCACGCACCACAAGCGCCCGGACGGCACCGAGGTGCGCAAATACGATGCGCCGAAAGCGGTACTGGTGTCGTACATCATCAAGGGCATCCTCGACCAGCAGTTGCCCTGGACGCTGGTGATGCTGGGCGTGATGATCGCCGTAGTGCTGGAAATGTCGGGTGTGCAGTCGTTGTCGTTTGCCGTGGGGGTGTACCTGCCGCTGTCGGCTACGCTGCCGATCGCGGTGGGCGGCGTGCTGCGCTGGTTGGCCGACCGCCGCAACAACAGGCTGCCGCAATATGCCGGCATGACTGAGGAAGAGCTGCAGGCAGCGGGCGACCGCAGCGAAGGCGTGCTGCTGGCCTCCGGCTACATCGCTGGCGGCGCTCTGGCCGGCATCGTGATCGCCATCACGGCAGGTGTGATGACCAATTTCGATGCCGCAGTGACCGCGTGGGCCGAAAACAGCAATCCTTTCTTCAGCGGACCGACGGCCGATTTGCTGTCCTTGCTGCCTTATGCTGTAATCATGGCGCTGCTCCTGTGGGCGGCGCGCGAAAAATCCACACGTTAAAGGAGACTGGGCGATGAGGGAACTGGTTGCGGCGGGCCTGCTGTTGACAATGGGAGCGGCCAGCGCCGCCACGCAAACGGTCGACTGCGGCCGCCTGCTGGACGTCAAGGCCGGTGTCTGGCGCGAGAAGGTCACGGTGCATATCGAGAACGGCTCGGTGAAGGCGATCGAGCCTACCCAAGGCAGGGGAGACGTGGACCTGGGGGCCATGTCCTGCATGCCGGGCTTCATCGACATGCACGTGCACCTGACCAGCCAGACGCAGCCCCAGGTCGAAGCCTTGCGCGGCCAGATGACGCTGGACGCCATCGACCGCGCCTATGACTCGGTCGCCTTTGCCGAACGCACGCTGAAAGCCGGCTTCACCACGGTACGCGACCTTGGCGCCAACGAGGGCCTGAACATTGCGATGAAGCGCGCCATCAATACCGGCGCCATCGTCGGCCCGCGCGTGTTCACCGCCGGCAAAGCCATCGCCACCACCGGCGGCCATGCCGACCCAAGCAACGGCCAGTCGCGCGAATTGCGCCACCTGCATGGCGCGCCGGGACCGGATGACGGCGTGATCAACAGCCCCGAGGAAGCGCGCCAGGCGGTGCGCGCCCGCTACCAGGAAGGTGCGGACGTTATCAAGATCACTGCCACCGGCGGTGTCCTCAGCCAGGCCAGCAGCGGAATGAATTCGCAGTTTGACGACGCTGAACTGAAGGCGCTGATCGCTGCGGCCAGGGATTACGGCTTCAAGGTCGCCGCCCATGCCCACGGCGCCGAAGGGATGAAGCGCGCCCTGAAGGCGGGCGTGGACTCGATCGAACACGGCACCTTCATGGACGACGAAGCGATTGCGCTGTTCAAGAAGACCGGTGGCTGGTATGTGCCGACCATCAGCGCCGGCCGCTATGTGGCGGACAAGGCGAAGGAGCCGAACTACTATTCGCCGCTGGTGCGCCCCAAGGCCGCAGCCATCGGGCCGCAGATCCAGGGTACTTTTGCCCGGGCCTACAAGGCAGGCGTGAAGATCGCCTTCGGCACCGACGCAGGCGTCTTCCCGCACGGCGAGAACGCAAAAGAATTCGCCTACATGGTGGAGGCGGGCATGCCGGCGCTGGAAGCAATCCGTTCGGCCACGCTCGGCGCCGCCTCGCTGCTGGGCCAGTCCAGCCGCCTGGGGGCGCTGGAGCCGGGTTTTGCGGCCGATATCGTGGCGGTGGCCGGCGATCCATTGAAGGACATCACCCTGCTGCAGAAGGTAGGATTCGTGATGAAGGAAGGCGTTGTTTATAAACAGTAATCGGGGAGCGCATGGCGGACGTAGATTGTGATGTACTGGTAGTTGGCGGCGGGATCAATGGGGCGGGCATCTCGCGCGATGCGGCAGGCCGCGGCCTGTGCGTCGTCCTGTGCGAGAAGGACGACCTGGCATCGCACACTTCGTCCGCCTCCACCAAGCTGATTCACGGTGGCCTGCGCTACCTCGAATATTATGAATTCCGGCTGGTGCGCAAGGCGCTGGCCGAACGCGAAGTGCTGTTGCGCAGCGCGCCGCACATCATGTGGCCCATGCGTTTTGTGATGCCGCACGACGCCGGGCAGCGTCCCGCGCTGCTGATCCGTGCCGGCCTTTTCCTCTACGATATGCTGGCCAAGCGCGAGCTCTTGCCCGGGTCGCGCGGCATCAACCTGCGTTGCCATCCTGCGGGGCGGCCGCTGAAGGAAAGCTATACTGCCGGCTTCGAATACTCCGACGGCTGGGTGGACGATGCCCGGCTGGTGGTCCTGAACGCCGTTGATGCCTGTGCCAAAGGTGCTTGCATCCTGACCCGAACCAGTTGCGTCGGCGTCGAGCGTCATGCCGATCACTGGGTGGCGACGCTGCGCAAGGCCGATGGCACTGAAAAGCGGATCACCACCCGTGCCGTGGTCAATGCGGCCGGACCCTGGGCGCAGTCTTTCATCCAGTCGGCAGGCGGCAAGCAGCAGTCGCGCCATTTGCGCCTGGTCAAAGGCAGCCATATCGTGGTGCGCCGCATCTTCGAGCACGACCAGGCCTATATTTTCCAGAACAAGGATGGGCGCATTGTGTTCGCCATCCCATACGAACGCGATTTCACGCTGATCGGCACCACAGACCTTGAATACAAGGGCGACCCGCAGCGCGTGGCAATCGAGGAAAGCGAGATCCGCTATTTGTGCGAACTGGCCAGCGGTTACTTCCGCGAGCCGGTGCGCCCGGCCGACGTGGTGTGGACCTACGCCGGCGTGCGCCCTTTGCTGGAAGACGCCGCATCCGACGCCAAGGCCGTTACGCGCGACTATTTCCTGGAGATGGACAAGGAAGGCGCGCCGCTGCTGAACATCTTCGGCGGCAAGATCACGACGTTCCGCAAGCTGGCCGAGGATGCGGTGGATATCCTTTGCAAGACGCTGGGCCGGCCGGAAAAAGGCTGGACCGAGAAGGCCTGCCTGCCCGGCGGCGACCTGTTCGGGGCCGTGCCGCAGAACCGTTCAGTGCAAGAGTTTTGCGATTGGGCCGCCGCAGTGCAGGTGAAGTACGACTGGCTGCCGCAGGAGCTGGTGAAGCGCTACGCGCGCGCATACGGCACGCGGGTGCACGCACTGCTCGAAGGCTGCGCATCGCTGGCGGACATGGGGGAGGAAATCCTGCCCGGCGTGTACGCGGCGGAAGTGAACTACCTGCGCCGCAAGGAATGGGCAGTTACGGCTGCCGACATCCTGTGGCGCCGTTCCAAGCTTGGCCTGCATTTGCCGGCGGGGGCCGAAGCCCGGCTCGACGCCTGGCTGGCAGCGAACTGAAACAAAAAAGGCAGCCGAAGCTGCCTTTTTTGTTGCCTGAAAAATGGGGTACGTCCCCATTTTTTTTATTTGACGCCGTGCATCAGTTTCTGGATGAACGGAGCGAGGACGAACAGCAGCACGCCGCCGCCGATCAGGATCCAGAAGCCCTGGGTGTAGCCGGTCAGCGCCGATTCCACGGTCATGCCATGTTCGCCGGACATCATCGATGCGACGATGCCGGACAGGTTGTTGCCGATGCCGGTGGACAGGAACCAGCCGCCCATGCCCATGCCGACCAGGCGGGTCGGAGCCAGCTTGGTCACCATCGACAGGCCGATCGGGGACAGGCACAGTTCACCGATGGACTGGATCACGTAGACCATGAACAGGGTCCAGAACGGAATCATCCGCTTGTCGTCGACCAGGTGGGTCAGCGCGTACATCAGCAGGCCGAAAGCCAGGCCGTTGCCGATGATACCGAGGGCGAACTTGCGCGGGATCGATGGGTTCTTGCCGCGTTTGCCCATCCAGACCCATACCGCTGCCACAACTGGCGCGAAGAAGATGATGGCGAGCGAGTTCACGGACTGGAACCAGGCGGTCGGGAAGATCATGAAGCCCAGGTCGCGGTTCACGATCTCGTCCGCCAGGAAGGTGAACGAGGAGCCTGCCTGTTCGAAGAAGCACCAGAACATGATGTTGAAGGCGAAGATCACCATCATGGCGATGGTCTTGTCGCGGGACACGGGACCGTTGCGCACGCCTTCCACGATCAGCATCACCACCAGGATCAGGAACAGTACGGTCAACACGCCCTGCAGTTTTTCCGCGCCCAGCGCCAGCAGGGAGTACACGACAGGAATCATGGCCAGCGCGCCCAGCGCCACGTAGGCGATGCGCATCGGGCTCTTGGCTTCCGGTGCCGGCTCGCCAATACCCTTCAGGCCGCGGCGGCCCAGGTAGAACCAGAACAGCGAAATGATCATGCCGACGCCGGCGGAGATGAACACGATCTTGTAGGCCGGGGTATCGCCGGTGTTGAAGACCTTCTGCGCCAGCAACTGGGTAATGATCGGAGCCAGGAAACCGCCGACGTTGATGCCCATGTAGAAGATGGTGAAGCCGGAATCGCGACGGGTATCGCCCAGCGAATACAGCTTGCCGACCATGGTCGAGATGTTCGGCTTGAACATGCCGTTACCGACGATGATGGTCGCCAGGCCGAACTTGAAGATGGTCGGATCGGGAATGGCAATCATGAACAGGCCCGCTGCCATGAAGCTGGCGCCGACCAGGATCGAGCGCTGGTAGCCCAGTACGCGGTCAGCCACATAGCCGCCGAACAGTGCACCGGCATACACCAGCGCCAGGTAGGAACCGTAAGTCAGGTTGGCGGCAGCCTGGCCCGACTTATCGCCATGGTAGAACTCGGCAACGACGTACAGCACCAGCGCCCAGCGAATCCCGTAAAACGCAAAGCGTTCCCAAAATTCGGACATAAACAGCATCCAGAGCGGAGCAGGGTGCCCCATGATCTGCCTGAATTCAGGGATCTTAGCTTCAGTGGTTTGCGTGATAGGACCGCTCATGCGGTTTCTCCTGATCGAAAAAAGCCGAATTGTAATGCACCCTGCGCGGTTAAGGGCAATTTCGCGTGCTGCAAAGCAGCATTGTGGTATGTTTGCCAAGCTTGCGCCTGTGAATCGGCATACCAAAAGCGTATATTGAAGGTGCAGTCCCTCAAAAGTTAAATAAAAGGATTTATGTATCATGGACAGCAACGTTGTCGATACTCTCATCGCTCCGGAGGGCAGGCTGGAAATCCTGTCCAAGGCGGAGGTGGTCCAGCTGCTCGACTCAGGGAAGGGCGGCCTCTATAACATCTTCCGCAATTGCGCCCTGGCGGTGCTAAATTGCGGCAGCACGATCGACGATGGAAAGGAATTGCTGGATCGCTTCAAGTCGTTTGACATCAACATCCTGCAGCGTGAGCGCGGCATCAAGCTGGAAATCAAAGGGGCTCCGGCGATTGCCTTTGTCGACGGCAAGATGATCAAGGGCATCCACGAGCACCTGTTCGCGGTGCTGCGCGATATCGTCTTTGTCAGTAATGAAGTCACGGGCAATCCGAAGTTCGACCTGGCCCGCAGCGAGGGTATCACCGATGCGGTGTTCCATATCCTGCGCAATGCCAATGTGCTGAAGCCGCAGCTTAATCCGAACCTGGTGGTGTGCTGGGGCGGGCATTCGATCAACCGCGCCGAATATAACTACTCGAAGGAAGTGGGCTATCAGCTCGGCCTGCGGGGACTGGATATCTGCACCGGCTGCGGTCCGGGAGCGATGAAGGGGCCGATGAAGGGGGCCACCATTGGCCATGCCAAGCAGCGCTTTACCGGCGGGCGCTACCTGGGCATTACGGAGCCGGGCATCATCGCGGCAGAATCGCCAAACCCGATCGTGAACGACCTGGTGATCATGCCCGATATCGAAAAGCGCCTGGAGGCTTTCGTGCGTGTCGGCCACGGCATTTGCGTGTTCCCAGGCGGTGCGGGCACGGCGGAGGAAATCCTGTATATCCTCGGCATCCTGCTGCATCCGGACAATGCGGAAATCCCGTTCCCGCTGATCTTCACCGGGCCGGAAACTGCGCGCGAGTACTTTGTGCACATCAATGAGTTCATCGGCCTGACCCTTGGCGCCGAGGCGCAGAAGCGCTACAAGATCATCGTCGATGACCCGGAACTGGTGGCGCAGGAGATGGCGGAAGGCATGAAGCAGGTGCGCGAATTCCGCAAGTCGCGTTCGGACGCCTATTACTTCAACTGGGCGCTGAAGATCGACGACGAGTTCCAGCGCCCGTTTGCGCCGACCCACGAAAACATGCGCAACCTGAGCTTGCACAAGAACCAGCCGGTGCATGTGCTGGCAGCGAACTTGCGCCGGGCTTTCTCCGGCGTGGTGGCGGGCAACGTGAAGGAGGAGGGCATCCGCACCATCGAAAAATATGGCCACTTCGAGATCCACGGCGACAAGGAGATCATGGGGCCGATGGATGCGCTGTTGGCATCGTTCGTGGCGCAAAGCCGGATGAAACTGGCGGGCAAGGCGTATACCCCTTGCTACCGTGTGGTGAAATAAGAAAAGGCCGCGTGAGCGGCCTTTTTTATCAATCTTCCTTGCGCAGGTGCGGGAACAGCAGCACGTCGCGGATGTTCGGAGAGTCGGTCAGCAACATCATCAGGCGGTCGATGCCGATGCCGCAGCCGCCGGCTGGCGGCATGCCGTATTCCAGCGCGCGAATGAAGTCGGCGTCGTAGTACATCGCTTCGTCGTCGCCGGCTTCCTTGGCCTTCATCTGGGCCAGGAAACGTGCCGACTGGTCTTCGGCGTCGTTCAACTCGGAGAAGCCGTTGGCGATTTCTCGGCCCACCATGAACAGTTCGAAGCGCTCGGTGATGCCTTCGCGGGTGTCGGAAGCGCGGGCCAGTGGTGACACTTCAATCGGGTAGTCGATGATGAAGGTCGGTTCCCACAGCTGCGCTTCGGCGGTTTCCTCGAACAGCGCCAGTTGCAGCGCGCCCAGGCCGGCGGTGGCGAATGGTTTCACGCCGAATTTCAGCAGCTCGGCTTTCAGGAATTCCACGTCGTTCAGTTGCGCTTCGGTGTAGCCTGGCGCGTACTTATTGATAGCGCCGCAGATGGTCAGACGCTGGAACGGCTTGGACAGGTCCAGTTCACGGCCGCCGTAGGTCAGCACGGCGGTGCCCTTGGCGTCGATGGCTGCCTGGCGGATCACCTTCTCGGTGAAGTCCATGATCCATTCGTAGTCGGTGTAGGCCGCGTAGAACTCCATCATGGTGAATTCAGGGTTGTGGCGGACCGACACGCCTTCGTTGCGGAAGTTGCGGTTGATCTCGAACACGCGGTCGAAGCCGCCCACCACCAGGCGCTTCAGGTACAGCTCGGGAGCGATACGCATGAACATCTGCATGTCCAGCGCGTTGTGGTGGGTAATGAATGGCTTGGCCGACGCGCCGCCCGGGATCGGGTGCAGCATCGGGGTTTCGACTTCCATGAATTCGTTCGCTTCCATGAAGCGGCGGATCGAGGAGATCGCGGCGGTGCGCGCCTTGAAGGTGCGGCGGGTTTCTTCGCTGGTGATCAGGTCGACGTAGCGCTGGCGGTATTTGGTTTCCTGGTCGGCCAGGCCGTGGAATTTGTCAGGCAGCGGGCGCAGGGCCTTGGTGATCAGCTTGATCTCGCTGACTTTCACGGTCAGTTCATCGGTCTTGGTCTTGAACAGGGTGCCGGTCACGCCCAGGATGTCGCCCAGGTCCCAGCCGCGGAAGGCTTCCATTGCCTCTTCACCGGTGGTGTCGACAGTAACGTAGATCTGGATGCGGCCGTCGGCTTTTTGGCCGGAGGCGTCCTGCAGGGTAGCGAATGCCGCTTTCTTGCCGGCTTCGCGGCGCAGCATCATGCGGCCGGCGATGACGACGGGAACCGGCTCGGCTTCCAGCTCTTCACGGGTCTTCTCGCCGTACTGCACGTGCAGGTCGGCAGCCTTGTGCTGAGGGCGGAAATCATTAGGGAAGGCGACGCTCTGTTTCTCGCGGATGGCAGCCAGCTTGGCGCGGCGCTCGGCGATGATCTTGTTGTCGTCCTGGCCTGGTGCCTGGTCTTGCACTTGGTTTTCCGTAGTCATGTTTTTGGTGATGGTCAGTTTATTAATATCGATTTCGCTGAAGTCGCGTGCAATGCAGATTACATTGTCGAACGCCTTAAACGCTTCAGCAGGCAAAGTGGTTGTCAGGACGACGCAGCGCATGCCGGCTCGGCGCGCTGCTTCCACGCCCAACGGCGCGTCCTCGAACACGATGCAGTGCGCCGGATCGGCGCCGCAGCGTTCGGCCGCCAGCAGGAACACGTCGGGTTCCGGCTTGCCGCGTTTGACGTCGGCCGCGCCGACGACGGTATCGAACTGCGGGCGCACATCCAAGCCATCCAGCGTGAAGTCCACGTTGCAGGGCGGGGCGGCGGTGCCGACCGCCAGGCGGATGCCGGCGGCTCGCGCTTCATTCACCAGGGTGACGAAGCCTTTGACTGCACGCAGGTGCGGCCCATAGATTTCGCGGTACAGCACTTCCTTCTCGTCGATCAGCGCGGTTACGTCATCATGTGCCAGGCCCTCGCCGAGGTATTGGCGCATGATTTCGTGACCGGTACGGCCGGCGGTGGCGGCAAAGAATGCCGCTTCGTCGACTGCATGGCCGCGGCGGCTGAAGAACTCCAGCCACGAGCGGGTGTGGAAACCCATGTTGTCGACGATGGTGCCGTCCATGTCGAAGATGAAGGCGCGCTGCTGCGTCATTGCTTAGATGCCTTGCTTCAGGGACGCGGAGATGAAATCGTCCAGGTCGCCGTCCAGCACGCCCTTGGTATTGCCGGTCTCGAAGTTGGTGCGCAGGTCCTTGATGCGGGACTGGTCCAGCACGTAGGAGCGGATCTGGTGGCCCCAGCCCACGTCGGTCTTGGAGTCTTCCAGCGACTGCTGCTCGCTCATGCGCTTGCGCAGTTCCAGTTCGTACAGTTTGGCCTTCAGCATGTCCATCGCTTCGGCCTTGTTGCGGTGCTGCGAGCGGTCGTTCTGGCACTGCACGACGATGCCGGAGGGGCCGTGCGTAATACGCACCGCGGAGTCGGTCTTGTTAATGTGCTGGCCGCCGGCGCCGGATGCGCGGTAGGTATCGATACGCAGGTCGGCCGGATTGATCTCGATCTCGATCGAGTCATCCACTTCCGGATAGACGAACAGCGACACGAAGGAGGTGTGGCGGCCGCCGGAGGAGTCGAACGGCGACTTGCGCACCAGGCGGTGCACACCGGTCTCGGTGCGCAGGTGGCCGTAGGCGTATTCGCCGTCCACTTTCAAGGTTGCGGTCTTGATGCCGGCAACCTCGCCCTCGGACTCTTCCATCACTTCGACCTTGAAGCCCTTGCGTTCGCAATAGCGCAGGTACTGGCGCAGCAGCATGGAGGCCCAGTCCTGGGCTTCGGTACCGCCAGCGCCAGCCTGGATGTCGATGAAGCAGTTGTTCGGATCCATCGGATTGCTGAACATCCGGCGGAATTCCATCTGTTCGATGGTCTTCTGGATTTCTGCAGTATCCGCAATCACGGCTTCGAGCGTATCGTCGTCGCCTTCTTCCTTGCCCATCGCGAACAGTTCGTTCATGTCGCGCAGGTCGCTTTCTGCCTTTTGCAAGGTCAGGACCACGCCTTCGAGGGCTTTCTTCTCGCGGCCCATATCCTGGGCTTTTTTCGGGTCATTCCAAACAGCCGGATCTTCCAGTTCGGCGTTCAGTTGTTCCAGTTTCTCCGACTTCTTATCGAAGTCAAAGATACCTCCGAAGTTCGGCTTCGCGGGTGGTCAGGTCCGCGAGCAGGTTGGCGAGGGAATTGATGCGTTCAGCTTCCATGGTTTTTCAGGTCTGATAGTTGTTAAATCGAACCTGAAATTATACCTCAGAGGCTGGCGCATCGGGCAGCTCACACGAGCAGGCTGAATTCGGCGCGATAGAGGGGCGCCCAGGCCGCTCGCGGGCGCACCGTTGAAGAGCAGGGGGAACTGCTCCTGGTGGGGCGCTTCCTTGCCCGGGCGCACGGCGGGCAGGTCGAGGAAGCTGGCCCCAAGATAGGTGGCCATCCCACTCACCCGCTGGTTTGCCTTGCAATACATGCAAGCGCAAGGGCAGCCCTGATTGCCGGCTATCCGCCTGCAGCCGGGCCAGGGTGGATCGTTGGGGCCACGCAGGAACTCAAGGCTGATGTTGTCGAGCTGGTTCCAGAAGAATGTCCATGGTTTTTTCCTTTTGGCAGATGGCTGAAGGTTGAGGTGGATCATACGACTGCGTATTGATAATCGAACACTTATTTGCGTCAACGTGGCGCTGTTGCAAAGTTTCCATATAATTTTGCAAGCCAGTTTGCGCGCCCGAGGGTGCTATCTGCAATTCTTTAGATTGCAAGGCTATAACAATGGCGCGGGCAAACTTTCATCAGTAAATTTCATTTAAAAGACAATAAATGCGCATTCTTTTCCTCGCGCCAGCAGTGACCCTGCTGGCGGGCTGCAGCAGCATTCCCGCTAAGCCACCGCAGGGCTCGCAGGCCGCTTTCGTGATTCTCGAGACGACGGACCTGCACGCCAATGTTCGCAGTTACGATTACTACAAACTGGCGCCCGACGCTTCGCTGGGGCTGGAGCGCACCGCGACCCTGATCCGCCAGGCGCGCAAGGAATTCCCAAATTCACTGCTGCTCGATAATGGCGACACGATCCAGGGCACGGCGCTGGGCGACTACCAGGCATTGGTGGCACCGGTCGGATGCGGCCAGCCGCTGGCCATCTACAAGGCCATGAATGCGCTGGGCTTTGAAGGCGGCTCGGTTGGCAACCATGAATTCAACTGGGGCCTGGATTACCTGGGGCAGGTCACCGCCAGCCGCTTCGGCGCGGAAGGCGCTTCGGTGCGTGCCCAGCCTTGCGCGGGCCCGGCATTTCCGGTGGTGCTGGCAAATGTGGTCGACGCCCGCACCGGTGTGCCGTTATTCGAGCCGTACTTGATCATCGACAAGCGTGTGTCCGCTACCGGGCCGGATGGCAAGCCGCTTGCCACCACGGTCAAGGTTGGCATCATCGGCTTTACGACGCCAGCGATCATGGGTTGGGACAGGCGCTGGCTGGAAGGCCGCGTGCGCACGGAAGGGTGGCGCGAGACGGCGCAACGCTACATTCCCGAGATGCGCGCCAAAGGTGCGGAGGTGATCGTTGCGATCTCGCATGCCGGGCTGGATGGCGCTGCCTATGTGCCGTCGATGGAGAACGGCAGCCTTTACCTGGCGCAGGTGCCGGGCATTGACGCGCTGCTGCTGGGGCATTCGCATGATGTGTTTCCGAACGCCGCCAGCAAGGCAGCCGGCTTTAACATGCCTGATGTCGACAAGGTCCAGGGGCGGGTTCATGGCGTGCCGACTGTGATGCCGGGTCTTTGGGGCAAGCATCTTGGCGTGATCCAGCTCGCGCTGCGCCATGACGGCAAGCGCTGGGTGTCCGACGCCGGTGCGGCGAAAGTCGAAACCCGCAACATCCAGCGTCCCGACCGCAGCTTCGTCGAACCGGACCCGGAAATCGCCGCGCTGGCGAAAACCGAACATGAGGCGACCATCGCCTACGTCAAGACGCCGATTGGCGATACGGACTTCCGCATGTCCGCTTACTTTGCCGATGTCGGCGACGTATCGGCGATCCAGGTGGTGAACCAGGCGCAGGCCGACTATGTGCGCCGCCATATCCAGGCCAACATGCCGCAATATGCCCAGTTGCCGGTGCTGTCGATGTCCGCGCCGTTCAAGACTGGCGCGGCTGGCGTGGCCGATTACACCGACGTGGCGCCAGGCAAGCTGGCCTTGAACAACGCGGCAGACCTGTACCTGTACCCGAACGACCTGCACGCCGTGAAGGTCGATGGCGCGACGCTGAAAGCCTGGCTGGAGAAGGCCGCCGGCCGCTTCAATACCATCGATCCAAGTCGCAGTGAGCCGCAGGAGCTGGTGAATGCGGGCTTTGCGGGCTTCAATTTCGATATGCTGACGGACCCTGATGTGCGCTACCAGATCGACGTGACGCAAGCTCCCGGCCAGCGCATCAAAGGCCTGTCATGGCGCGGTGAGGCGGTGCGGGCAGACCAGGAATTCATCATCGCAACCAACAACTTCCGGGCCAGCGGTGGCGGCGGTTTCCCGGGGCTGGATGGTAGCAAGACCATTTTTGCGTCGCCGGACAATAACCGTGCGGTGCTGATCGCCTACATCAAGTCGGTACAGCACCTGAGCCGCCGGGACAATGGCTCGGCGCGCAGCTGGCGCTTTGCGCCGGTAAAGACGAGTGGGCCGGTAGTATTTCATTCGGCGCCAGGCAAGCTGGCGCTGGCACGCGAGGCCGGGCTGGCCGGCGTATCGCTGCTGAAGGAAGAGGATGGAGGCGGGAAAGGCTACGCGCTGTATGCGATCGACCTTAATGCGGCTTCCGCTTCTCCTGCTGGACGAGAATGAACGGGCTGACGACGCTGGCCCAGAGCTTGGCGTCGCTGGCGATCCATTCCTGGCACTGCTGGTCCGAGACCTTGGCGACCTGGCCGGCCTCCATCCAGGCCGAAATACTGGCCTTGTCGTCGTGGGCGATGCGCACGGCGACGTCCACCAGGTCCAGCTCATCGGCCACCCACACCACATTGCCCTGGGCGAAGTGCTTGAGCAGTTCGCTCCACGGGATGCGTGCGGTTTCGCGGTTGACTTTGGCGCGGAGTTCCGCGTCTTTTTCTGGTTTCAGCTGCATTTTCAACTCTTAAATCGTGGGAATCTGCTCGACGATCGCCGTCGGCGAACCCCGCCATGTTAACCGATACGCCGGGCCTTTGCGAACATTGCCCACCAGCGCTGGGCGGAAGCACGCCAGGTTGGTGCCGCCTGTGCGGCGCACGCTTGGATAGATGATACCAGTCGAGCCTTCGGCCAGCAGGCTGCGCGCCAGCCGTTGCGATGCGACGTAGCTGTCCGGGTCCAGGCAAGCGGCATATTCGGGCTGGCCGCAGATGTCGTGGAACTGGGCGCTGAAGTCCGAGAGCAGGGCCTGGTAGCTGACACTGTCGTCGAAACGGTCGATTTCGGCGTATTCCACGGTCTTGTGGAAAATCACTTCCGCCAGCGCCGTTTCGTGCTCGAAGGCGCAATACCAGGCGCCGCGCTGGCCGTCGTTGAAGCGGCTGCCTTGTGGACGGGCGTAGGTAAAGGCCGCATTGATGCTGCGGTAATTGGGAACGTAATAAACCAGTTCTTCGATGCTGATGCCGATAGCGCCGCCGTGTTCGGCGCGCAGGCGGGCATTGGTGGCGTTATCCAGTTCAAACAGCTGGTGCAGCTCGGCGTCGTTATCGGCGAGGGCGGCCAGCACGGAATCTTCTTTATAGACGAAGCGCGACGGAATCAGGCGCACGGTGTCGAATTGGCGCAGCAGGCGAAATGGCGGCAATTACAGGCCTCCGCGACGAGCGTCGAGCAACTGGCGCACGGTTTGCATGGCGAGCAGGCCGCCGGCTTCCATGTAATCGAGCGGGGTTCGGCCGCCGAAAATGCTGTTGCGGTTGGCAAGGCTGACCCACTCATCGGCCAGCTTGTCGCCGTAAATGATGTGCAGCGACTTGTAGATCCCTAGCAGGTAGGAAATACGCGTAATGCGGTCGACTTCAAGCACGCGGTCGGGGTGCTTTTTCCACTCGTAGAAGGCGCTGCTGGACAGGCCGCCCAGCAATTCGCGGGCGTCGTCGTCGCGCAATTTCCAGGCGGCGGCCAGTTTGAAAAAGCCCTTGAGGGCGGCGTGCGACAGGCGTTCACGTTCCTCTTTGCGACTCAGGTCGACTGGTTGGGGAATTGTGTATTCGCTGTCGGGGTAGGCAAATGCGGGATTCATATGTCCTCCGTTTATGGATTATTTATACTCCATTTCCGCATTTATTTCAAGTTGAATGTGTTTGTGCAGTGTCAAAACGCGGCGTGCTGCCCGCTGTCAATATTGCATAAAATCATCGACGAAGGACGCACGATGGAGAAAATGCTTGCTGCGCTGGAGGGCCAACTGCGGCGATTCGCGGCGAATGCGGGCAGGATGGCTGAGCGGCATCCTGGCTTGGCGGGGCAGCTTGGCCTGCGCGACTGGCCGCAGGACACCCATGTCGACCGGCTGGTGCAGGGTGTCGCCACCGTCCACGCGCGGACGGCACTGGCCTTGCAGAGGGCGCGCTGCCAGCAGGATGAGCATTTGCTGCAATTGCATTTCCCGGGGCAGTTGCAACCGTTCCCCGCGTGCTGGATTGGCCTGTCGCCTGGTGCAGAGCCGGTCGCAGCAATCGTCTCCGCCAGTTACCACCACGGCCCGCAGGCCTCGGTCGAATTGGAGCTTGATCTCGGCAAGGCCGTTCGCCCGGGCGGCCCTGCCAACGTCCTGGACATCTTCATTGACGGCGACCCCGCTTTCAGTGCGGCCTTGCGCCGTGTCCTGCTTGGCGAGACAGGCTCGGCGCCGGCCCTCCGCGGGGACGATGCCGGCGAGTGGCTGCCGATTGCGCGCTGGCCATTCAAGCCATCTGGTCTTGATCCGGCGGAAGCGCTGCTCCCCCGTGCGCCTGGCGCGCACGCCGGGCTGGCGCTGCTGCGCGAGTACTTCACTTTTCCCGCGCGCTTCAATATCCTGCGCCTTGACCTGTCCCCGTTCGCTGGCGCCAGGAGCGCGAAACTGAGGCTGCCGGCGCCCCCGGTGCGCCTCCTGCAAACACTGCAAGCCAGCCACCTGCGCGCCGGCTGGACGGCGCGCGCATGCCTGCAGCGTGTCGCCGCTTCGCCCATCCGCATCGATGGGCGCCGAGCCGAATACCTGCTGTCGGTCCCGCCCGAACTGGAGATCTTCAGCATTGACCGGGTTCATGTCGGCGGTGCGGAGGACGTGGGATGGAGCGTGCGCAGTGTCGACGATGCGCCGGCAGGCCATGAATGGCGCATCGCCTTCCACGGCGCGTACGCCTGGCCGGCCGGCACGGTCGCATCGGTCGATGTGACCTGCTGCGAGCGGGAGAAAGTGCTGGCACGGCCGGCTCGAGGTCCCGGCTGCCGCTGGCAGCTCAACGCCTTGCTGGCGCTGGACCGCCTGCCGCTTGATGCCCATGCCTTGCGCGAACTGATGGCCAGCCAGGCAACCGATCATTCCCCTGCGAGCCGCGCAATCATCGGCGCAGTGAGAGGGCTGGCGATGCGGCCCGCGCTACTGCGCCCCGGCCGCGCCTTGCCGCTTGCCGGCACTGAAATCCGATTGCAAGTCGAGGAAGGGGCATTCGCAGGCTGCGGCATGCTGCTGTTCGCGCAAGTCATGGACCGCTTCTTTGGCGAGTGCGCGCACATCAACACATTTAGCCGGCTGGTCCTGGTGTCGGCCGCCACCGGAGAGGAGCTGATGCGATGCAAAGCGAGGAATGCCGGCAAGCTGATGGAATGATCGCGGCCGATGCAACCGGATATGCCATCTTCCAGCTGGCAGGAATGCTTGGCGCGCCGGAATGGCGCAACAGCCTGTCCCTGGCATTCCCCGCCTGCGACGTGGTTGGGCTGGACACCGGAGCGATCACCCCAGGGTGCATAGGCTTGCTCGGCATGGCGGGCGCGCTGCCTTACTACTACACGGAGGCCGTGGCGCGCGCGGCCAGTGCCGGGGCACGCGCCTTCATCGACCTGTTGTCGGCACCGGCAATCGATGCATTTTGCGCCGCATGGCGTGAAGGCCGTCCCGAATACACGCCCTTGCCGCAATTGCCGCTCCTGCGCGGCCCGCTCAGGGCGAGGGCGCTTGGCGAACAGCTTTCGCATGCCCTGGGCGTGCCGGTATGGATCGAGCAGTTTGCCGGGCGCTGGGAAATGCTGCCGCCATGGCAGGCCAGTGCCCTCGGAAGCGGCAACGCGTGCTGCGGGGACGGGGCGCTCCTTGGCGAACGCCTGTGGCGGATCGATAGCGCCGTGCAGGTCCATGTCGGCCCGCTTGGCGCGCAATCGGCCCCGGCGTTCCTGCCCGGCGGCAGGGACGCGCTGGCATTGGGCCGGTTATGGCAGGCCTCCGCGGAGGACAGCGGCATCCAGGCCGAGGCTCGCGTACACCTTGGTGCTGGCGTGAGCGCAGCTGCGCAACTGGGAACCGGGGCACGCCTGGGGCATGACGCGCTGCTGGCCACGCAGCCGCCGGGCGAAAGGGATGACTTGCGTTATCGGCTTTGCTAGTATTTGGCCAGAAAACAAAGCGAGGAGGCAGAATGAAGAAGATGATCCCGCTGCTGGCGTTTGCGGCGACGGCTGCATGCACCACCATCAAGGCGCCGCCCAGTAACGCGGAGTTGAAACAGCAGGTCGCCGATACCGAGCGCGCCTTCGCGGCCACAATGGCCAGGCGCGATCATCAGGCATTCGCTTCCTTCCTGGCGGACGAGGCGATTTTCTATAGCGGCCCCAAGGTCTTGCGCGGCAGGGATACCGTAGCCGCCGAATGGAAAGCGTTTTATGAAAAGCCGGAGCCGCCGTTCAACTGGGAGCCGGACCAGGTCGAAGTGCTCGACTCCGGCACCCTGGCGCATTCGTCCGGCCCGGTGCGCGACCCGCAAGGCAAGGTTACCGGCCGCTTCAACTCGGTCTGGCGGCAGGACGCGCCAGGCAAATGGCGCATCGTGTTCGACAAGGGCGAACGAGTCTGCGATTGCAGGAAGCCGTAATCAAGCCGGTTCGGCGTGCTCCACCAGCAACTGGACGCGGGTCACGCCGTTGTATTCGTTGGCATCCAGGCGGAAGGCCACGCGCGCCCGTTCGCCCAGCGCATCGGTATGGCCGAACCAGATAGCGTCGTAGCGTACGCCTTTCTTTTCCAGCATCAGCTTGAGGTGCCGGTCCTTCAGGATGCGCTGGCTTAGCACGCGGAATTCATCGCAGAAGACCGGCGGCGCAAAGCCCTGGCCCCATACCTGGCCATCCAGCAGTTCGATGAACTGGGTGGTGTAGCAGTTGTCTTCCAGAGGACCATCGGTTTCGACCACGCGCTCCAGTTGCGATTCGCTCAGCCAGGCCTGGCCGACCGCCTCGAAGGCAGCGCAGAAATGCTCGAAGGCTTCGGCGCGCATGCTAAGGCCCGCTGCCATGGCATGGCCGCCGAACTTGTCGATCACGCCAGGCGCTCGCTTGGATACCAGGTCCAGCGCATCGCGCAGGTGGAAGCCGGGGATCGAACGGCCGGAACCCTTGATCAGGCCGTCGCCGGCAGGAGCAAAGGTAATGGTGGGGCGGTAGAAGCGTTCTTTCAGGCGTGAGGCCACGATGCCGATCACGCCCTGGTGCCAGCTTTCGTCGTAGACGCAAATCGTCGTACTGTCGGCGGGCTGGAAATCGTCCAGGTGCAGCAATGCGGCATCCTGCATTGCCGCCTCGATCTCGCGGCGCTTCAGGTTGATGTCGTTAAGCTGCTGCGCCAGTTCCCAGGCGCGCGTTTCGTCGTCCGTCAACAGGCATTCGATGCCGAGCGACATGTCCTCCAGCCGGCCGGCCGCGTTCAGCCGCGGGCCGAGGGCGAAGCCCAGGTCGAAAGGAGAGGCGGTGCGCACGGCGCGTCCGGAAACGCGGAACAGGGCAGCCACGCCGGCATGCATGCGGCCGGCGCGCATGCGCTTCAGTCCCTGGGCGACAAGGATGCGGTTATTGCTATCCAGGCGCACCACGTCGGCGACCGTGCCCAAGGCGACCAGGTCCAGCAGGGAATCGAGCTTTGGCTGCGACTGCGCATCGAATACGCCGCGCCGGCGCATTTCGGCGCGCAGCGCCAGCAGCACGTAGAACACCACGCCCACGCCGGCCAGGTGCTTGGACGGGAAGCCGCAAGCGGGCTGGTTGGGGTTCACGATGACACGGGCGTCGGGCAGGCTATCGCCGGGCAGGTGGTGGTCGGTCACGACGACGTCGATGCCGCGCCGTTTGGCTTCTGCCACGCCTTCGATGCTGGCAATGCCGTTATCGACGGTAATGATGATGTCGGGCGCTTTCTCGCGCGCGGTCAGATCGACGATCTCCGGCGTCAGGCCGTAGCCGTATTCGAAGCGGTTGGGGACGATGAAGTCCACCTTGGCGCCCATGGCGCGCAAGCCGCGCATGGCGGTGGCGCAGGCAGTGGCACCGTCGCAGTCGTAGTCGGCAACGATGACCATGCGTTTACCGGCAGCGATGGAGTCGGCCAGGAATTCGGCGGCACGGTCGATGTGCAGCAGGCCGGAGGGCTGGATCAGCGCCGCCAGTTCGCTGGAGATTTCTGCTGGGTTGTTCAGGCCTCGCGCGGCAAACAGACGGGCCAGCACGGGGTGGATGCCGCCCTGGCGTAGCAGTTCGGCTTCCTGCGACGGGCAGGGACGGATGGCGATACGGGTCATTGCGTGAGGTTCTTCAGGTTCTGTGCGCGCCAGAATTTGCGCAGCGCGGCTTTGCCGGTGCGGATTTCAGTCCAGCCTTCGCGGCTGGTCAGGATCATTGTCAGTTCATTTGTGCTGCCGTTGCGCAGGGCGGCCAGCAAGGGGGTGAACCATTCGTGTTCCAGTTGCTGCATGGCGCCCAGCCAGGCGCCCCAGTCATTGCCGGCGCCCATGGGAATCAGGTGGGGCAGCACGACCGGTCCATGTGCCCCCGGCGCCGCCGCAGTGCTGCCCGTCGAGAGGGCTTTCAGCCAGGATGGCACGACTGCCGCCGCGGGCGTGGCTACGGTCATCGGCTGGTGCTCGGCTATGGGGGCTTCCGCCTGCGCGCCGCCCCACATCCAGAATGAATTCACGGGCGCAAGGCCGCGCTGCTGGCGGGCTTCGTTGACGGGATGCTCGTGCCACAGCATCTGGATCTCATTTTGCAGCTTCTTGAAGGCCAGGGCGTTCGGGCCGGACGGCATCCAGTCGGCCAGGTTGCTGCCCATGGCGGCATCGGGGGAGGCGGCCTCCAGGCCGTGCCAGCCGTCGGCGCGCATGAACCAGGTCTCGGCGTCGCCCCAAAGCAGCTCATCGAAAAACGGCCTGGCCAGGTCGAACAGCACGCGCGAATCCGCCTCGTCCAGGCGCAAACGGCGCGAATCGGCCAGGACCAGATGGTTGCGGGCGAGCTGGATGTGGACTGGATGGACGATGAACCAATAGCCCTCCTTCGGCGCCAGGCCGAAGCCGTGCATGACGGCTGCGGCAAGGCCGCCGCGCGCACGGGCCAGCCATGCTTCATGCGGCAATATGCGGCTATCGTCGCCGATAACATGCTTTTCCAGCAAGCTATTGCGTGAAAGTAACATCGCCAGGGACGGCGCCTGCAGGTTGCGGGAGAGTTCCGGGGCCAGTTCGGCGGGCGGCAATGCGAAGGGGAGGACGACAGTCGTGGAAGCCATGCGGCATTGTAGTGGAAACTCTTTATATGGCAAACTGCGGGCTTTACTGTGTCAATTTAATAAAAATGCCGTTTGAATGGCTGGTTGGCTTGCGCTACACACGCGCTGGCAGGCGCAATGGGCGCAATAGCTTTATCTCTTTTATCTCCGCGATTTCGATGGCAGGCATCGCTCTTGGCGTCACGGCCTTGATTGTCGTGCTATCGGTCTATAACGGCTTCCAGACGGTGGTGACCGAGCGCATGGTTTCCGTGCTTGGGCATGTGGAAGTCTACGAAGTGAGTGGGGCCGGCCTGGGCGACTGGCGTGCCACCGCGGCTTTGGCGGCCCGCAACCCGCAGGTGAAGGGGGCAGCGCCGTTCATCGAATTGCAAGGGATGCTGGTGCATGGCGGCGACTTGATGCGTCCATCCCTTGTGCGCGGCATCCTGCCGGGCGAAGAGCCCAAGGTTTCCGATATCGGCAAGCAGATGAAACAAGGCACGCTGGAGCTCTTGCAGCCCGGCTCCTCCCACATCATCCTCGGTGCGGAACTGGCCAATGAACTGGAAGTGAAGCCGGGCGACAAGGTGGCGCTGGCGATGGCACAGGGGAATTCCACCTCGAACATGGCGCCCACTCTGCACTCCTTCACCGTGGCGGGCACCTTCGAATCCGGCCATAACGAGTTCGACTCCGCGCTGGCGCTGATCCACCTGGCCGACGCGCAGGAACTGATCAACGTTGCCGGCCCGTTCGGCATGCGCCTGCGTTTGCAGGATATGCAGAAGGCTCCAGCCGTGGCGAATGAATTGCGCACCGTCTTGCCGGGCCAGCTGGTGATTCGTGACTGGACCAAGCTCAATGCCGGCTGGTTCGCGGCCGTGAAGTCGCAAAAGAACATGATGTTCATTATCCTGACCTTGATCATCGCGGTAGCGGCCTTCAACCTGGTCGCCACGCTGGTGATGACGGTGACCGACAAGCAAGCCGATATCGCCATCCTGCGCACGCTTGGGGCGTCGCCGTTTTCCATCATGAAGATCTTCGTGGTCCAGGGAGCCCTGGTCGGGGTCGCCGGCACGGCCATCGGCGTTGCCTGCGGCGTGCTGCTGGCACTGAACGTAGGGACAATCGTAGGCGGGCTGGAAAGCCTGTTCGGCGTGCACTTCCTGTCCAAGGAAATCTATTTCATCAGTGCCGTGCCTTCGGACCTGCGCTGGGGCGATGTCGCCTCGATTGGCGTAACGTCCTTGCTGCTGGCACTGGTCTCGACCCTCTACCCAAGCTGGTGGGCCGCCCGCGTCAAACCTGCGGAGGCCCTGCGTTATGAGTAAAAACCTGCCATTCGAATGGATCGTCGGCCTGCGCTATACCCGTGCGGGCAAGCGCAATAGCCGCAACAGCTTCATTTCCTTCATTTCGCTGATTTCGATCGGCGGCATCGCGCTTGGCGTCGGCGCCATGATCATCATCCTGTCTGTGATGAACGGCTTCCGCAAGGACGTCACGGGCCGCATGTTGTCGGTACTGGCCCACGTGGAAGTCTTCGAGCGGGGCACGAGCTTGCCGGACTGGCAAGACCTGGCCAACAAGCTGCAAGCCAATCCTGAAGTGAAGGGCGCCGCGCCGTTCGTCCAGGCCGAGGCCATGCTGTCGCACGGCGGCGAGGCGCTGCGGCCCGCGGTGGTGCGCGGCGTGCTTCCCGAAGTGGAGCCGAACGTGTCCGACCTGGCAAAGACTACCCGTTACGGCAGTTTCAACGACCTGAAGGCGGGCGAGTTCCGCATCGTGCTGGGAATCGACATGGCCCGCGCCTTGCAAGTCAATCTCGGCGACAAGGTCACCATGGTGCTGCCGCAGGGGACCGTGACTCCGGCTGGCATCGTGCCGCGCATGCGTACCTTCACCGTGGCCGGCGTTTTCGTGGCGGGGCACCAGAAGTTCGACGAAAGCATGGTCTTCATCCATCTCGAGGATGCCCGGAAGCTACTGAGGCTTGAAGGCCCGGCGGGCCTGCGCCTGCGCCTGGCGGACATGCACCGCGCGCCGGAAGTGGCTGGCGAGCTGCAAAAGCTGGTGCCAAAGGAAATGACTGTACGGGATTGGTCAAAACTCAATGCGACCTGGTTCGCGGCAGTGCAAACTGAGAAGCGCATGATGTTCGTGGTGCTGGCGCTGATCGTGGCGGTAGCGGCTTTCAACCTCGTGTCGACCCTGGTCATGACCGTGACCGACAAGCAGGCCGATATCGCCATCCTGCGCACGATCGGCGCTTCGCCGCGTTCGATCCAGAAGATCTTCGTGATCCAGGGCGCGCTGGTTGGCTTGCTTGGCGCCGCGCTTGGCGTGGCAGGCGGCGTGCTGGTGTCGCTGAATATCGACGTCATCGTTCCATTTATTGAAAACCTCCTGGGAGTGCAGTTCTTGCCTAAAGATATATACACAATCAGCTCCGTGCCATCGGACATGCATTGGTCCGATGTCGGCGTGATCGGCGTGGTTGCCGTGCTGCTGGCGTTCGTGGCGACCTTGTACCCGAGCCGCTGGGCGGCCAACGTCAAGCCTGCGGAGGCGCTGCGCTATGAGTAATGTGTTGACCTGCCGCGACCTCGGCAAAACCTTCACCCAGGGCAGCTACAAGGTCAAGGTGCTGGAAAAGATCAGCCTGTCGGTGGCGCGCGGCGAACGGGTGGCGATTGTCGGGGCTTCGGGCTCCGGCAAGTCGACGCTGCTGCACCTGCTGGGCGGCCTGGATACGCCAACCAGCGGCAACGTGGTACTGAAAGGGAGCGACTTCGCTTCGATGAACGAGGCGGCGCGCGGCGACTTGCGCAACCGCGAGCTGGGCTTCGTCTACCAGTTCCACCACCTGCTGCCGGAATTCTCGGCATTGGACAACGTGGCAATGCCTTTGCTGATCCGTCGCGTCAAGCGCGCCGAGGCGGAGCAGGCGGCGCGTGAAATGCTGGCGCGCGTGGGCCTGGAAAAGCGCGTAACGCACGTGCCGGGCGAGCTCTCCGGCGGCGAACGCCAGCGCGTGGCCCTGGCGCGCGCGCTGGTAACGCAACCCGCTTGCGTGCTGGCCGATGAGCCGACCGGCAATCTGGATCATTCGACCGCGGAGAAGGTGTTTGACCTGATGCTTGAGCTGTCGCGCACGCTGGGCACGGCCTTCATCATCGTCACCCATGACGCAAGCCTGGCGGAGCGCTGCGACCGCATGCTGCGCCTGACCGACGAAGGCTTGAATCCCGCCTGAGGACCGCGCCATGTGGATCGATACCCATTGCCACCTTGATGCCCACGAATTCGGCGACCAAGCGCTGGCGCTGGCTGCGCGGGCGCAGGAACGCGGCGTGGGGATGGTGGTGATACCTGCGGTCGACCGCGCCAATTTCCCGGTGGTGCGCGGGCTGGCGCACCAGGCGCCGAATGCCAGTTACGCGCTGGGCATCCACCCTATCTACGTGCCGCATGCCGTGGAGGATGACCTGGCGTACATGCGCGAGGCCGTTGCGCAGGCGATGGACGATCCGCGCTTCGTGGCGGTCGGCGAGATTGGCCTGGATTTCTTTATTCCCATGCTGTGCGAGCCTGAGATGCGCGAGAAGCAGGTGTTCTTCCTGCGCGAACAGCTCAAGATCGCACGGGATTTCGAATTGCCGGTCCTGTGCCATGTACGCAAGTCGCAGGACCAGGTGCTGAAGCATGTGCGGCAGCTGGGACCTGCGGGCGGCATCGCCCATGCGTTCAACGGCAGTTTCCAGCAAGCGCGGGCCTATATCGATGCGGGCTTCAAGCTGGGCTTTGGCGGCAACCTGACTTTCACCCGCGCGCTGCAGATCCGGCGCCTGGCGGCTGAATTGCCGCTGTCCTCCATCGTCGTTGAGACGGATGCGCCGGACATTGCGCCTTCCTGGGTGCATCCGGGCGTGAACACGCCGGCCGAGGTGGCAGGGATCGGCGAAGCGCTGGCGACCTTGCGTGGCGAGGACCCAGCCGGGGTCGCTACGGCGACAACTCGGAATGCGTTGGATGTGATGCCGCGCTTGCGGGCCTTGATGGCCGCCTGACCGGCCAGCCAGCCGGGGAGGGGAGATGCGCTGCGCAATCCTCGGCCTGATCGGCGGCGTGGCGTGGCTGCAGGCGCAGGCAGTCTTGCCGGGAGCGGGCGTCCAGCTGGCCTGCGCGCTCGGCGCGGTGCTGGCTGCCCTGGCCGTTCTGGTTCCTGCGTGGCGCGCCCGCCGCCTTGCCTTTTCCTTGCTGCGTACGGGACTTGCCGCTATGGCCGGTGCACTGGCCGGTTTCGCCTGGGCCGCCCTGGTCGCGCAAAGCACCCTGTCCGATGAACTTGCAAAGGCGGACGAGGGCCGCGACTTCGAGATCGTCGGCACAATCGACAGCCTGGCAAGCCGGCAGGATGGCAGCATTCGCTTCAATTTTGCCGTTGAGTCGCCATCGGCCGTTCCGCCGCGCATCGTCCTGTCCTGGTATGCCGGGATGCGCGCTGGCGGCGGCGCGCCGCCGCCCGAACTGCTGCCGGGCGAGCGCTGGCGGCTCAAAGTTCGCCTGCAGCGCCCGCATGGCAATGCCAACCCCTATGGATTCGACTATGAATTGTGGCTGCTGGAGCAGGGCATCCGCGCCACAGGGTATGTGCGCGCCGGGGGCAGCAACGAACGGCTGGCCGAATTCATGCCGACCGCGCATAACGCCGTCGAGCGCGCCCGTTACGCAATCCGCGAGCGTATCAACGCTGCATTGCCGGATGCGCGCTATGCGGGCGTGGTCATCGCGCTGGCGATGGGCGACCAGCGCGCGATCTCGCAGCTGGACTGGCAAATGTTCAGCCGCACGGGGATTTCACATCTCGTTTCCATATCAGGTTTGCACATCACCATGATCGCCGGCCTGGTGGCGTGGCTGGCCGGGTGGCTTTGGCGAAAATCGTTCTTCATGCCGGAATGGCAGTTGCCGTTGCTGCTGCCTGCGGCGCGGCTGGCGGCGATTGCCGGCTTTTTTGCGGCGTGGGGCTACGTGGCGCTGGCGGGATTCGGGGTGCCGGCGCAGCGGACTTTGTACATGCTGGCCGTTGTGGCGCTCGCGCTGTGGCTGGACCGGCTGTCAGCCATTTCGCATGTGCTGGCCCTGGCCGCAGCCGTAGTGGTGATCCTCGACCCTTGGGCGGTGATGTGGCCGGGATTCTGGCTGTCGTTTGCCGCAGTCGCTGCGATCCTGTATGCGACGGTGGGCCGGATGTCGCCGGCAGGCTCCGGGCCTGCCGCCGAAGTCGCACCGGTTGCAGCGTCGTCGATACCCATTGATGGCGATTCGAAGCCCGGAGGCCGGTGGAAAGCGGCATGGTTCGTCCGCCTGCGCGAGAACCTGCGCCTGGCTGCCGTAACGCAGGTTGCAGTAACGGTGGGCCTTGTTCCGCTGACGATGCTGCTGTTTTCCCAAGTCTCCCTGATCAGCCCGCTGGCGAACGCCATCGCCATCCCCGTCATCAGCCTGCTGGTCACGCCGCTGGCGCTTGCGGGCAGCGTCTTGCCGGCCCCTTTGGCCGCGCCGGCGCTGCAATGCGCGCACTGGCTGCTGGAGGCGCTGCTCAACATGCTGCAATGGCTCTCGTCCCAGCCACTGGCCGTTTGGTCCGCCCCCACACCGGCCTGGCCCATTTTTGTCTTCGCCCTTGCCGGAACGGCCTGGATGCTGGCGCCTCGCGGCTGGCCCCTGCGCTGGCTCGGCCTGGCCTGCTGGCTGCCCCTGCTATCCGCACGGCCGGAAAGCCCGCCAGCCGGCGAGTTGCGCGTAATCGCCTTCGATGTAGGGCAGGGCATGGCCATGTTGGTTGAAACGAGCGGTCATCGCCTGTTGTATGACACCGGCCCGGCCTACAGCCCGGAAACCAACGGCGGCAACCGGGTGATTCTCCCTTACTTGCGGGCGCGCGGCATCACCGCCCTGGATGGAATGATCGTCACCCACAGCGACACTGACCATTCCGGCGGCGCCCTGGCGATATTGCGCGACATTCGTACCGGCTGGGTGCTGTCATCGCTGCCGGCCGGTCACCCGATAGCGCAAGCGTCGCCGCGGCACGCGCACTGCGTGGCGGGGCAACAATGGGAGTGGGACGGCATCCGATTCGAAATGCTGCACCCGTCGGCAGCCAGTTATGAAGACCCGGGCCTGAAGCCCAATGCCCGCGGCTGTACCCTGCGCATCACCGCCAGGAGCGGCAGCTTGCTGTTGCCGGCCGATATTGAAGCCAAGCAGGAAGCAGCGCTGGTAGCGGCTGTGCCGGACAAGCTGCGTGCCGATGTGCTCCTTGTGCCCCATCATGGCAGCGGCACCTCGTCGACCCCGGCCTTTCTGGCTGCGGTACGGCCGCAGCACGGGATTTTCCAGCTCGGCTACCGCAACCGCTACCACCATCCGCGTGCCGACGTGCTGCAACGATACGTGGACCTGGGCGCCGGCATCTGGCGCACCGACGAGGCGGGCGCAGTGTCGCTGACGTTCGGTGATCGCACGGACGTCAGCGCATGGCGCGCGCAACATCGGCGCTACTGGCATGGACGCTGACCGATGCCGGGATGTGCTTGATGACAACGTTATTATGGTATTTGCCACAAATCAATGTTATCATCTTGACTATTTGACTATCGTTCGAGCGGAAGGTGCAGCATCGTGGCAACTGATTATTGTGGGTATCACGCGGACAGGGCGGCAAACTGGAATTGCGTCGCTTGCGGCACGCTCCTGTGCCAGGAGTGCTTCCCGGCCTCGCCCCAGTCGACCCATTCGCTGTATTGCACGCTGTGCACCGGCAAGATGCGCTACCTCGGCGTCGGCAATGCGCAGCCCTCGTTCTGGTCGCAAATGCCCCGTTTCTTCGCCTATCCGTTTGCGCTGAACGGATTGATTTTCCTCGCCTTGCTCGCCGGCCTGGCCAGTGCATCGGCGAAGCTGTTCGACCCGCACAGCATCCTGATCTTCCTGCCGATTTTCATTGTGGTTGCGCTGGGCGTCCGGCAAAGCCTGCGCGTGATCGAGTTTTGCAGCCAGGGCAGGACGCGGCCGCCCAGCATTGCAGATTTGTTCGACGGCAATCCAACGACGCTCAAGTTGCTTGGATTGATGCTGGCCTACGGCATCGCCGTGGCCTGCCTGGGGCGCTTCGGCTTGCTGGGTGCCGCCATGATCGTCTTCCTGTCGGGCTTGCTGCCGGCCAGCATCATGCTGCTGGCGATCCACGGTACCTTGCGCGACGCCCTCGATCCCATCCAGGTAGTGCAACTGGCATGGCGCATCGGCTGGTCCTATCTCGGCCTCCTTCTGGTCTTGCTCATCACGGCGCAAGGCCCGGAACGGGCGATTGGACTCATGCCGGCTGCGACACTGACTCACCTGGCGGAGCACTATCCCTATGTGCTCATCGCAATCCTCGTCGCAAGCACTGCCTATTTCAACATGGTCATGGGCGCGATGATGGGATACCTGCTGTTCCAGCACCACGAAGACCTGGGCATCGAGCCCGACGATGAACATGCGGCCGGGCCTGCGGATGATCGCGCCCTGGAGCTGGCCCGCGCGGTGATACTGGTCCGGGAATCCCGTTACCCGGACGCGCTGCGGCATATGGCCGGCATGGTCGCCGACTACCCGAACGACCTGCACGTCCTGGATTATCACCACAAGCTGCTCTGCCAGTCGGGTGGCGATCCGGACCGCGTGCAATTGCATACCGAGCGTTATCTCCAGGCCTTGCTTGACATGCAGCGCAAGAGCCGCATGATCGCCGTCCTGGAAGCGGCATGCCAGGTGGTGCCGCACTACAAGCCGAAAAGCATCGCCGTGCGGCGGGCCTTGGCGGAGGAGTACTTCATCCAAAAACGGTTCAAGCCGGCGATTGCGCTGATTGGCATGCTGCACAAGGAGGCGCCTACCAGCGACGAGCTGCCGGCGGCTTATTACCTGCTGGCGCGCATCTATTCGGAAGGCTTGCGCGACGATGGCAAGGCCGTCATGATCCTCGATTTCCTGCTGAAGCATCATGCCGGCCATGCCATCGCCGGCGAGGTCGAGAAATACCGCAAGGTGATCCTGTCGCTCGGACAGATGAGTCAGGCTGCCGTGTGAGTGGCCAATTGGCGCGCTTCTTCCGACTCGGGGAAGCGTTCCCGTAACTGGTCGCGGTAGCGCTGCGCCTGGGCCGTCAGCTGTGCCTTGGCAGACAGGTTGGCGACCGACTGCAAGATTCTTGGCATCATTTCGTGCCTGCATTGCCGTTCCAGCAGGCGTTCGGCCAGGACGGCGAGCGGCTTGACATGCTCGACGCGTCCGAGGCGCGGCGCCAGCAGGAGCGACACCGACTCCGTCAGCGCGGGTGTCGCGCCACCGGCCCCAGTGTATGCATGCGCCACCTCTTCGATCAGTTTTTGCAGCGCCGGGTCGCGGGCGGCATTGCCGGCCTGCTTGAACAAGGCGTGCACGGTCTCGTGATATTGCCGGCTCGCGGGAGAAATTTTCACGACGCCGTACAAGGCGCGCCACGCACGCGCATCATGCGGATGCGCCTTGACCAACTGCGCAGCCGTTTGTCGCGCTTCATCCAGCTTCATCTTGACGACCAGCTCCTGAATCCGCGACAGCGCGGACTTGAATGGCGCGTCGTGGTCAATCTTCTCGACAAAATCGCGGTTGTACTGCAGGCCCAGGCGCATCCAGAGGGCCAGCAGCACGTAGCCGAACAACAGTCCGCCCGTATGGGCCCAGTGCGCTATCCCGTCATTGCCGTTGCTCGCCCCGAACAACTCATAGCCTACCCAGATGGGAAAGACGATGAGGGCCGGTGCCCGCACCTGTCCGGTGAAGAAAATCACGTTGTAGAAGAAGTTGATTCTTCTCAGGCCGTACACGGCGATATACATGCCCATCAAGCCCGATATCGCACCCGAGGCGCCCACTACGCTGTGATCGGTACCAAGGTTCGACATCCAGAACAACAACGTGCCGCCCAGTCCGCTGCACAGGTAGAGCAGGAGGAATACACCGCGCCCGATCGCGATCTCCAAAGCAAAGCCGAACAGGAACAGGAATACCATATTCCCCAGCAGGTGGCCAAAGTCGCCGTGCAGGAACATACTGGTGATCCAGGTATCCCAGCGCGCTTCCCTGGCATTGAACGCATACGCCTTGCCGCTGACAGAATTGACCAATTGCTCGAAGCGGCTGCGATCCTCCCGCCACTCCGGGTCGCCATCCAGCTCCTGGTGCAAAGCCTGGGAGAATTGCGAATCGTAGGCCGCATGCTGGAACTGCGCGTCGCGCAGCTGCGGCGTGGCCTGGCCGCCAGCCGCATCGAGATCCTCCCGCAACTCGGGCCTTGTACGGCTCAGGTAGTGGCGAAATGGCTCTTTTTCGCGCTCGTAGAGGCCTGATTCGACATACCACCGGTAGGACTGCTCCATCCGTTGCGGGTCTTTGCCTTGATAGACAAAGAAGACCAGGACGTTGACGAGGATGAGCAGCAGAGTCGCAACAGGCGGATTTTTCCAATCGGGCCGGTTTTCTACGGGGATAATAATCATGAAAGGGGCGCTATGCTGTACAAGAGGTACATTTTATTGCCAATTGGACATTTCTCAAAGACGTGCGTCGATGCCCGCTACTGGCATGCGAGGTGATCCTGAGCGATAATTACATGCTTTGCATGAAACACTTGTTGCCGTTGCTTTTAGTGTAAGTAAATGACGAAACCGAAAGTCCATTTCGCCCACGCGAACAGTTACCCGGCAGGGACCTACCGCCAATTCTTCGAGTACCTCGAGCAGGATTTCGAAGTGCAGGCGCTTGACATGCACGGCCATAACCCGCGTTATCCGGTCGAAGATGGCTGGGCCAAGCTGGTCGAGGAACTGATCGCAGAGCTCGAAACACGCTACCAGAAGGAAGCGGTGATCCTGGTTGGCCACTCGCTGGGGGGCCTGCTTAGCCTGATGGCTGCGGCTCAGCGCCCTGAGCTGGTGCGCTGCGTGGTGATGCTCGATTCCCCCGTGGTTGCCGGCTGGCGCGCCCAATTCTGGCGCATGTTCAAAGGCACCCGCTTCTCCGACCGTTATTCCCCTGCGCGCTTTTCGGCCAAGCGCCGCAACATCTGGGCGAGCCACAAGGAAGCTTTGCGTCACTTCGCCAGCAAGGAAATCTTCGGCGCCTGGGCGCCCGGCGTCCTGCTCGATTATCTGGAACACGGCCTGGTCGAACATCCGGAAGGCGTTCAACTGCGCTTCAGCCGCGAAACCGAAACCGCCATCTACCGCAGCCTGCCGCACCATATCGGCACGCTGGTGAAGGGCCAGTTCCCCGTGCCGGTGGGCTATGTGGCAGGCGACAACTCCATGGAAAACCGGCAGGCCGGCCTGGAACATACGCGCAAGCTGGTGGGGCGCAATTTCCGCATGATGCGCGGCTCCCACCTGTTCCCGATGGAGATGCCGCGCCTCGCGGCCGAAATGACACGCGATTTGATCCGCCAGATGCTAGGCAGCGAGCTGCAGGTCGGCCAAGCGCCCCAGCGCATGCTCGCCTGATGTAAAATCCGCACCATTATTTAAACCAGAAAGCACCTGCGATGACGATTAAAAGCGACAAATGGATACGCCGCATGGCGGAACAACACGGCATGATCGAGCCGTATGAGCCCGGCCAGGTACGTGCCGTGGACGGCCGCAAGGTGATTTCCTACGGCACTTCCTCCTACGGCTACGACATTCGCTGCGCCGACGAATTCAAGGTGTTCACCAACATTAACAGCACCATCGTCGATCCGAAGAACTTCGATTCGAACTCCTTTGTCGACGTGAAGAGCGATGTCTGCATCATTCCGCCGAATTCCTTCGCGCTGGCCCGCACCATCGAATATTTCCGCATTCCGCGCAATGTACTGACCGTTTGCCTGGGCAAGTCGACCTATGCGCGTTGCGGCATCATCGTCAACGTGACTCCGTTCGAGCCGGAGTGGGAAGGTTATGTAACGCTCGAATTCTCGAACACCACCCCGCTGCCAGCCAAGATCTACGCTGGCGAAGGCTGCGCCCAGGTGCTGTTCTTCGAGAGCGACGAAATCTGCGAAACCTCGTACAAAGACCGCAACGGCAAGTACCAGGGCCAGCATGGCGTGACCCTGCCGAAGGCTTAAGCGTCAGGCACTGAGCAAAGGGAGCGAGAGTTCCACGCAAAGCCCGCCGCCGCTTCGATTGGCGGCGGCGATGCGGCCGCCGTGCTGCTGTATTACCTGCTGGGCGATTGCCAGGCCCAGTCCATGTCCATCCACGTCCTTTTCCGTGTTGCTGCTGCGGTAGAAGGGCTGGAAAATCTTCCCCAGGTCTTCCTGTGCTACCCCCGGTCCGCTGTCCATGACGCGGATGCGGATGAAGCGCGCGTCAAGTACGGTTTCCACTTCGACCTTGCCGCCGGCGGGGCTGTGCTTGATCGCGTTGCGGACCACGTTTTCGACGGCGCTCGCCAGCAATTCGGGCTGGCCGGTCAGCTGTGCGTCGGCGGTGCCGCTGAAATGCACTTCGCGGCCGTTGCTGGCAGCTTCGAATTTTGCATCCTGCACGATGTCATCGAGCAGTTCGCCGATGCTGAATTCCTGCTTTGGCGCGTCGAAAGCGCCGGCTTCCAGGCGCGACAGGGTCAGCAGTTCGCCGACCAGCTTGTCCATTCGTACGCTTTCGCGCTCGATGCGCTCCATCGAGGCGGCCGTCTTTTCCGGCTGCTGGTGGGCCAGGCCGATGGCTGCCTGCAGGCGGGCCAGCGGTGAGCGCAGTTCGTGCGAGACGTCGTGCAGGAGATTCTTCTGGCCGTCAAGCAGGGCGCGCAGGCGGCCGGTCATGCGGTCGAAATCGCGGCCCAGGGTGGTGAGTTCGTCGCCGCCAGCGCGCGGCTTGGCCGTGAAGCGTGGCGCGAGGTCGCCGCTGGCTGCAGCGTCGAAGGCCTGGCGCAATGCGCGGATGGGGCGCGCAAAGTACCAGGCGAGCAAGGCGGCGAACAGCAGGCTTGCCAGCACGGCGGCGCCAATGGGAATAAAGGGCGTCAATGGCCGGAAGCGGGGTGGGGGAGCGCCCGCACCAGCGCCGGGTGGCGGCTCGGGCGGCGGCTGGCCCGCGGCGTGTGGATTCGCCGGCCCGTCCGGTGGAGGCGCCGCAGGTCGGCGGTTATCGGGGCGGCGGAAAGGGCGCGGGTCCAGGCCGGGGATGCCCGATCCTGCAAGCAGGGTACGGGAGTCGGGCGCGTCCAGCGTGCCCTGGTGGCGCCGCGAAGGCAGGAACAGCAGGTAACGCTGGCCGTCTGGGGCAGTCACCTGGCGCACGCCGCGCGGGTCCGGGCTGGCGAGCATCTTCTGCGCTTCCGATAGCATGCTTGGCGTCGTGATGCGCCCCAGCAGCTCCTTGCCATCGTCGCCAACGGCATACACGCGATGCCGCGGCATATTCTCCAATAGCTGGCGCAAGCCGTCGGTGCCGCCAAAGGCCAGGGTCGCAGCGGCGGATTCGATCGACATCTCCGCCGGCGGACCGGTCTCGATATCGGAAGGGCGCGCTTCAGCGGCAGCGCGCGCCTTGAGCCACACGGCGCCGCCGATTGCGGCGGTGGCGGCGACCTGGGCGAGCAGGATCGAAAAGAAGAACTTCCAGAACAGGCGGCCCACGGCTTACTCCCGGACCAGCTGATAACCGAGGCGGTACACGGTTTGCAGGCAGGAGCGCCCGTCCGAAATGGAACCGAGCTTGTGGCGCAGGCTGCTCATATGGACGTCGATATTGCGGTCGAAGCGCGCCATCGGCCGCCCCAGCCCCTGCTCGGACAGCACGTTCTTGCTCACCGGCTTGCCCGCGTTGCGGGCCAATACTTCGAGCAGGTTGAATTCGGTGCTGGTCAGCTCCAGCGGCACGCCGCCCCAGGCAGCACGGCGCTGCTCGGGCCACATGGTGAGCTGGCCGACAACCAGCGGCCCGGAGCCCGTATCCGGCACGGCCTGCGTGCGGCGCAGGATGGCCCGGATGCGCGCCGTCAGTTCGCGCGGCGTGCACGGCTTGGTCACGTAATCGTCCGCGCCCAGTTCGAGGCCGACAATGCGGTCGGTATCGTCGCCGCGCGCGGTCAGCATCAGGATCGGCATCTGGCTCACGGCCCGGATCCGGCGCAGCGTTTCCAGGCCGTTCATGCGCGGCATCATCACATCGAGGACGGCAATGGCGAACGCCCCGGTCAGCGCACGGGTGGTGCCGGTTTCGCCATCGTGGGCGGTGCTGACCTCGAAGCCTTCCTGCTCCAGGTATTCCTGGAACATGCCGACCAGTTCGACGTCATCGTCAATCAACAGGACCTTGTTCATGGCGCCCATGATAACAAATCGCTCCCGCCGGGTTGCTCCATCTTTACACGTTTTTACCTGCCACTTACGGCGCTTTACAGGCTGTAGCCAGAGAATGGAATTTCACCATCACCACTGGAGATTCACCATGAACAAGAGCACGTTGACCCGGCTGCTGCTGGCCGCCGCCATGGCTTTGCCGCTGCTGGCGAGGGCGGAAGAAAAGCTGCCCACCGAGGGCGAACCCCCGCAGCTTGCAGACCCACGGCCTGAAGGCCCTCGCGGAGAATTCCCTGGCCGCCATCGCGGCGGGCACTTCGGCGCACCCGGCTTGCCATTCCTGCATGGACTCGAACTGTCCGAGAGCCAGGAAGACAAGCTGTTCCAGCTGATGCACAACCAGGCGCCTTACCTGCGCGAGCAGCAGCGCGCCCACGAGAAGGCAATGCGCGCCTTGCATGACATGCGCAATACCGAGAAATTCGATGACGGGGCCGCGACCAAGCTGGCGCAAGCCGCGGCACAGGCGGAAGCCAACCTGACCCTGGCTCATATCCGTACCCACCAGAAGGTGCTGGCCCTGTTGACCCCTGAGCAGCGCAAGCAGTTGGACGAACGCAAGGCGCGCCGCCAACAAGGAGGCTTCAATGAACGTTAATTCGATTAGCTCCAGCAGCTTTACCGGCCAACTGGCCGCCAGCGGCAGCGGGCAGGCGCGCCAGGCGCCACCGCCTCCGCCGCCCGGACCGCCGCCGGGAGAGGGTGGTTTCGTCAACGCGATCGGCTCGGCGCTGGAATCGCTCGGCGTGACCGATGTCGCCGCCACCGACAAGGAAAGCGCAGCTTCGGCCCTCGGCAGCTTCCTCCAGGAGCTGATGTCGTCCCTGCACGAACAAGGCGAGGCAAATGGTGCACAAGGCGAGGAGCACGGCGGCCCGGGAGGCCCCGGCCGGCTGGCCGAAGACCTGCGAAGCCTGATTTCTTCGCTGCAAAGCGACGATATCGAAAGCGGCGAGGCTTCGTCGCTGGAGACCTCGTTCTCCTCCCTGCTGTCCGCGATTGGCGGCGACAGCAGCGATTCGCACCCCAAGCTGACGACGTTCCTGCAAGCGCTGGCCGACAAGCTGCCACAAGCAGGCAGCAGCGGCAACCTGATTAACACGACGGCATAAAAAGGAGAGTCTTATGCACGCGCATGACCACGGCCTGGCCGCAGACCTGGAAGCAATGATGAACATGGGCAGCAACCGCCGTCGCTCGCTGCGATGGCTGCTGGCCGGCGCGGCCACGCTGCCGCTGATCGCCTGCGGTGGCGGCTCGGACAGCACGAGCACTGGCGGCAGCGCCAGCAGCGGCAGCAGTACGGGCACCGGCAGCACCGGCGCCACGACCGGAAGCTGTTCCGTCATTCCTGAAGAAACCGGCGGGCCGTATCCTGGCGACGGCACCAACAGCAATGCCAGCGGCATCGTCAACGTGCTGACACAGACCGGCGTGGTGCGCAGCGACATCCGAAGCAGTTTCAATGGCGCCAGCGGCACAGCTGGCGGCATCCCATTGACGATCAAGCTGAAGATCGTCAATGCGAACAATGGTTGCGGCGCTGCCGGCGAGTTCGCGGTCTACCTGTGGCACTGCGGCCGCGAAGGGCGCTATTCGCTGTATTCGAGCGGGGTAACAGACCAGAACTACCTGCGCGGCGTTCAAGGCGCGGACGCCAATGGGGACCTGTCCTTCACCACCATCTTCCCGGGATGTTACGACGGCCGCATGCCGCACGTGCACTTCGAGGTATATCGCAGCCTGGCGCAAAGCACCAGCGCCTCCAATCGCATCAAGACTTCGCAATTCACCTTCCCGATGGCGACGTTGAACGAAGTGTATGCCACGTCGGGTTACAGCAGCTCCGCAAGCAACCTGTCGCGCATCAATTATGCCACCGACAATATCTTCAGCGATGGCTATTCCCTGCAACTTGTCACGATCAGCGGCAACGTCGCCGACGGTTACATTGCCACATTGACGGTGGCTGTCGCCGCCTGATCTTCCCTCGGGGCGAAGCCGGCTTCGCTCCGCATCCCCGTTTTTCGCCATTCCCCGAAACCGCTTTCGCCGCGGCCAGCGCTTCCCCGAGGGGGAGGCGCTGGCACACGCCTTGCAGTACTGCCAGCATGGTTTAGGCAATGGAGAAAGCATGGACCGTCTGCTCAGCTATCGGCCGGAACTCGAACTGTCCCCGGGGGCGCCACAGGCAGCATGGCGCGATGAAAGCCTGCCGCAAGCAGCCGAACTGCTCGCGGCACGGCGCGAGGGACACCTGCCGGCCTGGTTCCGCCATGTGGCGCCCGGCCTCGACGGCGTGCTGCCCAAGCTTGCCGACCAGGTGCTGTCGGCTGGTCCAAGGGGCGGCCGTATGCTTGGCATGGAGCTTGAGGGCCTGAGCGCCGAGGACCGCGAGTTCGAAACGGCACGCCAGTTCATGCGCTTTGCCGGGCTGGCAGCGCGCCGTGCGAGGCAGGCTGCCCGCGGCGATCCGCGCCAGGTGCGGCGCGCTGCGCTGAACATCGCGGCCAAGCAGTATGCACCGGGGCTGCTGCCCACCATCGTATCCATCATGGAACGGCATCCCGTTCCACCATCCGCAGCATCACATCAAAGGGGGCTAATCATGCATGACATCGACCGTACCACCCTGGAATTCGGCAACGAAACTTCCTATGAAGGCGAGTATGAGTTTGGCGAATCGGAATGGGGCGGCGAAATGGGTCAGCAAGGGATGCTGACCGAAGCCGAGGAAATGGAACTGGCCAGCGAACTGTTGTCGGTGACCAATGAAGCGGAACTGGAGCAGTTCCTGGGCAGCTTCCTGAAAAAGGCGGCATCGTTCGCCGGCAACGTGATCCGCTCGCCGGTCGGCAAGGCGATCGGCGGCGCATTGAAAGGCGTGGCCAAGAAAGCGCTGCCGCTGGCCGGCGGCGCGATCGGCGGCTACTTCGGCGGTCCGCTGGGCGCCAAGATCGGCAGCGGCCTGGCATCGGCTGCCGGTAGCGCCCTCGGGCTGGAGGCCGAAGGAGAAGTGTCCGGCGAGGACCGCGAATTCGACGGCGCCCGCACCTTCGTCAAGGTGGCTGCCGACACCGTCAACCGCGCAGCCCAGGCGCGCGGCGGCGATCCGCGCCAGATTGCCATGCAGGCGGCGACGGCGGCCGTCCGCCAGCACGCGCCGGGCCTGCTGGCGCGAGCCGGCCAGCAGGGCGGCCAGCAGGGGGCTGCCGGCCGCGGCATGGGCGGCATGGCCGGCGCAATGCACGGCAATTCCGGACGCTGGGTGCGCCAGGGCCGCAAAATCGTCCTGTACGGAGCTTGAGCCAAATGAGCCCGTACGCCGCCTGGATGCTGGCACAGGAGGCGCGGTCCTTGCTGACGCGCCTGGCCCGGGTGCTGCCATTTGCCCTGATCGAGCCGATGGTGCCGGCTGCCGCCTTGCTGCCGCGGGCGCAGCTTGGCATCGAGCGCCAGCTGGTGGCGGGGCGGCGCGAGTTGCGGGCGATGGTGCGCGGCTTCCTGCACTGGTTGCGCAGCCCCGCCGGGCGCCGCGCCAGCCCGGCACACGCCCAGCGCCGCTTCACGTTCCTGCGCATGAAGTTCAATGCGGCGCTGATCCAGTTCGACATGTTCAACGACGTGGTGACGCAGCGCAGCGAACATCGCAACGGCGTATGGCTGGCAGGGCTGGACGTCGCATCGGCCGACGCCCTGGCCCTGCGCGGCGGCTACTACACGCCGCCGCCGGTGGTGTGCTACCTCGATCGCGGGCCGGGGGCTGCCATCCGCCGCGCCCGCACGCGCCTGCCCGGAGGCGGCGACAATCCCGTCGCCATCATTCGGGTACCGCGCGAGCGCATGGTTGGCGCCAGCATCGCCTCTTCCTTGTTCCATGAGGTGGGGCACCAGGGCGCGGCGCTGCTGGACCTTGTGAACTCGCTGCGTCCGGTCCTGCAATCGCTGCAGTCCGGCGCCACCGGGCCGGCGCAGGTGTGGAAGCTGTGGGAGCGCTGGATTTCCGAAATCGTCGCCGACTTCTGGTCGCTGGGCAGGGTCGGCGTGGCGGCCACCCATGGCCTGATCGGCGTGGTCAGCCTGCCGCGCATTTTCGTCTTCCGCATCAATATCGACGACCCGCACCCGGTGCCCTGGATCCGGGTGCTCCTGAGCTGCGCAATGGGCGAGCGGCTCTACCCGCATCCGCAGTGGCAGCGCATGGCGCGCCTGTGGGAATCCTACTATCCCCTCGACGGAGTGCCGGAAGCAGACCGGCAACTGCTGATGGCCTTGCGCGATTCGATGCCGGCGCTGGCCGGCCTGCTGGCCAATCACCGTCCGGCCTTGCTGCGCGGTGCTTCGCTGCCGCAGGCACTGCAGGTGGACCTGCGTCAGCCGGCCTACCTGGCCATGCTGTTCCGGCTGTGGCAGCGCAAGCCTGAGCGCATGTACCAGGCTTCGCCGGTGCTGGTGTTCGCTGTGATCGGCCAGGCGCGTGCGGACGGCATCCTGAGCCCGGAGCACGAAAACATCCTGCTGGGGCGCCTGCTGACGCACTGGGCCCTTCGCAATACCTTGACTGATATTTGAGGAGAGTTCCATCATGACCAAAACGAGTGCGGCGGCCGCAGGCAAAAGCGGCAAAATCGATGTCAACGTGCGGGCCCGGATCTCGGACAATCGCTGGGTCCCGGTGGTGCATGCGCACCTGCTGCTGATGCAGCCTTCCGATGCGCAGGTGAAGCAGCTGCAATTACTCAATGAGGACAAGGGCACGCCGGAAGAGGCGCGCAAGATGATGGCTGCCTGGCCGGTGCTGCGCCCGACCCATACCGGTCCGAATGGCCATGCGCGCTTCGACGGGCTGGAGATCGGCACCTACTACGTGGTCTTCAACAACGCCACCCCCTTCGACAAGGACTTCATGCGCTTCAACCGGGTCGACATCCTGGCCACCGACACGCGCGGCGAAACCGAATTCCTGCTCGATCCGCCATTCCGGCTCGAACCGGTCTTCTTTGCCAACGGCGACAACCAGGACCGCCCGCACGGATTGGTGGGCGATACTGTCTGGGTCTCGGTGGCGCACAGCGTGGCAGGACAGGGCAACCCGATGGAAGGCATGTATTACGTGCCGGAGCCGCCACTGCAAAGCCAGGCGCTGAAAGGCGTCAAGTCGAGCATGCGCCTGAACGCCACCGGCGCCACCGAGGTGGCGGTCAATGTCTACATGGCTGCGCTGGAGGCCGACGGCGTCACGCCGGACCCGAATGACGCGGCCCACTACCGTGCTTCGGAACCGATCATCGTCGATGAAGGCAGCGCCACCCAGGTGAGCGGCACGATCACCACCCAGGCATCGCGTACGGAGGCGGAGTTCCGTCCCGTGCTCGCGCACTGGACCCTGATCCGCAACAGCGCCGATGCACTGTCATTCAACACATACAAGCTGTTCATCGACCACCTGTTCTGCAACGATGCCGGCGGCGACGTGCCCGAGTTCGAACGCAGCCGCTTCGACGAAAAGGAGCGCGCATTCCGGCTGCTGGAGAAGCGGCGCACCCTGCCTTTCAGCGATTCGGATTCCTACCGCGTGCTGAAGGCCGCCACCGAAGCGTTCGTGATGGTGAACTGCGGCGTGCTGCGCACACCGTATGCGTTCCGGCCCCAGGAGGACGCCGATTACCTGGACCGGCGCGACCTGCCCGGAGACCGCAAGCTGGAGGATGAACTGGTCAAACGCTACCTGACGTCGCTTGATCCGAAAACCCGCATCCTGCCTTACCTGGCCCTGATCCGCAGCAAGCTGCCGGACGTGCGCATCCACATGGACCACAAGGACCACCACGATGCCGAATTGTGCGCGGGCTTCATCCGCGACCGGCTGGTCAACCCCTGCATGATGGAGCTGATCTGGTCCTATTGGCAGGAAGAGGGCATGCTGGTGCAGACCATGAACGCGATCACGCGCCGCTTCCAGAACGTGCGCTCGCTGGCGCACGGCAACGGCCCCGACCCGCTGGCCAATATGGAAGTGGACATGCTGCGGCCCTTGAACAACCTGCTGTGGGGTTATGTACAGGATGAACAGCATCGCCTGAGTGTCGTGCGCCGCAATTACGAGTACGACCATCACTACGGCATCCACCTGGATGGAAGGGCGGTACGCGATTTTCGTCCGGCCGACAGCCGCTCCAAGTTCGTCGAGGCCTTCCATAACCTGCTGCGCCAGCTGATGCCGTTCTACCGCCAGGACGACGACACCACCGTCAAGGCCGACGCCTTCCCGATCCTGAATGCGCTGAAGGAAGTGCACCTGATCCTGTCGCAGGGCGCGCACAACCAGTTCGGCGACCTGCCGTCCACCGCGCGCATCGAAATGCTGATGCAGCAATGGATGCTGGCGCGTCCGGAATTCCGCGAATTCCTGCCGACGCGGCTGATGGTGGCGCATCCCGAACCGTGGATGGACCGCGTCGATGCAATGAAGAAGGTGCAGGGCTGGAGCGACACCAGCATCGCCCACTTCCGCGACCTGGCCATGTTTGGCGAACAGTTGCTGCTGTCGATCCGTTATACCCACTGGAGCGACGTGTACGACCCTACCGAGGCGTTTGCGTGGGCCCGCTTCTGGCGTCCGCAGGCGCAGGGCTATATGCACGCCTACCGTGCGGTGACAGGTGTAGACCTTACCTCGGAAGTCGCCAACCCGAAACTGGAGGCGACCATGCCGTCGGTGCTGCTGCGGCAGCGGCTGGAGGCCATGCCGCGCTCGGCGTGAGGCGGCGGTGCGCGCCGACTTCACCAGTGCGCTGTACCTGGGCATGCGGCATGCCGCGCAGTCGCTGCCTGCCTGGGACGAGCTGACTTTGGGAAAGCCGGCGGCGCTGGAGCCGGTGCCGGGCGAGACGGAACTGGGCGCCAGCCTGGCGCGCCTGATGGACTGCGAGGCCGCCTGCCTGCTGACTTCCAGCCTGCACCTGTTCTGGGACCTGTTTGGCTGGCTGGCGCCGGCACGAGTGGCGCTGCTGGTCGACAGCGCCGCATATCCGGTGGCACGCTGGGGCGCCGAGCGCGCCTGCGCACAGGGTGTGCCGCTGCAATGCTTCAGCCACTGCAATGCGGCCCAGGCCGCGGCCCTTAGCCGGCGCTGGCGCGAAGCAGGGCGCAGGCCGGTGATCCTGTCGGATGGCTATACGCCGGGCGATGCCGCCGCACCGCCGCTGGCGGGGTATGCCGACATCGCCGATGCATACGGCGGCTTGCTGCTGCTGGACGACACCCAGGCCCTTGGCGTGGTCGGCCTGGATGGGGGAGGATCGGTGGCCGAACACGGCCTGGGCGGCGCACCGGTCCTGGTGGGCGCCTCCATGGCCAAGGGCTTTGGCGCGCCGTTGGCGGTGCTGGCGGGGCCGCGCAAGCTGCTGGGCGGCTTCCTGTCAGCCAGCGAAACGCGGGTCCATTGCAGCCCGCCTTCGGTGGCGGCGATTGCAGCCGGCCGCTGTGCGCTGGACGCCAACCGCCGGCTGGGCCGGGCCTTGCGCGAGAGGCTGCGCGAGCGGATTGCGCAATTGCAGGCGAACCTGGCCGGTTTCGGGATCGCCTGCATGGGGGGCGATTTTCCGGTCCAGCGAATCGCGCTGCCGCCCTTGTGCGATGGCGAGGCGTTACGCAGCGAGCTTTCGCTGGCAGGTATTGAAGTGCTGTTGCAGGGGACACCGGCAAGGCAGGTCCTGACGTTGCTGCTGCGGGCTGACCACAGCGCACAGGAAGTTGCCTATGCCGCCCGCTCGATCGGACAACTGATGGAGGTGCTGCATGTTTGAGACAATGGAATTCGAATGGCGGCCCAAAGGCGGCCGCTCTATGGGACGGGGCCGCACCCGCCCCGCCCGCAAAGTCCGCCCGGCGCCCGTATATGGCGGCGGCTGGCCTTACCGCGTGCCGGTATTCGAGCCGCTACCGCTGCTAGAACCGCCAGCGGGCGACGAACCAGGTCCCGATGAAGGAGACGGTGACGGCGAAGTGCCGCCGACCATCGCTGCGGCTGTGGGGCGCATGCCGCCCGCCCTGCAGCCTTCCTATGCGCTCATCGCTCCGCTCGATCGCGCGCCGAGCGACCCGCGCACGCACGGGCCGGGGCTGTACTACCTTGAATTCACGGTCAACGGCCAGCGCCGGGGCTATAGCGGACAGGCTCGCCACATGGGCCAGCGCCTGGCGCAACACCGGATCTGCGCGGGCATGATGGGCATCCGTCCATCCGAAGTCAGCGTCTATGTCGCCGCCAACCTGGCGGACGATGCCGACCGCCGCCGGCGCGAACGGACCCTGCACGACACGATGTTCAGGCACCACCAGGGCGTGCTGACCAACCAGCGCCGCGAACTGGAGTTCGAGGTGCTGGGAGAAGAGCACGAAGCGCCCTGCGGCTGCAAGCGCTGCCAGCACGGCCCGTTCAGCTCCGAACAGGAAATGGAACTGGCGATGGAACTGCTTGGCGTGCAAAGCGAGGAGGAGATGGAGCAGTTCCTGGGCAAGATGTTCAAGGGCGTCTGGAACGGCATCAAGAAAGTGGCGAAGCCGTTGGGCGGCATCCTGAAAGGGATCGCGAAAAAGGCCTTGCCCTTTGTCGGCGGTGCGCTCGGCTCCTTCATTCCGATTCCGGGCGTAGGCACGGCCCTGGGCCGCGCGCTGGGCGGGGCGCTGAGCAATGCGCTGGAAATGGAAATGCAGGAAATGCCGGAAGTGGACCGCGAGCTGGAAATGGCACGCCGTTTCGTGCGCATTGCCGGCAGCGCCGCGCAGGCTGCGGGCGACAGCGACGGCAGCCCGCAGGCGGTTCGGCGCGCTGTGCTCGATGCCTTGCGTACCCATGCTCCGCAGTTCGGCAGGTCATGATCATCGACTGCCATTGCCACGCCGGCCCTGGCGACGGCTTGACCGGCCCCTGGGACAGCGACGCCGCGCTGGGCCGCTACGCCCGGCGCGCGCGTGAAGCCGGCATCGATTGCACGGTGCTGCTGGCCGCCTTCCATTCCGATTACGGTGCCGCCAATGCCGGCGTGGCGCGCCTGGTGGCAGCGCATCCGGAACGCTACCTCGCCTTTGCCTTCGTGCACGCCCGGCGCGATGCCGGGCGGATTGCAGCGCTGGTACGCAAGGCGGTGGAGGAATACGGATTCGTCGGCATCAAGCTGCACCGGCATGACGCCCCGATCACGGGCGAGGTCTGCGAGGTGGCGCGGCACTTCGGGCTGCCGGTGCTGTACGATCCGGTCGGCGTGACTTCGGTGGCCGAACTGCTGGCAGGACAATATCCCGACGTGAACTTCATCTTGCCCCACCTTGGCAGCTTTGCCGACGACTGGGCGGCGCAACTGGCGCTGATTGACCACCTGGCGCGCCATCGCAACATCTACACCGACAGCGCCGGCGTGCGTCGCTTCGACCTGCTGGAGCAGGCGATCCGCCGCGCAGGTGCGCACAAGGTCCTGTTCGGGACCGACGGACCATGGCTGCACCCTGGCGTGGAACTCGAAAAGATCCGCTTGCTGCGGCTGGGGGCAGGGGACGAAGGACTGGTCCTGGGCGGCAACCTGCTGCGCCTCATCGGACGCGGCTAGGCCGGTGCACTGCGTGCCTTGCGGCGCAATTGCAGCGTGCGGTCGGTCACGCCCAGGCGCAGGGCCGCGCGCTGGTTGTTGTCGCCCTCCTGCTGCAGCACGAGCTGGATGGCGGTGTCGGTAGCTGCCTGGCCGATACGCGAGAGGTTGACTCCAAGGTCGACGGCGCGTCCAATGGCGTTGATAAAAGCCGCGTCGGGCCAGCAGGCGCCGCCGCCGGCGGGGCGTTCCTCGGGCGGCACATCGCCGATGGTGATTGGCCCGGGCCCGATATGGCGGTGCCAGAGCCGCGCCACCGTCTGGCGCAGGTCGCGCACATTGCCGGGATAGCTGCGCGTAAGCAGGTATTGGCGCACGGCCGGATCGAGTTCGACATCCTGCCCGCCAAGCTGGCGCAGGAAGTGCTGCACCAGCGGCAGGATATCGCCTTGCCGTTCGCGCAGCGCCGGCGTCTGGCAGCGCCATGCGGCGATGCGGTAGTACAGGTCGGCGCGAAAGGCTCCGCGCTGGACCTCCGCCTCCAGGTCGCGATTGGTGGCGCACACCAGGCGAAAGCGTGTTGGATGCCAGTCATTGCTGCCGACACGCCGGTATTGCTGTTCCTGGATGACGCGCAGGAGCTGCGCCTGTAGCGCCAGCGGCAATTCGCCCACTTCATCAAGGAACAATACGCCGCCGTTGGCTGCGGCAAAGGCGCCGTCGCGCGCGCTGTAGGCGCCGGTGAACGCGCCTCGTTCATGCCCGAACAATTCGCTGCCCGCCAGCTCCGGCGACAGTGTCGTGCAATCGACGACAGTGAGCGGCCCCGGGCCGCCATGCAGGCGATGTATGGCCTGGGCCAGCAAATCCTTGCCGGTGCCGGTCTCGCCGGTGATGAGGACCGGGGAATCGGTGAAGGCCGCCACTTCCACCAGGTTTTGCAGCATGCGCCGCCAGGGCGCGCTTTGCCCGACCAGGCAGGCGCGTATGCGCTCGGAAGACATGAGCTGGGCGACTTCGTGCCAGCGCTGCAGGCGGGCCAGCACCTGCGGCAGGATCGCCTCGCCAGTGCGCCACAGGATCAGGTCGGAAGCCCCGGCCGCCAGCACTTCCCACATGGCCTCGGCCGCCAGTTCGGCAGGTTCGCAGCAGATGGCCAGCATTTGCGGCGCGCCCGCCGCCTGCAGGTTGGCGGCCAGTTCGCCATCCCACTGCCTGAACAGGAAAATGGAAGCGTCGCTTTCCTGCGGTGCTTCGATGAGGGACACGCCAGCGTCGGACAAGTCTGTCCGCAGCCTGTCGCTGGCATTTGCCGGCGCCTTCGCGGTCGCCAGGATGCAAGCTGAAAGCGCCATTTAGTCGCCCCTCCTGAAAGGACAGGACGTCAACTATAGTGCGAATTCAGGAAGCGTTGCGTTGAGCTTGCTCAATCGTGCGCCGCGGTGCGGCGCACGATCCACAGTGCAGATTTATTGCTTGACGCAGTCGACGAAGTAGTCTTTGCGGCCATTTACTTCGCGCTTCACCAGGCCGTGCACGTCGGTCTCGAATCCTGGGAAGCGTTCATTGAAGTCGCGCGCGAAACGAAGGTAGTCCACGATGGTCTTGTTGAAGCGCTCGCCCGGGATCAGCAGCGGGATGCCCGGCGGGTAAGGCGTCAGCAGGATCGACGTGATGCGGCCTTCCAGGTCGTCCAGCGCCACGCGCTCGATTTCGCGGTGGGCCATCTTGGCGAATGCGTCCGACGGCTTCATGGCAGGCACCATGTCCGACAGGTACATCTCGGTGGTCAGGCGCGCCACGTCGTACGCCTTGTAGAAATCGTGGATCTGCTGGCACAGGTCGCGCAGGCCCATTTGTTCGTAACGCGGATTGGCAGCCGAGAACTCCGGCAGGATGCGCCACATCGGGGCGTTCTTGTCGTAGTCGTCCTTGAACTGTTGCAGCGCGGTCAGCAGTGTGTTCCAGCGGCCTTTGGTGATGCCGATGGTGAACATGATGAAGAAGGAGTACAGGCCGCATTTCTCGACGATCACGCCGTGCTCCGCCAGGTACTTGGTCACGATCGAGGCCGGGATGCCGGTCTCGCCGAACTGGCCGTCCAGCGACAGGCCGGGGTTGACGATGGTGGCCTTGATCGGGTCTAACATGTTGAAGCCCGGCTTCAGGTCGCCGAAGCCGTGCCACTTCTTGCTCTCCTCGGTGAAGATCCAGTCTTCCTGGGAGCCGATGCCTTCTTCGGCGAAGCTGTCCGGGCCCCAGACCTTGAACCACCAGTCCTGGCCCCATTCCTCGTCGATCTTCTTCATCGCGCGGCGGAAGTCCAGCGCTTCCAGGATGGACTCTTCCACCAGGGCGGTGCCGCCCGGCGCTTCCATCATGGCCGCCGCCACGTCGCAGGAGGCGATGATCGAGTACTGCGGCGAGGTCGAGGTATGCATCAGGTAGGCCTCGTTGAAGGCATCCTTGTCCAGCTTCACGGTCTCGGAGTCGCGCACCAGCACCTGCGAAGCCTGGGACAGGCCGGCCAGCAGCTTGTGGGTCGACTGGGTCGAGAAGATCATCGATTCCTTGGCGCGCGGGCGGTCCTTGCCGATCGCGTGCATGTTCTTGTAGAAGTCGTGGAAGGTGGCGTGCGGCAGCCAGGCTTCGTCGAAGTGCAGGGTGTCGATCTTGCCGTCCAACATTTCGCGCAGGGTTTCCACGTTGTAGACCACGCCGTCGTAGGTCGACTGGGTGATGGTCAGGATGCGCGGCTTCTTGTTGAGCGCAGCCTGGGCGAACGGGTTGTTGGCAATCTTGCGCTCGATGCTCTCCAGCGAGAACTCTTCCAGCGGGATCGGGCCGATGATGCCCAGGTTGTTCCGGGTCGGCATCAGGAACACGGGGATCGCGCCGCACATGATGATCGAGTGCAGGATCGACTTGTGGCAGTTGCGGTCGACCACGACGATGTCGCCCGGCGCCACGGTTGAATGCCACACCATCTTGTTGGAGGTGGAGGTGCCGTTGGTGACGAAGTAGGCGTGGTCGGCGTTGTAGATGCGCGCTGCGTTGCGCTCGGACGCGGCCACCGGACCGGTGTGATCCAGCAGCTGGCCCAGTTCTTCCACGGCGTTGCAGACGTCGGCGCGCAGCATGTTCTCGCCGAAGAACTGGTGGAACATCTGGCCGATCGGCGACTTCAGGAACGCCACGCCGCCGGAGTGGCCCGGGCAGTGCCAGGAGTAGGAACCGTCGTTCGCGTAATGCACCAGGGCGCGGAAGAAGGGCGGCGCCAGGCTGTCCAGGTAGGACTTGGCTTCGCGGATGATGTGGCGCGCCACGAATTCCGGGGTGTCCTCGAACATGTGGATGAAGCCGTGCAACTCGCGCAGGATATCGTTGGGGATATGGCGCGAAGTGCGGGTCTCGCCGTACAGGTAGATCGGGATGTCGGCGTTCTTGTGGCGGATCTCGGAAACGAAGGCGCGCAGGGAAGCCAGCGCGAAGTCGGTTTCTTCCGGGGTGCCGCCGCCGAATTCTTCGTCGTCGATCGACAGCACGAAGGCAGACGCGCGCGACTGCTGCTGTGCAAACTGCGCCAGGTCGCCGTAGCTGGTCACACCCAGGACGTCCATGCCTTCGTTTTCCATCGCCGCGGCCAGGGCCCGAATGCCCAGGCCGGACGTGTTCTCGGAACGGAAATCCTCGTCAATGATGACGATGGGGAAGCGGAATTTCATCGATGTTCTCCAGGCGCGACCAAGCGCCTCAAAAAAATAAGACCGGGAGTATCGCAGAAAATATTCCCCGGTGGTGGATTTTTTACATTGTAGCCACGGTGCCAGGTCCGGATGCCCGGGGCGGCCGAGCCGCACCGGGTGTTTGGCCCTGGCATCGCATCTTAAAGCGCAGCGAGCACGCCCAGGCCGAGGCCCACGGCGGCCACGCCGTAGGTGGCATACATCAGCCACTTACGGTTGGTCAGCAGGGTGATCGCGGCCAGTGCAATAGCGATCTGTTCGGCTGTGGTGGCCAGCGCCCACTGGTGGTGCTTGTGCAGCGCGTGGTCGGACTTATGGTCCCACTCGGTCGATTTGGCCTCCCATTCCTCGGCGTCCTTCTTGATGCTGTCTTTTTCTTCCTTGTAGCGCAGTACTTCGCCCTTGAACTTCTCCACATCGGCATTCGGCAGCAGCATGGCCAGTTCGGCCAGGTTCTGCTTGGACGACTTGGCCTGGTAGTAGTTCCAGCGGTTGGATGCTTCGGTCTTGGCGATGGCCGCATTGTTCTTGAACAGGGCCGCATCGTTCTGCGTGGCGCCGCCCTGGTAGCCGAAGATGGCGCCCACGGTGGCCAGGATAGCCGTTGTCACAGCGATATTGCCGGAGAATTTGTCGTTGCTGTGTGCTGCGTGCTCCACGGCGTGGTCGTGCGGGCCGTGGACGTGGAAACCGTGTCCGGACATATTTTAGTTCCTGTTAAAGCTAATGAATGAATAAGGCAGCCCGGCTGCCGAAACGTGGTCCTCGCGCGCTACTTCCCGCCATTGGCCAGCAGCCAGAGCCGGGAAGAATGCGTCGCACTCGAAGCTGCGGCCGATGCGGGTGATGACAAGCTTGTCCACCAGCGGCAAGGCCTGCTGGTACACCTGCGCGCCGCCGATCACGAAAGCCTCTTCGGTGCCGGCGACCAGGGCCTGCGCTTCTTCCAGCGAGCCGACGCGCTCCACGCCCTCGTGCTGCCAATCGGCATTGCGGCTGATGACGATATTGCGACGGTTGGGCAAGGGCCGGCCGATCGAATCAAAGGTCTTGCGGCCCATGATAATCGGATGGCCGGAAGTGAGGCGCTTGAAGTGCGCCAGGTCTTCCGGCAAGTGCCATGGAAGAGTGTTGTTGATACCTATGCCATTGCTGGAGTCAGTGGCAACGATGATGGTCAATTTTGTCATGGCCGACATTATATATCGGAGCACTTTGCTATTCGGTCACGTTGCGGAATTGCGCCACCGCAATTTATTTTGGGGGTGGAATAGGGGCTTGTGACGTTTGGTGAGTTTTGGCGGGGGTGTGCCGGCGTATCGTAGCTTCCAGCGCGCTAGGAATTACTGCTGAGTAATTCTGCTTGTTGATTGTATAACGATATGGACCCCCAGGAGAACCCCTGATGAAACACCCACTCAAGCATCCCCACGGGAATGCCGGGCGCGCTATTCTCGCATTGGCTGACGGCACCCTGTTCGAAGGCATCTCGATCGGTGCCAGCGGCTCCACAGCCGGCGAAGTTGTATTCAATACCGCCATGAGCGGCTACCAGGAAATCCTGAGCGACCCAAGCTATAGCCGCCAGATTGTCACGCTGACCTATCCGCATATCGGCAACACGGGCGTCAACCGTGAGGATGGCGAAGCGCCACTGATCCATGCAGCCGGCCTGGTGGTGAAGGACCTGCCTTTGCTTGCCTCGAACTTCCGCAGCGAGCAGGACCTGTCGAGCTGGTTGACAGAGCAGGGCGTGGTGGCGATTGCAGGCATCGATACCCGCAAGCTGACCCGCATCCTGCGCGAAAAAGGCGCCCAGTCCGGCGCCGTCATCGTCGGCGGCGCGGCGGAGGAGGCCCTGCGCCAGGCGCGCGAATTCCCGGGCCTGGCGGGCATGGACCTGGCGCAGACCGTCAGCACCGCCGTCCCTTATGAGTGGACCGGGACCGAATGGATGCTGGGCCAGGGCCATGGCCACCAGTTGCAGCCGCGCTGCCACGTGGTGGCCTACGACTTTGGCGTGAAGGCGAATATCCTGCGCATGCTGGCCCAGCGCGGCTGCCGCGTAACGGTGCTGCCAGCGCAGGCCGGCGCCGCCGCCGCACTGGCACTGAACCCGGACGGCATCTTCCTGTCGAACGGGCCGGGCGACCCGCAACCCTGCGGTTACGCCATCCAGGCCGCGCGCGAACTGATAGATCGCGGCGTGCCGACCTTCGGCATCTGCCTTGGCCACCAGATCATGGCGCTGGCCTCCGGCGCCCGTACCATGAAAATGAAATTCGGCCACCACGGCGCCAACCACCCGGTACAGGACGTCGAGACGGGCCGCGTGATGATCTCTTCGCAGAACCACGGCTTTGCCGTCGATCCCGATTCGCTGCCGGATAACTGCGCAGTCACGCATATTTCCCTGTTCGACGGTTCGCTGCAAGGCTTCCGCCGCACCGACAAGCCTGCGTTCTGCTTCCAGGGCCATCCCGAGGCTTCGCCCGGGCCGCATGACCTGGCGCCGCTGTTCGACCGTTTTGTGAGCATGATGGAGGGCGCACGCCATGGCTAAGCGTAACGACATCAAGCGCATCCTGATCATTGGCGCTGGCCCGATCGTGATCGGCCAGGCATGCGAATTCGATTACTCCGGCGCCCAGGCTTGCAAGGCTCTGCGCGAAGAAGGCTATGAAGTGGTGCTGGTCAACAGCAACCCGGCCACCATCATGACCGACCCGGGCATGGCCGATGTGACCTATATCGAGCCGATCACCTGGGAAACCGTGGCACGCATCATCGAGAAAGAGCGTCCGCAAGCCGTGCTGCCTACCATGGGGGGCCAGACCGCGCTCAATTGTGCGCTGGACCTGCATCGCCACGGCGTTCTGGAAAGCTTCGACGTGGAGCTGATCGGCGCCACGCCGGAAGCCATCGACCGCGCCGAAGACCGCGCCAAGTTCAAGGCAGCCATGGAGCGCATCGGCCTGCAATCGGCCCGTTCCGGCATCGCCCACACCATGGCCGAGGCCTGGCAGGCGCAGGCGCGCCTCGGCTTCCCGGTGATTATCCGTCCGTCCTTCACCATGGGCGGCAGCGGCGGCGGCATCGCCCGCAATGCCGACGAATTCACCGCCATCTGCCTGCGCGGGCTGGAACTGTCGCCCACTTCCGAACTGCTGATCGAGGAATCGCTGATCGGCTGGAAGGAGTTCGAGATGGAAGTGGTGCGCGACCGCAAGGACAACTGCATCATCGTGTGCTCGATCGAGAACCTGGACCCGATGGGCGTGCATACCGGCGATTCGATCACCGTCGCCCCGGCGCAGACGCTGACCGACAAGGAATACCAGATCATGCGCGACGCGTCGCTGAACGTGCTGCGCGAGATCGGCGTCGATACCGGCGGCTCGAACGTGCAGTTCGCGGTCAACCCGCAAGACGGCCGCATGATCGTGATCGAGATGAACCCGCGCGTGTCGCGCTCCTCGGCGCTCGCCTCCAAGGCGACCGGCTTCCCGATTGCCCGCGTGGCCGCCAAGCTGGCGGTGGGCTTTACGCTGGACGAGCTGCAAAACGATATCACCGGCGGCGCCACCCCGGCTTCGTTCGAGCCTGCGATCGACTACGTGGTCACCAAGATTCCTCGTTTCGCGTTCGAGAAATTCGCCGGCGCCAATGACCGCCTGACCACGCAGATGAAGTCCGTGGGCGAAGTGATGGCCATGGGTCGCACGTTCCAGGAATCGTTCCAGAAGGCGCTGCGCGGCCTGGACATCGGCGTGGACGGCCTGCAGCGCATCGCCACCGGCCGCGACGTGATCGAACAGGAACTGCGCCTGCCGGGCCCGCAACGCATCTGGTACGTCGGCGAAGCCTTCGCGCAAGGCATGTCGCTGGCGGAGGTGAACCGCCTGTCCCATATCGATCCCTGGTTCCTGGCCCAGATCCAGGACCTGGTGGAAGTGGAGGAATGGGTGGCTACCCAGCAGCTGGGCGGTTTCGAGCGCAATGTGCTGCACCGCCTGAAACAGCAAGGCTTCAGCGACCGCCGTCTGGCGCACCTGCTGGGTGTGCATGAAGACGCGGTGCGCAAGCAGCGCCACGCCCAGGGCATCCGCCCGGTGTACAAGCGCGTCGACACCTGTGCCGGCGAGTTCGCGACCCGCACTGCCTATATGTATTCGACCTACGACGAGGAATGCGAGGCCCAACCGACCGGCGCTCGCAAGATCATGGTGCTGGGCGGCGGCCCGAACCGGATCGGCCAGGGCATCGAATTCGATTATTGCTGCGTGCATGCCGCGCTGGCGATGCGCGAGGATGGCTACGAGACCATCATGGTGAACTGCAACCCGGAGACCGTCTCCACCGATTACGACACCTCCGACCGCCTGTATTTCGAATCGCTGACGCTGGAAGACGTGCTGGAAATCGTCGCCATCGAAAAGCCCGAAGGCGTGATCGTCCAGTACGGCGGCCAGACCCCGCTCAAGCTGGCCCTGGCGCTGGAGGCGAACGGCGTGCCGATCATCGGCACCTCGCCCGACATGATCGACGCCGCCGAGGACCGCGAACGCTTCCAGAAACTGCTGTTCGAGCTGGACCTGCGCCAGCCTTCGAACCGCACCGCCCGCAACGAGCAGCAAGCCGTGGCCATGGCCGAGGAGATCGGCTACCCGCTGGTGGTGCGCCCATCGTATGTGCTGGGCGGCCGCGCCATGGAAATCGTGCACGAACGGGCCGACCTGGAGCGCTATATGCGCGAAGCGGTCAAGGTCTCGCATGATTCGCCGGTGCTGCTGGACCGCTTCCTGAATGACGCCATCGAAGTGGACGTGGACTGCGTCAGCGACGGCACCGACGTGGTGATCGGCGGCGTGATGGAGCACGTCGAACAGGCCGGCATCCACTCGGGCGATTCGGCCTGCAGCCTGCCGCCTTATTCGCTGTCGGACGCCACCGTGGCGGAAATCAAGCGCCAGACTGTGCGCCTGGCGCGCGGCCTGAACGTGGTCGGCCTGATGAATGTGCAATTTGCCGTGCAGCGCCAGAAAGCTGACGGCCGCGTGCTGGACCGGATCTTCGTGCTGGAAGTGAATCCACGCGCTTCGCGCACCGTACCGTTCGTATCCAAGGCGACCGGTGTTCAGTTGGCCAAGGTCGCAGCGCGCTGCATGGCTGGCCGTTCGCTTGCGGCGCAGGGCGTTACCGCGGAAGTGATTCCGCCTTATTACAGCGTCAAAGAGTCTGTATTGCCATTTGCGAAATTCCCCGGCGTTGACACCATCCTTGGGCCTGAAATGAAGTCCACCGGCGAAGTGATGGGAACCGGAACCACCTTCGGCGAGGCTTTCCTGAAGGCTGAACTGGGCGCCGGCGTGCGCATTCCGCTGGCGGGCTATGTCTATATGCGCGTGCGCAAGGCCGACCAGGCGCGCGCCGTGGCACTGGCGCGCGAGCTGGCCGATGTCGGCTACCAGCTATGCGCCAGCGAAGTTACTGCCGCCGTGCTGGAAGCAGGCGAGGTGCCAGTCAATACCATCGAGGACGAAACCCTGCTTGGCCTGCTGGCCCTGCGCGAGATCGCCATGGCCGTGGTCACGGTGGACGAGAAGCGCACGGCCATTGCAGCCACGCGCAGCCTGCGCACAGCGGCACTGGCCTCCGGCACGGTCATGTTTACCACCATCGCAGCGGCCGAAGCCGCGGCGGAAGCGCGCAAGCACGCCGGCACTACTGCCGTGCGTTCGCTGCAGGAACTGCATGCCATGGGCGGCGGCGAACAGCGTCAGGTGCCGCCGCCCGCGCCGCGTCCTGTGCCGGGCGCCGTGGACCTGGCAGCGGCTGCCTGGCAGATGCCGGAGCGCCGTGCACAATCGCGCCAGCGCAGCGTCGGCGTGGAGCCGCTGAAAGTCTTCATCCGCCAGCCCTTCACCGAATCGGACGAACGCGAACAGCGCATGATCGGTGAAATCATGCAGATGATTGACAGCGCCAACGGCCTGCCGCACGTCTTCGACTACCTCACCGGCTTGCAGGCCGAGAGTGCCGAAACCTTCCGCTCCTCGTTCGAGCGCAAGCAGGGCATGCCTTTCACGCCGCAGAATTTCCGCCGCCACCGGCTCGCATTGCTGGACCAGGCGGACGTCATGGTCAACATCCGCGTCGGAATGAGTGAAAGCAGTGCATTCGAGTTGAGCTATCACATATTCAAGGGCCGCCGAACGCCTATCCTGTTCCTGGTGTGGAAAGGCGCGCCGATCAAAACCACGCTGCTGCGCGAACTCGATGACCTGGTGGATATCACCTACATCGAGTTCGAGGAAGTCTCGGAATTGCGTGGCCGTTTGCATCAGTTTTTCAAATGTTTGGTAAAGGAGTGAGCGATGTTCAATAATTTCAAGATCAAGACCCTGCTGGTTGGTGTGCTGGGTTTGCTGATTGGCCTGCTGGCGATTATTGGCGGCCTCGGAATCCTGAGCGCGGAGCGCTCGGTCGGACTGGTGAAAGACGTGACGGTCTCCAACCAGAAGAACATCGCGGAGCGCAATGCTATTCGCCTGGACATGGAAACGGGCCGCAGCCAGATCCTGCAGGCCTTGCAGCACAATCCTGAACTGGCCTGGAGCAAGCTGCACGACCACCCGTTGACCAACCACTTCAACATCGTCGATGAAGTCACGGCGCGCGTGAACAAGCGCTGGGAAGGCTACCTGGCGAGCATCAAGTCGCCGGAGGAGCGCAAGCTGGCCGAAGACTGGTTTGCCAAGAGCGACGGCCTGGGCGTTGAGCACGTCCGTGCCGCCGCCGCGGCCGTCAAGGAAGGGCGCTGGGACGACGCGGAAACGGTGCTGATCAAGAAACTCAACCCGTCCTACCGCCTTGGCGACGGCGCATTGAAGGCGCTGTCCGAGCACGCCGACAAGCGCATCGAGGCCGATGCCGCCGCGGTCGCGGCTGGCCTGAGCCGCAACAGCACCACCGTTACCGTGGTCCTGGTCGCCGGCCTGGCGTTGAGCGTGTTCGCCGGCCTGGTGCTGCTGAAGGCGATTTCCGAGCCGCTGGCGGAAGCCATGGACGTGGCGCACCGCGTTGCCGATGGCGACCTGAAAGGCCAGGCCACCAAGCATGCGGACAATGAATTCGGCGAATTGCTGCGCGCCCTGGACAAGATGCGCGACAACCTGGCCGCCATCGTGGCCGAAGTACGCGGCGGCAGCGACACGATCTCCAGCGCGTCGGCGCAGATCGCGGCCGGCAATATGGACTTGTCCGACCGCACCGGCGAACAGGCCGCTTCGCTGGAAGAAACCGCCTCCTCGATGGAAGAACTGACCAGCACCGTGCGCCAGAACGCCGACAATGCACGCCAGGCCAACCAGCTTGCCGTTTCGGCATCATCGGTCGCGACCAAGGGCGGCGAAGTGGTTGAACAGGTGGTGGCGACCATGGGCTCGATCAACGAGTCGTCCAACAAGATCGTGGACATCATCGCGGTCATCGACGGTATCGCCTTCCAGACCAATATCCTGGCCCTGAATGCGGCCGTGGAAGCCGCCCGGGCCGGCGAGCAGGGCCGCGGCTTCGCGGTGGTTGCCAGCGAGGTGCGCAACCTGGCGCAGCGTTCGGCCGCCGCCGCCAAGGAAATCAAGCAGTTGATCGACGATTCTGTTGGCAAAGTGGAAAGTGGCGCCAAGCTGGTCAACCAGGCCGGGCACACAATGAAGGAAATCGTGTCGAGCATTCAGCGCGTGACTGATATCATGGGGGAAATTACCAGTGCTACGCAGGAACAGACTGCCGGCCTGGAACAAATCCACCAGGCCATCACCGAGATGGATACAATCACCCAGCAGAACGTGGCGCTGGTGGAAGAGGCAGCTTCGGCGTCGACGGCCCTGCAAGACCAGGCCAACAGCCTGTCGAAAGTTGTCAGCGTGTTCCAGATCGACAGCGAGCGCCGCGAGCATCCTGCCGCCGTGCAGGCCCGCGCAGTGATCCAGGCGGTACGCACCAAGCCTGCGTTGCCCGCCAAGGCCAAGCCGGTGCAGCGCGACGGCAAGGGAGCAGCACCGCGCAAGGTTGCCAATAGCGAGGTAGGAGATTGGGAAGAGTTTTAATGAAGGAGCATGATTGGAATACAAAGCGTTTGAGCACTTAGTCCGACGGCTGGAGCTGGATTCAAATTCCAGCCCGGAAGCCTTCCGCCGCAAGGTATTTGCAATCGGCCTGGGCGCCTATGCAACCCTGTTCGGGTTGCTGGCCGGGCTGCTTGCGTTATTTGCCATGCTGGTGCAATGGGCAATCGAGTCGCACCGTGCCTTTGCGATGATCAAGGCTGGCCTGGCCGGCCTGTTCCTCCTTTCTCTGATCTTTGTCATCCTGCGCGTGATGCTCATGCGACTGGACCCGCCGACCGGGCGTGAACTGGTCCGCGATGAAGCGCCCAAGCTGTTCGATATCCTCGAAAAGCTGTACGGCAAGCTGCATGGCCCGCGTATCCAGCACGTGCTGATTACAGACGAATACAATGCGGCGATCGTGCAGCATGCCCGATTCGGCATTTTCGGGGGCTACCGCAACTACCTGCTGGTTGGCCTGCCGTTCCTGCTCGGCTCCACGCCGAAGGAGATGCTGGCCGTGCTGGCCCACGAATACGGCCACCTGTGCGGCGACCACGCCAAAGGGTCCACCACGATCTATCGCCAGCGTCGCCTGTTCGTCGCCATGTACCAGCACCTGGAGAGCAGTGCGGACGACAATGTCGTGAGCGCGGCGATCGTGCGCGCCCTGCAACGCTTCTTCCCTTATTACAGCGCCTACACCTTCGTCCTGTCGCGCCAGGACGAATACGAGGCCGACCAGGTCGCCGTCGACATGGCCGGCCACACGGCGACTTCCCAGATGCTGGTGCGCGCCCGCCTCCTCGGCGACTGGATTGCCCACGACTTCTGGCCCAGCATGTACGAGAATGCGGATCGCCTGGAACGTCCGCCGTTCATGCCGTTTTCTTCGATGCGCCTGGCGATCAAGGCCAACTACGACGAATGGGCCACCAAGAAGGCGCTGGATACTGCCTGGGCCACGCGCTCGGATCTTGACGACACCCATCCCTGCCTGCGCGAGCGGCTCGATGCTATCGAGATGGCGCCGGTCCTGCCGCCGCCGGTCGATACCTGCGCTGCCGACGTGATGCTGGCCGCCGGCGTCGGCAAGAAACTGGAAGCGGAACTGGACCAGGATTGGTGGGAAGTCAATTCACGCGGCTGGGTTCACCGCTTCCGTCACGTGCAGAATTCGCGCGTCCGCATCGGCGAGTTGTCGGCTTCGCCGCTGGCGAAGCTTTCGGTGCAGGACTTGTTGGAGCTGGCGTCGTTGAAGCTGGACTTCGAGGACACCGCTTCCGCCAAGCCGGCCCTGGTCGAGTTGATGAAGCGCGGCGGCGGCCCGTATCCGCGCGCCTCGCTGATGTATGGACGCGTGCTGGTGGCCGAAGGCGACCGCCGCGGCGTTGACCACCTGCGCGAAGCCGCGCTGAACGAGCCGCGCCTGCTGGAGGAAGCCGCCCAACGCGGCTACCAGTTCCTGCTGGAGAGGGACGGCGAAGCGGTTGCCAACCGCTGGTGGGGCAGCATCGTGCCCCAGGACGAACCGGCTTAAACCGCCATCGGCGCCGTCAGCGGCGCGTGGTGCTGGTAGCCTTCCAGCGTGAAGTCGGAAGGCTCGATCTTCTCCAGCCATTCCGGCTCATATTTTCCGGTTTCCGCGAACGCGGGCACGCGGCTGTTGATGTGCAGCTGCGGCAGCGGCAGCGGCTCGCGCTTCAGCTGCTCCTGCACCATTTCCATGTGGTTCTCGTAAATGTGCGCATCGCCGATAAAGTAGCTGAACCAGCGCGGCTGGTAGCCTGTCAGGCGGGCCACCAGGTGCAGCAGGGCTGCGCCTTCCGCGATATTGAAGGGCGTGCCCAGGCCGATGTCGTTGCTGCGCACGTAGAGGCACAGGGAGAGCTCGCGCGTCGTGGCGTTCGGGATGAATTGGTAGAGCAGGTGGCAGGCCGGCAGCGCTACCTGGTCCAGCACGGCCGGGTTCCAGCCATGGAACAGGATGCGGCGGCTCGATGGATTGTTGACGATGGTGTCCAGGCATTCGCGCAGCTGGTCGATGGCCTTGTACATCAACACCTTCTGCACGCCGTCTTCCTGCAGCGGGGCGACCTGGCGGAAGCCGTTGCGTTCCGCGTCTGCAATCTGCGCGGCGGCGGCGGCGTCCAGCACCTTATAGCCTGGCCACTGGCGCCACTGCACGCCGTACACCGGACCGAGGTCGTCGGTGCCGCTACGATGGGGGTTGGCCAGCCATTGGGCGTTTTCGTTGGCGTTCTGGTCCCACACCTTGCAGCCCAGGGCGCGGAAGTCGGCGGCGCTGCGCGAGGCGCGCAGGAAAGCGCACAGCTCGCCCACCACCGATTTGAAGGCCAGCTTCTTGGTCGTCACGGCAGGGAAGCCGTCCTTCAGGTCGAAGCGCATCATCGCGCCCGGCACGCTGAGGGTACGGATACCGGTGCGGTTGTCCTGCCAGCTTCCTTGTTCCAGCACGGTGCTGATCAATTCCTTGTACTGCTTCATGCAATTCTCCGTTTATCGTTTGTTGCCGCGGCCGCCGGGCTTGGACGCCGCGCGGCCGGCAGCGCGTGCTGCCGATTTCGCGCCGCGCGTGGCGGTCACCACGACTTTGCCGCCGCCGCCCGTGCCTGCAGAGCCCACGGCGCCGTCGCGGCCACGGTTCCCTCCCGGGCCGCCACGGCTTGCGCCGGTACCGGCGCCGGGGCTTCCGGGGCGGGCGCCGTAGATTGGTCCGCGCGAGCGCTCTTTTTCTTTTGGCGGCAGCTCTTCTTTCAGCCCGCCAAAGCCGCCTGCCGGACGCGGTGTGTCATCGCGTGCCGGCGGCTGCTGTTTGGCAGCCGTTCGTGGCGTCGGGCCGGCTGCTGCACCCTTGGCCGGCCTGGCCGCGCTACGGGCAGGCTTGCCGCCAGCGGCGCGTACGGCAGGCGCGCTCGGCGTGCCGGTCGACGGCACGCGATGGTCCGCTTCAAAGCCCGCTTCTTCCTGGCGCGGCAAGACCGTGCCGGTCAGCTTTTCGATTGCCCGCAGCAGTTCAACTTCGTCCGCGCAAACGAGCGACACTGCCTCGCCCTCGGCGCCGGCACGGCCGGTGCGGCCGATGCGGTGGATATAGTCTTCAGCCACGCTCGGCAGGTCGAAATTGACGACCAGCGGCAACGCTTCGATGTCCAGGCCCCGGGCCGCAACGTCGGTCGCCACCAGGATCTGCACAGCGTTGGCCTTGAAACGCTTCAGCGCCTTGATGCGGGCCAGCTGCGGCTTGTCGCCGTGGATCGAATCGGCCGAGATGCCTTCGTCGTGCAACCGGCCAAGCAGCTGTTCGACACCCTTGCGCGTCTTGACGAACACCAGGACCTGGCCCCAGCCTTCCTTGCGCAGCAGGTGCACGAACAGCTCCGGCTTGTTGCGCTTGTCGGTGGTGAACACGTGCTGGCGCACGGTGCGTGCTGCCGTATTGGGCGCGCTGGCCTGGACGGTGAGCGGGTCGCGCAGCAACTGCCTGGCCATGGCCCGGATTGATTCCGGCATGGTGGCCGAGAACAGCAAGGTCTGGCGCTCGGCCGGGAGTACGGCAAACAGCGCATCCAGGTCGGCTGCAAAGCCCAGGTCCAGCATGCGGTCCGCTTCGTCCAGCACCAGGGCGGTCAACTGGCCGAATTCCAGCGCACCTTTGCGATGGAGGTCCAGCAGGCGGCCCGGTGTGGCCACCAGGACGTCCAGCCCCTTGCGCAGTTTCGCCAGTTGCGGTTCCATCGGCACGCCGCCGTAAGCGACAGCGCAACGCAGCGGCAGGTTGAAGCCGTAGGTATGGAAGCTCTGGTACACCTGTTCGGCCAGCTCGCGTGTCGGAACCAGCACCAGGCAGCGCACTTGGCTGGATGCAGCCTGGTCGCCTTCCATGGCCAGGCGCTGCAGCAGCGGCAGGGCGAAAGCGGCGGTCTTGCCGGTACCGGTTTGTGCGGCGGCGAGCAGGTCGCGGCCGGCCAGAACTGCGGGGATGGCTTGTTTCTGGACTGGCGTCGGTGTCTTGTAGCCAATCGAATCGAGTGTGCGAAGGAGCCCGTCAATCAGGTCCAGCGAAGCAAAACTCATAGTGCGTCGCTCCATAAAGTGAGGGCTTGGCGGACTTGTTCGTCCGCTAGTGCAAGCAGGTTATCGCCGACATACCATTCGGTATAGCTGGCGCCGGGCAGTTGCGCGTGGGCTGCGCGGTTGAGCAGCCACACGCCATGCTGCGCAGCGATCTCGTTGCGGATCTGCAGCAGGCGGTCGCGCTCGACCGGCACATGGATATGCAGCATGTTCGCATGCGGCTGCGCAGGATTGGCGCGCAGTCGAGGGTAGTCGCGCAAGGTGTCGTACAACCATTGCGTACGGCGGAAATAGTCGGGCATGGCCGCCAGGCGCGCATCGAACTGCATGGCGGCGGCCACCACGTATGGCGTGCGGTGGATCACGTTGCCGCCCTGGCGGCGAAACCATTCCTGCGCGCGGGCGACGAAGTCACGGCTGCCCAGCAGCATGGCGCCGCCCAGCCCGCCGATGCCCTTGTACAGCGAGACGTAGACGCTATCAAAGCCCGCCGCCACCTCGGCCGGCGCCCGGCCATAGCCGGCAGCAGCTTCCCACAGGCGCGCGCCATCCATGTGCAAATGGATGCCCTGTTTGCGGCAGTGGGACTTGATCGCTTCCAGTTCGTCCCAGCGCGGCGACTGGCCGCCCAGTTCACGCGCAGGCAGTTCAAGCGACACGGCTGCCAGCCGGTCGGGCACGGCTTGCAGCTCGCTCAGGGTGAATGGGCGGTGCAGGTCGCCCAGCTGGATCGCCTGGAAATGGTCCAGCAGTTGGTGGTTGCCGCGTTCATGCCTGAAGATGTGCGCTGTCGGGTGCAGGGCTACCAGTCGGCTGCCGCGGTCCATGCAGGCCAGGCGCAGTGCCGTGACCTGGGTCATGGTGCCGGTGATGCAGAAGGCCGCGGCCTCAAAGCCCAGCAGCTCGGCGACTTTCTGCTCGAAAGACTGGATCAGTTCACCCTCGCCATACACGTCATGGGCGATGTCGCGGGCTTCGCACCAGGCGGCCATGGCGCCAAAGGCCTGCGCCGGCGAAGGCTGGTGATGGCCCGGCAGGATGGTGTGGCAACCCTGGCGCAGTTCGGCGTCGGTCACGTTGCGCCTCAATGGGTCACGTGGACATGGTGGAACTGCAGCGCCGCCAGGTTGGCGTAGATGCCGCCCAGCGCCACCAGCGACTGGTGGGTGCCGGTTTCGACGACTTTGCCGTCTTCCATGACGATGATACGGTCGGCGCGCTGCACGGTGGCCAGGCGGTGGGCGATGATGATCGTGGTGCGGCCGACCATGGCTGCCTCCAGGGCGCCCTGCACCAGGCGCTCGGATTCGGCATCCAGGGCGCTGGTAGCCTCGTCGAGCAGCAGCAGCGGCGGGTTTTTCAGCAAGGCGCGGGCAATTGCAATGCGCTGGCGTTGGCCGCCGGACAGGCGCACGCCACGTTCGCCCAGGAAGGACTTGTAGCCGTTAGGCAGGCGTTCGATAAATTCGTGGGCGGCGGCCAGGCGTGCGGCCTGGATCACTTCCTGGTCGGTCGCGTCGGCACGGCCGTAGCGGATGTTTTCCATCGCGTCGGCAGAGAAAATCACCGTATCCTGCGGCACGATGCCGATGGCGTCGCGCAGGGTGTGCAGGTCCAGCAGGCGGATGTCGGTGCCGTCCAGGCGGATCGCGCCCGATTGCGGATCGTAGAAGCGCAGCAGCATCTGGAACAGGGTGGTCTTGCCGGCGCCGGAGGGCCCAACCACGGCAACGGTTTCGCCCGGCCTGATCTCCAGCGTCACATGGTCCAGTGCCAGCGTGTCTGGGCGCGAGGGATAGCTGAACGACACGTCCGACAAGCTCAAGGCCGCGCCATTGGCGGCGCGCGGCGGCAGGGCTTGCGGTTGCGCCGGGTTCTGGATGTCGGAACGCACGGCCAGCAATTCGAGCAGGCGCTCGGTCGCCCCGGCCGCACGCTGGGCTTCGCCCATGACCTCCGACAGCGCGCCGATGGCGCCCGCGACGATGGAGGCATACAGGATGAACTGGCCCAGGTCGCCGCCCGTCATGGTCCCTTCCAGCACCGCGTGGGCGCCCAGCCACAACACGAACACGATGGTGCCGAATACCAGCACGATCGCCAGCATGGTCAGGAAAGCACGCGCCTGGATGCGCCGCATGGCGGTGTCGAAAGCACCTTCGACGGAGCCGCCAAAGCGCTGCGCTTCCAGCCCTTCATGCGTAAATGCTTGCACGGTCGGCATGGCGTTCAGGATTTCGCCGGCCATGGCCGAAGCGTCGGCTACGCGGTCCTGGGAATCGCGCGACAGCTTGCGCACGCGGCGGCCAAACACCACGATCGGCAGCACGGTCAGTACCAGCAGGCCGATGATGATGGAGGACAGCCTGGGGCTGGTAATAAACAGCATCACCAGGCCGCCAAGGAAGAGCAGCACATTACGCAAGGCCATCGAAATACTGGTGCCGACGACGCTCTGGATCAGGGTGGTGTCGGTGGTCAGGCGCGACAGTACTTCGCCGGTCTTGGTGGTTTCGAAGAATTCCGGGCTTTGGCGCACCACGTGCGAATACACGGCGTTGCGGATGTCGGCGGTGACGCGTTCGCCGAGCCAGGATACGCTGTAGAAGCGCGCCGCCGTTGCCAGCGCCAGCACCGTGGCGACCGCGAACAGGGCCAGGAATACTTCGTTAACGTGGGTTGCGCTGCGCACGCCGGCATTGGCGCCGAAACCGAGGTCGATCATCTGCTTGAAGGCATAGGGAATCGCCAGCGTGGAACCGGCGGCGACCACCAGCGCAATGCCTGCGATGAGGAAACGGTTGCGGTAAGGCGTGAGGAAGGGCAGCAGGCCCTTGAAGGCGGCCAGGCTGCCTTTCTTGAGTTCTCGGGCTTCAGGCTGGCCGTTGTCGGTGGTGCTCATTGCGTATTCTACGTTCTTGTTCAAAGTTTCATCGGACGGACATAACCCGTCAACTCCAGGTAGCCGCGTCCCGCCGGCTTGCCGCCCCGCGTGACAGTCACCGCGCCCTCCCAATACACGGCGCCGGTCGAGCGGCGCGAATCGAGTTCCTGGTCCTGCTGCAAAGGACTGACCTGCCATTGTTCGGGGCCGGTGGCGATCAGGGTGGCGACGGGATACTCGGCTTGCGTGTGCGGCGATTTCCATCGCTGCTGCGGAGTAAAACTGACCTGGTCCTGCGAATAGTGCGTGATCTTACCGGATGCATCGCGCCATGTCGCGTGGGCCCATAGTTTAGCACCTTGGCGGTCCCTGATCTGGAATGCCATCAGGGCGCCGCCATCATCGAGGTTGATGCCGGTCCAGTCCCAACCGGCGGCGGCCGGATCGAGCACCTGGCTTGACCATTCGTGATCGAGCCAGGTGACGCCTTGCACGGCCTGTGGCGCGGTTCCGCGGCGGGTGAGGGTGCCGCTGGTGCGCAGTTGTGGCTTGCTATAGTAATAACTTGCCTGTTCCGGCCCGGGACCTTTGCGGGAAAAGCCGGCGTCGCCTTGCAGCAGGACGGGCTGGGTGGGCTGCAGCTTCAGCGCGAGCGTGAAGGCAGCGGCGTCGATGTCGATATGATAAGTGCCATCTTCGGCGCGCTCCATGCGCCAGCCATCCAGTTGCACTCTGGTGTCCTCGGTGGATGCGCTGGCCAGGCCGAAACCCGCGCGCGCAGTGCGCTGGTCGTGCAGCAGCTTGCCTTGCGCCGGGTCTGACAGCGCGACGTGGGCGACGATGATGTCCTTCGGTGCGAACTGGCTCGGGTTGTCGCGGCCATGGCCGGTGCTGCTACGGAAGAAGGTGACCTGGTAGCCGAGCTGGCGGCCGTCGGCGGTGCCGAGCCAGCCGGTGGCGTACCACCATTCGGTCTTGAAGCCGGGGTGGGCGCCGAAGTCGCGCGGGAACTGGAGTTGGACGCCAGGCGTGACGGGCGTGAAGTCGGCTGCCTTCAACGGCAGGCTGACCGCCAGCGCGAGCAGCAAGCAAAGCAGGGCGCGCATTACCAGTCCTCCCTCACGGCGCGGATTGGACCGCCGGAGAGGGCCTGTCGGCCTGCGATAAGCGCAGTTGCAGCCGACGACAGCAGCAGGGCCAGGGCGACGGTCGCCAGCAGCGGCCAGGGATAGTGCATCTGCATCGTCCAGTGGAAAGATTGCGGGTTGATGACGTGGACCAGCACCAGGCTGATGACCCAGCCCAGGGCGAAGCCGGCCAGGATGCCGAGGGTAGTCAGGGCGGCGCCTTCCACTGCGAGGATACCCAACACCTGGCCGCGCGTGACGCCAACATGGCGCAGCATGCCGAACTCGCGGGCCCGTGCCAGCGTCTGGGCTGAGAAGGTGGCGGCGACGCCAAACAGGCCGATGACGATGGCGATCGCTTCCAGCAGATAGGTCACTGCGAAGCTGCGGTCGAAGATTTTCAGCGTCAGGTTGCGGATCTCGGAGGGAACGCTGGTTTCGACCAGTTCGCCGAAGGGCAGCTTGCGGATGCTTTGCTGCACCTGGGCTGGGCTGGCGTTCTTGGCCAGCCAGATGGCGGCGTCGCCGGCGTCGCGGTCGCCGGTCAGGGCGATGTAGTCTGAGCGGCGGACGATGACGGCGCCGCCGGCGCGGGCATAGTCGCGCCAGACGCCGGCGACACGGAATTCGTGTGGCTTGCCCTGCAGCGGCAGGCGCAGCGAGGCGCCGGGCCGCAGGCCGTACAGGTCGGACATGGCTTCCGAGACCCATGCCGGCGGCGCCGCCGCTGGCGCCATCGCCGCGTGCGCCGTCCCCTCGACCAGGACCATTGCGCGGCCAGGATCGGCGGGGTCGACATCGCGCGCCAGCACGGCGACGTTGGCCCGATCGGGCGCCAGCGAGACCGAGCGCACGCGCAGGAATTCGATGCGGGCGATGCCGGGAACCGTGCGCAATGTTTCCTGCTCGGCGGGCGAAAGGCCACCGGTGGCGCCGGCCGAGGCGCTGCGCGCGTACACGTCGGCCGGCAGGATGCGCAGCACCCATTCATCGACCGAGGTACGGAAACTGGCAACCATGATGGCCATCGCAACCATCAGGCTGAAACTCGCCAGCACCCCGCCCAGCGCGATGCCGGCCTGGCCCGATGCGTTGGCAAGGCGTGCCAGAGCCAGGGCGAGCACGGGATTTGCCGCCGCCGGGCTGGCGGACGGGCGCGGGCCTGCGCTGCCGGGCAGCGTATGGTGGAAGAGTGCGCTGAAGGCAATGCCGGACAGGCGCGGCATCAGGGCAATGGCGCCAACGAGCAGCAGGGCGATCGACAGGTAGCCAAAGACCGGCAGCTCGAATACCGGCGGCGCGAACGTCATGGCGCCGGCTGCGCCAAGACAGGCCAAACCGGGCCAGGGGCGCGACAGTGGCCGCAGCGCAGTTTCGTCGGTGCCGGCCTTGAGCGCCACGGCCGGCCGCGCGCGGGCCGCGTCGAAGGCTGGCGCCAGGCCGCCAAGCAAGGCCACGCCCAGTCCAAGCCCGAAGTAGGCCAGCGCCGCAACCGGCGCCCACTGCACGCTTGGCTGGACGCCGGCAAAGTAGCCCGCCCCAAGGTCGCCGCCAAACAGCCGCAGCACGGCAGCGGCCAGCGCATAGCCGCCGGCCACGCCGAGCGCCGAACCGATGCTGCCCAGCAGAGCGCCTTCCAGCAGCACCTGGCGGATCAACTGGCGGCGTTCCAGCCCCAATACCCGCAGCAGCGCAAACTCGCTGCGACGCCGCAGCACCGACAAGGCCTGCGACGAAAATACGAGGAAGGCGCCGGTGAACAGGGCGACCAGGGCCAGTACGCTCAGGTTGACGCGATAGGCCCGGCTCAAATTCGCATTGCGGCTTTCCTGCTCCGCGTCATTCGGTTGTCCTACTCGGAAGCGGCCCGGGAACTCGCGCTCCAGCCGTGCGGACAGCGAGCGTTCGAAAGCGCCGCGATCGACGCCATCGCGCAACTTCAAATCGACGCGCGACAACTTGCCCAGCCGCTGGAAATGCCACTGCGCCGCAGCGATATCCATGACCGCAAAACGCTGCCCCACGCGCGCACGTTGCAGTGAACCGGCGACGCGCAGCACGGCGACCTGGCTGCCTGCCTGGAGCCGGAGTTCACCACCGGGCCGCGATTGCAGCCAATTCAGGGCCGCGGGCGACAGGAAGATCGCGTCGTCGGCCAGCGTGTCGTAGGGCAGCTCTTCGTCCGGTGCGCCAATCAGGTCCGGCGTGATAAAGCCCGCCCGGAACACGTCAAGGCCGATGATTTTCAGCGCTTGCCGTGCACCGGGCAACGAAGCGTCGAATTCAAGTACTGGCGAAGCTACAGCCACTTCCGGCAGGCGGGCGAGGATCGGATAGGCCCCCTCGTCGAACGTGGCTTCGGTGCCGCTGACCTGAATATCTGCCTGGCCCGACAAGCTGTGGACGGCAGTAGTGAACTCGTTCAGCGCAGCTGCGTTGACGAGGTGGATGGCGAACCCCAGCGCCACCCCGATTGCAATCGCTGCAATAGCGGTCAGCGCCCGCACCGGGTGCGCGCGCCATTCGCCAATGGCCAGCCAGCGCGTCAGCCGCCGCATTCCAAATGGTACATGTCTGCGGCGCGTTTCGCTTTCAGCCTGGCGCGTTCGGTGTTCTGGAGCGTGGCGCCGCGCGCATCTTCCTCCGCCCATTTGTGCTGCATCTGGAGCTTCTTGCATTTCTTGTTATGGCTGGCAACGGCCCGTGCCTCGGCCAGGGTTTCACGCTCCTCGCGCGCTTCCTTTTTGCGGCGCTGGCTGGCCATTTTCTCGGCGTCGCGTTCCTGGCGCTTCAGGTCCGATGCGGCGGCGGGATCGGGCGCCGGCGCCGACGGCACGGCGATCGTGCTGGCGACGCCTTTCTCGCATGGCTGCTGCGAGTAGCTCACTTTTCCATCGACGGTGCACTTGTGCAGGGCTTGCGCGCCTGCGGGCAGCACCGTCGCCAACAGCAGCAAGGGCAAGAGTTTCATAGGACTTTCCCTGGATTCATCAGGCCCAAAGGATCCAATGCGGCCTTGATGGCCCGCATCAGGTTCAACTCTACCGGCGACTTGTAGCGCGCCAGTTCGTCACGCTTCAAGGCGCCGATCCCGTGTTCGGCCGAAATCGAGCCGCCATAGGCGGCCACGGCATCGTGCACCACGCGGTTGACCGCCTCCTGGCTATGCAGGAAGTCTTCGTTCGCCACGCCAGCCGGCGGTGCGACGTTGAAATGCAGGTTGCCGTCGCCCAAGTGACCAAAACACACCAACTGACAACCGGGGAAAGCGGCCTGCAACTGCGGTTCCGTGGCGGCGATGAATTCTGCAATCGAGGAAACCGGCAGCGAAATATCATGCTTGATGTTCTTTCCGTCGGCCGCCTGGGCCAGCGGGATATGCTCGCGCAAATCCCATAGCCCGCGCGATTGCGCTGCGGAGCTGGCAACGACAGCATCCTGGGCCACGCCTTCGCCAAGGGCCGCGCCTAGTGCGCGCTCGAGCAACGCCGCCGCATGGGCCTCTGATTCGCTGCTGGACAGTTCCAGCAAGGCGTATTGCCCGTGGCTGTCGGCCAACGGCTGCGGCAGTGCCGGGAAGTGCTTGGCCACCAGGCGCATGCAGAACGCCGACATCAGCTCGAAGCCGGTCAGGCTCGCAGCGCAATGGTCCTGCATGATCGACAGCAGCCGCAGTGCCGCCGCCGGCGATTCCATCGCCGCCAGCGCCGTGACCGAAGCCTTGGGTTGCGGGTATAGCTTGAGTACCGCGCCGGTGATGATGCCCAGCGTGCCTTCGGCGCCGATGAACAGGTCGCGCAGGTCGTAGCCGGTATTATCCTTGCGCAGGCCGCGCAGGCCGGACCAGACCTCGCCTTGCGGCGTGACGACTTCCAGCCCGAGGCAGAGTTCACGCGTATTGCCGTACCGGAGCACGCCGGTGCCGCCGGCATTGGTGGACAGGTTGCCGCCAATCGTGCAACTGCCTTCCGCCGCCAGCGAGAGCGGGAACAGGCAGCCTTGTTCGGCCGCTGCTTCCTGCGCTCGTTGCAGGATCACGCCGGCATCGACCGTCATGGTGCGGTTGACTGCGTCGACCTTGCGCACCTTCTGCATGCGTGCGAGCGACAGCACCACGGCGTTTCCGCTGGCATCGGGCACGCTGCCCAGTACCAGTCCCGTGTTGCCGCCTTGCGGCACGATCGGAACGCGCGCTGCCACGCACAGCTTGACCGTGGCGGCGACTTGTTCTGTATCGGCCGGCCGCAGCACAGCCAGTGCGCGGCCGGTGAAACGTCCGCGCCAGTCGCGCAGGAAAGGCGCCATATCGGCTTCACCGGAAATGACGTGCGCGTCGCCGAGCAGGGCGCGGCAAGCGCCCAGGAAAGCGGAATTATCCATGTTTACTTGGTCTTGCTGGTGTTGACCTTTTCCAGCAATTCGCGGGCGGCCTGCCTGGCCGCCTTCTTATAGGGCTGCACATAAAGGATGGCGCACAGGAAGTACACCACGACAATGGCCACTTCGCCCCAGCCAAGCCATGGCGTGACCTTGTCGCCGTAAGCGCGCACCACGCCTTCGATGAAGTAGGCCAAGATCATCATGGAAGTCCACTGTAGCGTATAGATATCGCGCTTGATAACGCCCAGCAGCGGGAACAGCAGCGGTACCGCCTTCAATACCAGCCAGGAACCGCCCGGTTTCAACGGCGACAACCACATTTCCCAGGCCACGCTCCAGATGATGAGCAAAGCCAGGCTGGCGATGGCGCCCCAATGGAAAAGTTTATGCTTCGTGCTATTCATTTCGTCCCCGCAGCTTGATGGCCGCTTCGGCCAGCCGGCGACCCATCGCGATCGCCAGGCGTTTCTCATCTTCCGTGAACGGCTTCTTGCCGTCCAGTCCCGACCAATGGGTGGCGCCGTATGGTGAGCCGCCGCTGGTCGTCGTCATCAGTTCGGGATGGGTGTAGGGCAGGCCCATGACCATCATCCCATGGTGCAGCAATGGCACCATCATCGTCAGCAAAGTCGACTCCTGGCCGCCGTGCTGGCTACCGGTCGAGGTGAAGACACAGGCCGGCTTGCCGGACAGGGTGCCGGACAGCCACTGCGCCGACGTCCCGTCCCAAAAATATTTCATGGCCGCAGCCATGTTGCCGAAGCGGGTGGGGGAGCCCAGCGCCAGGCCGGCGCACTGCTCCAAGTCCTGCAATTCGACATAGGGCGCGCCGTCCAACGGCACTTCCGGCTCGGTCGCTTCCGTCACGGTGGAAACGGCTGGCACGGTGCGCAGGCGGGCATCGCAGCCCGGTACGGATTCAACGCCCTGGGCGATCATTTCCGCCAGTTTGCGTACGGATCCATGCCTTGAATAATACAAAATTAGAATTGTGAGGTCAGTTCTGTTCATCGTTGCTATTATATGGCCCTTTACACAAGTTGCATGACTAATAAGCTTCACTGATGGTTTTCAAGTCCCTCTATACCAACGTAGCACGCGCCTGCACCAAAGGCGTGGCTGAACTGCGTGCGCTCTCGTGGGGCGAACTGCATGACCTGATCCAGTTCGGGCGCCGCCGCCTGCGCGAGGAAAGCCTGCCCCAGGTGGCGGGCGGCCTGACATTTACCACGGTTTTTGCGCTGGTGCCGGTCCTGACGATCGCGCTGGCCATCTTCACCACTTTCCCGATGTTCAATACATTCCGTACCGCGCTGGAAGCGTATTTCATCAAGAGCGTGATGCCCAAAGCGATTTCCAGCACCATCCTGGGCTACCTGACCACGTTTGCGGCCAAGGCGACGCGGCTGTCGGCGGTCGGCGCGGTGACCCTGGTGCTGACATCGGTCGCGATGATGAGCATGATCGAGCGCGCCTTCAACCGCATCTGGCGCGTCAAGACCGAACGCCGCCTGGTGCGGCGCGTGCTGGTGTACTGGGCGCTGATCACCCTTGGCCCTTTGCTGATCGGCGTGTCGATCAGCCTGTCGACCCACCTGTTCGATGCCACCAGCGGCCTGGTTGGTACGGTGACCGGGCCGGTCTTCTATACGCTGCTGTCGGTCCTGTTGACCACCCTGGCCTTTACCTTCCTCTACATCACGGTGCCGAACCGGATGGTGGACTGGCGCGACGCGATTTGCGGCGGCGCGCTGGCGGCAGTGTCCTTTGAATTGGCCAAGCGCGGCTTTGCGATCTTCATTACGCAGGCGCCAACCTATTCGAAGATCTATGGCGCCCTGGCGGCGCTGCCCTTGTTCCTCCTGTGGATCTACGTTTCCTGGCTGATCACGCTGCTGGGAGCCTTGCTGACTGCGGCGCTGCCGGTGGTGAAATATGAGCGCTGGTGGCATGAGGCGGTGCCCGGTGGTGAATTCGTGGACGCCATGGCGGTGCTGAAAGTGCTGCACGAGGCGCGCGAGCGGGGCGATAACGCCGCCGTCAGCTCGGCCGAGATGCGCGGACGCACCCGCCTTGGCTTCGACGAAATGGACGCTTTGCTGCAAAAGATGCTGGTGCCCGGCTGGGTGGCGAAGGTGAAGATGGCGCCGCCGCCGCGCGTGCAGTTCGGTAAGCGTGTCAGCGAAGGTGCGGACAATTGGGTGCTGCTGGCTAACGTCCACAAGATTACGGTGGCAGACGTCTATCGCCTGTTCGTATTTGGCGGCATGTCGCTCAACGCCGGCGTGCTGGCCGATTCAGATGATGAAGCGGACCGCCAGGCCAGCCGCGATGCCGCCACCCTGGCGCGCCAGGTCGAATCCGCGGTGGAGTCGGGGCTCGGCACCACACTGGCGGCGCACTTCGGCGCCGCCTGAGGGCAGGGTTTAGCGCAGGAAAGCCAGCAGCGCGTCTAGAACGGCATCCGGCTGCTCGGCCATCATCTGGTGGCCGGCATCGACCGTCACGGTCCTGGCATCCGGCAGCGCGGCCAGCAAAGCCTTGGTACTGCGCGGGGGCGTCATCATGTCCTTGCTGCCAAAGATGAACTGGACCGGGCAACTCACGCTGGCTGCAGCTGCGTCGCCGTTCGCATAGCTGTTGCAAGCGGTGAAATCAGTGTGGAACAACAGGTCTTCGCCTTGCGCAGAGATGCGCTCCATCAGCCGTTTCGACATTCCGCTGACATAAAATCCCGGCCCCGGACAAGACGGTTTCTGTGCATATGAACTGTGCGACCAGATGTTGACCATGTCGATGGCGTCGCCTTCGGCTTCGCGCGCAGCCCCCAGCAGCGCATCGGAAACCTTCATGGGATAGGTGGCGCCCAGTAGGGCCAGGCGCGTTATGCGCTGTGGCGCACGATGGGCGGCCTCCAGCGCGATCAGGGAGCCCATGCTGTGCCCGACCAGCGCGGCCTTTTCGACGCCGGCAGCGTCCAGCAGGGAAAGCACCCAGCCGGCCATCTCCTCAACGCTGCGCAGCGCGGCGCCGCGGCTACGGCCATGGCCCGGCAAGTCGACTGCCAACACGCCAAAGCCGTGATGTGCCAGGTAGCGCGATTGCAGCGCCCAGACCGAATGATCATTCTGGGCGCCATGGATCATGACCACCGTCGGCAGTGCCGGATCAAAGGCCTTGCCGCCGGTGTAGCAATATGAATCGCCGAACATCATGCTCAAGCTCCTTTCTGCGAGGCTTTGAGCCCGCGTGCAAGGTCCTCGAGCAGGTCGTCGGCATCTTCCAGCCCCACCGACAGCCGCATGGTGCCTTCCGCAATTCCCGACGCCGCCAGTTGGTCGGCCGGCACGCGGAAATGCGTGGTCGAAGCAGGGTGGATCACCAGCGAACGGGCATCGCCGACGTTGGCCAGGTGCGAAAACACCTTCAGGCTGTCGACAAAGCGCTTGCCGGCCGCGCGATCGCCCTTCAATGTGAAGGAAAGGACTGCGCCGGCGCCCTTGGGCAGCAGCCGGGCAGCCAGCGCGCGGTCAGGGTGGCTGTCCAGTTCCGGATAGATAACCGATTCGACAGCCTGGTTGGAAAGCAGGAATTCCGCCACGCGTCGCGTGTTGGCCACGTGCCGGTCCATGCGCACCGCCAGCGTTTCCACGCCCTGCAAGATGGCAAAGGCATTGTGCGGGCTCATGGCTGCCCCAAAGTCGCGCAGGCCTTCGCGCCGCGCCCGCAGGGCAAACGCTGCCACGGTCGACTCTTCGGCAAACACCATGCCGTGGAAACCGTCATACGGCTCGCACAGCTCGGCGAAACGCCCGGTTGCCTCGTAAGCCGCCTGCCAGTCGAAGGTGCCGCCATCGACCAGCACGCCGCCGATCGCCGTGCCATGCCCGCACAGGAATTTGGTGGCGGAATGGAAAACCAGGTCGGCGCCATGCGCGAAAGGCCGCAGAAGGTAGGGCGTGGTGAAGGTGGAGTCGACCATCAGCGGCAGGTGCGCTTCGTGGGCGATTGCCGCCACGTTGGGAATATCCAGCACATCCAGGCCTGGATTGCCCAGGCTTTCGCCGAACAGTACCTTGGTGTTGGGCCGTATCGCAGAGCGCCAGGCGTCAAGGTCGCGCGGATCGACAAAAGTGGTCTCGATGCCGAAGCGCTTCAGCGTATAACCGAGCAGGTTGTGCGAGCCGCCGTACAACGCCCGCGACGCGACAATGTGCGAGCCCGCGCCGGCAATCGTGGCCAGGCCAAGGTGCATGGCCGCCTGGCCGCTGGCGGTGGCAATGCCTGCCACGCCGCCCTCCAGCGCCGCCATGCGCTCCTCGAGCACCGCATTGGTGGGGTTGGAGATGCGCGAATACACGTGGCCGGCCCGTTCCATATTGAACAGGGCCGCGGCATGGTCCGAATCGCGGAAAGCGAAGGAGGACGTGAAATGGATAGGAGTCGCGCGGCTGCCGGTGGCCGGATCTGGCGTGGCGCCCGCGTGCAGGGCGAGGGTATCGAACCCGGGATAATTTGGCGTTGTCATGGTTGCCATGCTATCGTGTTATTTAGCTCGTGAATACTGTTGCGTTTTGATTAATCTAACTCTGGATTTTTCACTTGGCATACGCTAAATTCGATGGTAAGGCTTACAATAAAACCATAATCACCACCGGACAGGACGGCCCAAAATGAAAGTATCTGAAATCCTCCAAGTCAAAGGGAACATCCTCTATACAATCACTCCGGACCAGCCGCTGGTCGAAGCGGCGAACACCATGGCCGAAAAAGACATCGGTTCGCTGGTGGTGATGGAATACGGTGACCTGGTGGGCATGCTCACGTTCCGCGAAGTGCTGAAGGCGCTGCACGCGAACCAGGGCTCGGTCGGCGGCGGCACCGTGCGCAAGCACATGGACGACCATCCGATCACCGTGACCCCGGACACTGAAGTCAATGAAGTGCGCCGCATCATGCTGGAAAAGCACGCGCGCTACCTGCCGGTGATGAATGCCAAGACCCTGCTGGGCGTGATCTCGTTCTACGACGTGGCCCGTGCCGTGCTGGAAGCGCAAAGCTTCGAGAATCGCATGCTAAAGGCGTATATCCGCGACTGGCCGGCCGAGGAAGAGGAAAAGTCGGAAAGCTGACACTGGCATCTGCAAGCGAAGCCGCCTGCGGGCGGCTTTTGTTTTATGCGTTCGCCGACATGATCATTAAGGTTGAATTGCGGTCGAATTGGCTTCCATTCGACATCGGATTCGCGTCAATCTCTTATTGAAGGGCTTGTCCTATTTAACAGGTTTCCTTTGGGCCTAGCGCCCTGGACCGGCGCTTCCGGCCATGAGCAGACTGTTGCTTAAAGGTGCGGTTCAGCCCAGCATTTAAGCGTAATGACTTGCGCCAGACAGTGGGCGCGGTTTGTCGATGTGTGAAAACTGTTCGTGTCGGAAAATTCCATTTTGAAGGAAAGAAATCGTGGTTGATTTATTGAGCACCGAAGAATTTATGCGTTTCGAACGAAAGTGGAAGATTATTTTCACCTTCTTTGGCGCCATCCTTGCTGGTACTCTATTGGATTACTTGCTTCGCTCTCCTCGTGGAGTCGAGGCTTTTTGGTGCTATACGTTGGGCGCTGCCGCATTGTTGGTCTGCCTATGGTCCGCACACAAACTTGGTGACGCTGAGCGATATGACGGCGCGATAGGTGGCCTGGAATTACTCGGCGAGGATTTGCCTATTAGTGGCCCTGATGACTAAGCATAACAATTCCGCTAACCTAAGCGATGCGTCGTTTCCAGCTACATCGGGTTGCGGCCATAAGCGGTCATTTGATGGCGCAATTTGAAAACATTTGGGGAGTGAGATGTCAAAGCTTCACGTAAAGCAGATACAAGGTTATATCAACAGTCATTTGGCTGGTGCGATAGACATGTCGGATTACGAGTCTCATTCCGACCAAGCTGTGATAGACAAAGCATTCCTTACACGAGGCTTAGGCATACTCGCGGTTTCCTCTTTGACTGATGCGCCTTTGAAAGGGCTGACCCAATTCATTACCGATGGAAGCAAGGATGGCGGTGTAGATCTTATTTATTTCGACACTAATGAACGTACCCTCTATCTCGTTCAGACAAAGTGGCACGATGATGGGCATGGCTCTATCGAGCTTGGTGACGCGCTAAAGTTTATCGAGGGTGTTCGCAAGATACTTGATAATGATCTCTCTGGATTTAACCAGCGCGTACTTGCGAGACAGGCGGACATCGAGTTAGCACTGTACGACGCCAATGCACGGTTTATGTTGGTATTAGCACACACTGGGCAGGAGGCGTTGAATCGGGAGGTGGCTGGGCCGCTCGAAGAGTATGTTACTTCGCAAAACGACACATCTGAACTAATGTCGTTATGTGTTTTGAATCAGCAAATGCTTCACAAAGCAGTCGCAGCAGGCGTCGCAGGTGTACCGATAAGAGTGGAAGTTCAACTTTCTTCATGGGGACAGATCCGAGAACCCCATCATGCAATCTATGGGCAGGTCTGTGCGGCAGACGTCGCAGCTTGGTATGCAGCGAACGGCAACCGATTATTCGAGAAAAATCTTCGGCAAGTATTGGTCGGAACTAACGTGAACCAGGATTTGGTTACGACATTGACCGCTCGCCCAGAGTCGTTTTGGTACTTCAACAACGGGATCACAGCTATTGCATCGGAAGTTAAAAAGAAGCCTATCGGGGGCAACTCGACGGATTCTGGAATCTTTGAGTGTGCTGGCTTTTCAGTAGTTAACGGCGCGCAAACAGTCGGGTCTATACACTCCGCTTATCTCAAGGATGAGGAAAAGGTATCGTCAGCAATGGTCCCTTTACGAATTATCACCAGTCTGGAGAGTCAATCTGACTTTGCAGCTGAGGTAACAAGATATACTAACACTCAAAATGCCATTGAAAAGCGAGATTTTGTCGCATTAGATCCGCAACAAGAACGAATTCGACAAGAATTGCATATAGAAGGTGTGGAGTACTTTTATAAGGCGGGGTCTGGTACTGGGACATTGGGACAGCGATTTGATTTGACCGAAGCCACGGTGGCTTTGGCCTGTGCACAAGCGGATGTATCGCTTTCTGTTCAAGCAAAACGGGAGATTAGTAAGCTGTGGGACGATATCGCAAAGCCACCATATAAGATTCTCTTTAACTCAGGAATAAATGGTCCAAGTATTTGGGAGGTCGTCAAAATACTACGCGCTGTTGACGATGCTCTTCAAAATTCTACAAAGCAAAAATCAGGTCGAGACCGATTGATCTGCGTACACGGCAATCGTTTTATTCAATGGGCGGCTATTCGCGCTCTTAATATGAGCATGAGCACTCCATTTGCCGAGGTCGAGCAGAAAATAAAGGATACGACGACATCAACGGTCGACAAAGTCATCGCTGGCGTAAAAACCCACTTTGCAGACTCTTATCCGTCCAGCCTCTTCAAGAACTTGAGCAAATGCAGAGATCTCGCGAAGAAGATTTAGTTGAGCCTAGAAAAGCTACCTCAATGGCTTCACCTACCACACCGCTTGCACTGAAATCTTACCTTAGAAACAGAGAAGAATAACTGTTTGGGAAGAATTTCATCCTTGAGGCTGGGGCCGCTTTGGGGCGGTATCTGCCGCCCAACTGCCAGCTCAACCTCTGGCTGCTACACATCAAGCAACACCAGCGAGGGCGTCGTCGCTTAGCCAGCCGACCAACGCTTCGCCAGTCATTGGCCGGGCGAACAGGAAGCCTTGGCCGAGCGGGCAGCCCAGGGCGTGCAGGATTTGCGCCTGGCGTTCGTCCTCCACGCCTTCCGCAATCACTGCCAGGCCGAGGTTGCGGCCCAGTTGCACCACCATTTCGGCAATGCTGCTGCCGCGCGCTGAATTGGTAATCTCGGTGACGAAGGCGCGGTCGATCTTCAGGCGGTCGACCTGCAGGCGCTGCAGGTAGGACAGTGAAGAAAAGCCGGTGCCGAAGTCGTCGATCGCAATGGTCACGCCGGTCTGCTTGATCTGCGCCAGCATCTTGATCAACATGTCCGGTTCTTCCATCGCCATCGATTCGGTGATCTCAAGCTCCACATACTCCGGCGGTGCGCCGGTATCGTGAAGGGCATTGCGCAGCGTTTCCATGAAGTGCGGGTGGCGGAACTGCACCTGTGACACATTGATCGACATGGTGAATTCGGTATGTCCGGCGGCGCGCAGCGCCACCAGTTCCTGCATCGAGGTGCGCATCACCCATTCGCCAAGGTCGATGATCAGGCCCGAATACTCTGCGATGGGAATGAATCGGTCAGGCGAGACGAATTTGCCGTCCGGTGTCTGCCAGCGCAGCAGGGCTTCCGCACCCATCGGGCGCCGCGTTTCCAGATCGACTTGCGGTTGATAGACAACAAAGAGTTGGTTCTGGCTGAAACCGGTGCGCAAGGCGTGCATCATGCGCACGCGCTCGCGGATTTCCACGCCCATGCTGCGCGAGAAGTAGAAGTGGCCGGCGCGCTGCTGGGTCTTGGCGCGCTTCAGCGCGATATCGGCATCTTTCAGGGCATCGGCGCCGCTGCCATCGTGTTCCAGCAGGCGCACCAGGCCGAGCGTGGCGGAAAGCTGTACATCCTGGCCATCGATGCTGAATGGCGTCGCGAACAGGGCGATGATATTGGCCGGATTGACCTGGCCGGCATCGCCCAGAACGCAGAAGATGTCGCCGCCAATGCGGGCCACGGTTAATTGCTTGCCGAGGCTGTTCTGCAGGCGGGCCGCAACCGCGGACAGCAGCAAGTCGCCGAATTCGTGGCCCAGCGCATCGTTGGTCTCGGCAAAGTGATCGAGGTCGACCAGGCAAAGCGTGGCGTCCTGCTTGGCCGGTCCGGCCAGCGTGGCATCGAGGATTTCGATCAGGCGGGTGCGGTTCGGCAGCTTGGACAGGTTGTCGTAGAAGGCCGCCGTGTGCAGGTGCGAGACCAGTTCCACGTTGTCGAGCCCCACGGCCACATTGCTGCAAAAGACATCGAGCAGGCTTTCTTCCAGCGGGCTCGGTGCGCGCGAGACATCCATGAATGCCACAAAGGTGCGGCTCGCCTTGCCGGCAAAGTAAAGCGCAATGCTGTCGCCACAATAGATGTTGCGGCGCGCGGCCAGGCATTCCTCCATCGCCTTGTGTACGCGCGGGTCCTCACTTGCCGTGAGCTGGGAATTGGACAGGTTATGGTGGCTGCCGGTGGCCGCCATGACAACAAGCTCATGGCATCCGGCATCCGGGCATTCCTGCACACACAGCACGCCATGCGCTTCCTGGCCAAGCAGTTCAGCGATCTGCAACAGCACGCCGGAGGCGAAATTCTGCACCCCGTGCAGCGCCATCAGCTCCGTGCTGGAATGGACGATGCGCGCCAGGCCGCGCCGGCTTTCGTTGATATTGCGGATCTGCTCATAGGAGCGGATCGCGGCCGTCACGGTGGTGAACAGCTTGATGCGCGTCAGTTCAGACTTGGTCTTGTAGTCGTTGATGTCGAAATCGCGGATCGCATCGATTTCGGGCGCGTAGCCAGGCTGGCCGGTGCGCAGGATAATGCGCACGTCAGCCAGCTTCAGTGTTTCGCGAATATAGCGCACCAGGTGCAAACCGGCGTCATCCTGCTCCATGACTACATCAAGCAGGATCACGGCGATTTCCTGTTCGTGCTTGAGCATCTCGCGCGCCTGCGCGGCGGAGTAAGCGTGCACGAATTCCAGGGGGCGGTGCTGCATGTCCAGATTGCCGAGGGCGAACGTGGTCGTCGAATGGACGTCTTCGTCGTCATCGATAATCATCACGCGCCAGACATTGCGCTGTGTGGGGAGAGCTGGCTGAGCCGTGTGCTCTTCTAAGAAAACCAGATCGTCCTGATCGTCGTGGCCGCCATCGGGCGCCGTGATCGAAGGGGGCATTTGTCGCTTCTCCAAGGTGTCTCGGTGTTCTTACAACTTAGTATATAGCGAATTATTCCTGAGAACGACCATTAAAACACTTTCATGGATGTTAACGAATAGCGGCGTGCTAGTTTCATAAAAACTTGTAGGCAAAAAAGCTACTCCCTGCGAGTTTTGCCATATCGGGTTAGAATGGGGAGTTTCTCCCAGCTACTACTCATCGTCTCCATCATGTCCGGCAATTCCTTTGGCAAGCTGTTTACCGTCACCACCTTTGGCGAATCCCATGGTCCAGCAATTGGTTGCGTCATCGACGGCTGCCCGCCGGGCCTGGCGCTGAGCGAGGCAGACATCCAGCCGGAACTGGATCGCCGCAAGCCTGGCACTTCGCGCCACGTGACGCAGCGCCAGGAACCTGACACGGTACAGATCCTGTCCGGCGTGTACCAGGGTGTCACGACCGGTACCCCGATCGCGCTGCTGATCAAGAACGAAGACCAGCGCAGCAAGGACTACGGCAATATCGCGGAGAGCTTCCGTCCCGGCCACGCCGACTACACTTATTGGCACAAGTACGGCGTGCGCGATCCGCGCGGCGGCGGCCGCTCCTCGGCGCGCCTGACCGCGCCGGTGGTGGGCGCCGCCGCCATTGCCAAGAAGTGGCTGAAGGAGAAGTACGGTACCGAATTTGCCGGTTGCATGAGCCAGTTGGGCGAGATCGAAGTGCCGTTCGAGAGCTTCGAGCACGTGCCTTCCAACCCGTTCTTTGCTGCCACTTCCGACGCGGCCCTGATCGAACGCATGGAAGACTATATGGACGGCCTGCGCAAGGATGGCGATTCCATCGGCGCCCGCATCGACGTGGTGGCGCGCAACGTGCCGGTTGGCCTGGGCCAGCCAATCTACGACAAGCTGGACGCCGATATCGCCTACGCGATGATGGGCATCAATGCTGTGAAAGGCGTCGAAATCGGCGCGGGCTTCGATAGCGTGGCGCAGCGCGGCTCCGAGCATGGCGATGAACTGACCCTGGAAGGCTTTGTCGGCAATAACTCCGGCGGCGTGCTGGGCGGAATTTCGACTGGCCAGGACATTACGGTATCGATCGCCATCAAGCCAACTTCTTCGATCCGTACGCCGCGCCGTTCGATCAACAAGGAAGGCAACCCTGTGATGGTGGAAACCTTTGGGCGCCATGATCCGTGCGTTGGCATCCGGGCCACCCCGATTGCCGAAGCAATGCTGGCCCTGGTGCTGATGGATCACGCCTTGATGCACCGCGCCCAATGCGGCGACGTCAAAGTCTCCACGCCCGATATCAGCAAAGCGTGATCCCCGCGCAGGCCTTCGGATTCGCGCTTTTCCTATTCTGTTATTACGCATACGCCGGAACATTTTCGACTTACGCCAGCCTGTATTTCCAGGGTAGGGGGATGTCGGTAGCGCAGATCGGCGTCCTGATGTCGCTGATCCAGGTGTTGCGGATCTTCGGTCCCAATCTATGGGGCTACGTCGCCGACCATTCCGAACGGCGCGTCTTCGTGCTGCGCCTGACCGGCGTTGCGGCGCTGGTGACGTTCTCCGGTTTCGTCTTCGGTTCCACCTTCGCGCATTTCTTCGCAGCGATGGTCCTGCTCAATCTTTTCACCAGCGCGCAAGGGCCGATGTGCGAAGCGCTCATGCTGTCAGAGATGCGCGGCGACCTCACCTACTACGGGCGCATCCGCCTGTGGGGCTCGATCGGCTTCATCATCACCGTGATGCTGGCCTCGTTCCTGATGGATTGGCAAGGCACGGGCGCCCTGGTCTGGTTCTGCGGGGTACTGCTGGTATGCGTGCTGGGGGCAGCCTTCCGCCTTAAGGACGTGCCGCGCCTGACCCATGCAGGCAAGCCGCCGGCCTTGCTGGCGGTGCTGCGCAAGAAGGAAGTGCTGGCATTCTTCGCCTCCACTGCGCTGATGGTTTCGGCCCACGCTTCGCTGTACACCTTCTACTCGCTGTATCTTGAAAAGCAGGGGTACAGCAAGACCGTCACCGGCTTGATGTGGTCGCTGGGCGTGGTGGCCGAGGTGCTTTGCTTCTATTTCCAGGCGCCGCTGTTCAAACGTTTTGGCGCCAGGCGCCTGATGTATGCCTGCTTCGCGTTCGGTGTGCTGCGCTTCGCCATGATCGGGGCAGGCGCGCAGTCTCTGGCCTTGCTGGTTGCGGCGCAGCTGATGCACGCGGCGACCTTCGCGCTGCACCATTCGGCCTCGGTGCAGACCATGCAACGCTGGTTCGGCGGCGCCTTGCAGGCGCGCGGGCAGGCGCTGTACATCAGCATTTCCTATGGCGTCGGGGCCAGCGTCGGCAGCCTGGCGCTGACCCAGGTCTGGCAGGGCGCGGGGCCGCAATACATTTACTACGTTGCGTCGGGGCTGGTGGCGACGGGCGCCATCGCTGCTGCACTGAGCTACCGCTGGCAGCGCTAGCACTCAGGCGGCGCGATTGACGCTGCCGACCTGGTGGCGGCGCTCGGCCGCCTTCACGATCATGGAACGGATGTCGTTCAGCAGCGAGAACTCCGTCGGGCTGAGATGGATGGCCGGGAAGGAATCGTCCCAATCGCCGTACAGGAAGCCGGTCGGCTGGCCGTTGGAGCACAGCGGCAGGATCACGAAGCTGCGCGCATCGTTCAGCGTATCGCGCCACCAGGCCGGCAGCTTCGCGGCGAACTTCGGATCGGCCGCATTTTCAATGAAGATCACACGGTCGCTGCTCAAGGCGGCGTGGAACACGTTCGGCTCGTAGGCATCGGCAAAATGCATGGCGTCCAGGTGCTCGCGCACGCCTTCGCCGAGGCACATGCGCGCCGCGTACTTGTTTTCGCGGCGGTTGCGCACGAACGCCACGGCACGGCTGAATTGCAAGCCCTTGAATACGGTTTCCAGCGCGATCGAGACCATCTGGCCCGGGCTCGCTGTGTCGAGCGAATCGCGCATATCGGACAAGCCGCTGAGCAGGATATTGTTGCCGGCAACGCGCTGGCGGGTTTGCGCCAGGGCTTTCGCGCGGCGCTCGGCCGGCTTGGACAAAGGCGCGATCGAGAGGTCGCTTGCCGCAACGACCTTGGCCTGCTCGATGGCCTGCGCCAGTTTGTCGGTGCTGACGCCGATCATGGCTGAATAGCGGGCGGTGATGCGCTTGACCTCGGCGGCGCCTTCTTCGCTGTCATGCCACAGTGCGCCGGCACAGATGCAGGACATGGTGGAAACGCCTGCCACCCAGTCTTCAGGGCCGAGCGGTTCGGCCGGCATATCGTCGGCAGGCGGCACCAGGGTGCGCATGCCGGACAGCAGGTTTTCAGGCAAGCCCCAATGCACGGCGGCGGCGCGGCCGATATCCTGCAGGCTCAGGCCCAGCATCTCGACTGCCGCACTGTCTTCCTTGCCTTCGCCCGTGGCGTCTTGCAGGGCGGCCCAGCGCTCCGGCATGTAGAACGTGACCAGCATGCGGCCCAGGGTCTGCAGCATGGAGCAGACTACAGCTTCTTCGCCGTGGCGGTTTTCCGCGGTGGCCGATACTTCGCGTGCGACGATGCCGGCCAGTACGGCCTTTTCCATTTCAATGTGGGCCATTCCGGAATCGGGAGACACCACGGACAATTCTTCGATCAGCTTCAGGCCCAGGGCCAGGTGCCCGATCGCTTCGGTGCCCAGCACCAGCATGGCTTTGCTGACGGTATTGATTTGCTGGCCGAAGGCGGAATACATGCCGCTGTTTGCCAGGCGCAGGACCTTCTGGGTCAGCACAGGATCCGACAGCACGGTGCGCGCCATGTCGAACTCCTTGTCGTCCTCGCCGCGCATTGCGCTCAGAATCGCCGTGATGGCTTTCGCAAAGCCAGGCATGTCGCCTTGCTGGCGCGTGCGCTCCCAAAGTGACGACAGGGTCTGTGCGGCCAAGGCGTTCATTGGGCCACCTGCCGCGGTTCTTCAGTCATCAGCGATGCGTAGGTGCGTTCCTTTAGCGCAGCCATGGCGGTGTGCGCGGCCATCGGGCGGCCGGTGAGAAAGCCCTGGACATACTGGCAGCCGCGCTGTTCGACGTAGTGCATTTGTTCTTCGGTTTCGACCCCTTCGGCCACCACCGACAAGTCCAGGTGCTTGGCCAGGTCCAGCACCGCATTGCAGATGGCGCCGTCCTTTTGCGAGCCGGGCAGGTCGCGGATGAAGGTGCGATCGATCTTCAGCACGGAAATCGGGAAACGCTTCAGGTAGGACAGCGAGGAGTAGCCGGTGCCAAAGTCGTCGATTGCGATGCGGGCGCGGCGCTCGGCCATCCTGGCAAGGATCGTTTCGGCATGGGCCGGATCGATCATCAGCGTGCCTTCTGTAATCTCCAGCACCAATTGCTCACCAGGCAGGCCCGAGAAGGCAAGGGCATCGTCGAGCACATCGAGGAATTTGTCGTTGCGGAATTGACGGGGACTGATATTGACCGATATGTATAGCGGCCGTTTGGCCACTTCCTGGAACTGCTTCAGCTGCACACAAGCCGATTTCAGCGCCCATGCACCGAGCAGGTTGATCAGGCCATTGGTTTCCGCAATTGGAATGAAGCGGGCCGGCGGCACCATGCCGAGGGTAGGGTGCTTCCAGCGCATCAGGGTTTCGAAGCCTTCGATTTCGCGCGTGATGGAATTGACGATAGGCTGGTAGTACAACAGAAATTCGCCCTCGCGCACAGCCTGGAACATGGCCGCTTCCAGCGAAATATCGTGCTCCGGCGAGCCGCTCTGGCGCTGGCTGTAGATCACGCAGCGGGCTTTGCCGGTTTCCTTGGCGCGCGACATGGCGGCATCGGCCAGGGCGACCAGGCGCACTTCGTCTTCCGCGTGCTCTGGATAGACCGACACGCCGAGCGAGGCGCTGACGTAAATCGTGTGCTGGTCCACTTCGAACGGCGACTGCAGCGTGGCAAGCAGGCGGCCGGTGACCAGCCTGATTTGCGCCTCGTTGTAGGTGCCGGGCAGCACAGCGACGAATTCATCTCCGCCGACGCGGGCCAGGGTATCGCTATCGCGCAGGGTTTTGCGCAAGCGGGCCGCGGCCATTTGCAGGACGGCGTCGCCAACCGGGTGGCCCAGGCCGTCATTCACTTTCTTGAAGCTGTCCAGACCAATGGTGGCTACGGCAAATCCCTGTCCCGAGCGGCGCGCCTGGGCGATGGTCATGCGCAGGCGATCCGACAGCAGCAGGCGGTTAGGCAGTTCGGTCAGGCCATCGTGGGTCGCCATGTGGCGCAAGCGTTCTTCGATCGCACGCTGGGCCGTCGTGTCGCGGCCGACCACCAATAATTCGTAGGCCTTGTTGCCCGTCGCGTAGCTGCTGACGCGCAGTTCAAACCAGATTTCCTGCTCGGGAGTCTTGAGGCGAATTTCGGCGCGGTGTGCACCGCGGGCCTGGACCGATTCGGAAAGCGCGGACTTCAGCGCCGCATGGTCCAGGTCACAGATAAAGGCGAGCAAAGGCTGGCCTTCAAGTTCCTGCCCGTTGCGTAACAGGTTGGCAGCACGCTGGCTCGCAAACAGAATTTGACCCATCAGATTCAGCCTGAACACCACATCACCCGCTTCCTCTAGCAGGAGGTTTGCCTCATGGTGTGATGTCGTTAAGGGCACTGTTGGGGAGCTGGAAAGCATTGTTGCGCTCGATTCTTTCTCTACGGGTCGAAACCAGTGAGAAATGTATCACTTAAACCTCATGTTTCACATGAAAAAGAGCAACATTAGGCTATGTTTTTAGGAAATTTGTTGCCCCAGATCAGTTTTGGATGAAACCAGGAGAAGTTTGATGCTTTACTAAGCAATCTTTCATTTTTACGCCAACCTTGCTACTGCTGAAAGTTTGCGCTAGCCTCGCGTTACATAGCAGGCCGAGGAGGCGAAATGAACCGTTTCGACACGCACGAGGTTTTCAACCAGGTAAGCCCGTTTGTGAACGTCAACCTGTTCACATGCGACACCGTCTTGCGCGAAGCGCTGGAGCGCGAAGGCGGAGCTTTCGCCACTGCTTCGTTGATGGAACTGGGCGCCGAACTGGGCTCCGCGGAAATGCAGGAACTGGCGCGGCAGGCCAACGAACATCCCCCCGTATTGAAGAACTTCGACCGCGCAGGGCACAGGATCGATGAAGTCGAGTTCCACCCCGCCTGGCACAAACTGATGGAGCTGATGATCGCAGCCGGCGCCCATGCTTCGCCATGGGAAGGCAAGCATCCGCACCACGGCGCGCAAGTGGCGCGTGCGGCGCGCTATATCCTGTTCGGGCAAGTCGAAAACGGCGCGCAATGCCCGATCACCATGACCTACGCCAGCGTGCCGGCTTTGCGGCAAAGCCCGGGCCTTGCCGCGCGCTGGCTGCCGAAAATCCTGTCGCGCGTGTACGATCCAAGCCCGTTGGCGATTGACGAAAAACGCGGCGCGTTGATTGGCATGGGCATGACGGAAAAGCAGGGCGGTTCGGACCTGCGCGCCAACACGACGCAAGCCGAAGGCGTGGCTGCAGAAGAAGTGCGTGCGCTGTTCGGCGACGACAGTGAACAGGTCTATCGCCTGACCGGCCACAAATGGTTCTTCTCTGCGCCGCAGTGTGACGCTCACCTGGTGCTGGCCCAAGCCGGCGATGCAGGCCTGAGCTGCTTCCTCGTTCCCCGTTTCCTGCCAAATGGCGTTCGCAACCAGGTGCGCGTGCAGCGCTTGAAGGAGAAGCTTGGCAACAAGTCGAATGCCTCGTCCGAAGTCGAATTTACCGGCGCCTACGGCTGGCTGCTTGGCCCGCTGGGCCGCGGCGTGCCGACTATCCTGGAAATGGGCAATCACACGCGCCTTGACTGCGTGCTCGGCACCGCCGGCATCATGCGCGCCGCGCTGACCCAGGTACTGCACCATGCGCGGCGTCGCAGCGCCTTCGGCAAGCCGCTGGCGGATCAACCCCTGATGCAGAACGTGCTGGCCGACCTGGCGCTGGAGTCGGAAGCCGCCACTGTTTTCGCGATGCGACTGGCGCGCTGTTTCGACCGCATGGACAATCCTGCGGAAGCGCTGCTTGCGCGGCTGCTGACGCCAGCCGGCAAATATTGGATCTGCAAGCGCGGGCCCGGTTTTGGTGCCGAGGCGATGGAAGTACTTGGAGGCAGTGGCTATGTGGAGGAGAGCTCGCTCGCCCGCCTGTACCGCGAACTGCCGGTGAACTCGATCTGGGAAGGCTCCGGCAACGTGATGTGCCTGGACCTGCTGCGCGCCCTGTCCAAATCCGGCCAGGCACTGGAAGTGCTGGCCGCCGAACTGGGCGAGGGCAGTCATGCCGACCCCGAGTACGTGCGCTTCACCAGCCAGTTGCTGGCGGACCTGCCCAAAGCCCGAGAAGACGAGTTCGGCGCCCGCCAGTTGGCTGAGCGCATCGTCCTCGCTGTGCAGGCCGGGCTGCTGTTGCGCCACTCACCGGCCTTCGTCAGTTCCGCCTTCGTTGCCAGCCGCCTGGCACGCGAGCCGGGCGGCGCTTACGGTCGGTTGCCGATGGGAACTAACTGTGAAGCCATTCTACAGCGGGCGCTGGTGGAAAACGCCTGAGGCTGGGATAATGCGCGCAATTGAACGAATTTATTCCTATTTGACATGAAACAAGATCCGCGCTTTCCCAACCTGTTCATTACCGACCACCCGCTGATCCAGCACAAGCTGAGCCATATGCGCGACAAGGCAACGTCGACGCGCACCTTCCGCGAGCTGCTGAAGGAAATCACGCTGCTGATGGGCTACGAGATCACCCGTGACCTGCCGCTGACCACGCGCGAAATCGAAACCCCGCTGCAAACCATCCAGGCGCCTGTAATTGCCGGACGCAAGTTGGCCGTGGTGCCGATCCTGCGCGCTGGCGTGGGCATGAGCGACGGCCTGCTGAACCTGGTGCCATCGGCGCGCGTCGGCCATATCGGCGTGTTCCGCGACCCTGAAACCCACCAGCCGGTGGAATACCTGGTGCGCCTGCCGGACCTGGTCGACCGCACCTTCATCCTGTGCGACCCGATGGTAGCGACCGGCAATTCGGCCGTGCACGCGGTGGACGTGCTGAAAAAGCGCGGCGTTCCCGACGACCAGATCATCTTCCTCGCCCTGGTGGCGGCACCGGAAGGCATCGAGGTGTTCCAGAAGTCGCACCCGAACGTGAAGATCTTCTGCGCGTCGCTCGATTCCCACCTCAACGACCACGCCTACATCATTCCAGGCCTGGGCGACGCGGGCGACCGCATCTTCGGCACCAAATAAGCCATGGCAGCGCCGGTCGATCCCGCCTTCCAGGACCGGCTGCAAGCCTTGCGCGACAAATACGCTGCAAGCGTTCCCGAACGCATGGCGGCAATCCGTGACGCCCTGGTGTTGTGCCAGGACAACTTGATTCCTTCCCACATCGAGCAATTGCACCACGCACTGCACAGCGTGGCCGGTTCGGCTGGATCGTTCGGCCTGGCCCCGCTTGGCGACGAAGCGCGCCGCATCGAACAGATGGTGCGCGGCGTGATGGAAGCGGGCGCCCCTTGGCTCGGCATTGAAGCTGCCGTTCACGCATTGTTGCGCCGGGCCGACAACGATTTTGGCGCAGGGAAAATTGCTGCGCACGATTGATATTTATCAAACAAGATTGATAAATCTTGTCTATAGTTAGTCATACATGTTCGGGACCTGCTTTGACACACGCGAATTAATTTTCATCGCGACGTGTTTTTAACGGGTATTTCGGTATAATGGCGGATCGTTTAGATTCAGGTGACTGGGTTCAAACGGTATCACGGGCGTAAAGCTCATTTAACTGTAATAGGAATTGTAATGGCAACTGGTATCGTAAAATGGTTCAACGACGCAAAGGGTTTTGGCTTCATTACCCCTGATGAAGGCGGCGAAGATCTGTTTGCTCACTTCTCGGCTATCCAAAGCAACGGCTTCAAGTCGCTGCAGGAAAACCAACGCGTGTCCTTCGACGTGACCTCCGGCCCAAAAGGCAAGCAGGCGTCGAACATCCAGCCTCTGTAATCGAGACGGATCAAAACGATAAAAAATCCTCCAAATCGGAGGATTTTTTTTCGCCCTTACACGCCAGTTAGCGTCACTCCCTGGGGGCACACCCAAGTGCGACATGGCCTCAGCCCTTGCGCCAGTAGCCCGGCTGGGCGTAGGTGTGTCGCAGGAAATCGACGAAGGCGCGGATGCGAAATGGCAGGTGCCGCCTTTGTGCAAATACGGCGTAAATATCATTTCCTGGCGCCGAAAATTCGTTGAGCACGGGCTTTAAACGTCCTGCTTCAATATCAGCGCCCACTTCCCACATTGAACGCCAGGCCAGGCCTTTGCCCGCCAGGACCCAATCGTGCAAGACTGCGCCGTCGTTGCAGCTCATATTCCCCGCAATTTTCAGCGTCACGTTCTTATCGCCATCGCGGAAAGTCCAGCCGCGCTGGCTGCCTTCGCTGCTGATCGTCATGCAGTTGTGCCTGGCAAGGTCGTCCAGCGTCTTCGGCACGCCATGGCGCTTGAGATAGGCGGGGGTGCCAACCACCACGCGATGGTTATCGGCCAGCTTCACGCTCACCAGGTTCGAGTCGGACATCGAAGCGATGCGTATCGCCACGTCCACTCCTTCCCCAATCAAGTCCACCACGCGGTCGTTCAGGTTCAATGTCACCGCCACGTCACGGTGCTCCGCTAAAAAGGAGGGGACAAGGGGCGCCACATGCAGCCGTCCAAAGCCAGCTGGCGCAGAGATGAGCAGGTGTCCCGTGGCGCGCGCGCTGCGTTCTGCCACCGCGGCTTCCGCGCTTTCCAGATCTACCAGGATGCGTTGGCAATCCTCAAGGAAGGCTGCACCTTCGTCCGTCAGCGCCAGCTTGCGCGTGGTACGCTGGAGCAGTTTGACGCCGAGCCGTTGCTCCAGCGCGTCGAGGCGGCGACCGATCACGGCGGGCGCTATGCCTTCCGCGCGGGCTGCCGCCGACAGACTGCCGCGGTTGACCACTTCTACAAAGGTGGAAATTTGCCTGAACTGACCCATAAGACCTCATTTATGACTAAAACGCACAGATGAAGTGCTTTTTAGTCTTGTTTCTCTATGTTTTTAGTCAATATACTGGAAAACATCGAATCACAACACTAATCATCATTAACGGAGAAAGAACATGAGCATCACTCTGCCAGCAGGTATGCAAATCACAGGAGAAATCAAGCCAGGTTTCGAGCGCGTGCTGACCCCGGAAGCGCTGGCCCTGGTGGCCAAGCTGAGCCGCGAATTCGAACCGCGCCGCCAGGAGTTGCTGGCCAAGCGCGTCGAGCGTGCCAAGCGCCTGGATGCAGGCGAGCGCCCGGACTTCCTGGCCGAAACCGCCCATATCCGCAACGGCGACTGGAAGATCGCGCCGATTCCTAAAGCCCTGGAATGCCGCCGCGTGGAGATCACCGGCCCGGTCGACCGCAAAATGGTCATTAACGCGCTGAACTCCGGTGCGGACTCCTACATGACCGACTTCGAGGATTCCAACACCCCAAATTGGGACAACCAGATCTCCGGCCAGATCAATATGCAGGACGCGGTCCGCAAGACCATCTCGCTCGAACAGAACGGCAAATCCTACAAGCTGAATGAAAAGACTGCCACCCTGGTGGTGCGTCCACGCGGCTGGCACCTGGACGAAAAGCACGTGACCGTCGATGGCAAGCGTGTTTCGGGCGGCATCTTCGACTTCGCCCTGTTCATGATCCACAACGCGAAAGAGCAGCTGGCACGCGGCGCCGGCCCATACTTCTACCTGCCGAAGATGGAGTCGCACCTGGAAGCCCGCCTGTGGAACGACATCTTCGTCATGACCCAGAATGAACTGGGCCTGCCACAAGGCACCATCAAAGCCACCGTGCTGATTGAAACCATCCTGGCCGCGTTCGAAATGGACGAAATCCTGTACGAACTGCGCGAGCACAGCTCGGGCCTGAACGCCGGCCGTTGGGACTACATCTTCAGCTGCATCAAGAAATTCAAGCTGGATAAGGACTTCTGCCTGGCCGACCGCGCCAAGGTCACCATGACTTCGCCGTTCATGCGCGCCTATGCGCTGCTACTGCTGAAGACCTGCCACAAGCGCAATGCACCTGCTATTGGCGGCATGGCAGCGCTGATCCCGATCAAGAACGATCCGGAGAAAAATGAAGTGGCCATGGGCGGCGTGCGCAACGACAAGGCGCGCGATGCGACCGACGGTTACGACGGCGGCTGGGTGGCTCACCCGGGCCTGGTGGAGCTGGCCATGGGCGAGTTCAAGAAGGTACTGGGCGATGCGCCGAACCAGATTTCCAAACAGCGTCCGGACGTGCAAGTGACCGCAGCGGAACTGCTGGACTTCAAGCCTGAAGCGCCTATTACTGAAGCTGGCCTGCGCTACAACATCAACGTCGGCATCCACTACCTGGGTAGCTGGCTGAATGGCAACGGCTGCGTGCCGATCCATAACCTGATGGAAGATGCGGCGACCGCTGAAATCTCGCGTTCGCAGGTGTGGCAGTGGATCCGTTCTTCGAAGGGCGTGCTGGAAGACGGCCGCAAGGTGACGGCCGATATGGTTCGTGCGATGATTCCGGAAGAACTGCCGAAGGTGAAAGCTGCCGCCCCGGATGGCTCCACCCCAGCCTACGATCGCGCTGCGCAGATCTTCGAGAAGATGTCGACATCGGAAGCGTTCGAAGAGTTCCTGACGCTGCCGTTGTACGAAGAGATCTAAACCGGTAAAGCCGGGTCTGACCCTGGGGTCGGGCCCAGCTTTAGCGGTGTTGGCGCGAAGCCAACGCCGGCCTGTCAAGAAACTCCTGCAAACGCCCCTCGTCGATACGATGGCCCGCGATCCTGCGCAACAGGCTGTCGATCCGATCCGCGCCCCAGAACAACTCCCCCTCATAGACAAAACTCGGCACGCCGAAAATGCCATCATTGATGGCCTGCTCGGTTGCACGCGCCAGTTCCGCCTTCACTTCCGGCGTCCCCGCCGCAGCAACGAGCGCCTCGCCATCCAGCCCGCAATCGCGCGCCACACGTGCGAGGACGCCGAAGTCCTGCGCATCCTGCCCTTGTTCCCAGGTTGCCGCCATCACCGCAGTGACGAATGCGATCCGCTCCGCACGCCCCGCGATAGCAGTCGCCATCCGCAGCATCGGCAACGGATTGAACGGATGGCCTGGCGGCCCCACGAACTCCAGGCGCTGTGCCGACGCCTGCCGCATCACGTCGCGGAACGTCAATACACGTTTCGCCGGCACCTCGGCCGGGCCCACCAGGCCATGCTTGTTCAGCATTGCCGCGAACAATACAGGCACCATTTCAACCTGCGCCCCCGCCGCCTCGATGCGGGCAATCTGCTTGGTGGCCAGCCATACGAAAGGGCTGATGGGATCAACGTACATGCGAACGGTTTGCATAAATCTCCTCAGGTCAGAAGTTGTTCTTCCACTCCCGTAGCGCCGCAAAGACGGCAACCGGTGGCTCACCGCCACGCAATTTGCCGGCCTCGCGCAACTGGGCAGCGATGTCGGGCTCACGATAACGCAAGAAAGGATTGGTGGCACGTTCCAGTGCGATGGTGCTCGGCACTGTCGGCAAGCCACGTTCGCGCATTGCGGAATCTGCCGCTACCCGGGCGCGCAGCGCCGTATTCTCCGGTTCCACCGCGCTGGCGAAACGCAGGTTGGACAGCGTGTATTCATGGGCGCAAAACACCTTGGTGGCCTCCGGCAGCGCCGCCAGCTTGCCAAGCGAGTCGGCCATCTGATCAGGCGTGCCTTCAAACAAGCGCCCGCAACCGCCGGCGAACAAGGTGTCGCCACAGAACACCCATGGCTCGGCACTATCGCGGACATAGGCGATATGGCCGAGGGTATGGCCCGGCACATCCAACACGCGCAGCGACAGGTCCAGTCCTGGAACGGCAACCTGGTCGCCTTCGCTCAGCGGTACGGTCACGGCTGCGATACCATCATGGCGGGGGCCGAAAACGGGCACCTGGAAGTGGGCCAGAAGCCCCGGAACACCCCCAATATGGTCAGCATGGTGATGGGTGAGTAGAATGGCGGTAAGTGTCAGCCCGTGCTCCTGCAGTGCGGCCAGGATGGGCGCGGCGTCGCCGGGATCGATTGCTGCAGCGTTGCGGCCATCGTGGACCAGCCACAGGTAGTTATCCCTGAAAGCAGGGACGGTCAGGACAGAAACAGGTTTGCTCATGGGCTCAGTAAAGGGAATGCATGGATAGCGCAACATCCGACGAATCCATTATAGCGTTCGACAAATGGCTGGAAACACCGCCGGGTGCATACGTGCGCGCCTGGGAGCAGGCATGCCTGGACAAGATGGTGGCGGACATCTTCGGTTTCAACGCGGTGCAGATCGGCATGCCGCAGCTGGATGCCCTGGCGGCCAACCGCATGCCGCACCAGTGGCTGGCCGACATCCGCCTGCACCCGCGCCAATCCGGCAGCAGCCGCGCGGTAGCGGTGACCCTGGACAGCGTGGAACTGCCATTCGCCACCAACAGCATGGACCTGGTGGTGCTGCCGCACGTGCTGGAATTCTCCGCCGAGCCGCACCAGGTGCTGCGCGAAGTCGAGCGTGTGCTGATTCCCGAAGGCCAGGTCATCGTCTGCGGCTTCAACCCGGCCAGTCTGTGGGGGCTGCGCCAGCTAAGTGGCCGCCTGACCGGATCGCACTATCTGCCCAAGGCCGGTGAGTTTATCTCCATGCCGCGCATCAAAGACTGGCTAAAATTGCTGAATATGGGCGTCAGCCACACGCACCTGGGCTGCTATGCGCCTGCCTGCCGCACCGAACGCTGGCTGGCACGCTATCACTTTATGGACAGCGCCGGCCCCAAATACTGGCCGTATTTCGGTGCGGTCTACATGGTGCAGGCGATCAAGCGGGTGAAAGGCATGCGCCTGATCGGGCCGGCCTGGAAACAGAAAACGGCCAAGGCGGGCGTGCCCGTCCCGGCCACCAACAAACACACAGAAAGACTCGATGGATAAAGTAGAGATTTATACCGACGGCGCCTGCAAGGGCAATCCCGGCACCGGTGGATGGGGCGCGCTGATGATCGCAGGCGACGCCAAGAAAGAACTGTTCGGCGGCGAACTGAATACCACCAACAACCGCATGGAGTTGACTGCGGTGATCGAATCGCTGAAAGCCCTGAAACGCCCGTGCGAAGTAGTCCTGCACACTGACAGCCAGTACGTCCAGAAAGGCATCAGCGAATGGATTCACGGCTGGAAGGCGCGGGGCTGGAAGACTTCGACCAAGGAGCCGGTCAAGAATGCCGACCTGTGGCAGGCGCTTGACGCAGCGCAGGCCGTGCACACGGTCGACTGGCGCTGGGTGCGTGGCCACAACGGGCACCCCGGCAACGAACGCGCCGATCAGCTGGCCAACCTGGGCGTGGAATCGGTCCGCCGCAAATAAGGCCTGCTATACTTCGCCGCTTGCTACGAACACATTCGTGAATTTATGCGTCAAATCGTCCTCGATACCGAAACTACCGGCATTAACCCGAAACAGGGTAACCGAATCATTGAAATTGGCTGCGTTGAGCTGTTTGAGCGTAAGCTGACCGGGAATAACTTCCACCGCTACATCAATCCAGAGCGCGATTCGGAAGAGGGCGCATTGGCGGTGCACGGCTTGACCTCCGAGTTCCTGCGCGATAAACCACGCTTCCATGAAGTGGTGGACGAGCTGCGTGAGTATATCCAGGGTGCAGAAGTCATCATCCACAATGCGCCGTTTGACCTTGGCTTCCTGAACCACGAGTTCAACATGCTCAAGCTGCCGGCCTTCGATTCCCACATCAGCGGCGTGATCGACACCCTGGTGCAGGCGAAGGAGATGCGTCCGGGTAAACGCAATTCGCTGGACGCACTATGCGAACACTTCGGCATTTCCAACGCGCACCGGAAGCTGCACGGCGCGCTGCTGGACGCGGAATTGCTGGCCGATGTCTACTTGGCAATGACTCGTGGCCAGAACAGCCTGGGCATGGATATCGTGATCGAGCAAAGCGCCAGCGGCATCGCCATCGCTGAAATCGCATTGGCCGATGTGATCGTATTGCGGGCAAGTGAAACGGAAGAGGCCGAGCACATCGCGTTGCTGGACGGGCTGGACAAAGCGGTCAAGGGAACTTGTGTTTGGCGCAACCCTAGTCTATAATAGCGCCACTTCGGGAGGTTAGCTCAGGGGTAGAGCACTGCATTCACACTGCAGGGGTCACAAGTTCGAAACTTGTACTTCCCACCAAGATTCATAAATCAAATCAAAGGCTTGCGAATTCATGTCGCAGGCCTTTTTTGTTTGGTCCCGAAAAAGCGCAAAAACTCGATTATCGGCTGCGCACTCCTAAGGTTGCGGATCTTGCCATACCTTAGGACCGGTGTCCTGCTGGATCCTAGTTGTCAAGAATGACGATCGGCTGATTTTTCTCCACCAGGTAGGTGGCCAGTTCCGAGGTCGTTTCGGACGAAACATTTTTGGCCGAATGCGCTGTGCGAGCCGGAATATAGAGCGACTCGCCTGCTTTAAGGCGGAAGGTCTTGCCGTTCATCTCATATTCGATGACGCCGCTCAGGACGTAGGCGATCTCGACGCCAGGGTGGGAGTGCTTGGGAAAAGACGCACCCTTGGCGAAGTCGACGCGGACTTGTATTGCTTCGCGGTTGCCATCGAAGTCACGACGCACGGTTTCGGTACGGGCGATGCCCTTGGCGTCGAACTTCGGCGTCGGCAGTGCGTCCTCCGGCTGCACTTGCTCGGCAGTCGAGGGCTGTGCTCCGAGCACCGGACCGATAACAGCTGCAAACGATGCGGCGGCGATAGCGATGTTCAAAATTGAATGCATGAGTTCTCCAATAAGCGGCATAGACCGCATGACTTCTACCTATAGGGCGAAGGTGATTTTGTATAAATTGTGACCTTTTACCAGTTGTATTAAACTGCTAAAAGTTTTACCGCCAAACCATGGAGTACCAGTGTCGCGCAGCATCGCAACATCAAGCAGTTCCAATCCAGTACGTATCCTCGTCGTTGATGATCACCCCTTGATCTTGGCCGGACTAGCCGACACGATCGCCAATGAACCAGACCTGCGCCTCGTCGGTGAGCTCGAAGATGGCGAGGGCGTCGTCGAAGCATTTGAAGCCCTGCGGCCCGACATAACCATCATGGACATCGCCATGCCTCGAACAAGCGGGTTGCATGCACTGGAAGCGCTGCGCCTAGCGCATAGCCATGCCCGCGTCATTATGCTCACCACGCTGGCCGGGGATCATCAGATCCGCCGTGCGATCGAGCTCGGCGCTGTGGGCTTCCTGATGAAGCAGAGCTTGCGCAAAGATTTGCTCGACGCGATCCGGGCAGTGCACGCCGGCAGCCGCTGGATTCCCGCCGATGTCGCACGGACGCTGGCCGCTCACTATGGCCAGTCTTCGCTGAGCGAGCGTGAAAAAGAAGTGTTGCGCAGCGCGGCAGCCGGGAACTCCAACAAACGCATCGGCGTTCACCTGGGCATCGCTGAAGACACCGTCAAAGCGCACGTGCGCACCATTCTTGCCAAGTTGGACGCCTGCGATCGTACTCATGCCGTCGCCATCGCGGTCAAACGAGGCATCATCTCGCTCTAGCGCAAGTATCGCTCAACCTCTGATGAAAGCCAGAAGATCGTTGTTGACGCGATCCTTGTGGGTATCAGTCAGGCCATGCGGGGCGCCCGGATACACCAGCAGTTTGGCGTGCTTGACGATTGCTGCGGCAGCGCGGCCGGAGGCGTCGATCGGCACGATTTGGTCGTCGTCGCCGTGGATGATCAGGGTCGGTTTATCGAACTTTTTCAAATCGGCGCGGAAATCTGTTTCCGAGAACGCCTTGATCGAGTCGAAAGTATTTTTGTGCCCCGCCATCATGCCTTGCATCCACCAAGCGTCAATCAGCCCTTGCGAGATCTTGGCGCCCGGGCGGTTGAAGCCGAAGAACGGGCCGGATGCGATGTCTTTGTACAGCTGGGAGCGGTTCGCCAGTGAGCCGGCACGGATGCCGTCGAACACTTCGCGCGGCAGTCCGCCCGGATAGTCGGCCGTTTTGAGCATCAGCGGCGGTACGGCCGATACCAGTGCCAGGCCGGCGACGCGTTTGGTGCCATGGCGCCCGACATAGCGCGCGACTTCGCCGCCGCCGGTGGAAAAGCCCACCAGGACGGCGTTCTTCAGATCTAACGCTTCGATCACCTGGGCCAGGTCATCGGCATAATGGTCCATGTCGTTGCCATCCCATGGCTGGGACGAGCGGCCGTGGCCGCGACGGTCATGCGCAATGCAGCGATAGCCTTTTTCTGCCAGGAAGATCATTTGCGACTCCCAGCTGTCGGAGTTCAATGGCCAACCGTGGCTGAATACAACTGGCTGGCCATTCTTCGGTCCCCAGTCTTTGTAGTACAGATCCACGCCGTCGCGGGTGGTAATACTGGCGACTTGACGGATCTGTTTGGCCGGCGTGGCCGCCGTCGCACCCAGTGACATCCCAGCCGCAGCCGCGCCGGCAGCGGCCGTCGCGGCGCTCATCAACACATTGCGCCGGCGCTGGTCTGGATTGGTAACATTGCTCATGCTTTCCTCTTTGAAATTTGAAATGATCGGCATGTTTGACATGCCAGCCATAGCGTACTTCGGGGAGGAACCGCCGCCATCATCATGAAGAGCGGGACTTGACTAGCTCTTTCGAGCTAACGGGAGTCAAGCCGCATTGACGGCGGCGCGGCGGCGCTCCCGCAGCCTGGCAAATAAGGCGGCAGAACTGCGCCCGGCATAGGCGTACTCGGCAGGGATTTCCAGCCGCATCACGGTACCTTGCCCGGGGGCGGAATCCAGGGTGTAGCTTGCCCCGGCCGCCATGGCGCGCTCGCACATGCCCACAACGCCGTAATGACGCGGCTTACCATGGTCCAGGATTGCGGCCGGCATCCCGCAGCCGTCATCGCGCACTTCCAGCGCAAAGCCGTCGTCACGGTACTCGATAGTGAGTGCTACTTGTTTTGCTTCGGAATGACGCGCAGCATTGAACAGCGCTTCGCGCGCGATCGCCGTGACTTCCTGGCGCAGCCGTGGGCAAAGCGGAACCGACGCGCCCGACACCGTGCTGCTGAAGCGGTGTCGCAGTAATACGCTGCCATACTGGCTCAAGGAGTGATCGAGGTCACCAGGCTCGCTGTCATGACGCAGGTCCGAAATGCAGTCGCGGCCTTCAGCGAGCAGGCCGTCGGCGAGGTCAAGAGTCTGTTCGATCTCACGCCGCTGCGCGGCACTGATCGGAAGGTTACGCACTTGCCGCTCGAACAGCATTATCAAGCCTTGCACACTCTGCAACACAGTATCGTGCAGGCCGCGTGCGATGCGCTCCCGCTCGGCCAGCCGCTCCTGCATGCGCTCCTGTACCCGTGCAGTGAGCTGGCGTACCCGCAGCATATACATCCCTGCCATCAACGCCAGCGCCGCCGCTGCCATCAAAAGGATGAACCAGCCTGTCTCTGTGAATCTCGGGGGCAGGCTTAGCTTCAGCGTGGCACCGGTTTCATTCCAAACTCCGTCCTCGTTGGCTGCGATGACGTGGAACTGGTAGTCGCCGGGCGGCAAGTTGGTATAGACGGCTTCACGTCGCGTGCCCACGTCCTGCCAGTGTTGGTCAAACCCTTCGAGTTTGTAGCGAAAACGCAGCCGCTCGGGGATCGCCAGCCCGAGCGCTGTATAGGTGATGCGCAAGTCGCGCTGACCGACGGGGAGGCGCAATTCGGAGCGCGCTTCGTATCTAAGATCGCCCGCCAGCAGGGACAGGATTTGAACCGGCGGCGCCAGCGGATTGCGCGCGATGGTCGACGGGTCAATGCTGGCGACATCACTGGCGGTGGCGAACCACAGCCGTCCGTCCGAGCCTTCCGTGATGGATGGCAGTGGGCGCAATTGCTCGGCAGTGCCAACCAGGCCGTCAAGCGCGTCAAACCGTTCGAAGGGCGCGGCGCGCCCAGGCGCGCGCACCAATCGATCAACCTCTTCGTTTGCGATGCGGCTGATGCCATCAGACCCGTTCAGCCACAGGTCGCCGCTCCGGGTGCGCACCAGTCCCGAGACGCCGCGCAACGACCGGCGGCCAGCAAGTGTCACGCCGTGCCAGCGTAAACCGTCGTACCGGGCCAGACCGTCCACCCCGCCCGCCCAGAGCTGTTTACCGTCTACCAGCAGTGATTGCACGTTGCCCAGTTTGAGTCCTTCGGCTTCGCCGAACATCTGCAGCCGCTCGCCGTCGATCAATGCAATCTGATTGTCGACGTATCCGGCCCAAACCCGTCCTGCGCCGTCCGTAGTCAGCGATAGCGCGAGCGCATCAGGCATTCCGCGCAAGCCGCCATGCTTGCGCCAGACGCCATCCTCAATCACGAACAGTCCCTGTCGTGAAACCGAGATCCACATCCGGCCCCGGCCGTCGATTGTCATGGCCTGGGCGTCATAGCCAACTATTTGTTCCGGGTGCGGTATCTGGCTGAACGCGCCCGATGCATCGCGGCGCCAGCGCGCCTTGGCGTTGGACAGCCAGAGCGCGCCATCGGGCGAGCGGTAGGCGCAGGTGAAGCTCAAGGGCTTTAGTCCCTGCGACTCCCCTGATGCCTCGTAGCGGCGCAACGGGCGCCGCCAGTCGCTGATGAGTACGCCGCCCCGGTCATCGGCGATCACGCCTGGGTGATCAAACGCGGTATCGACCTTGACACCGCTGAGTCGGATGCGCCGCAAGCGGTCCAGCCCGCCGGAAGTACCGACCCAGATATTGCCCTCGCGGTCCTCGAACGCGCTTTGTACGAGCGCGCCACTCATGCCGTTTTCCCTGGTTAGTTCACGTGCGCCGGCCGCTTTGCCGACATACGGTGCGCGACGTCGCTCCACCGCATTCACTTTCAGGATCCACATATTGCCTTCACGGTCGAACAGCGCGCCATTACCGCCCAGTTCGGCGTGTGGCGCGGGATTGTTCGGCGGTGCGTCGGGGAGCACGCGGTAATGCTTGTCGATCCCGTCCGAACCCCAGAGCGTGCCGTCCGGCGCCTCAGACATCGCCACCAGGTTGATATGGGGCCACGCCCTCCGGAAGAGCGCACGGCCAGGGTCTCGGACATAAATGCCACTGTTCAGCGCAATCCACTGGCGCCCGTCGCGGCCGAACAGGACTTGGTGGGTGAAGGTCTCCGGCAAGCCTTGCTGTTTCCCAATTTGGCTGAAACGCGTGGCCCCGGGCTTCAGCACGCCCAGGCCGGTGCTGGTGGCGGCCCATACGCTACCGTCAGGTGCCTCAGACATCGTCAACACCATGCCCCGTGGCAGGCCGCTTTTCTCGTTAAACACGCGGCTGTGGTCTTGGGCAATCATACTGATCCCGCCAAAGCGCCCGCCAACCCAAAGACGGCCGTCGCGTGTGGTCAGCAATGCGACCGTATTGGTGGTATGCAGGCGATGGCCGTATACGCTATCCATCCGCTCAAAATCGACACCGTCAAAGCGGAACAGGCCGTTAGGTGAACTGATCCATAACCAACCGTCTTTGGTCTGGGTGAACTGTAGGACATCAGCGGGGGCTCCACGCTGTCCATTCCAGGCAGTGTGCGCGTAATCGTCCATAGCAGGCGTGATCGCCATGGCTGTTCTGGACGGCATCAGCACAGCCAGCGTGACCAGGGCGAGCCAGCGAGAAAGTAACGTTGCCGCGATTGTCAGGAGCGCCGCAATACGCGACCTACGTCCCCCAGGTTTAAAATACATGTCGTCTTTTTAGATTATGCAACGGCGCCATGCCAGTGAACGCAGCGCGCCCGCCCGCAAATTGCCGTCATGCCCAGCCCATCATGGCTTTCGAACTGTGAGCATGCGGCAATACTGTCGGACTTTCCTGTCGCGCCGGGTGGGCAGGAGCTGTGAACTCGGCGACTGCGCGAGGGAGGAGGCACCATTGAAGATGGGCGCGGGATAATACTACAATTCCTCCGGTCGATGGTGTTCACGTGAGCGGCACAGATTTCGCTTTTGACCTGGAATTGGAGCGTTGGACGTCAAAAGGGCCGCAGCAGAATGGCGGCCGTCGACTCGACGTTTTCGGGACTGAATGGCGCCGGCTGACAGCAAATAAACTTACGCATAGGGGAGTGCGAGCGAGATTTTCACCCGCGCGTTGCCAGACAGCCTTGGCCATTCAGCCCTTGCCTAACGGGCGTCAGACGAACGCGTATATTGGCGTCGGTCTGGTAGAAGGTCAATGCCTTGAACGTTTTGGCGAGTCCGCTCAGCGCCTCTATCGAAGACCTCGGAAATCAGTCGAGCAGGGACTCCAGCATGTAAGGCATATTGCATCGCCGGATGAATGCCAAAAGCCGCTCTGGTCAATAAAGCCATCGATACTTGCTCGGCGGTACGGTGATCTAATCTGCGTGTCATGGGCAAAGACTACCCCACCCACACAGCGTTCACCGTTTGTTATTTCACTAAAAGGCAATTTCACAATCGGCAGGCATCGATATCTTGCGTCCGCCCCTCATAGGTCTACTGCGCCAGTTCAAAGTGCAACTTGACAAGCCGATGTCACGTGTCCGACCCTCGACCACTGGCTCTCAGCGTACGACCTGTGCAAGGGACGCATCACATTCCGGCACATTGATTCGCCAAGGCGGGCTGCGCCGCGCGATACATACCGGCGCAGCCGCCAACCGGGATCGACGCACCCGCTATCTGGCGCGCTAGCCGGTACGTGAAAGAGGGCGGGCTAAGCGCAAGGCAAGCGTCGAAGGTCTGGATTCTGCATGACCACCGGCGCTGACTGGAGCGGGTGGCGTATGCAGGCGGCGTTCAGTCCAATTGCCAAAGACAATGCGCTGAATCGTTTCCTCGTCAATGCGGTGATTGCGGAGATATCGTGAGGCATAGGACGTTCCATGGGTCCGCGCCAAATCGATCGCATGATCGATGGTCATTGCGATGGAACTCCTCGTTCGACGGTTGACAGGTTCGCTCATGCAGCGCCTCGGGCAAAGGTGGGCTTGACGATTCAAGGTACCACGTTTCGCTCAAGCGAGCGATTTAGGATTCGTATCGAAGCGGCTGTGGCGATGCCGCAGTACCTCATCCTAAGCTCCGCGTGTCGCCAGGCAGGCGCAATTGGCCAGCCTATCGCTTGTGCATCCGAAAGAAGTCCAGAATCATGCGGCTGGCGTCGGGACCAGCTGGCGCATTAAATCGCAGCGACGGGTCGCCGCCGCTCCACGCGTGTCCCAGCCCGGCGATGCGAGCGACGCGCAGCACTGGCTTGGTCCCGATGCAATAATCGCGCAGTTCGTAGGCATTCCGGCGTTTATTGCGGGCCGCAGTCTTCACCGTCAACCCTTGCGCGCCTTGGCATGGCAGGCCGTTTAGCAACATCCATTGTCGGGCGATGTGTTCCTGGTTGGCCGGATGCACGACGCGGTCATCTTCACCATGGATGAGGATGGCGGGCATCAGCGGCATTGGTTGCGGCCGGTCCGGCGCCCCTCCGCGCTGGCGGCCTTGCACGACGCGCCGGATCGCATCTTCTGCCTCAGCGGTGGCGCCATGGCGCATCACGTGTATTGCCTCGGCCGAAGTACGTGCAACGCCAAAGACCGGCCCCGAATGGAGGGCCACCGCAGCGATTAATTCGGGATGGTTGAGCGCCAGCACAGCTGCCATGCCGGCGCCTGCCGAGATACCGCAAGCGTAAATGCGTCGGCGGTCGATCGGGTGATGTTCGCACACGTTGCCGATGAGATCGGCTAGCTCTGCGGTTTCGCCGCCACCTTGCTGGGCTACGCGGCTATACCATTTCCAGCAACGCTGGGCCTGCGCGGTAACGGACTGTTGGGGATACAGGACAGCGTAGCCCTTAGTCTCGGCAAGCTGATTCATCCGGCTGCCTTGCGCAAACTGCGTAGCGCTTTGATGGCAGCCATGCAGCATGACCACGAGGGGCAAGCCGTGGCGCCGCCCGTCAGCTGGGCGGCGGTCCGGGAGATACATCCAGTAGGCAAGCGGATGCGCTGGCGCCGGCGCATTCACATGCTTTGAACGGTGAATGGAAGCGATCCATCTACCTGGCGCAACCGCCTGCGGCGTTCTGGCGCTCCGCCGCGCGTCACTCGGTGTGGCGCGCGGCGGCTTCGTTGCCACAGTGCTGCGCGTCGTTGTGCTGCGCCCCTTCGGTTTCAAACCGGGCGATACCGCTTTCAGCAAGCCGGTTAGCAGTGACTGTTGCTTCTTTCCGGCGCGGGCCAGGCTCCGCAGCAACCGGACACCAGGCGAAATCTTGGGCATAAGGTCTCCTGAGGTGGCTGAACCTATGAAATATAGGAGGGACGATCGGTACGCTCGGTGCGTTGCCGCACGTGCTGAAGTTGCATTTGCCGAGCATGCCTACCGTAGCAGTCTGCCCGACAAGGATCAGCAATCGAAGGCATTCACGCAAACCTCATGGCAACCTAGGCAATTATGTTGTGCAAAAAATCACCAAAGAATCACATGCTTTGGTGATGTGCGGCGTCCATCGTCCCCGGTATATTCTGCTTCGCGCTTGCCAACATTGATCCATTGAACAGTCGGTTGGCCTGCCCCCGTTGCGTTTTGTTCATTGCAGCAATTTCCGATTAGGTGGCGCACATCATGGCGGAAACATTCAAAAGCAGAACAGTCCGCGTAGTGCAGGGCTTGCAGGAAGGGGCGGAGTTCTCGCTCGACTCGGGCTTGCCCTGCGTGATCGGCTCGGATCCATCTTGCACGGCCGTCTTGCTGGATGAGAATGTAGCTCCAAGGCATTGCCTGCTGTCGATCGAGGACCGCAGCGTGCGCTGCACCGCGCTGGACGATGTCGTGCGAATCGGCGCCAGCACGCTGGCGCCGGGTGCGACGGCCAGGATTTTTGATTATCAGACCATTGAAATTGGCGACGCATCGTTCGCCGTGCGTCCGGCAGATGAAGAGTGGGAAAAGGGGCTGGCTAGGGCTGGCTCGCTGCTGGCGAGCTTTTCGCCGGGGGGCAGCTTGCGCAGTCCAAGGCGTTTGCTGGGCAGCGCGTTCCTCGTCGTCATCGGATTCGCCGCCAGCTTGAGCCTGGCCTACGCCATGATGTCACCGGACCGGACGGAAATGACGGAGGCCCGTACGCGCGAGGCGCGGCAATGGCTGAAGTCGATAGCGCCGGTGGGCAGTGAATTGCAGCTGGAGGTCGATAGTGATCACCATCTGTCGGTGTCGGGCTACGTCAATACCATTTACCAGCGCGACCTGCTTGCAATGTCACTGCACGATTCCGAATACCAGGCGCGCAGCGACATCCATGCCACCGAAGAAATCGTGGCCGCGGTAGCGCGCCTGGCCCGCCTGGAAGGAATCAGCTGCCTGGCCAAGGATGCCGGCGCCGGCATCGTCAGCTGTGCCAACGAAGTTGATACCCCCGAAGCTGCGTCCAAACTGACATCGCTGGCGCAGCAGGTGCCGGGCTTGAAGGCGTTGAACGTGCAGGTCAAGAAAGGTGAGCCTATTGCGCCCCCCGCCCAAGAGGTCGCGGAAGCTGTCCCGCCTGCCGCGTCGGCCGTGGTGGCGATGGCGCCGACGGTTGCGCCGCTGCGGATGTCGAGACGCTTTTCATCGATTCTGATTTTGAAAAAGAACAAATGGCTGATCGGCGCATATGGGGAGAAATTCGCGGAAGGCGATGAGTTCAACGGTATCCGGATCGTCAAGATCGAATTGGACCAGGTCGAGTTTCAAAAAGGCGACCGGCACTATGTTTTTCCGCTGGCGGCACTGCAATGAATACTCTTCCCCAAGACGATGTACTGCCACCCAGCGAGTTTGCCACGCGTCTGCTTGCCGATAGAAGCGGCGCCGTGTGCGCCGATTACCGGCGCCTGATGGAGCAGGCTGCCGCAACCGGGGCCGAGCGTTTGCGGCACCCCCTTGAGCAGCGCGAGTACGCGGCAACCCGGGCCCTGGTCGAGAGTGCGGCTGTTTCGGTCGAGGTCTTGCAGAACATCTGGGACAGCATGCATTTGAATGCCCGATAGCAGAACGGGAACCATGCACGATTGCACCGCCTCAGCCCAGCTGGAGGCGGAGGCAGCAGGAAGCGGGGTGATGCTGGGAGAGCAGCTGATGCGATATTTCTTAAACTTTCACGGAGATAAAAATGTCAAACGGATTTGATGGTGCTATTTCAGGTGCAGGCGGTCTGTTGCAAGCTGCGTTCGACGGTCTGGCGAATCTGCCGGATGCGAAGAAGGATCCTGCCGGATTCGCAACTGGCATGCAAAAGGTCGCGCTCTCGATGCAGGTCGCCAGCACGGCGCAGAGCGCAGTCTCCGAAACGATCAAGGCGTTCGGGGAAGGCACCAAAGGCGCTGCTCACAATATTTCGTAAGCGCTGGCGCGCTGATGCGATATGAGTACATGGAGATTGGAATGTCTGATTTGGAAAAATTGAATATCTTTTCTCCATGTGTTCTACAGCGCATTGCCGAGATCGGGTTCCTGGCCAGCGAGTATGGGTTTCACGAGAAGGCCGAGCAGATTTTCTTGGGCATGGCCCTGGCAAAACCCGATAGTGCGGCGCCTGCGGTCTCGCTGGCGGTGGTGCATGCGCGGAGCGGCCGCCTGCAGGACGCCATTAGAGGATTGACGCATGCTGCCGGGGTTTTTCCCGCCAGTGAAATGGTGAAAGCGATGCTTGGCGCATTCCTCGTGGAAGCCAGGCAGGATGGCGCACTCGAACTGTTCGAAGCCGTGCTTGCCAGCAGGCAGGAGCCGGGCGCCGTGAATATTGTCGAATGCTGGCTGGACCAGGCGCGCAAGCTGAAAGACGAAGGCGCGGCGCGCAGGACCGATACGGGGTCCCTGGCATTTTTCCGTCATCACAACATACGGCCCTAGTGACCAAGGAGAAAATATGGATCTTACCTCCCTCTCATCGCTGCAGGCCTTGCAGTCGTCGACGCAGGCCGGCGCTAACGGAGCACCAGCTCCGGACCCGGCCTCGATCAGCCGCTTCCAGCAACTGCTCGGAGAGCCGCAGTCGCCCACCTTGGCGGCCGACGGGCCGGGGGATGCTTCGCAGCTTATCCGCAGCCACAGCGAAAACATGTCGTCGATGTGGAGCACCGCGCAAGATGCGGTGGAGAACCTGTTAAAGAAAGATGGCGATCTTTCGATGAAGGACGTATTGCAGCTCCAATATGACATGGTCAAGACTTCGGCGGCCTTTGAAGTGGTGTCTAAGGCGGCGGGGATGACGGAGAAAGGTGCGGAGTCCCTGTTCCAGCGCAATTGACCTTGAACCCGCCCATGGAAAACAACAATATGTCGACCCGATATGATCGGCGCCTTACCCACGCACTGCTCCTGGCGGGCTTGCTGTTCCTCTCCGGTTGCGAGCAGGCCGTGTACAGCAACCTGTCCGAGCAGCAGGCCAACGATGTTCTGCTGACCTTGCTGAAAGGCGGCATCAGCGCCGAGAAGCGTGCTGGCGAAAAGGGCTACAGCATCTGGGTCGACAGCGCCAAGATGGCGCCGGCCATCAGCCTGCTGAATTCGAACGGACAACCGCCGCAGCATTACGCGGACATGGGTGAAATCTTCGCGCGTAACAATCTGATTTCGTCCCCCACGGAAGAACGCATCCGCTTTACCTATGGGACCGAGCAGGCGATCGCCAAGACCCTGTCGCAGATCGACGGCGTGCTGAGCGCCCGTGTGCACATCGTGCTGCCGTCCAACGATCCGCTGGCGTCGCCGGTCAAACCGTCTTCTGCCTCCGTGTTCCTGAAGTATCGGGCCGACATCAATATGAAGGCCGTGATCCCTGAGGTGAAGGAACTGGTGATCCGCAGCGTGGAAGGGCTAACGGTGGACAAGGTGTCGGTCAGCCTGTTCCCGGCGCGTGCAACCGGCACCACTTCCGACCAGGTGCCGACAGCACGCTTCTTCGGCGCGATCGTCGCCAACTCCAGCGTGGCATCGCTCTGGACCATGATGCTCATGCCCTGGATCGTGGTGGCGATCCTGCTGATACTCCTGCTGAATGCGACGCACCTGCGCAGCTGGCTCAAGGAAAAACTGGCAGCACGGGGCGCGACGGCTCATAGCGATGGTCGGGAACGTCCAGCGCGCCAGAGGGAACGGGCATGAGCGCCGTCACGCTGGAGGCAGCACCACCTGGCGTCACCGAGGCCGCGACGGCCGATCGGCCCCCTGGCGATCCGCCAAGCCCCGCCTGGCAGCCGCTGGTGCGGGACCGCGCTTTCGATCTGCGGCTTCGTTTCAATCTGTTTCCAGCAACCTATGCGCATGCCAGCTGGATCGCCCGCCTGGGCCGGCATCTTCCGCTTGCTGAGGGGCTCGATGCTTCCCCGTTCTGGGTGCGCCGCCTGTCCCTGGCCTTGCTGCAGGCATGCCAGCTGGACCAGGATTTTGATTTCGACTTTTCCGAGCCCATGAAAAACATCGCCTTGCTGGATGCCGCGGTGCTCGAACGCTGCGCAAGACTGATGGCCGGCTTGCTGGTGCGGGAGCAGATCAGGCATGCGGTGCTTGGCGCCGACATGATGGCGATCGAACGCACGCTGGGCCGCGAGGCGCATCGGTTCGCGCTGGGATGGACAGCGCCGCTTCCGGTACTTGGATACGTCTTTCATCCTCACGGCGCCGCATTTCCGGACAAGGAAGGCTGGACCCGGCGCGCAGTGGGCCTGGTCGGTGCACTGCTAGGCAATGCGTCGAGGGCAACGCTGGCCCGCATGCAGTTCAGGTTTCCTTGCGACTGGGTTGGCCTCCAGCGGCCGGTCTTGCAGGAGCATGACCGCGCCAGGCTGGCCGCGCTCTTTGTCGCCGTTCTGAACAAGGCGGCGCCCGAACATGCGTGGCTGTTCGCAGCGCCTGGGAGGACTGCGCAATGATGATATTGATCGATCGCGGCAAGCTCGCCAGCGCCGATGGAAAAGTCATCAAGGCGAACGATTTCGCGCAGCTGGCCAGCGCGCAGGAAACGCTGGCCGAGGCCAGCCGGCGGGCCGCCGAGATCGTGGCGCTGGCGGAAACGCAACGCGCGGCCGCGATTCGGCAGGGACGCGAGCTTGGCATCGAACAGGGACGCGCGGAGTATGCGGCGTCGATGGTCGAAGCCACCGCAAGAATGGATTCGTCGTTCATCTGCCTGGAGGCGCGGCTGGTCAAAACGGTGATGGACGCGTTGCAGGCCATCCTGCACGAGATTGGCGAGCGCACCGTGATGGAACGTCTGGTTCGCCGCACGATAGCCAATTCAAGCCGGAAGAATTCCTTTCGCCTGATCGTGGCATCGCAACAGTTCGACACCGTCAATGCGCTGCTGTCGTCCGTGCTGGCCGAGTTCCCCGAGATTGAATTTGTCGACGTGGTGCAGGATCCCGCCGGCGTGCCGGGCATGTGCGTGCTGGAGAGCGAATTCGGCATCGTTGACGCCAGCCTCGATACGCAGATCGCGGCGATACGCGCGGGCCTGACCCGGGCATTCGTCGGCAAGCGGCGCTCCGGCCCGGCCGGTCAATGAGGGGCGTAGCGACATGATAAACACGGACTATCTTTCCGATGCACTGGCAGATGCGCTCAATGGTTTCTCCGCGATCGAGACGCGCGGTCGAGTGCTGGAGGCGGTGGGAACGTTGATCAAGGCCAGCGGCGTCAGCGCCCGGGTCGGCGATATCTGCGAGCTGCGCAATCCAGGTACGCCGTGGCGGATGCAGGCCGAGGTAGTCGGCATCGTCCGCGACCTGGTGCTGCTGATGCCTTTCGGCGAGCTGGCGGGCTTGTCGACCCAGACCGAGGTGGTGCACCTGGGCCGCACGCAGGGAGTAAAGGTGGGGCCTGGTGTGCTGGGCCGGGTGCTGGATGGATTCGGCGAGCCGATCGACGGCTTGGGGCCCATTGACGCGGTGCAGGAATATCCGGTGTACGCGCCGGCGCCCGATCCGCTGCGCCGCAAGCCGATCCTGAGCGCCCTGCACACCGGCGTGCGTGCCATCGATGCATTCGTCACTTGCGGGGAAGGACAGCGCATGGGAATCTTTGCGCCTGCCGGCACCGGCAAGAGCAGCCTGCTATCGATGATCTCGCATGGCGCCGCCGCCGATGTCACCGTGGTCGCGCTGGTGGGCGAACGCGGGCGCGAAGTGGGGGAGTTTTTCCGTACCGCAGTGCCGGCCGGCCGCCGGGACCGCACCGTCTTCGTGGTGGCGACCTCGGACCGGGCGGCCGGGGAGCGGGCCAAGGCGCCCTGCGTGGCGACGGCAATTGCCGAGTATTTCCGCGACCAGGGCCGTTCGGTATTGCTGCTGGTCGATTCGGTCACGCGCTATGCCCGAGCGTTGCGCGAGATTGGCCTGGCGGCCGGTGAGCCGCCAACACGGCGCGGTTTTCCGCCCTCGGTGTTTACGGTGTTGCCGAAGCTGTTCGAGCGGGCCGGACAAAGCGCGAACGGCGCGATTTCCGCCTTCTACACGGTGCTGGTCGACGATGACGAGGCGGGCGATCCGATCGGTGAAGAAGTGCGGTCGACACTCGATGGCCACATCATCCTGTCTACCAAGCTGGCCGCCGCCAACCATTATCCGGCGATCGATACGGCGCACAGCCGCAGCCGGGTGATGAATATCGTGGCATCGGCTGAGCACCAGGCGTTGGCGGGGGCATTGCGCGAGCTCGGCGCCAAGTACCAGTCGATCGAGATGTTGCTGCAGATCGGCGAGTACGAGGCGGGGTCGGATGCCGTCGCGGATCGGGCGATCCGTACCCGCGAAGCGTGTTCGGCGCTTCTTCGGCAGGCCGCGGGAGAGTCGTCCGGCCTACGGGAAACGCTGGCGGCTATGCGCAATATAGCGGCGAGCTAGAGGACACGGAAACCATGGAAGAGCAGGAAAAACTGGTCAAGCTTCGGGACGCACAACTCCAGAGTGCGCACGCCGAACTCGCGCGCAGGGCGACGGTGCGCAACCGTATCCGGCAGGAGGTCGAACGCGTGGAGGCAGCGCTGCAAGCCCTGGCCGCCCAGAGGACTTCCTGGGACCAGCAGTGGCAGGCATGGATACAACAGGGCGGGGCGCTGCAGCGAGGCAAGGACTATGCCGATCAGCACCTGAAAATCGCCGCGCTTGAGAACGATCTGGAAGAAGAGCGGACCAGCATCGTCGAATGCCTGCAGGAAGCGCAGCAGGAAGTCGATGCTGCCCGGGCCAGGACCAGGAAGCAGCACGAGGCCCTGTCGAACATCATGGATGTGGTTGGCAAGATGAAGAAGAAGCAGCGCCAGGAACAGGATGCGCGCGATGTGCAGCGGTCAGAGGACGCAGTCGCGGCGGGCTGGTACCTGGCCCGGAAGACGGTCGCGCCGGAGGCAAGGCATGAATGAATTTTCCATGATCGATGGCGGTGAGCGGAACCTGCCAGTGCTCGCGCAAGCCGGTGTGCCGCCATACCAGCCCACGTCCGATGCGGCTGTCGCAGCCTTTCGTGACCTGATGCTCAAGCGGCCGCCAGATTCTGCAGCGGCGCCGGCCATGCCGAATACGCCCGGAAGCGACGCATCCCCGCACCCAGTCCGCGCGGACCGGTCCGACCTGGACACCGACGGGTTGGCGGTCAGTTCCCGGCTTGCGCCCGCGCACTGGCGGGCGGCAGCTGGCGAGGAGGGCGGCGAGGGTTTCCCACTCGCGATCCCCGCCGAGTTGATGGCGGCCGGTGTTCAACGGCCAGGCCAGCACGCTCCCACAGCGCTTTACCAGGAGCCTGCGCCGGCCGCTGCGGCCCGGGCCGAGGTCGCCCAGAACGATGAAGTGGCAGCGCTGCTCCGGCATTTCAGCGCCAACTTGTACGTTGCCGACCGCCCTAAGGCGGGGACGGGGCACATCATGGTCGACCTCGGCGCATCACTGCCCGGCTCATCGGTGGAGATGTCGCGTGACGGTGTCTTCCTCAACGTGCGGCTGCACGCGGCGGACGACGCCATGTTGCGCCTGATGCGTGGCGGCAGCGCGCGCTTGCTGGATGCACTGAACAAATCAACGGGACTGGTGGTGCGGCTCGACCTGGTCGAGCGCAGCGACACGGCCGGAGACGAGGCATGATGTCCAATTCATCCTGCCTGGTTCTCGACCAGCTCGAGCCTGATGCCAGCCGCCTGATGAATGCCTGGTTCGCCGTGCGGCAGCATACCGAGTGGCCGGTAGCTGGCCGGCGCCTGAGCATCCATTGGTGCTTTGTGCCGCCCCATTCATCGTTCGCCGTTGCCGTCGAATGCACGCTGGCGGGCCAGACCGTACTGGTCAAGCTGGACGGGCTGGCCGGAATCGACCCGCGCCTGGTCGGCGAACCATTTTCCCGTTTGCCCGCGCCGATGCGCAATCTCGTCATCGAACGCGTTGCCGCGGACTTCTTCGCGGCGCTGCCGCCGGCCTTCATGCATGACGCGGACATCCGCGCGGTGCATTGGTCGATGCCGGACAACGAGGCCTGGCCCTGCGCGATCGGCTTTGTCGCGACCCGCGAAGACGGTACGCAATCGCGCGGCACGCTCGCGGCCAGTGCGCTGCAGACGCTGGAATGGCTGCACCAGGCCATGCCGCAAGGCGCCCCGGCGCCGATGTTGGCCAGGGACGACTTGCCTGTCGCGGTCCGGCTGCGCGTGGGACGCACCGTGCTGGCCATGTCCGCGGTGCGCGGCCTGGGCGTCGGCGACGTGGCGTGGATCGATGAAGGCGGGGCGATTTCGCGTCATGGCGTGACGCTGGTCTTCATTCCCGGCAACAGCAGCCAGCGTGCGTGGTCGGCTCGTCTCAAGCACCGCACCGTGGCGCTGCAGGCGCCATATTCTGGAATCCTGGCGCCCGAGCAAGGCCTGGTAGTCAACCGAGGAGAGCAAAGCACCATGCACAAGGACCATACCGATATCGAAGTCCCGGTCGTGTTTGAAATGGGCCAGATGGTATTGCCGCTGGCGCAGATCGAACGCCTGCACGCCGACCAGACATTCGAGCTGGAGCAGGAGGCCAGCCTGGCGACGGTGACGCTGAGCGTGTTTGGCTCGGTGATTGCCGAAGGCAAGCTGATCACTATCGGCCGCAAGCTGGGCGTACGCATCATGCGCGTTGCCGGCAGCGGCAACGATCAATCCGTTTAGTTGTTTAAAGGGGGGCGCGTGCTACCACAGGGAATGCCGGATCCGATCATCGTCATCACCACGCTGGGTTTGCTTGGGCTGGCGCCCTTCCTTGCCGTGATGGTGACGTCCTATTCCAAGATCGTGGTGGTGACCAGCCTGGTGAGGAATGCGCTGGGGTTGCAGCAGGTGCCGCCCAACCTTGTCCTGAACGGACTGGCGATTATCCTGTCGCTCTACATCATGGCGCCGGTCACCAGCAAGATCAGCGACACCGTGCAGGCGCAGGTGAAGCCGGGACAGCAGATGAACGCGGGCAGCTTCTTCGACATCCTGGGCCTGGCGCGCGAACCGCTGCGGGCGTTCCTGTCGAAGCACACCAATCCGCGCGAGCGTGAGTTTTTCGTCCGCTCGGCCGGCAAGATATGGCCGGTGGAGCGGGCCGAGGCGCTTACGCGCGATGACTTGCTGGTGCTGGTGCCGGCCTTCACGGTGACCGAGCTGACGGCCGCGTTCAAGATCGGATTCCTGATCTACCTTGCCTTCGTCATCATCGATCTGGTGGTGGCCAACATACTGGTCTCGATGGGCATGATGATGTTCTCACCCACGGTGGTATCGGTACCGCTCAAGCTGCTGCTGTTCGTCGTGCTGGACGGCTGGTCGAAGCTGGTGCACGGCTTGATTCTTACTTATCAATAGGCCGGCGCCATGGAATTTTCCGTCCTCATCACCTATGTCAACCAGGCGCTGCTCCTGATCCTGATCCTGTCGCTGCCGGTGATCGCGGTGGCCAGCATTACCGGCCTGGCGCTGGCGTTCCTGCAGGCGGTCACCCAGGTGCAAGACCAGACGATATCGTTCGGCGTCAAGCTGATCGCGATCATTGTCACGATCGCGCTGACGTCGTCCTGGCTGGGCAGCGAGCTGGTCATGTTTGGCGACCAGATGTTTGGCGCCATTGCGGGAGTACGCTAGCGATGGGCGCCACGATGCACCAGGGAGAAGCCATCCTGATCGTGACCAGCCTGCTGATGACGCGCATGCTGGTGGCATTCTCAGTATGGCCCATCTTCATGGGGCAGACTGTTCCCGTCATGGTGCGCATGGCGCTGGCCGTGGCCTTGAGCAGCCTGATGCTGCCGGCCGCATTGGGTGATCCGGCCATGCTGTCGATTTCCTACCCCCAGGCCGTGTTCGTGATCCTGAAGGAAGGGGGGATCGGCCTGGTGCTTGGTTTTTTGTCGGGCATAGGTTTCTGGGCCCTGTACACTGCCGGCACGATCATTGAATTCCAGGCCGGCATGAGCATGGCGACCGTGGTCGACCCGACCACGGGTCAGGATGATTCGATGGTGGGCGGCCTGATGATGCAGATGTTCACCATGCTGTTCCTCGTGACCGGTGGCCTGCTGTCGATGATTGGCACGCTGTACGAGAGCTACCAGGTGTGGCCGATCCCGAGCATGGCGCTGTCGATGGGCAACGCGAGCCTGGTGGAAGTCGGGCTGCGCGCGCTGGGCGAGATGCTGGGCCTGGCCCTGAAGGTTGCTGCGCCGTTCCTGCTGTTGATGCTGATGCTGGAAATCGGGCTGGGCCTGTTGTCGCGCTTTGCGCCGCAGCTGAACGCGTTTTTCCTGGCGATGCCGCTGAAGGCGCTGATCCTGTCACTGCTCATGTTGCTGTATGGGGCGGGCATGTCGGAGAGCTTGCGCGCTCTGCCCATCGCCGATTTTCCCGGGATGCTCAACGCGCTGCGCGGGGTCTGGCATGAGTAGCGAATCGTCCAGCCAGAGCAAGACCGAGCAGCCGACCAACAAGAAGCTGCGCGATGCGAGAAAGAAGGGCGATATCTGGCATAGCAAGGACCTGGCCGCGACGGTCGCGATCGTGCTGGCCCTGGTCCTGTTTGCGCTCGGCGGCATGAGCCTGGTCGAGCGGCTGGGCGCCATGCTGACGCGCACAGCCGGCGCCAGCTTCAGCACCCTGGACGATCCGGCGGTACTGCTGGCATGGACGCGCGACCTGCTGACGGAAGCGGCCTGGATCTGCGGCGTCGCCGTATTGCTGATGGCTGCGGTGGCGGCGCTGCTGGGGGCGATCCAGGTCGGCGCCGTGTTTTCGCTGGACCCGGTGATGCCGCGCCTGTCGCGCCTCAATCCGATCGAGGGGGCCAAGCGCCTGTTTTCGCTGCGCAACCTGGTCGAGCTGGCCAAGCTGATCATCATCTCCATCGCGCTTGCCGCCGTGCTGTGGTGGGTAGCGCGCGCAACCCTGCCAGCGCTGGTGCGCGCGCAGTGGCTCCCTGTAGGCGGCCTGCTGCCGCTGGCCGGCAAGATCATCAGCCAGATGGCCTGGATGGTCACCGTGGCGTTCGTTGCGATGAGCGCGTTCGATATCTGGTTCCAGCGCATGGACTACCTGAAACGCCACAAAATGACGAAGGATGAAGTGCGGCGCGAATCGCGGGAAATGGAAGGCAATCCGGAAATGCGCGGCATGCGCCGGCGCCTGCACCAGGAAGTGGGCATGGGGAACATGCTGGAGAACGTGCGCAAGGCGAATGTGGTCGTCGTCAATCCGACTCATATCGCCGTCGCGCTGTACTACGAAGCTGGCGTGACCGACCTGCCGCTGGTGGTCGCGAAAGGCGAAGGGCATATTGCACAGGCGATCCGCGACATCGCGCAGGAAGAGGGTATCCCCATCATGCGCAACGTCAAGCTGGCGCGCGGCCTGAATGATGCGGTGCAGTTGAATGCTTATATACCGGACGAATTTCTGGAACCCGTTGCCGAGGTGCTGCGTTGGGTACGGGATTTTCATGGACGACTTGGCGAGGGATCAGAGTGAAAAATAACCCCATGCATGGATTGAGAGCCTCCGGATCGTGGTCTGTGCTTGCGCGCCATGCGGACCTGCTGCTGGTGGCCCTGGTGGTGGCCGTCATCATGCTGATGGTCTTGCCGCTGCCGCCCTTCATTCTCGACAGCCTGATCGCGCTCAACCTGACGATCTCCGTCGTACTGCTGATGGTCGCGCTGTATATTTCCTCCCCGCTCGGCCTCTCCACGTTTCCTTCGCTGCTCCTGTTTACAACCTTGTTCCGCCTGGCGCTCAACATCGCGTCGACGCGGCAGATCCTGCTGAACGCGAATGCGGGCGAGATCATCGCTACTTTTGGCCAGATGGTGGTGGGCGGCGACGTGATCGTCGGCGCGGTGGTGTTCCTGATCGTGGCAATCGTCCAGTTCATCGTGGTGGCCAAGGGTTCCGAGCGGGTGGCCGAGGTGGCGGCTCGTTTCAGCCTGGATGCGATGCCGGGCAAGCAGATGAGTATCGATGCCGACCTGCGGGCCGGCATCATCGACAAGGATGAAGCGCGCCAGCGCCGTGCCAAACTGGAGAGCGAGAGCCAGTTGTATGGGGCGATGGATGGCGGGATGAAGTTCGTCAAGGGCGACGCGATCGCGGGCCTGATCATCGCGGCAGTCAACATCCTGGCCGGGCTGGCGATCGGCGTCTTCCGCAAAGGCATGGATGCCGGCACGGCGCTGCAGACCTATGCTGTGCTGACCGTTGGCGATGCCCTCGTGTCGCAGATACCGTCCCTGTTCGTGTCGATTGCTGCCGGTATCGTCATCACCCGCGTCTCCGATCCGGGCCGGGTCGGCAGCCCGAACCTCGGCAGCGAAATCGCTGCGCAGATCAGCAGGCAACCGAAGGCCCTGCTGGTGGGCGGCGCGATGGTTTTCCTGCTGACTTTGGTACCGGGTTTTCCCAAGTTCCAGTTCATCCTGCTCGGCATTGCGGTTGCCTCGCTTGGCTTTTTCCTGGCGCCGGCGCGGCGCCGCTATGCCAACGCAGCACAGACGCCGGTCCCGTCGATGCAGAAGGAAGGCCACGACGTGGCGCGCACCCTGCTCGACGCCGAAGAGCATAGCTTGACGATTCCGCTGGTGGTACAGGCGTTCCGCGGCGTCGGCAGTGTCCTGTCACCTACGCATTTCGAGACCGAACTGGCCGAGGCGCGGCGCTACTTCAGCGTTGAACTGGGCATCCCGTTTCCAGGCGTCGTCATGCGCGAGAATGCGCGCCTTGCGGAGGGCGAATACCGGATCTATGTGGATGAAATTCCCGTGCTGGCCGGGCAATTGGCGGAGCACGAGGTGCTGGCACTGGCATCACGGCAAATGCTGGACCTGGCGCGCATCCCCTACAGGGAGGGCGGCACGCCGCTCCTCGGGCGCGCCGCCCTGTGGGTTCCGGTGGAGGAGATCGACGCGCTGGAAGCGGCAAACCTGAAGTATCTCGAGAATGAGCAGATCCTGGCCCGCAGCCTGCTGAGCGTGATGCGCCGCCACGCCGGCGAATTCATCGGCATCCAGGAAACACAGTACCTGCTGAAGCGCCTGGGCGAGCAGTACCCGGACCTGGACAAGGAACTACAGCGCAACGTGCCCTTGCCGCGCCTGGCGGAAGTGCTCAAGCGCCTGGTGCGCGACGAAATTCCCATCCGCAATCTGCGCGTGATTGCCCAAGCCCTGATCGAATGGGCGCCGCGAGAAAAAGACACGGTTCTGCTGACCGAATACGTGCGCATCGCCCTGACGCACTATATTTCGCACCGCTTCGCGCTGGAGGACGGCTCATTGCCGGCGATCGTGCTGCATCCCCGCGTGGAAGAGCAGCTGCGGCAAGCGCTGCGCCAAACCTCGGCGGGCTCGGTGCTGATGCTTGATCCGGAAATCGGCAACCAGCTGGTTGCCAACATCAAGCAGGCGGTGGAAAGCCACGTGGAGAAAACAGCTGTATTGCTGACTTCGCTTGAGATCAGGCCCTATCTCAGGAAGTTGACCGAGGTGGAGCTGGCCGATCTCGCCGTGGTGTCGTACCAGGAGCTCAGGCAAACGGTGAGGGTAGTGCCAGTCAGTTCCGTGGAGATCTAGGGCCAGACCTCAATCTGTCGCATGAACAGTAGCCAACCAACCAAGGAGAACACCATGTTCGGGATCGACTTCGGTGGCATGATCCACCGCGCAGTACAGTTGCTGGATATTGACCCGCCGCCGCCCAAGCACGTGGACCCGCCGCCGCCCGCGACGCCCAACGTGGTCAATGCCGACTACGTGACCAAGGGACCGCGACCATCGCCGCTGCTGGTAACCAAGCCGCAGATCGATTTCGTCAAGGCGCCGGCACCAGCCGTGAAGGCTGCCGAGGAGTACACCGATAAAACGGTCGCCACCGCGAAAGAGACCAAGCAGGCGGCGGACAAGCTGCAAGCCGATTTCGGCGATGCGGCGCCGGAAGACAACCAGGCCGACTGGGAAATGTACGTGGCCCGGCGTACCGTCGCCAATGGCGACCAGGCCAAGGCCGAACAGGCGATCGCCGCCGAATTGCGCCTGACCTACCAGGGCGACCCGAACAACAAGGAGGCGGTGCAGAACGCAGCGCACGATATCGCGAACCGCTACCATGACGACCCGGCCGCCCAGGCGGCGGTCAACAAAAGCCTGGACACCGTCCTGACTGAAACCCCCACCGAACGTGCGACCAATACCAAGCTTAATGAAGTCAACCAGGCCGGTACCAGGCTCGATGACCTGACCGCACAGCAGCAGGGGGGCGACAAATCTGTCACGAGCAAGCAGATCATCAGCGCGCGCGAAGACTATGCCGCAAAGCAGAAGGAACTGCTGGCGGCGACCCGCAAGGAATTGAGCGCGACTTATGCGGACTTGCCTGCCGGCGTCAAGATCCGGGAACTGGACCCGCTGGCCTACGCGGCGACGCAGATGAACGGACGCTACGCCAATGATCCCGAGTTCAAGACCGTGATCGGGGCGGCTACAATCCTGCAACGGGTGGAAGACAGTGCCGTGCTGGGCAACGAGGCGCAAGTCGATTTGCTGGGCAAGGCGCTGCCGAAAGGCGTGGACCCGACGATCAAGGGGCTGGTGATGGCCGACCCCGGCGTGCAAAAAATCATCGACAACTACGTCAAGGACGGTGTCAAAGCGGTTGAAGATGCGTATGCCCAGAAGGGCACCGTGGCGGGCGCCGAGGCCTTGCGCGACGTGACCGACCCGTCCAAACATTCGGCTGTATCGCCCGAGATCGCCGCCAGGATCATCAACCAGTCGAAACCGACGCTGGAAAAGATCGTCGACGATATCGCCTCCCGGCAGGCAAAGGGCAAGGACGGCCAGCGGACCATCACAGATATCGGGTCGGGTATCAAAGTAGCCAAGGCGCTGTCGGCGGCGGTGGACGTCGCAGCTGCCGGCGGCGACTGGGAGAAGAAAGAATACAGCAACCCTGAAATCAAGGCTGCGGTGGAGGGCATCGCGCACCTCATCGCCACCAAACCCGCGTCGGATATTACCCAGCTGGGCTTCAAGGATGCGGTGGCCGAAGGCCACGCGACACTTGCCCTGGAAACCGTGCGCCAGGTATCGACCCTGAAAATGGATGAAGTTGATATGGGCGCGGCCGGGAAGTTCCACGATGCGGGCCGCTTTGAAAAGCAGCAGGGGGTGTGGCGCGATGCGACGCTGCGCGCGATCAATGACGGCCTTAACGGCTTGAAGAAAAACAACGAGGGCATGCTCGACAAGGCGACCAAAGGCATGGCGCCCTTGCTGGTCCAGGGCAAATACTCGCAACTTCTGACGGAGGACGATTTCGTCAAGGGTCAACGGGCGATGATTGAAAAATTCCCGGGACTCAAAAAAGACATCATCGATGGCCGCAAGGACATCGACGATATGGGATACAGGCTGCTGCGCACCAGCGAGGCCGTTGATTTCTACAGCAAGGACCTGGGCGGGATGGACGGCTACAAGAAGGCCGATGGCACTCGCAAGTCCCTGATGGCCGATGAGAAGGTGACCTCGACCATCCTGCTGAGCGATAGCGCTTCGATGCGCGCGAGTACCCAGATTGCCCGCAAGATGCTCTCGGACGATCTGAAAAACGGCGGCGGCGAGGCGCAGAAATTCGGTATTGGCGCGCAGCTGACCGGCGACCTGGCGGAATTCCTGGCCGAGACTTATGTCATCGGAAAGGTGAACGGCGGCGTGAATTTGCCAGGCGCCGCGATCAACGCCTCGCGCGCGGCCCACCTGCCTTACTTTGGCGGCACGGTGATCTGGGGTGTCGGCGGCGCCTTCCAGGCAGCCTTGACCGGGTATCTCTTCGACAACGTGCAGGTCGGCGACGTCGGCGGGCCCTTGCGCAAAGCCTTATTGCTCGGCCTGGTGGGCGGTTTCGCCGGTTTCCACCTGATGCAGGCCGGCATGGGCGCGGCGCGCATCCAGCCGCATTCGCTTGGCGACGGCCTGCTGGGGAAAGGTGGCGATAAGCTCGACACCAAAATCAAGAATTTCGGGACGAAATTCTTCGATGCCGCCGAATCCGGCGAGAGCAGCTGGGGTCTTTATGTCAAGGAAGGCTCGGTGCGCGACCGCTGGACACGACTCGCGACCGAGGCGACACAGCCGCTGGTCAAGCAACTGGTTGGCCTGATGACGATAGCCACGGCATGGGATGGCAGCGGCGTATTCATGAATCTCAACGGAACACTGCCCTTCAAGAACCCGGATGGCACGGCGGCCACCGATACGCAACAGTTCAAGCTGGGCACGCAATCCGTCAATCTCGCCAGCGACGCCATGCTGCTGCGCCTGCAGGTGCGCGAGATGACCTTGCGTTCCCTCGGCGCCAAGGTCATGGCCGATCCGGCGCTCAAGGCTGCCGCCGAAACCCGCTGGAAGATCGAACGGTTTGCCTTCGCTGCGTCGGAAGGAAAGAAGGTCGCCGAATTGAAACCGCATGAGTTCAGCTTCAATACGCGGCTGGCAGGCAAGTATGCACTCGGCGAATCGGGAGTCGACGGTGCCGCCGCCCGAACTGCGCTCGGTGAAGCAAGTGCGACCAGGAAGTTCCTTGGCACGAGCAAAATGCTGGATGTGTTCGAGCATCTGTTCGGTACCGGATCAAAGGGCAATGCGGCGAAGTGGGCAGAGACGCTCAGTCCGTCGGTCAGGGGCCTGCTGTTCAGAAACATCGTCAAAGAGGGCGCCACGAAAACGGTGGGGCGTTTCGCCGTATTCGGCAGTAACCCGATCGGCTGGGTTGTCAACATCGCCTACCTGGGCACGACTGTCGCCAATTGGGCCTGGGACCACAACAAGAACATACAGAACTTCCAGAACTACGATCGGACCTTCATGGAAGGCGTCGGCCTCGACAAGGCGCATGCCGACGTGATGGCGGAGCACGATTGGTGGAGCAGCGACGCCAAGGTCGACGGCTTCCTGAAAGCCTACGCAACCACGGGAGGCGACCCTGAGAAGTTCATCGACTACATCAACAAGACCGACCCCAAGGTGCTCGGGAAGATGCTGGAGGCCACCGAATCGCTCACCGATCATCTTGACGGCAAGGGCAATGTGGCCGATGCCAATCCCTTCTATGACAGCTATCTGGCCCTGCCGCCCAAGCCGGCCAATGTGGACCTGGCCAAGCATCCGACGATCCATTTCAACGCCGACAAGAACCGCTATGAAGATTCGGCGACAGGCATGTTTTACGAGAATGATAATTCCGGCTGGCGTCTGGAACGCAATGGCAACATCACGTCCTACTCCCCGGATGAACGCAAGCTGACGTTCTTCTCGCTGGCGGGACCGCAGACTACGCAGATCCATATCGCCAGTGCCGCCGGATGGAAAAACTGGCTGGCAGCACGCGAGCTGCCGTTGCCTCCGCAAGCGCCGCCACCCACGGACGTGCCACCCGATTTGCCGGCAGAGCCGCCGGTATCGACCCAGAATGTCTATACCGTCAAACTCAATGACAACGTGTGGGATGTCGCGGGCAACGATCCAGATATCGTCGCGAAGATCTATGATTTGAATCCCTGGCTGAACGAACGCCTGGAGGCAAGCGCCACTGACAGCGGGCACGGCCGAAATCCGAATATCCTCAATGCTGGGGAAATTCTGATCTTGCCAGAAGGCTTCAAGGCGCACGGGTGATCTAGCGCCACCAGCCGCCGCTTCCCCTGACCCTGTTGCCGGTGACCTTGTCCGTCACCGGCACAGCGGCATCGGTCCCATCCGGACCCCGCTCCTGCCTAGTCAATTGCAATAAATTGTATCGGGACAACCTCCCGTCACGCTTTCCGGTATTCTGGTCAGCCGTCACTGCGTCGGGACCCCCGGTAATGCCCCTAAATCACCAAGCACTCACCATTTCTGGTGGTTTCCAAACCGGTTTGATTTAGTTATGCTGTATTTGTTGTTGTTTCCAATGCAAGAGCAGGCGGGGACATCCATCGTTGCTGTCCCGGCCGCCTAGAATGGATCAGTAATCAGATGAGCGATTTGTCCCACCATCCCTGCCAGGTCTTGCTGGCCGACCAGATTTTGTCGACCAAATTTGTGATCCCTGCCGCCACTGCGCACATGCTGGCGCGGCCGCGCTTGCTGCAGCCGGGACAAGCGCCGCGCGCGGTGCTGGTCTGCGCACCCGCCGGGTACGGCAAGACGACACTGGCCGCGAGTTGGGCCGCCGCCAGTTCCACGCCTGTCGCCTGGCTGTCGCTGGATGCCGGCGACAACGACCCATTGCGCTTCCTGGTGCATTTCATTCGCGCGATTCAAGGCCAATGTGCCGAGTTCGGCAAAGTCCTAGCCGATATGTGTGCCTTGGTTCCGCCGCCCCCGATCGATGCCCTGATGCGGCCACTGATCAATCAGCTGTGTGCGCTGCCGGAACGGCTGTGCATCATCCTGGATGACTTGCAGTTGGTAAGCGAGCCGGCGGTGCATGAAGCCATCGCGTTCCTGGTCGATCATCAACCGGCGCAATTGCAGCTGATCTTCGTGAGCCGCAGCGAGCCGCCATTCTCGCTGGCGCGGCTGCGCGGCCAAGGGCAAATTGTGGAATACCGTAGCGAAGACTTACGCTTCAGCCTGGAGGAAGCGGAAGCGTTCTGCAACGAAGTCATGCAGCTTTCACTGCCGCATGAGCAGGTCAGCACGCTGGCCGAGCGCACTGAAGGCTGGATCGTCGGCCTGCAGCTGGCTGCGGTGTCCCTGAGCCATCATCCTGACAAGGCTGGTTTCGTCCGGAACTTCGCCGGCGACAACCGGCACGTGACCGATTTCCTGGTGGACGAAGTGTTGCACGGACATGCCGATGACATCCAGAATTTTCTGTTGCAAACCTCCGTCCTGGAGCGCTTCAACGCGGCGCTGTGCGATGCGGTGACGGGGCGCGACGATAGCCGCGCCCTGATCAGCGAGATAGAGCGAGCCAATATGTTCATCTTCGGGCTCGATGAGCAACGCCTTTGGTATCGGTATCACCATCTGTTTGGCGCTTTGCTGCAAAGCCGCCTGCGTGTGGCCGCGCCGGACTCGGTCGGGCTGTTGCACCGGCGTGCCAGCCAATGGTTCAGCGAAAACGGCCTCATTACCGAAGCCGTCCACCATGCGCTGGCAGCGCGCGACCACGAATGGGCTGCCGATTTGATGGAAAAGCACCACAGCGAACTCTTTTCCCATGGCCGGATGAGCAGTGCGCTGGCCTGGTCGAGACAGCTGCCGGAGACCGTGCTCGCACAACGCCCCTTGCTGTCGATGGTCTGCGCCTGGGGCTATCTGTACCGGGATGACATGGCCGAGCTGGAACGCCATCTTTGCCTCGTGGACAAGTGCCTCGCCCGATTTCATGACGCGCCTTTCGGCGGCAAGGAGCGCACCATGCTGGGCCAGCTTGCGCTCTTGCGCGGCTGCCAGTCGGCGTACGAGGGCAATATCGACGAGGGTCTCGTCCATCTGGATCAAGCGCAGGCGTCGCTCGCGCCGGCCCGGACCTTGTATCGCGCCGCAGCCGTGGCACGCGGCGTGTTTTACTTTGTCAGCGGGCGCCTGGATGAGGCGCAACGGCTACTGGAGAACAACGTCCTGGTCCGGGAAGCGACCCACAACGTCCAGGTGCCGATCACTGCCGCCGTCACGCTGGCGCGCAGTCATCTGCTGCGGGGCCGTCCCCTGGCTGCGAAGCAGATCTACGACAAGACCATCCAGGCCTTGCTGGTGTGCGGTTGGCAGGACTTGCCGGCCTGCGGCATGCTGCATATAGGCCTGGGCGAGGTCGCCTACGAAATGAACGAGCTCGTGCTGGCGGAACAGCATCTGGCGCGCGGTGTCGAGATGACTGCGGCCGGGATGCAATACGTGAATGCCTGGGGCCGCGTGCTGCTGGCGAAGACGCGCAAGGAACTGGGGGCGGCCGTGGAGGCTTGCGACCCTCAGTTCGAGGTCCTGTTGCCGCGCTACGCCGGCCGCCTGGTAGTGGAGGTCGCGCCGCTGTCAGCCGTGATTGCGGGCTATTGGCTGAGTCTCGGCCAGATGGATGCGGTCCAGCTCTGGAGCGAAGCCGCGCGCTTGCCGCTCGAGGAGGCGCTGGCACCCGGCCGCGAGGCGGAATACCTCGTGCTGGCGCGCTTCTTCATCCTCGCCGAACGGCACAGCCAGGCGCTCGACCTGCTGGAGCGCTTGTGGTATCCAGCTCTGCAAGACCGGCGTCTGGCGGTGATGACCGAGATCCTGGTGCTCAAGGCGATCTGCCTGCAGAAGGACGGCCGCAGCGACGAAGCGATGACGGTGCTGCAACAGGGTGTTAGCCTGGCCGAAAACACGCATCTGCTGCGCGTATTCATCAATGAAGGTGATGCATTGTCCGGAATGCTTAAAAAGCTGGCGCGCGGCGCTGATTACAAATCCTATGTCCATACCTTGCTCGGTCATATGGGCGCCGACGTGACTCAGGAGTCGACGCAGGCTTTCGATCGCCTGCCGCAGTTGTTCAGCAAAAAAGAAAAGCTCGTCGTCAGTCATATTGCACGAGGTGCGACCAACCATGAAATCGCAGAGAGCCTGTTCATCTCCTTGAATACACTGAATTCGCACGTGAAAAAAATCTACGTGAAATTGGGCGTGAACAGCCGGCTGCAGGCAGCCGAGCGCCTGCGTCAGCTTGGGCTTTCCGAGTCGCCCCAGGTTAGGATAGGAGGCCAGTGAAAGATGGAGCAAGTTCTATGAAAAGTGAAGTGGCACCGACCTTTCTAAACGCCCAGATTGGGACTGCTTAGGCTTGCTCGATGATCGCCAACTTTCAGTAAAATTTCACGCAGCGAAAAGTTCGCCTCTATGGCTTTCCTAAATATAAGCAGGAGGGCCTCGATGTCATCAAGAGTGGCGGACGGTTTGCGCATATCCAAATAGGCGCGAATAACTGGATATTGATGAGCGGGAATAAAGCCTACATCAACAATTTCCTCTTGGCGCATAAGGCGCTCGCATAAGTTCCGTTCTTGATAGATCACACGACTGGCCACCTCATAGGCGATTTGCTCTGTTAGCTGAGCTTCATCCAACGCAAGGGTTGCAGAGTGTTGTTCGCCAACCGCGAGCAACTGCTCCATGGATTCTACGTCGGTGGAGACAAGCTGTGGTTTGGAAAATTCCCCATTGATGCAGTCCAGCAGCCAGGAAACCGCGCTGAGCTTCCCGTGCAATAGTGGGGTAATCCGAACATAGGTATCTGGTGAAATGACTTGTAACTCAAGCCCAAGACGCTTTACAGAGGCTACAAGTTTCAATATGTTTGAGCTTTGTTGGCTCAGCAGAAACTCAAGATTTGTGTAGAGACAATCGTTGGGCTTCCCTTCGTTGAGTTTCCTGCTCATCCATTCCGTGCCGTTCTCGAGTTCAGCGACGATGCTTCGACCAACGACCAGAATTTCATTCAAGGCGGCGTACATGATGAACAGTTCGGTCCCGATCTCATGCGCTTTCTTGTCCTTGTGATATTTGAGTAGTTCTGGGACGGAGATGGCCTTGGCAATGGGCTCGATGATTGCCTTGATGATTTCGATCACAAGTGCTCCCTAAGCAATTGGGCTTACACGTACCGATTCGGTCATAGGTCTGTGAAAGGGGCAGCTCCCACGTTCAAGGCCCAGGCATGCAGCATAACATCTCGCCCAAACCGAAAAACGCGCAAACTCTCACACTTCAAGCGGGCATGCCGCGCCTACTTCAGTTGGAAGACGCGAGCGAATACGGGACTTACCGACCGGTCTGCAAGTGCGGTCGCCGTCGTGCAATGTGACAGCTTGGAAGGGGAAGGGGGCCTGCACGGATTGTCCGCCGTGGCGGCCGACAGAGCACCAGTCGCGCCGGCCCGACATGACCAATAGGGCGGCGCTTCCCCAGAAGCCCAGCTTCTTCTTGAAGATGGCCATGTTAACCTGGCACGCTAATCTCAAGTGGCCGATTCGCAAGACATGGGGGTGGCACCATCACCGAAAACTATCGGCCATCGGGTCACGGGACGTTTCGAACATTTGATGAGCTCAAAATTCTTGTCGCAAATGGCAACTAAGCTTTACGAGCCAAATGCATTCGGCAATGCGGTGGGTCAAAGCGTGGCGGAACAGTTCGATTCGGCGTCTGAACTGAATGCGGTTCGTGAACGACGCACACGCGCAAGGGGAAGAGGTGATCTGGACCGCAGGTCCTTCGCGGCATTGCACAGGCTATCCGCGCGCGTGGTCGCTGCCAGCATGCGCGGCAATGAACACCGCGACGGCCGACCTGCAATAGGATTCGATTTCGTTGTCGTCCGCTGCTCTGGCCTCATCGAAGCGTGCTATAGCCAAAAGATCGGACCCTTTGAAAAGCGCAGCAAACAAGCGGGCGGACTGGTGAGGATCGGGCACGTTCAGAACCGACTTCGCGTTCAGCTGATGCAACAGGGCCTCGATTTGGGCGATGACATGGGCGGGCCCGGCTTCGAATTGGAGCTTGCTTAACGACCGTTGATTCGTCTTGTCGGCCATGATCATGGCTTCGACACCGCGGACTTCCGGGCTCAACAGCGTGCGAAGCAGGTTTGATCCTACCGCCATGAGCTGATCTTCGGCAGAACCGTCGACGCCTTCAAACAGGGCCTGCGGGGAAAATTGATGGCAGCGGGCCGCGATGGCCGCGCTGAACAGCGCCTCCTTGTTCTCAAAGTGCCGATAGATGCTTAGCTTGGATATCTTCGCGCGCTGGGCGACCTTGTCCATTGTGGTCGCTTGAAAACCCAATTCCTCAAAGAGTTCGCACGCGGCGTTGACTATGGTTTGGCCAAGTGCTTCGTTGGCGGGTCGGCCGCGACGGCCCTGGCTGTTTTCGGTCATGATAATTTTAGTACTTGACAGTATTCAAATTCAAGTCTTACGATACCACGTAGTACTGGAAATATGCAAGCCAATGCACCAGGCACACACTCTCCATCCACAACACGGAGCCCATCACCATGAATGACGTCATCATCATCGGCGGCAGCTTTGCCGGCCTCGCCGCCGCCCTGCAACTTGGCCGTGCCCGCCGCAAGGTCACTGTTCTCGATACCGGCCTGCCGCGCAATCGCTTCGCCAGCCACTCGCATGGCCTGCTTGGCCACGATCACAAACCACCGCTGGACATCCTGGCCCAGGCGCGGCATCAACTGGCGCGTTATCCCACAGTCAGTCTGGTCAGTGCCCGGGCCGACAGCGTCTCGGGTGGCCTCGACGATTTCACCGTCCTCACCGACAATGGCGAAAGCCTTGGGGCGCGCCGCGTGATCCTGAGCTATGGAGTGGCCGACCAGATGCCTGATGTTCCGGGCTTTGCCGAAAGCTGGGGCACGTCCATCGTGCCGTGCCCCTATTGCGACGGCTTTGAAGTCGCCGGCCAGCATTGGGGCGTCCTCTGGACCGGCCCGCAGTCGTACCAGTCTGCCAAGCTGTTCCAGCATTGGACCGACAAGCTGACTGTCTTCGCCGATGGTCATGACATTCCATCCGATATCCAGGCCGATCTGGCCAACCGCAGCATCTCTGTCGTCGCTGGCCGGATCGTTGAGATCGCCCATCAGAAGGGGCACATCTCCACCGTCAATCTGGAGTCCGGCCGCAATATCGCGGTCGACGTTTTGTTCGCACAGCCGCGCAGCAAGCCGTCCGCAAGCCTGCATGAATCAATGGGCCTCGCCACCGTGGACACGCCCACCGGCATCGTCCTCAAGGTCGACGAGCGGCGCCAGACGAGCGTGCCCGGCATTTATGCCGCCGGTGACCTGGCTACTCCCTTCCTGCCTTCGGTCACCCAGGCGTCATCGCAGGGCGCGATGGCGGGTATCTTCGCGCAGCAATCGTTGTTGGATTGAGAGCGCAGATTAGAGCAAGGATATCGCATGGCAAAGAAGAACATTTATCAGGTCGCCGACTGGAATGGTCAAAGCGGAGCGCGTTGGGTTGCCAACCAGGCCCGGCTTGATGCCATGGTAGCGGTGTTCGGCGAGGCCGCGATCGAAGCCGTCGCGCCAGCGCCGGGCGAGCGCGTGTTGGACATCGGCTGCGGCGCCGGCGCGTCGAGCCTGGCTCTGGCCGCTCGCGTCGGTGCGGAGGGCCAAGTGCTGGGCGTGGACATCTCCGAACCGCTGATCGGGCGAGCCCGCGCGCTTGCGCCACCGGATACGCCGGTCCTGTTCCAGTTGGCCGACGCCAGCAGCGCCGCACTGCCTGAAGGCGCGTTCGACATCCTGTTCTCGCGATTCGGGGTGATGTTCTTTGACGATCCGGCAGAGGCCTTCGCCCATATGCGTGGCGCGCTCCGGCCGGGAGGGCGGGTGGCTTTCGTTTGCTGGCGAGGCATGGCCGAGAATGATTGGGTGCGCCTGCCGATGGGCGCGATCAAGGACATCGTGCCGCCGCCCGCGCCGCCTGATCCGGAAGCGCCCGGGCCATTCTCGTTCGCCGACAAGGGGCGGGTGGCACGCATACTGACGGCGGCTGGTTTCACCGATATCGCTTTCACTGCCTTCGATGCGTCAGTGCCGTTGGGCGAGGGCGCGACGCGAGACGCGGCGATCGACGACGCGCTGAAGATGGCGCTTGAGGTCGGGCCGGTGTCGCGCGCGCTCGTTGATCGGCCCGACGACATCCGTGCCCGTGCCTCGGCCGAGGTTCGTGCCGTCTTCGCGGGCCTTCCAGGCGAGCGGTCGGTGATGATCAAGGGCGCGGCGTGGATCGTCACGGCACGAAACTGACGTCGGCACGAGCAAGCGTGCCGGTTGGCTGATGTTTGCGCCCGCGCTGCGATACCAAAGTAACATGGAGCCCCAGACTGCTATTGTTGATAACGACTGTGCCCGAGGCGTCCATCATGATGAATTTGAGATTTTCGCTGGCCCTGCTACTTGTGCTAGGCGGAGTTGCGCATGCAGCTGAGATCTGCGACGCGTTTCCTGATAAAAAAACGCCGATCAAGGAGCTGGTCGCCAAGCCGGTTGCGAAACGCACTGACCTCCAGGTCATGGACTTGCCTCGGAATGGCTGCGTTCCACCGTCAAAATCAGTCGGAATCTTGAGCGCTGGTGCTCCGGTATGCCTGTTTCGCGGCCGGATTCCCGTCAAGGCGGTCATGCTCGGACAAATCGACGAAGCCGAAGGTGTTGAAGCGATGGGCCTGCTCATGCGTGGGAGCCGGGAAGACATCGAATTCGCGCGTGCTGCCTTCAAGGATCAAAAGGACATCACCGACGAATATCAATCGATGCAGATCGGCACCTACTTCCACGGCGAAGCGAATGCATGGCGGCGTGGCGACACCTTCATCATCATCGGAACCCACGAGCCAGGATACGATCCCGTGGAAATGGCCTTGCATCTGGAAATGGGCACCAAACGGGGCCTGGCCGACATGGGCAAAGACCTGAACTCATGCGGCAAACCCAAATAGGTGCCGTACCGAGCAGGCGCTATACCGCTACTTCTGGCGTAGCGTTTCAATGGTGAGGACGGCCTTTTCCGAGTCATGCGGGAATTTCAAGAATTGTCGCAAGCCTTCGAAGACGGGGCCGACTAGCTCCGAGTTCGCTTCCCGGTCGAAAAATGGACTCCAGCCGGCTGCGTTAGCCAGCACATGGCGGGCTTCATCTCCCAGCCGGACATTCCCAAACGATGCATCGGCTTGCGCGGGCAAGGTCTGGTCCGCTTCGGCGATGTGGCGGATGGCGCCGCTTTCGGCGAGGAAGGTCAGGAAGCGCTTTCGACCGTGGGGATTTGCTGCTCGCGATGGCAAGACCAGCACATCCAGCGGCGCGTCTTCATATTGCGGCATGTCGTGAACAATGCTTGGGAATGCAAAGAAGCCCATATCGTCCGCAATCGCCTCGGGAAATTTTGCGGCGACAAAACTGCCCATCAACGTCATGCCCACCTGCTTACGATAGATGTAGGGCAGCACGCGTTCGTGATCGAGTTCGATGGTCGGTTCGAAGAAGTAGCCTTTACGCAGCAGTTCACCCCAGGCATCAAATACTTTTCGAACGCGGGGATCGGTAAACGGCACATCGCCGCGCAGCACTTTGCGATGGAATTCCAGGCCATTGATGCGCAAATCGAAGTAGTCGAACCAGCCGGCGGCAGGCCAGTTATGCGCGGCTCCTAAGCCGAGCGGGGTTACGCCAGCACCTTTCAGGCGTTCGCAGACCTTCAGGAAATCATTCCACGATGCCGGCGGGTCGATCCCGAGGCTTTTGAACAGCGATTTCCGATAGACGAAGCCCCAAGGGTAGTAATACATCGGGAATCCGTACACCTCGCCGTCGATCCGGGTTCCCTCCAGCGTGACCGGGTAGAACTTCTTCTTTTTCAGCAGCGCCACCGTATCGGCATCAAGCGGCACGAGCAGCTTGTTTTGGACTGCGTCGCGCAGCCGCGCTCCTGCATACCAGAATGCCAGGTCGACCTGGCCGTTGCGCAGCCGTGCGGTGAAGCTGCGCTTGTATTGCTCCTGTGGAGATCCGTGATGGACCACCTCTACATCAGGGTTTGCCTTTGAGAATTCATTGATGACGCGTATCCATGCTGTCCTTTGGGCGCTGTGTGAAACGATATAGTCGACGACCAACTGTTCGGCCCCGGCAACGATCGATGGCAAGCCAAACGACAGGCAGAGCGCCACTCCCATCAGCCAAATTCGGCGACAGTCAATGCGGATCGAGCGCGTCGTGTGCGTAGCCAGCATGAAAGAAGTGTGTCCGCAACAACGAAGCGTGTCAACGGAGGCGGGCGCGACGCACCGATTCGGGCTATGTCCGTTTCCGCACGGAGTGGCTTTATGCTGAGTCGTATGCTCAGGCTATGAAGATGACAGCAAATACCACTGCAATTCCGGATGAACCAGCGCCAACGAGACGGCGCCGTGTTCCCCCATTGTCGTTGGCCGCATGGAGGCAATTCATCAGCGTGGCAAAGCCGTACTGGCTTGGGGACGAAAAGAAGTCTGCCTGGGGCTTGCTGCTGCTGTTGATTGTGCTGATGCTTGCCGAAACCGAGCTTGCCGTGATGCTGAACAACCAGTCCGGCGAGATGACTTCGGCGCTGGCCGGTCGGGATGGCGACCGGTTTTGGCAGTCGGTGCGGGCTTGCCTGCTGATCCTGGTGTTTGCAGTGCCGATTTACGCCTTCTACTACTACATGCGGGACATGTTCGCCAACCAGTGGCGGCGCTGGCTCACCGGACGCTTCCTCGATGGCTATCTGCAGGGGCGCAAATACTACGAACTGACCTCGGAAGGCGAGATCGATAACCCGGACCAGCGTATCAGCGAAGACGTCAACACCTTCACCGGCCGCTCGATCCATTTCCTGCTGATCTTTCTGGGCTCGATCATGCAACTGGTGGCGTTTAGCGCGGTGCTATGGTCGATTTCGCATTTGCTGGTTGGCGTGCTGGCCGTGTACGCCCTGACGGGTACCGTGGTCGCGCTCTACGTCTTTGGCACCCCGCTGATCCGTCTCAATTTCTCGCAATTACGGCGCGAAGCGGATTTTCGCTTCGGCCTGATGCGTTTGCGTGAGAATGCCGAATCGATCGCCTTTTACCGGGGCGAGGCGCAAGAGCGTGCTTACCTCGACGGCAAATTTGACAAGCTGTTCCACAATTTCAGCAGGCTCATCAAGAAGCAGCGCACCCTGAATTTGTTCCAGCGCACGTTCAGCCAACTCACATTGGTGCTGCCCGGGGTGATCCTCGCCGAAGGCGTGCTTTCCGGCCAATTGGAAGTAGGGCGGGCAATCCAGGCGGCAGGCGCCTTTACGGCCGTGCTTGGCGCAGTGGGTGTGATCGTCGATAACTTTGAGAGCCTGAGCCGCTTCGTGGCGGGCACTGAGCGTCTGCAAACCCTGTCCAAGCTCGTGCTGCCGGTGGCGGAGGGCGAGGCAGTTGTCGGGAAAGCGCGCCCGCGGATCAGGATGCGGCCTGGCAAGCAGATCGCCGTCGATGCCTTGACGGTCTGTCCACCGCAGTCCGAGCGGATACTCGTGAAAGACTTGTCGTTCGTCCTGGCGCCGGGCGATGCGCTGCTGATCACCGGCGATAGCGGTTGCGGAAAAAGCTCACTGTTGCGAGCAATCGCCGGCCTTTGGGATACCGGCAGCGGCTTGATTCACCATCCGCCCCTGGAAGACTTTTTCTTCCTGCCACAGAAGCCTTACCTGCAGCAGGGCACGCTGCGCAGCCAGCTGATCTACCCAAGCGTGCAGACGAGTCTGAGCGACGAGCAGTTGCTGGAGATCCTGGCGCAAGTACACCTGCCGCAGCTCGCCGAGCGTGTCGGGGGCCTCGATGCGGTACAAGATTGGGAAAAACTGCTGTCGGTAGGGGAACAGCAGCGGCTCGCCTTTGGCCGTGTGCTGGTGCACGAACCGAGCATCGTGATCCTGGACGAAGCGACCAGCGCGCTCGACAGCGGCAATGAGGCTTCGCTCTACAAAAGCCTGCGTGAAAGCGGAGCTACCCTGATCAGCATTGCCCACCGGACAGCCGTCAGGCGCCACCATACGCATGTGCTGCACTTGAAAGGCGACGGCCGATGGGAATTGCGCGAGGTGGCTCACGCGCTTTCAACGTCCCCCGGAAGCCGATGAATGCGCATGATCTGGAAGTTGTACTGCTCAGCAGCTAACGCGGTGTCAGTGCTGCTTGCCTGTTGCTGCCGAAGGTAGTCGCTCACCAGCATGGCTGCACCTTGCTCCGTCAGCACGCCAGCCGCCTTTGCCTGTATCTGATGCTCAGACCGGTCGGCATTCCGGTAGGCAATTACCCAAGTTGACACCTGCTGTTATTCCTGCTGTTCTTGTAAGGGAATCGCGTATGTTATCAAAGTCGAACGTGTACTAGCGCCCGCTTGGCGGTTGGCGTTCGTTTTGTTTCCAAACTGCAAAGTTTGATGTCGTAAAATTTAACACATCCCTCGTAACAGATTTTGCTAACTCTGCATAATCAAGTACTTATTTCGTAGGCATGATTGATGCTTCGGTCAGCTTGTAGTTTTCTCAACCTAAATATGGAGCGCGATATGAAAGCTAACACGCTGTTCAAGTCTTGCCTGCTGGCCTGCTCCGTTCTGGCGGGTGCTCAAGCGATTGCCGGTCCTGGCACCGTAAACAGTATTGAATTTAGCTTCATGAACTACAGTAATACCGCTTCCCAGTCGTTCAGCAATTTGCCGTTGACGAGTTTCGACAACACCCCGTCGGTCTCGCCGATCTCCATCCCGACGCCACAGGAAATCCATCCGGTCGTGGAGGTATTCGTCCCCTCGATGCCGGTTCAGACCACCGCACCTGAAGTCATTGCGGTGGTGGATTTGCCGCAAGCGGCAGCGGCCATCCCTGAGCCAGGCACCGCCGCCTTGCTGGGCTTGGGCTGTGCCTTGCTCTTCCTGCGTCGCCGTGGGGGATTCCATGCTTAACTCGCGGTGTTTTCCAGCGCTTGCCCTGGCCTTGCTGCTAGCGGCTTGCGGTGGCGGCGGCGGCTCGGGGGGCGCGCCGGTAGTGTCTCCCGCTCCGTCCACGCAAACGCCATCGCCTACCGAAGGCAATATCGTCACATCGGTTCCGGCGCCAACGTACGCGGCAGGCAGCGGCAACCTGAGCATCTTCAACGCCATCAACGCCTTGCGCAGCAAGATCGGGTCCGGGTTGCTGGCCCAGAGCCTGTTGCTGGACAAGTCGGCGGGGGCGCACTGGAGCTACATCAATCAGAACGGCATCAGCGAACTGCATGGCGAAACGGCGGGCAAGCCTGGATACACAGGCGTTCGCGCGGGAGACCGGATTGCCGCGGCGGGGTATACCGCCTCGGTCTCGGGGGAGGCGATCTACAGCACGGGCGGTACGGACAAATACATGACCTGTGTTGCGGAATGGGCCAATTCGGTTTATCACGCGGCCCTGCTGTTTGCCAGCACCATCGATATCGGTGTAGCGGCAAACAACTTCAACCCGGCGGAGGGCGCGTCGACCTTGTGCGTGGTGGACGTTGCGACGAGTACCACGCAAGCGGCGCAGTTGCCGGGGGCGGGCAGTATTCGCGCATATCCCTACGCAAACCAGGCGGACGTGCCTTTTGTCTTCTTCAATCGCACCGAAACGCCAACGCCTGTGCCCGACCTGGTCGAAGCCGGGACGCCCGTAACAGTCAGTTTCGAAACCAGGGGCATGGCAGTGACGGCGCCGATTGCGATCAGCCAGTTCACGCTCACGCCTGCCGGCGGCACGGCAGTCGAAGCGCGCATCCTGGTGAACAAGGGCGGCAAGCTGGGCCCGGTCATCGCGAGCAATGGTCCCGCGCTGACGGATGACGGGAACATGCAAGGCTTCACCGCGACGCTGGTACCGGTGCTGCGCCTGAAGGCAGCTACGGCCTACAACGTGGCGCTGATCGCTGTCGTGGATGGAAAGACCATCAACAAGTCCTGGACGTTCACAACCGCCGCACAGTAATGCCTGCACCCGGGGCCGGCAATCCTGCATGGAAAGCCGGCCCATTTCATTTACTTCGGACGCGGCGATCGCAAACCCTTGTCTGGCCGTGTGAGGGCGCCTGAGCGCAGCATGCGCACGGCCCTAGCGACGGCGTGCGCGGCGTTGCGGACTTCTTCCTGGAGGGCTTCGTCCTTGTCCATCGTATCGTGGCTGGTGGCGTAAGGCTCGTAATAGCCAAGGTAGCGGTCGAGCCGGGCTTGGGCGCCTGCATCTATCAGCTCCATCCAATCGAGCCAGTCAGAGAGATTGCGCCGCAGGCTTTCGACGCCGGCGACGTCGCCATGCACAACGAGGCCGTAGGCGCGCCCGGCCAGGTGTTTGGGGTAGGGCCAGCCGGCCAGCTCCAGGGCCTTGGCTTCCTCGGGCTTCTTGCCATGGGTGCTGGTCGGGTCTGGATTGCCACCGTCTGCGCATACCAGGCGATCGATCATCAGCTTCAGCACGGACGGCGCCTGGTACCAGTACACCGGTGTAAAGATGATGACGCCGTGCGCGGATACCCACTTTTCATATATTTCGTTCATCCAGTCATTGACCTGGCCGAGGCTGTGATTGGGGTAGCAGCTGCAGGGCCAGTGGCAAAGCGGCATGGCGGTGGAAACGCAGCCTTTGCACGGGTGGATGCGCAATTCAAACTCGGAGGTCAGGCGGCTCAGGTCCAGGATGTCGGTGCCGATTCCTTCGCTCGCCAGCGCGGCCTCCGCCAGTTTGAGCATGCGCCAGGTTTTCGACATTTCGCCGGGGCAGGTGCCGTCATTCCGCGCGGCGCCGCAGATCAACAGGACGCGTGAAGGCGTGGCAGGATCTTTCTGGCGCTGTTCGGCTGCCTGCAGGCGGGCCGCAGCGGCCTTCCACTCAACTGACAGTTCGTAGCCAGGATCGGCGTATCCCGGCCCGGCCGGCTCCGTCACCGGTGCCTTGCGGCTGTCGTTGAAATCTTGCCACGCTACTTCCTCCAGCTTCGCCACCTCGTCGCGCAACTTGTCGAAGCGCGGGTCGGCAAAGTTGCGCGTGAAGCGTAGATGAAATTCGGCGCGTTCCAGCTTGGCGGGGGCCTGGCCTTTGCGGACTTCACTCATGTTGGTTCTCCCGTGCAGGGCAAATGTGCCATGGCAGGATCAGCAGGTCAGTTCGACAGCGAACGTAGGGCCCGGGTCGGCGGAAACTTGATCTGGATTAAGGTTGCGCCGGGGGCAAGAAGGCTAGGATTGAAGCATGGCAAAGAAGTTTCCAATCATTCCCTTGCACCCGGAGCGGGTTTGCTGGGGTTGCGACAAGTACTGTCCCGCTGATAGCTTGGCGTGCGGCAACGGTTCCGAGCGAACCCAGCATCCATCGGAGCTGTTTGGACCCGACTGGATGGAGTGGGAATCGCCTCTCCTGGAACCCCAGCCGGAAGCCAAGGCAAAGAAGAGCGCCTGACGCGGGCCTGTGCATATTTCGTCACAGGCCAGGCGCCAGCGCCTATTCTGGCAGCCTGTAGGAAAACGAGACAGGGAACTTGCGCTGCGTCCCCGGCGGGAAGACCGTGGTGTGTTTCAAGGTCCGGGCAACCGCTTCGTCATACGCCTGGTCGCTGGATGACTGGGTTCTCTGCACGTTGATGACTTTGCCCATGCCGTCCAGCTCGACGGCGAAACTTGCTTTCAGCACGCCCGACCCTTTGCCCGGTTCAGGTACATAGAAGACCTGTCGCCGAACTGCTTCCAGTTGCTGCTCGGTGGGCGGTGCCTCTTCCGGGGCGATCTGCAACGTCTTGGCGGCTTGCAGTTCTTCGCGCATGGCCTGGTTGACCGCATTCTGGTAGGCGACCGGGTCGGCCTGGCCCGTCGCGGAGGGATAGCTTGGTCCGTGGCTGCCGCTGGTAAGAAGCGCGGCGCATCCTTTCACTAGCAGGATGATCATGAAAGTGATCTGCCAGCCCGACCAGGTCCAGCCCGACTTGCTGCTGCTTTCCACCGGAGCCTCGCCAAGCGGAACGGCGCCCGTTGTGCCATTGCGCGCGATCTCGGCCTGCGCTGCCTGGTGCCATTTCTGCAGGATTTCGCGATCAATGATGATTGAGAACCAGTGATAGAAGCGGTCCGTCAGTTGATGGAACAGGATCAGGTCGTCCCTCGCGGCGAGGCGTTCGGGATTTGGCGTATTGCGCACCGTCTGGATCAACTGCTTGACGGTCCCCATGGAGTGCGCCGACATCGATTCATACAGCTTCCACTGGTCGATGGCACGGTCCACCATGGCGCCGGCCTCGCCAAATTGCTGGATGCGGCGGCTGTCGCGTGCCCAGTCGAGTACTTCACTGGCGGCGACGAACAGCGTTTCGTGCCCGGGCTTCCAGCCGGTGGCCAGCAGATGGGCAATGCGTGCTTCGAAGATAGTGCGCGCAGTGAGGTTAAGCAGGCTGTCGTGGGAAAGCGATGCCTGCAGCGTTTCCCGCCAGCGGGACTGATGCCGGCTCTCGTTTTTCGACACCAGTTCCTGTGCACTGGACTGGAATTGTGTGAAAGCCTGGTCGGCGAGTTGGTACGGATCGTCGGGCGCCGGCTGCGCGACAATTGGGGGCGCGGGTTCGGCCGCGGCAGCCTGCTGGGTACCGGCAGCCTCTTCGACGCCGGCGGGAACTGCTGCCTGGCCTTCGAATTCCTGGTGCGCCTGCCATTGAAGCGCTACTTCATAGGCCTGGCGAAGTTCCTGGAAGCCGTCCGGATCAGCCTCCTGGTCGACCTTTTTCAGCTCGCGAGCATAAGCGCGGCGAATATCCTTGGCGTCCGCACCGGCATCGAGGCCAAGCCGGAGCAGGAAGGGGAAAGTGTCACGCATGCTAGGAATCCAGATTCAGGAAACTCTGGTGTTCGAAGTATTCCAGCGCTTCGTTGAAGGTGCGTGCCGCCTGGCGCGAAACGCGCATGTCCTGGGCCTCCAGCGCGCGCTCGAACTGCATGATCTGGCGGCCCAGGTGTTCGCGGGCTTCGCCGCGCAATTGCTGGTACAGGCGTTCGCCGCGGGCCAGCATGGTGCGGAATTCGATGCGCTCGCGCGGGTGGATCTTCAGTTCGGACAAGGCTGCGAAGCGTTCCTTGATTTCTTCCTGGGTCAGCATGCCTGGATTGCCTTCGATGACGAGGGCGTGGGTCTGCTTGGTCAGGAGCACCGTCGCTTCCACTTGCAGCAAGCCGTTGGCGTCGTAGGTGAAGCGCACGTCCACGCCGTTGTTCTGGCCGGGCACCTGCGAAATCGGTACTTCGATGGTTCCGAGCTCGATATTGTCGCGGGCCATGCGCGCTTCACCCTGGAAGACGTTGATGCGCAAGGCAGTTTGCCGGTCGCTGGTCGGATGGTAGTTCTTTACCTTGCTGACCGGAACCACGGTGTTGCGTTCGATGACCGGATCGAAGTGGCCGTGCGAATACTGGTCGCCACCCAGGTGCATCGATACCTCGACGCCCAGCGAGTACGGCGCCACGTCGGTCATGACCACTTCATCCAGGGCGGCATCGTTCATTTTCAGGCCGGCCTGCACGGCCGCGCCCAGCGCTACCACTTCATCCGGATTGATGTCGCAGGATGGGAAGCGGCCAAACATGCGTGCCACCATGCGGCGCACGATCGGCATGCGCGTGGCGCCGCCGGCCAGGACGATGTTGTCCAGGCTGGCAGTCTGCAGGTTGGCGTCACGCAGTGCGCGCTCGACCGGCGAGCGGAGGCGAGCCAGCAAGGGCGCGGTAATGCGTTCGAGGCCCGCTTCGTCCAGCGGCATGGAATAGGTGATGCCGGCGTGGTTGGTCTGCAGCAGCGCTTCCGGCGCTTCGCTGAGCTTGCGCTTGGCCTGCTCGGCTTGCGCCACCAGGCTTTGCATGAACCGGCCGTCCTGTTTCAGCTCGACGGGAATGGACGCCTGCTTGAAGAACTCGTCGATCAGCAGGTTGACGAAGTCTTCGCCGCCCAGGAAGTTGTCGCCGGCAGAGGCCCGCACCTCCATCACGCCTTCAAACAGGTCGAGTACGGAAACGTCAAAGGTCCCGCCGCCCAGGTCGAACACCAGGAACTGCGTCTCCTTGCCGCGCTGGTGAATGCCGTAGGCGAGGGCGGCGGCGGTCGGTTCGTTCAGCAGGCGTTCGACCTTGAGGCCCGCCAGTTGGCCAGCCGCGCGGGTCGCCTTGCGCTGCGCGTCGGAGAAGTAGGCGGGAACGGTGATGATGGCTTCGGTGATCGGCTGGCCGAGGGCCGCTTCCGCATCCTCTTTCAAGGCGCGCAGGATCAGCGCCGACAGTTCCTCGGCGCGGAAGTTGCGCCCGCCGAGCGTGAACTGCTTGTTGCTGCCCATATGGCGCTTGAAGACTGCCGCACTGTTGGTCGGGTGGGTCTGCAGGCGTTCGCGCGCCGCCTTGCCAATGAGGATTGTGCCGTCTTCGTCAACGCTGACGCAGGACGGGGTGAGGAAATCCCCGAGGCTGTTGGGGATCAACCGTGGCTCGCCATTGTGCCAGGCGGCGATGAGGCTATTGGTTGTGCCGAGGTCGATGCCGACGATCATTTGCTGCTCCGATGTTAATTTCACAAAAGAGTAGCCTAGCATTTATTTCTGAATGAGAAAAGTCGTTGCCTTTCATGAAGACTCAAGCGCCATAGATTAGTCATGAAAGCGACAGTTCGCCCGATTGCCAGAATCTGTGGCACGCCGCCTGAGCGGGGTCTAAAATATTGTCGCATCACGAGAAAGGAGGAAATCATGGCTAATCTGAGGCGTTACGATCCATTCACTGACCTGGCCCGTTTCGATCCCTTCCGCAACTTTGAAGACCTGTTCCGTGACTTCCGGCTGGCAAACATCACGCGTGAAGGAGAGGGGCAACAGCCGATCCGCATCGATGTGCACGAGAATGAGACCTCATACACCGTTCGTGCCGATGTGCCGGGCGTGAACAAGGATGACATCAAGGTTGATATTTCCGGCAACCGCGTGACGATCGCCGCCGAGACCAAACGGGTCGAGGAAGAAAAGCAGGGCGGCGCCGTTGTGCGGAGCGAACGCTATTTCGGCGAGCAGTATCGCAGCTTTACCCTGGAACACGATATCGATGACAGCCAGGCCACCGCGAAGTGCGAAGGCGGCGTGCTGGAGCTGACTTTGCCGAAAAAGGCCAAGCAGGGTAGCCGCAAGCTGGAAATCCACTAAACCCTGACCGGCAAGGTCAGGATGAAACTCGTGCCCTCTCCGAGGGCACTTTTTACGTCTATGCGCCCACCGAGCAAGCCATACACGATGTTGTAGACGATGTTGAGCCCAAGGCCGGAGCCGCCGCGTCCCAGCTTGGTGGTGAAGAAGGGATCGTAGATCTTGCCCATGTTTTCGGGGGCGATGCCGATGCCGTTGTCGCGAACCGAGATCGCTACCGAGTCTGTGCCGATGGCGTCGGCCGTGATGACGATTTCGCCATGCTCCTTGCCTTCAAAGGCGTGGATCAATCCATTGTTGACGAGGTTGATGAGCACCTGGCCGAATGGCCCCGGGTAGCTGGCCATGACGATCCCGTGCGGAATGGCGTGGCTGACCCGAATGCCGGACTTCTTAAACGTCGGCATCAGCACCAGCAGGATTTCCGACACCAGTTCGTCCAGCTGGAATTCACGGCTTTGCGAAGTTGCCCGGTCGACGGCAACCTGCTTGAAGCTCGATACCAGGTCCACCGCACGATGAAGGTTGCGCAGCACGATCTGGCTGCCGTTGTTGACGTCGCCAAGATAGGCGGCGAGGGCGGAGCGCTTGACGCCGGATTCCACCGCGGTGGCAAAGGCTGTGGTCTGGTCCAGCAGCGTGCTGACGGCCAGCAGGCTGTTGCCGATAGGCGTATTCAGTTCGTGCGCCACGCCGGCAACCAGCGAACCCAGCGCCGCCAGCTTTTCGCTGCGTACCAGTTCCTCTTGCGCGCGCTGGAGGCTGCCGAGGGAATCGGCCAGTTCGCGGTTGGTGTCGGCGATCTGGCGGGTACGCACATTGACCAGCTTCTCCAGTTCCAGTTCGCTGCGCTTACGGTCCGTGATGTCGGTGGAGACGCCGCCCAGCGCCCAGATATGGCCGAATTCATCGATCAGCGGGAACTTCTCGGAAATATAGGTGCGTGGGCCGCCCACCGTGCCGCCCGAGGTTTCTTCGTGGCTGGAGGCCCGCCCGCTGGCCAACACTGCTCGGTCAGCCTGGCGGATCGAATGCGCCATGTCGCGGCTGAACAGCACTTCGTCGGTATTTCCGAGTGGCTCAGGCGACCCGGGAGGCAGCAACATGCGGAAGCTGTGGTTGACCATCAGGTAGCGGCCATCAAGGTCTTTGACGTAGATCACCGCTGACGACTTCTCGACGATATTGGTGAGCAGGGCCTGGCTGCGGCGCAGGGCCGCGTCGCGCGCCGCGATGGTGGCGAGCATGGCGTTGAAGGCCGTGGCCAGTCGGCCGACTTCGTCGCGGCCGCTGACCGGCGACCGCAGGTCGAAGCGCTGTTCGCGCGTGACGCGGTCGGCGACGGCTGACAGCGCGAGCAGCGGCTGCGTGACCAGCCTGCGCGAACTGAAGGCATACAGGATGCCGCCGAACGACAGGGTGAGCAGCACCACGCCGAGCACCAGGCCGTACTGGCGCAGGCGCTCGAGCATCGACGGCAGGTGGTAAACGGTCGCCAGGTAGCCGACCAGCTCGCGCTCGATCCGGATGGGGGATAGCGTCGCCAATGCGTAACCGTCAAAGCGATGCCCGTCGCGTTCCAGTTCCTGCGACCATTCGCACCTATCCGAGGAATCGCGGTTGAAGTGGCTAAACACGCGTTTGTCGGCCGTGAACAGGCAGGCCTGGGTAATCTCGGGACTGCTGCGCAAGGCTTCCAGCTTGCGGGCCGCGCCGCTGCTGTCGCCGAAGTTGAGGTCGGAATCGAGGCTCAATGCAAACAGTTCGCTGCGCACGGCGAGGTCTTGCACCACGCGCGGGCGGGCGACCAGCAAGTCGTAGCTGGCCAGTGCAAGCAGTGCAACGAGCATGGCCGCAATCGTCGTGAGGACCGACACCAGCAAGAGTTTGCGCTGGAGTCCTAGATCACGGAAGAAGCCCTGGAAGCTTTTCATCTGGGTGTGGCCCATTTGCACCGGAGTAATTATCTTAGCTCAAGCGTCGCGGGCGCTACAAGCATGCGACATTCCCATGTATTTGTTGCTATGTTTGGCGTATGACAGAACAGCAAGACGACAGCGAAAAACCAGAGCCGCCGCCGGCGCCGGATGCGGGCGCGAAATCGTCTGCGCGTGCCGACCGCGCGTCGCGCGCGCGGCTGCTGGAGTGGCAAGGGCCGGTGTTCTGGATGTCATGCGGGGCGCTGCTGGCCGGCCTGGCCGGTGGCGCGGTCGTCCTCGCGCAGCGTGTAGGCATTGAACGGGACCTGATGGCAGTCGCCACCACGCTTGCACCGGAAGGTGGCAGGGCGCAGGCGGCGCCAGGGCCGGAGGCTGTGGCGCGGGCGCCGGAGCATGTCAACCAGGGACAGCGGGCTGCCGCCAGGCCTGGCCAGTCGGCATTGGAAGGTTCGTCGGAACAGGCGCCTGCGCCGGGCAAGGCCGTGGCGGCTCCACACCACCGCGCCCGCCCTGCCAATGCCGTCACTGCGCGCCCGAAGCACCAGGCCAGCGCCAAACAGCCGCCACGCAAGAAAAGTGCACTGCGCCGCAAGCCTGCAGCCGAATCGGAAAAGGTCGCGGAAGTATTCAAGCGCTGCCCATGGTCCGGCGAGCCCGGTGCAGTGGAGTGCCGGCGGCATATCTGCAATGGTGCGGAAAGCGAAGGCCCGGCATGCAGGCCATACAGGTCAAAGCTGCGTTAAGCGGCAGGAAGCGAGATGAAGGAGCGCTGGCGTTCGGCGAGTTCCTGGCATGCCAGGCAAGTCGCGGCCCCAGGCTGGGCCTGCATGCGTCCCGCGGCGATTGCGCGCCCGCAGCGCAGGCATTGGCCAAAGGTCCCGGCCTGCAAGCGTTCCAGCGCGGCGTCAATCTCCGCCACTTCGGCGGAATCGCGGCCAGCCAGCACCTCGCGCCGCTGGCGCAGGACGGCAGTCCAACGGTCAATTTCTTCAGGTAACATGGCGAGTCTCCACTTTTGGGGCACTTTAACGGGCATCTTGCGCCGCGTCACCAGTGCCACTTGACCTAAGTCAAGTTTGACCGACATATTCTTGGGGACCCGCATTTGGCCCCTTGCCCCAAGGGACGCTACAATCATAGGATGACAGGATTTGACCACCGACAGGACCAGGCTTTGACACATTCAACGATTGCGGAACGCAGCCTGCAATGGCTGCTGGCGTCGGCGACGGACGCGATGCTGATCATCGACAAGGAAGGCCAACTAATCTTGGTCAACCCCGCGCTGGAAAACCTGTTTGGCTATGATCCGGGCGAACTGCAAGGCAAGTCGCTGGAATCGCTGATCCCCGAACGCTTCCGCCACGGCCACGTGGGCCTGCGCGGCAGCTATTTTGAGCGCCCGCATCCGCGCGCCATGGGTGCCGGATTCGAACTGTTCGCCACCCGCAAGGACGGCACCGAGTTCCCGGTCGAAGTGAGCCTGTCGCCGCTGCAGGACAATGGCACGCAGCCGATGGTGATGGCGACCATCCACGACATCAGCGCGCGCAAGAAGGCCGAACACGCCTTGCAGGAAAGTGAAGCGCGCATGCGCGCGATCTTCGAAACGGCGGTCGATGCGATCATCACGATCGACCAACACGGCATCATCGAACGGGTCAACCCGGCCGCAGAGCGCATGTTCGGCTATCCGGAATCGGAAGTCCTCGGCCGCAACGTCAAGATCCTGATGCCTGCGCCGCACCGCGAAGCGCACGACGGCTACCTCCAGCATTACATGACCACCGGCGAAAAGCGCATCATCGGCAAGGGCCGTGAAGTGCAGGGCTTGCGCCGCGACGGCAGTATCTTCCCAATGGACCTGGCCGTCACGGAAATGTGGCTGGGCGGACGCCGCATGTTCACTGGCCTGGTGCGCGACATCACCGAGCGCAAGCACGCCGAAGAAAAGGCGCAGCAACTGCTGCAGGAGCTGAGCAGCGCCAACGAAGAACTGACCAACTTTGCCTACGTCGTGTCGCACGACCTGAAGGCGCCGCTGCGCGGCATCGGCTCGCTGGCCGACTGGCTGGCGCATGATTACGCCGATAAGTTCAATGAAGAAGGCAAGGAGCACATGCGGCTCCTGATCAACCGCGTGCACCGCATGGGCGCCCTGATCGACGGCATCCTGCAGTATTCGCGCGTTGGCCGCATCAAGGAAGCCGTGGTGCCGGTGCAGCTCGACCAGTTGGTGGCCGAGGTGGTCGATCTGCTGGCAGTTCCGGCGCATATCAAGGTTACCGTCATGCCCGGCATGCCGACGGTTGCCGGCGAACCGACCCGCATCCAGCAGTTGTTCCACAACCTGGTGTCGAACGCGGTCAAGTACATGGACAAGCCGGAAGGCGAGATCGAAGTGGGCTGGGCCGACGAAGGCAGCCAGTGGCGCTTCCACGTTCGCGACAACGGCCCCGGCATCGCGGAGCGGCACTTTGAACGGATTTTCCAGCTGTTCCAGACGCTGGCGCCGCGCGACCGGGTTGAAAGCACGGGCGTCGGCCTGGCGCTGGTGAAAAAAATTGTGGAAATGTACCAGGGCACGGTGTGGCTGGAGTCCGAGCTGGGCAAAGGCACGACCTTCTATTTCACCCTGCCAAAGAAAAGAAAGAATAACGCATGAATAATACGAGCAAGCCAATCCTGCTGGTTGAAGACGACCAGGTCGACGTGATGACCATCCTGCGCGCGCTGAAGGAGGTCCATGTCGGCAACCGTATCGTGGCGACGGAAAACGGCGAGGCCGCGCTGGAATACCTGCGCGAGCCGGGCAACGAACAGCCATGCATCATCCTGCTGGACCTGAACATGCCGATCATGAACGGCATCGAGTTCCTGCAGAACGTCAAGCAGGACCCGCTGCTGCGCCGCATCCCAGTCATCGTCCTGACCACGTCGGAAGAACAGCAGGACAAGATGCGCAGCTTCGACCTGGGCGTCGCCGGCTACATGACCAAGCCGGTGGATTACCGCCAGTTCGTGGAGGTGGTCCGCTCGATCAACCTGTACTGGACGATCAGCGAGCTGCCATGAACAGGGTAAGGGTCCTTATCGTCGAGGACGATATCGTTGACCGTATCGCCTGCCGCCGCGCCTTTGCGCAGGCGCCGGGCTTCAACTGCGAATTGCTGGAAGCGGAAAGCGGCCAGGAAGGCCTGGATATCGCTTTGCGCGAAGAGCCCGACTGCATCCTGCTCGATTATCACTTGCCCGACCTGACCGGGCTTGAATTCCTGGCCCGTCTTGCGGCAGACCGGGGCGAGCCTCAGCCAAATATCCCGGTGATGATGCTGACCGGCGCCGACAGCGCCACCGTGGCAGCGGAAGCGATGCGCCGCGGCGCGCGCGACTACCTGGTGAAGGACAGCGACGGCCGCTACCTCGACTTCCTGGCGGGCGCCATCGACCGCCTGCTGCGGGAGCAGCGCCTGATCGACGAGAAACAACTGGCTGAACAGGTGCTGCGGCAGTCGCAGAAAGAGCTGCGTGAACTGGCCGCGTACCAGGAAAAACTGAAGGAACACGAACGCACCCGCATCGCCCAGGAAATCCATGATGAACTGGGCGGCCTGCTGACCGGCATCAAGGCCTATATCTCGGTCGCCATCGAACGTGGCGGAGAACAATCGGATCCGCTGTTGAAGGATGCGGCCAAGCTGGCGCAAGATGCGATAGAGACCGTGCGCCGCGTGATTACCGACCTGCGTCCAAGCGTGTTGGATCAGCTGGGCATCTGGCCCGCGCTGGAATGGTATGCGGAACAGGTGGCGCAGCGCAGCGGCTTGCAATGCAGCTGCAATATCACGCCAAAGGCGCAGGCGCTGGAGCTCGATGCCGAGCGGAGCACCATGCTGTTCCGCGTTGCGCAGGAAGCGCTGACCAACGTGGTGCGCCATGCCGAGGCAAGCGAGGCGCGCGTAATCGTGGATACCGATGGCGAGAACGTGGTGCTGCGGGTGGAAGACAATGGCAAGGGTATCGAGAGTGCCGGCTTGTCCGACCGCGAATCGTGGGGCTTGTTCGGCATGCACGAGCGCACGCGCCGCTTTGCCGGCGAACTGAATATCAGCGGCAAGGCCGGGCAGGGCACTACCCTGCACCTGCGCCTGCCTTTGGAGGACAAGAATGGGTGACAAGATCACCGTTTTGCTGGTCGACGACCATGCGATTGCGCGCAATGGCGTGCGCCTCATGCTGGGCACGGCGCCCGATATCAGCGTGGAGGGCGAGGCCGGCAACGCCGTGGAAGCGATGCAGCGCGTCGCCGAACGCAGTTTCGACGTGGCGTTGGTGGACATCAAGATGCCGGGCAAGAATGGCCTGGACCTGCTGAAAAGCCTGCGCAGCGAATGCCCGCGCATGGCGGTGCTGGTGCTGAGCACCTATTCCGAGGAAATTTACGCAGTGCGCGCGCTGAAGTCGGGCGCCTCCGGCTACCTGACCAAGGATGCGCCGACGGCGACCCTGATCGAGGCCGTGCGCAAGGCTGCCTCGGGCGGCAAGCACGTCAGCCCGGCGTTGCTGGAAAAACTGGCAACCCTGGTCGGCGGCGGCCCGAGCGGCGACCACGAAGAGCTTTCCAACCGCGAACTGGAAGTTTTCAAGCTGATCGCCCAGGGCGAGTCCCTGGTGCGCATAGGGGAAAAACTACACCTCAGTCCTAACACTGTGACAACCTATCGCAGCCGCATCCTGGAGAAAATGGGCATGTCCACGAATGCCGAGCTGACCCGCTATGCCCTCGAGCACGGGCTGATCTGAGCGGCTGTAGGGGAACCACTACAGCAACTACACAGGATGCTTGATACCGGGAAATGACGCCGGGCGCGATACTGCTTCCATCGAAAACAAGGAGCAGCAAAATGAGCCCGGTCATCCCAATCACCCCTGCAAACGCCAAAACTTGCGCACCAGTCGCAGCCAAATGCTCGCTGTGCAGCTTCAACCGCCTTTGCCTGCCACAGGGCCTGGCCGACGAGGATGTTGCTCGCCTTGACCAGATCATTTCACGCCGCCGCCGCGTCAACCGCGACGAGCCGCTGTACAAGACCGGCGACAGCTTCCACAGCCTGTATGCCGTGCGCTTCGGCCACTTCAAGACCGTGCAGGTGAACCAGCGCGGCGAACAGACGATTGGCGGTTTCCACATGGCCGGCGACCTGCTGGGCATGGAAGCCATCGGCAATGGCCAGCATTCCTGCAACGCCGTGGCGCTGGAGGACAGCGAAGTCTGCGAGATCCCCTTCAACCGCCTGCAAGAGCTGGTGATGCAGATTCCTGGCTTGCTGCAGCAGTTCCATCGCACCATGAGCCGCGAAATCCAGCGCGAGCAGTCGGTGATGCTGTTCCTGAGCCATATGCGCGCCGAACAGCGCCTGGCCATGTTCCTGCTGAACCTGGCCGGCCGTTACGCCCAGCGCGGCTACTCTTCGACCAGCTTCCAGTTGCGCATGTCGCGCGAAGATATCGGCGGCTACCTGGGCTTGACCGTGGAGAGCGTCAGCCGCCAGTTGGCCCGCTTGCGCCAGGATGGCTCGATTGTCCTGAGCAACCGTGATCTGCGCATTACCGACCGCGCCAGGCTCGAGGCCATGTCGTCCGGCGGCATGGCGCAGGAACTCGCCGTCGCCTGACCGGCGTACCAGTTTTCTCACCTGTAGGGGGTGTATGGGGCAGCTCTTGCTGCCCCTTTTTTATTGCGCGAACACTTCTTTGGCGGCCATCAGGCCGTTGAGTGCGGCGGGAAAGCCGGCGTAGACGGCCATTTGCATGATGGTCTCCACGATCTCTTCGCGGCTGACGCCGACGTTGAGGGCGGCGTGGATGTGCACCTTGAGCTGGGGCGTAGCGTTGCCCATGGCGGTCAGCGCGGCCACCACGGCGATCTCGCGGGATTTCAGGTCAAGCCCTGGACGCGAATAGATGTCGCCAAAGGGGAATTCGATCAGGTAGCGGGCGAAATCCGGCGCAATATCTTCCAGGCTTTGCACGACGCGATCGCCGGCCTGGCCATCGACTTCACGCAGTTTTGCGAGCCCGCGCTCGTAGCGGCTTTCGGTGTTCATTGGCATGTCCTCCATTGGTGGTTGGATTCGACGCCAGGGACTGCTCCAGTGAGCGGTAATACTCGATTTTGGCCTGCAATGATGCAGCAGCTTGTTGCATCGCCTCGATTTCGGCGAGAACGTCCTGCATATGCACTTCCAGCATCCGGCGCCGTTCCGGCACCGTCGAGTCCCCAGCGCCGCGAAGTTTTGCGAATGACTGCATTTTGCCGATTGGCATATGGGTCGTTCGCAGACGCAGCAGGAATTCGATCCAGGCAAGGTCCGATGCCGCGTAGCGCCGCTGGCCGCCCGCCGCACGATTGACCGGGGCAATCAGCCCGATGCGCTCGTAATAACGGAGGGTATAGGCGGTGAGGCCGGTACGTTTGGCGACTTCGTCAATGCTCAGGTGCGAATCCATGGGGTGATCGTAAAAGTTAGAGTGCGCTCCAAGTCAAGCACTTTATTACTCTAACCGGGATGCCGCAACTGCGAGCGCAAGGTCCATGGTGTTGATGTGGGCTTCGAGCCAGTCCGGCAGGGTGCGGATGATCTCGCGTGCCATGGCTTCCTCGTCGTCCTTCAGCAGGCGCAGGGTGCGGGCGACCTTTTCCAGCAAATAGCCGTGGGCAGCGCGGTGGGCTTGGGCGGCCGGGTAGGCGATGCGCTCCATCAGGCTGTTTTCCTCGCGCAGATGCTCGATGAATTCAGTTGCCAGGTTGCGGCAGGCTGCGTCAAAGGCGGGACGGGGCAGGGCTTCCATGGCGTCGAGCATGTCGAAGACGATGCGGTGCGACTGGTCGAGAACGGGAATGCCCAGTGCCAGGTCGGGCCCGAAGACGATGGAATCCATGGAGTTCTCCAGTAGTGTCGAACTGCAATTGTGCCGATGGGAAAAAATCGGGCACATGATCCATGTCAATTTTCTACCGCGGCCCGGTTGGGCGCTTCGCCGAACCGGGTGCCCTGGACTGGATGGGATGGCTGGCCACGCGATCAGAGGAATCGATCGAGGATTTTCTTGCTGTGCTTATCCAGCGCGAACTGGTCGCGGATCAGGAAGTGGATGCCGTGGCTGTCCGACACCAGTAGCGAGACGCTGCCGATACGGCGAATATCTTCTTCGCCGCGCAGCACGAAGCTGGTTTCGCCGCGGTCGGTTTCGACGCTCCAGGTGGAAGGGCAGGCATAGCTGCCCACATCAACGATGCGCTGGATGACCGGCATGAATTCACGGCCGGCCAGTTCTTCGCGCACAATGTCCGCCAGTTCCGGCGCCAGGTCTGATATACGATCCAGCCAGGCCACTTCCTTGCCGTCGGTGTTCACCAGCGACAGGCCTTCATCCGGCGCCTGAATGGGGAATGCGCGTACCGGCGACACGCCTTCATGCAACACGCCGTTGGCGTCGATCAGGTTCAGCTTACCGAAGCTGTCTCGGCTCAAAGTAAAATTAATCATCTTCACGGCTCTTTGCCTTGTCATCCATGTCGGTATCGACGTTACGTGCCTGCGCCTGGTAGAGGCGGTAGTAGGCGCCTTCCCTGGCCATCAGTTCGTCGTGCGGGCCTTCTTCGACCACCTTGCCGCGGTCCATCACCACCAGGCGATTCGCCCGCTGCAGCGTTGACAGGCGGTGCGCAATGGCAATCGTTGTGCGGCCGGCGACCAGATTGTCCAGCGCCTTCTGGATCTCTTTCTCGGTTTCCGAGTCCACCGATGCAGTCGCTTCGTCGAGGATCAGGATGCGCGGATCGATCAGCAGCGCGCGCGCAATCGAAATACGCTGGCGCTCGCCGCCCGACAGGCCCTGGCCGCGCTCGCCCACCATCGAATCGTAACCCTGCGGCAGGCGCAGGATGAAGTCGTGGGCGTGTGCTGCGCGGGCGGCCTTCATGATTTCTTCGCGGGTCGCCTCCGGCTTGCCGTAGGCGATGTTTTCCGCAATGGTGCCGAAGAACAGGAAAGGCTCCTGCAACACCAGGCCGATATTGCGGCGGTAATCCGACACTGCGTAGTTGCGGATATCCACGCCATCCAGCAGGATCGCGCCTTCCGCCACGTCGTAGAAGCGGCAGATCAGGTTGACCAGGGTCGACTTGCCGGAACCGGAGTGGCCCACGAGGCCAATCATTTCACCGGCCTTGATTTCCAGGTTCACCCCGCGGTTGACGGCGCGGTTACCGTAGCGGAAGCCCACTTCGCGCAGCGTGATGTCGCCGTGGACCTTCTCGACCTTCACCGGCTGCACCGGATCGGGCACGCTCGACACGTGGTCCAGGATATCGAAGATGCGCTTGGCGGCCGAAGCGGACTTTTGCGTCACCGACACGATGCGGCTCATGGAATCGAGCTTGCCATAGAAGCGGTTGGCGTACAGGACGAAGGAGCTCAAGACGCCGACGGTGATGTTGTGCTTGGAGATCATCCAGATGCCGAACACGTAAATCACCAGGATGCCCAGTTCGGTCAGGAACGACACGGTCGGCGAGAACAGCGACCACACCTTGTTCAACTTGTCGTTGACGGCCAGGTTGTGCTTGTTGGCGGTCCGGAAGCGCGTTGCTTCGCGGGTTTCCTGCGCAAAGGCTTTCACCACGCGGATGCCGGGAATCGTATCGGCCAGCACGTTGGTCACTTCGCCCCAGACGCGGTCGATCTTTTCAAAGCCGGTACGCAGCCTGTCGCGCACCAGATGGATCATCCATGCGATGAAAGGCAGCGGCAGCAGCGTGGCCACGGCCAGCCAGGGGTCGATGGTGAACAGGATCAAGCCGGTCATGATGATCATCAGGACATCGGAGGCGAAATCGAGCAGGTGCAGCGACAGGAAGACGCAGATGCGGTCCGATTCGGAACCGATGCGCGACATCAGGTCGCCGGTGCGCTTGCCGCCGAAATATTCCAGCGACATGCGCAGCAGGTGTTCATACGTGGTGGTGCGCAGGTCCGCGCCAATGCGTTCCGACACCAGCGCCAGCACATAGGTCTTGGCCCAGCCGAATATCCATGCCAGCACGGCGGCGCCGGTCAATGCAGCCATGTACTGCACCACCAGCATGTGCTCCACCGGCTTGCCGTTCTGGTAAGGGATCAGCACATTGTCCGTCAGCGGCATGATGATGTAGGGCGGGATCAGGTGCGCGCCGGTCGACAGCAGCATCATTGCAAAGCCAAGCGCCAGTTGCCACTGGTAGGGCCGCGCAAAGCGCCACAGGCGGAACAGGGTCCAGGTGGAAGGCGGCGTGTGGACGACCTTGGTGCAAACCGGGCATTCTTCCTGGTCCGCTTCCAGCGGCGCCTTGCAGGTAGGGCAGGAGTTCTGTTCGACTTGCGGCAGCGGCTTGCCGTGCACGTGCGCTTGCAGCAGGCGCGGGAAGTTCTCGGACAAGCGGATGGCGAGCAGGTTCTGGCCCAGTGTGAAGCGCCATGCGGCCAGGCGCTGCTTGTCGTCCACCAGTTCCAGGTGGCCGACCCCGGCGTGATCGTGCAGTTTTAGCGACATGCCAGGACGATAAGTCCAATCTCGCCATACCGTTTCACCGGGTGCGCGTGCCATAATGCGGCGCTCGGTAAGGAGTACCAGGCCTTTGTTGAAGTGAAGCTTGGAGTCCAGGTCAACCTCCAGCGCGCCAAGTACGTTTTCTTCCGGTGCAAGCGCTGGCAACTCTGTGCGCCACCTGTCGGGAAGTTCTGTCAGGCTGAGCTCAGAGGAAAGTTGGTTTGTTATCATTGTGGATCAGACTCCGGCACTCTTTGCCAAGTGGCAAGAATTGCGAAACAGTGGGAAAATAGAAGGACGGGCGGAGTATACCGCAAGAGGTACAAGAGCTAAAACATGACAAAAAAGAAAGACATTGAGTTTCTCCGTGTAACACATCTGCGCGGACCGAATATCTGGACCTATCGCCCGGTAATCGAAGCGTGGCTGGATATTGGCGAGCTTGAAGACTACCCCTCGAATAAACTCCCCGGTTTTTATGAACGCTTGACGGCCTTCTTGCCTGGCCTGATCGAGCATCGCTGCGGCGTCGGCGAACGTGGCGGCTTCTGCGAGCGCCTGCGCGACGGCACTTACGCCGGCCATATCCTGGAACACGTGGTGCTGGAACTGCAAAACCTGGCCGGCATGCGTACCGGCTTTGGCAAGACCCGCCAGACCGCCGAAGGCAGTGGTATTTATAAAATGGCATTCCGCACCCGCCAGGAACAGGTTGGCCGCGCCGCACTGGCCGCCGGCAAGGACCTGCTGATGGCTGCCATCGAAGACAAGCCTTACGACCTGGCGGCCACGGTACAAAAACTGACCTCGATGGTTGAATCGCTGTGCCTCGGCCCATCGACCGCTTCCATCGTGGATGCGGCGACCGACCGCAAGATCCCGCATATCCGCCTGACCGATGGCAACCTGGTGCAACTGGGCCACGGGGCGCGCCAGCGCCGCATCTGGACTGCGGAAACCGATAACACCTCGGCCATCGCCGAAGGCATCGCCTCCGACAAGGACATGACCAAGGACTTGCTGAAGTCCGTCGGCGTACCGGTACCGGAAGGCACCCTGGTCAAGAGCGCCGACGAGGCCTGGGAAGAAGCGCAGGACATCGGCTTGCCGGTGGCCGTCAAGCCGTACGACGGCAACCACGGCCGCGGCGTGTCGCTGAACCTGATGACCGAAGCCGACGTGCGCGCTGCTTACGATATCGCCGTTGTGCGCGGTGGCAGCAAGAGCGTGATCGTCGAGAAATTCATCGTCGGTAACGAACACCGGCTCTTGGTGGTCGGCCGCCGCATGGTGGCAGCCTCCATGGGCGAATCGCTGTGGGTGACCGGCGACGGCAAATCCTCGGTGCAGGAGCTGGTGGACAGCCAGATCAACACCGACCCGCGTCGCGGCACCACCGAAGAATTCCCGCTGAATATCGTTGAACCGAAGAAGTCGGAAGAAGTGCAGCTGGACCTGAAGCGCCAGGGCCTGACTCCGGACTCGGTGGTGGAAGCCGGCCGCAAGGTCCTGATCCAGGTAAACGGCAACGTGGCCAACGATGTGACTGACCTGGTGCACCCGGCAGTTGCCGAAATGGCAGCGCTGGCGGCCCGCACGATTGGCCTCGACATTGCCGGCATCGACCTGGTTGCCGCCGACATTTCCAAACCGCTGGAAGAGCAGGGCGGCGCGATTATCGAAGTGAACGCGAGCCCCGGCTTGCTGGCGCACCTGAAGCCTGCCGCCGGCGGCATGGCGCGCCCGGTTGGCCACGCGATTGCCGACCAGCTGTTCGCGGAAGACGACGATGGCCGCATCCCGATCGTGGGCGTGGCCGGCAGCCGCCAGAACGCGCTGATCGCACGCCTGATCGGCTGGCTGCTGCAAATGAGCGGCCGCTACGTCGGCACCGCAACCGAGCAAGGCGTGTTCCTGAATGGCCGCAATGTGGCGCGCGGTCCGCTGACCGAATGGGAATCTGGCGAGCGCCTGCTCCTGAACAAGAATGTGGAAGCGGCGGTATTCGCCAATTCCGGCCGCATGATCCTGAGCGAAGGCTTCTCTTACGACAAGTGCATGGTGGGCGTGGTGACCGACGCCGCCGGCCACGAGGAGCTGGGCGAGTTCTACATCAACACTGCTGAACAGATGTATGGCGTGCTGCGTACCCAAGTCGACGTCGTGCTGCCGGAAGGTGCTGCCGTGCTGAATGCCTCCGATGCGCAAGTGGTCGAAATGGCTGAACTGTGCGACGGCGACGTGATCTTCTACGGCACCGACGAACACGTGCCTGCGATCGACTCGCACCGCCAGGATGGCGGCCGTGCCGTGTTCCTGCGCGATGGCGGCTTCGTCATGGCTGCCGGCCGCGACGAGCTGGCTGTATTGCCCCCGTCCTGCCTGCCGGCCAGTGGCGAGGACCGCAAGGAAGCAGTGCTGGCTGCAATCGGCGCCGGTTGGGCCATGGGCCTGTCGCCGGACCTGATTGGTGCCGCGCTGCGCACCTTCGAGTGGAATACCAAGAAAAACTAAGGATTACCAGGAATGGAAGTTATTCGCCTCCGCGCACTGCGCGGCCCTAATCTGTGGAGCCACCATACGGCTGTTGAAGCCATCGTGTCCTGCACGCCGGAAGAACGCTCCGTCGACAAGATCCCTGGTTTCGAAGTGCGCCTTCGCACCCGCTTTCCGCGCCTGGCCCAGCTGCAGCCGGACGGACATGCCGACACCATCCCGATGGCACACGTGCTGGAACTGGCGGCCTTGGGCCTGCAAGCCGAAGCTGGCTGTCCCGTCACCTTCAGCCGCACCACCCAGACCCTGGAAGACGGCATCTACCAGACCGTCGTGGAATACACCGAGGAAGCGGTAGGCCGCCTGGCGATGGAATGGGCTGAGAAGCTGTGCAAGGCCGCCATGGACGACGCTCCATTCGATTTGGCAGCTGCCTTGCATGAGTTGCGCGAACTGGATGAAGATGTGCGCCTGGGGCCATCGACTGGTTCTATCGTGCACGCCGCCGTGGCGCGCAAGATCCCGTTCCGCCGCATGACCGAAGGTTCGATGGTGAGCTTCGGCTGGGGCTCCAGACAGCGCCGCATCCAGGCCGCTGAAATGGACAGCACCAGCGCGATCGCCGAAACCATCGCGCAGGACAAGGAACTGACCAAGAAGCTGCTGGACGCCGCCGGCGTGCCGGTGCCTGTTGGACGTACCGCGGTCGACGCCGAGGACGCATGGAAAGCCGCGCTGGAAATCGGCCTGCCTGTCGTGGTCAAGCCGAAAGACGGCAACCAGGGCAAGGGTGTAACGGTCAACATTACCACCCGCGAACAGACCATCGCAGCGTACAACGCGGCCAAGGAATTCCGCGACGACATCATGGTCGAACGCTTCCTGGCCGGCCACGATTTCCGCCTGCTGGTGATCGGCAACAAGCTCGTTGCTGCCGCGCGCCGCGATCCTCCTCATGTGGTGGGCGACGGCGTGCACTCGGTGCGTGAGCTGGTGGACATCGTCAATGCCGACCCGCGCCGCGGCACCGGCCACGGTACCGCGCTGACCAAGATCCGTTTCGACGACATTGCCCTGGCGCGCCTGGCGTTGCAAGGACTGGCTGCCGATTCCGTGCCGCCGATCGGCCAGCGCGTCGTTCTGCGCAATAACGCGAACCTGTCTACCGGCGGCTCCGCCACCGACGTCACCGACGACGTGCACCCTGAAGTGGCAGCGCGTGCGGTGGAAGCGGCGCAGATGATCGGCCTTGATATCTGCGGCGTGGACGTGGTGTGTGATTCCGTGCTGCGTCCTATCGAAGAACAGAATGGCGGCGTGGTGGAAGTCAATGCCGCGCCTGGCCTGCGCATGCACTTGTCGCCGTCCTATGGCAAGGGCCGTCCGATTGGCGAGGCGATCATCAACACCATGTTCCCTGAGGGCGACGATGGCCGCATTCCGGTGATTGCCGTGACCGGTACCAACGGCAAGACCACCACCGTGCGCCTGACCGCGCACCTGATCGCGTCGTCCGGCCTGCGCGTGGGCATGACCAATACAGATGGCGTGTACGTCAATGGCCGCCAGATCGATTCCGGCGACTGCTCGGGCCCGCGTTCGGCGCGCAATGTGCTGCAGCATCCTGACGTGGATGCGGCCGTGTTCGAAACCGCCCGTGGCGGCATCCTGCGCGAAGGCCTGGCTTATGACCGCTGCAAGGTAGCCGTGGTGACCAATATCGGCGCCGGCGACCACCTGGGCCTGAACTACATCACCACCGTGGAAGACCTGGCGGTGCTGAAGCGCGTGATCGTGATGAATGTCGACGAGCATGGCTACGCCGTGCTGAACGCGACCGATCCGATCGTGGCTGCGATGGCGGCCAAGTGCAAGGGCAAGGTGATCTTCTTCGGCGCCGATCGTTACCACCCGGTTGTGGCGACGCACCTGGCGCAGGGCAAACGCACCGTCTACATCGAAAATGGCCAGCTGGTTGCGGTGGAAGGCAAGAACGAGCAGCGCATTCCGCTGGCCGATGTGCCGATCACCTTCAATGGCACCATCGGCTTCCAGGTGGAGAACACCATGGCGGCGGTGGCTGCGGCCTGGGCCGCCGGCATTGACTGGGATTCGATCCGCCGCGGCTTACTGACCTTTACCACCGATAGCCATAATGCTCCGGGCCGCTTCAATATCTTCAAGTACCGCGGTGCGACTGTGATCGCGGACTATGGCCACAATCCGGATGCGATGCTGGCACTGGTGCAGGCTGTCGATGCGATGCCGGCCAAGCGCCGTTCTGTGGTGATTTCCGGTGCGGGCGACCGCCGCGACCAGGATATTCGCGAGCAGACCGAGATTCTCGGCCAGGCGTTCGACGATGTGATCCTGTACCAGGACGCTTGCCAGCGCGGGCGCGCTGACGGTGAGGTGGTGGGCTTGCTGCGCCAGGGGCTGGTGGGCGCAAGCCGTACCAGGCAAATCGACCAGATTACCGGCGAGTTCATTGCGATCGATACGGCGATGGACCGGCTGCAGGATGGTGATCTTTGCCTGATCCTGGTGGATCAGGTGGAGGAATCGCTGCGGCATATTGCCAACCGGATTGCTGCCGGCTAAAACCGGTAAACCAGGGTCCGACCCAAGGGTCAGACCCTGTCAGATCGACTGCTGGCGGTGCTGGTTCTGGGTGGTTGATCTTCGACGAAAGTCAAAGGCGCACAACCCGAACCCGCGGCCTTCGGTCAGACCGAGGTTTGCCGGTTTCAAGCCGCCAGAACAGCCTTCGGCAGCACCAGCCGCGCCGTCTCGCCTTCCACAAACTGCGCGGCGAACACCCGCTTCTCCGCTGCATGCTCCCCATCCGCCTCGATCAGGTTGCAGATCAGATCCGCAGTCGCCACCGCCATCTTGTGCAATGGCTGCTTAAGTGTCGTGAGCTCATAGCTCAACCAGGTTGACCCTTCAACCGCATCACACCCAACCACCGACATCTGCGACGGCACGTCGATATGCAAATGCTGGCGCGCCGCGTCGACGCAGCCCATGGCCATCGCATCATTCCCGCAGATCACGGTATCGGGCACCGCGCCGATGCGCGCAATCAGCTCGTGCAGGCCCGCCACGCCGCTGGAATAGTCAAAGCAGCCATGGAACACCGGCGCGTCAGGCAGCCCCAATTCCGCGATCCGGTCCAGCGCGCCGCGCAAACGTTCGCGCGCCACCGAGTTCTGGGCCGGCCCGCCAATCAGGGCAAACTGACGGTGCCCGGCCGCGGCCAGGCGGGTCACCAGCGCACGGCTGGCCTCATACTGGTCGCACAGCACCGTATTGACATCGAGGTCGCGCAAATGGCGGTTAAATACCACCAACGGCACCTTCCTGCGCTTGAATTCCGCGACATGCGCCTCGGTCAGGCGGGACGCGGCCACCACGCCATCGACCTGGAATTGCCAGATCTCGGTCAGGATGCTCTCGATCTCGCCCTCGTGCTGCATGGTGAAGAGCAGGGCGCGCTTGCCGCGGCGGTTTAGCTGCTGGCTAAGTTCCGACAAGGCTGCCGGGTTGTACAGCATGCTGGTGTGCGATACCACGATCGCAACGATATTGGTGCGGCGTGTAATCAGGCTGCGCGCCGCCGCGTTCGGGATGTATTCCAGCCCTTCGGCAGCCTTCATCACCCGCGCATAGGTCGCTTTCGACACGCTGGCGCCAGGCTTGAAGCAGCGCGAAACCGCCGATTGCGATACGCCGGCCACGAGCGCGACATCATAGGACGTGACGCGGCGCCCTTCCCGGAGGATGATGGCCTTTTGTTCGGCAAGGCTGATCGCAGGTTGTGGCTGGGTTTGGCGCATGAAAGCGGGTTTGCGGCAAGGTTGCTTGCGATTTTGAAAATAAACTCCAATCTTACCACATGGCAATAGTTTCCTTCGCTTATACGCGCCAGGCTGGCATTGGTGTGGCGCACAAGCCGCGCCGCGCTCTGGTAAAATACCGCCCCTTTTGGTTTTCGGATGATTAAGATGGCACAGGCATGCGGCATCGACTTTGGCACTTCCAACTCCACCGCAGGATGGGTGCGCCCCGGCCAGCCCATCATGCTGGAACTCGAAGATGGCAAGATGACCCTGCCGTCCGTGGTTTTCTTCAATGCTGAAGACGAGGAGACCAGCTATGGCCGCGCCGCGCTGGCCGAATACCTGGCCGGTTGCGAAGGGCGCCTGATGCGTTCCCTGAAAAGCTTGCTGGGCACCAGCCTGATTGATGGCCAGACAGAGGTTGGCGGCCGTGCGCTGCCCTTCCGCCTGCTGCTGTCCCAGTTCATCGGGGAAGTGAAGCGCCGCGCCGAAAGCGCAGCCGGCCGCCATTTCGACCATGTGGTGATGGGCCGCCCGGTGCATTTCATCGATGACGACAAGGTTGCCGACCAGCTGGCGCAAGATACGTTGGCCGAAATCGCGCGCAGCGTCGGCTTCCGCGAGGTGGCTTTCCAGTACGAGCCGATTGCGGCCGCTTTCGAATATGAAGCGCAGATCGACCGCGAAGAGCTGGTCCTGATTGCCGACATCGGCGGCGGCACATCGGACTTCACCCTTGTGCGGCTTGGTCCTGATCGGGTGGCGCATACCGAGCGGGTGGACGACATCCTCGCCACCGGCGGCGTGCATATCGGCGGCACCGATTTCGATAAGTACCTCAGCCTGTCGAGCGTCATGCCGCTGCTGGGCTATGGCAGCCAGTTCCTGAACGGCGCCGAGGTGCCGTCCAGTTACTACTTCAACCTAGCGACCTGGCACACGATCAACCAGGCTTACACGCGCAAGATGCAGGCGCAGTTGACGGAAATGATCCGCGATGCGCGCGAGCCGGCCAAGCTGGAACGCTTGCAGCACCTGATCGTGGAGCGTGCCGGGCACTGGCTGGCATTGAAAGTGGAAGAGGCCAAGATCGGCCTGTCCAGCGAGGACCAGGTGCAGCTCGACCTGGAGCGCCTTGCGCCGCCGGTGCTGCTGGAGGTGACGCGCAGCGGTTTCGATAGCGCGGTGGAGCACCTGGTAGCGGGCGTCGGCGCCACGGTGACCCAGCTGCTGGCCGACGCCGGCGTCCAGCCAGGGCAGGTCGACACCATCTTCTTCACCGGCGGTTCCAGCGGCGTGCGACTGCTGCGCGAGCGGATTGCCGCGTTGGTGCCGGGCGCCCGCCGTGTCGAGGGCGACCTGTTCGGCAGCATCGGCGCCGGCCTGGCGCGTGATGCATTGCGCAAGTTTGCATAATCTGCTTACAATAGCCGCCGTGAAGAAAGCCAATCGCCATTTCCTGCACGTTTTGCTCGCGGTGCTGCTGGTCCTGTCCCAGCAGCTCGGGATGGTGCACGCGGTTTCGCACTGGTCGGAATTCCGCCATGGCGGCGAACAGCAGCAGGCAAGCAATGTCGACGTCGATGGCAATGGCCTGAGCGCCGGCCTCGCGCTGGATCACAACTGCAGCCAGTGCGCGGCCTTTGCCTCGCTGGCGTCCGCGATCCACACGCCAAGCTTCACCTTCCCGTCTGTCGACTTCAACGCGCCGCAAGCCGGCGCCGCCTTGCCGCAGCTTTACAGCGCACGCACCGCACGTGCCTACGATTCACGCGCGCCACCGCTGGCCTGACACAAACAACGTCGTGCTTTTGCTGCCGCCGCGGCCCTGCGCCGCGCGTTGCCTATTGTTTGTCGTATCCAGAGGTTAAATATGAATTTCAAGTACTCCTTGCTGGCAGGCGCCGTCCTGTCGGCCGTATCCGCCATTGCCTGCGCCGATGACGGCGAAGTGACCAAGGTCGTCGTGACCGCCAACCCTTTCCATAAGGGCGAAACCGAGCAAATCCTGCTGCCGGCCAAAGTGCTGTCCGGCGACGAATTGCGCGACAAGATGGCCAACTCGCTGGGCGAAACGCTGTCGTCCGAGCTGGGTGTGTCGTCCTCGGCCTTTGGCGCCGGCGCATCGCGCCCGATCATCCGCGGGCTGGAAGGCGCCCGTGTGAAGATGCTGGAGAACGGCATGGCTGTTTCCGACGTTTCAGGCTTGTCCAACGACCACGCGGTATCTGCGGAAGGTTCGGTGGCGCACCAGATCGAAATCCTGCGTGGGCCGGCTTCGCTGATGTACGGTTCGGGCGCGATTGGCGGGCTGGTCAACGTGGTAAACGAGCGCATTCCGCCCGCGCTGGAGTCGAAACTGACCGGCCAGGCCGAAGCGCGCTACAGCACCGTCGATGACGGCAAGGCGAGCTCCGGCACCATCGACGGCGCTATCGGCAAGGTGGCGCTGCACCTGGATGCGAACACCCGCCAGACCGGCGACTACAAGATTCCGGGCAACCGCATCGAAGGCGATCCTGACTCGGCTTCGGGCCGCCTGCCGCATTCCGGCACCAAGGAAAAGGGGGCCGGCTTTGGCGGTTCCTACATCGATAGCTGGGGCTATGTCGGCGCCTCCGTCTCGGGCCTGGACAACAAATACGGCATCCCGAGTGCGGAGGGTTCGACAATCGACCAGCACCAGACCCGTTACGATATCGACAGCCTGTTCAAGAACCCGCTGCCCGGCATCGAATCGGCCAAGTTCAAGGCCGGCTACACGGACTACCACCATGCGGAACTGGGCGACGATGGCCAGCCGGAAGTGCTGTTCAAGAATCGCGCCGTCGAAACCCGTGCCGAGGCCGTGCACAAGGCAATCAGCGGCTGGCATGGCACTTTCGGCATGCAGACCGAATTGACGCACTTCTCGGCGCTGAGCGCGGAAGGCGGGCCCGACACCGTACCGGTGACCCGCTCGAATTCGACCGCCGGCTTCCTGGTCGAGGAAAAGGAATGGGGGCCGGTGCGCGTCAATGCCGGCCTGCGCCTGGAACGCATCAAGCGCGAACCGGTAAGCGGGCTGGATCGTTCGTTCTCGCTGCAAAGCGGCGCCCTGGGGGCCTTGTGGTCGTTCACGCCGGGTTATGCGACCGGCCTGACGCTGTCGCGTGCGCAGCGCGCGCCATCGACCGAGGAACTGTACTCCGGCGGCCCGCACGATGCGACCATCACCTTCGACCAGGGCGACCCGAACCTGCGCAAGGAGACTTCGCGCAATATCGAGTTCTCGCTGCAAAAGACGGCCGGCCTGATTCGCTGGAAAGCCAACCTGTTCCACAACAGCATCTCCGACTTCATTTACGGCCACGTTACCGGGCGCACCCTCGATGAAGAGGGAAATGATGGCGGCGAGTTCCGCGAGCGCCTGTTCAGCCAGGGCGACGCCACCGTGCGCGGCGCCGAGGCGGAGATCGAATACAACCCCTTGGCCATGGGCCTGAACGGCCGCCTGTTTGCCGATACCTCGCATGGCGACCTGAAAGACAGCGGCAGCCTGCCGCTGCAGCCGGCATCGCGGGTGGGCGCCACCATTGGCTACCGCACGGCCAGCTGGCGCGCTGGCGCCACGTGGATTCACGCCCAGGCGCAAGATCGCCTGGCAGCTTTCGAGTCCACGCCAACCGGTTCCTACAACCAGTTGAACGCAAACCTGTCGTATACGCAGAAGCTGAAGGACATGGACCTGACCTGGTTCGTGCTCGCGAAGAACCTGTTGAATGACGAAATCCGTGTATCGACCTCGCTGCTGAAGGACGTTTCGCCCTTGCCCGGCCGCAGCCTTGTCTTTGGTGTGCGCGCCAAGTTCTGAGTTTGCGCAAAATCAAACGTAGCACGGAGTCGCTTCTTATACTTTAGATAACAATCTGAGGTGGGGAGGCGACGATGGGCAAACGTGTGGCAGACCGGGAGCGCATCTTCCGGTGGTTCCTTGACCCCGCCCAGCGGGGCGATCCCTACGCCCAGTTCAACCTGGCGCTTCTTTACAAAAACGGGCACGGCGTCGAGGCCGACGCGCGCCAGGCATTCAGCTGGATGCGCATGTCGGCGCTCCAGGGCCTGGCCTTTGCCCAGAACCAGCTTGGAGCCATGTATTACAAGGGTGTCGGCATCGGAAGCAGCGATGCCGAAGCCCTGTACTGGTTCCGGCGCGCTGCGCGCCAGGGCGATCCCGCCGCGCAGCAAAACCTGGGGCAGATGTACCGGCGCGGCCGCGGCGTGCCGGTGAATGAAGAGATGGCGGCGCGCTGGTTCAGCCGCGCAGCCGAACAAGGCGTCTCCAGTGCACAGGCCTTGCTGGGCGAGGCCTACCTGAACGGACGCGGCGTGGCGGCGGACTGCAAGCTGGCACAAGCCTGGTTGCGCAAGGCGGCGGTGCGCGGCGAAGTCCACGCACAATGCCTGCTGGGCAGCATGTTCGCCCACGGTACCGGCGTGGAACGCGACACGGCGCAGGCGCTGATGTGGTACACCCTGGCCGCGGAAGGCGGTTCGGCGCAGGCCCAGTTCAGCGTCGCCGTGCTGTATGCCTGCGGCGACGGCGTGCAGCGCGACCTGGTGCAGGCCGTGCACTGGTATCGCAGCGCAGCTGAAAAAGGCGATGCTGCGGCCCAGAACAATCTTGGCGTGCTGTATGCAACAGGGCAGGGCGTGACGCGGGACGAAACTGAAGCATTGCGCTGGTACAGGCGCGCGGCCGCCCAGGGCCACGCCCTGGCGCGGCACAATCTGGCGGGCTTGCGTGGCGGCGCGGCGATTGCGGCGCTGCCTGACGAGCAGGCCCACGGCAATATTGATTTCGATGAAACGTTGCGCTCACGTCGCCATGTGCCGGAGGCGCGCAACAGCCCGCGCTGATGTGGCTTAGCGCTGTGCGGTCAGGGGATGGTTGGTGCCCGGCGCCAGTACCACCGCGGTGGTCAGGCGTTCCAGCCCGGGCTGGGCCTCCACGTTCTCGATGCGCACGCTGTAGGCTCCTCGGGCCAGGAGGAAATTGCCAAGGCTGCGCGAACGCTGGTTGGCCCATTTGCTGGCCACGCACAAGGTATTCACGGTGCGCGAATGAACCAGCAGATTGTCCGGCTTGTGGCGCACCTCCACCTTGAATGTCATGCGGCGGCCGAAGCTGGCGCGATCCTGCCTGGCAACCTTGGCCAGGTCGACGTTCTCGTCGCATTCTTCCACGCGGCGGTCGCCGATGATCGACACTTCCTGCTTGCTTAGGGATTCGCCGGCGGGATTGCTCATTTCAAGCATCAAGGAGTAGTTCAGATCCACCGGCACTTCGACGTCGGCTGCGGCCACGCTGCCCGCTTCCCCAAGCTTCATCTGGACGTCCTTCATGAGCGGAGGGAACTCACACAGTGCGACAGTTGCCATCGCCAAGCCGACAATGGGTTTCTGGCACAGGTTGTAGATGAATGGGCTCATGAATCCAATATAGACTACGCCCCCTGCGTTTGCAGCCGTCGGTCAAGGAAAAGACTGTTGCCATGTATCTTTTTGGCCTGTTTCTTGGCGTCGGCCGCGCTGGCTGCGATCTGGTGGTGCGAGTAGTACTGGTGCGGTTCGACCCGGATCACGCCCACCGACAGGCTCATTAGCGAATAGAAGACTTTCTTGCCCTGGCGGTCCTCGCTGATATAGCCGCCGCGATCGCGGTCTTCGTTGCTGTAGAAGTCGGCGATGGCGGTGGCAAAATCGTCCAGCACGGCGTGGCAGCGCTGCTCCCAGTCTTCGCTCTGGAACAGGATCACGAAGTCGTCGCCGCCGATATGGCCGACGAAATCGCGATTGCGGTCGCCGTGCTTGGCCAGGATATGGCCTGTCAGCTGGATCACGTCATCGCCGCGGCGATAGCCATAGACATCGTTGAAGGGCTTGAAGTGGTCAAGGTCCACATAGCAGACCCAGAACCGCGTGCGGCTCTCCAGCAAACGGTCGATATGTTCGTTGATCGGCACGTTGCCCGGTAGCTGTGTCAGCGGATTGGCGTAGCGCGCAGCGTTGATCTGCATTTGCGTGATCTCGCGCATCAGGTCATGGCCCGTGCCCATGCCGACATAGCTGCCGCCTTCGGTGATGATGAAACCATTGAACAGGTGGTGCGCATCCGATTCGGCCATGCGGCAGGACAGGTCCTGCAGGCTGGTGTCGACGTCGGCAATGATCGGTTTGGCATCCATGAAAAGCGTGCATGCTTTCTTGCCGTACAACTCGCGCTGGTAGGGGCGCGCGAAGTGGTCGATCATTTCGAAGCGCGATACCAGGCCCAACGGGCGGCCTGCGTCCACCACGGGAATGATCATCAGCTTGGGATCGGCCATGAAGATTTCATAGACGTCGTTGTTGTGCATGGACGGCGGCACGGCGGCCACGTCGTGCAACAGCTTGCGGATGGACACGGCATTTCTCTCGGCAGCGCGTTGCGGGTAAACCGCCACGCCATTGCGGCCCAGCACCTTGACTACTTCCGCCGGCAGGGCCCGTGCCGGCTGGATGTGGGGGCGTCCCAGGTGGTAACCCTGGCCGTATGCGATGCCCAGGTCGCGCAGCACCAGCAGTTCCGCTGCCTTCTCGATGCCTTCCGCGATGACCAGGGTGTTGGATTTGTCGGCGATTTCCTGGATCGAGCGTACGAACTGCAGCTTGACCGGGTCGTGATCGATGCCCTGGATGAAATGCATGTCGATCTTGACGAACTCGGGGCGCAGCTCGGACCACAGGCGCAAGCTGGAAAAGCCTTCGCCCAGGTCGTCGATCGCGATCTGGAATCCCATTTTGCGGTAATGCAGCACCGCTTCGCGCATCCGTTCGTAGTCGTAAGTGGGCTGGTTTTCAGTCAGCTCGATGATGACGTTGGCGGGATTGAGGCCGAATTGGTGGATGTAGCCGAGTGTTTCGCCCTGGCTGCCGGCGTGCTGGCGCACCAGCGACTCGGGGCTGACGTTCAGGAACAGCTTGCCGGGCAGTTGCAGTTCGGCGAAGCGCTCCAGGACGATGCGGCGGCACAGGTATTCCACTTCGCGCGAACGGTTGTTGGCGCGCGCCACGCGGAACAGGTTGAGGGGCGAATGCAGAGGGCTGTCGGAAGGGCCGCGAATCAGGCCTTCGTATGCGATGATCTCGCCGCTCTGCATGTGGACGATAGGCTGGAACAGTGCGTGCAGTTGGCGGCGCTGGATGATGTCCAGCAGGTGCTGGCCGAGCAAGTCGTCTGGCGGAGGACGCAGGTAACTCACGTTGTGCGGGAGGGTGGCGGTAGAAGTGCTCACGATGGCGGTCGCAAAAATGGCAACCCCATCATTCTGTGTCGCAATTGTGACAGCGTGATGAACGCTGGAAACACTTTTTGGCGTTACAATAAGCTTCCACGTCCTTGACTGAGAACGATGCCTCGCCAGTTCTTGATCCGTTCCGCTGCATTGGCGGCTTGCTGTTTTTCCGGTGCCGCCGTCGCGGCCAGCGGAGTTGCCGTGCACGTCGCCGATGGAAACGGCAAGCCGCTCGCGGATGTCGTGGTCTACCTCGAAGCCGATGGCGGCCAGCCGCTGCCCAAGCTGCAAAATGCCGGTGAGATCAGCCAGAAGGGCTTGAAGTTCATTCCCCTGGTAACGGTGATCCAGACCGGCAGCAAGATCTATTTCCCGAATAACGACAAGGTGCGGCACCATATCTATTCTTTTTCCGCGCCGCACAAATTCGACCAGAAGCTGTATTCCGGCACCACCGCCGACCCGCAGACGTTCGACAAGCCGGGCACCGTGGTCCTGGGCTGCAATATCCACGACAAGATGATCGCCTACGTGCGCGTCGTCGACACGCCGTATTTCGGCAAGACCGACGCCAGCGGCGAGGTGGCGCTGGACGCTCCCCCCGGCAAATACGTGCTGAAGGCCTGGCATCCCGATATAGCGGGCGGCAATCCTTCGGAGCAGGCCGTACGCCTTGCCGACGGCCCGGCTAGTGCTGCCTTTCGGCTCTCGCTCAAGCGTCCTGCAAGCGATCCGGACGCGCAAGGCTACTGATCATGCGATTTCGCAGCCTTGAAAGCCGTATCGTCACGCTGTTCCTCGTGTTGCTGATCGTGGTGCAGCTGGTCGGGCTGGTCGTGATCCAGCGCGGCATCGACAGCAATGCACGGGCTGCGATCGCCTCGGAACTGGTCAACGGCAGCAAGGTCTTTGCGCGGCTGATGGACCAGAACGCGCAAAACCTGCGCAACGGCGCACGCCTGCTATCGCGCGACGCCGGCTTCCTGTCGGCGATCGGCAATACGGACGACGATGATCGCGCCACCATCGAATCGGCGCTGGCCAACCATGGCCGCCGCATCAAGGCTGCCATGACCATGCTGGTGAGCCCGGAGCGCAGGGTTGTCGCTGCGACCAGCGACGCGCAGGCCGCGGGCCTGGAGCACATGGTGATGGCCATGCTGGACAAGGCCGAGCAGGGCGAAGGCGCGAATGGCATTGCGATCGTCGAGCGGCTGCCGTATCAGGTCGTCGTGGTGCCGGTAAAGGCGCCGGTGACGATCGGCTTCGTGGTGATGACGTTCCCGCTGGATGAACGCCTGGCGCGCGACATGCAGGAAACCACAGCGCTGCAAACCCTGCTGCTGACACGCGATTCGAACGGGCGCTGGCTTCCCGTGGCGTCCAGTCTGGCGCCGGCCGCCGTTGAGCGCATCATGCAGCAGCTGCAAGGCATGGGCGGCATGCCAGCCGAAGCGTTCGACGTCGACATCAGTGGCGACAAGCTCAGTGTGCACATGACGAAGATTGGCGTGGACGATGGCAATGTCGCGGTGGCGATGCTGGGCCGCTCGATCGACGAAGCAACTGCGGAATATGCGCGCCTGGAGCGCTGGCTGCTCGGCTTGACTGTCGTTGGCATGGTGGTGTGCGTGGTAGCCAGCGTGCTGACAGCCAAGCGCATCGCACAACCGCTTCGCCAGCTGGCCGATACCGCCAAGAAGCTGGAGCAGGGCGATTACAAGGTCGATATCGGCTCTTCCCGCGCCGACGAGATCGGCGAACTGGCGCACGCCTTGGGCAGCATGCGCGACGGTATCGCCAAGCGCGAACAGGAAATCCGCCGGCTGGCGTACTGGGATCCCCTGACCAACCTGCCGAATCGCGCCCAGTTCCTGCTGCTGCTGAACGAAGCCATTGGCGAAGCGCGCAAGCGCGGCGGTTCGGTGTATGTGCTGATGATGGACCTGGACCGTTTCAAGCATGTGAACGACGTGATGGGCCACAGTTTCGGCGACGCCTTGCTGAAGCAGGTGGCGGGCCGACTGATGCAAAAGCTGGCCAACCGCCGCCAGCCGGCCCAGGTGGCGCGCCTGGGCGGCGACGAATTCGCCGTGCTGCTGGCCATCTCCAACCTGGACCAGGCCGTGGTCGTCGCAGCCGAGATCCTGCAGGCGCTGGAATCGCCGCTGTCGCTGGACGAGCAGATGGTCGACATCGGCGCTGGCATCGGCATTGCCGGCTTCCCCGAGAATGGCGTCGATGGCGAAGAGTTGCTGAGCAAGTCGGAGATCGCCATGTACACCGCCAAGCAGCGCAACGAAGGCGCCGTAGTCTATGAGGACGCGATCGATAAAGGCAGCCAGCAAAGCCTGTCGCTGCTGACGGAATTGCGCCAGGCGGTGGAGGGCAATCAGTTGCGCCTGTTCGTTCAGCCGAAGGTGACCCTGGCCACCGGCCACGTGGTGGGCATGGAAGCGCTGGTGCGCTGGCAGCATCCTGTGCGCGGCAACGTTTTCCCTGACCAGTTCATCCCGTTTGCCGAGCAGACCGGTTTCATCCGCGTTATCACGCACTGGGTGCTGGAGCGCTCGGCGGAGTTGTGCCATGAGCTGGCGCAACGCGGCATTCATCTCAAGGTTTCGGTCAACCTTTCCACGCGCGACCTGCTGGACCAGGAATTGCCATTCAAGTTCGGCGAGATCTTCATGCGCCACCATGTTTCGCCTGGCGCGTTCTGCCTGGAGATCACGGAAAGCGCGATCATGGACGACCCGGTGCGCGCCCAGCAAACGCTGGAACGGCTGCATGGCATGGGCTGCGATCTTTCGATTGACGATTTCGGCACAGGGTATTCTTCGCTGGCCTACCTGAAACGATTGCCCGTCGACGAACTGAAAATCGATAAATCGTTTGTACTGAACATGGCGAATGACGTGGGCGACGCAAAGATCGTGCGCTCGACCATCGACCTTGGCCACAATATGGGCTTGCGCGTGGTAGCCGAAGGCATCGAGAGCGAGGCCGCCTGGAACATCCTGGCGGAGATGGGCTGCGACCAGGGCCAGGGCTATTTCATGAGCCGCCCGATGCCGGCCGGCGAACTGGCAGGCTGGGTCGAGAACTGGAAAGCGTCAGCATTGGCCGAATAATAGCTGGCGGCGCCGGCTTCGGAGAGTTACTTATTCGTCAAAGTTCACGTTATGATCGCTGCCGCATCATAACTACTCTACGGACGACATATGCCATTCAAGCGCGCCACCCTAGCTCTCTCGCTGTTCGCCGCCTTCTCCGCGCCTGCCTTGGCCCAGACCTGCCCATCGACTGCGCAGGCCGTGGCCTATCCGGATTCCAGGAAGGCCGACCAGCAGGACAATTACCATGGCACCGTGGTCGCCGATCCATACCGCTGGCTGGAGGACGCCAACAGCGACGAAACCAAGGCGTGGGTGGCTGCGCAGAACAAGGTAACGCAAGCGTGGCTGGGACAGATCCCTGAACGCGAGGCGATCAAGGCGCGCCTGACCAGGCTGTGGAACTACGAGCGTTATGGCGTGCCGTCGAAGAAGGGCGGCCGCTACTTCTACAGCCGCAACGACGGCCTGCAGAACCAGGCGGTCCTGTACACGGCGAGGAGCTTGTCCGAAGCCCCGCGCGTGCTGCTCGACCCCAACACGCTGGCGACCGACGGCACCGTGGCGCTGGCCGGCACTGCCGTAAGCCCGAATGGCAAATTCCTGGCATACAGCACCGCCGCATCGGGCTCCGACTGGAACGAAATCAAGGTGCGCGATATCGCGACCGGCAAGGACCTGGCCGATCATATCCAGTGGGTCAAGTTCTCCAACACCGCATGGGCCGCCGATGGTTCCGGCTTCTACTACAGCCGCTACGACGAACCGATCGAAGAGAGCAAGCTGGCCGGCGTGAATTACTTCCAGAAGGTCTACTTCCACAAACTGGGCACCCAGCAAGACAGCGACGCGCTGGTTTATCACCGTCCGGACCAGAAAGAATGGGGCTTTGGCGCAGAAGTAAGCGACGATGGCCGCTACCTGGTGATCAACGGGTCGCATGGTACCGAAGCAAAGAACCGGGTCTTCGTCAAAGACCTGAAAGCCAGGGACGCGCAAGTGGTTGGCCTGCTGGAGGCATTCGATGCCTCCTACAACTTCATCGACAATGAAGGCCCGGTGTTCTACTTCCTGACCGATAAGAATGCGCCGCGCTCACGCATCGTCGCCATCGATATCCGCAAGCCCGCCATCGAAAATTGGAAGGAAATCGTTCCGGAGGCGCAGCAAACCCTGGCCGGCGCCAGCATCGTCAACAAGCAGCTGGTGCTGAACTACCTGAGCGACGCGCATAGCGCAGTCAAGGTGTTCGACCTGAAGGGCAAGCCGGTACGCGAAATTGCGCTGCCGGGGCTGGGCACAGCGTCCGGCTTCGGCGGCAAGGCAAGCGACACCGAGACTTTCTACGCCTACACCAGCTTTACCACGCCGACCACGATCTATCGCCTGGACATGAAGAGCGGCAAGTCGAGCGTCTATCGCCAGCCGAAGGTCGACTTCGATCCGAGCGCCTTCGACACGCGCCAGGAGTTCTTCACCAGCAAAGACGGCACCAGGGTGCCGATGTTCATCGTGTCGAGGAAGGGGATGAAGCTGGATGGCAGCAATCCTACCTACCTGTATGGCTACGGCGGCTTCAATATTTCGCTGACCCCGAGCTTCTCGGTCTCGAACCTGGCATGGGTTGAAATGGGCGGCGTGTACGTCGTTGCCAACCTGCGCGGCGGCGGGGAATACGGGGAGGCGTGGCACCAGGCCGGCACCAAGCTGCAAAAGCAGAACGTGTTCGATGACTTCATCGGCGCGGCTGAATGGCTGGTGGCGAACAAGGTGACCTCGCCAGCCAAGCTGTCGATCGGCGGCGGCTCGAATGGCGGCCTGCTGGTTGGCGCCGCAATGACCCAGCGCCCGGAGCTGTTCGGCGCCGCGGTGCCGGCCGTTGGCGTGATGGACATGCTGCGCTTCCAGAGGTTCACCATCGGCTGGGCATGGGCCTCGGATTATGGCTCCTCCGACAACGCGGACGAATTCAAGGCCCTGCTCAAGTACTCCCCGCTGCATAACCTGAAGCAGGGCGGCTGCTACCCGGCCACCATGGTGATGACTGCCGACCACGATGACCGTGTGGTGCCGGCGCACAGCTTCAAGTTCGCCGCCGCAGCGCAAGCCGCGCAGGCCGGCGCCGCTCCCATCCTGATCCGCATTGATTCCAAGGCGGGCCATGGCGCCGGCAAGCCGACCGCCAAGCTGATCGAGGAAGTGGCAGACCGTTGGGGCTTCCTGACCCGTGCGCTGGACATGCGTCCCGCGGCAGCGGCAACGACCACTGGCGGCCAGTAAACATGCGTGCGCTCCTGCTGCTGTGGACAGCCCTGCTTGCGCCGGCCACGGCGGCACAAGCGTCTGAATCATTCGCCGAGCAGACCCGCTCGCTTGCGGCGCAGCCGGGCTTCATCGAAGTCTGGCGCGACGCGGCAAAGGGCAGGGTGCTGCTGTCCGTGCGAGAACTGGACCAGCCCTTCCTGTTGGTCTCGTCCTTGCCTTATGCCCTGGGCTCCAACGACGTCGGCCTGGACCGCGGCCAGCCGGGCAGCCCGAAACTGGTAAGTTTCCAGAAGTTCGGCAACCGCCTGTTCCTGGTGCAGGAGAACACGCGCTTTGTGGCACGTTCCCTTGATGCCGACGAGCGCAATGCCGTGGCGGAGTCCTTTGCGGGTGCGGTGTTGTGGTCGGGCGAGATCATTGCCAGCGAAGGGGCACGCCACCTGGTCGACTTCTCCAGTTTCCTGCTGGCCGACCAGCACGGCGTGGTGCAGCGGCTCGACGAAACCAGGCAGGGCGCCTATCGCGTGGATGAAAAACGCAGCGCCGTGCTGGCGGCGGATGCCAAGGCATTCCCCGACAATATTGAGCTGGAGTCCTTGCTGACCTTTGCCGGGCCGGGTACTGGTGAATATGTCAAGCAGGTAGCGGCCGATCCGGCCAGCCTGTCCATGCGCCAGCATATTTCGATGGTGCGATTGCCTGACAACGGCTACAAGCCGCGCCGCTACCATCCGTTTTCCGGCGGCTTTGATACGGGCTATTATGATTTCGCCACGCCGCTTGCCAGCAGCCTTGACGTGCGCTGGCAAGTGCGCCATCGCCTGGAAAAAGGCGGCAAGCCTATCGTCTACTATCTGGACCGCGGCGCGCCGGAGCCCGTTCGCTCCGCGCTGCTCGAAGGTGCGCGCTGGTGGACAAGCGCCTTTGAAAAAGCTGGTTTCAAGGACGGCTTTCGTGTCGAACTGATGCCGGAAGGGGCGGACCCGGCCGACGTGCGCTATAACGTGATCACCTGGGTGCACCGCGCTACGCGTGGCTGGTCGTATGGCAATGCGATTGCCGATCCACGCACGGGCCAGGTGATTCGCGGCGCGGTGACGCTCGGCTCGCAGCGCGTGCGACAAGATATCCTGATTGCGGAAGCCTTGCTGGCGCCTTACGGCAAATCAGCACCTGCCGGGCGCCGCAAGCTCGCCGAGGAAATGGCGCTGGCACGCCTGCGCCAGCTTGCAGCCCATGAGGTAGGACATACCCTTGGCTTTGCACACAACTTCGCGGCGAGCCGGCAGGGTAACGGTTCGGTAATGGACTACCCGCATCCGGCGCTGAAACTCGGTTCCGATGGCGCGATCGACTTGCAGGACGCCTACGGTACAGGCGTTGGCGCCTGGGACGATTACGTGGTGAAGCACATTTATGGCGATTTCGGCGGCGGCGAAGCAGAAGCTTCCGCCCTGGCCGGGCTGCGCAGCGAAGCCCGTGCCGCTGGCCTGCAATATGTCTCGGACGAGGACTCGCGCGCGGCCGGCGCATCGCACCCGAACGGGCTGTTGTGGGACTTTGGCCCAGACACCCTGAAAACCTGGGACCAGCTCGGCGCCATCCGTCGCCGTGCGCTGGACAACTTCTCGCTTGACGTCCTGCCCGACGAGCGCCAGGCCGGCGAACTGGAGGCGCGCCTGGTACCGGTGTACCTGTTGCAACGTTATCAGGGCGAAGCCGTGGCCCGCTTGCTGGCTGGCGGCGAATACGAATCGGCCACCAGTGCCGATATCCGCGCCGGGCGCGCTGCCGCGGGCATCAAGGTTACGCCTGCCCCGACCCAGCGCGTCGCGCTGTCAAGGTTGGCCGATACGCTGCGTGCCGAATATCTCGCTTTGCCGGCGGGTGTGCTGGACCAATTGTCGCCGCCATCGACAGGCTTTGAACGCAACAAGGAGTACTTCGGCAGCCGCATGACCGCTGTCTTCGACGCGCTGTCAGCAGCCGAAACCGGCGCAGCACAGACAGCGAGCTTCCTGTTCGAAGCCGGCCGCCTGAACCGCCTGTACTGGCAGCACGCGCGCGACGCTGCTATGCCAGGTGCCGACGAAGTTGTCGAAGCCGCTCTGTCGCGTGGCTGGAAGCGCGGCCCAATGCCCGTCAATGCGGTCGGTGGCGAGGCCGTCCAACTGGCCGCAAACTGGGTCGTGCTCGATGCGCTCCTCCAGACACTGGACGGTGGCAAGCTCCATGCCAACGTCGACGCCGGACTGCGCCAGCAGCTGCGTGAGTTCGCCGGCTGGTTGAAAGCAAATCCGGGCAAGGGCACCACCGCCGCCAGCCGCGCCCAGGCAGCCGACCATGTACTGCGCTACCTGGCCGATCCGCGCAGCGTCAAGCTGCGCGCTTTGCCGGCCATTCCGCCTGGCGCGCCAATCTGACTGAGGACCGCCGGGGTCAGGGTGGGGCCATCGGCGGCAGTTGCGGCATGACGGTGGAAAGCCAGCAGAGGATCTGCAGGCCTTTTACCTCCAAGGTGTCCTTGTTCAGGGTCGAATCGCGAATGTCGAAATAGCCCAGGGCAGTTGCCTGACCGAGGTTTTGCCGGTCCTCCTTCGACCAGTTGGCGCTAATCTTCAGATCACGGATGACGATGAACGATGTGGGCAGCAACGGGAACATACCTGGATTGTCGGTGCCGGAGCCATTCGAATATTCGCCGGCCTTGGTGCCGTACATGTACCAGTTTTTGGTTTTCAGCAGGGCGAGCTTGAACCAGCTGCGGTCGATGTTCACGCGGCAGTACCTGAAGGAGATGCTGAAGTTGTCGCTGGCGCCGGCGGGTTTGGTCTGCAATTCCTCGTTGACCAGGTTCACCAGATGGTAGCGATTGGCGACGTCGATGCGTCCGACGTTCAGATCCTTCTGCGTCAGGTCAACCGCCTGGAGCTGCTTGGCCAGGTTATACCTGTTGTAGGAACTTGCGGGCGCGCTTTTGTGCTTGAACAAGGCCTGGGCGTTTACCTTGGCAAGGTTCGCTACGAATACGGGCGACCTTGTCACGTCCATGGCAGCCGGCTTGACTCCGGCGAGGGCGGCGACGGGCGGCATTGCCTTGATGGCCGCCGCCGCATGCAGGTTCAATGGCTTTGTCACCACTGGAACCGGCCCGATTGGCTTGGCGAGTGTCAGCTGTGCTCTCTTCATGATCAGCTGGTTGGCACTGGCCTTGATCACGTTGGCCTTGGTGACATCGGCCGGCCGGATTTTCCACACACCCTTGGTGACCAATGTTGGGCCGCCGGCCTTGACGAACTGGGAATTTTGCGCCGCCGGCTTGATTGCCCCCGATTGCATGTTCAGCGTGGGCCAGAACTGTGCAGCGGCTTCGTCGTACCAGTTCGATGGCGTTGCAAGGCAGGGATAGTAGAAGGAATTGGGATCGCTTGAACTGCCTGTCCTGGCCTGCAGAAACTCGTATTGCGAGTCACTGAACATCTTGTACATCGGATTGGTGCCGATGTCGTCCGGCGTGGCGCCGCCCGGAATCGCACCGGTCAGCAGGATTTCGTACAGGTCATCCACTTCGAGCCCGGAGTTCTGGAAGTAGGCGTTGGCCAGCGATGGCGCAATGTTCGCTATATGCGAGAACGTTTCCTTTGCGACCTGGGGATCGTAGGGACCGTTCGGGCTGTTGGCCGCCTTGAAGTCCTGCGCAGACAGCGAAAACCCAGGCCACGCCATTTGCATGACGGTGGAAGGATTCGCGTCCGATATATTCAGCAGCCTTGCCAGTTCGTCATACACCGCGCCGATAAAGTCGACGGTATTGGACATGGATCCCCCTTGCTGAAAGCAGCGTGTACAAATGGCGGCTCCGTGCGGAGCCGCCTCCCATGGGTTCAATCAAGGCGAGACGCTAGGCCGGTGGGCTGTATGGTACGACCTGGCTGATGAAGCCGATGATCTGCACGCCCGGTACCGTGATCGTCCCCGCCGCCAGCGCCGACGAGAATTTCTGGTTGGTGCTGGAGTGGGCATAGTTGCCGGAGATGCTGAAAGGCCCGATCCCGAAACCGCCTCCGCCGCTGGTTTTGGAAGTGATCAGGTCCCAGTCCGCTTTGGCCCAGTTGGCGGAGATCTTCAGCTTGCGCACCACGACGAAGGAGGTTGGCAACAGCGGCATCAACTCACCGTCCTGGTGTGCCTTGCTGCCGTTGGAAAGCGTTCCCTTCTTGTACAGGTTGCCGAGGTCCCAGCCCTTGGTCGAGAGCAGGCTGGCCTGCATCCACGGGCGCCGGATAGTGACCAGCGTATATTCGAAGCTGACGCGCAGGCCGTTGGTCTCCGAGCTGGCGTGCTGCTGCGAACTGCTATGCCCGGCCGAACCGCCAATGCTGAACAGCCCGAGGCTGAAGCCCGCCGAACCGCCATAGGACGTGAAGTCGGACGAAGAGCTGTTTGCCACGCTGCTCGATGCCGAGTCGAAGGTGGTCCAGCCGCTGGATTTGCTGGTACTGCTATACCAGTCCGACGGCAGCAGCTGGACGCGGTACACCTTCGGCGAGAGACCGGTGCCGGTGTCGTTCAATACCACGCCGTAGCCTTCAAACAGGTCCTGCGCCTGCTTCCAGGCCAATTGCAGTGCATTCTGGACGGAGGTCGTTTTGATAGCCAGGTTTTGCTCGACCTTGTTGGCATCTTCAGCGCGCCAGCGGTCGTAGGCGGTCTTCACAGGGATCTGCAAGGTGGATGCGACCATCGGCCAGGTGTTCTTGCCGGTCGTGGTTTTCTGGGCTTCCAGGAAGGCGCCAATGTAGGCGATACGTGCATTGTTGTACGCGGCCTGGTTGTCCAGGTAGTCGCGGTAAACCTGCGATTCGATCTTCTTCTTGGTCTCTTCGCCGGTGTCCGGATCGGTCACGGTAATCGTGCGGAAGAGGTAGTTTTCGGCATCGGTGAGCTGCTTTTCGACTGCCGGATTAGGCGGTTGTGCAGGAATGTGCACGCCGTCCAGCATCTGTTTGTACATCTCGCTGATCTTGCGCGTGCTGTCGGTATAGACGGCCGACATCTTTGGCGCTACGTCCACCAATTCTGCGGTGTTGATGGCAGCGTCCTGGCTGCCATTGCTGTTACCCGGAGTCCAGGGGTTGCGGAAGTCGGCTGAATTGATGGCGAGGCCGGGCTTCATCAATGAGAGTACGGTGGTCGAAGCCTGGAGGACGGGTTTGCCGCCAGGTTCGGCCTGCGTTACGGAATTGAAGATGTTGTCGAAGATGTTTTGGATCAGCTTTGCTACTTCAGCTTGTGTCATGGTAGCGCTCCTCACCAGATGATTGAGTTTTTATGGCGCGCCTGTACGCGCAAGAGCTGCGGTGGTTGCAACCGGTTGATGATGAATGAATTGAGGGGATTGCCAGTTAAATATAGACGGCCAGGCCGCCTAGACATACACGCTTTGTCACAGCCTCGAAATTTGTTGCGGGGCGCTTGGGCAGAAACGCAGCCGTGCTAACATTTGCGGAATTTTCAATCAACTGTGTTCATCAGCATGAGTGAATTCCGGATCACCACAAAAGCAGGCGAGATAGATACTGGGCTCGTGCATCGATTCCTTTCGGAGCAGAGCAGTTGGGCGAGGGGCATTTCGCGCGAGCTGGTCGAACGTTCGATGGCGAACTCGCTTTGTTTTGGCGGCTTCCTGGGGCGGGAGCAAATCGCATTTGCCCGCGTGATCTCCGATTACACGACCTTTGCAAACCTGGTGGACGTCTTCGTCCTGCCCGGGCATCGGGGCAAAGGGTATAGCAAGGCGCTGATGGCCGCAGTCTTCGCACATCCCGAACTTCAGGGTTTGCGCCGCTTTACGCTTGCCACTGGCGACGCGCATGGACTGTATGCGCAGTATGGCTTCACGGCGCCTTTGTATCCGCAATCGCTCATGGAGCGCTATTTCCCAGGCATGTACGAAGCGAAGCCAGACCTTCAGGTCAAACATCTAACAGGAGCAATGCGATGACAAAACGCCTCGCCTCTTGCAGTTGTGGTCAACTCACCGCTGAAGTTGTTGGCGAACCTGTCAGGATCTCGATCTGTCATTGCCTGGCGTGCCAGCGCAGGACTGGCAGCGTGTTCGGCGAGCAGGCCAGGTTCCCGCGTGAGAACGTCACCGTGTCTGGAACTTCGACCGAGTACGTCCGGATTGGCGATGAAGGCGGCAAGGCCAAATTTCATTTCTGCCCGACTTGCGGTTCGACGGTCTATTACGGCCTTGATAGCATTGATGGCTTCGTCGGAATTCCGGTCGGGGCTTTTGCAGATCCTGGCTTTCCCGCGCCGCGGGTGTCGGTCTACGAAGAAAGAATGCACGCCTGGGTGGTTCCGCCGCCCGATGCGGAGCGGATTCCCTGATTGCCGCTGCACGATTCCACCGCTAGCGGTGGATCACCACCAGCAGTGCCTTGGCTTCAGTTTTGCCTGGATTGCGGATGGCGTGCTGCACGTCGGCAGCGTAGCGCGCCGTGCCACCCAGTTTGATTTTCTTCTTGTTAGCGCCGACCTCCAGCTCCATTGAGCCGTGCAGGATGGTGAGGTGCTCGGTGGTGCCAGGATCGTGCGGTTGCGACACCAGTTCGCCGCCTGCCGACAGGGTCAGCTCGTACCATTCGTATTTGCCGGCCAGCTCCATCGGTCCCAGGATGCGCAGCACATAGCCGGCGTGCGCGCCGGGCAGGGTAGGGGTTTCGTGCGCATCGATCAACTTTATCGCTTCGACATCCTTTTCGACATCGGAGAGCAGTTCGCCGATCTGCACGCCCAGCGCATTGGCCAGGCGCCAGGTGATGGCAATGGTCGGATTGGCCTTCTCGCGCTCAATCTGGGACAGCATCGATTTGGAAACCCCGGCAATGCGGGACAGGTCTTCCAGCGTCAGGCCGCGGGCCAGGCGCAGTCGTTGCAGGGCGGCGCCGACTTCCGGCGGGGCGTTGGTTGAAATGTTCGGCTTCACGCTTGCAGAGTTCAATATAGTAAAGTAGGATTCCGTATATCGAATTTACGTTCAATATAGTGAATTCCGGCCTTATTAGTGAAATAAGAGTAAACTTTACATCAGAGGACGACCATGAGCCAAGCGACGAATGCGTTTTACACCGGCCTGCAACAAAACCTGGAAAAGCTGCGCAACGATGGCCTCTACAAGCCAGAGCGCGTAATCGCTTCCCGCCAGGGCAGCGAGGTGCAATCGGAAGACGGTCGTACCCTGATCAATATGTGCGCCAATAATTACCTCGGCCTGTCGGGCCAGGAATGGGTGGCGCAGGCCTCCATCGCGGCAACCGAGAAATACGGTTATGGCTTGTCGTCGGTGCGCTTCATTTGCGGCACCCAGACCGTGCATAAGCAACTGGAGAAGGCAATCTCCGAATTCCTGGGTACCGAAGACACCATCCTGTACGCGGCAGCGTTTGACGCCAACGGCGGCGTATTCGAGCCTTTGTTCGATGAAAACGACGCCATCATTTCCGACGCGCTGAACCACGCATCGATCATCGACGGCATCCGCCTGTGCAAGGCGGCGCGCTTCCGCTACGCGCACAACGACATGGCCGACCTGGAAAAGCAGCTGCAGGCAGCCGCCGACAAGCGCCATAAAGTCATTGTGACCGACGGCGTGTTCTCGATGGACGGCACCATCGCCCAGCTGGACAAGATCGTCGAGCTGGCGGAGAAATACGGCGCCCTGGTGATGATCGACGAATGCCACGCTTCCGGCTTCATGGGCAAGACCGGCCGCGGCACCCACGAGCACCACAATGTGCTGGGCAAGATCGACATCATCACCGGCACCCTGGGCAAGGCCCTGGGCGGCGCGATGGGCGGATTCACTTCCGGCCGCAAGGAAGTCATCGACACCCTGCGCCAGAAATCGCGTCCTTACCTGTTCTCGAACACGCTGGCGCCGGCCATCGCCGGCGCTTCGCTGGAAGTGTTGAAGCGCCTGTCCGCTTCGACCGAACTGCGCGACCGCCTGCATGAAAACACCGCCTACTTCCGCAAGGAGATCGAGCGCATCGGCTTCACCATCAAGCCGGGCACCCACCCGGTCGTGCCGGTGATGCTGTTCGAAGCGCCGGTAGCCCAGAAGTTCGCGGCCCGCATGTATGAACTGGGCGTGCTGCTGTCCGGCTTCTTCTATCCGGTGGTACCAATGGGCCAGGCGCGCGTGCGGGTGCAGCTTTCCGCCGCCCACACCCGCGAGCAGCTGGACAAGGTCCTCGCAGCATTCGAACAAGCCGGCAAAGAGCTGGGCATCATCAAGAACTAATCAGGAATATAGGTAGGAATCATGGAACGCATTCTCGTCATCGGCGCCAATGGCCAAATCGGTAGTGAACTGGTGGAAGCCCTGGCAAAACAGCACGGCGAACAGAACGTCATCGCAACCGATATCAGCCCGGTCAACAAGTACGACGCAGCCCGCTACCAGGTGCTGAACGTGATGGACAAGGCGGCGCTGCAAGCATTGGTTGCTGCCGAAGGCATCACGCAGGTGTACCAGCTAGCTGCGATGCTGTCCGCCACGGGCGAGGCGGCTCCGCTGAAGGCGTGGGACCTGAACATGGACGGCCTGCTGAACATCCTGGAAGTGGCGCGTGAACGCGGTGAACAGGGCAAGCCGCTGCGCATCTTCTGGCCATCGTCGATCGCCGCCTTCGGTCCGAACACTCCGGCCGAGAACACCCCGCAGTACACGGTGATGGACCCGACCACGATTTACGGCATTTCCAAGCTGGCCGGCGAACGACTGTGCGAATACTACTACCTGAAATATGGCGTGGACGTGCGTTCGATCCGCTACCCAGGCATCATCAGCTTCAAATCGCCTCCAGGCGGCGGCACCACTGACTACGCAATCGCGATTTTCCACGCAGCGCTGCGCGGTGAGCGCTACGATTGTTTCCTCGGCCCGAAGACCACTTTGCCGATGATCTACATGCCTGACGCGATTCGCGCAACCATTGAATTGATGGACGCACCGGCTTCACAAATCAAGATTCGTTCGTCGTACAATGTCGCCGGCATTTCCTTCAACCCGGAAGAACTGGCCGCGGCGATTACCCGTGCACTGCCTGAGTTCAAGATCGCCTACACGCCGGACAGCCGGCAGGCCATCGCCGACAGCTGGCCGCGCAGCCTGGATGACTCCAAGGCGGCCGCGGACTGGAACTGGAAAGCGAAGATCGGCGTGGAAGAGATGGTGAAGGACATGCTGGCAAATATCGACGTGAGCCTCAGCGAGGCCGCATAACTAGAGAGAGACAAGCAACGATGGACATGAGTGTTTTCGACTTATTCAAGATTGGCATTGGCCCATCGAGTTCGCATACGGTGGGGCCAATGGTGGCGGCACGCCGCTTCCTGGTCGAAAACAGTCCATTGGATGATGTCACTTCGGTGACGGCCGAACTTTACGGTTCGCTGGCCTTGACTGGCGTCGGCCACGGCACAGACAAGGCCGTGTTGCTTGGCCTGATGGGCGAGACGCCGCAAGGCGTCGATCCGGATGCGGTGGAAGATATGCTGGCGGCAGCCGACGTGGACGGCGAACTGCGCCTGCTGGGCGAAAAGGCCATTCCGTTCGCGCGCAAGCAGCACCTGGTGTTCCATATGGCCGAGAACCTGCCGGAGCATCCGAATGGCATGCGCTTTACGCTGACGCGTACAGACGGCAGTTCGGTTTCCCGGATTTACTACTCGGTCGGCGGTGGCTTCATTCGCGCCGAAGGCGAAGAGGCAAGTACGGATGGCAAGCCTGCCGTTCGCCTGCCATACCCGTTCAACACAATGGCCGAGCTGCTGGGCCATGGCGTCAGCAGCGGCAAGACCATTCCGCAAATGCTGCGTGCAAACGAGCTGACGCGCATCAGCGAAACTGAACTCAACGAAGGGATGGACCGCATCTGGCACGTCATGCGCGACTGTATCCAGCATGGCCTGGAGACCCGCGGCCAGCTGCCGGGCGGCTTGAATGTCAAGCGCCGCGCAGCCGATCTCTGGCGCCAGGCGCAGGGCGGCGACAAAGCCAACCAGCTTCCGCACGATGCGCTGAACGGCGTGAGTCTGTACGCGATGGCGGTCAACGAAGAGAATGCAGCAGGCGGACGTGTTGTAACGGCGCCTACAAATGGGGCTGCCGGCATCATTCCTGCTGTGCTGAAATACTATGCGGAAGACTGCAAACCGGTCGACCCGGTTTCCGGCGTGCGTGCCTTCTTGCTGACCGCTGCGGCGATTGGCATGCTGTGCAAGCGTAATGCTTCCATCTCCGGCGCGGAAGTTGGGTGCCAGGGCGAGGTTGGCGTTGCATGCGCGATGGCCGCTGCCGGCCTGGTGGCGGCGCTGGGCGGTTCCAATGCGCAGATCGAAAATGCGGCGGAGATCGGGATCGAGCATCACCTGGGCATGACTTGCGACCCGATCGGTGGCCTGGTGCAGATTCCATGCATTGAACGTAATGGCATGGGGGCGGTGAAGGCGATTACCGCTGCATCGCTGGCCCTGAAAGGGGATGGCACGCACTTCGTCACACTGGATAATGTGATTGAGACCATGCGCCAGACTGGCGCCGACATGCAGGCGAAGTACAAGGAGACTTCGCTGGGAGGCTTGGCGATTCATGTCGTGTCCGTGAATCACGCCGCTTGCTGACGCTAGAAAATTCCGAAATTTAGCTAGATTCACAAAGAAAGTCCGGTGGCACTATAATAAGTGTCCGTTTTCACCTGCCACCGGACTCTCTACTTTATGCAATACGTGTCTACCCGGGCCGACGCGTCGGCTGCATCGCACTCTCCACAGCAATTTTCCGACATCCTCCTGGGTGGTCTGGCGCCAGACGGCGGCCTGTACCTGCCAGTGGAGTACCCTCAGGTTAGCGGCGAAGAGCTGAATAAGTGGCGCCACCTGTCCTACGCTGACCTGGCAGTAGAAATCCTGAAGAAGTTTGCCGGCGACATTCCGGAAGCCGACCTGCGGGCCCTGGCTAAAAAGACCTATACCGCCGACGTGTACTGCAACGTGCGTGAAGGCGAAAACGCCGCCGACATCACCCCGCTGCGCGTGCTGGAAGAGACCGACGGCAAGAAACTGGTGTTGCAATCGCTGTCCAGCGGCCCAACGCTGGCCTTCAAGGACATGGCAATGCAGTTGCTCGGCAACCTGTTCGAATACGCCCTGGCCAAGCAGGATGCGCAGCTGAACATCTTCGGCGCCACGTCGGGTGACACCGGCAGCGCCGCCGAATACGCGATGCGTGGCAAAAAAGGCATCAAAGTCTTCATGCTGTCGCCGCACAAGAAGATGAGCGCCTTCCAGAGCGCCCAGATGTTCAGCCTGCAGGACCCGAACATCTTCAACATCGCTGTTGAAGGCGTGTTCGACGACTGCCAGGACATGGTCAAGGCCGTGTCGAACGACCTGGAATTCAAGTCCCGCCACAAGATCGGCACCGTGAACTCCATTAACTGGGCGCGCGTGGTGGCGCAGGTCGTGTACTACTTCCGCGGCTATCTCGCGGCGACCAGGAGCAATGAACAAAAGGTGTCGTTCACCGTCCCATCGGGCAATTTCGGCAATATCTGCGCCGGCCATATCGCGCGCCAAATGGGCCTGCCGATCGACAAGCTGGTGGTTGCCACCAACGAAAACGACGTGCTGGACGAGTTTTTCCGTACCGGCATTTACCGCGTGCGCAAATCGGCCGAGACCTATCACACTTCCAGTCCATCGATGGATATCTCCAAAGCCTCCAACTTCGAGCGCTTCGTGTTCGACCTGGTGAAGGGTGACGGAAAACGCGTGCGCGAACTGTTCAGGAAAGTGGAAACCGACGGCGGCTTCGACCTGTCCGGCGCGCCAGGCAGCGACGGCGATGAGTTCAAGCTGGTGGCCAATTACGGCTTCAAGTCGGGCAAATCCACGCACGACGACCGTGTGCAGACCATCCGCGACGTGGCTGACGATTACGGCATCGTGATCGACACCCACACCGCCGACGGCATCAAGGTTGCGAAGGAATACATGGAACCGGGCGTGCCGATGATCGTGCTGGAAACCGCGCTGGCCGCCAAGTTCAACGAAACCATCCTGGAGGCACTGGGCGAAGATGCCGAGCGTCCGGCCGGCTTCGAGAACATCGAGGCGCTGCCGCAGCGCTTTGAGGTCATGCCGGCCGACGTGAGCAGGATGAAGGCTTACATCGCCGCCAATACAGGACTGTAAAACATGGCAATGCTCGCCGTACGCGAAGCCCTCGATTTCCTCCTCTCCGCCGCCCGCCCGGTGGCAGGGACCGAGCGGATACCAACCCTGGAAGCCAACGGCCGCGTGCTCGCGAGCGCCGTGGTGTCCGGCATGAACGTGCCGGGCCACGACAACACGCAGATGGACGGCTATGCGGTGCGCTCCGCCGACTGCGCCAGCGGTAATGCGACGCTGACGGTAACCCAGCGAATTCCCGCAGGGCATGTCGGACAGCCGCTGCTGCCCGGCTGCGCCGCGCGCATTTTTACCGGCGCGCTGATTCCCGAGGGCGCCGATGCTGTGGTCATGCAGGAGCAATGCGAGGCGAACGACGGCTTGGTGACCATCCGCCACACGCCCAAAGCCGGCGAATGGATCCGCCGTACCGGCGAGGACATCAGCGTTGGCAGCGTGATCCTGGCCGCCGGCACGCGCCTGCGCAGCCAGGAGCTCGGCCTTGCCGCTTCGATCGGCATGGCGGAGCTGAACGTGCGCCGCAAGCTGCGCGTGGCCGTGTTCTTCACCGGCGACGAGCTGGCAATGCCGGGCGAACCGCTGGCGCCGGGCGCGATTTACAATTCCAACCGCTTCACCTTGCGCGCCTTGCTGGAAAACCTGGGCTGCGAAGTGGGCGATTTCGGCATCGTGCCCGATTCCCTGGACGCGACGCGTAATGTCTTGCGTCAGGCAGCCGATGGCAATGACCTGATCATTACCTCCGGTGGCGTGTCGGTCGGCGAAGAGGACCATATCAAGCCTGCCGTCGAAGCGGAGGGCAAGCTGAATATGTGGCAGATCGCCGTCAAGCCCGGCAAGCCGCTGGCATTTGGCGAAGTGGGGCAGGCCTTCTTCCTTGGCCTGCCGGGCAATCCGGTGTCGAGCTTTGTCACCTTCCTGCTGTTCGTGCGGCCATTCCTGCTGCGCATGCAGGGTGCCGATGTGCCGGCGCAACCGCGCGGCATGATGATGCGGGCCGATTTCAGCTGGCCTAAAGCGGATCGCCGCAATGAATTCCTGCGCGCCAAGCTGAATGGGCAGGGCGGGCTGGACCTGTTTCCCAACCAGGGCTCCGCCGTGCTGACCTCGACCGTTTGGGGAGATGGCCTGGTGGACAATCCGCCCGGCAACCCGATCGCGCCAGGCGATGTGGTGCGCTTCATCCCTTTCAGTGAACTGATGTATTGATATGCTGATCAACCTTAAATATTTTGCCAGCGTACGCGAGGCGCTGGGCGGCGGCGAGCAGGTGGTGCTGCCGCCGGGCGCCCAGACGGTCGGCGATGTGCGTGCATGGCTGCTGGCGCGCGGCGAACCGTGGGCGAGCGCCCTGGCTGAAGGCCGCGCCTTGCGCATGGCCTGTAACCAGCGCATGTGCGACGCCGGCACGCGCGTTGCGCCGGGCGATGAAGTTGCCTTTTTTCCACCTGTGACAGGCGGTTAAGGCTTATTGCTGTGCCCGCGCAACAGTCGAGTACTGACTGTTGACCACAGGCATTGTCACGTTATACTTGACCACAGGCGGCCCAAAACCTGCGCCGCGCCTATCACCCCACATATTTCCTGTCGCCTCTTCCCTGCGGCTTTTTCCTTTCAAGGAGAGTCGCAATGGGTTTCGTCTTTGCCGCCCTCGGCCTCAATGGCATCACACGCGGCCACGTTCCAGTCCCACCGCGCAAGCGTGCGCAAAAGCTCCACATCGCCGGTTCGACCACGATGGGGCCGTTGTTGCAGGAGATCGCCGCCAAGTACCATCTGGCGCACCCTGGGATCGCCGTTGAAGTCGAACTGGGCGGGTCGTCGCGTGGTCTGGAAGATGTGCGGTCCGGCCATGCGCATATCGCCATGCTGTCCCGCGCCCTCGCACCGGCAGAACGCGACCTGTACGGCATCCCGATTGCGCGCGACGGCGTCGGCGTCGTGGTGCATGCCAATAACCCGCTGCGGGAGTTGAGCGTGGAAGCACTGCAAGCCATCTTCACCGGCCGCCTGCGCGACTGGCGCGCTGCCGAAGGCGGCCCAGGATCGGTGTATGCGCTGGGCGGGCTGCATGAGGGCGCCTCAAGTGCGCTGTTTGCCCGCTTCCTCAGGCAGCCGCTGGAGGCGTTCAGCCTGAACGCGGCGGTGGAATCGAATATTGAACGCCTGGCTGTAGTGGCCTCGTGCGAGAACGCGATCGCTTACGTCTCGGTCGGTACGGCGGAGCGCGCGATTTCGCAGGGCGTCCCCGTGCGCTTGCTCCTATGGCCGGCGTGCCAGCCAGTACCGCAAATATCCGCAACGGCAGCTACCCGATCTGCCGCGTCCTGACCCTGGCGAGCAGGGATGCGCCAACCGGTGCCGCGAGAAGCTTCTTCTCTTTTTGCCTTTCCGCTCAAGTGAACGGCATCCTGTCGGCATTCGACTTTGTCCCCTACCTGGACTGACGCCATGGAAAACTACATTTTGCCTGGATTGCTCGCTGCATGCGCAGCAGCGGCAACGGTCAGGGGCGTCCTCGCGCGCGAGGACGAGCACCAGCGCGCCGGCGCGCAGGCAGCCGAACTGCTGCGTGCCAACCAGGCCCTGCGCATGGCTTCGAGCTGCCGTGCTGCGTTACTGCATGCCAGCAGTGCGGAAGAAATGATGGCGGCCGTGTGTCGCGTCATTTCAGACGAAGGCGGTTACTCGCTGGTCTGGACCGGTCTGTCGATGGCCGGCAGCAGCAGGGATCTGCTGGCCTGGGAGATCCAGGGCACGCCGGCGGGACGCTTTGCGGCGGCTGCCGGTGGATTGCAACGCGGTTGCGCCTGTGATGGCATCGCGCTTGATGTGATCGGGGACGGCCAACGCCGGCTGCGCCACGGAATGCCGGCAGAGTACGGTTATCCCAGCGTGCTTGCTTTGCCCTTGGGCGGCACCGGCGACGATGCGGCGGCAACGGGGGTGTTATGCGTGTACTCGATCGATCCCTGCGCTTTCGACGGCGCTGAAGTACAGCTCTTGCAGGAGCTGGCGGCCGACCTGGCGCTTGGGCTCAGGAATATGCACGAAGCACGCAGGCGCCGGGCGGCAGAGCAGGCCTCGGCCAGCCATGCCCACCTTGACCCGGCAACAGGCCTGGCCAATCGCGCCTTGTTCAATGAGCGCCTGCGCCAGGCCCTGGTGGCTGCCGAACGCACCGGCCGCAAAGTGGCGGTCCTGGCCCTGACCATGGACCGCTACCGCGGCGTCAAAGCCAGCCTGGGCCCGGAAGCCTGCAGCGCCTTGCTGATGCATGCGGTTTCCGCCATGAAGTCCTGCCTGCGCGAGGGCGATACCGTCGCCCATCTGCTCGGCAACGAATTCGCTGTAATCCTGTCCGATATGGCCGGGGACGACGACGTGCTCCCGGTTGCCGGCCAGCTGCTCGAGGCGATCAAGGCGCCTATGCGCTGGAAGGACAATATCGTCCATACCACCGCCAGCATCGGCGTTGCATTGATGGGCGAGGATGGTGCAGAGCCCTCAGTCATGCTGCGCTCCGCCAACTCGGCCATGGCGCACGCGGCCGGCCACGGAGGCAACCGCTTCCGTTTCGTCGCACAGGAGATGAACGAGCGCGCCTCGCGCATGTTCGCGCTGGAGGCTGAGCTGCGCAGGGCCCTGGTCCACAATGAAATAGTGGTGCATTGCCAGCCGCATGCGGCCTTGAGCCATGGCAGCCTGGCCGCTGCGGAAGGCAGGGCTGGCTAAACTTATTGAAGTCGCGCCGGAGGACTCTACCCAACTGCTGGCAGCCGATCGTCCGAGATCGACTACAATGCTGCCCCTATGGAAAGCAATCAATTACAAGGTGTGGTGGTGATCGGCGGCGGGCCGGCTGGCCTGATGGCGGCTGAAGTGCTGGCAGCGGCAGGTGTGCGTGTGGATGTGTATGATGCCATGCCGTCGGTCGGCCGCAAGTTCCTGCTGGCCGGCCGAGGCGGCATGAATCTGACCCATTCCGAGCCCTACGAAGCTTTCGTCGCCCGCTATGGCAGCCGTGCCGCTGCCTTGCGTCCGATGCTCGATGCTTTCAAGCCCGACGATCTGCGCGCGTGGGTGCACGGGCTGGGCATCGACACCTTTGTCGGCACCTCGGGCCGGGTCTTTCCAACCGAGATGAAGGCAGCGCCCATGTTGCGCGCCTGGCTGCATCGCCTGCGCCAAAGCGGAGTGCATTTCCACCAGCGCCACCGCTGGCTGGGCTGGACGGAGGCAGGTGGCTTGCGTTTTGAGACACCGGAAGGCGAGCGCACGGTGCAGCATCGCGTGGTATTGCTCGCACTGGGCGGGGCAAGCTGGGCGCGCCTCGGTTCAGATGGCGCCTGGCAGCCCCTGTTGGCCGGGCGCGGCGTCGAGGTTGCGCCGCTGGTGCCGGCCAATTGTGGTTTCGATGCCCGCTGGAGCGCGCACTTCTCGCAGAAGTATGCGGGGCAGCCCTTGACCACCGTGGCTATTGGCGGCCGCAAAGGCCAGATGGTTGTCACCGCGACCGGCGTCGAAGGCAGCCTGGTTTACGCGCTGTCCGCGGGGATCCGCGACCGCATCGCAGCGCATGGCAGCGCGACCATCGAGCTGGACTTGCTTCCGGACTGGCCGCTGGAGCGACTGCAACAGGAGTTGTCGCACCCGCGCGGTTCGCGCTCGATGTCGAGCTTCCTGCAAAGCCGCCTGCACATCAAAGGCGTCAAGACCGGCCTGTTGCATGAGGCTCTGGACAAGGACGCCTTCCATGACCCGATGCGCGTGGCAGCAACCTTGAAGGCCTTGCCAATCACGCTGTATGCGCCGCGCCCGATTGACGAGGCGATCAGCAGTGCGGGTGGCGTGCGATTCGAAGCACTGGAGGGGACGATGCTGAGGGCAATGCCGGGCGCATTCGTGGCCGGAGAAATGCTGGACTGGGAAGCGCCGACCGGCGGCTACCTGCTCACCGCCTGTTTCGCCAGCGGCCTGGCCGCCGGCAAGGACATGTTGCGCTACTTAATGCACCCAGCTCACGCCGCCTGAGCCGCTGCGGCTGACGTTGCGTTCGGAAGGGTTGCCAAACACGCGGATATTGCCGGTCCCCTTGACGGTGAGATCGGCCGATTGGCGGGCGAAGACATTGGTGGTGCCGGAGCCCAGCAGGGCCACCACCACTTTGTCTGTCGCCAGGTGCTGCGCATCGAGGTCGCCGGAACCGGTCACTTCGGCCGTCAACTCCTTGCAGCTGCCGCTGGAAGTAATGGCGCCGGAACCGACCATTTCCAAGGTGACTTTCTCGCCATGGCCGGTGTTCAGGTTCAGGTCGCCGCTGCCGTGCACGCCGGCTTCCACATTCTTGTAGCGGCCATTGAAGGTCAGGTTGCCCGAGCCTTGCAACTGGATGCTCAGGTGTTCGCCGCTGAAGCCATTGACGTTGCTCTCGCCGCTGCCATTGACCACCAGCTCATTCAGGGACGGCAGCACCAGTTCGACTTCAATCGGGCGCCGCGGATGCAGCAGCAAACCCTTGGAACCGATGCGAAGCGTCGCGCCATCCTGTTCGGTGCCGATATTTCCCAGCAGGCGCTGTTCGCCGCGCACCTTCAGCGATGGCACATCGCCCTGTTTCAGGCGCAGGTCGATGGGGCCGACCAGTTCGACATTGGAAATCGTTGCGCTGACTTCGCGCACTTCGGTGCGGGCGGCGCGCCCGGCCACGCTGGTGGGGTTCGCGGCGCCCTGGGCGCGCAGCATGCTGTAAGTGACGCCCGTCAGTAACACCGCCAGCAATGCCATGCCAAAGCCGATCTTGAGCAGGGAACGGATGTTCATTGCGTTTCCTTTCAATCGCCGCGCAGCAGCGCAGCGTTCATCTGGATGTAGCGTTTCAAGCCGATCAGCGAGTAGCGCGTGATCACGATGCTAACCAGACTCAATGCGATACCGAGCAGTATCAAGGCGATGCCGACCGCGGTTTGCGTGGCGCGCGATTCGTTATCGAGGTCGGAGGTGATGCGCACGCCCCCTTCAGCCATGGCTTCCGCGCCTTCCAGCCATTTTTCGGACTTGCTGTCCGCTTCATCCCATTCCTTGCTCAGCCCCGCCGAGGGCTCCTGGAACACGTCGACACCCTGGTCGCTGATCGAGATCTTGGTCTGCATGCTGGCATCGACCTGGTCGCTTTCATCGAAGACGACCAGGTGGCGCAATGGGCCGGTCAGTACCAGCTCATTGGCTCCTGCCAGGCCGGTTGCAGTGATGGCGATTCCGCTGATGTAAAAGGCGAAAGCGCTGGCGTAGATCGACACCAGCAAGGCAGAAAAGACGGCGGCCGGCACCACCATGAAGAGGTTGAAAATGCCGAGCCCAATGAGGGAGAACACCATGCGGGCGAGGTTGGCCGGGTTGCGCTTTGCCTCGAACGCGCTGCGGTGGGCGTTAGCGCGCAAGGTCATGGCGATCTGGCGCGGTTCGTCCAGCTCGGCGGAGATGTCCTCTTCGGTCTTGCCGGCGGCCAGGCTGTCGATGAAACGCTGCTCGTAGTAAGCCATCGTCTTGGCCGCCACGTCGGGCGGCAAGCCGGCAAGGGCTTTCTTCAGTGCGTCGAGGTACTCATGCTTGCTCATTGGAAACTCAAGCCTCCTGTTGTTCCAGGATTGCACTGTATCGCTGGCACTGGAGGGGCTCGAGCTGTTTACGACAGGATGCAGAAATGGGGGAGCAGGCGAGCAAAACGCGGGACAGGCGGGACATCAAAATTACGCCTTCGCGAGCAGGTGCGCCGCCTGGACGCCGCTGCGGACGGCCATCTCGAGGGTGGCGGGGTATTCCCCGGCCGTGTAATCGCCGGCCAGGACCAGCCCTTTTGCCGGTGTTTCGTTGGTTGGGCGCTTGAGGGCGGGCGTGCAGGCGTAGGTCGCGCGCTTTTCGGTGATGACCTTGGACCAGGCCGGATTGTCAAGTCCGGGCCGCGCCAGGTCGGCAGCCAGTTGTGCTGCGATCGCCGCTGTCAGCTCCTCCTGCGGCAGGCTTGCGGCGTCACTTGAGGCGCTGATCACGACGGCGAACAGGCCGGCATGCCTGGAATCGAGCTGGCCGCGATCGAAGACGAACTGGCCCCAGCGCTGGGATGCCGGATCGTCGATCAGGGCGTAAAACGGGATTTCCAGCCGCGTGTCCGGTGCATATTGCAGGTAGCAGGTCGTGATCGGTTCGGGCTCGAATGCCGCAAGCTGGCTTGCCAGGTCGGCGAATTCCGCAGGACTTGCGGCCTCGCTCGCCTGGGCGCGGTGTGGGCTGGAGAGCAGTGCGGCGGTCGCGGTGGGCGAAGCGGCGAGTACGACGCCATCAAACTTGCCGGTCCAGTCGCCGCCAACAGCGGCGCCGCTTGCTTCGACGGTCCAGCCGCCGGCTTCGGCGCCGATGGAAATGACCTTTGCGCCGAGATGGACGGTGTTGCCCTTGCCTTGCAGCCAGGCGGCGGCGGCATCAGGGAAGAGGGCGGACAGGTCGGCGCGGGGAACCAGCATGTCCGATGCTGCACGTCGCGCGCCGAGGCTGTCGCGCAGGACGGCAAGGAACACCTGCGCGGAGGCCCGTTCCGGCGGCGTATTCAGCGCGGCAAGGCACAACGGTCGCCACATCAACGCCACCAGCCTTGGCGTCTGGTCGAAGCGCTCCAGCAACTCGGCCACGCTGCAATCATTGTTCAAGCGCCAATCCATCCAGCGCGCAGTCGTGGTAAAGCGGGCCAGGGCCATCTTGTCCTCGCGCGCCAGGCCTTTCGCCCGCAACAGGGCAATGCCGACATGCAGGGGCGCAGGCAATCGCGGCGCCACGAAATCCATGCCGTCGCCGCCGGGCGGATAGCGCATCTGCAAGGGCAGCGTGAGTACGGCGGAAGGCAAATCCACGCCAACCGCACGCATGATGCGAAGCGATTCCGAATAAGCCCCCAGCATGATGTGCTGGCCATTATCCAGTTCACGCCCATCGAAAGACACGCGCCGCGCCCGGCCGCCCAGCGAGCGGGCAGCCTCGAATACGGTCACCTGGTGGCCGGCACGGGCGAGTTCTACGGCGGCGGCGAATCCCGCCCAGCCGCCGCCGGCAACGGCGAAGTGCTTAGCCACGAACCCAGGTCTTCCACGCCAGCCACAGCTTGCGGATAGGCGTAAGGGAAATGCGCTGCTTGAGGACGTGGTAGCCATCCTCCTCGATTTCATTCAGCAGGGTGCGGTAAATGGCCGCCATGATCAGGCCCGGGCGCTGGGCGCGACGGTCTTCCTTCGGCAACAGCGCAAACGCCTCGTCATAAACCTTCTGGGCACGCGCCACCTGGAATTGCATCAGCTTCGAGAAGTTCTCGGTCTCGCGGACATTCAGCAGGTCTGCGGCAGTCACATTGAACTGCTGCAGTTCGTTGACAGGCAGGTAAATGCGGCCTTTGCGCGCATCTTCGCCCACGTCGCGGATGATATTGGTGAGCTGGAAGGCATGTCCCAGCTTTTCGGCATATTGCAGCGTCTGCGGCCGCGTCACGCCGAAAATCGACGCCGACAGGATACCGACCACGCTCGCCACATGCCAGCAGTACTTCGTCAGGCCGGCGTAATCGAGATAGCGGGTCTGGTTCAGGTCCATCTCCATGCCATCGATGATAGCCTGCATATGTTCCTGCTTCAGGTCATACGTCGCAATATGCGGCTGCAAAGCCTGCGTCACCGGGTGGGTCTGCTTGCCCTGATACATCTGGGCGATCTCGTTGCGCCACCAGGTCAGCTTGATGCGCGCCAGCGATTCATCGCTGCACTCGTCGACAGTGTCGTCGACTTCGCGGCAAAAGGCGTACAGCGCGGTGATAGCGCGGCGGCGCTCCGGCGGCAGGAACAGGAAGCTGTAGTAGAAACTGGAACCGCTGGCGGCGGCCTTTTGCTGGCAGTATTCGTCGGGAGACATGTTCTTATGGCTTTGGTAATGCTGACAAAGGCGCTATTTTATAGCGAAGAAGGCTTCATCCGAAGCGCGCGCCACAAAACCTTGAACCAGTCGCGCTTTTCAAGCTTGGGCCGACGCACGAAAACGTCGTAATCGACTTCCTCGATTGCCTCCAGAATACGCAGGCCGCCCTGGACCACCATGCGCAATTCCAGGCCAATGCGGCCTTTCAGGCGGCAAGCGAGCGGCGCGCCCGACAGCATCAGGGCGCGGGCGCGGTCGACTTCGAATTTCATCATGGCGCGCCACTTCGCCCTGTTGTCGGGGCGTGCCAGGTGGGCTGGCGACAGCGCGTAACGCGCCAGGTCTTCCATCGGAATGTAAATACGCTCCTTATGTTCATCGATGGCGACATCTTGCAGGAAGTTGATGATCTGGAGCGCCGAGCAGATGGCGTCCGATTGGCGGATATTCTCTTCATCGGCCGCACCGTACAGGTGCAGCATCAGGAGGCCGACCGGATTGGCCGAGCGGGCGCAGTAATCGAGCAGCGAGGCGTAGTCCTGGTAACGATGCACCACAATGTCTTGCTTGAAGGCGGAAAGCAAATCGTAGAAAGGGCGCATGGGCAGCTTGTGCTGCGCGATCATGGCTGCCAGCCGCTCGAACATCGGCTCATGGCCGCCTTCGGCGCGCTCGATGCGGCCCAGGGCTTCCTCGTAAGCGGTCAGCCCGGCCAGGCGCTGCTCCGGCGTGGCGTCGCCCTCGTCGGCGATATCGTCGGAGCAGCGGGCAAAGGCGTAAATCGCCTCCACCGCCGGGCGCAAACGCCGCGGCATGAGGATGGAAGCGACAGGGAAATTCTCGTAATGGTCAACGGACATAGAGGTGCTGTTCTAAATTAATGACGCGAAAGTCATTTGCAAGTTCGGTTGACCCGGCTATAATTTTTTCTTACTAAACGGAAAGTCATTTAGTTCCAAACGGGAAATAATAATGGCAAACATATACACCCGGCAATTGCCAGAGACACCAAAAAGGAATTCCATCGTGTTCGTAGCGAAAAAACTACCCCTGGTTGCAGCCTGCGCCTTGCTGCTCGCAGCCTGCTCGAAAGAAGCCCCCAAGACCGAAGACATCCGGCCCGTGCGCGCCATGGTGCTGCAAAGTTCGGATATCGATGTGAATGCTGAATTCTCCGGCGAAGTCCGTGCGCGCGTCGAGTCGCGTCTCGGTTTCCGGGTAGGCGGCAAGATTATCTCCCGTAAAGTGGATGTGGGCAGCGTCGTCAAGCGCGGCCAGGTGCTGATGGACCTCGACCCGCAGGACCTGAAACTGTCGCAAGTCCAGTCGATGGCGGCCCTGCGCGCCGCTGAAACCACGCGCGACCTGGCCAGTGCGGAATTGAAGCGCTACCAGGAGCTGCGCGAGAAGAATTTCGTCAGCCAGGCCGTCCTCGATGCCAAGCTGTCCGCCAATAAGTCGGCGCAGGCACAGGTGGATTCGGCGCAAGCGGCATATCGCGGCATGTCCAACCAGGCCGGGTACGCAAGCCTCGAGTCGGACATCGACGGCGTTGTCACCGCCGTCGACGCGGAGGTAGGGCAGGTGGTTTCGCCGGGGACGCCGGTAGTTCGCGTTGCCAAGACCGACGAAAAGGAAATCGTGTTCGGCGTGCCGGAAGACAAGGTCGATACCTTGCGCGATATCTCGGACGTGCATGTGCGCCTGTGGGCCAGCCCGGGCAAGTCGGTGCTGGGCAAGATCCGCGAGATTTCGCCGGTGGCAGACCCGTTCACCCGTACCTACGCCTTCCGCGTCTCGATCCCTGCCAGCCTGGCCGAAGCCAAGCTGGGCATGACCGCATTGGTGGCTTTCGCCTCGCGCACGCCGCAACCGCAGATCAAGGTGCCGCTGACGGCACTGTTCCATGAAAAGGCGGCGACCTCCGTCTGGGTGGTCGAGAACGGCGTGGTGCGCCTGGTGCCGGTCACGGTGAGCGGAGTGTCGGGCAATGACCTCGTCCTGGGCAGCGGCGTCAGGCCGGGCCAGACCGTGGTCACGGCCGGCGTCAACCTGCTGAAGCCTGGCCAGAAAGTGACCATCCTCGGAGCCGCCAAATGAAGGGCTTCAACCTTTCGCGCTGGGCGCTGGAGCATATTCCGCTCACGCGCTACCTGATTGCGGTGCTGCTCCTGGGCGGCATGCTCGCCTACAAGAACCTGGGGCAGGATGAAGATCCGCCGTTTACCTTCCGCTCCATGGTGGTGCAGGCCTTCTGGCCGGGCGCTACGTCGCTGCAGATGGCCGAGCAGGTTACCGACAAGCTGGAAAAGAAGCTGCAGGAAACGCCGTTTGTCCACGAAATCACCAGCTATTCAAAGCCAGGCCAGACACTGATCATTCTTAGCTTGCGCGAGTCGACACCGCCGAAAGAGGTGGCGCAGGCCTGGTATCAGGTGCGCAAGAAGATCGGCGACATCCGGTCGACGCTGCCGTCGGGAGTGCAAGGACCCGTTTTCAACGATGAATTCGGTGATACGTATGGCTCGATATTCGCGCTGTCCGGCGATGGCTTTACCTATGCGGAGCTGAAAGACTACGCGGACCTGGTGCGCCAGCAGCTGCTCGGCGTGAAAAAGGTATCGAAGGTTGAACTGTTTGGTGTGCAGGACGAGAAGATCAATATCGAGTTCTCGCATAAGAAATTTGCCCAGTTGGGATTGACCATCGAGCAGATTGCCAATCAGATTACGACCCAGAACGTAGTGGAGGCGACCGGCGTCGTGGTGACGCCAACCGACAACCTGCAAGTGCGCGTTTCGGGCGCGCTGCGCACGGTCAAGGACCTGGAAGAACTGGAGTTGCGCGCCAATAACACGACCTTCCGTCTTGGTGACTTCGCGACCATCAAGCGCGAATACCTCGACCCGCCGCGCGACAAGATGCGCTTCAACGGCAAAGAAGTCATCGGCCTGGGCGTGTCGATGGAAAAGGGCGGCAACATCATCCAGATGGGCAAAGACCTGGAAAAGACCGTCAATGCCATGAAGACCAAGCTGCCGGTCGGCATTGAGCTGGAGCGCGTGTCGGACCAGCCGGCCGCTGTTACGGCGTCGGTAGGCGAGTTCCTGCACACGCTGGTCGAAGCGGTGCTGATCGTGCTGGCGGTGAGCTTCGTTTCGCTCGGCCTGCATACCAAGCCCAAGCCGCGCCTCGACGCGCGGCCCGGCCTTGTCGTGGCGCTGACTATCCCGCTGGTGCTGGCGGTAACGTTCCTGTTCATGCGCATCCTGGACATTGACCTGCACAAGATTTCGCTGGGCGCGCTGATCATTGCGCTCGGCCTGCTGGTCGACGATGCCATCATTGCGGTTGAAATGATGGTGCGGAAGATGGAGGAGGGCCATTCGAGGCTGGAAGCGGCAACCTTCGCCTATACCTCCACGGCCATGCCGATGCTGACGGGCACCCTGATCACCGTCGCCGGCTTCCTGCCGATCGGGCTTGCCGCGTCGGCAGCGGGTGAGTACACCTTCTCGCTGTTCTCGGTCAACGCGATCGCGCTGGTGACTTCGTGGATCGTGGCCGTCGTGTTCACGCCTTACATCGGCTACATCCTGCTGAAAGTGAAGCCGCACTCGGAAGGCGGTGGCCACCACGAACTGTTCGATACGCCGGGCTACCGCAAGTTCCGCGCCGTCGTGAACTGGTGCGTGGAATACCGCAAGACCACGATTGTGGCGACGCTGGTAGTGTTCTTCCTTGGCGTGTACGGCTTCAAGTTCATCGAGAAGCAGTTCTTCCCTGACTCCAGCCGCCCTGAACTGATGGTGGAAATGTGGTCGCCGGAAGGCACTGCATTCGCGCAGACCGAGCGCCAGGCGAAGAAATTCGAGGAATTCATCCGCAAGGAGCCAGGCGTGGCAAGCGTGACGACTTACGTCGGCACCGGTAGCCCGCGCTTCTATCTCCCGCTGAACCAGATCTTCCCCCAGACGAACGTCTCGCAGACCGTGGTGCTGGCGAAGGACCTGCATTCGCGCGAAGAGCTGCGCAAGAAGATCAGCAATGTCTTCAAGACCGACTTCCCGGAAGTTCGCGGCCGCGTGCAGTTGCTGCCGAATGGTCCGCCGGTGCCGTACCCGGTGCAGTTCCGCATTACTGGCACCGAGGTTGATGGCGTGCGTTCCATTGCCGACCAGGTGAAGGACATCATGCGTGCCAACCCGAACGCAGTGGGCGTGAACGACAACTGGAATGAGTCGATCAAGGTGCTGCGCCTTGACCTGGACCAGGACAAGATGCGCGCGCTGGGTGTGACTTCGCAAACGGTGATGCGTGCCGCGAACACGATCCTTTCCGGCACGCCGATTGGCCAGTTCCGCGAAGGCATCCGCCTGATCGACATCCAGGTGCGCCAGCCGCTGGACGAGCGCAGCACGATTGCGGTGCTGAACGATACGTACATCCCGACCAATAGCGGCCGTTCGGTGCCGATCTCGCAACTGGCGCGTGTGCATTTCGTATGGGAGCCGGGCGTGGTGTGGCGCGAGGGCAGGGAATGGGCGATCACCGTGCAGTCGGACGTGGTGGAAGGCGTGCAGGGCCCGACCGTATCGGGCCAGATCAATCCGAAGCTGGACGAACTGCGCGCCAAGCTGCCGCCGGGCTATGAGATCAAGGTCAAGGGCGCCGCTTCGGATAGTAGCGCGGCGGAGGAGTCGATTGCCGCTAACTTGCCGCTGGCGGTGTTCATCATCTTTACCTTGCTGATGCTGCAGCTGCACAGCTTCTCGCGTGCGCTGCTGGTGTTCCTGACCGGACCACTTGGCGTTGCGGGTGCCGCGATGGCGCTGTTGGTGATGGGGCGGCCGCTGGGCTTCGTGGCGAACCTGGGCATTATTGCGCTGTTCGGCATGATTATCCGTAACTCGGTGATCCTGGTGGACCAGATCGAGCAGGACATCAAGGCAGGCGTGCCGGCCTGGAATGCGATCGTGGAATCGGCTGTGCGGCGTTGTCGTCCGATTATCCTGACGGCGGCAGCGGCGGCGCTGGCCATGATTCCGTTGTCGCGCTCCGTGTTCTGGGGACCGATGGCGGTGGCGATCATGGGCGGGCTGATTCTGGCGACTGCGCTGACCTTGCTGTTCTTGCCAGCTCTATATGCTGCATGGTTCCGGGTGCCAAAACCGGTAAACCAGGGTACGACCCACAGGGTCGGACCCTGATACGCGGCTGCCGCGGGTGGGTGTCTGCCCCTGTGGGTCAGGCACCTGGGTTGCCGGTTTTGCCCAAATGTTGCGCAATACGCAAAAAAGCACTACCGCACTCCAGAAACACCGTATAGAATGCCGGGTTGAAGTTGAAAGCCCCGGGCGACCCCGTTTTCACTGTAAGGTCGCCCTTTGCTTTTGTGCAAATATGCCGCGAGGATGGCGAAATTGGTAGACGCACCAGGTTTAGGTCCTGACGCCAGCAATGGTGTGGGGGTTCGAGTCCCCCTCCTCGCACCATAAGTACACTTAAATTTTTATTGGACGATTTTTACAATGGCCACTGCAGTTGAAACCCTGGGCAAACTCGAACGCCGCATGACGATTTCCTTCCCACTGTCGGACGTGCGTTCCGAAGTGGAAAAGCGCCTGAAAGTGCAGGCTCGCTCCGCACGTGCTCCTGGCTTCCGTCCAGGTAAAGTGCCAATGAAGATGGTCGCCGCACAATACGGCTACCAGATCGAAACCGAAGTGCTGAACGACAAGGTCGGCCGCGCTTTCAACGACGCAGCCAACGAAAACCAGCTGCGCGTTGCCGGTTTCCCGCGCATCGAGCCAAAACAAGACGCACCAGAGGGCCAACTGTCCTTCGACGCAACCTTCGAAGTGTATCCGGAAGTCGAAGTCGGCGACCTGACCAAGGTTGAGATCGAAACCGTCAAGTCCAACGTGACCGACGTAGAAATCGACAAGACCATCGACATCCTGCGCAAACAGCGCGTGCACTTCCACGTGAAGGGCGAGAAGGGCGAACACGGCGACGGCGGCGAAGCTATCGCCGCTAACGGCGACCGCGTGACTGTCGACTTCGTCGGCTCCATCGACGGCGTTGAGTTCCCAGGCGGTAAAGCTGAAGGCTACCCGTTCGTTCTGGGCGAAGGCCGCATGCTGCCAGAATTCGAAGCCGCTACCGTTGGCCTGAAGGTCGGCGAATCCAAGACCTTCCCGCTGTCGTTCCCAGAGGACTACCATGGCAAGGACGTGGCTGGCAAGACCGCCGAGTTCACCATCACCCTGAAAAACCTGGAATGGGCGCATCTGCCGGAAGTCGATGCCGAGTTCGCCAAGTCCCTGGGCGTGGCTGACGGCGACCTGGCCAAAATGCGCGAAGACATCAAGGTGAACCTGGAGCGCGAAGTTGCAGGCCGCGTCAAGGCTCGCAACAAAGAAGCCGTGATGGACACCCTGGTGAAGACCGCGACCCTGGAAGTGCCACAGTCGCTGATCGCGCAAGACACCGAGCGCCTGGCTGAAATGACCCGCCAGGACATGGCGCAGCGCGGCATGAACGTAAAAGATGTACCATTCCCTCCAGAGCTGTTCAAGGACAAGGCTGAGCGTCGCGTACGCCTGGGCCTGATCCTGTCCAAGCTGGTGGGCGACCAGAACCTGCAGGCTACCCCTGACCAGGTGAAGGCACAGATCGAAGACTTCGCACAAAGCTACGAAGATCCGCGCGAAGTGCTGAAGTACTACTACTCCGATCGCCGCCGCCTGGCCGAAGTCGAAGCTCTTGTATTGGAAGAAAACGTCGTTACTTACGTCCTGGGCCTGTGCAAGAACGTCTCGAAAGAAATTCCTTTCGACGAACTCATGGGAAGCGTACAAGCTTAATAGCTTGATATCATTCGACGCCGGCCCCGAGCCGGCGTTGTTTTCAAAGGAATTGGAATGAATCGTAATCCCGCACTCGATACGGAAATGCTCGGCCTGGTGCCGATGGTGATCGAACAAAGCGGCCGCGGTGAGCGCTCGTACGATATCTACTCGCGCCTGCTGAAGGAACGCGTGATCTTCTTGGTCGGGCCGGTCAACGACCAGATGGCCAACCTGATCGTGGCACAGCTGCTGTTCCTGGAAAGTGAAAATCCTGACAAGGATATCTCGCTGTACATCAATTCCCCAGGCGGCTCCGTTTCCGCGGGCCTGGCAATTTACGACACCATGCAGTTCATCAAGCCTGATGTGTCGACCCTGTGCACCGGCATGGCCGCCTCCATGGGCGCCTTCCTGCTGGCCGCAGGCGCCAAGGGCAAGCGTTTCTCGCTGCCGAACAGCCGCATCATGATCCACCAGCCGTCCGGTGGCTCGCAAGGCATGGCGTCGGACATCGAGATCCAGGCGAAAGAGATCCTCTACCTGCGTCATCGCCTGAACAGCATCATGGCAGAGCGCACTGGTCAGTCGATCGAGCAAATCGCCAAGGATACCGACCGCGACCGCTTCATGTCTTCGGACGAGGCAGCGGAATATGGCCTGATCGATAAAGTCTTGACCAGCCGCGCATAAGCGTCCTTGCAAGTCGACGCCCGGACGCTACAACGTTCGGGCGTTTTGCTTTTATTTCGGGTAGCATGTGGTTGTGCGCAGGATTTCTTGCTTGTGCGCACGGTAAACTTGCACCAAAACTAAAGATTAGTCCCATGTCAGAGAAAAAATCCTCCAGCGGTGAAAAACTCCTTTACTGCTCGTTCTGCGGCAAAAGCCAGCACGAGGTGAAGAAGCTGATTGCCGGCCCGTCCGTCTTCATCTGCGATGAATGCATTGACCTGTGCAATGACATCATCCGCGACGAGACGTCCAGCATCGAATCTGTCACGGGCGCGAAATCGGACCTGCCAACCCCGCAGGAAATTGCCGATTTGCTGAACCAGTACGTGATCGGCCAGGCGACTGCCAAGCGCATCCTGTCCGTGGCCGTGTACAACCATTACAAGCGCCTGAAGCACCTGGGCAAGAAGGACGATGTCGAGCTGGCCAAGTCCAACATCCTGCTGGTGGGCCCGACCGGCTCCGGCAAGACCCTGCTGGCCCAGACCCTGGCGCGCATGCTGAATGTGCCGTTCGTGATCGCCGACGCGACCACCCTGACCGAAGCCGGCTATGTGGGCGAGGACGTGGAAAACATCATCCAGAAGCTGCTGCAAAGCTGCAACTATGATGTTGAGAAGGCGCAGCGCGGCATCGTTTATATCGACGAGATCGACAAGATTTCCCGCAAGTCGGACAATCCATCGATTACGCGCGATGTGTCGGGCGAGGGCGTGCAGCAGGCCCTGCTGAAGCTGATCGAGGGCACCATGGCTTCCGTGCCTCCGCAGGGCGGCCGCAAGCACCCGAACCAGGACTTCGTGCAGATCGACACCACCAACATCATGTTTATCTGCGGCGGCGCGTTTGACGGCCTGGCCAAGATCATTTCCAACCGGTCCGAAAAGTCCGGCATCGGCTTTGCCGCGGAAGTGAAGAGCAAGGAACAGCGCTCGAACAGCGACCTGATGATGGAAGCCGAGCCGGAAGACCTGATCAAGTTCGGCCTGATCCCTGAACTGGTGGGCCGCCTGCCGGTCGTGGCGACCCTGGCCGAGCTGACTGAAGAGGCCCTGATCGAGATCCTGGTCGAGCCGAAGAACGCGCTGGTCAAGCAGTACTCCAAGCTGTTGGAAATGGAAGGCGCGGAACTGGAAATCCGTCCTGCCGCCTTGCACGCCATCGCCCGCAAGGCGCTGGCCCGCAAGACCGGTGCTCGCGGCCTGCGTTCGATCCTGGAACACGCCTTGCTGGACATTATGTTCGACCTGCCAAACCAAACGAACGTCACCAAAGTCGTTATCGATGAAAATACGATCACCAGTGGCGCAAAACCCCTCCTGATTTATCAGGAAACCCCAAAGGCAGCAGGGGAAAACTAAATAGGGTTTTGAATCGCTGAGGCAAGGCGTTACAATCGGTCTCAATAACCATAACGCCGGCTTCAGTCGAAAAGCCACTCGCGATCACCTGTCGCGCGTGGCTTTTTTTGTTCCAAAAATGGCTTTATTGCGGCGTTTAGTTAGAGTAAAACTGCATTTTCTCAAAGCAAATATAATTGCAGCATAGGGCTTGTGAATTGGCCGCTGGGGCCTATATCAGAACCAAGCTTTTAAAATAAGGTACGCCATGACAACTACCAAATTAACTGAGCAAACTCAACTGCCTCTGTTGCCACTGCGTGATGTCGTTGTCTTCCCGCACATGGTAATTCCGTTGTTCGTTGGCCGACCAAAGTCCATCAAGGCGCTCGAAGCTGCCATGGAGCAGGGTAAGAGCATCATGCTGGCAGCACAGAAAGCCGCTGCCAAGGACGAACCTTCGCCATCGGATATCTATGAAATCGGCTGCGTGGCCAACATCCTGCAGATGTTGAAGCTGCCTGACGGCACCGTGAAGGTGCTGGTCGAAGGCGCCCAGCGTGCACGCATCAAAAAGATCACCGATAGCCCAACCCATTTCATTGCCGAGCTGATGCCGCTCGAGTCCGAGCAGGGCGACGAGTCGGAGATCGAGGCCATGCGCCGTGCGATCGTCCAGCAGTTCGACCAGTACGTCAAACTGAACAAGAAAATCCCGCCTGAGATCCTGGCTTCGCTGTCGGGCATCGACGATGCGGGCCGCCTGGCCGACACCGTGGCTGCGCACCTGCCGCTCAAGCTTGAGCAGAAGCAGGTGATCCTGGAAATCATCGAAGTCTCGAAGCGCCTGGAGCACCTGCTCGGCCAGCTGGAAGGCGAGCTCGATATCCTGCAGGTGGAAAAGCGCATCCGTGGCCGCGTCAAGCGCCAGATGGAGAAATCGCAGCGCGAGTACTACCTGAACGAACAAGTCAAAGCCATCCAGAAGGAACTGGGCGAGGGCGAAGAGGGCGCCGATATCGACGAACTCGAGAAGAAAGTCGCTGCCGCCAAGATGCCGAAGGAAGCGCTGGAAAAGGCGCAGGCCGAGCTGAAGAAGCTGAAGCTGATGTCGCCGATGTCGGCCGAAGCGACCGTGGTGCGCAACTATATCGACACCCTGGTGTCGCTGCCATGGAAAAAGAAATCCAAGGTCAACAACGACCTGGCCAATGCCGAGAAAGTGCTCGATCACGACCACTACGGCCTGGAAAAAATCAAAGAACGCATCGTCGAGTACCTGGCAGTCCAGCAGCGCGTGGACAAGCTGAAGGCGCCGATCCTGTGCTTCGTCGGTCCACCAGGCGTGGGCAAGACCTCGCTGGGCCAGTCGATCGCCAAGGCCACCAACCGCAAATACGTGCGCATGGCACTGGGCGGCGTGCGCGACGAAGCCGAGATCCGCGGCCACCGCCGCACCTACATCGGTTCCATGCCGGGCAAGGTGCTGCAGTCGCTGGCGAAAGTCGGCGTGCGCAATCCGCTGTTCCTGCTGGACGAGATCGACAAGATGGGTGCGGACTTCCGCGGCGATCCATCGTCGGCGCTGCTGGAGGTGCTGGATCCTGAGCAGAACCACACCTTCTCGGACCACTACATCGAAGTTGACTTCGACCTGTCCGATGTGATGTTCGTGGCGACTTCGAACTCGTACAACATTCCGCCTGCACTGCTGGACCGCATGGAAGTGATCCGCCTGTCCGGCTACACGGAAGACGAGAAGACCAACATCTCCTTGCGCTACCTGTTGCCGAAGCAGGTGAAGAATAACGGCCTGAAGGAAGAGGAAATCTCCGTCAGCGAAGCAGCGGTGCGCGACATCATCCGCTACTACACCCGTGAAGCGGGCGTGCGTTCGCTGGAGCGCGAAATCTCCAAGATCTGCCGCAAGGTCGTGAAGATGCTGCTGCTGAAGAAGTCGGACAAGAAGGTCAGCGTCACGCCGAAAAACCTGGACAAGTTCCTGGGCGTGCGCCGCTACGACTTCGGCGTGGCCGAGAAGACCAACCAGATCGGCCAGGTGGTGGGCTTGGCATGGACCGAAGTGGGCGGCGACCTGCTGACCATTGAATCGGTCAGCATGCCTGGCAAGGGCAACGTTATCCGTACCGGTACGCTGGGCGACGTGATGAAGGAGTCGATCGAAGCTGCCCGTACCGTGGTGCGCAGCCGCGCCTCGCGCCTGGGCATCAAGAACGAAGCCTTTGAGAAGAAGGACATTCACATCCACGTGCCGGAAGGCGCGACGCCGAAGGATGGTCCATCGGCAGGTATTGCAATGACCACGGCGATGGTGTCGACCTTTACCGGCATTCCGGTCCGTGCGGACGTGGCGATGACCGGCGAGATTACGCTGCGCGGCGAAGTGCTGCCGATCGGCGGCTTGAAGGAGAAGCTGCTGGCAGCGCATCGCGGCGGCATCAAGACGGTGCTGATTCCCGAACAGAACGTGAAGGATCTGGCAGAGATTCCGGACAATGTGAAGAACAAGCTGGAAATCGTGCCTGTGCGCTGGATCGACAAGGTGCTGGAAGTCGCACTTGAGCGCCAGCCGGAGCCGATCACCGAGCCTGTGGCGCCGGTGGAAGTGCCGGCCGTTGCTGCGGCTGACGGGAGTAGTGAAGTAGTTAAACATTAAACCGAAGGGCAAGTGTCCGGCCCACTGGGTGAGATACTGGTTTGCCGGTTTTGCCGGTAAAAACGGGCGCCGTCAGGGCGCCCGTTTTGTTTTTGCCCTTGACACAGTGCAACGCCGACCTGTCTAATACGGCCCTGAGATTTTTATACGCATCACAACGCGGCATAAAAAACGGTATAAACGATATAAACCTTTGTGACGGGGACTGTAATGAACAAGACCGAACTGATCGACCACATCGCGACTTCCGCTGACATCTCCAAGGCTGCAGCTGCACGCGCCCTGGACGCAGTGATCGATGGCGTAACCACCACCCTGGCCAAGAACGACAGCGTCACCCTGGTCGGCTTTGGCACCTTCTCCGTGAGCGAGCGCGCAGCCCGTACCGGCCGCAATCCGCGCACCAAGGAAGAGATCAAGATCGACGCAGCAAAAGTTCCTAAATTTAAAGCTGGTAAAGCTTTGAAAGACGCTGTACAATAATGGCCTTCGGTAAGCAGTGATGCTTACCGGGCAGTTTAAGCGGGCGTTTAGCTCAGTTGGTAGAGCGGATCCCTTACAAGGATTAGGTCGGGAGTTCGACCCTCTCAACGCCCACCACTTAAACAAGACGTAGTACCTGTGTTGTGAATGCTGGAGCGGTAGTTCAGTTGGTTAGAATACCGGCCTGTCACGCCGGGGGTCGCGGGTTCGAGCCCCGTCCGCTCCGCCAGCAAACGCACACACTACCTGGAGCGGTAGTTCAGTTGGTTAGAATACCGGCCTGTCACGCCGGGGGTCGCGGGTTCGAGCCCCGTCCGCTCCGCCAGAATCCCGAGAAAGCCCCACTAGTCCAAAAGACTGTGGGGCTTTTTCATTTGCAACATCAGCAACTGCCCTGTAAAATCGCGCGAGCAGTTTTAAAGCCTCCACTCTAGGAAACCACGCTGACATGTTTGATTTCGTACGTACGCATCAAAAGCTGATGCAGATTATCCTGGCGCTCCTGATCGTGCCGTCGTTTGTGCTGGTCGGCGTGAGCGGCGTCAAGCTGTTCGGCGAAGACGCGAACACCATCGCTAAAGTCGCGGGCTATCCGCTGACCCAGCAGGAATGGGAAAATGCCCAGCGCCGCCAACTGGACCAGATGCGCCAGCAAATGGGCAAGAATTTTGACCAGAAGGCCTTTGACACTCCTGAGTTCAAGCAGAACGTCCTGGACCAGCTGATCGCCCAGCGTGCCGTGAACGCGGAAATCCGCAGTGCCCACCTGACCACCAGCGAGCAGAAAGTCCAGGAAGCGATCAGTACGCAACTGCCAATGCTGTTCAAGGCCGATGGCACTTTCGACAAGGAGCAGTACTTGCAGATTCTGGCTGCTCAAGGCATGAACGCCGGCATGCACCAGGAGCAGGTTCGCCACGACCTGGCGCTGCAACAAGTAGCCAATGGCGTGGAGTTGAGCGGCTTTGTGCCACGCACTGTCTCCAAGGCGATCTCCGATTTCGGTTCGCAAGAGCGTGAAGTGCAGGAGATGGCCCTGCCAGTCTCGCAATTCCTGCCGAACGTGAAGGTAACCGACGACATGGTGAAGGCCTTCTACGACAAGAACGCCAAGCTGTTCGAGATCCCTGAGTCGGCCAAGATCGAGTACGTTGTGCTGAACACCGATGGCGTGGCTGCACAAGCTACCGTAAGCGACCAGGAAGTGGCCAGCTACTACGAATCGAACAAGAAGCGTTTCACGACCGAAGAAGCGCGTCGCGCGTCGCACATCCTGATCAAGGGCGAAGGCGACAAAGCAGCTGCGAAAGCCAAGGCCGAAGCAGTGCTTGCCGAAGTGCGCAAGAATCCGGGCGATTTCGCCAAGATCGCCAAAGCCAAGTCGGATGACCCGGGCTCTGCAGCCCAGGGCGGCGACCTGGACGTGCTGGTGAAGGGTTCTTTCGTCAAGCCGGTCGAAGATGCGATCCTGAAGCTGAAGCAAGGTGAAATCAGCGAACTGGTGGAATCCGATTTTGGCTATCACATCATCACCGTTACCGAGCTGAAGCCGGCGCACCTGAAGCCGCTGGACGAAGTGAAGGGCGACATCGCTGCGGAAATCAAGACGCAGAAAGCCGCCAAGCTTTACTCGGAGATGTCCGAGCAGTTCACCGATACCGTGTTTTCGGATTTCGAAAGCCTGAAGCCGGTTGCCGACAAGCTGAAGCTGAAGATCGAAACCATGGAAGGCGTTCGCCGCCAGCCTAACCCGATCCTGGACGCGGCTCCTTTCAACAACGCCAAGTTCCTGGCCGCACTGTTCTCCGACGATTCGCTGAAGAACAAGCGCAATACCGAGGCGGTTGAAGTCGCACCGCAAACCCTGGTTTCCGGCCGCATCGTCGAATTCAAGCCTGCTGCCAAGAAGCCGCTGTCTGAAGTCGAGGCCGCCATCAAACAGCAGGTTGCGCTGGAAGAGGCTGTGAAAGCTGCGAAGAAGGCTGGCGAAGAAAAGCTGGCTGCCGCCAAGAAGTCCGGTGACGCTGCTGGCTTCGGCGAGGCGAAGACAATCTCCCGCGCCAAGGCAGACGGCATCAATCCTGCGGCGGTTGCAGCAGTGATGAAGGCCGATGCCGCCAAGCTGCCAGCCTACGTTGGCGTCGAAATCCCTGGCCAGGGCTACGGTGTGTACCGCATCAACAAGGTCGGGCAGCCGGCTGAGCAGGATGCTGCCCGCCGCGAACAGGAAGGTCAGCGCATCAACCAGATCGTCGCGCAGCAAGAGATGACTGGCTACATCGATGCACTGAAACAGAAGGCCAAGGTCAAGATCCTGCACCCAATCGCAACGATCAAGAAGCAAGCCGAATAAGCAGCTAAACGCTCTATGAGAGCCGGGGCCCGTGCAAACGGACCCCGGCTTTTTTCTTATGTGCGGATAATGTCCTGCGGGGCGGCGCCCCGCCGCCCATGCTTTGGGAGGAGCACATCATGCACATGATCCGTTTAGGTCTCGCTGCGCTGTTCTGCGTTTGCGTCGGCGCCGCCGGCGCCCAGGAATCGCCTGCCGCGCCTGGCACCAGCAAAATCGTCCTGCAGTTGTCGGACCTCGAATTCGACGCGTATTCCCTCAATCCCCTGGGCGGAACCGCCGCTGCGGGCCTGCTGGGACAGGAGTATCGCGCGGCGGCGAAAGTGCTTGGTACTCGGGAACAGTTTTCCCGGGAGTATGTCGCGACCGGCCCGGTCGGGGCTCATGCGATCGGCGATTCAAGCCGCATGGATTTCGCCAGCAGCATCTTTATCGATTGGGATCATTATTTCGACAACGCGGTCTACGCCTTCGATGCGCAAGCCGAGCTGTGCGATCCGCTGAGTCAATGGTATCTCGCAGACGGAACGGCAAGCTGGAGCGCCACCATACACCTGACGCCCAACTCCGCGCTGGTGGTGAGCGGCCATCTGTTCGGCATGCAGGAAGTCGGCGCCGGATCGCCCTTCGATGCAGCGGCGGGCGGGTTCTTTGATATCGGGCTTGCAGGCGCCGACGCTGCAACGGCTTATACAAGAAGCTTCGGGTCGGACGGCGCCCAGCCGGGCATCGACGAATTCTTTTCGCTGTCTATCTTCAACCGCAGCGACACGGACAAGGACTTCAGCTGGAGCGTCACAGCCGGCTTGAGCGCCGCCAAGGCCATTCCGCCCGTGCCAGAACCGTCCGTTCTGGCGATGACCCTGTGCGGATTGCTATTGCTCGCTATGCGCCATGCAGCCTGCGCGCAGCGGCGATGAAGGATTCGGGCGAGATGTCGGCAAGCGCCAGCTCGGTGGCCTGGTCGTATTGCACGAAGTTGCGGTGGATCGATTTGAGATAGGCCGGATCGTAATGGTCGACCAGGAGTTCGTCGACCAGGGCGGGCATCTCGCCTGCAGTGGCCATGGCTTGCCAGCGTTCGATGCGTTCGCGGCCGTGCAATTGCGCCAGGAATTCCAGCTGCGCATTGAGCGCCGGGGCATTGCAGGCGAAATGCTGGTAGTCCTCGATCAGCAGCTTGACGCGGTCTTCGCGCGCCACCTGCATGGCGATGCAAGGCGAAGCCCGCATGCGTTCCATCAGCGCGCCCGGTACGCGCAGGCTGCCGACCTTGCGGCTTTCCGATTCGACGAAGACCGGTAGCTGCGGGTCGAAGCGGCGCAGACGGTCCCAAATCGACGTTTCGAAGGCCTTTTGCGAAGGCTGCGGCTGGCAAGGGATATTGCCCAGCACCGAGCCGCGGTGCGCCGCCAGCTGCTCCAGGTCCAGCACCTGCGCTCCGATCGCCTCCAGCGTGTCGAGCAGGCGGGTCTTGCCGCTGCCGGTTGTGCCGCAGATCACGCGGAAGTCGAGTTCCGGCGTATGTTCGAGCTGCGCGTTGATGGCGGCGCGGAAGGCCTTGTAGCCGCCATCGAGCTGCACCACCGGCCAGCCGATCTTGGCCAGCACCGTTGCCATGGAGCCGCTGCGGTTGCCGCCGCGCCAGCAATAGATCAGGGGCTTCCAGTCGCGTGGCTTGTCCAGCCACAGCGTCTCGATGTGGTAGCCGATATTCTTTGAGACCATGGCAGCGCCGACCTTCTTCGCTTCGAAGGAGCCGAGCTGCTTGTACATGGTGCCGACGGTGATGCGTTGCTCGTCGTCGAGCACGGGACAGTTGATCGCGTTCGGCAGGTGGTCAAGCGCGTATTCGGATGGGCTACGGGCGTCGATGATGGTGTCGAAATCGTCAAGGCGGGCCAGGACGTTTTCGATTGGCAGGATTTCTGGATACTTCATTTTGTTTTCAGAATTGGCTGGAGGTGGGGCCAGATATTGCCCAGGATGATGGGGTGGGCCGTTGCCAGTGGATGCAGACGGTCTGACTGGAACAGTTCGGGCTTTTGTGCGACGCCGTCAAGCATGAAGGGCGCCAGGGGCACTTTGACATCCTTGCTCACGGCGCCGTACATGGCGAAGAATTTGTCGGCGTAGTCGCGGCCATAGTTGGGAGGGATGCGAATGCCGACCAGCAGCACCTGCGCACCCGCCTTGCGCGATTCGTCCACCATGGCGCGCAGGTTGGATTCGGCGGCGGCCACCGGTAGGCCGCGCAAGCCATCGTTTGCGCCCAGTTCAATGATGACGATATTCGGTTTGTGCTTGCTCAGCAAGGCAGGCAGTCGGGTGCGGCCGCCGCTGGTCGTCTCGCCGCTGACGCTGGCGTTGACGACGGTTGCCGGCAGATTCTGGTCCTTCAGCCGCTGGTCGAGCAGGGCAACCCAGCCGGCGCCGCGCGAGATGCCGTATTCGGCCGACAGGCTGTCGCCCACCACCAGGACAGTTTTTGATGCAGAATAGGCGTTCGTGGCGGCGCTGAACATCAGGATCAGCATCGCGAAGCAGCGTACACTATTTTTGAACATGACCATGCGTGATATTCCTCAAACCTCCAGCCAGTTGGCCAAGGCGGCTATTTCCGTTTCCGGCCTGGGCAAGCGGGTGGCCGACGCCAGCGGCGAACTGACCATCCTGCATGGAGTGGATTTTACAGTGCAAAAGGCGGAAACGCTTGCCATTGTAGGGGCCTCCGGTTCCGGTAAATCGACCTTGCTCGGCCTGCTGGCGGGCCTGGATACGCCCACCGAGGGCAAGGTGGTGCTGGATGGCGTGGACATTTTCGCGCTCGATGAAGATGGCCGGGCCGCCTTGCGCAAGGAAAAACTGGGCTTCGTCTTCCAGTCCTTCCAGTTGCTGCCTCATTTGACGGCAGTCGAAAACGTGATGCTGCCGCTTGAACTGGCCGGCGACGGCGCGGCGCGCGAAAAGGCGGAAGCCATGCTGGGCCGCGTCGGTCTTTCAAGCCGCTTGAAGCACTATCCGAAATTCCTGTCCGGCGGCGAGCAGCAGCGCGTTGCCCTGGCGCGCGCCTTCGTGACGCAGCCGCCCTTGCTGCTGGCCGATGAGCCGACAGGAAGCCTGGATGCGGCCACTGGCGAATCCGTCATCCAGCTGATGTTCGAATTGAACCGCGAGCACGGTTCGACCCTGGTGCTGGTCACGCATGACACCCATATCGCAGCACGCTGCGGGCGCGTCATCACGATCGCGGCGGGGCGCATCGCCTGACTCTTCAAGAGCCGTGCTGCGCCGCCAGCCGGTTGAGGGCGGTGCGGATGGCTGGAATCAGTTCGCTGGCCGTCAGGCCGATGGGTCCTGCACCTTCCGAGACGAGGTCGTCGGCCGCCATGCCATGCAGCCAGACCCCGGCCAGGGCTGCCTCCCATTCCGGCCAGCCCTGGGCAAGCAGGCTGCCGCACAAGCCGGACAGCACGTCGCCAGTGCCGGCAGTGGCGAGGGCCGGATTGCCGGTTGTATTGATCACAATTTCCCCATTGCGGGCGGCAATCACCGTTCCCGATCCTTTCAGTACGACCGTCGCCGCCAGCCGCGAGGCCAGCATGCGTGCAGCGGACGGGCGGTCTGCCTGGATTTCGGCGGCCGTCACTCCCAGCAAGCGGGCGGCCTCCAGCGGATGCGGCGTCAGGATGCACGGCGCCTGGCGCTGCGCCAGTTGCGCGCGCAGTGCTTCGGAACCAGCCAGCAGGTTGAGCGCGTCGGCGTCAAGTACGACCGGGCTTTGGCTATGCAGCGCGCTGGCCAGCATTTCGGCGCTTGAGGCGGAGCTGCCCATGCCGGGGCCGATCACCAGCACCGCGCTGTTGAAATCATATTCCTGGGCGCTGCGGCACATCAGTTCGGGCTGCTCGGCATCGAAGGCCGGCGGCTCGCCGACGAAGCAGGCGTAGACGCGGCCAGCGCCGCTGGCGAGCGCAGTACGCGCGGCCAGGATCGGCGCGCCTGCCATGCCGCGCGCGCCTCCCACCACGCCTACGCTGCCATGGCTTCCTTTGTGCGAACTGTGGCGGCGCCGGCGCACGCAGTGGGTGAACAGCGCCACGTCGTTCAGGCCTGCGCGCGGCACCGGAAAGAGCTCGGGCTCGATGTCGAGATTGCAGACCGTGACAGCACCCGCGTGATCGCGGCCTTCGGCCGTGTGCAGGCCGGGCTTGTCGCCGATGAAGGTGAGCGTGTGCGTAGCGCGAACTGCGATGCCTGCCTTGTCGCCGCCAACGACGGCGCCGGTGTCCGAGTCAAGGCCGCTGGGGACATCGAGCGCGAGGATGGGGCAGGCCAGCTCGTTGATGGTAGCCACCAGCGCCGCGAGGTCGCCCGTGATCGGCCGGGCCAGCCCGATGCCGAACAATCCATCAACCATCAGTGTCCAGGCGGTGCCAGCCACCACGGCGCGGGCGTCAGCGGCCTCGCTGGTTGCGGCAAAGCGGGCAGGGGAGCTGCGTGCACGGCGCAAGGCCTCGATGCGCTCCGCTGCGGCTGTCCCTGCAGGCGGAAAATGCAGCACGGTGACCTGGGCGCCGGCATGGCCGAGGTGTGCGGCGGCTTCCAGTGCGTCGCCGCCGTTGTTGCCCGGGCCTGCGAGCACCAGTACCTGGGCGCGGTGAATGGTGAAGGGCAGCAGGTCCAGTGCGTGGTTGGCGCCGGCCTGGCCCGCGCGCTGCATCAGTGCCCCTTCGGGCAAGCGCTGTGCCGCAGCGTGCTCGATCGCGCGAATTTCTGCAATCGTAAAGAGGGGCGTCATGCGGGTCATTCTAGCACTACAATAACTGCTTCACGATGAGAGCGAGGCAGCGCAATGGACTGGCAATTCTGGATCGACCGCGGCGGTACTTTCACTGACATCGTGGCGCGCCGGCCCGATGGCGGCCTGATTACCCACAAGCTCCTGTCGGAAAGTCCTGAACACTACCGTGATGCAGCCATCGCTGGCATTCGCCATCTGCTGGGCGTTGCAGCCGGCGCTGCCATCCCGGTCGGGCAGGTCGAGGCTGTGAAGATGGGCACGACGGTCGCCACCAACGCGCTGCTCGAGCGCAAGGGCGAGCCGACCGTGCTCGCGATAACGCGCGGCTTCCGCGATGCACTGCGCATTGCGTACCAGAACCGTCCGCGCCTGTTCGACCGCCACATCGTCCTTCCTGAGCTGCTCTACCAGCATGTGGTGGAGATTGATGAGCGCATGGGCGCGCACGGGGAAGTGGTCCGGGCATTGGATGCAGCGGCGGCGCGTGCCGGCCTGCAGGCGCATTATGACCAGGGGCTGCGTTCTATCGCGATTGTCCTGATGCATGGCTACCGCTACAGCGCGCATGAAGCGGCACTGGCGCAAATTGCCCGCGAAATCGGCTATACCCAGGTCTCCGTGTCCCACCTGGTCAGCCCGATGATGAAACTGGTGGCGCGCGGCGATACGACCGTGGTCGATGCCTACCTGTCTCCAATCCTGCGGCGCTATGTGGACCAGGTTGCGTCTGAACTGCCGGGAGTGAACCTGCAATTCATGCAGTCCAACGGCGGCCTGACCGACGCCCGCACCTTCCAGGGCAAGGATTCGATCCTGAGTGGACCGGCCGGCGGGATTGTCGGCATGGTGCGCGCCAGCCGGGCGGCAGGTTTTGAAAAGATCATTGGCTTCGACATGGGCGGTACTTCGACCGATGTCTCGCATTTTTCGGGCGAATTCGAGCGTGTGTTCGAGACCCAGGTGGCCGGCGTGCGCATGCGCGCGCCGATGATGAGCATCCACACGGTTGCTGCCGGCGGCGGCTCGATCCTGCATTTCGATGGCAGCCGCTTCCGCGTCGGACCGGACAGCGCGGGCGCCGCGCCGGGGCCGGCCAGCTATCGCCGCGGCGGCCCGCTGGCTGTAACGGACTGCAACGTCATGCTGGGCAAGATCCAGCCAGCGTTCTTCCCGCAGCTGTTCGGCAGCGATGGCGCGCAGGCGCTCGATGCGGCGACGGTGCACGAAAAATTCGCCGCCATGGCCGCGGAAATCCGGTCGGCGACAGGCGCGCCGTCCTCGCCGGAACAGGTGGCCGAGGGCTTTATCGAAATTGCCGTCGGCAATATGGCCAACGCAATCAAGCAGATCTCCGTGCAACGCGGCCATGACGTGACCGAGTACGCCTTGACCAGTTTTGGCGGCGCCGGCGGCCAGCACGCCTGCCTGGTTGCAGATGCGCTGGGCATGAAGACAGTCTTCATTCATTCCCTGGCCGGGGTGCTGTCGGCCTATGGCATGGGCCTGGCCGACCAGGCCGCGATGCGTGAAAGCGCCGTCGAACTTCGGCTGGCGGCTGAGGCGCTGCCGGCGCTGGAAGCCCGCCTGCAGGCGCTTGCCGTGGAGGCGGTGGCAGACCTGCATGCTCAGGCGGTGGCTGACGAGCGTATCAGCGTGGTGCATCGTATCCACCTGCGTTACGAAGGCACGGATTCGGCCCTGATCGTCCTGTTCGGCACCATCGACAGCATGAAGGCCCAGTTCGAAGCGGCCTATCGCAAGCGTTTCTCCTTCCTGATGCCGGCCAAGGCCCTGATCGTGGAGGCGGTCTCGGTGGAGGCTATCGGCAAGTCCGATGCCCCGCCGGAAGCGGCGCCACAGCAGGCGCCGCGCCACGCACCGCTGCTGCCTTCGCAAACGGTGCGCATGTACAGCGCCGGGCAGTGGCACGACACCGGCCTGTTCAAGCGCGATGGAACCCGCATCGGCGATATCATCAAGGGCCCGGCCATCATCGCCGAGGCCAACGCCACGACAATCGTGGAACCGGGCTGGCAAGCCGAAGTCACGCCACAAGATCACCTGGTGCTGACCCGAGTCGAGGCCCTGCCGGTGCGCCGCGCCATCGGCACCACGGCCGATCCGGTCATGCTGGAGATCTTCAACAACCTGTTCATGTCGATCGCAGAGCAAATGGGCCTGCGCCTGCAGAACACTGCCTACTCGGTCAACATCAAGGAGCGCCTCGACTTCAGTTGCGCCATCTTCGACGCTGAAGGCAACCTGATTGCCAATGCCCCGCACATGCCGGTGCACCTCGGATCAATGGGCGAGAGCATCAAGACCGTCATGCGCGAAAACGCAGGCCGGATGCATCCTGGCGACGTCTACATGCTGAACGACCCGTACAACGGCGGCACGCACCTGCCGGACGTTACTGTCATCACGCCGGTGTTCGATGAGGCAGGCAGCGCGATCCTGTTCTATGTCGGCTCGCGCGGCCATCACGCCGATATTGGCGGCAGTACGCCGGGTTCGATGCCGCCGGATTCGCGGAATATCGAAGAAGAGGGCGTGCTGATCAACAATTTCAAGCTGGTCGACGGCGCCAGCGGCAGCCAGTTGCGCGATGCTGAGGCGCGCGCCTTGTTGGCCAGTGCGCGCTATCCGGCCCGCAATCCCGACCAGAACATGGCCGATCTCCGCGCCCAGGTCGCCGCCAACCAGAAGGGCGTCGAAGAACTGCGCAAGATGGTCGCGCACTTTGGCCTTGACGTGGTACGCGCCTACATGGGCCACGTGCAGGACAATGCCGAAGAGGCAGTGCGGCGCGTGATCAGCGCGCTGCGCAACGGCAGCTATGAGCTGAAACTCGATAACGGGGCCGTCATCAACGTCGCGGTGCGCGTCAATGCGGCCGAACGCAGCGCCGAGATCGACTTCAGCGGCACTTCCGGCCAGTTGGACAACAATTTCAACGCGCCATCCGCCGTTTGCATGGCGGCAGTCCTGTATGTCTTCCGCACCCTGGTCGACGATGACATCCCGCTGAACGCCGGCTGCCTGAAACCGCTGCACGTGATCATTCCACCGGGTTCGATGCTGAACCCGCATTACCCGGCATCTGTGGTGTCGGGCAACGTCGAAACCTCGACCTGCATCACCAATGCGCTGTACGGCGCGCTTGGCGTGCAGGGCGCATCGCAGGGGACGATGAACAACTTCACCTTCGGTAACGCGACCTACCAGTATTACGAAACGATCAGCGGCGGTTCCGGCGCCGGCGATGGCTTCGATGGTACCGACGTGGTGCAGACCAATATGACCAACTCGCGCCTGACGGACCCGGAAATCCTGGAGTTCCGTTTCCCGGTGCGGCTGGAAAGCTATGAAATTCGCCTCGGTTCCGGCGGCGCAGGCCGCTGGCACGGCGGCAACGGCGGCGTGCGCAAAGTACGCTTCCTGGAGCCGATGACGGCGGCCATCTTGTCGAATAACCGCATCCATGCGCCGTTCGGCATGGCTGGCGGCGCGCCGGGCGCCTTGGGCCGCAATACAGTCTTGCGCGCCGATGGCAGCACCGAACAGCTGGGCCACATCGGCAAGACTGAAATGCAGCCCGGCGACATCTTCGTTGTCGAGACGCCGGGCGGCGGCGGCTACGGCCCCGCAGGAGGCAAGGACGCCTAGGCGGTCGTCGAAATACCGTACTTGCGCTGGGTGCCCGAATACTGCATCAGCAGGGCTTCCAGCGCAGGGCTGCCGGCGTCAAGACGGCGGATACGGTCGATCAGGGCGCCCGCCTGGTCGCCCAGCGGTGCCTCCCAGCCCAGTTCGTCCAACTGCCGCAGGATGGCCTGCACGGCCGCGTACAGCACCTTCAGGTTGCCCGGCGTGCGGCGCAGGGCCTGGTGCAGGGTCGCCACAGCCGCGCGATGGTCGCCCTGGCGCGCCATCGACTCCGCTTCAGTAACCAGTTCCTGCATGACGTTGTCGATCTTCTCCCCAACGCCGCGCGCCAGGTCGTGGCGGCCTGCCTTTTCGAAGACGCCGACCGCTTCTTCCATCGTGATTGGCTTTTCGTTGTCGTTCATCATATGCATGACGACGTCGGCAGCGTCCTTGTCCAGCCGGTGCTTGAGGCAGGAATCCACCAGCCCGATGCGCAGCCGGTTCGACAGGCCGCGCGCCATGCCGACCGCCGTCACGGCATTCGACAGTTCCGAGGCAGCCTCGGTCGCGTGCCCGGTCACGTCCAGCAGCAGGGCCGACGAAATATGCTTGCACACTTCGGTGTTGGCACTGGCGCGCAGCGTGCGTTCCATATCGCGGATCACGCCCGAAGCCTGGTTGACGTCCCCTTTGCGTACCAGGGCTCGAACCAGGTTCACGTGGTCTTCAGGATCGCGGAATTCGGAATAGCGGGCCTTGGTCACCACCTGGCGGAAGGCCTTCTCTGCCGCCGAAATGTCACCGGTGCCGTAGGCGACCTCGCCAAGGTGGCGCAGGCGCTGCACCATGTTGGGCGACATGGCAACCGCATCTTCCAGGATCTTCTTCGCTTGCGGCGACTGGCCCATGGCCTCATATGAGCGGGCCAGCAGGTCGTATGCCGCCATCATGTTCGGATTGGCCTCGATCAATCGCTCCAGTGTACCCATCGCATCGGCATAGTGTTCGAGGCCGAACTGGCAACGCGCCAGGCCAAGTTGCGCCCAACCCGTCGGGCGGCCGACCAGGATCGCCTGGTAAATCAGCTCGGCCTGGGCAAGCTCGCCGATTTCGTAGTGAAGTTCGGCGCGCAGGCGGGCAAAATCGGTCGCATAGCGTGGATTCGCAGTCTCGGCCTCCTGGCAGGCATCGATGGCTTCGCGCTGCTTGCTCTGGGCGATCAGCTGATAGACCGGCATGAATACTGCGCGGCGTTCCACTGCGCGGCCGATGCGCTGCATCAGGCCGTCGACCGTGAAGGGTTTCAGCACGTAATCGGTTGGCGTCAGTTCTGCGGCGCCAATCACTTTGGATTGCACCGCCTCCGAGGTCAGCATGATGAAGATGGTCGAGCGGTCGATCAGCTTGTGGTGGCGCAGGTCTTCCAGCAATTGCTGGCCATCCTGCCCGTTGTCATCATTGCCGCTGCCCAGGTCGTATTCGCACAGGATGACGTCAAAGCGCTTGTTGGTCAGTTGGCGGATCGCCGTGCCCGAGCTGACGGCATACTCGATGCGCGTGATCGAGGCCTGGTTCAGCATATTGTGCAGGTTGCCCCGCATTGCCGGGTTGGGGTCGATGATCAGCACCGACAGGTCGCTATACGATTGCATTAACTTTGTCTCTTATTGTTTGCCCCGCAGGGTGACATATTGTGATGATAACGCAGCCAGCATGGGATGATGGGGATCTGCCTTGCGCATGCGTAGCAACAGCGCCGCACATTGCTCGCCCAGCGCAGTTTCCCAGCCGCTATCCCCCATCAGGCGCAGCATGGCGGAGGCGAGGGCAGAGATCAGGCCGGCATTGTCGGGGCGCCGCCGCACAGCTACCTGAAGCACCTCGATGGCGCCACGCTGGTCGCCCTGGCCGCTGCGCACGGCCGCCTGCCGCACCAGGCCGTCAAGGTAGCGTTCCACGCTGTCGCCGCGGTTTTGCGCCAGTTCGGCGCGTCCGCTGCGCTCGTAGACGGCAGCCGTATCGGATTCGCTGATGCCGCTGGCAGGGGCGCTGGCCAGCGCATCGAGCAACTGCATGCCTTGCTCGTCCATGCCTTGCTTCAGGCAGCTTTCCGCAATGCCGAGTTTCAGCGCGCTGGAAAGGCTATCCGCCTCGCCGGCAGCGCGCACGGCATTTGCCAGCTCCAACTGTATCGCCGCGCCATTACTGTTCAATTCCTGCAGCAGGACGGCGGAAAAAGCCCTGCAAGCATCCGTCGCCGGGCCGCTGCGCGCTGAACGATCGAGCTCGCGCAAGGCGTTGGCTGCGCCGGCGGCATCGCCTTTCCCGACCAGGACCCGCACCAGGTTGACATGGTCTTCGGGGTCGCGGAACTCGGAGTACCTGGACTTGGCAACTACTTGTTTGAAGGACCTTTCAGCTGCATCAAGATCGCCTGCCTCGAGCGCCACCTGGCCCAGGTGGCGCAGCCGGCGCACCATATGGGGCGATATCGACACCGCTGTTTCCAGTGCCGCGCGGGCATCGGCCGCGCGGCCTAGGGCCTGCTGGGTGCGGGCCATCAGGTCGTAGGCCGCCATGTACCTGGGATTGTCTTCGATCAGGCGCTGCAGGGTCTCCAGCGTTTCAGCGAACTGGCCCTGGTCGAACTGGCACCGCGCCAGGCCAAGCTGGGCCCAGCCGAGCGGCCGGGTCTCGAGGATTTCCCGGTAGATCGCTTCCGCCAGCGCCTTTTCGCCCAGCGCGGCATGCGCCTCTGCGCGCAGGCGGGCGCATTCCGTCGCATAGCGCGGGTTGGCCGCGGCCGATACTTCACTGGCCAGGATGGCTTCGCGCAGCCGGTCGCGTTCGATCATCTGGTGCACGGGAAGCAGGGCGGCGCGCCGGTCGACAGCCCGCGCGATGCGCTGCGCCAGCACATCGACTGTAAAAGGCTTGAGGATGTAATCGGTCGGCGTCAATTCCGCCGTGCTCACCACCTTGCTGTATACGCCCTCGGTGGTCAACATGATGAAGACAGTGGAAGGGCGGAGCAGCTCATGGTGGCGCAGGTCTTCCAGCAACTGCTGCCCATCCTGCCCCTGTTCGTTGCCCAGGTCGTATTCGCAAAACACCAGGTCAAACGCCTTCTTTTCGAGGTGGCGGATGGCCGTGCCTGCGCTCACGCCATCCTCGATGCGGGTAATCCCCAACTGGCCGAGCATATTGTGCAGTCCGCTGCGCATATGCTGGTTGGGGTCGATTAGCAGGACTGACAGGTCGCTATATTCTTGCATTTTGAGGGCAGAAGGCTGTCATAGAGGGAGAATACCCCAAGGCCGCTCAAAAAACAGGCGTAAATGCAGCAAATGTTGCTTTCGGACCAATGAACGAAGGGTGGGAAGTGATGCCTGAAACAAGTATAATGTCGGCAAATCGAAATACAGCAAGACCAGTCAGCTCGTGCACAGTATTCCTTTAAACCGCAGCAACGCTGCATTCTTCACGCCCCCACTATGTTGATTCTGCCGGGTTCCAACGCCCTGTCCTCTTTCCGTAGCCAACGCCTCCTCAACCAGCTTCAAGCCGTTCTGCCGTCCATCACGTCGGTCCAAGCCCGCTTTATCCACTTTGTCGACTCTGCTTCTCCCCTGTCCGAAGACGATTTGAACCGCATGCATGGCTTGCTGACCTACGGCGAGCCAGCATTGCCGGAGCATGCCGAGGGCGTGGTGGAAGAGTTTGTCGTCATTCCCCGCTTCGGCACCATTTCGCCATGGGCGTCCAAGGCCACCGACATCGTGCACAACTGCGGCATGGCGCATATCCACCGCGTGGAGCGTGGCGTTGCGTATCGCATCAACCTGAAGGGCGGCATCCTGGGAACTGGCCTGGGCGCGGCCAGGAAGCTCGATAGCGAGCAGGCGCAAGCGGTCGCCGCGCTGCTGCACGACCGCATGACCGAATCCGTGCTGCGCCACCCGGACCAGGCTGCCGGCCTGTTCTCGAGCCTGGAAGCCAAGCCGCTGGAATCGATCGACGTCATGGGCGCCGGCCGCAACGCGCTGGAAAAGGCCAATACCGACCTGGGCCTCGCAATGTCGGACGACGAGATCGACTACCTGCTGGAAGCCTTCACCAACGCCAAGCGCAACCCGACCGACGTTGAACTGATGATGTTCGCGCAGGCCAACTCGGAGCACTGCCGCCACAAGATCTTCAACGCCGACTGGACCATTGACGGCGTGGCGCAGGACAAGTCGCTGTTCAAGATGATCAAGAACACGCACGAGAAGAACCCGCGCGGCACCGTCGTGGCTTATTCGGACAACTCCTCGATCATCGAAGGCGCCGAAGTGACCCGCTTCTACCCGCGCGAAGGCCAGGAATACGCGCCTTCCACCGAGCTGGTGCACACCCTGATGAAGGTGGAAACCCACAACCACCCGACCGCGATTTCCCCGTTCCCGGGTGCTTCGACTGGCGCCGGCGGCGAGATCCGCGACGAGGGTGCAACCGGCCGCGGCTCCAAGCCCAAGGCAGGCTTGACCGGCTTTACCGTGTCCAACCTGATGATCCCTGGCGCCGTGCAGGCGTGGGAAAACGCCGCCAACGTGACCGCCCCGGTCGGCAAGCGCGACGAAAGCCAGGTGTACGGCAAGCCGGAGCGCATCGCTTCGCCGCTGCAGATCATGATCGAAGGCCCGCTGGGTGGCGCCGCGTTCTCGAATGAATTCGGCCGTCCGGTGCTGGGTGGCTACTTCCGCACCTACGAACAGAATATCGGCCAGCAGTTCGCCGGCGGCAAGGACACCGTGATGGGCTACCACAAGCCCATCATGATCGCCGGCGGTATCGGCAATATTTCCGGTTCGCATACCCACAAGAACGACATTCCGGTTGGCAGCCTGCTGATCCAGCTGGGCGGCCCGGGCATGCGCATTGGCATGGGTGGTTCGGCGGCCTCGTCGATGGCGACCGGCACCAATACCGCCGACCTGGACTTCGATTCGGTCCAGCGCGGCAATCCTGAAATGGAGCGCCGTGCCCAGGAAGTCATCAACGGCTGCTGGCAATTGGCCGACAAGAACCCGATCATTTCAATCCACGACGTGGGCGCGGGCGGCCTGTCGAATGCCTTCCCTGAGATTACGAACGACGCCAAGCGCGGCGCGATTTTCGACCTGCGCAAGGTGCCGCTGGAAGAGTCCGGCATGGCGCCGAAAGAAATCTGGTCCAACGAATCGCAGGAACGCTATGTGCTGGCGATCGCCCCGAACGACCTGGCCGTGTTCCAGGCACTGTGCGAACGTGAACGCTGCCCATTCGCCGTTGTCGGCGTGGCAACGGAAGAGCGCCAGCTGAAGGTGATCGACCAGGAAATGGGCAATAACCCGGTCGACATGCCGATGGAAGTCCTGCTGGGCAAGCCGCCCAAGATGCACCGCGATGTGAAGCATGTCCAGCACGAGCTGCCGGCGATCGACCTGACCGGCATCCAGCTGGACGAAGCTGCCAAGCGCGTGTTGTTGCTGCCAACCGTCGCCGACAAGAGCTTCCTGATCACCATCGGCGACCGTACCGTGGGCGGCATGTCCGTGCGCGACCAGATGGTCGGCCCATGGCAGGTGCCCGTGGCCGACTGCGCCGTGACCACCCTCAGCTACGACGGCTACGTGGGCGAGGCGATGGCAATGGGTGAGCGTACTCCGCTGGCAGTGATCGACGCGCCGGCGTCCGGCCGCATGGCCGTGGGCGAGACCGTCACCAACCTGGCAGCGGCGCCTATCAACGACATTTCCGACATCAAGCTGTCGGCCAACTGGATGGCTGCCTGCGGCCAGCCAGGCCAGGATGCAGCCCTGTTCGACACCGTGAAAGCGGTCGGCATGGAACTGTGCCCGGCGCTGGGCCTGTCGATCCCGGTCGGCAAGGATTCCCTGTCGATGCGCACGACCTGGAAGGACGAGGGCACCGACAAGGCCGTGATTTCGCCGGTGTCCCTGATCGTTTCCGGCTTCTCGCCGGTGTACGACGTGCGCAAGACACTGACCCCGCAGATCCGCACCGACCTGGGCGAAACCTCCCTGATCGTGATCGACCTGGGCCGCGGCAAAAACCGCATGGGGGCATCGGCCCTGGCGCAAGTGATGGGCCAATTGGGCAATGCCGCGCCGGACGTGGATTCGCCGGAAGACCTGAAAGGCTTCTTCAACGCCATCCAGCAACTGAACAAGGAAGGCAAGATCCTGGCGTACCACGACCGTTCCGATGGCGGCCTGTATGCAACCCTGGTCGAAATGGCCTTCGCCGGCCGCGCCGGCCTGTCCGTCAACCTGGACATGCTGACCCTGGGCGAAGAGGGCGCCATGGATCACGGCGACGCCAAGAACTGGGCCGGCCAGGTGGCTGAACGCCGCAATGAACTGACCCTGTCCGCGCTGTTCAACGAGGAACTGGGCGCGGTGATCCAGGTACGTGCCGACGAGAAATCGGCTGTGATGGACGTGCTGCGCACCTTCAACCTGGGCGCTTGCAGCCACATCGTCGGCAAGCCGAACGACCGTGGCGTGATCGAGTTCACCCGCGACGCCAAGATCATCTACTCGCAGCCGCGCGCCGACCTGCACCGCCTGTGGAGCGAAACCAGCTGGCGCATTTCCCGCGTACGCGAAAACCCGGCCACGGCGGATGCCGAATACGATCGCCTGCTGGATGAAACCGATCCGGGCATGCAGCCGAAAATCACCTTCGACATGGCGGAAAACGTCGCGGCGCCTTTCCTGGCCACCGGCGTTCGTCCACGGGTTGCCATCCTGCGCGAGCAGGGCGTCAACTCGCATATCGAAACGGCCTGGGCAATGCACCGTGCAGGCTTCGCCGCTGTCGACGTGCACATGAGCGACCTGATTTCGCGCCGTGTATCGCTGGCTGATTTCCAGGGCATCATCGCTGTCGGCGGCTTCTCCTACGGCGACGTGCTCGGTGCGGGCGAGGGCTGGGCCAAGTCCATCCTGTTCAACCCTGAAATGGCCGAGCAATTTGCGGCCTTCTTCCAGCGCAAGGACACCTTTGGCCTGGGCATTTGCAACGGCTGCCAGATGATGTCGAACCTGAAATCGCTGATTCCTGGCGCGCATGCGTGGCCGAAGTTCACCACCAACAAGTCGGAGAAGTTCGAAGCACGCTTCTCGATGGTGGAAGTGCTGGATTCTCCATCAATCTTCCTGCAGGGCATGGCCGGCACCCAGACCGCGATCGCCATCGCGCACGGTGAAGGTTTCGCCGACTTCAGCCAGACCGGCAATATCGATGAGGCAATTGGTGCGCTGCGCTTCGTGGACAACAAAGGCAGCGCCACCGAAGCCTATCCGTACAACCCGAACGGTTCGCCGCGCGGCCTGACCTCGGTGACGACGCCTGATGGCCGCTTCACTGTGATGATGCCGCACCCTGAACGCGTTTCCCGCACGGTGCAGAATTCCTGGCATCCAGACGGCTGGGGCGAGGATTCGCCTTGGGCGCGCATGTGGGGTAACGCGCGCAAGTTCATCGGTTAAGGGCTAAGCGCGCCTCCGGCGGGCCGCCAGCAAGGCGGCCATGCCGCCGAGCATCAAGACGGCTCCACCCGGAGCCGGTACCTGGGTCGCATCGACGAATTGGAAATCGTCGGCGACCCAGTTTCCGTTCTGCTGGCCAAGTTCGCGCCGGTCGATCCGGTAGCCCGTGATTGGACCCAGCGCAGCGAAAATGCTGGTATTGACGAACGACAGCGGTTCCGGCAAACCCGGATGACTTTCAGGCAAGTCGAACACGACTGAGCCCAACTCGCTTGCACCATTCAGCGCCACAATCGTGACCTGGTCAGCGCCACCCTCGCCGAAACCGTAGTACTGGTTGCGGCCGAACCATGCGCCGGTCAGGATTTTATCGGTCGTGATCGTCATGCCGCTCGAACCGCTCGAATTGGAGACAAAGTAGTGCCCGGAATGAGGAATGCCGAATAATGGGCCGCTCGGCCCGCCAACCCGATATTGGTCGCCAACCACGCCGAACCTGGCATCCCAAATAACACCCTGGTATTCCAGGCTGCTGCTGGCATTTGTCCACTGGATGCCGGTCGCACTATCAAGCGCCGGAGGGAATGGCAGGTCGTCGAATGTGGCGATAACGCTTGCCATGGCAGGCGTCGCGGTAATAAAAGCGCCGCACAGGATTAACTGCCGTAATGCGAGTTTATTCATTGTCAGCCTCCATTTAGTTGTCACGAGTTTAACTCGACATTTTTAGGGGCGGCAATTGTGCGCATTATTACTGTTGTTTTGATGTCGAGTGGCGGCTGGCAGTATGCATGCTAACTACTGGCACGTATGCACCAGTTTCCAGCTTACGGCAAGGGCACGAGATGCTTGCCGGCCTCGCGTACACTCAGCTTCGACAACCCCGTCTTATTTTCATTAATAAAATGAGCGACATTATGTGGGGCGTACCGTGCATAATCCCGCAAGGCCCAGCCAATTGCTTTTTGAATGAAAAATTCATTTTCATGGCCGAGCGCAAGTGAATAGCGGAACAGGCGTATTTCGTCGGTTTTGTCCCGCCATCCCAATTGGTGGAGCAGGGCAATTCGCCGCATCCAGAAGCTGTCGTGTTTTATAGCTTGGTCCATGCCCTCGTGCCCGAAACGCAGGACATCACCGATAATCGCAGCCATGCCGTCGACCGAATCCCACCAGGATTTGCGCAAGACAAAAGCCAGCAATTCCGGTAAATCGCCGGTGCTGAATTGTTTCCAGTGCGCAGCCATCAAATCCAGTGCCGCATACTGGTATTCACGTTCCGGCAGGCGCCATAGCTCATCTGCAATGCCAAGGAGTTCCGCCGGCGGCGCGCCCTTGAAGGCGCGGATGGCCGGCTTGAGTGCTTCGCGTCGCGCCGGCGTGGGAATGCCGAGAAAGGGGAAGTGCTCGCGCATATAGGCGCGCATGGCTGGCGCCCGCGAGGCATCGGCCAGCGGCGCGAGGGCGGCAATGATGTCTTTGCTTGTTGGCATAATAAAAAAGCGCCCCGTGGGGCGCTTCGTCAAGATGGCCGCTAAAGGCGCATCGGGATTATTGCACTTTGGCCTTGGCCACCAGCTGGTCGCGGTAAGCTGCAACTTTACGCTGAGTCAGGGACTCGGCGATCTGCGGCTTGATTTCTTCCAGCGACGGTACCTTGGCGGCGCGCGAGCCTTCCAGCTTGATCACGTGGTAGCCGAACTGGGACTGCACCGGCTTGTCGGTGATCTGGCCGTCTTTCAGGGCGACCATGGCGTCAGCGAAAGGTTTTACGTAGTTGCCTGGTGCCGCCCAATCCAGGTCGCCGCCGTTGGCAGCCGAGCCTGGATCTTGCGAGGCCTTGGCCAGCTCTTCAAACTTGGCGCCGCCTTTCAGCTTGGCGATGATGTCGGTTGCTTCCTTCTCGGTTTTCACCAGGATGTGGCGGGCATGGTATTCCTTGTCGCCTTTGGAAGCCTTGAACTGGTCGTAAGCGGATTTGATTTCTGCGTCGCTCACAGGGTTCTTCTTGACATAGTCAACCAGCAGGGCGCGGATGATGATGTCCTGGCGCGCTTGTTCCAGGGCGTCTTTCACTTCCTTGTTGGCAGCAACGCCTTGCTTGGTGGCTTCCTGCACCAGCACTTCACGGCCGATCAGGGATTTCTTGATCATGTCGCGCAGTTGTGGCGAGTCAGGCTGGCCTTGGGCAGCAGCTTGCTTGACAGCGGCTTCCATCTGGGCCGATGGGATAGTTTTACCGTTCACGGTAGCGACGTTCTGGGCAAACGCAGGGGTAGCTGCAACTGCGATCAGGGCCAACAGCAGGGTGGCTGGTTTGAATTTCATTGAGTATTTCCTTAGTTAAAATAAATCCGGCGCCGCTTGGGCGCCGGATCAGGTCCGTGACGGATTATTGTACTTTGGCTTTCTTCACCAGGGATTCCTGATAGGCCTGCAGTTTCGCGCGCATCAGGGAGTCGGCGATACGTGGCTTCACTTCTTCCAAGGTCGGCAGCTTGACTGGACGGGTGTCTTCAACCTTGATCACGTGGAAACCGCTTGGAGTTTGCACTGGCTTCTCGGTGATCTGGCCTTTTTGCAGGGCAGTGAAGGCATCGGCGAACACTTTAGGGAAGTTGGCTGGAGTGCCCCAGTCCAGGTCGCCGCCGTTAGCAGCGGAGCCGGTGTCCTTGGAGTTCTTGGCCAGGTCTTCGAACTTGGCGCCGCCTTTCAGCTTGGCGATGATGTCGTTCGCTTCCTTTTCGGTTTCCACCAGGATGTGGCGCACGTGGTATTCCTTGTCGCCTTCGGCAGCAACCGCGCGGTCGTATTCAGCCTTGATCTCGGCGTCGCCAACCGGGTTCTTCTTCACGTAATCAGCGGCCAGGGCGTTCAGCATGATGTCCTGGCGAGCCTGTTCCAGAGCAGTGGTCACGTCCTTGCTCTTGGCCAGGCCCTGCTTTTCCGCTTCCTGGATCATTACTTCGCGGCCGATCAGGGATTTCTTGATCATTTCGCGCAGTTGAGGGGTGTCTTGCTGCTGGCCTTGGGCAACGACTTGCTTGACCAGGGCGTCAACTTTGGCGGTCGGGATGGCTTTGCCATTGACGACAGCGGCGTTCTGGGCAAAAGCTGGTGCAGCAGCGAGGGCGATAAGTGCGAGCAGCAAGCGGGCTGGCTTGAAAGTCATTTAGTCTAATTCCTAGGGAAAGTTTACTGAATCGCGGGGATTTTGGGCTGGTTCGCCGAGATGTCTCTACTATTCAACGATCGAGGTTCTTTTTGATGTTTCCCAAAAACTCCGCGCATATCATACTTCGGACGGTGCCAGTGCGGTAATGGCCAATGCATGAATTTCTTTATGCATCATATCGTGCACGGAATCATACACCAGACGATGGCGCATGACGAGTTTCACACCCTCGAATTTAGTAGAGACAATTTTCAGTCGATAATGGCCGCCGCCGGAGGCCGCACCGGCATGGCCGGCATGCAGGGCGGATTCATCTTCCAATACGATTTCAGATGGGGCCAGCGATGCTTCCAGGCGCTCGCGAATCCTGGCCAAGCGTGGGTCGCTCATGCTTCATCCTTAATATGTTTAGAGAGGTAGAAAGCCTGTGCGATAAAGAACACCAGCATCAAACCGGTAACTCCGAAAGCCTTGAAATTGACCCAGGCGTCGTTATCGGACTTGAACAGGATGAAGGCGACAAACAGGTTCACGAAACCCAGCACCAGCCAGAAGGTAATCCACATGAAATGCAGCCGAACCCAGACATGTTCCGGCAGCTGTACCTGCTTTTCCATCGCCAGGCGGATCATGTTTTTATCGAAGAAGCGGTACGCCACCAGCATTGCCGTCGCAAGCGACCAGTAAATAATGGTCGGCTTCCATTTGATAAAGTCATCGTCGTGGAAATAGATGGTCATGCCGCCGAATACGATAAACACTACCAGGGAAACCCATAGAGCCCCATCGACTTTCTTGCGGCGGGCCAAGAGATATAAGACTTGGGCAGCCGTGCCGATAATACCGACGATGGTTGCAACCACGATCGGCGCTTGCGATGCTGGAATCGCTCCGCCGGAAACCAGGCCGCCAAGATGGGCATTCAGCATGGCATGCGCGGCCTCCTGGTGACCGCCGGCAAATTTGTAGCTGACGAAGAACAGAATCAGCGGAAACAGGTCAAAAATAATCTTCATCTTTTCAAGGCTTCGGTTCAAAGCGCAGCGAGGCCGAATTAATGCAATAGCGCAATCCGGTCGGCGGCGGGCCATCAGGGAAGACGTGGCCCAGGTGGGCGTCACATACTGCACAGATGATTTCGGTGCGCAGCATACCATGCGAGCGATCCGTTTTCTCGATGATATTCGCAGGATCGAGCGCCTTGAAGTAACTCGGCCAACCGCAGCCAGAATCGAATTTGGCATCCGACTCGAAAAGCGGGGTGTTGCAGCATACGCAGGTATAAATGCCATGCTCGTGGTGGTCCCAGAACTTGCCCGTAAATGCGCGCTCGGTGGCGGAGTGGCGGGTCACCTGGTACTCCATCGGGTCGAGCTGGTCGCGCCATTCGGCATCGGTCTTGACTACTTTGTCGCTCATTTTCGATCTTTCACGAAGAGCAGCTTACCGAGAGCTGGCTGGACCAGTCCGGCGGAAAGCTTGCATATTGTTCATTCTCTGGTTGCTCGTCGAAGGGATGCTCGAGCAGGGTCAGCAGTCGCTCGACTTCGGAAAAGTCCTTATTCTGCGCCTTTTGGATGGCGACCTGTGCCATATAGTTTCGCAGCACATATTTTGGATTGACCTGATCCATCGCAAGTTTGCGCGCTGCATCGTCGCTGTTTTCGCTGCGCAGGCGCGCACGATAAGCTTCCGCCCAATGATCGAAAGCGGAACGATCGACGAACAAGTCGCGCAACGGTTCGTCTTGTTCCGGCCCGCCGGAACGCAAGCCGCCCAGGCGGCGGAAGAAGATCGTGAAGTCGGTGTGGTTGGCCTGCAGGATGGCAAACAGCCTGTCCAGCAGTTCGCGGTCGGCTTCTTGCGTGGTCGTCAAGCCGAGTTTGGCGTGTAGAAGTAGGTCGATGTGGCGGGCGAACTCAGGCTGGTAGACGTCGAGCGCCTCCTGCGTCAGTTCGACTTCGCCAATTAACGGCAACAGGGCTTGTGCCAGGGCGTAGCAGTTCCAGTGACCGATCTGCGGCTGGTTGGCATATGAGTAGCGGCCATGCTCGTCGCTGTGGTTGCAGATCTGGTTGGCGTCGAAGCCGTCCATGAAGCCGAAGGGGCCGTAATCAAGCGTTAGTCCCAGGATCGACATATTGTCGGAATTCATCACACCGTGCATGAAGCCTACGGCTTGCCAGTGCGCGATCATGCGCGCGGTGCGGCGGGTCACTTCTTCCAGCAAGGCCGCATAGGGGTTTTCTTCGTCGCGCAGGGCAGGGTAGAAGCGTTCGATGACGTAATCGGCCAGTTGCTTCAGTTCTTCCGGCCTCTGCTTGTAATACCAGTGTTCGAATGAGCCAAAGCGAATGAAGGTTGGCGCCATGCGCACCACCACGGCCGCCGTTTCGATCGACTCGCGCACAATGCCCTGGTCGGAGCCGACAACCGACAAGGCGCGCGTGGTCGGGATGCCGAGGCCGTGCATCGCTTCTGAACACAAGAATTCGCGGATAGATGAGCGCAGCACGGCGCGCCCGTCGCCCATCCGGGAATACGGGGTCATGCCTGCGCCCTTCAGTTGCAGTTCGATCGGGCCTTCGGCCGTCGCGATATCACCGAGCAAGATGGCGCGCCCATCACCGAGCTGGCCAGCCCAGACGCCGAACTGGTGGCCGGAATAGACCGCGGCCAGCGGTTTCGAACGTTCGGCGACGCGGTTGCCGATCAGGATATCGACCGCTTCTTGCGTAGCCAGCATCGCTGGTTCAAGCCCAATGAGGCGTGAAGCCGCAGGACTCAGCCCAACAAGGTAGGGCGCCGGCAACGGGGTCGGCATCAGGTGCGTGTAGAACGCAGGCGGCAAACCTGCGAAGGAATTTTCAAACTGGAAGTTAGTAGCACTCATGTCCAGCGCATTTTAACGCAGGCACCCGCTGCCGTCTTGCGGACTAAGGGAAACCTAAGTTTCCGTACGAACTCAGGGCTGACTTTCATGTCAATGTCGAGAATTCTTACATTTTTTTTGCTCCAGATTTAACTGCTGAGGTTAACCGCTTGATTTCGTTCATGAGTAACTTTTAGGCACGCAATATGCGTATATGAGTTCGTACCATCATAAAAGGGGGTGTAAGATGAAAAGTATCAAATCTGCGCTGGGGGTCTTGGGAGCAGCACTGCTGATGGGGGTTGCTCCTTTGTCTCATGCGGGCGAATGGACGCTCAACTTTAATAACGCTAACGTCTACACCGGGGATGCACCACCTCTGCAGGATGGGGCGACTGCAACCGACTCCTGGGCGCAACTGAAATTTACCGACTATGGCACGAATTATGTGGACATCAGCCTGAGCGTTGCAACTGGCGTGCTGTCGCCTGGCATCTATGTGAACGACTGGTGGTTCAACGGCGATGCCTTGGCCCAGACTGGCACATTCTCCTTGTTAAGCGGGGTCAATGCCACTACCAGCATCTGCTCGGACTGCCAAAACGGCACCGGCTCAGGAAGCTACGATGGGGTATTCCATTTTGTGAATGCGAACCCGGGCGAGCTGGCGCAGGGGAACGAATCCATCTGGCGCCTCACTGTCGATGCGGCCGAGACGCTGAGCGTGAATGATTTCATGCTCCTCTCATGCATGCCGGGCCGAACCTGCGGAACTGACGGCTTGTTTGCTGCGGTGCATGTCCAAGGCTATGCATCTTCCGCCAAATCCGGTGGCTGTGTGGACGGTGAAGAGAACTGCACCCCACCTGAATGCCCTCCAGGCGATACCCGTCCGGAATGCGGAGGCGGTGAACAGGAAATTCCAGAGCCTGCTACATTGGCCATCGTCGGTATCGGCCTGCTGGGTATGGCACTCAGCCGCCGACGCAGTATCCGCTGATCGCGAGCCTAAGAAAAACGGCAGCCTAGGCTGCCGTTTTTCATTGAAGAGCTGATTTACTTGCGTACGCTCACGCTGCTGGCGGCAGTGTTGCCGGCGCGGTCACGCGCAACTGCCTTCAAAGTGTGGCTGCCGTTGCTGGGCTTCCAGCTGTAGGCCATGCTCGAGCCGCTGCCCGACGCCACGAGCGCGCCGTCGACGTAAAGCGACATCGAGATGCCAGCCGCGCCGCTGTTGTCCGATGCATTCACGGTAACGTTGACATTGCCGTGCACGGTACCGCCATTGGTCGGGTTGGTGATGGCAACTGCGGGAGCTACGGTATCGGTGGTCGGCGCAACGGTGGTGGTGCTGTTCGAGACGTTTACGCTGATTGGCGAGGACGAAGTGGCATTGCCAGCAGCATCATAAGCGATCGCGGTCAGCGTCGCCATGCCGTTGGGCACCCCTTTGGAATCCCATGCGAAGCTGAACGGGCTGCTCGAGTCGGTTGCCACGACGGTGCTATTGACCTTCAAGGCGACGCGTGCCACGCCGACGTTGTCAGCAGCATTGACGTTGACCGTGACGGTGCCCGACACCGTGCTGCTGCCCAGAGGGGCGGCAATAGCAACCGTCGGTGCGGTGGTGTCGACCGTGGTGGTGGTCCCGCCAGCTTTCGCGACGGCGGCCGAAGCGTTGACACGGCCGTAGCCAAAGTAGATGTCGCGGCCGGCAGTGCCCAGGTCGACGGCGGTGGTGAACAGGATGTTCTTCACCTGGTCGGCCGTCAGGGACGGGTTGGCTGCCATGACCAGGGCGGCCACGCCTGCGGCCACCGGGCTGGCGAAGGAGGTGCCGTTGACGGCGCCGTAGGTGCCGCCCTGCACGGTGGTGTAGATGCCGGCGCCCGGCGCAGCCAGGGCGACGAAGGCGCCGTAGCTGGAGAAGCTGGCGCGGTTGTCGTAGGAATCGGTGGCCGAGACCGGGATCATGGTATCGGTCGGGGTGAAGCCTTCATCGCGGTTGTAGTTGCCGGCCGAGACGAACAGCAGGCCGCCTTTGCCTTTCAGGTAGTTGGCGGCGCTTTGCACGGCCGAGCTGGTCGGCACGTTGGCGTAGCTGATGTTGACCACGCGGGCGCCGTGGTCGGCGGCCCAGGTCACGCCGCTGGCCATGGTCGAGAAGTAGGCGTAGCAGGTGCCGGAATTGTTGTAGGCTACTCTTACCGGCATGATCCTGGCCTGGCCGGCGACGCCGGCCACGCCAATCGCATTGTTCGAAGCGGCAGCGGCGGAGCCGGCAGCCTTGGTACCGTGGCCGCAGACGTCGGCGGTGTTGGTGTTGTTGTCGTAGGTGTTATAGCCTGGGACAAGACGACCGGAAAAGTCCGGATGGCTCGCATCGATGCCGGAATCGAGAATCGCGATGGTAATGCCAGTGCCTTGGGTTTTATCCCAGGCTGTGTTGGCGCCGATTTTGCTGATATGCCATTCGCTACCCAAGTACGGGTCATTGGTCGTGGCACTGACTTCCACGCGTTCGTCCAGTTCGGCGAACCGGAAGTGGGGATTGTGCTTCAGCTTGTTTGCCAATGCTTTCTCGGAGCCATGCGGCACTTCAATCACATGGATATTGCTCTGGCCGAGCTTGTAGGCTTTGCCTGCGCCGTGAGCTTTGAGGTCGTTGGCGAATTCATCGAGGGTCAGGCCGGCTTGTGGCTCGACCAGGATACGGCCTTTGGCAAATTCGGGTTCGCCGTGGTTTGGGGCGGAAAAGGCCAGTGGGGTTGCAGCAGCGAGGATCAGGGCGATGCAGGTGCGGTTCTTCATTTAAAGCTAGTCCTGTTTTCAAGGTTTCAGAAAAAAAGGACTGCCGGCCACCCGGGAATGAGTGGTTGAAGAGCACACCGGGGACATCAGGGTCACCTGTGTATCTGGCAGTCCTGCCGTCATGGACGCCGGAGCGTCCTTAGACCGATGACTTTGCGTCCCGTGCTTTCGCAACGGTTTGCCTTTATCAGACTTCAAGATCGATAGTAATTGACGATTTGCCGCGTGGCAAATGATTTTTCTCGAAAATTACATCCAGATACAAATCAATCTGAGCATTTATGCAAAGCTGGCTTGCAAGATTGTAGCGATTAATATTATTCAGTCAAATCAAAGAGTTAACTAATGTCGCGAAGAAATGGATATTAACTCAATTTCATTTGGTAACGCATTAACTCTTATTTCCTTGAAATAATAAAAAAAGCCCGGCACCAGCCGGGCTTAAACAGGGGTTCGTATTAACTAACGGGTCACTTGCACGCTGGTGGTGGTGGTATTGCCGGCAGCGTCCTTGGCCACGGCTTGCACGGTATGGCTGCCGTTGGCAATCTTGCGGGTGTTCCAGCTGTAGGACAGGGTGGAACCTGCGCCCGATGCCTTCAACTGGCCATCGATGTACAGGCTCATGTTGATGCCGGCAGCGCCGCTGTTGTCCGAAGCATTCAGGGTCACGTTGACCGTGCCCGAAACCATGCCCGAAGTCGGGTTGGCGATGACCAGCACTGGCGCGCTGGTGTCGGCGACGATGGATGGGGCAGCGTTGGCCACGTTTACCGAGACGGTGCTGGAGCTGGCAACGTTGCCGGCGGCGTCGTATGCGATGGCCACCAGGTTGTTCATGCCGTTGGCGACGCCGGCCGAGTTCCAGCTGAAAGCGTATGGGGCGGCGGTGTCGGAGGCGACTACGGTGCCGTTGACTTTCAGGTCGACGCGGGCTACGCCCACGTTGTCGGCGGCGTTGACGCCGACCGAGACCAGGCCGGAGACGGTGCTGCCGGCCAGCGGGTTGGCGATCGAGACCGTCGGTGCGGTGGTATCTGGAGCAGGCGCGGCCTTGGCGGCGGCCACGGCGGCGGAAGCGTTGACACGGCCGTAGCCAAAGTAGATGTCGCGGCCGGCAGTGCCCAGGTCGACGGCGGTGGTGAACAGGATGTTCTTCACCTGGTCGGCCGTCAGGGATGGGTTGGCTGCCATCACCAGGGCGGCCACGCCTGCGGCCACCGGGCTGGCGAAGGAGGTGCCGTTGACGGCGCCGTAGGTGCCGCCCTGCACGGTGGTGTAGATGCCGGCGCCCGGCGCAGCCAGGGCGACGAAGGCGCCGTAGCTGGAGAAGCTGGCGCGGTTGTCGTAGGAATCGGTGGCCGAGACCGGGATCATGGTATCGGTCGGGGTGAAGCCTTCATCGCGGTTGTAGTTGCCGGCCGAGACGAACAGCAGGCCGCCTTTGCCTTTCAGGTAGTTGGCAGCACTTTGCACGGCCGAGCTGGTCGGCACGTTGGCGTAGCTGATGTTGACCACGCGGGCGCCGTGGTCGGCAGCCCAGGTCACGCCGCTGGCCATGGTCGAGAAGTAGGCGTAGCAGGTGCCCGAGCTGTTGTAGGCGATACGCACTGGCATGATCTTGGCTTGGCCTGCGACACCGGCCACGCCGGCGGTGTTGTTGATGGTGGCAGCGGCGGAGCCGGCAGCCTTGGTGCCGTGACCGCAGACGTCGGCGGTGTTGGTGTTGTTGTCGTAGGCGTTGTAGCCGGCGACGGCGTTGGCAGCCAGGTCAGGGTGGGCAGCATCCATGCCCGAGTCCAGGATGGCGATGGTCACGCCGCTGCCCTGGGTGTTGTCCCAGGCGGTGTTGGCGCCGATTTTGCTGATGTGCCATTCGCTGCCCAGGTAAGGGTCGTTGGCGGTGGCGGACACTGCCACGCGCTGGTCCAGTTCGGCGAACTTGAAGTGAGGATTGTTCTTCAGCTTGGCAGTGATGGCTTTTTCCGAGCCGTGCGCCACTTCGATCACGTGGATGTTGCTCTGGCCCAGCTTCTGCGCCTTGCCGGCGCCATTGGCTTTCAGGATCTTGGTCATTTCTGCCACGGCCAGGCCGGCGCGCGGTTCCACGATGATGCGGCCTTGGGCGTAGTCTTCCGCTTGCGCGGCGAAGGCTGGCGCGGCCAGGGTGGCGATGGCGGTGGCGATTGCGGCGGAGAGGGTGCTGATGGTTTTCATGGTGCGAGTCCCTGTTTTCAAAAATAAAAAAACGAGGACTGCCCGCCGGTCTAGAAGCCGGTAGAAGACTGCATCACAAAACGCACGGGCATGCACCCATGGCTGGGATACTTTTGTCTGGCAGTCCTGCCGTCATGGGGCCGAAGCCCTGTAGACCGATGACTTTGCGTCCCACAGTTTCCCGTGGTTTGCCCTTATCAGATCTTGCTGTACGGAATCTTAGTCAAGCAATTGCCGTGTGGCAAGCAGAATTTTAAAACTTTTTCTGAATGTCGCAAATAAGTCTGAATTAAAAGAAAGCTTTGTTAATTCAAAGACTTAGATTATTTCCTACGGTCACTATTACTTTCGAAGTCTCAATAATGAAAATAAATAAAAAAGCCCGGCCGAAGCCGGGCTGAAACAGGGGTTCATATTAATTAGCGGGTCACTTGCACACTGGTGGTAGTGGTATTGCCGGCGGCATCCTTGGCCACGGCTTGCACGGTATGGCTGCCGTTGGCGATCTTGCGGGTGTTCCAGCTGTAGGACAGCGAGGAGCCGGCGCCGGAAGCTTTCAGCTGACCGTCGATGTACAGGCTCATGTTGATGCCGGCGGCGCCGCTGTTGTCCGAAGCATTCAGGGTCACGTTGACGGTGCCGGACACGGCGCCCGAAGTCGGGTTGGTGATGGCGAGCACCGGGGCGGTGGTGTCAGCCACCAAGGCCGGCGCAGCATTGGAGACATTCACCGAGACGGTGCTCGAGGTGGCGACGTTACCTGCGGCATCGTAAGCAATGGCGACCAGGTTGTTCATCCCGTTGGCCACGCTGCTGGAATCCCAGCTGAAGGCATAAGGGCCGGCGATGTCGGAAGCGACCACGGTACCGTTCACTTTCAGGTCGACGCGGGCTACGCCCACGTTGTCGGCGGCGTTGACGCCGACCGAGACCAGGCCGGAGACGGTGCTGCCGGCCAGCGGGTTGGCGATGGCCACCGTCGGTGCAGTGGTATCCGGAGCGGGTGCGGCCTTGGCGGCGGCCACGGCGGCGGAAGCGTTGACACGGCCGTAGCCAAAGTAGATGTCGCGGCCGGCAGTGCCCAGGTCGACGGCGGTGGTGAACAGGATGTTCTTCACCTGGTCGGCCGTCAGGGATGGGTTGGCTGCCATCACCAGGGCGGCCACGCCTGCGGCCACCGGGCTGGCGAAGGAGGTGCCGTTGACGGCGCCGTAGGTGCCGCCCTGCACGGTGGTGTAGATGCCGGCGCCCGGCGCAGCCAGGGCGACGAAGGCGCCGTAGCTGGAGAAGCTGGCGCGGTTGTCGTAGGAATCGGTGGCCGAGACCGGGATCATGGTATCGGTCGGGGTGAAGCCTTCATCGCGGTTGTAGTTGCCGGCCGAGACGAACAGCAGGCCGCCTTTGCCCTTGAGATAGTTGGCAGCACTTTGCACGGCCGAGCTGGTCGGCACGTTGGCGTAGCTGATGTTGACCACGCGGGCGCCGTGGTCGGCAGCCCAGGTCACGCCGCTGGCCATGGTCGAGAAGTAGGCGTAGCAGGTGCCCGAGCTGTTGTAGGCGATACGCACTGGCATGATCTTGGCTTGGCCTGCGACACCGGCCACGCCGGCGGTGTTGTTGATGGTGGCAGCGGCGGAGCCGGCAGCCTTGGTGCCGTGACCGCAGACGTCGGCGGTGTTGGTGTTGTTGTCGTAGGCGTTGTAGCCGGCGACGGCGTTGGCAGCCAGGTCAGGGTGGGCAGCATCCATGCCCGAGTCCAGGATGGCGATGGTCACGCCGCTGCCCTGGGTGTTGTCCCAGGCGGTGTTGGCGCCGATTTTGCTGATGTGCCATTCGCTGCCCAGGTAAGGGTCGTTGGCGGTGGCGGACACTGCCACGCGCTGGTCCAGTTCGGCGAACTTGAAGTGAGGATTGTTCTTCAGCTTGGCAGTGATGGCTTTTTCCGAGCCGTGCGCCACTTCGATCACGTGGATGTTGCTCTGGCCCAGCTTCTGCGCCTTGCCGGCGCCATTGGCTTTCAGGATCTTGGTCATTTCTGCCACGGCCAGGCCGGCGCGCGGTTCCACGATGATGCGGCCTTGGGCGTAGTCTTCCGCTTGCGCGGCGAAGGCTGGCGCGGCCAGGGTGGCGATGGCGGTGGCGATTGCGGCGGAGAGGGTGCTGATGGTTTTCATGGTGCGAGTCCCTGTTTTCAAAAATAAAAAAACGAGGACTGCCCGCCGGTCTAGAAGCCGGTAGAAGACTGCATCACAAAACGCACGGGCATGCACCCATGGCTGGGATACTTTTGTCTGGCAGTCCTGCCGTCATGGGGCCGAAGCCCTGTAGACCGATGACTTTGCGTCCCACAGTTTCCCGTGGTTTGCCCTTATCAGATCTTGCTGTACGGAATCTTAGTCGAGCAATTGCCGTGTGGCAAGCGAAGTTTTAAAACTTTTTGGGGGTGTGGCAAATATGTCTGAGCATTATGAAAACTGAGTTGTCGCGATTTTATCCATCGCTATATTGCTGAGCTAAATCAAGTACTTGCAATATTTCGAGTTTGAAATTTTGATTAACTCTGGGAAATCAAAATATAATAGAAGAATTAAAGGATGCCGATTGCGGCACGATCGTTCGTTTTGTGAGGTATAGTAGCCGCTCGGCTCCCTCAACACAGCAAGAAAGAAGAGACAACCATGAGCGCAGATTATGTAGTGCAAGGCTCCATCGCCGTCATTTCGCTGAATAATCCTCCGGTCAACGGCCTTGGCCTGGCAACCCGCACCGCTGCCATCGAAGGCATTCGCCGCGCGCAGGAAGACGATAGGGTTAAGGCTGTGGTGCTGACTGGAGCCGGGAAAGCATTCTCTGGCGGCGCCGACATCAAGGAGTTCAATTCTCCCAAGGCACTGACCGAGCCGACTTTGCACAGCCTGATCCGGGCCGTGGAAGGCTGCAGCAAGCCGGTAGTTGCCGCGATCCATTCGGTCGCCATGGGCGGAGGGCTGGAACTGGCGCTCGGCTGCCATTACCGCGTAGCGCTGCCGGGCGCCCAGATTGCACTGCCAGAAGTGAAACTGGGCTTGCTGCCAGGCGCAGGCGGTACGCAGCGCCTGCCGCGCGTGCTGGGCCTGGAGATGGCGTTGAACATGATTGTGTCCGGCACGCCTGTGTTGTCGGAAAAACTCGCCGGCACGGCACTGTTCGACAAGTTGCTGCCGGCCGGCGCCGACCTGCTGGCGGAAGCCTGTGCCTTCGCAGAAGGCATCGCCGACGTGCGCCCCCTGCCGAAAGTACGCGACCGCAAAGTGGACTACCCGAATCATGAAGCCTTCCTGCAATTCAGCCGCAATACGGTGAAGGCGGTCGCCGGACCGTTCCCGGCGCCGCTGGAATGCCTCGAAACCGTGGCTGCGTCGGTGACCATGGACTTCGAAGCCGGCCTGAAATTCGAGCGCGAGCGCTTCCTGCACCTGATGCAGACCACCGAATGCAAGGCGTTGCGCCATGCGTTCATTTCGGAGCGGGCCGCGAGCAAGATTCCTGATGTGCCGCCCGATACTCCGGTGCGCGAGATCCGCAAGGCTGCTGTGATTGGCGCCGGCACCATGGGCGGCGGTATCGCAATGAACTTCGCCAACGCCGGCATTCCGGTCGTCCTGCTGGAAACCAGGCAGGAAGCGCTGGACAAGGGCCTGGCCACCATTCGCAAGAACTACGAGAACACCCTGAAAAAGGGCAAGCTGACCCAGGAAAAATTCGAGCAGCGGGTAGCGCTGATTGGCGGCACTCTTGATTACAGCGCCATTGCGGACGCCGACATGGTTATCGAAGCAGTGTTCGAAGACATGGGCGTGAAGGAAACCGTATTCCGGAAACTGGACGAGGTGATGAAGCCTGGCGCGATCCTGGCTTCCAACACCTCCACGCTCGACCTGGACAAGATTGCAGCCTTTACCAGCCGTCCGCAAGAGGTGATCGGGACGCACTTCTTCAGCCCGGCCAACGTAATGAAGCTGCTGGAAGTCGTGCGCGGCAAGGCAACCGGCAAGGACGTCCTGGCGACCACCATGGCGCTGTCGAAGAAGCTGAAGAAGACCGGCGTGGTGTCAGGTGTGTGCGACGGTTTCATCGGCAATCGCATGATCGAACAATATTTCCGCCAGGCCGGGTTCCTGCTGGAGGAGGGTGCCTTGCCTGAGCAGGTGGACAAGGCCATCGAGAAGTTTGGCTTCCCGATGGGACCCTTCCGCATGAGCGACCTGGCCGGCAACGACATCGGCTGGCACATCCGCAAGCGCCGCTACATCGAAAAACCGGAAGTTGTGTATTCCAAGACGGCTGACCTGCTGTGCGAATTGGGCCGTTTCGGCCAGAAGACCGGCGGCGGCTGGTACGACTACAAGGAAGGCGACCGCAAAGCTTCGCCCAGCGCGCTGGTGAACGACATGATCATCAAGCATTCGGCGGATATCGGCGTCGAACGGCGCCAGGTCGGCGAGCAGGAAATCGTCGAGCGCCTGGTCTATGCGCTGGTGAACGAGGGCGCCCTGATCCTGGAAGAAGGCATCGCCTTGCGCGCCTCCGACATCGACATGGTCTACCTGACCGGCTACGGCTTCCCGCTATCTCGCGGCGGCCCGATGTTTTACGCCGATACGGTTGGCCTGGTCAACGTACTGGGCACCATCGAGCAATTCGCCCGGGGACGCCACGGCGAAGCCTGGAAACCGGCGCCCCTGCTGGCCAGGCTGGCTGCGGAAGGCAAGGGCTTCAATAGTAATTAAGCAATGCGCTTGCGCATGCGCGACAACGGTACCGCGACGTCGCCAGGAAGCGCCAGCGCAAAGTCTTCCACTGTCTCGAAGCCGCAGGCAGCATAGAGCGGCACGCCCGGCATGGTGGCTGCAAGTTCCATGAGCAGGAAGCCCGCGGCAGCGGCCTGGCGCTCGCAATGCTCCATGAGCATGCGGCCCAGGCCTTGGCGAGGCACCGAAGGGTCGACGAAAAAGGCCCGAATGCGCGCTGGCTGGGTGGCTGGGTCCAGCAAGGGGTCCGGTCCGGATTTGTGGCGGTCGCCGCCGAACAGCGTGGCGCGCTTGCTCCAACCGCCGCAGGCTCGCAGTTCGCCATCGCGCTCGATGACGAAATAAGTGCCGTCTTCCACCAGTTGCGTATCGACGCCGAATATGTGGCGCGTTACGGCTGCCGCCTGTTCATCCGTATAAAACCCCTTGCTGAGCTCGATGCCGGAGCGCCGGATCAAGGCCTCCATGGCTGGGATATCAGCCTTTGTAGCGGCGCGCAGTGTGGCTGGATTTGTCATTCGGAAATGCTATCATAGGGTGGCTCCGAAGGAGAAATCATGCGCAAATTCGCTGCTGCTATCTTCGCCTTGCTCTGCTGCCTGCCGGCGGCGGCCCGCGACCTGCTGGTGATCGGTACCCATTTCGAACGCGTCTATGAACGTGGCCAGGAGGGCGAGATTGTCGGCCTGGGCCCCGAAATTGTGCGCCTTATCGCCGAGCGCCTGGGACATCGGGCCATTTTCGAACTCTATCCGTGGGCACGCGCCCAGGCCCTGGTCGCGCAAGGCAAAGCCGATATCCTGGTTGGCCCCTACAAGACTTTCGAGCGCCAACAGCTCATGTCGTTCTCAAAACTGCCGTTCTACCAGGACCAGATGGTGTTCTACGTCCGCAAAGGGGCGCTGCAGGATTGGAGCGGCGACTACGCCTCCCTGTCCGAACTGCGTATCGCCATCGTTAACGGCTGGTCCTATGGGGCGGCCTTCGACAAGGCAAGACCGCAACTGCGGCTAGATGTCGTGAACAGCGTCGATAGCGGGCTGAAAATGCTGGCGGCGCAGCACGCGCAAATGTTTGCCAGTAACCGTCGTAATACCGAACCGGTGCTGGGTCGGCTAGGGCTTTCGGGCCAGTTGGCCATGCTGCCAAAGGTGATCGAGGTGCAGGATGGGTACTTCGCATTTCCCAAGCGCCCCGCCGCCGACGCACTGCGCAAGGAATTCGATGTGGAATTCCAGCGCCTGGTCGATAGCGGGGAGTTGAAGCGACTCGGCTTGCGGCACGAGGTGAGCGTCCCTTAGCGGCGCTCCGGCGTGAGCACGGTCGGCAAGGCCTTGGGCAGCGTCGCCGGGTAGTCGCGACTGAAATGCAGGCCGCGGCTCTCGCGCCGCTGCAGTGCGCTGTTGACGATCAGAGAGGCAACTTCCACCAGGTTGCGCAGCTCCAGCAGGTCGCTGGTGATGCGGAAATGGCGGTAGTACTCGTCAATTTCCTCCTTCAGCAGGGCGATGCGGTGCTGGGCGCGCTCAAGGCGCTTGGTGGTGCGAACGATGCCCACATAGTTCCACATGAAGCGGCGCAATTCATCCCAGTTGTGGGCGATGACCACTTCCTCGTCCGCGTCGGTGACGCGGCTTTCATCCCAATCCGGCAGGTAGGGCATGCTCTCCTTGTCCTGGGCCAGGATGTCCTGGGCGCAGGCGCGTCCGATCACAACGCATTCGAGCAGGGAATTGCTGGCCAGGCGGTTGGCGCCATGCAGGCCGGTGCAGGCGGTTTCGCCTACGGCGTACAGGCCAGGCAAGTCAGTGCGGCCAAACAGGTCGGTCACCACGCCGCCGCAGGTGTAGTGCGCCGCCGGCACGATAGGGATCGGTTCCTTGGTGATGTCGATGCCAAGTTCCAGGCATCGTGCATAAATGGTCGGGAAGTGCTCGATCAGGAAGTCGGCAGGCTTGTGGCTGATGTCGAGGTGCACGTAGTCCAGGCCGCGCTTCTTGATCTCGAAGTCGATCGCTCGCGCAACCACGTCGCGCGGTGCCAGTTCGGCCCGTTCATCGTGCGCCAGCATGAAGCGCTGCCCGGCGGCGGCGCCGGCTTCCGGCGGCAGCTTGAGCAGGCCGCCTTCGCCGCGGATCGCTTCCGTGATCAGGAAAGACTTGGCGTAAGGATGGTACAGGCAGGTCGGGTGGAACTGGATGAACTCCATGTTCGACACGCGGCAACCTGCGCGCCAGGCCATGGCAATGCCGTCGCCGCTGGCGGTATCGGGATTGGTGGTGTACAGATAGACCTTGCCGGCGCCGCCGGTCGCCATCACCGTGTGTTCGGCCGTCACAGTGTGAACCTGGCCGGTTGTCACATCCTGGACATACAGGCCGTGGCAGCGAGGCTGCGAATTGGCGGGGCGCGGGCCCAGCTTGTCCGTGGTGATCAGGTCGATCGCGCAGTGCTGCTCGAACAGGCTGATGTTCGGATGCGCCCGTACTTTTTCTTCCAGCGTCACCTGCACCGCGTGGCCGGTTGCGTCAGCCGCATGGATGATGCGGCGCTGGCTATGGCCGCCTTCGCGCGTCAGGTGGAAGCCCAGTTCCGCACTGTCGTCGCGGGTGAAGGGAACACCGAGGCCAATCAGCCACTCGATGGCTTCGCGTCCGTGTTCGACGATGAAACGGGTGGCGCCTTCGTCGCATAAGCCGCCGCCGGCCACCAGGGTATCGGCAATATGCTGCTCGTGGCTGTCGCCGGAATCGAGCACCGCGGCGATACCGCCCTGGGCCCAGTTGCTGGCGCCATCGAGCAGGGCGCGTTTGGAGATGATGGCTACTTTGCGGCTTTCCGCCAAGTGGAGTGCAACAGAGAGGCCGGCCAGGCCGCTGCCGACGATCACGACATCGAATTTCATGGTGTTTCGGGCTGTTTTTTCGCGTAATAAGCAACAATATAAACTATTTGCCGTTGCGCTGCCTCAAAAGCCCCACAGGCGGCATGCTGCATCATGGGCTCATGACCAAGAAAAAGCTGCTCGTGGTGGAGGACGACCTTGGCCTGCAAAAGCAGTTGCGCTGGGCCCTGGACGCGTACGAGGTGGTGTTTGCGGGGAACCGCGACGCCGCCCTTGGCCAGTTGCGCCGGCACCAGCCGGCGGTGGTGACCATGGACCTCGGCCTCCCGCCGGAACCCGATTGTGCAAGCGAAGGCTTGCTCTTGCTGCAGCAGATGCTGGCAATTGCTGCCGATACCAAGGTGATTGTCCTGTCCGGCAACCAGGACCGCGAAAACGTGCTGAAAGCGATGGCGCTTGGCGCCTACGATTTCCACCAGAAGCCGTTGGATGGCGAGATGCTGCGCCTGATGGCGGAACGCGCCTTCTTCCTGCATACCGTGCAGCAGGAGAACCGGCGCATGCTGCAGACCGAGGCTGATTCGCCGCTGGCCGGCCTGGTCACGCGCGACCCCGGCATGTTGCGCGTATGTCGGAGCATAGAAAAAGTCGCGCCAAGCTCCGCTACCGTGATGCTGATGGGGGCGTCTGGTTGCGGCAAGGAAGTGCTGGCGCGCGGCCTGCACCAGCTGAGCGCGCGGCACGACCGGCGCATGGTGGCAATCAATTGCGCGGCAATTCCGGAGCATCTGCTGGAGAGCGAACTGTTTGGCTATGAGAAGGGCGCCTTCACCGGTGCCGAGCGGCAGACGCTAGGCAAGATCGAACTGGCGGCCGGCGGTACCTTCTTCCTTGACGAAATTGGCGACATGGCGTTGCCGCTGCAGGCGAAGATGCTGCGCTTCCTGCAGGAGCGCGTGATCGAACGCCTGGGCGGCCGCAGCGAGATCGCGGTCGACGTACGCATCGTCTGTGCCACGCATCGCAACCTGAAGGCGATGGTGGATGAGGGACGTTTCAGGGAAGACTTGTTCTACCGGCTGAGTGAAATCGTGCTGGTGGTGCCGCCGCTGCGAGAACGGATCGGCGATGCAGTCCTGCTGGCGCAACACTTCCGCCATCGGTTCCTGCAAGCAGAAGGACGCGCGCCGCTGCCATTCCATCCCGATGCGCTGGCCGCTATTGAAGCCTATGGCTGGCCAGGCAACGTGCGCGAGATGGAGAATTGCATCAAGCGTGCCGCCATCATGAGCGAGGGCCCGCATATCACGCTGGAGGACCTGGGCCTCCCGCCCGGCGCCCCGCAGGCCGAAAACATCGACCTGCGCGATGCGCGCGATGCTGCCGAATACCGGGTGATGGTCAAGGCCCTGGCCAGGACCGGCGGCAATATTGCGCGCGCCTCTGAATTGCTGGGCGTGAGCCGGCCCACGCTGTACGACTTAATGAGCCACCACGGGATCAAGTGAATCCGCTTCGCGCCATTCGCGCGCAGCCTTCAATTGCTGCCGCAGGCCGGGGAGAGGGAATCCAAGGCCATATGCCTTGTGTGCAGCATCGAGTGCTGCCGGCCAGTCTTTCTGCCTTACCCGGGCCAGACCCAGGTTGTACCAGGCGGCGGCATTGCCTGGCTGTGCCTGCAGCGCCGCCTGCAAATGTTCTATCGCATCGGCATCGCGCCGCAGTGACAGCAGATAGGCGCCGAACAAGGCGCGTGTTGCGCCATCTTTGGGCGCGAATGCGATGGCGCGCTGGAAGTAGCACTCCACGGTGTGGTGTGCGCCCGGCGCTTGCGTCTGCTTTGTGCGCAATGCAAGGCGCGCCATTGCCGACAAGGCGCGGGGATGGTTGGGAAAGTGTTCCAGCGTGTAGCCAATATCACCGCCCAAAGTGCCCGACATCCCGTGCTGCAGCGTTTCCACCTGGGGGCGGAAATGGAATGCCTCCACCACGGCCAGGCCTTTGGCATCCTCGGCGTCGTAGTAATCGCCGCCGGTTGCGCCCTTGCTGTAGGGCGGGCAGTCGGCCGTGAGGGCGGCGAGCAGGATCAGGTAGGCGGGCATTGCGGTTCTCCGTGTTCGAGCGGGCGCGTGTCGAAGACGAGCTGCGGCCGCGACCTGGGGCTGGCGGACAAGTGGACGTAAGGCGGGCGGTTGGCGAGCATCAGCTGCCAGCGCCCCAGCGCAATGAACGTCGCGCTGCCAAGGCGGACCGCGCCGATGCGATGATGGGCCCGCAGCGACCCCGGATTGAAAGCGGAAATCCGGCTGCATGTCCACTGGATCCCGCGTGCATGCATGCAGCGGTGTGCTTCATCCCAGATCCGGCAAAATGCCGTGCCAAGGCGCATGTGCGGCTGCACGAAAACATCATAGTCCCAGCATGAATGCGGCGATGGCAGGCAATAACGGGCGCGGACTTCGTCTTCTTCGTAAGCGCCGAACTGGTACCACAGGATTGCGGCAAGTTCGCATCCTTTCCAGGCCGCGATGCTGCAGCCGCCCTGGCGGAATCGCGCCGCCACGACTTCACGCGGCCTGGGATACTCCGCCGGCAGGTCGGCCAGGCTCGCGATGGGAGACATCAGCAGCCTGACGGGTGCAGTGCGCATGGGGCCCGATGCCACGCGCTGCGCGACAAAATGGTAGCGCCACATATGCAGACCGAACAATTGCAAGGCGCGCGCGGCGGCATACCAGGCCGCATTGCCGGCGCCGAGTTCCGAAACAGTGTGCAGTAAGCGCGTGAACATAAAGTCATTACAGCAAAGCTTCGCGCGGGCTCTTTGAGCTAACGCAAGCGGTCTCGCCGGCGCCTTGCATAGACTGGGACCTCCAGGGAGGAATCATCATGCTTACTGTGCTGATGGCTACGTTCAATGGCGTGCGCACTTTGCCGCAGGTGCTCGACGCCTACACGCAGTTGCATAGCCCTGAGGAAGGCTGGCGCCTGCTGGTAGTGGACAACGGCAGCGACGATGGCACGCGTGAGCTGCTGATGTCCTACACCAGCCGGCTGCCGCTGCACTATGCCTACGAACCGCGGCGCGGCAAGAACGCTGCCCTGAACCACGGCCTGGCCTTGGCAATGAAGGGGCCAGAGACACGGTTGTTTGTTTTCACCGACGACGACGCCACTCCCGACCGCGACTGGCTTGTACGCTACGCCGATGCGGCAACCGAGCGCCAGGGCTTTGCCATTTTCGGCGGCAGCATCGTTCCCGACTGGAGCGTGGCGCCGCCGGAATGGCTGCTGCGGCTGGTCCCTTGCGGCCTGACGTATGGCCTGACGGACCCGATGCTGCCGGAAGGACCTGTCTACCCCGGACTGGTCTGGGGCGCCAACATGGCGGTGCGCGGCGAAGTATTCCGTCACGGCTACCGCTTTGACGAATCGATCGGGCCGGCCGCGGGCGAATACGCAATGGGCGGCGAAGTCAGTTTCACCCGGCTGCTGGAAGGCGCCGGCTTCCAGTCCTGGTTCTGTCCGGCGGCCCGCGTTGCCCACCACATACGCCCGGTGCAGCTGACACCGGACTGGGTGATGGCGCGCGCCCGCCGTTATGGCCGCGGTGCTTGCCGTTTGACCCGCCCCGGCCAGTTCCCGGAACTGTTCGGCGCACCGCGCTGGATGCTGCGCAAATACGTGGAAGAACTGTGCGGTCTGGGCGCAGCCATGCTGTTGCGCCAGCCGGAGCGCATATTCCAGCGGCGCTGGGAACTGGCCTACCTTGGCGGCTATATCGCCGAAGCGGCGGCTGCCACCAGGCGTCCGGCGAGCCGGCGCATAGTGCTCACCAGCTTTTCCGGTGAACTGGGTGGCATGGAGCTGCGCATGCTCGACGAGGCCCGCTTCCTGAAAGGCGTTGGCTACGACTGCGTATTGGCGCCACCGCGCTTTGCCGGCGATGAACGCTGGCGCCAGTCTGCGCTGGATGAATGCGTCGAAATCGCTGACTTGAACGTGCCGCCCATGCTGGAGGAGTGGGCGTGGCGGCGCCTGAACCGCTTGCGGGCCATGGCTTTCAGCGCGCAGGCATTGCGCAAGTTGCGCCCCGACCTGGTGCACGTGGCGTTCTGCTGGACGACTTACGGCGCCAGCGCTTTGTGGCTGGCGCAGCATTGCGGCGTACCGGCCGTTATCAGCGTGCACAATGCGTTTCCTCACACCGAATTCAATGAGTGGCAGCGCAACCTGCTGCAGCGGGCAATGGCGGGCGTGAGGGGTGTATATGCAGTTTCGGACTCCGCGATGAAGCACTTCCTGGCCCTGTACCGGGAATGGTTGCCGGCCGGCGTGCGGTTGGCGGTCATTCCGAACTGTGTGGACCTGCGTCGCTTCCAGGCATCGTCCCGGCGGAGGTCGGCTGCGCGTCGCCAATGGGGCATCGCTGACAATGACGAAGTGATTGGCAGCGTAGGCCGCCTGTCAGCGCAAAAGCGCCCGGAGGATCTGCTTGCGGTCTTCGCTCATTTGGCCAGGGTGCGGCCCCGTCTAAAACTCCTGTTGGTGGGGACCGGCCCGCTGGAATCGTCATTGCGGGACATGGTGCGCCGCCAGCGCCTGACACGGCGCGTCATCTTCACCGGCTTCCAGCCACAGGTCGAGTCGATCATCCCGGCCATGGACCTGCACCTGCTGGTCAGCCGGCGCGAAGGTTTCGGCATTGCGACGATCGAGGCGATGGCATGCGGCGTGCCGGCGCTGGCCACGCGGGTCCCCGGCAGCGAAGATATCCTCGAAGGCAGCGCAGGCGGGCTGCTGCTTACTCCGGGTGACATTGACAATGCGGTCGCAACGATCGCCGCCCTGCTTGACGACCCAGTGCGCCGCACCGAGATGGGCCGCCAGGGCAGGGCCGAGGTGGAAGCGCGCTATGCAGTGCCAGTGGTCAGCGCACAGGTGGAGGCTTTTTACAACGGGCTGGCGTGAGATGCGTGGAGTCGCCCGCAACTTTGCCTTTGGCTTTGCCGAGAAGTACCTGCAGGCCGCCCTGGCCCTGGCATCTTCCATCATCCTCGCCCGGCTACTGTCGCCGTCCGAGATCGGAGTCTATTCGATCGCTGCGGTGCTGACCGGGCTGGCGCAGGTGTTCCGCGACCTGGGGACCGGGCAGCTGCTGGTCGCGCGGCGCGAACTGTCGACCGTGGAACAGCGCGCTCTGCTGTCCATTTCCGTAGCGATGGGATGGAGTCTGGCTGTGCTGCTGGCTGGCCTGGCAGAGCCGTTGGGAGCGTTCTATCGGCAGCCGGATCTGGCACAGGTGCTGCGCATCCTGGCGCTGAATTTCGTGCTGGTCCCATTCTCGTCGCAGATAACCGCCATGCTGCGCCGTGAAATGCACGCAAGCGCGCTATTGATGGTATCGGCTAGTTACTGCTCGACCCAGTTCGCGGCCACCATCGCGTTGGCTGCCGGCGGATTGGGTCCGTGTGCGCTGGCCTGGGGAAGCTTTGCCGCGACCTTCGCAGGCTTGCTCGTCGCGCTCGCCCGGCAACCTGCAGGCATGGCGTGGCGCCCCGGACTGCAGGGGATTCGTGCGCTCGTGCGGCCCGGCGGGCTCGCCGTCGCCGGAAATGCTATCGACGAGATCGGCGTCGTAGCGCCGGACCTGATCGCCGGCAAGCTGCTTGGCGCGGAGCAGGTCGCACTGCTGGGCAAAGCGCAGTCTGTGCTATCCCTCTTCAACCAGGCCGTTACCAGCGCTGTGTCGCCAGTGATCTTTCCACTATTCGCGCGGCATGCCCGCGAGGGAGGCGATCCCCTGCAGGCCTACGTGTCGGCCGCCGCCTGCATGACGGCCTTGTCCTGGCCCTTCTTCCTGTTCGCCGGCCTTTACGCTGACCCAATTGTGGCGCTGCTGTACGGACATCAGTGGCAAGCCTGCGTACCTTTGATCCGGATCATGTGCGGTGCTGCCGCGCTGTATAGCATGTTCAATATGGGGCGCTACCTGTTGCTCGCCACCGGCCATATCGGCGAGCAGGCGAGGATAGACGCGATTGCTGTACTCGGGCGCTTGTCGATGCTGCTTCCGGCGGGCCTGGCGGGCCTGAAATGGCTGGCGGTAGCAATCGCCTTCAGCCTTGCTTTGCGCAGCTGGCTGGTATTGCGGTGCTTACAGAAGTTGTACGGCCTGCAGCCGGCAAACCTGCTCCGGGCGCTGCGCAAGAGCGCCATGGCTACCTTTGCGGCCATCGCACCGGCCATGCTGGTCCTGGCGATGGCCCGCAATGAAGCGCCGGGTGTACTGCATTTGCTGGCGGGCGCCGGCAGCGGGGCGCTTGGCTGGGGGCTCGCAATCTGGCTCCAGCAGCACCCGTTGGCGGGCTTGCTGCGCCGCGCCGGCTGGCAACAATGAGGGGAGGGCGCTATGCGAATCGGAATCCTGTCGTATCCCATGTTGTTCCAGCGCGAAGGGGGCCTGCAGGTACAGGTGCGCGAGACCATAGCGGCGCTGAATCACCTTGATGCTTCGATGTCGGCCGAACTGGTCGACCCTGCGCGCCAGAAGCTGGCCGACTTTGACCTGATCCACGTTTTCTCTGCCTTCAACGGCAACTTCCGCGTGGTGGAATCAGCGGTCGAACTGGGCCTTCCTGTCGTGCTGTCACCGCTGGTGTCTCCCACCTGGAACGGCAATGCGGGCTTTCGCGCGCGGGTGGCGGACCGGCTGGCCGGGCGCATCTGTTCCTACAATCTCCAGACAAGCTATGCACAGACAAAGCGCGCCCTGCAGCTAGCCGACCTGGTGATTGCGCTTGGCGAGGCGGAGCGGGAAGCAATCATCAGCGGCTTCCTGACGGAGCGCTCCAAGATTCGCGTCTTTCCCAATGGGATCAGCCGCCAGTTCTTCACGGCGAAAGGCGAGCTGTTCCGTCACCGCACCGGAATAGTCGGTCCCTTTGTGCTCACGGTGGGCACCGTTTCGTCGTACAAGAATCAGCTGGGCCTGACGCAGGCGCTGGAGGGCAGCGAGCTGCCTTTGATAATGATTGGTCCCGTCGCGCGCGAAGAGCATGACTACCTGCAGAAGGTGCTGAAATCACCCTGGGCGCGTTGGCTTGGGGCGCTCGATCATGAAGACCCGCTCCTGGCCAGTGCTTATGCAGCCGCCTCGGTGGTGGCGCTGCCCAGCCAGGGAGAGATCTTTCCCTTGTCGGTGCTCGAAGCTTTGGCTGCCGGAACGCCGGTGGTCATGACGCAAGACAGCGCGCTGCAACTGGATGGTTCAGACGCAATGCTGCGCAAGGTCGCCTGGAATGATCAAGCCGGCCAGCGCGAAGCAATCATCGCACTGGCTTCCCGGCCGCCGGAGCGCGCCAGCGTCCAGTCGATGGTCGAGCAGTTTACGTGGCAGCGAGTCGCCACCCAGGTCGCTGCCTGCTATCGGGAATTGGTACCGGCCAAAGCCGCCTGATCTTCAAGCTTTAGGCTTGTAGCGCAGCATGGCGGCGCCTTTTTCACAAGGCAGCGAGCTGATTTCAAGCTCCGGAAATTCAGCTGCCCAGCGTTCCAGGGCCGTGCGCTCGCCGGGACGCATTGCGTCGTCAAGGAAGATCGCGGCCCCCGGAGCCATGCGCGGGAACAGGATGGGACCCGCCGGATAGCGCGCGGCGTCGCTTGTCGCCTGCGGCGGGCCATCGATCACGACCATCTCGATCGCTTGCCCGGTCGACAGGCCGCTACAGTCGTACCAGGGTTGCTGGCGGCCGCCGAACGATTGCGTCAGCAGTGGCGCGTCGATGACAGTTGCCCAGTCCGCCAGGCCGTGCAGTTCCAACTGTCGCCGCGTGCGCCGGGCATAGGCGGGATCGTGTTCGAGGCTGTACACCTTGCCGGCGCCGTTGATTTGCATGCATCGGGCCAAGACGAGGGTCGAAGTCCCGCTGCTGCATTCGACGACGCATCGCGGCTTCTCATCGAGGGCATGGGCCGCCAGTTCCTGGAGAAAATCCGGCGATGCGGCCCAACCCCGCGTCAGGGGCAAGGCACGCTGCAGCCCCAGGCTGATGTAGAGCCCCTGCAAGGCTTCGAGCTGCCTGAATAGCGACGCATGTTCCTGCCGCGAATCATCCTTCATTGCGTGCACCAGCAGGTGCATATTCCGCACCTTGTGCAGGATATAGGCGCACATGAGCAGTAGCCCGATGGCAGCGGCGTCTATCATTCGTAGTACCCGTAGTATTCGGCGCCAGGGAAGGCGCGCGACTTGTTATAGACCAGGCTCACGTGCCGGCAATGCTCGATGCGCTGCAGGGCTGCCTGCACGGCGGACTGGGTCGTGGTCTCGGCCTCCACCACCATGACAACCTGTCCCATTTGGGAGACGAGCACACTGGCCTCGGTGGTCAACAGCAGGGGCGGCGAATCGAAAACGATGATGCGATCCGGGTAGCGACTAGCGAGTTCTTCCAGCAGGCGGCTCATATTATGGCTGGCAAGCAGTTCTGTCGCGTGGCGGCTGGAGGGACCGGAAGGCAGCAAGGTCAGCGACGGAACATTGGTGCGCATGATCACGTCGGATAATTCAACGCTGCCATCGAGCAGAACATTCATCAGGCCCCGTTCAGCCTGCAAACCCAGCACTTTCAATACCGACGGGCGCGCCACGTCGGCGTCCACCAGCAGCGCGCGGGTATCCTTTTCCATGGAAATGCTCATTGCCAGGTTGACCGCGCAATAGGTCTTTCCTTCTCCCGGCAGGGCGCTGGTGACGACGATCAGGTTGCCGTGCGGGATGGCGCTGGCGCCGCCGGAGCGCGCGTCATTGAGCAGGTGGCGCTTGACGATCCGAAAGTCCTCCGCGACGGAAGTGCGGCCGCTCTCATGCGTCACCATTCCGCGCTGCCGCATCCGCACCAGGTTGATGTCGGCATAACCGAGCTCGGTCGGCGGTGCAAGTTCCAGCAGCGTGGGCGGTAATTGCATGGGGCCTCCATCTATTGGTAGAACAGGGTGAACACCATCACGCCGCCATAGCCGAGCAACAGGCAGGCGGTGCCGGCGCTGAAACCCAGGCGGTCGCGGGCGTGCCGGCGCTTCTCTTCATCGGTCCAGTTCATGCCAATGGTACCGAGCACCCGCAAGCCGGTCGCCGCGCGCAAATCGGCCGGGCTCAGGAAGGTAGGGCGCAGTTCGGACAGCCCCAGCGATGCCGCTGCACCACCGATGAGGCCGGCGACCAGCACTGCGCTGTAATACAGGGCGCGGTTGGGGCCGATGGGGCGCTGGGGCATGGTTGGCGGATCGATGATCTTGAAACTCATCATTTCTGTGGTGGTTGTCAATTCCCCCGACAGCTTGGCTGCCTCGCGGCGCGCAACGAGCTTCTCGTAATTTTCCTTGTTCACCTGGTAGTCGCGCGTCAATTGGCCGAGCTGGGATTCGAGTTCGGGCACGGCATTGCGCTGCTCCTGGAGCTGCGCCTGGCGCTGTTGCATGGCCTCGACACGCGCGCGTAACGCGGCCACCCGTGCTTCCGATTCGGCCAATGCCACCTTCATTTGCTGGAACAAGGGGCTGTACTGGCGCGCTGTGTCGCCAGGGTCCGCCTGCTTCTGGCGCTCTTCGCGCCGTTTCTCTTCAAGCTGGGCGATCAGGCGCAGGGCTGCCACTACATCGGGATGCAGGTCGGTGTATTGCATGCGCAGGGCATCGAGGCTCTTGTTCAAGGCACTTATGCGCGAGTCGAGCTCGGATACCTCGCCAGGCGGGCCGACACCCGCAAGCAGCGGCTCGTCGCCGCCAAATTGGGCTTCAATGGCCTTGCGCGCTTGTTCGGCCTCGGCCAGCTCCAGCCGGGCGCTGGCCAATGCTTCGTTCGCGGTCAGCAGCTTGCCGCCATAATCCTGCCCTTCGCGCGGCAGCAGGTAGTTGTGTTTGAGGCGGAATTCCTTGACAGTGTTGTCCGCCGTGAGCAGGCGGTCTTCGTAATTCTTGATCTGTTCGTCGATGAACTGGACTGCCTTCTCGGAATCGCCTTTCTTTCCCTTGAAACTGCCTTCCACGAAGATCGACAGCAGGGCCTGCACCACGTCGCGTACCTGGCGCGGGTCGGAGTGGGTGTAGCCGATGGTGTAGATATCGTAGGTGCCGGTGCCGTTGATGTGAATCCGCTTCAGCATATCGTCGACCATTGCATCGTGGTCGCGTGCCGACACCGAGCGCACGTCAAGGTCCACCATACGCAAAACCCGATCGATATTCGGCCGGCTTAACAAAGTCCGGCTCATGATGGCGACTTGCTGCTCGACGTTGGGCATGCTGGTCATGCCCACCATCAGCGGCTTCAGGATGCTTTGGGTATCGACGAACACGCGGGCCGTGCTCTGGTACTCGTTGGGCAGGGTGTAGACCTTGGCCCAGCCTATCAGCACAATCAGCCAGGCGATGCTGAATCCCGCCCAGCGGTGCTTCCAGATGCCTTTCAGGCTGGACAGCAATTGGCTGAAGAGATGCTCCATGCTGCGCTCCCTGGTGATACGCCTCGGTCCTCTGGATTATATGGGCGGGATTCCAGCCTGGCTGGCGAAGCCGCCCGAACGTTGAGGCCTGTCAAGAAGTGATCAGGATTTGCGGCGGCGCAGCGCAACCGACATTGCCAGCATGCCCGCAGCGAGCACGGCCAGCGAATCGGGCTCCGGCAACTCCTGCTGCAGGGCGTTGGCCAGAGTATTGTGCTGGATCGTGATCTGGTAACTGGTGCCGGCTGTCAGCAAAGGCGACACCTTGGTGAGCGGCACCCCGGGCAGGGTAGCGAAGGTGTAGGTAAGGATGCCAGGACTGCCATCCGTGCGGCTGCGTACGCTAAGTGCATTCAGGTCTGGAGGCGCAAAGTCGAAGATGGTGCCCTGGGTCGTCAGGTCGATGATGTTGATGGACCACGACAGGCGTGCATTGGCATTGGCATCCGGTCCCGAACCGGGCGACACATAAGCCTGGGTGAAGGCAGTTGCGTCGAACGACACTGTCATGGTGTCGGCTGCTCCCAGCGTGAACTGGAAGGTGGTCGAGGTGCCGACGTCGGAATTGCCCGATGCGATGGCGTTCAGGGCGGTCGAGGCATCGGCCCGCGTGCGGGCGTGTGCCCCGGCGGGCGCCGCGCCGATGGTGATCGAGGCGCCGGTCAAGTCCTGGTCGGCATAACCGAAGGTACCCGGCACTGGCGGCGGGCTGGGCAGCGCAGTGAAGTTGTTTTCTCCGAGTCCCGCGCAGGGCGCACCCTTGCATTGGTGAGGCACGTTCGGGACACCAAGCAGGATCGGGATCGACGAGGTCCCGTTCGCGAAGTCGTTGTTGAGCGAAGCAGTTGCATGGGCATCGTTAGTGCCCTGCAAGATCGTGAAGTCGGTCGTGCTGTAGGCGGTGCCGTTGGAGTGGAGCAGTCGGAAGTTGTTGATGTCGAGGATGGCCGAGGCAAAGGTGGAGGCCTGGACCGGTACGCTGGCAAGGCTGGCCGCCAACAAGGCGGCAGTTGCCAGTAAGGACTTGCGCAAGGTAGTCATAGCGTGGATCTCCCGATTGGATTGCGGCGGGTTCGCCGGCATGGTCGTATGAGCAGCATCCGTGCCATGTGTCGGCGCCCCGCTGGCTGTTGGCCGTGAAAAGAAATCCGACGCGCGTGGAACCTTGTGCCAACCCGAGCATCCAAGCCCTATTCCGATAGGAGGGCGCACCGTGGACGACGACACCATTGTTTCCCTGTTGATGGACGAAAGCGCTGGAGACGAGCAGCCATTGCACGCGATCGACCAGCAGCTTTTCCATATCCGACTGGCTAATTCGGCCGGCAAACGCGAAGCGGCGAGTGTGCTGCTGCAAAAAATGTATGGCTGGCGCGGCTATGAAGTAGAGCCCAACGCGCCCCACGAACCCAACCGCATCACGCTGGCGGCCGACAGCCACGGTGATACGGTTGGCACCATGTCCCTTTGCCTGGATGATCCCGTGATTGGCCTTCCTGCAGATGAAAATTTTGGCGACATCCTGTCGCCCCTGCGGGCGCAGGGACGACGCCTGTGCGAACCGGCGCGGCTGGCCATCGACCGCAATGTCAATATGCGCGTGTTTGCGGCGCTGATCCACATTTCCTACGTGTACGCGCACAACCTGCACGGCTGCACGGATTATGTGATCGAAGTCAACCCGCGCCATGTCAGGTTCTACAAGCGCATGCTGGGATTCCGCGATGCGGCGCCGGAACGGCACTGCAGCCGGGTCGGCGCGCCGGCGGTGCTGCTGCGGCTGGACCTGGCGCACATGGCGGAGCAGATACGGCTATATGGCGGGCGCATGGAATCGGTGCCTAACGAACGTTCCTTCTACCCCTTCTTTTTCTCGCCGCAAGATGAGGCCGGTATTACGGTGCGCCTGCGCGAGGGGAGGGACTGAGATGGCAAACCTCCAACCCGCATTGCAGGCCTGGCGCCTGCTGCTTGGTCCGGCCCGGGTGCTTACCTCGTCCAGCGAGCTCGCGCCGTACATTGCCAGCACCTCGGGCCAGCCTGTCGCGCCACTTGCAGTGTTGCGTCCGCTATCGCACGGTGAAGTGGTGGCCGTGGTGCGCAGTGCCGGCGAATTTGGCGTCCCGCTGTATCCGCTGAGTACCGGCCGCAACTGGGGATACGGCGACGCCAACCCAAGCGGCGAAGGCCAGGTCATCCTGGACCTGGGCGGGATGAACCGCATTCTTGAGATCGATCGGGACCTTGCCTATGCCGTGATCGAGCCCGGGGTCACACAGGCCCAGTTGGCGGGGCAACTGGCCGAACTGCAACTCCCCCTGTGGATGGACTGTACGGGAGCCGGGCCGGATACCAGCCTTGTCGGCAACATCCTGGAGCGCGGCTTCGGCCACACGCCCTATGGCAACCGCATGCTGCATGTAGCCGGCATGCGCATCGTGCTGGCCAGCGGCGACACGCTCGAGACTGGTTTCGCCCATTTTGCCCACGCCAGTGCCGCCCACCTTTACCCCTATGGTGTCGGACCATGGCTGGACGGTTTGTTCACGCAATCGAACTTCGGCATCATTACCAGCCTCGGCTTCTGGCTGATGCCGCAAACCGAAGTGGTAAGCCACCTGGTAGCGAGCGTCCCCGGCTTCGAGGCCATCGCGGCAGTTGTGGATGCGCTGCGGCCACTGCGCATGGATGGCACATTGCCAAGCGTGGTCCATATCGGGAACGATTTGCGCGTGCTGTCGGGCGGAATGGTGTTCCCATCGTCGCAGGCGCCGCAAGGGCCGCCGCTGCCGCTGCCATTGCGCGCGCGCCTGTGCCGGCAAGCCGGGATCGGTGCCTGGACTGTGTCAGCTGCGCTTTACGGCCGGCCGGCCCAGGTGGCCGATGCGCGACGTGCCCTGCAGGCGGCCATTGGCAGGCTGGCCACCTTGCGCTTTATCGATGACCGCACGCTGACCCTTGGAGGCATCGCGGCCCGCCTGATGGGAAAAGGCAGGCTCGGAGCGCGGTTGTCGGCGCAGGTCGACCTTGGCCGCTCCCTGTTGAACATGAACCGCGGTATTCCGGATGGCCGCTTCCTGGCAGGCGCCTACTGGCGTCGCCGAGGTGGCCTGCCGCAGGGATTTCCACTGGGCGCCAATCCGGCGCGCGACGGTTGCGGAATGATGTGGCTGGCACCCGTGCTGCCGATGCGCGGCACAGACTTGTTGCATGTGCACTCGCTGGTCGAGCCGCTGTTTGCTCGCCATGGCTTCGATCTGTTCGAAACCTTCAGCATGATCAACGAGCGTACACTGGGTGGCGTGCTGACCATCTGCTTTGACCAGGAAGATGCGGCGGAGGCGGCGCGCGCCCGGCTTTGCTACGAAGCCTCGTTCTCACGGCTGATGGGCGCTGGGTACATTCCCTACCGCGTAGGCCCGCAATCGATGCGGGCCCTCGATAGCGGCCACGATACGTACTGGGACACCGTGGCCCGCATCAAGGCCGCGCTCGATCCGCGGCAGATCATCGCCCCGGGTCGCTACCAGCCGCGCTGACGGCGCCGGCGCACCAGCAGCAGCATCGCGGCGCCGACAGCAAGCAAGGCGAGGCTGGCCGGCTGCCCCAGCGCCACCTGCGCGATCACAGGATCGGAAAGGCGGGCGGACCAGCCATTCTGGCCAATGGCCGTCAGGGCCATGATGCTGGTCATGGTATTGGTGCCATTGAAGTCGGCGCCGCCTTGTTGCATGCTGTTGCTGAAATAGGCGCATGCCGGGCCGCCCGTGCAACGTGCCAGGAAGCTGCCGAAGCCGGAAGAGGGGGAGCTGACGCCGCTCAACTGCTGCACCAGGGTGACCGGTGTGCCGCCCGGCGCAGAGGCCAGCAGGCCAGGTATGAACTCCCAACGCATCAACAGTTCGCCATCGGTAATTCCGCCAAGTTGCCTGAACCCCTGGCGTTGCGAGGCCCTGATGCCGCCAATGCCAAATCCCGGATTGGTTCCCCCGCTCAGTTTATCGAGATAGAAATCGAGGTGGATCTTGCCGTCGCAACCGAAGGCAATGTGCGTGCACCCGGTTCCGAATACCTGGTGAGCCGGCGATCCAGGCACTGGAAGTACCGCGGCATCGGCCGCTCCATACATCATGAAGGAAATGCTCTGATTGTCCTGCCCGCTGCGCCAAAGCTGGTTGGCGGGATTGCCGAGTTCGTGGATGCTGGTCATATAACCCGCGCCGAAACTGGCTTCGCGGATGCCGGGCGAAGTGCTGGTGTCGCCGCTGCGGGCCAGATAGCCGCTGAACTTGACTTCGACCGCACCCGGCGTGCGCAATACAAACGGTGCGAGAGGGGTGGCTGTAGCGGTAGCGGCGATGGCCATGGCCGAAAGCCAGGCTGCGCCCTTGAAAATTGCGCTCTTGAACATGGTGTGCTCCCAGTGGTGGATATGCGTCACCGTGCAAGGAATGCGCCAGCGCGGACACCATGGGGGGCGCGCTCGGGCGTAAATGAGGCCGACACTTTACATTTGCGCCAGCAAGCCTACGACCTCGGCGCGGTGCGCAAATCCCTGGACTGCCAGTAGTTGTTCACATTGGCTGCGCGCTGCACGCTTGTCGCCACTGCGGAACAGTGCGTGGGCGTAGTGCAAGCGGATATCACTGGCTGTCGGCGCCGCTTCCAATGCCTTTTTCAGCAAAGGCAAGGCGCGCGCCGGCTTGCCGCGCTCGGCAAGGATCCAGGCCAGCGTATCGGCTACAGCGGGATTTTGCGGAGCAAGCCGGTAGGCCCGTTCCGCTGTCCGCACCGCATCGCCACCCCCAGTTTGCAGCAGCGCCCAGGCCAGGTCGTTCAAGGCAAGCACATTGTCCGGGTCGTGTTGCAGGATGATTTCATACTCGCGCTGTGCAGCGCCAAACTGTGCCTGCTGCAGCAAATGGCTTGCGTAGTACAGCCTGGTTGCCTGGTCAGAGGGATTCTGGCCCAGCCAGTCGCGTATGCGTTCGCCCGCTGCGTCGGCCTTTCCGGCCGCCAGCAAGGCGCGGTGCAGGGCAATCATGAACGGTGCACTGCGCTGAATTCCGTACGCACGCTCATACGATGCCACGGCCTCGGCTGCCTTGCCTTCTTCCAGCAGGGCGTCGCCTTCGAGCTTGAATCCTGTGCCGGAGTCAGGAAGGCGTTGTTGCACGGAGCGCGCGAGCTTGCGGGCGTCATCGAATGCGCGGGTATCGAGCAGTAGCGCACTTGCAAGCAGCACGGCGTCCTCCCGGGCAGGGTCGAGCGCAACAGCCTTGCGGGCCGCCTGCAAGGCGGGCATCTTCTCGCTCAAAGCGAGCGAGGTGCGTGCAATACGCAGTTGCACGTCTGGTTCCAGGGGACGGAGCAGCGCCAGCTTGTGCAGGCTTTCGAGTGCCAGCTGGTGCTGGCCGGCGCCGGACGCTGCCTGTGCCAGCAAGTCAAGGCTGGCGGCTTCGTTGGGACGAAGCGCCTGCAGGCGCTGCGCTTGCTGGAGCGCCTTGCCGGCCTGCCCATCGCGCAAATAGAGTGCTGCCAGCGTCTGCACCGGAACGGCTGCATCGGGAGAGGCTGCAATGGCCCGTTCCAGCCAGTTGATCGCCGCCGCTGTGTTGCCTTGCCTTGCCTCGAGTTTGGCCAGCGCCATCATCAACGGCAGGCTGTTGCGGTGGCGCTCCAGCGCGGCGACATAGCGCTGGCGTGCCAGCGGCCCCTTCTTCTCCAGGAGGTCGAGTTCCGCCAGGTTGTCGAGCGCAGGCATATGGGTGGGGTCGAGTTCCAGTGAACGCGAAAAAGCCTTGCGTGCGCCAAGCAGGTCGCCGCTCGCGAGCAACACGCCGCCCTTCAGGTTTTGCACCGAAGGATTGTCCCCCAATGCTTCCATCTGCCGGACCTGCTGCATGGCTTTGCTGAAGTTACGGTTGCGCAGGTAGCTCATGACCAACAGGGAAGCGGCGCGCGAAGCTGACGCGCCTTCCTTTCGCGTTGCCTGTTCAAGGGCGTCGACCGCCCGAGCGTCCTGGCCCTGGCTAAGCAGGCTCAGACCACTGGCGGCCAAGAGGCTGCTGGACTCCGGCGCCAGGCTGCTGGCATGGCCAAACCAGCGTGCGGCCAGCTCGTGCTGTCCAGCACGCATGGCTGCCTCACCACCAAGCGCCAGCAAGTCGATCTCTTGCGGATGCTCAGCGATTGCCGGCTCAAGTAGCGCCAGGGCGTCCCGGGGCTTTCCTTCTTGCAGATCACACTGGGCCTGCAGTCGCAGCGCGAACATTTCCCTGGGCTGTGACTGGCGATAGCGCAAGATATGGGCCCGCGCCTGGGAGAAGGCGCCGTTTTCCAGTTCAACAGTGGCAGCCAACAGCATGCTCGGCAAATGATCCGGCGCCGCACGCAAGACCATCTGCGCGCGCTCCAGGGCGGCCTTGTGTTTCCCTTCGGCCAGGTCAAGCAAGCCCTGGGCGTAGAAGATCACCAGGCTGGCCGGCTGGATCTTCCTTGCCGCTTCAAGCCCTTCCCGGGCCAGCGTCGGCTTTCCCTGCAGAAGATGGACTGATGCAATATCGGCAAAGGCTTGCACATTGCTTTTATCGCGTTCAAGGATGGCGCGGTATGCCGCGAGGGCACCGTCCAGGTCGCCTCGCATGCGCAGCAGGTCCCCCTGGAAGCGTAGGGTTTCGCTATTGTGCGGGTCGGCCGCAAGGGCGTGCTGCAACGACTCGCCTGCCGCATCGGTGTCGTTGCGCAGCAAGGCTAGCCGGGCCTGGCCCAGGTGCGCCTCGACCAGTTTGCCGTCCTTATGGAGTGCCTGGGTGTAAAGCTGGCCGGCATCGTCCGCTTTGCCTAGCCCAAGCAAGGCGTGGCCGCGCCAGGCCAGGACGGCCGGGGTGAGCGGCTCAGCCTGCAATTCGTCGAGCACGCCCTGGCAGGACGCCTGGGCCAGCATGGCGCGGACCAGCAGCGGCAACAGTTCCTGCCGGGGCTGGCCCAGGGCCAGGGCGCGTCGCAGTTCCTTTTCAGCCGAAACGGCATCGCCTGTTGCCAGGTGCAGTTCCCCCAGCATGCGTCTTGCCGCGCCATGGCCGGGCTCCTGCTGCAGCAGGTTTTTCAGATGGATGACGGCAGCCCGATCTTCACCGCTGTCGTGCGCCTTGCGTGCATCGGCAAGGACATCGGCGACTGGCTTCATTCTCTGGCAAGCGAGCAGGGCGGTCAGAGTCAATCCTGCGGCAATGGTAATCAGGCGCGACATGAAAAACCTCCCAGGCTGGTGGAGTTACCAGCGTAGGGAGCTCTCAGATCTGCTTCTTGATCGCGCTCAAGAAAGCGCGTGATCCGTCGGGGGATTACTTGGTATGGTGCTGGTTGGACAGCTGTACATACAGCGGCCAGACACGCGAACCGTCGGCATTTGCGACCGTGGCGCTCGAACGAAAACGGGTAGACAGGTAGTCGACGGAAACGGAGTCGCCGGCGAGGGCGGCTTTCTCCAGCAGGCGCATCGCTTCTTTGTGCTTTGCAACATCCTGGCTGTACAGCAGGCCCAGCTCACGGGCTGCAACAGGGGAGCCTTGCTCGGCCCATTCGCGCAGGCGGCGTTCTGCCGCTGCACCGCCATGCACGGCCAGTTTCTTTGCTACGGCTTCGACGACCGGTGCCGGCGGCTCGACGTCTTCCTTGGCTTGGCAAGCAATCAACATGCCGACCATCACAAGGGTGGATGTCACAATCACTCCCGCCTTGTTAAACATTTCCATATTTCTTATTTTCCCAGAATGGATGGCATTATATCAATTAATTGCCGCACGTCAAGTCGCACGCAACATTCACGATTTTATGAAATGCGAGGCGAAATTGGCGCACGGCTCGCAATACTGCCAAACCTGTAAAGTGCTGCTGATCATAACATGCGGGTATTGCGCCGCACAAAAAGGCTGGGGTAACAGATGTAACGAATTGCTAGCGGGCGGCGGCGCGTCCGGCGTGCTGGTCGAGCCATGCGCCGGCATGGTCGTGCACCAGCTTCAATTCACCTTCCAGGGCAGTGAAAAGCAGTGGTATTTCAACAATACGGCCTTCTTGCAGGGCCAGTTCCAGTGCGAGCGAGGCAGCAACAAAGCGTTTTGCCCCAAGGTTGCCGATCGAGCCGCGCAGATTGTGCAGGATGCGGCGCGCTTCCATGAATTTGTTGTCCCGAATCGCGTCGCCAGCGAGATTCAGCGGTTCGACACCTGGACCAATGCCATCGCGGACGATCTTGACCACGGTATCCAGGGCTTTTTCGTCCTGCCCCATGTATTGCAGCAGTTTGTCGACACAAAAGACTGCTTCATCCGGCGCACTTGCGTAACTCATAAACAAAGTCTCCGTTATACGCGGAACGTCCAATGGCGTCCCATCGCACTTTCGACTGCCTGCAAGCCAAAGCGCTCGGCAGCCCTGGTATGTTGCTTTATCAAGTAATACAAATCGCTCAAAGCCGAGCGCCGCTCGGCAAAATACGTGTGACCGATGAAACTTGTCGCCACCTTGCTGGCGTCAATGGTTTCGACACCTGGCGCCACCACCAGGCCGGAGCCGCTTTCACCGGCACGGGCATAGCCGTGGACGGATTTGGAAACCTGCAAGGCGCTGTCCTCCGACGACGCATACAGAGTCAATGGACTCGGGACGGCAGCCAGCGCTGGCAAAACTTGCTGACGGAAAACATCGGCATCGATATCCGGTGCCGCCAAAATCACTTCCCTGATACGGCCTGCCAGCTCCGGTCGCGCGGCGACGACGCTGGCTGCCGCCTGGGCCAAGGCCCGGCTGCCCATGCTGTGCGCGAGCAGGTAAACATGCTCGGCATCCGACTGCTGCAGCACGTCGGCCAGAAAGGCAGCAAGGTCGGCCTGGGTCCACTCCACATTGGCTTCATCCAATATATATCCTGAAAGCTTGCCTTGCGAGGGCCAGCTGTAAAAAATCGGCGCCCCCTGGAAGCCCAGGTCGTATGCCAGTTGGCCAGTGCGACGGGCGGCATCCTCGAACGTGGTACGGTAACCGTGAATGAAAAGCAGGGCGCTGCGCGTGCCGCTGGCGGCGATCGACCTCCGCAATTCTTCGAAGTAGCCGTCGCGCTCACTCAAGTCGGCAGAAAGCAACACCACATGCTGCTCAGGGTCCTGGCGAAACTCCAGCCGCAATAGGGAAGGCGATTCCATCTCGCCCATGCGATGGTCGCGTGGAATGCTGACTTCGCAGCTTCCGTAACGCAACTGGCCGCGCGTGCTGCCGAACAGGCGGGCAGGGTGGCGGTCACCGCTCAGCTCGCGATCGGTTGCAAAGAACACTTTCATCACTGCATGGTCAGGCGCTCCGTCCAGGCTGGCTTTGGGCGAGGTTCGCCCGCTGCGCCGGCGCTCGATTTCATCGATCAAGTTGCGCGCTGCAGCACGCAGGTAGCGGTCACCAGCCAGGCCGGCCGAGGCCAGCGCATCGCTCAGTGCAAACTGGCGCGACCGCGAACCGGGGTCCTCTTCCACGTCGGCAATGGCATCGGCGACCGAAGGGGACTGGGCCGCCAGGCGGGACTTCAGCATCTGATAGGCAGCACTAATGCCGCCCTCGCCGGCACCTGCCGTCACTGCTGTCGTAATGACGTCCATGCTCTTCTCCTGGCTGATTAATGCATATCTGACCACACACGCAACGCCAAGTCCAGTGCCGCGTGAACCTAGCGCTCAGGGGCCAGTTCAAGCCGGTTGATGCGGGCCGCCTTGTTGAAATCGATGGCGATGCGCAGGGCTTGCGGTTGGCATTTCGCACGGTACACGTAAAGCCGGTCCTCCCCGTTTACGTTTCGCGAAAGCAGCTCCAGCACGAGGGGCCGGCTACAGCCTTTCATCAGGCCAGGCAGGCCGGGCACAGCGAGATAGCTGCTGCCGCGCTCGGTGAAGCGTTCCGTTGCGGACTTGCCGTCGGCAACGGCTTCCAGCACCTCGGCTACCTGGGCCGTGACCTCGGGCTCCGCATCCGGGATCGCCGCCGCCGTGCCCATCAGGCAAAGGCCCGTAAAAATTAACAGAATGTTCAATTTCACTGATGACTCCTTCTAATGTTGCGCGTGCGGTCTTGACTGAATTCTTTTGCCTTCCTGAGCAAAACTTCAAATAAATCGGCGAACTTTTCGTAGTTATACTCGCCCCTCACGCTGTTGAGTGCCAAGCCCGGCGGGGCTCGTTGTTCCATCCAAAAACTAGATCTATAACTGCTTCAGGAGAGAATTACAACATGCGCTACACAACCCGTACCACTATCGCCTCCATGGTCATGCTGGCCTGCGCCGGCCTGGCCCAAGCCGGTGAAAAAACCATCGACAACCTGACCGTCTTCACCAATACCAAGGCTGCCTCCGCAGAGGGCGTGCTGAAGGTTCACGCGGCACGCTTCGGCCTGCCGGCGAACCTGAACAACCTGGTGCTGGTTTCGGTCAAGGAATCGCTGACCGGCAAGCATTACTACTACCAGCAAATGCTGCGCGGCCTGCCAGTCGACCGCGCCCAGATCATCGTGTCGATCGGCAAGAACGGCGACCTGCAAAAGATCTTCAACGAAACCCGCCACATCTCTGCCAAGGTTGAGGCCGACGCCGTCAACCAACTGTACAACAAAGCCCAGATCAGCGACGACGAAGCGTTGGACAAAGGCTGGAAAAACATGAAGGTCCAGCACAACCTGGTGAACGTGCCGTCGTCCACCCTGGTGTGGGTGCCGACCAAGGATGGCGTGCAACTGGCGCGCAAGGTCGACATTGAAGCCGAGATGCCGACCGGCGGTTTCGTCCAGTACCTGAATGCCCATGACGGCAGCCTGATCGATTCCTACTCCACCTCGCTGCCACGCACCAACAAAGGCGGCGAGCGCAGCCTGGCCGCACGCGCCGCAGCGCCGGGCCAAATGCTGGACCGCCATGCCGCTACCGAGGCAGCCAAGGCCAGCACCAGCGTGAACACGCTCAAGGCCGGCAGCACCGCTACGGTGATGGCGGCGTCCGGCATCAACGGCAGCGGCTATGCCTTCGATCCTGATCCGCGCACCACCCTGAACACCGATGCGCTGACCGATACCTCCGCCGCGTCTGCTTTCGACGCCGCGTATTCGACCAAAACCTTGCGCGACCTGACCGTGACCGGCGGGGTATATTCGCTGACCGGACCGTACGTCAACATCAAGAACATCGAGTCGCCAAATACGGCACCAAGCACCACCACCAACGGTGTCTGGACTGCCAAGCGCGGCAACAATGCTTTCGATGACACCAACGTCTACTTCCACATCGACCAAAGCCAGCGTTACATGCAGTCGCTGGGCTTCACCGGCACCAAGTCCATCCTCAACCGGTCGATGGACATCGATACCGACGGCGTCAACGGCGACGACAACTCGCACTTCAGCGGCAGCGGTGCAACGGGCTACCTGGCCTTTGGCCATGGCTGCGTCAACGACAGTGAAGATGCCGACGTCATCCTGCACGAGTACGGCCACGGCATCCAGGCCAGCATCAACTCGAGCTGGTCGGGCGGCGACACTGGCGCCATGGGCGAAGGCTTCGGCGACTACTGGGCTGCGTCGTACTCCTACAGCACGCCGAACGGCCAGGTCTACCACCCTGAGTGGGCCTTCAGCTGGGATGGCCACGGCTCCTGCTGGGCCGGTCGCATGCTGAACCGCACCGACGCCAAGTACAACAGCAGCAAGACCTATAGCGCACACAGCTCGGTGACCGAGAACGGCGTGACCTTCCAGTCCGACGAGCTGTGGTCGGCGCCGCTGTACTCGTCGATGGTGTCGCTGATCGCCGCCGGCAAGCCACGCGCGAACATCGACAAGATCATCCTCGAAGCCCACTTCGGCCTCGGCTCGAACATCAAGATGCCAGCGATGGCAACAGCGATCGTGAACGCTGCCAAGACCCTGTTCCCGTCGGACCTGAGCTATGCCAACACCTTCCAGGCCAAATTCGAGGCACAGAACATCCTGAGCGGCGCTGCCTGCACGCCGGTGAACATGTCGGAAACGGAGAGCAATAACACCATCGCGAGCGCGAATGGCATCACCCAGTCCTGCACCACGGCCAGCGCCAATATCGGCACCAGCAGCGATGTCGACTACTTCGCCATTACGGTTCCAGCGGGCAAGACCCTGACCGCCACCATGACGCCGAACGCCTCGTCGGACTACGACCTGAAGCTGTACAACAGCGCAGGTACCGAGCTGGCATCGAGCGTGAAAGGCACTGGCCAGGCTGACGTTGTAACGCGCGCCAATACGGGCTCAACTGCTGTAACGTGGTATGCCAAGGTGTACTACTACTCGGGTGGCACTGGTTCGACCAGCGGCACCTACACCTTGAAAGCCTCCTGGTAATACGTAGCGCACCCCCGCGCTATCGACCGCCTGGCCGCAAGGGCAGGCGGTTTTTTTTCGCCCGAATTCGCTTACAATTGGCATCGCCGAGTCCGCGAAGAGACCAATCATGCAAACTGACCTGGGCAAGTTCATCCTCGAAGAAGCTCCCGGCGGCATCATTGCCACGGACGGCCACGACACCGTGCTCTTCTGGACCCGGGGCGCGACGGAAATCTATGGCTATAGCGGCGAAGAAGCGCGCGGCCACAGGCTGGAGGAACTGATCGGCATGCCGGGCCATCCGGTGCGGCGCGAATTCGGGGCTGATTTCGAGTACCTGCGGCGCCGCAAGGACGGCCAGGCGGTGTATATCGGAGCAGCCTGCAAGCCGGTCTATTCTGCCCAGGGCGACATCGAGTACATCATCCACAGCCAGAACGACATCACCGACGCCAAGGCCTTGCGCGACGCGCGCCAAGTCGAGTCGCGCTACCGCGGCCTGCTCGAGTCGATGCCCGATGCCATCGTGATGGCCAACTCCACCGGCCGCATCGTGCTGGTCAACAGCCAGGCCGAGCGCCTGTTTGGCTTCGAACCGCGCGAATTGCTGGGAAAACCGGTTGAAGTATTGCTGCCCAATCGTTTCCGCGGCGGCCATGTCGCGCATCGCGCCCAGTATTTCGTGCAGCCGCGCACGCGCACCATGGGGGCGGGGCTGGAACTGTATGGCTTGCGCAAGGACGGGCTGGAATTCCCGGTCGAGATCAGCCTCAGCATGATCCAGATGGAAGAGGGCGCGATCGTCATGAGCGCGATCCGCGATATCGGCGACCGCAAGAAAGCCGAGCAAAAGTTCCGCGGCCTGCTGGAGTCGGCGCCGGATCCGATGGTCATCGTCAACGCGCGCGGCGAGATCGTGCTGGTGAATACCCAGACCGAACAGCTGTTCGGCTACCAGCGCCAGGAGCTGCTGGGCAAGCCGATTGAAATCCTGATCCCGGCCCGCTTTGCTGGACGGCATCCGGCGGCGCGCAGCAGCTTCTTCGCCAAGGCCCAGCCGCGCGCCATGGGGGCGGGCACCGAACTGTATGCAATGCGCCGCGACGGTTCCGAATTCCCGGTGGAGATCAGCCTCAGTCCCTTGAAGACCGAGGACGAACTGCTGGTGTCAAGCGCCATCCGCGACATCAGCGGACGGCGCCAGATCGAGCGCAAGCTGATCGAACAAAAGCTCGAACTGGAGCAAGCCAGCAAAGCCAAGGATCGCTTCCTGGCCAGCATGTCGCATGAGCTGCGTACGCCGCTGAATGCCATTCTCGGCTTCGGCCAGTTGCTGCATAACGAAAAACTCCCGCTGTCGCAACAGCAGCGTTACGCCTTCGCCGGCAATATCGTACAGGCCGGGCAGCACCTCCTGCACCTGATCAATGAAACGCTGGACCTGGCGAAGATCGAGGTCGGCGCCGTCACGCTTTCTCTGGAACCGGTGGCGCTGGACGACCTGCTGCATGAAGCGAACAAGATGGTCGAGGCCATGGCCGATGCGCGGCAGGTCACGGTTTACCTGTCCGAACCACACGGCATGCATGTCAAGGCTGACCGCATCCGGCTGCGCCAGATCGTGCTGAACCTGTTGAGCAATGCAATCAAGTACAACAGCAAGGGCGGCCACGTCTGGGTAGCCTGCGGGACAGCCGACCCAGGGCGAACCTGGCTGGCAGTGCGCGACGACGGGCCGGGGCTCAGCGGCGAACAGATGGCGGGTCTGTTCCAGCCCTTTAACCGGCTGGGCCAGGAAGGCGGCTCCGAAGAAGGCAGCGGCATCGGCTTGGTGCTGAGCAAACGGCTGGCCGAGTTAATGAACGCGACCATTAGTGTTACGAGCTCGGTTGGCCAGGGCAGCACCTTCACGGTCGAGATGGAAGCCACGGCGCCCCAGCAGTTGCCACGCGGCGAGGACCGGGAAGGCATGCCGGCGCCGGCAGCGGTGCGCGGCCAGCACAGCAAGCCCCGGCTGCTCTATGTGGAAGATAACCCCGCCAACCTGAAGCTCGTGGAAGAGATCGTCAAGCTGCATCTCGACGTTGAGTTGTTGTCGGCCACCGACGGCAATTCCGGTGTGGCCATGGCGCGCGAATACCTGCCCGATGCGATTTTGATGGACATGAACCTGCCCGGCATCAGCGGCCGCGAGGCACAGCGCCGTTTGCGCCAGGACGCCGCCACGCGCCAGATTCCGATCATTGCGCTGTCCGCCAATGCGATGCCGCTGGATGTACAGGCGGCGCTGGAGGCCGGCTTTTTCCGCTACCTGACCAAGCCCTTGAACATCCATGACTTCCTGGAAGTGGTTGGGGAAGCACTGGAACAGTCGCGCTAGACAGAAGTTTCACGTGTAACGAGGTCTGGAGTGAAAATCAATATTGCAGCCTTGCTAGCAGTCGGCGCGCTGTCAGGGGAACCGAAAATGCTGGAAGTCAGATTCACCGTCAAAGAGGCAGGCGGCCACCCCGTCTTGCACATCGCCCTGGCCAACCGATCGGCGCGACAGCTGAAGGTCCTGCACGCGCTGGCAACCGAAGAAGAGATGTTCGGCAAGCTGTTCGAGGTGCGCGACGCCGAGACCGGGCAACTGCTCGACTACCAGGGCATCATGGTCAAGCGCGGCCCCTTGACGGACGCCGACTACCTGGCCATGAAACCCGGGACGCACCTCAGCAACGCCATTGACTTGGCCCCCGCGTACAGCTTCAGGCAAGGGCGCCATGCGTACACCATCAGCTACGCCGGGCACTACCTCATGGACGGGAAGGAAATACCGCTCACCGTTGGACCGGTACGCTTCGAGCATACCGGCAGGTGAGCGGCGGCAGGGCAGGCCTTATTGCAGGGCCGGGGTGTTCTCGCCGAAATATTCGTGCGAGTCGGCATTGTCAATGGCCTTGTTAGGATCGCTGATTGCCAGGCTGGCGGCGCCGGACTGGCCGTAGACCCAGTCATCGGTACCGGCCACCACATTGAAGTGGCTCATCTCATGCACCAGGGTACCGCCCTTGGAGTCGGTGCCGGACATTGGCGCGCTCCAGAAAGCCTTGCAGACATAGATCTTGTAAGGCTGGGTTGGATACACATACGCGTAGTAAGTTTTCTTGCAACCGCAGTCGACGGTGATCGGCTTGGTGGCGAAGGCATCCTTCAGCGCGGCGAAGTGCGATTTCACGGTGGAGTAGCGGCCCGAATCGTAGCTGCCGAACCATTTCGTGTAGCGGGTGCCGGTCTTGTTGGCGCCCAGGTAGGCGTCGCCGTCGTTGGTCATGCCTTGCGCGGTCGACACGGCAGTCGTAATGTCGGCCTGCTGCGAAGCGGTGCACTTGTTGAAGGCCAAGCCGGCTGCGCTTGGCAGGGGCTGTTCCGGCGCCTTGGCCATGCTGCCGCGCGGCAAGGAGCCTTCGATCGACACGCTGAGCTCGGCCGATTGCAGGGTGTCCGGCTGCTTCTTGTCAACTGCCTTGCCGGCCGGGTCGACGTTGCTGAACAGCTTGGGCGACTTGGTGCTGTAACGGATGGTGTAGTCGCCCGAGATGCTCATGTTATACATCTGCGACAGTTCCACCGTGACCTTGTGTGATTTGCCGGGCTGGATGACGTAGTAGTCGGCTGCCGTGGGCGCCGGGCGTTTGACGTGCATGCCTTCGTACGGCACCCTGGCGCCGTCACGGGTCACGTCGAACAGCGATTCTTCAATGTCGCCGAACGGGGTATGCCATTTCAGGACGTATTGCGGCACCGACGAAGTGTTGGTCAGGGTAACCTGGACGACCACGTCGTCGCGCGGGCCCAGCGCGCGCTTGTCCATGCTGATGCTGGCTGTCAGGCCGTCGGCCGCATAGGCGCCCAGGCTGAAGGAAGCTGCGAGTGCGAAAGCGCCAAGGTGTTTCAAGTTCATTCGTCTCTCCGTCCGGTTGTGGTTGGGGTGAGCCAATCTTGACGGGGAGGCTGCGGCAATTCAATCGAAATCGCTGCGCTGTCGCTATTTCAACAACGGTTCCGTTATGCCCTGAACAGGAGCCGGGAATATGTCCAATCCGGGACATTTGTAACAGGCTCAGACCTGGCTTTGACGACGGATCGCCATCAGGATGCCGCAGCCGACGCCCAGTGTGACCAGGGCCGTGCCGCCATAACTGAAAAAAGGCAGCGGCACGCCAACCACCGGTACCACGCCGCTCACCATGCCGATATTGATGAAGGCATAGGTGAAGAAGATCATGGTGATGGCGCCGCCCAGCAAACGCGAAAATGGCGTCACTGCGCTGGCGGAAATCTGCAGGCCGCGCCAGATCAGCAAGGTGTACATCAGCAGCAGCGCACTCCCGCCGAACAGCCCGAACTCTTCGGCGAAGACCGAGAAGATGAAGTCGGTGGAACGTTCGGGGACGAAGCCAAGGTGGCCCTGGGTGCCATCCATCCAGCCACGGCCAGCCATGCCGCCGGAACCGATTGCGATCTTCGCCTGGGTGATCTGGAAACCCTTGCCGGCCGGATCCGAGTCCGGGTTGAGGAAAGTCAGCACCCTTTGGCGCTGGAAGTCGTGCAGCAATTGCCACACCACCGGCACCGCGGCCAGGCCGCAAGCAGCCAGCGCCACAAGCGCCTTCCACGATAGCCCGGCCAGCACGATCACATAGAAACCCGCCGCCAGCACCAGCATCGCCGTGCCGAAATCGGGCTGCTTGGCGATCAGTCCCACCGGAATGGCCAGCAGCACCGCGGCCGCAACGAACACCTGCCAGCCCTTGGCGCCATCGAAGCGGTGGAAGTACCAGGCCAGCATCATCGGCATTGCGATCTTCATCATCTCGGACGGCTGGAAATCGTGGCCGAGATTGAGCCAGCGCGTCGAGCCTTTTTTCGTTACGCCGAACAGGAACACCGCCAACAGCAAGGCGACGCCAAACGAATACAGCGTGACTGCATGGCGCATCAGCATGGCTGGCGGGATATTCGCGACCACCCACATCAGGCCGAGCGCCATCGCCACGTTACGCAACTGCAGTTCGAAGCGGCCCGGGAAGTCCGCCGAGGCGGAATACAGTGTCAACAGGCCAGCCGCCAGCAACAAGCCAAGGATGACGGCCAACGGCGCGTCAACAGCCAGCAGCGGCCGCAGGCGGCGCCACAACGAAGCATTACCGTTCATTGAAAGGCCTGCAGCCAGATGACGCGGCCAGCCAGGACGGCAAAGCCGGAAAATGCGACCGCGCCGAGGACGGCAAGCCGGCGGCGGAATTGTTTTTGCTCATTATTCATGGCCGAAATTATAAGGCCGGGCTAGCGCTCGCGCACGTAATTTCCGGGTGCATCGCATAGCCAGGGATAGTCGGCATGGGCCGCGTGCGCGGGCGTGCGCCATTCGCCGCAGCGTCCGTGCAGCCAGGCGGTCCAGTCCTGCCACCAGGAGCCTGGAGCTGGCGTTTGCACCGCCAGCCAGTCCTTGGCGTCGCGGCCCGTTATCAGGGGCGCCGACCAGTATTGCTGTTTGGTGCTGCCGCCCGGCGGATTGATGATGCCCAGGATATGGCCGGAGGCGGTGAGCACATAATGCACCGGAGCGCCCACCAGCGCCGCGCTGCGGTAGGTACTGCGCCAGGGTGTGATGTGGTCCGCCACCGCACCCACGGCATACAGGGGCTGGCGGATGCGGCCAAGGTCCAGCTTCTGGCCGCGGATTTCAAGCGCATCGGCGTGGGCCAGCTTGTTGGCCTGGTATAACTCGCGCAGGCAAAAGCTGTGCGTGGCGCGCGGCTGGCGCGTGCCGTCCGAGTTCCAGGCCAGGGGCGCCAGCGCAGGTGCAGGCTCGCCGAGCAGGTACTTGTGCACCACATAGCGCCAGATCTGCGTATTCGGGCGCAGCATGCGGAAGCTCCAGCCGATCTGCTGCGAGTCGAGGAAACCCTGGCGCGCCATCAGGCCATCCAGCAAGGCCACGCTGTCGTCGTTGATGAAGCTGGCGATGTCGCCAGGCTTGGAAAAATCGGTGAGCGTGGCTAGCAGCGTCCAGTGCGCAACCGGGACATCGCGCGCCGCCCGATGGCGACGGTTCAGCCACGCCATCAACGCCGACAGGGCGGTGCCGCCGATGCAATAGCCGACCGCATGCACTTGCGGGACGCCGGCGATGCTGCGCGCCGCGTCGATGGCAGCGAGGATGCCATCGAACAGGTGGTCTTCAAAGCTGGCATCCTGCATATTGGCGCGCGGGTTCTTCCAGCTCATGACGAACACGTCGAAACCCTGTTGCACCAGGTGCCGCACCATGCTTTGCTGGGCGGTCAGGTCCAGGATGTAGTACTTGTTGATCCAGGGCGGCACCAGGACCAGCGGCATCGCCCGAACTTGCGGGCAAACGGGCGTGTACTGGATCAGCTCCATCATCTGGTTGCGCATCACAACGCGCCCCGGCGTGGCGGCAAGGTCGCGTCCGAGCTGGAACTGGGCCGGATCCACCATGCGCAGGTCGCCCGCCAGCAAATCGCGCAGCCATTCTTCAAAGCCGTGCTTCAGGCTAGCCCCGCCGCTGTCGAAGGCGCGTCGCATTACGACCGGATTGGTCCAGGGGAAGTTGCTCGGGGCTAGAGCGTTGCACCAATGGCGCAGCCAGAAGGCAGCGCTGTGGGCTTCGCTTTCTTCCACGCCTGGCGTGTCATAGACCTGCCGTTCCAGGGTGCGCGTGAAGCCGAGGTATTGCTGCATCAGGCCATGAAAGAATGGATTGTCGCGCCACGCGTCGTCGCTGAATCGGTCATCGCCCTCCGCAGCTTCCGCCAGGGGCGCAGGCATGCCGGTCGCCCAGGCGACTGTGGCAAGCTCCTGCCACGCCCGGGCCATCTCCAGTGGATGCGCCAGCCATGCGGCGGCAACATTGGCGAACGGATTTGGCATGCAGCCCAGTATAGACCTAATGCGGACCTAATGCGCCATCAGCACAGGAAGCGTCATGCTTTGCAATACCGTACGGGATGCGCCGCCCAGCATGATTTCGCGCATGCGGCTATGGCCGTAGCAACCCATGACCAGCAAATCGGCATCGATATCCGAGGCGAAGGAGAGCAGGGCAGAACCGACGTCGATCGCCGTCACTTGTGAGGAGACTTCGACCTTGATGCCATGGCGCGCCAGGTAGAGGGCCATGTCAGCACCCGGTTCGCTGCCGTGGGCCTCGGGCTCGCGGCCGGCATTGAACATAGCCAGCGTGACTTTGCCGGCTTGTTCCATCAGCGGAATGGCAGCGGTGATGGCGCGGGTGGCCTCCATGCTGCCGTCCCAGGCAACCAGCACACGCTGGAACGGCGCCTCGAAATGGCCGGCATAGGGCACCACCAATACCGGCCTGGCGCTGTTCATGGCCACATATTCGGGTGTTTCTTCTTCCATTGGCGAAATCGGATCGTCCGGGTTGACCTGGCCCAGTATCACGAGGTCGCCGTAGCGCGACTGCAGCACCAGGCCATCCGCGGCCTGGTCGTCAAGCAGGCGGGATTCGAAGGACGGCAGGTCCAGCATCGCGCATTGCGACTCGAAACGCCGCAAGCTGTCGCGGGCAGCTTCCCGCGCTTCGTCGATGCATTGGGCTGCCAGGCTGATACCCATGGCCGTGGCATGGTCGGCGTACAGGAAGCGCGAAATGCCGCTCATCGCCGCACCGACCAACCGTCCTGTTGACATGCGCACGATCTGGGATGCCAGCCGCACCCGGCGCTCGGTGTCGGCGGAACTATTCACGTGCACAACGACAGTCTTGAACCCCATGTCAGCCTCCGGGAGGGATAGATGTGAAAAAGTCTAGGGTGATGCGCAATCCAACGGCATGATCTGGGTCAATTTCAATCTAATCCCGTAACTTGCATAAGCAAGTGTTGACTTTTAGATGCGAATAGTTATCATTTGCGTTTTCGAATAGAGCCAGCTCCTCGCCAGCTAATAACTGATAATTAGCTGAGGTAACGATGGACAAGAAGAAGGTGGCGGTATTGCTTGGGTTGGCGTTTCCGGGGGCTGTTCTGGCGGAAGAAGCGGCAGTGATGCCGCAGATCCAGGTCACTGCGCAAAGGCCGGATAGCTACACCGCGGAACGCAGCCGTACGGCCACACCGCTGAGCATTTCGCCGCGCGACACGCCGCAATCGATATCCGTGATGACCCAGCAGCGCATCGAAGACCAGGCGTTGCAGACCGTGACCGATGTTGTCAACAATGTGACCGGCGTTTCGGTCAACCAGTATGAGACGCATCGCGCCGGCTTCAGCGCGCGCGGCTTCGACATTGACAACCTGCAGATCGACGGCGTGCCGACAGCCTGGGAGCAGGCATGGAGTTCCGGCGAAGTCTTGGGGAGCCTGGCCCTTTACGACCGTGTGGAAGTGGTGCGCGGCGCCACCGGCCTGATGACGGGCGCCGGCAATCCTTCGGCGGCCATCAACCTGGTGCGCAAGCGTGCAGCCAGCAAGGAGCTCACCGGCAACGCGCAGATTGGCATCGGCCGCTGGAACGAGCGCCACGGCATGGCAGACGTTTCGACCCCGGTCAATGCCAGCGGTAGCGTACGCGCCCGGGTGGTCGGTGAATACCAGCGTTCCGGCAGCTGGATCGACCTGTTGAAGAGCAAAAGCCACACTTTCTATGGTACCGTTGAAGCCGACCTGGCGCCCCGCACCGTGCTGTCCGCCGGCTACAGCCGCCAGGAGAACGACCCGCAAGGACCGATGTGGGGCGGCCTGCCGTACTGGTACACCGACGGCAGCAAGGCCAACTGGGATGTCTCGAAAACGTCAGCGGCCGGATGGACGCGCTGGGAAACGGCGTACGAGAACACCTTCGCCAACCTCGAACACAGCTTCGACAACGGCTGGAAGCTGCGCGCCAGCCTCAGCCATGGCGACCGCAAGGCCGATTCCGCGCTGCTGTACCTGTCTGGGGTACCTGACCGCGTGACGGGACTGGGCATGGGCGCGTTCGCAGGGTCCTACATTACGCACACCCGGCAGGACGACTTCAGCCTTCATGCCAGCGGGCCCTTTGAGCTCGCCGGGCGCAAGCATGAAGCGGCGTTCGGCTACATGCACTCGAAGCAGGAATTCAATGCCGACAGCCGTGCCGCCGATTACGGCAGCGACTACCCGCCGGTAGGCGATTTCAATCACTGGAATGGTGCAGCGTACCCCGAGCCGAATTGGGGCGCGCCGACGTTTTACGAGAAGAGCGTGACCCGGCAGGAAGCGCTGTACGGTGTTGCGCGCTTCTCGATCACCGATTCGCTGAAGGCGATCATCGGTGCGCGGCTCAGCAACTACGACAAGACCGGCGCCGGAGCCTGGAGCCCGGCCTATCAGCTGAAGCACGACCACGAATTGACGCCCTATGCCGGCGTAGTGTACGACCTCGGCGAAAACCTGTCTGCCTATGCCAGCTACACCGATATCTTCCAGCCGCAGAACCGCAAGGACCTGGCGGGAAATATCCTGGACCCGGTAATCGGCAAGAGCTACGAAGGCGGCATCAAGGGAGAACTCCTGGACGGCCGCGTGAATGCGTCGTTTGCGGTATTCAGGATCAAGCAGGACAAGCTCGCTCAGGAGGCCGGTCTGGTCGACCGCGATGGCACAGGCCCGCTTGCGCCGGAAGCTTACTACCACGCCGCAAGCGGCGCCAAGAGCGATGGATTCGAGTTCGAAGTCTCGGGAGAATTGGCGCGCGGCTGGAACGCCACCGCAGGATATTCCCAATTCAGGGCCAAGGATGCCTCGGGCGCCGATTTCAACAGCGTCTATCCACGCAAACTATTCCGCGTCTTCACTACCTACCGACTGGATGCGCTGACTGTGGGCGGCGGCCTGAATTGGGAAAGCCGTACCTACACCCTGGATCCGACTGCTCCCGCCGGGACCCATGGCCTGATTGAACAGGGTTCCTTCGCGCTGGCCAGCCTGATGGCGCGCTACGACATCACCAAGCAGCTTTCAGCACAGGTCAACGTGAGCAACCTGTTCGACAAACAGCATTTCGGCATGTTCGCCGCCTATGGCGCCGTCACCTACGCCGCACCGCGCAGTGTATCGGCGAGCCTGAAGTATCGTTTCTGATGCGAGGTTGACATGCGCGCTCGATCGCCCGCCTTGGAAAGGACTGCGGCAGACATCTTCGTGCAAGCCCAGTTCCCATTGCATTCCGGCCGCATCCTGGGCCTGCCTGGCCGGATCTGAATTCCGCAATGGGTATCGTGGTGACGATGCTGAGCTTCGCCGGCGTGGTGATCTGGTGGCGCAAGCGGACTTCGAGGAACAGGGCGGCCGCGGCGCAACGGCGTGGGATGCAGCCCGCCGGCTGAAAGTCAGCAGCGCCGCTCCCGGCGGCGCACGCACGCCAAGCCGAACAGGCCAAGCGCAAACACCGCCATGCTGGCCGGCTCCGGAACCACCTGTATCGCGCCGCCAGTCGCTGCCACCAAGTAGTCCAGGTAGCTGTGCAGGACGATACCGCCGAAGTAGGAGCCGAACGCGCCGGCGACAATTCCGTCCGGCGTGCCGCCGAAAGTGTTGGTGGCAATCAGCATCAGTTCGCCATATTGCTCGATGAAAGACGGTCCGCCGGAATCGCCGCCGCCAATGCCCGATTCACGGTTGTTGGGCAGTTGAGTCGAGCAGGCGAGACCCCATTCGCAAAACGAATCGTGGCCGTTGCCGTCGAAGTCCGCATACCAGACTTCGTTCGGACCGTTGAAGCCCTGTTCGTCGTCGGCATCGAACAGGTCGACGACGTTCTGGCCGGTACGTTTGATGCGGAAATCGGGACTGATGGTGTAGCCATTGATGCCATCGCCCGAGGTGCCATAGCCAGCCATGATGATGCGGGTATTGGCCTGCAGCTGCTGGCCCGCCAGCTTGTAGATCTTGGCGGAGGCCGGGGCGTCCTGGCCCAGCGTGATCACGGCCAGGTCATCGTTTACGCAAAAGCCCGGCACGCCGGCAGGGCAATTGCCGAAACCTCCGTAATTCGGGTTCATCTGGACCTTGCTGGCGGTGACGACGGCGCGGCCAGGATCGCCCGGCGTGGAGGAAGCGTTAAAGACAACGCGTACATCATTGCCGGGTTTGTTGAGGTCGATCAGGCTGCCTTTGCCGTTGGTATCCACGCAGTGACCGGCCGATACTACCTGGCGTTTGCCGACCAGGGCACCAGAGCAGATATAGCTCAAGCCGTCATAGCGGATATTGATGCTGACGACGCCCGAAAAGGGCGATGCGGCGTTGTTCGGGTCCACGTGGGCTGCCGGCGTATCGGGCAGGGCGCCCGAGGTAATCAAGGGTGTAATGGAGCCGTTCGGAACCGCTTCGGCCGTGCCGCTGATGGCCGCCATCGCTACCGCCATGCCGAGCAGCCTGCTTGCAATGAGTTGTCGCACGTCATTTCCTCCCGAGAATATTGCTCAGTGAATCAACACGTCGGGAAAACGTTTAGCAATTTTCGCGCCCGGAAGGGAAGCTTCTTTACTTTCAGTCACTTGCCGCGAAGCCATGACAGCGTGCTTGAAAAAGCGTAAAGCTTTCCGACATTGCATTGCAAATTGATACAGATTGGCGGGGGAGTTTACTGCCGGGTCGCCAGCCGCCGCCGGGCAGCGACGAGGGTGTCTGTGATGGAGCCGATGCTGAAGGGTTTGACGATGAAGCCCAGTGCCCCGCGAGAGACTGCTGCCCGCACGACTTCCTGGTCGTTATGCCCGGATACGACAATGACGAAGACGTCCGGCGAGCGTGCCTTGAGTTCGGTAAGCAGTTCGAGACCGTCGCCATCTGGCAGCCCGAGGTCCAGCAGGACGATGTCCGGCATCAGTTGCAAGCAGCGTGCAAGGCCAGCCTGGGCAGTACCCGCTTCGCCGAGGACCGCCAGTTCGGCTTCGTTTGCCCCCAGGCGCATCATCGACCGCATCATTGCGTTATCGTCAATGATGAAGACGGTCTTGGGTTGCTGCTTATGAAACGGAGCGATAGTATCAGAATGCATGGCGCAACCTGTATGCTAGCTGTCAGCAGCGGCAGGTTAACACCATGCTGCGCCGGGCGGCGCGCGTATCGGACGCTCAGAAGCGGTAGCCCACATTCAGCCACGCCATGGGCTGGCTATGGTGTGGCTCGGATCGCGGCTCACCGCCGCGCGTGCGCCACGCCGCGATCAGCGAAGCATTGAAGGCACGGTTGTCATAACGCAGGCCGACACCTGCACCAGCCAGTGTGCGGTGATTGCTGTCGCTGGTCCAGGGTTCCCGGTTGGAGGTGATGCGGCCAGCATCGTAAAACAGGTAAGGCATGAATGCTCCGGCGGCATAGCGCACTTCGAGTTGAAGCAGGGCGCCTGCATCGCCGTAGCCTTCGCCCCCGGGATAGGCGCGCACGCCATTGCGGCCACCGAGGCCGAATTTCTGCGACGAATCCAGGTTCTTGCTGGCCCATTGCGCTGACAAGCGCCCATAGACGTCCACGTGCTCGGCGACCGATTGGATGCGAGCGAGGTCGAGGTTCAGTTTCGAGAAGCGGCCAGCGCTGCGGGCGGTGGCTGCGTCGGTCTCGAGCAAGGCGCCATCGAGACTGAGGCGGCCCGGCGTCCAGGAAACGGCACCGTAGGTCACTCCGCCCCGCAACAGGTTGTCGCGCACGTCGAAATTGACGGCGATCGGCACGCTGTTGCTGCTCTTGTCGCTGTTGCTGTCCGTGGCGCCTTGCTGGTCGCGCAGGCGCTTGTGTTCTAGCGTTGCCGACAAGGTGATGTTGCGGCGCTGCGAGCGCACTAATGGATAACTAAGGCCCGCGCTGCTGACGTTGGCCGTACCGGTCGCATTCAGGGCGGCGAAGCTGTCGGCCAGTGCATAGTAGGAACGGCTGTAGCCGATACGGCCACGCAGGCCCGTTGCGCCAAGAGGCAGGGCATATGCGGCGGAGCCGAACCACATTTGCTCATTGGTGTACATGCCCTGCAGCGAAATCTGGTCACCTAGCGTGAATGGGCTATCGATGTCCAGGCTGGCGTGGGCGCGCGTGCGACCGGTGTAGCGGGTGCCGTTGTTGTCGAGACCGATCTCGCCCGCATAGCGATGATCGCGCTGCACTTCGATAGCGAGGTCGCCGGTGCCGACCTCCTTGCCCGGACGGACTACAGGCACGCTGTGCACGCCCGGCTGGTCGTCGAGGATCAGGGTGACGCGTTCGAGCTCGTGGCTTTCAATGACGCTGCCCGGCTTCAGCGGCGACAGGAAGTGCTGGGCCGCGGGGCTGAGGGACTTGTCGCCATTTGCGGTGATAGAACCGTAGCGGCCTTCCAGCACCTCGATGCGCAGGACGCCCTGCTGCAGGTCCTGTTGTGGCAGGTAGGCCCGTGCAAAAGGATAGCCTGCAGCACGGTAGTACGCGGATAACTTGTCGGCCAAAGCGCTGAGGCCGGCGAAATCGAAAGTCTTGCCAACCACCGGGCCTAGTTCGCGCAACAGTTCGTCTTGCGCGATCAGGGTGTTGCCGGTGACCGTCACCTGTTTCAGCGTAACTGTCACTCCGCCAGGTGGAACCGTAGCGGGGGGAGGCGGGGGAGGTAGCGGGAGGGGCGGTGCGGGAGGGGGTTCCCGCAGCGCCCGCTGCCCGTTTTCCTGCAAGGATTGCGCACCTTGCTGTGCAAGGGCTGCCTCGGTAAAGGCGTAAAAGATGGCGACGGTCAGAATGGTGCTAGCTGGTCTCATGTCGGCTTTCAACGCTGTCTGATTGGCAACACCATTCTATCGTTACTTTTGGTCGTTTGTCGCGGTTCCTTGGTTGCTTGTGTCGGCCGATGGCATCTGGATGCCTCCGGAGACCACAAACACGCTCAGGAATTTGACGTCGCGGCCTGCAGTGAGGCTCTGCGTTGCTGGCATGTTGTCACGGTTGCTCGATCCCGATTGCACGTTACTCGAGTCACTTACATCGGTGTAGTTCAATCCGCCCACGCTCAGCGAAGGCAAGGTCGGGGTCGCGCCGCCGATGGTTACTGGGCTCGCGGCCTGGGCTGCAATGGCGGTCCTTGCGTCAGGGGTGGCCGCTGGCGTGGCGGCTGGTGCTGGAGTTGCGATTGGGGTCGGCGCTGGCGTGGCGACAGGCGCCGGATCAGGCGCAGCGACGGGAGCGGGTACCGGAGCCGGTGCGACTTCCGGAACTGGGGCCGCTGCCGGAATCGAAACAGGCGCAGGTTCAGGCAGCGCGACTGGCGCAGGGGCTACCGGTACGACTGGTGCCGGCGTTGGAATGGCCACTGGCGCCGGCGCGGGCGTCACGACTGGCGTCGGCGCTGTGACCGGCGTCAGTATTGGAGCTGGAGTTGGAGCTGCTACAGGAACCGGAACTGGCGTCGGCGCGGGCGCGGGAACCGGCGCTGAGACAGGCACGCTCACCGGCTCAGGAACCGGCTCCTGTGCAGGTACCGAAACAGGCTCAGGTTCAGGCGCCGGCATAGGAGTCGCCTCCGGAACAGGAACGGGAACAGGAGTCGGCGCCGGCGTTGGCGCTGGAGCCGCCGTGATGCTGGCCGTGCTTACTCCGCTACCGGAGAAGCTGTAGTTGCCGGCATCGCTTCCCGCGAGCGCAAGTCCAGCCACGCTGACGCTCAGCCCGGTACCTGGAGTAGCCTGCGCAAACTGCGCGCTCGCCGCGCTGCTGTCGATGCCCACATCATCGCCGCCGATTACGCCGGACAGGGCACCGCTGGAGGTGAGCGCCGCTACGGTATTGCCGTCCTCCACTTTGTCTGCGGTGGCCAGGTCGCCCACGCTCAACGCTTTCGGGAAGATGGAGGCCGTCATCCCGGCGGGCATCGTCAGCTGATAGTTCGACGCCAGGCCGGTACCGTCAGCGAGCACAATGCCGCTCACGGAAACCGCCTTGTTATTGCCTGCATTGCGATCTGCAAACGCCCCGGTCTGGCCGGAGAAGCTCAGAGTTTCCGCACCAACCAAGCCACTCAAGGAACCGCCAACCAGGCTGGCGCCCGTGGTCCCGTCATAAGTCTTGTCGGCCGCCGACATGCCGACGATTGTCAGGGCTTTGCGCGCGATGGATGCACTGGTGTCGGACTGGCCCGTGACGATGTAGTTGCCGACGTAATCGCCGCCGTAGTTGCTGGTGATGTTGACCACCTTGGCAGCGCCGGCATTCTTGTCTGCGAACGCGCCGGTTGCCGAAAGGTTGATCGACTCGCCGGAGACGAGGTTCGAGAAGACGGCATTGCTGGTGTCAAGCTGTGCCGCAGTGGTGCCATCATAGGTCTTACCAGCTGCAGTAATGCCGGAGACAGTCGTCGCGCGCGGAGTGATCGACGCAGTAACGCCGGTTGGCATCGTCAGCTCGTAGTTCGATGCGAAGCCGGTGCCGTCATCGAGCACGATCCCACTGACGGAAACAGATTTGTTGACGCCTGCATTGCGATTGGCAAATGCACCGGTCTGCCCGGAGAAACTCAAGGTTTCAGAAGCTACCAGGCCGCTCAACGCACCGCCGGCGAGGGTGGCGTCAGTCGTTCCGTCATAAGTCTTGTCGGCAGCCGACATGCCGACAACGGTGAGGGCTTTGCGAGCAATAGTCGCGGTGGTGCTGGCTTGATTGGTGATGGTGTAGTTGCTGCCGCCGCTATAGTTGCTGTTAATGGTCACGAACTTGTCGCTCCCCGCATTCGCATCGGAGAACGCGCCGGTCGCCGACAGGCTGATGGCCTCGCCGGCAACCAGGTTGGAGAATACTGCGTTGCCGGTATCGATCTGCGCCGCCGTGCTGCCGTCGTAAGTCTTACCGGACGCGGTAATGCCCGACACCGTGGTAGCGCGCGGCGTGATCGTGCCAGCCACCCCGGAAGGAGTGCTGATGGTGTAGTTCGAAGCAAGGCCGGTTCCGTCCGACAGCTGCAGGCCGGTCACCGTCACTGCCTTGGCCGTGCCGACATTCTTGTCTGCGAAGGCGCCGGTCAAGCCCGAGAAGTTCAAGGTCTCAGCGCCAACCAGGCCGTTCAAGCTTCCACCGTTCAGCGTTGCCGAGGTATTGCCGTCGTAGACCTTGTCGGCCGCCACAAGCCCGGTCAGGGTCAGGGCCTTGGCCGCGACGGATGCGGAATTCGCCGCGCCGGCTGAGCCCAGGCCGGGCAGCGTGTAGTTGGACGCCAGGCCATTGCTGCCGTCGGCCAGCGTAATCGCTTTCAGATAGCTTGCGCCGTTCACATTGGCGCTGTTTGCAATGGCGCCAGTGTAATTCAGGCTCTCGCCGGAGACCAGGTTGCCCAGCGTGACGTAGCCGCTCATGTCGGTGCTGCCGTCATAAGTCTTCGCTGCCGTCAGCGTGACGGGACGAGCAGTGATGCTGGCGGACGCGCTGGCCGAGGTGTTGGCCAGCGTGTAGTTGCCGGCGTCGGCGCCACTGAGGGTGATGTTGCTGATGTCGACAGTGTAATTGCCAACGTTCTTGCTGCCAAAGGCGCCGCTGCCACTCAGGCTGACCGCATCACCGGCCACGATGCCGGTTGCGGAAACGACTGCTGCGGTCGTCCCGTCATACACCTTGCTGGAAGCAGTCGGGGTCAGGTTCTTCGGCGTGATGGTATAGCTGCCGGTGTTGAAATAGCCCACGGCATAGGTTGTCGCGCCGCTGGTGAAGCTGGTTGGATTGGCGGCGTCTGCGTTCAGGCTGGCATAGGAACCTGCATTCTTGCTGCTGGTCGTGTATGACACCGCTGGCGTCAGCGCCGAAACGGAGAAGTCGTTCGGGCCGCCCATCGTCGTGAATGAGAGGCCGGTGGCGGTATTGTTACCGTCGTAGGTCTTGGTGCCGGCAGCATTCTGGATCACGTAAATCGGCTGCGTCGACATGCTCACGGCCTGGTAGGTCGCGTACAGATAGCTGTTGTTCGAGCCCGGGATGACCAGCGTGCCGCAGTTCGGGTAAGGCGAAGCGCAGCTCGACAACTGCGGCGACTGGGTGTAGGCCGACAGTTGCGGAACGCCGTTCACGAGCACCAGCCAGCTGGCAACCGAGTTGCCCTGGAATGCCACGCGTGCCCGATTGCCGTAGGAGACCAGGCCGATCGCGCCCTGGTCCAGCACCGCCTGGGTATTGCCCGCAGTAGTGTTGACGGCGTTCAGCAGCATGCCGCCGCCAGCCGAGTTGCCGACCGTGGTGAGGGTGTTCGAATTGCCCTCGAAGGCGACGCCAAAGGTCTTGTTGCCGGCGGTGCTGACGCCGGTGATGAACAGGTTACCGGTGCCGGAGTTGATGTTCGCATTCGACATGATGAACACGCCGCCGGTGACGCCCGAATAGCTGCCGTTGTTGGAGCCAACCAGGGACTTGCCGTTGATGACGATGTTGCCGCCGCCGGACAGGATATTCATGCCGCGCTCCACGACCACGGCAGCGGTGCCGGAGCTGGAATTGAGCGCATAGCCAAAGCCGTTCACCTGGGTGCCGGCGTTGCTGCCGACCATGATGTTGCCGCCATTGCTCTTGATATTGGCATTGATGTCGACACCACCCAGGGTGGCGTTCAAGCTGTTGGCGGCGCTCAAGGTTACGCCAAGTTTGCCGGCAGTGGAGGTGATGTCGCTATTGACGGCGATATTGCGGTCGGCGCGCAATGTCAGCGTAGCGTCCCCGCCGCCGGTCTTGGTGATCGCGCTGGCGACGGTGATATCGCCGCTGCCACTGCCGGTGCTGCCATAATTCGCGAGGCTGGACTGAGTGGTGATGGTCACGCTGGTGCCCACGTTCAGGGCGTTGACGATATTGCTCGCGGCGCTGGCGTCAATCGTATAGTTGTACGGATCGATCAACCAATGGCCACCCTGGCCCTGTGCGGAGCTGGCATCGATTTGCACGGCGCGCGCGGTGGCCACATGTGAAGCCGAAGTCTCGATGAAGCCGCCGTTGCCGCCTTCCGGCGCACTGGCATCGAGCTTGCCGGCAATGTCAATGCGGCCGTTCTGCATATCGCCCAGCAGCAGGATCTCGCCTTGCTCGCCGGTCGCCAACGTGCGGGCCTGCACCAGCCCTTCGTTATTGATCACGGTGCTGACCAGGTCGCCCGCTGCGCGGGCCGTCATCAGCACGTTGCCGCCATCTGCGCGGATCGCACCGCCGTTTTCGATCAACGCATCGAGAGCGCCTTTGCGAATTTGCAGCTTGATCGGGCCGCCCAGGTCCAGCAATACTTCGCTGCCCGCGCCAAGCAGGACACTTCCTCGTTCAGCGGAAATCTCGCCGACATTGCTGACACGTGCCGCCACCAGCGCCACCGTGCCACCATTGAAGGCCTTGATGTTGCCCTGGTTGATCACCGCATTCGCGCTGGCGCCTTCCAGCTTGTAGCTGCCGGACATGAAGTCCTGGTTGCTCATATTCAGGGTCGATGCCAGCAGACCGCCCACATTCACCTGCGCCGTTGGCGAGAACAGTACGCCGTTCGGGTTCAGCAGGAATACTTGGCCATTTGCCTTCAGTGCGCCCTGGATTTGCGATACGTCGCTGCCGGTGACGCGGTTCAGAGCGACGGCGGAAGAGGAGGGCTGTACGAAATTGACAGTATTCCCTTTGGCGATCGAGAACGAGTTCCAGTCGATCGCCATCTTGGCGCCGGCCTGCTTGATCGTCATCGAGCTTCCTTGCTGGCTGATCTGGCCCTGGCCTGCGACGACCACGCCGCCGCTAGGGAGGTCGGCAGCCAATGCCGCTCCACCCAGCAGGGACAGGCTGGCTGCCGCCATCGCGCGGCGGGTGGCGCGTGCGCTACGCGCCTTGCCGTGGGCGCCACCCAGTTCGGAGCGCACTTGCCACATACCCATGCTGGCATTCCACACAACTCGGAAAATCCTGTTCATAACGCTACCTCGGACGTTGAAATGGGACGGATCAGGCAAACGCGTTTGGATAAACGGAGCCAGACTCGGAACAGCAGGATTCAGGGCTGTGGGAATTCGGTCGCCTTGGACGGCGGTGCGGTGCGCGGAGGTAGGGCGTCACCAGAAGGATGCAATTTCTGTACGGCAATGACGATATTACACAGGTTTACTAGTTTTCACACGGCAACTTCGAAAAATAGTTGCCAGCGTTGGTGTTCCGCATCACCTTCCGGATCGGTAGCCACCTCAGGGCAGCCAGTTGATGCGTCCACACGCGGCCAGCCGCTTGCTGTCGAGTCGCCGGCGAAACGTTGCCGCATAGGAGAAAAGCCAATACGAGAGTGCTGCGTGTCAGTTCAGGCCTGGACATGGGCTTTGCAGGGGAAGTGTAGGCGCGGGCCGTCGTAGCACGGTAGCCGGCTGCCTTGAAAAATAGGGGGCAAGCGGACTCAAAACTAGGTGCCAGCACCAATTCGCGCATCGCTCCGGCTCCCTAAAGTGCTGGACATGCAGCCGCGCCACATCGCGTAGCCAGCATGTTTGCAGCACTTTCACAGACCCGATGTCCAAACAAGGAGTTATGCAATGGATGCCCAAAACAATGCTTCCGCCATGCAATCGAACCAGATGTTTCCCCCGATGCCCGACGCACTCGATATGCCGTCGCCACACTCCGCTGCCGACATTCGCCCAAGCCTCACTGGCCCTGGCGAACTGGTGAACCCGGAACTCCTGCGTATCAAGAGCGTGCGGCCCGGTTGCTATTTGCTGAACTACACGCCCAGCGGGATCCACCTGGCGACCTACGACGGCACCATGCGCGTGGAAAAGCATGCCGACGGACGCACTGCCAGCGGCGACCTGTATCAGCGCCCGGTACTTTTCCTGCCCCTGAAGAGTGCCCTGCCAGCTGACCTTGCCCGGCCACTGCTCCTGGCAGGGCCGAACCCGGCCAACGGCATCCCGATCCTGTCGCGCAGCCGTTATCGCTACTACCTGCGGGTTACCAAGATCCTGGAGAACTTCACCTTCGGTAACAGTTTTACCCTCGGCTTCGAAATGTGGCGCTTCACCAAGAATCCCGGCGCATGGAATACCGGCGGCACCTGGAGCAAGGAAGAGATGACGGCGCAGATGAGCTGGCAGCCTGCCCCCGCGGGGTTCCCGGCGCCCAACCATTACCTGGCCGGCGACGTGAAGAACGCCGCCAATGTCATTGTCGGCCGCCTGACGATGGGCTGGGTCTCCGATTTCCTGCGCAAGGCAACCGTCGAAGTGGACCGCGTCAGCCAGTCCGAAGCCGTGATCAACAATGGCGCCGGCGTGGACTGGGCTGCCGTCGGCAAGAGCGTCGACTGGGACATCACCGCGATCCAGAGCAACAACAATGTTGCCGAACCAAGCGGTATTTCGTGGTCCAACGGCGAAGCCCATGCCGCCATGCTGGCGAAACGCGACGCTTCCAACCTGGACGTCGAATGGCGCTACCACGTACTGGCCATGCGCAGGCTCGACGAGACCGAGCGCGGCATCATGTACGACAACGGCGGCACAGATTCCAACAACGTGCCGCGCGAAGGCTGCGCGATTTCCTCGCACTGGACCATCCCGAACACGGCGGAGTGGGGCACGGTAGCCGGCCAACGCTTCGGCACCGCGGCTGCGCCATATTTCCGCACCGCGGTGCACGAAATTGGCCATGCGATGGGCCTGTACCACAATACCGCCGACAATGGCTACCTGTGCACCACCGACGTGATTGCCTCGCGCTCGCTCAATCCGGGCAGCCTGCAATTCCCCGCCAACATCCAGTGGTCCTACAACCCGGACGACGCGAAGCGACTGCGCCATATGCCGGATATCTACGTGCGTCCGGGCGGCCTGCCATTCGGCACCAGTTACGGGTCCACTCCAATCAGCCCGACCGACATGGAACTGGAGATCGACGGCCTGAGCATGTTCGTCACGCCGGTTGCCAGCGCGGTTCCCATCGGTGCACCGGTGCGCGTGAACATCACGATGCAGAACCAGTCCAGCACCCCGATCGCCGCCCCCAACACACTGAGCATGAAGAGCGGCATTGTGCGAGGCAAAGTCATCGACCCTTGCGGCACGATCCGCAGCTTCGCGCCCATCGTCATCTGCGTGGAAGACGATCAGGTTGAACCGCTGGACGCACAGGAAACCGTGGAGCACTCGCTAACCCTGCTGCGCGGCGGCCAGGGAGCACTGTTCCCGATGCCAGGCGCTTACCGGATCATCGTCGAGGCGCGCTGGGACAATGGCGGCCTGGAATGCACCTGCACCGGCGAGAACACCGTGATGGTGACGTCCGCAGTCGACCAGGCGCACGCGGAAGCAGCCCTGAAGGTGCTGTCAACGCCGGATACGCTGTTGTCGCTGGCCATCGGCGGCGACCACCTGTACGAAGGCATGGCCGCCATTGACGCTGCAATCGCCAATCCGGTACTGCGCCCGCACTTCGCCTATATCGAAGCCAAGCGCATGGCAACGCGCTTCCGCGATCGCAAGGCCGACTTCGGGGCAGCAGCCAAACTGATCGACAGCAGCACGGTCATGAGCCCGGCCGAATTGAAGCGCGCTGCGGCCTGGGTCAAGGATGCAGGCCCCAGCACGGCGCCGGGCAAGCAGCTAGCCAAGGAGCTGACCAACAAAGCCAAGGGAATGAAGATCAAGGATGGATTGAAAGATCTTGCTGAACAGGCTTGATGAAGGGAAGGGGAGTTCACTCCCCTTGAAAGTCCCCGGAGGGATCAAGCACCCATCAACCCTTGGCCGCACACCCGGATCGTCTGCCCGCTGATCCCGCAGGCGCCGGGTGTGCACAGGAAGGTCACCAGCTCGGCGACATCACGCGGTTTGCCGCCTTGCGCCAGCGAATTGAGGCGCCGTCCAATTTCACGTGTCATGAAAGGCACTTTCTGGGTCATTGGCGTTTCAATGAAGCCCGGCGCAACGGCATTGAAAGTGATGCCTCGCGAAGCTTGCAAGCGCGCCTGTGCTGCAACGTAGCCTATCAGGGCCGCTTTCGAAGTGGCGTAGTTCGTCTGGCCAAAATTGCCGGCGATGCCGCTGATCGAAGACATGCAGACAACGCGCCCACTTTCGCGCATCAATCCTTCGTCCTGCATTCGTTTGTCAATTGCCGCGATGGCCGAAAGATTGATGTCAAGCACCTGCTCCCATTGGCGCGCTTCCATTTTGGCCAGCGTCCGGTCACGTGTCACGCCGGCGTTATGCACCACAATGTCAACGCCGCCGAAGTTCTCCTTCAGGAATCGTGCAAGCTGGGCCGGGGTATCAGGCGCGGCGATATCGAGCGCCAATGGCGAGCCGCCGATTCGCTTGGCGACGGCAGTCAACTCATCGGTGGAAGCCGGGATATCGAGCGCGACCACTTTGGCCCCTTCCTGCGCCAGCCGTTCGGCCGTTGCGAGGCCAATGCCACGCGCAGCACCCGTGACCAGCGCGACTTTGCCTGCCAGGGTGGCAGTCAAAGGCAGGGCGGCCGGAGCATTGGCTTCGGCCGAAACATGCACAGCCTGGCCGGAGACGTAGGCACATTGCGGCCCGCAGAAGAAGCGCACCACGCCGTCAAGCCGATCCAACGACTGCGGCTGCACGCTGGCCAGGTTCGCAGTGACGCCGCGCCGGCCGAGTTCTTTCGCCAGCGAACGGACAAAGCCCTCCAACCCGCGCGCCACGGCCGCTGCCACCGGATCCAGCGTGGAATCCACCGGCGGAGCAATCAGAAGCACACGCCCATTGCGAGCGATGCGCCTGATCTCCTCATGGAAGACCGAATACACGGCACGCAGGTCGGCGACGGTTCGGCAGCCTGTAGCATCCATCACGAAGATATCGACGGACTCCGTGGCTTCCCTGCCGCCTGCGCGCTGGAGTACATCCGCAAGTCTGGAAGAAGCATAGGCCCCCTCGGTCCTCGCTAGCAGGAACGACTTTGACAGGAAGGGCTGCGCAACATACGGATCGGCAGAACGATGCAACTCGGTCGGGTTAGGCAGGCCGATGGCGCGCACGACGGGACCGATGACGGGCCAGCGGTTAATTTTGATCAGGGTATCGGACATGTACAGTTCAGGGCAAGTTGGCAATCCGGGACGAGACTATACTACCGAACCCCGGCAAGGCTAATAGAGCAATCCCACGAATCCTCAGGCAACTTTCGGATGACTCGCCGGTGCTGGCTTGCCCGCCACGTCAATCTGGACACGTTCGATGTCCGGAATTGTCTTGTACCTCAAAACTCGATATCCAGCTCCCCGTAATAGGGCGTCCCGTTTGGCATCGTGAGACTCACGGCCACGATGGCTTGCGTCGTCGAGTTCAATGACAACTGCAACCTCGAACGCTTTTGTGCAGATCACAAAGTCCGCAACCTTTCTGTTGAAGTGATTCCGGGTCGCCCGGTCCTTGGAGGTTATGAGTGCGGAGAATGCGACTTGTGAGAGCACTACAGCATTGGGGAACGCCTTGACCAGGCGGAAGTACATGGCTTGCTCGCTTTCGGACACGGGTTTGCGAGCGGTTATCGCCCCAATTTTCTTGCGGTTGCCTTTCTTCGCGATGGTTGTGAGTGCGCTGAATATTAGGATCATGAACGCGATGAGCAGCAAATACGAGAACTTCAATTCCAGTCTCCAGATTCAATAAACGGAAAATTATAGCGATTCGTTTCCCATACCTCCTGAAGTCGACCGAGTAATGAGGGCCACTGGGTTTTCCGGTCAATGCACTCTGCGATAGCAGATTCATAACAAAAAGGGCCAATCAGACGCTGACTTTCCTACAACTAGGTAATAATGCCGCCTTAGTAAATTGTGCCGTATGGCAATAAATAGAGGCTAATGATGAAAATGACAGCAACATCCCCCACCGCGCGAGTCCTGGCGGTGACTTTGGCGGCGTTGATGGCGGGTTGCGGCGGAGGCGGTTCCGAGCCAGCCGGATCGTCTGGACAATCGCTTACTTCCCCGGGAACCACACCGACTACGCCAGCAACTCCCACGACGCCGACCACTCCTACGACGCCAACCACACCCACGACGCCGACCACTCCATCCGGCAGCGTGGCAGCGATCAACACCAGCAGCAGGGCGGAAGTGGCGGCCTTTTACAACACAACCATGCTGCCTGCCTTCTCGGTCCCGATGCAGTGGACCGGGTCGACCCAGGGCTGCGTCGCTGGTACCACCTCTGCTGAATACAAGGCTGCTGTCGTTAATACTGTGAACAGTTTCCGCGTATTGGCCGGTTTGCCAGGGAATGTGTCCCTGAATCTCACACATTCGGCAATGGCACAGCAAGCGGCCTTGATGATGGATGCGAACTCCCAGCTAAGCCACTCGCCGCCGACTTCGTGGAGTTGCTATACGGCTGATGGCGCGACGGCAGCGGGCAGGTCCAATCTCGCGCTGGGCAACGCAGGACCAAATGCGGTGCGGGCGTATATTGCCGATAGCGGCACTTCCAGCCTGGGGCACCGCCGCTGGGTGCTTTATTCGCGCCTCGGCGAGGTTGGGACTGGCGACACGACGCGAGCCAACTCGTTGTGGGTCTTTGACGGAACCGTCACCGCACCGGCGACCGTGGCGGAAACAGGCGTCGCCTGGCCGGCACGCGGCTATGTGCCTTGGACCACGAAAGTTGCCGACCCTAGCCACCCTTGGAGTTTTTCTTTGCCGGGTGCAGACTTCAGCGGCGCGAGCGTGACGATGAGTAATGACCAGGGCAAAGTGCTCTCCGTCAGCAATGTCGGTCAACTGCCAAGCGGATACGGCGACAACACCATGAGCTGGAAACTGGATGCCCCCGCAAGCGAATGGTCGCGCTCTCCGGCCGACACCAAGTTGAATGTCCAGATCAGCAATGTGAAGGTCGGCGAGCAAGCCAAGTCTTTCCAATACAGCGTTACCTTCTTCATTCCATAAGCTGAAGCCTCAGCCGGCACAGAAGAAGAGGGCACTTCACCAGCTACGTCCGCAAATTGATCGCCGATCACGGGACGTAGCGCCTACACCTGGCTAAACCCGCCATCGACGCCAGCTCCGATTCGTTGATAAAGCTGGCTGCATGCGAAGCAAGAAGCAGCATTACGTCGAAGCTTTAAGTCCTCCCAGATTTCCGGTCCGGTTCAATTGTCCCGCGCAATAAATTTGATATGGAGAGGGGGCGTCTCTCCGCCATCTGGGCTCACTGGAACTGGTTTGCACGCATTTCCGCGTTTAGCCCGGAGCTGAAACTCCATACGGCGGTCGCTGTGCCCGAAGCGGCTACCACTAGCGCTGGCGAATTCGCAAACAGGTAGGGACTAGCCACGTACTCGTGGATGGCCGCGGTGTTCCACTGCTTCGTCCTTGAAGAGAAATGGGCCGCAATCGGAAGATTGTCTTGTACTGCTGTGACGACCACATTGCCGGCTGCATCAGCACCGATTCTTGGTTCAGCCAGGATACCTGCTTGGGGAAGCACGGTTTGCGGCTCTGACCATTGAGATGAGGCGGCATCGAAGCGGGTCCCATTGATCGCATCGCCTTCGAGCCAAACTGCCGTGACATTGCCCATGCTGTCGATCGCGATCACTGGAGGATTCACCCCGACGAATGAGGCACTCTTGTCCAGGCGACGTATCGGACTCCAGGCAGCCTTTCGCACGTCATAAATCGCTGCGTGCGCGGTTGGACTTGCCATCATCCCATATTCGCGCTTCCAACTGAGTGCAACATTGCCGTTTGCCGATGCAGCGAGTCGCAGCCCATACACAGCAGATTTGTCGAGTTCAAGAGGGGCACTCCAAGAGCCATCGCTCTTGTTGTATCGCGAGACCTTCAATCCATTCTCGACCCATGCCGCGACAGCATTGCCGCTACCATCGACTGCCAAGGCATAACCGTAGAAGTAGTTGCTAGATGCGGTGTCCAGGCGCACTGGAGTGCTCCATGCGGATGTCTTCAGATCGTAGCTTGACGCAAACAAACCCGGCGCAGTGGCAAATCCGTAGGCCTGGCTGAAAAAATACAACTTTCCCGACGGATCTGCAGCCATAACTGCCCCGTCGAACTTCGCGGTGGCAGGAACCACGCTTACTTCGGTCGCCGCTTCCCACGTCGCGAGATCCGCACGATAGCGCTTCAGTAGAAAAGCGGAATTGCCATTCCGGTGTTCGCTCCAACCCAGGTAGACGTCCCCTGTTGGTGCGCTCACTATTTGCACGCCACCGATGGCATTGGACTCGGCAGCAACATACAGAGGCGCCGGGGCGCTCCAGCTGTTCTTTTGTGCATCGAGTAGGCTGAAATATATTGTGTTGGGGGTGGTCACTGCATACCAGACAGCGACGGTATTTCCCTTGCCATCATTAGCTATCACGGGCGCCGTCCCGGCTGTGAAATAGCTCAGGCCACTAACTTTGCTCGACGCAGCAGCCCAATGTTGTGCCGCTGTCGTAAAGCTAAGGCTCGTCCCCGCTCCGAGTGTTCGTCCATTAGTACTTGCGATGGTCGCGCCAAGGTCCAGTTGATATGTCGTGTTGCCTGGAAGAGGAAGTGTGGTCGGCAGTACCCGAAGTTCCTTGCCGGTCACCGAAACCGTGACAGGTACGACAATCCCATCCGGGCCAGAAAGCTTGATCGCGCTCGCGTTCGCTGTGCCTGCATCGACTGGCTCGCTGAAGGTCAACGTTAGCGCTGCTTCGCGCCCCACGTCGGTCGCCTTGTCACCTGGTTGGCTGCTTAGTAAGGTGAATGGCTGCGGCGTCGTGCTATTTTCGGTGCTGGGGGAAGAGCTGCTACCCCCGCCGCTCCCGCAGCCAGTTATGGTAGCGAATAACAGGGAGGCGACGACTTTGAGGAATAGGGCTTGAATTTTCATAGGGTGTCGATTTTGCCAGTAAGCACCCTGGTTATCCATATGGTAATAAGTGATTGCTTATTGTCATATTCCAGGCGCTGTTGTCAGATTGCCCCTGGAATCTCCGGACGCTGTGTATGCAATATCCTTACGACTAGGAATAGGCCTCGCAGGCTGCTGAAATTCGTGGCATGGTCAGGGACGAGGACAGGATTGCAGTTGCGCAATCTGGTTCGCGCAAAGGCTCTCAAGGCAATTGAAAAGGACAACTATGGAAAGGGGAAAATTACCTAATTGGCCGGATGAATTTGTTTGGCTTTTCGCGAGTACCTAATGATCGAGACGAATCGGGATTTCTGCGAATTATCAATTCGTCCTAATGAACAGGCAGCTGAACAGGCAGCTTCAGTCCAGAGAATTACGTTAGAGCGCCGTCATCAATTTTACGTTGGACTGCTGAGCGCTACGATTGCCCGGCGCAAGCGGCGATAACGGCCACATAGCATTTGACATAATATAGATTATGCGAAGTATCATAGCTATTCCCACAGCTCCTTCACTCCGACCACCAAGGCGTCAAAAACCGTCTTGCAGCGTGCACTGTGCCTTAGATCCGAATGCATGGTGACCCACGTCGTCATCGTCATGTGCATTTCCTGTTCCAGGATACGAACCAGGTTCTTATCTCGCTCCGCCAATCCAACCTGGTATGCACCAATGCCCGCGCCTGCACGGACCAAGGCCATTTGCGCCAGATTGCTGTCTGTTCGATATGCGAACCCTTCACGCTTCCATGCGCCCAGTTTTGCGCTGGCCGCCCGCAGGAATGGCGTCTCCATGTCGAATCCGATTAGACTGTGACCCGCGAGGTCCGCAACATTTTTCGGTTCGCCTCGCGTCGCCAAGTAATCCCTGTGTGCGTAGAAACCGACGGCGACCTCACCGACGCGCTGCGCCAATAAAAGATCCTGCTGCGGCTGCGTCATCCGCACGGCGATGTCGACCTCTCGGCCGAGCAGGTCCTGGACTGCGTCGCTCAGCACGAGTTCGATCGCCAGTTCAGGATGTTTGGCGCGAAGCGGCGCCAGGATCGATGGCAGGATTTCTATGCCTACGACTTCACTTGCCGAGACCCTTACGGCGCCGCGAACGGCATTGTGTCCGTGGGCGCTACGTTCTATCGACGCGGCGGCGTGCTGCATTTCTTCGAGTTGGGTCCGCAACTGCAGTGCGGCCTCCGTTGGCTGCAGCCCTGACTGGGAGCGCGTGAACAGGGCCAATCCCAGGCCAGACTCAAGTTCAGAAACGTGGCGCCCGACCGTTGGTTGCGTCAATCCCAGCGATCGCGCGGCGCCGGATAAGGACTGGGCGTTCAAAACGTGCAAAAAGGTCCTGTACAGGTCCCAGGAAATCGTCTCTATCATACAAATTTATATAGTCGCTGCAAGGATTTAGGGAATTTTCGTTGGGTCTGAGTTTGGCCATAATTTGCTTCATAGTCAACTTAAGGGAGCAAGTCATGGATGGAAAAACGGTATTGATCCTCGGCGCGAGCGGTGGAATCGGCGGCGAAATGCTCCGCCAGCTCGTGGCACGAGGCTGGACAGTTCGTGCTCTGAAACGTGGCCTGGGCGTAGCAAACCGCATGGCTGACGGCGTCGAATGGATTGAGGGCGACGCAATGAACGCGCTGGATGTCGGCAGGGCGTCTGAAGGGTGTTCTGTCATCGTCCACGCCGTCAATCCGCCAGGCTATCGTGGCTGGGGTCAACAGGTTTTGCCGATGATTGACAATACCATTGCCGCCGCGGCCTCGCAAGGCGCGACCATCGTTTTGCCGGGAACCGTCTATAACTTCGGCCCCGACGCCTCCCCGGTACTGCGTGAAGACTCGTTGCAGCGCCCTCTTACACGCAAAGGCAAAATTCGCGTCGAACTGGAGAAGCGGCTGCGGGAAGCCAGCGAGCGTGGAGACGTGCGAACAATCGTCGTCCGTGCGGGGGACTTCTTTGGACCCAATGCCCGGAATAACTGGCTTTCGCAAGGGATGATACGGCCCGGCGAGGTGCCGGTAGAAGTCAAATTGCCCGGCGCACCTGGCATTGGACATCAGTACGCATACTTGCCGGACGTTGCGGCCACCATGATTGCGTTACTCGATATGCGCGACAAGTTGCCGCGTTTCGCCAGCTATCACATGGCCGGCTATTGGGATCGCGACGGCACTGAATTCGCACGTGCAATCCAGCGGGTGGTCGAATCCCACGGCGCAAAACCTCCCAAACTGAAGGCCTTTCCCTGGTGGCTGATTCGCCTCGCGGCGCCGCTCAACGAAACGCTGCGCGAGATGATGGAAATGCGCTATTTATGGCAGCGCACGGTGCGGATGGAAAACCAGCGGCTACGTGATGTACTCGGCAGTGAACCGCATACACCGCTGGAAACCGCCCTCGCCTGCACGCTTGGCAGCCTTGGCTGCCTTCCTGCCAGGTCTTAACGGGCTTTGACAGGAGCCTTGGCGCGCGCCGCGTGCAGTTTCCTGTAGCTGTCGATCTTGCGCTGATGTCTGTCGAGGCCTTCCAGCTTCACGCTGGTCGGGGTCAGGCCATGGAAACGCACGCTGCCGTCGACCGAGCCGATGACCGCGTCCATCTTTTCGTCGCCAAACATGCGGCGGAAATTGACGACGTAATCGTCCAGCTCCAACTCTTCATCGAGCAGCACTTCCAGCACCGCGCTAAGGGCCTGGTAGAACAGTCCGCGATCCAGGGTGTTATCGTTGTACTGGAGGAAGGCGTCGACCAGTTCGCGCGCGGCTTCGTATTCGTTGAGCGCCAGGTTAATCAGCAACCTCAATTCGAGCACAGTGAGCTGGCCCCAGACCGTGTTCTCGTCGAATTCAATGCCGATGAGGGTCGCGATGTCGCCATATTCATCGAGTTCGCTGTTTTCCAGGCGTTCGAGCAGCGCTTCCAGGCTCTCGTCGTCCAGGCGGTGCAGGTTCAGGATATCGTTGCGGAACTGGAGCGCCTTGTTGGTGTTATCCCAGATCAGGTCTTCCACCGGATAGATTTCCGAATAGCCTGGTACCAGGATCCGGCAGGCAGTCGCGCCCAGCTCGTCGTACACGGCCATGTAGGACTCTTTGCCCAAGTCCTGGAGGATCCCGAACAAGGCCGCGGCTTCCTCGGCATTCGAGTTCTCGCCCTGGCCGGAGAAGTCCCATTCAACGAAGTCGAAGTCCGATCTGGCGCTGAAGAAGCGCCAGGACACGATACCGCTGGAATCGATGAAATGCTCGACGAAGTTGTTTGGTTCGGTCACGGCGTTGCTGACGAAAGTCGGACGCGGCAGGTCGTTCAGGCCTTCAAAGCTGCGCCCCTGGAGCAATTCGGTCAGGCTGCGTTCCAGCGCGACTTCAAAGCTCGGATGTGCGCCGAACGAGGCAAACACGCCGCCCGTGCGCGGATTCATCAACGTCACGCACATCACCGGATAGGTTCCGCCCAGCGATGCGTCTTTCACGAGTACCGGGAAGCCCTGTTCTTCCAGGCCTTTGATGCCGGCCAGGATGCCGGGATATTTCGCCAGGACTTCCTGCGGAACGTCCGGCAAGGCCAGTTCGCCTTCCAGGATTTCGCGTTTCACCGCCCTTTCGAAAATCTCTGACAGGCATTGCACCTGCGCTTCCGCCAGCGTATTGCCAGCACTCATGCCGTTGCTGACGAAGAGATTCTCGACCAGGTTGGTCGGGATGTACACCACCTCGCCGTCCGACTGCCTCACGAACGGCAAGGAGCAGATGCCGCGTTCGACGTTGCCGGAATTGGTGTCGTACAGATGGGAGCCACGCAGTTCGCCATCCGGGTCGTAAATTCCGCGGCTGTATTCGTCCAGGATCTCGGCCGGCAGCGCGTCTTTGCGGCCCGGCTTGAACCAGCGCTCATTCGGATAATGCACGAAGTCGGCGTTGCCAATATCTTCGCCCCAGAATTCGCCGGCGTAGAAATGGTTGCAGCTGATTCGCTCGATGTACTCGCCGAGTGCAGACGCCAGTGCACTCTCCTTGGTCGAGCCTTTGCCATTGGTGAAGCACATTGGCGAGTGCGCGTCGCGGATATGCAGCGACCAGACATTGGGAACGATATTGCGCCAGGATGCGATTTCAATCTTGATGCCGAGGTTAGCCAGCAGGCCCGACATATTGGCGATGGTCTGCTCCAGCGGCAGATCTTTGCCAGGAATGTAGGTGCTCGTGCCGGATGCCGCGTCGATGGTCAGCAAGGCCTGTGCATCGGCGTCGAGATTTTCCACTTCCTCAATAATGAATTCCGGGCCGGCCTGCACCACTTTTTTGACCGTGCAGCGGTCGATGGAGCGCAAGATGCCTTCGCGGTCCTTGGCCGAGATATCCGACGGCAGTTCCACCTGGATCTTGAAGATCTGCTGGTAGCGATTTTCAGGATCGACAATATTGTTCTGCGAGAGACGAATATTTTCGGTCGGGATATTGCGAGTTGAGCAATACAACTTCACAAAATACGCGGCGCATAAGGCCGACGAAGCCAGGAAATAGTCAAACGGCCCAGGCGCCGAGCCGTCTCCCTTGTAGCGGATTGGCTGGTCGGCGATGACCGTGAAATCGTCGAATTTGGCTTCCAGGCGAAGCTTATCGAGAAAGTTGACCTTAATTTCCATAGGAATGTTCCAAAATAGTGCTCAAAATAGCGTGGCCGCTATTATCGGCCCTTTTCAGGCGCACCGCAAAGGCTGTCAGCCGATCTTGCTCGGCGTGACGAACGCTAACGCCTCTTCGAACGATTGAAGCACCAGGTCGACGTGCGAGGCGATGGTTGCGTGCTCGGTGCCCACGTCGTCGCGCGGGCGGATCGTTACCAGTTGCACGTCGGGCAAGGCGGCGCGCAACTCGGTCACGGCCGAAATCCACGCTGCCGGCGCACTCTCGATCGGGTAGGCAATGAAGACAGTGGAGACCAGGTTGTCGGCCCCCGGGTCGTTTTCGGGGCCTGCAGGATCAAGGACAAAGCTGCGCGCGTCCAGCTTCGCATCGCGGAACACCAGGACCAGCAACTCGCTCAGGAACTCTTCGCGCACGCCTGGCATGGAAGTGCAGACAATGACCGAACGCGCAGGCACGTCCAGCGAACCTTGCCAACGCCCCAACCTCTCCTCGCGCTGGTGGCGCAAATGGGCGCCAACGTTCTCGTCGAGCATGGAGATATTGCGGCGGCGGCCGCGGCTCGGCGCGTGGCTGGCGTCCAGTGTATCGGCCACCATTGCAACTGTCGCGCGCAGGCGGCTTTCCTGGCCGCTTTGCAACCCTACCCCTGCCATGGCGAGGCCGGGCAGCAGCACCCTGTCGCAATAACGAGCCAGTGTCGACTTGCGCAGGAAGGCGCGCGCTTCTTCGATAATCGCGTTGGCATCGCCGCTTAGCACCCGATGGTAGAAGCGTTGCGCTTCATTGGTGTTGGGCGATTCCGCGAACATGATGCTGATCGGCTCCAGGCTCTTGACATAGCGGCCGCCGACCACGATGCACAGCGTGAGCGGCGTGGAGAGCAGCAATCCCAACGGACCCCAGATAGCCCCCCAGAACAGCGCCGACACAATCACCGCTAGCGGCGACATGCCAACGCTATGGCCATACACGCGAGGCTCGATCACGTTGGCGACGAATACCTCGAGCACGATGAACAGCACGATGGCGTAAACGGCGAGCGTCCAGCCAGGCTCGACGGCGGCGGCAAACAGGGCGATTGCGGCGCCTGCGATCAGTGCGCCAATATAGGGCACGAAACGAAGTGCTGCACAAAGTGCACCCCACAGTGCGGCGTGCGGAATGTTGATCAGCCAGAGCGCGATCGAGATCACCACGCCAAATGTCAGGTTAAGGAGCAACTGGGTGAAGAAGAAGCGCGATACACCCTCCGCCGCGTCTTCCAGGCCTTTGATGGTGCGACTGACTTCGCGCTGGCCGACCAGCCGCAGGACGCGATCCCGCAGGTTTTCCCGGTCCAGCAAGATGAAAATCATCAGCACCAGCACGAGGAATGCCTCGCCCAAGGGACCCGAGACCACGCCGATGGCCTTCGCGATGGAATCGCTGGTGCTGGCGTGTTCACGAATCTCCACCGGCACCGGCCGCGGCCCCGTTTCAAGTGCGCTTGCCGATGGCTGTTCTTCAAGCAGTTGCGGCGCCAGGCGTGCCAAGGGATGCTGGGCCAGTTCTTCCAGCGACTTTGACTTGGAACGGATTTCGGCAGTGTATTGGGGCAGGTCCGCGGTCAGTGCCATGACGTTCGCGCCGAGGATCGCAAAGGCGCCGGCAAACAGCAAGATCACGAGCGCCAGGGCGCCGAAAGTCGCGTTGACGCGGGAAAGTCCCAGGCTGCCCATGGTGCGGATCAAGGGAGCCAGCGCGAGGCTCAGCACCATCGCTGTGACGACAGGCTGCAGCACCTCCCTGCCAAAATAGAGAAGGCCAAGCACGCACGCAGCCGTGACGGCAAAATTCACTTTCATTCGGTTCCACCCATGCCAATGCCAGCCGCGATCATACTTGATCTTCATCCGCCTGATGGCAATGAGCCCAGGCTTCATTACTAGCAAGTGCAACGCACGCTTGACTTTCGTGTCCAGATGGACAATATTGCCTACCAGCAATTGGAAAGGATTCCATTTACGGAGGCGTCATGTTCATCAAACACAGGATCACCCGCTGCTTGCCCCTTGCCCTCGCCACCCTGCTGGCAGCTTGCGGCGGCGGGAATGGAAGCGACAGCACGGCGCCGGGAACGGTGCTCAAGGCCGAGAGCGCGGTTCAGACAATGGAAATTGCCTTGACGCCGGCAGGCGCCACCGCTTCTGCGGTTGAACGCGGCGACCTGCCTGCCGCAGCGGCCATCGACCATAACGACGGCACGCGCTGGAGCAGCGGCTTTACCGACGATCAGCATCTGACGCTGGATTTCGGCAAACCGGTCGCCATCAACCGCGTCAGGATCGCCTGGGAAAATGCCCACGCAAGCGAATATCAGCTTCAGGTATCGGACGACAACGCTACCTGGACCACGATCAAGTCCGTGCAAAACAGCCAGGGCGGTACCGAGGACTGGTCCGGTCTCGCTGGCCAGGGCCGGTATTTGCGCGTGAAAGGCATCAAGCGCTCCTCCCAATACGGCTATTCGATCTTCGAGATCCAGGCGTTCTCCGGCACGCCGGCCTCCCCCACCCCGACGCCGCAACCGGAACCGCTGCCAAGTGATCCCGCTGCGCCTGGCGTTGCGGTGAAGCCGCTCGCGGCATCGTCGTCAGCTGTGGAAAACGCAGGTATGTCGGCCTCCGCCGCGATCGATGGGCTGGCCAGCACGCGCTGGGCCAGCGCCAGGGAGGATGGCGCCTGGATCCAGTTCGATTTCGGCGCCCGGACTGCTATCGGCTATATGAAGCTGTCCTGGGAAAATGCCTATGCGAATCAATATTCCCTGCTCGTCTCAGACGATGGCAGCAACTGGTCGCAACTGCGCCTGGTCAGCAACGGCCGGGGCGGCACGGAAGAATTCTTCAACCTGGGCATCAATGCCCGCTATGTCCGCATGCAGGGCATTGCCCGCGCAACGCAGTACGGCTATTCGCTGTTCGAGGTGGAGTTCAAGTCGCCTGGCAGCGACAACACCCTGCAGCCCGGCCCGACGTCGGCGTTGCGCTTCCCGGCCAGCGGCCAGGATATCGTGCCGTTGCCAGCAGCGCCATCTCCACTGGAGACGCTGCAATTCACCCTGGCGGACGGCACCCTCGTCACCCGCTTCGGCGCACGCGGCTTCGCACGCCACGGCCGCGAGCGCGGCGAGGAGTGGAATGAAATCGGCTACGGCCCGAACGAGACCGTCGATCCGGCAACCGGACAGGCTGTCGATAAAGGCCCCGGCAACTACCTCACGTTCGTGTCGCAATACTTCAAGAACCGCACCTGGGGCGTGGAAATCGTTGACAACAGCCGCGTTCCCGGCGTCACCAAGCCTACGCTGGTCGTCAACCAGTACACGACGGTCGATTTCCTGTCTGGCGGGATTGCCTTCTTCCGCGCCATCGACCGCCCGGGCGTCACCGGTTATGGCTGGATGGCGCCGGGGGAGCTGGTCGATAACAACGTCAAGGTCTGCAAACCGACGCCCTACCCTGCGGCCGGCCAGCTCACGGCGCCGGGAGGCATCAATGGCGCTTGTACGCTGCTGGTCAAGCAGTATCCCGGCATGAACGGGCTCGATGCAAACGGCTTCCCGAATGGCAGCAACATTCCGGCGCGGCCGCTGGTGCTGGGCGATGCGATCGAAGTTTCTCCCTCCATGTTTTCCACTACCGAGTCCATGCTCGGCAAGGGCGATAGCGGCGGCATCCGCTACTATTCTGCCGAATGGATTTATGTGGTCGGCAGCGGCCTGCGCCCATGGTATGGCGTGCAGCCGCGCCTCAATTCGGTGCCGCTGCCGGCGGAGACCCTGTCCGGCGGCCTTGGTTCGGTGTCCTACAACTATTCGGACAACGGCCTGTTCATGTTCCAGCAGCCGCAGAACAACGTGGGCATGCAGAACATGCAGCGCTTTGTCGAAGGCCGTCGCCTGATCCACACCAGTTTCACCACCGGCGACCATAACGAAGCCGGCAACGACCGCTACACACCTGCTGTGGGCCTGCAGGGCCCGCGCTTCAACCAATCGGCCTGCATCGGCTGCCACGTAAACAATGGCCGCAGCCCGGCGCCATTTGCCGTCAACCAGAAGCTGGACGCCATGTCGGTTCGGGTCGCCGTGACGGGAGCGGACGGCCAGCAGTTGCCGCACCCTCTGTATGGCACCGCGGTACAGATGAACGCCTTCTCCAGCACCGGCGCTCCACAGAACTGGGGCACCGGCGTGCGAGTTGCCGGCTTCGAGACAGGCTCGGTAACGCTGGCCGACGGCACGGCTGTGGAATTGCGCAAGCCGCTGCTCGCCTACGAAGGACCGGCGCCGGAGATTGCTTCACTGCGCGCCGCGCAGCCGATGATCGGCACCGGTTTGCTGGAAGCGGTTCCCGAAGCCGATATCCTGGCCCGCGTCCGCAGCGCCCCGGATGCGGATGGTATCAAAGGCATCGCCAACTTCGTCTACGATCCCGAAACCGGTGCGGTGCGCCTGGGCCGTTTCGGCTGGAAAGCCGCCAAGGCAACGCTGCGCCATCAGGCCGCAGCGGCACTGCTGCAGGACATGGCAGTGACATCGCCGGTCTATCCGAACCGTAGTTGCGGCAGCGACCCTGCCGGTTGTAAAACCGCTACCGCACAGCGCGGCGTGAGCGAGGCCGAACTTCAACTGATCTCGCAGTACCTGGCCCTGGTCGCCGTTCCAGCCCAGCGCAGCCTGCCTAGCGGTTTCCCGAAAGGCGTCGCGCCGCTTGAAGAATTGCGCGTCGACGCGCAGCAAGTAGGCGCCGGATCGCGCCTGTTCCAGGCCATGCGTTGTTCGGCATGCCATACGGTGGAAATGCGCACCGGCCCAGGACATCTGCTGGCGGAGCTGCGCAACCAGGTGATCCGCCCCTATACGGATTTGCTGCTGCACGACATGGGCGCAGGACTGGCCGACAATTTTGTCGAGGGTCAGGCCAGGGGCGGCATGTGGCGTACCGCGCCGCTGTGGGGTATCGGCTATACCGACAAGGTGATGGGCAATGGCGGCAAGGCCGGCTACCTGCACGATGGCCGTGCGCGCAACCTGACCGAGGCAATCATGTGGCACGGTGGCGAGGGCGAGGCCTCACGCCAACGCTTCGCCGCCTTGTCCGCGGCGGACCGTGAAGCCTTGCTGGCCTTCCTGAAATCGCTGTAAGCACGACAGCCGGGCCGGCCCGGGGCATCAGTCCCAGGCCGGCGCCAGGCCTTCCGGGCTGACCATGCGGCCGTTGCGTTCCAGCGCTGCGATTTCAGCCACGTCCTGTGCGGTCAATTGCCGGGTCGCCAATAACATTGCCATCGGGAAACCGCATATACGAAGTGACGTGGATGCCCTGCTCTTGCGGGCCGCGATGGCACGCCTGGTGTATTCAATATTGTCGCGCGATAACCCGCTTCAATGGCGTTGCGGACCGAGTCGAAAGTGGCCTGTCCTTGCAGGCGGAAAGTTCCTTGCTCGATTCAATGAGGCAGCACGCTAGCGCCAAGACTTTTGCAGAAAGGCCGGTTTTCCGCGAAAGATATTTGAGCAATAATCAAAGAAATGAAGACTACCCTTGACGAAATGCAGGCATTTATTGCCATTGTGGCCACAGGATCGATCAGCGCCGCCGCTGAACGCCTGGGACTGACGGTTTCCGCAGCCAGCCGCACCCTGACCCGCCTCGAAGAGAAACTGGAAACCACGCTGGTCCGCCGCACCACGCGCCGCCTCGAGCTGACAGAGGAAGGCAAGGCTTTCCTCGAATGCGCCCGCACCATTGTCGCCAAGGTCGAGGAAACCGAAGAGAAGATGTCGCTGCGCCGCCAGGGCCCAGCCGGGCGGCTGCGCATCGATGCGTCGACGCCCTTCATGTTGCACGTCATCGTGCCGCTGGTGAACGGCTACCGCGAACGTTTCCCGCGCGTGGAGCTTGAGCTGAACAGCAATGAAGGCATCACCGACCTGATGGAAAAGCGTACCGACGTCGCCTTCCGCATTGGCCGCCTGCGCGATTCGACCCTGCACGCGACGCCGATCGGCACCGGCCGCCTGCGCGTCCTCGCCAGTCCCGCCTACCTGGAAAAGCACGGCCCTCCGGTCAACGTGGCAGACCTGGTCAACCACACGATCCTGGGCTTCAACCAGCCGGACACCCTGAACGACTGGCCGTTGGAGGACACCGACGGCCAGCCCGTGCACGTCACGCCGGACATCTACACCTCAAGCGGCGAAACCTTGCTGCACCTGGCGCTGCACGGGGCCGGCGTTGTCTGCCTGTCGGACTTCCTGAGCAATGCCGACCGCAAGTCCGGCCGCCTGGTACAAGTCCTGGTCGAAGAAACGTTGGAGGTTCGGCAACCGATCAATGCCGTCTACTACCGCAATACGGCACTGTCGGCGCGGATCGCGTCGTTTGTCGACTACATGAAGGAAAAACTGGGCGATCGCGCCTTCAGCGAGCCGGTATAATATCCACCCTTGCAACTGTAGGGTTATCTCAGAATGTCATTGCTTGATCACGAGCTCGAACTGCTGGCGCCAGCCAAGACCGCGGAAATTGGCCGCGAAGCCATCCTGCACGGCGCCGATGCCGTCTATATCGGCGGTCCCGCCTTTGGCGCTCGCCACAACGCCAGCAATCCGATCGAGGATATTTCCTCGCTGGTGGAATTCGCCCACCGCTACCGCTCGCGCATCTTCGTGACCATGAACACCATCATGCACGATTCGGAGCTTGACCTGGCACGCAAACAGATCTGGCAACTGTACGAGGCCGGCGTCGATGCGCTGATCATCCAGGATATGGGCCTGCTCGAACTGGACCTGCCGCCGATCCAGCTCCACGCTTCCACCCAGTGCGACATCCGCACGGTCGAAAAAGCCAAATTCCTGGGTGACGTAGGCTTCTCGCAGCTGGTGCTGGCGCGCGAACTGACGCTCGACAAGATCAAGCAGATTCGCGCCCAGGTCGATACCCCGCTTGAATACTTCGTCCACGGCGCGCTGTGCGTGGCCTTCTCCGGCCAGTGCTATATCTCGCACGCCGACACCGGCCGCAGCGCCAATCGCGGCGATTGCTCGCAGGCTTGCCGCCTGCCGTACACGCTGTCCGACAACCAGGGCCGCGTCGTCGCCTTTGAAAAGCACCTGCTGTCGATGAAGGACAACGACCAGAGCGCCAACCTGGAAGCGCTGGTCGATGCAGGCATCCGCTCCTTCAAGATCGAAGGCCGCTACAAGGACATGGGCTATGTGAAGAACATCACCGCCCACTACCGCCTGCTGCTCGATGAACTGCTGGAGCGCCGTCCCGAGTTCGCCCGCGCCGCCAGTGGCCGCACCCGCGTGCTGTTCACGCCGGACGTCGACAAGACTTTCCACCGCGGCCACACCGACTATTTCGCCAATGGCCGCCAGGACGATATCGGCGCCTTCGATTCGCCGAAATACGTCGGCGTAGAACTGGGCACCGTGGTGCGCATGGGCGGCGATCATATCGACGTCATCACCAATGCGCCGATGGCCAACGGCGACGGCTTGAATTACATGAACAAGCGCACTACGGTCGGCATCCAGGCCAACAAGGCTGAAAAGCTGGGCGATAGCGAAGACGGCCAGCGCTGGCGCGTTTTCCCGAACGAGCAAATGGCGGCCCTGCCAGGCTTGAAAGTCGGCACCGTGATCCACCGCAACCGCGACCACCAGTGGGAAGCGGCACTGCACAAGAAGTCTTCCGACCGCCATGTGGGCCTGCAACTGACACTGGCCGAGATGGACGGGGGACTGCGTCTCGCGATCATCGATGAAGACGGCATCGTCAGCACCACCGATGCGGCAATGGCGCTGCAGCCGGCGCAGAACGCCGAGCAGGCTGAAAGCGGCTTGCGCGCCAGCCTGGCGAAGCTGGGCAACACCATGTTCGTGGCCGACCACGTCGAGTTGAAATTGTCGCAGCCCTGGTTCGTGCCTTCATCGGCAATCAACGCCCTGCGCCGCGATGCGGTGGCCGCGCATGAAGCGGCGCGGCTGGCGGCCTGGCAGCGTCCGCAGCGCAAGGCGCCTGCCGAACCGCGCGCTGTCTATCCGGACACGCAACTGAGCTACCTCGCCAACGTCTATAACGAAAAAGCGCGCGCGTTCTATCACAAGCATGGCGTTGCGCTGATCGATGCGGCCTACGAGGCGCACGAGGAAGCGGGCGAAGTGCCGCTCATGATCACCAAGCATTGCCTGCGCTTTTCGTTCAACCTTTGCCCGAAACAGGCCAAGGGCGTGCAAGGGGTGCAGGGCCAGGTAAAAGCGGAACCGATGACGCTCGTCAGCGGCGACCACACCTATACGCTGCGCTTCGATTGCAAGCCTTGCGAGATGCACGTGGTAGGCGCGATGAAGCCGGGCATCCTGAACTCCCCTCCTCCATCGGCGGTGCCGTATAGCCCGCTGGTGTTCCACCGCAAGCGGCCGAACTAAGCCAGTAAGGCGCGCGCTTCTGCCAGCAAGCCCTCGGCGCAGGGCTTGCCGGTCTTCGATTCCCTCAACGAGACATGCCACAGGCCGATGACACCGGCCAGCTGGCTTTCGTCTTTCGCATGTTCGATGCGTCGTACCAGGTCGGCCGCCATCAGGCCGAGGTGCTTGCGCGCTGCGGCCACCATGAATTCGCGTGCCGCCGCCAGCGCTGCCGTACCGATGGCGGCAGGATGACTTGATGCCAGTGCCGGAGCTGAGCTGATTCCCACCAGTCCCTTGCGCAGCAGTGCCTCCACCGCTTCCAGCATTTCGTCTTCGCCCAGCCAGGTCTCGATTTCACCGAAGGCTTTCTGGCCGTCGATCAGGATCAGCACGGCGCGCTGGCGTGCCGAAAGCCCGGCGCTACGCTGCACAAATTCCACCCGGCCAGCCTCGGTCTTGCCAAATACCGTGCCGCGCAAGCGGATTCGATTTTCTGGAGTCAATTGCATGTTGACATGCTACGGGGCAAATGTGACAACTTCATTTCAGCCTTGTACATCTTCCGTGATATAAAGGCATCACCACCGACCCGCCCGCCACCCCATGCCGCTTCGCCTGCGTACGCTGACAGTCCTGCTGCTCGCTACTGGAGCGTATTACCTGCTGGCGCGGCTTGGACTGATGCTCGCCCTGGCGCAAAGCAATGCCAGCCCGATCTGGCCGCCATCGGGCTTCGCACTGGTGCTGCTGTTGCGCTTTGGACGGCAGTTGTGGCCGGCCATCCTCGCCGGAGCCTTCCTCGCCAACCTGGCAGTCTTCCACAACAACAATGCCGCGTCCTTGCCGGTGCTGCTGACGGTCTCGCTGACGATTGCCATCGGCAATACCTCAGAGGCACTGGTGGCCAACTGGCTGTCACAGAGGCTTGGCATCGCCGGCATGGCTCTGAATAACCAGCGTGAGGTATACAAGTTCGGCGCAGTGGCTGCTGTCGCCGCCCTTGCATCGGCGGCAGTTGGCGTGGTCTCGCTCGAACTGTCCGGCATCATCCCGCCGGCACTGACCTGGCAAGTCGCTGCCACCTGGTGGACCGGCGACTTCCTCGGAATGTTGCTGCTGGCGCCGCTGGCGATGGCGATTCCCACCCATCCAGCCTGGCCGCAATGGTCGCCAGGCCAATGGGCCTTCCTCGCTGCGCTGGCGATTGCCACGCTGGCTGTCTTCCTGAGCGATTCGCATCTCGCCGCAGCCCAGTTCCTGCCTTACTGCCTGCTGTTCTTCCTGGGCCTGGCGGCAGTGAAGCGCTGGCGTTCCATGGTGCGCATCGCGCTCGCCATCATTTCCGGCATCGCGATACCGGCCACGGTCATGGACCACGGGCCCTTTGTTTCCGGCGTCCTGCACCATTCGCTGCTCTCGCTCTCGACCTACCTCGCGATCAGCAGCATACTGGCCTGGGTCCTGGCCACGGAGGAGGAACCCGGGCTCGCGGAAAGCTACGTCTGGACCCCGATCCTGATCCTGTTGGCCTGCATGACGCTGACCGTAAGCGCCTGGGGCTGGATCACCTACGACACCGAATCCCGCACCAGCGAGCGGTTCCAGCGTGCCGCGGACAATGTGCGCGAAACCATACGCCTGCGCATGGAGGGCTACGAATCCCTGCTGCGTGCCGGCACGGCGCTGTTCGATGCCTCCTATAGCGTCGAGCGCGAAGAATGGCAGCAGTTCGTGACCGGACTGGAGCTGCCAAAGCAGTATCCGGGCGTGCTCGGCATGGGGTATGCGCGTTTTGCGCCAGCTGGCGCCGTTGCCGCGCTGAACAAGGAAATCAAGGTCTGGCCGGAAGGCGACCGCGACCTGCATGCAGCAATCGTCTACCTGGAGCCGCAATCGGAACGCAACAAGTTCGCGATCGGCTACGACATGATGTCCGAACCGACGCGCAGGGACGCCATGGTTGCGGCCATGCAAACGGGCAAAATGACTGCCAGCGGCCCCATTACGCTGGTGCAGGAGATCAAAGACCCCAAGCAGGTCGGCTTCCTGATGTTCAATCCGGTTTATAGAAAAGACAGCGCTGGACATCGCGAATTGCAGGGCTTTGTCTACAGTCCCTTCCGCATGGGCGACCTCATGCAAGGCATCTTTGGCAGCGACCTGCGTGAGGTGCGCCTCGACGTTTACTTCCAGGACACCAAGGGGCAACTGATGTACACGAGCACTGGCAGCAGCGTGGGACAGAGCTTCACCCGCCTTTCCAGCCTGCAGTACGTGCCGGCCGGCGACAACGGCCAGACCTGGGCCTTGAATGTGCGCCCGACCGCCCTGTTCGACGCCGCGGTCGACCAGGGCAAATCCTTCATGGTGCTGGTGATGGGCACGTTGATCAGCCTGCTCTTCTTCGGCGCCAGCCGCAACCTGGTGCATGAACGTATTGCCGCCCTGCGCGCCAAGGACCAGTCGGCAAGGCAGCTCGAGCAACAGACTGCCAGCCTGGAAGAATCGGAAGCGCGCTTCAAGCTGCTCACTTCCCACATCCGCAACCACGCCATCGTGCTGCTCGACCCGACCGGCACCATCACCACCTGGAATGATGGCGCCGAAAAGCTGTTTGGCTACAAGGCGGCGGAGATCGTCGGCCAGCCCCTGCAGGTCCTGTCGACCGAAAGCCATGCGATCACCAGCATGACCCTGGCCCTGGAACACGGCCAGTATGAAGCGACCGCGCTGCGCCGCCGGCGCGACGGCAGCACCTTCCTCGGCCTGAAACAGCTGTTCCCCGTGCGCGACGACCATGGGCACTGCATCGGCTACGCCATGATCATGCGCGATGTCACAGCCGAAAAGGCCACAGAGAAGGAACTGAACGACGCCAAGACCCAGGCCGAATCGGCCAGCGCCGCCAAGAGCGCCTTTGTCGCCAACGTCAGCCACGAATTGCGCACGCCGATGAATGCGGTGCTGGGCGTCAGCCAGATCCTGGCCCGCACGCCGCTCAATGCCGAGCAGCGCCAATATCTCGACATGGTCTCCGGTGCCGGCCGCTCCCTGCTTGCCTTGCTCAACGATGTGCTCGATTTCTCCAAGATCGAGGCCAACAAGCTGGAGCTGGTCGACGACGATTTCCTGGTCGAAGACGTGCTGTGCGCGCTGGCCGCCGTGATGGCCATGACCAGCGCCGACAAGGGCCTGGCCTTGTCCCTGTGCGTGGATGCGGACGTGCCTGTCTCGCTGCACGGCGATGTGCAGCGCATCCAGCAAGTGCTGCTCAACCTGGTCAGCAATGCCCTCAAATTCACCGACAGCGGCAGCGTCACCGTGCATGCCAGCCGCGATCCGGCCGAACCGGCCATGCTGCGCTGGGAAGTCAGCGATACCGGCATCGGCATCAACCCCGAGCAATTGCAACGCCTGTTCACTCCGTTCAGCCAGGCCGACGCCTCGATGGCGCGGCGCTATGGAGGGACTGGTTTAGGGCTCGCGATTTCCCAGCGCCTGGTGCAAATAATGGGCGGCAGGATTGACGTAGCGAGCACGCCGGGCCGCGGCACCACTTTCACGTTCGTGATGCCACTGCGCGAGGGCCACCTGCCCGACCCGTACGCTTTGACCGGGGCGAGGCGCAACTGGCGCGTACTCTACGCCGATCCCAGGCCGAACTTGCACGACGACGTGGTCCAGTTGGCGGCGCGCTGGGGCTGGCGTTGCGACACAGTTGATTCCGCGGCCGGGATCGGCGCCGCCCTGGCGCGCGCCAATTACGATTTGCTGATCTATGACAGCAGCTTCGCCAGCGCCGCGCGCGCAAGCGAAGTGCCGCAACGTATCTGCGTGCGCAGCGGCGCGCAGGATACGACGGGCGGCCCGCGGCCCGACCCCGAGTTGTTGCGCCCCCTGACCCGTTCCGCCCTGTTCTATGCCCTGAGTCCCCAACCCGACAGGGGAGGCGCCAAACAGGGCGCCTTCAGCAGCGGCAGCAAAGTGCTCACAGGACAATCCATCCTGCTGGCCGAGGATAATGCGCTGAACCAGCTGGTCGCGCGCAGCATGCTGGAAGCGGTCGGCGCCAGCGTCCATATCGCCGAGAACGGGGCGCAGGCTGTCGATTTCCTGCGCCATGGCGAGCAGCCGGTGGACCTGGTCCTGATGGACGTGCAAATGCCGGTGATGGACGGCTTCAGCGCCACCCAGGCCATCCGCAAGGAACTGGGCCTGGACTTGCCCGTACTTGCCATGAGTGCCGGCGTCACCCTCGGCGAACGCGCCGAATGCGATGCCGCCGGCATGAATGGCTTCGTTGCCAAGCCAGTTGATGGAGATGATCTAATTGCAACGATTTTGCAATTTATTCATGTCAAAGCCCGCAATTGAAATCTAGGGAAATGACACAAACGCTATAATTCACCGGCAGTCATTAAATTTTTGGAAATAAATGAAAAAGCTTTTCATCGGGGCTACTTTTGCTGCCCTGTCGATGCCGGCGCTTGCCGACACCTTCAGCGTGATTGAAAACCAGCCGTTATCCGAACTTTGGGTAAATCCGGGCTTCTACTCCTATCACTTCCAGCGCGACAAAGGCTTTGACGATACCAATCCCGGCTTCGGGGCTGAATACCGCTTTTCCACTGTTGCCTCAGTGACTGCGGGGCGCTTTCACAACAGCGACCGCCAGATGTCGAATTACGCCGGCGTGTATTACCAGCCCTGGGCCATCGGCCCGGTGCGCCTTGGCGCCGTGATCGGCGGCTTCAATGGCTATCCCAAAATGCGCGATGGCGGATGGTTCCTCGCGGCAATTCCAGTGATCAGCGTGGAATACCAACGCGTTGGCGTTAATTTTGCTATCGTACCTACATATAAGGAACGGTTGCATGGCGCTCTTTCCGTGCAGCTCAAGTTCAAACTGATGTGATTCAAATGAACAAGCGCACATCCATTGAGCACTTGCAGTCCAGCTCGCTAGAGGAACTACAGCGGCTGGCTGGATTTGTGTGTGGAAAACCGGTGCCGGCCGAGGCACTGGAGGATGAGCAGCGCTTGTTCAGCCATTTGCCGGATGACCATTCTCCCGACCAGCATGCCGCGCTGGCCGATATCGCCAACTGCCTGCGCACCCAGCAAAGCCTGCGCCAGGGGCTGGCCCGGGCCAGGGGTTTCCTGGCCGGGTTCGCCGAGCACGCACCGGCCCCGCTCTGGATCAAGGATGCGGCCGGCAACTACGTGATGGGAAGCGGCCTCGAGCAGCAGGACGGCGCGCCTGAGAATCCGGACGTCACCAAGACCATGGAGACAACCGGCGATGGCAAGCGCCACTGGCTGGTGCACAAATTCCCCATCCATGTGAATGGCGAATCGTTTACCGGCGGCTCCGCGATCGACGTCACCAACGAGGTGGAAAAAGAACGCGCCCTGATCCGCCATGACAATTTTTATGTGCTGCTGTCGCGCATGAGCGCCCTGATCCCCCGCTCGCGCACGCTGGAGCAGCTTTGCCTTGATGCCTGCCGCCTGGCAGCGCACCAGCCCAGCCTTGATTGCGCCGCCATCAGCCGCCGCGCCGAAGATGGCACGCTCTACCTGTTTGCCTCGGCCAGCCGCGAAGGCCAGGAGCGCCACTGGAGCGCCGGCGAAACGCCGCCGCATTGGCTGGCGGCGGAACTGGCGGCCCATGTGCTGGCCACCGGCCGTGTGCAATCAGGCTCGCGCAAAGGCCACGAAATCGCGTCCTGCATGGCGGTGCCGCTGTTCGTCAACAACCAGCCCTGGGGCGTGGCGACCTTCTACTCGCGCCGCGAACAGCATTTCGACGCTTTCTACCGTGAGCGTGCCGGTGAGTTGAGCAACGAACTGAGCTACGGGATCGAGCGCCTGGTCAATGCCCAGGAAATGCATCGCCTGGCGCGCACCAATGTGCTGTCCGGGCTGCCAAGCCGGCTGCAGTTCGAGGAAGAGATTGCCGCCCTTGCCGCTTCCGATGCACGCGGCACGGTCCTGCTGATCAACATCAACCGTTTCGACGAAATCAGTTCGGCCTACGGCAACGCCGCCGCCGTCGGCCTGATGCGCCATATCGCCCAGCGCCTGCGCTCGGTGGTCGCGGAAAGCATGCTGCTGGCCCACGTCGGCGTCGGCCGCTTCGCAGTCTTCCTGCCCGCGCACGGGACCCAGACTGCCGCGGAATTCATCCACGAGACGGCGGTGCCGACGCTGCAAGGCGCCTACCAGGTCAAGGAACACAAGATCTGGTGCACCATCAACGCCGGCGCCGCCGCCCTGCCGGACGATGGCACCACGGCCGACGAGCTGCTGGTCAAGGCCTGGGACGCGCTCGCCGCGGCGCGCGACCTGGACCTGCGTTTCGGCCAATATGACCGCGCCGCCGACCGCGTGGTGGCGCGCCAGATCAGCCTTGAAGTGGAATTGCGTGAGGCGCTGGAACGCCAGGAGTTCGTCAATTTCTACCAGCCGAAAATCGACCTGCGCACCGGCAAGCTGACCGGCGCCGAAGCGCTGGTGCGCTGGCGCCATCCCCTGCGCGGCCTGGTACCGCCGTCGGAATTCGTGCCGGAGCTGGAGCGCACCGGCCTGGTGATCGCCGTTGGCCGCCAGGTCATGCAGCGCGCCATGCAGGACTGGCGGACCTGGCACGATGCCGGGCTGAAGCCCCCGCAAATTGCCGTCAACGTGGCGCCGGCCCAGTTCCGTTGCGATTCCCTGTTCAGCGACATCGAACATGCCCTGCACATGGCCGGCGCCGACAAGCAGCCGCTGTCGATCGAGATTACCGAAAGCTCGCTGGTCTCGGACCATGATCGCGTTGTCGAAATCCTCAATAAGGTGCGCGCGCTGGATGTGCCGGTGGCCATCGACGATTTCGGCACCGGCTATTCCTCGCTGTCCTATCTGGTCAGCCTGCCGGTGGACGTGATGAAGATCGACCGTTCCTTTGTCACCCGCATGTCGCTCGATGCGGGCTATATGGGCCTGGTCAGCACGGTGGTATCGCTGGCGCACAACCTTGACCTCAAGGTCGTGGCCGAGGGGATCGAGACCGAAGAAGAAGCCAAGCTGCTCAAGCTGCTGCGTTGCGAACAGGGACAGGGCTACCTGTATGGCCACCCTGTCCCGGCCGACGAATTCGCGGCCTTGCTCGAACCGGCCTAGTGCTTCGATGCGGTGCGCGCCGTCGCCACCTGGTCGAGGATGTGCTTGGGCACCGCCGCGTAGTGCTGGAACTCCATGGTGTAGGTCGCCCGTCCCTGCGTCAGCGAGCGCAGCGAAGTGGAATAGCCGAACATCTCCGCCAGCGGTACCAGCGCGCGGATCTGCTTGCCGCCGCCACCGGGGATTTCGTCCATGCCCTGCACCATGCCGCGCCGCGTGGTCAGGTCGCCCATCACGTTGCCCATGAATTCCTCGGGTGTCTCCACCTCGACGTGCATCATGGGCTCCAGCAGCTGCGCGTCGGCCTTGCGCATGCCTTCCTTGAAGGCCATCGAACCGGCCATGCGGAAGGCGTTCTCGTTCGAGTCCACGTCGTGGTAGGAGCCGAAGGTCAGCGTGGCGCGCACGTCGACCACCGGATAGCCAGCCAGTACGCCGGTATTGAGCGTCTCGCGGATGCCCTTCTCCACTGCCGGAATGAACTCGCGCGGCACCACGCCACCCTTGATGGCGTCCACGAACTCGAACCCCTTGCCCGCTTCCATCGGTTCCAGCTTCAGCACAACGTGGCCGTACTGGCCCTTGCCGCCTGATTGCTTGATGAACTTGCCCTCGATATCGCTGACCGCCTTGGTCACGGTTTCGCGATAGGCCACCTGCGGCTTGCCTACCGTGGTTTCGACGCTGAATTCGCGGCGCATGCGGTCCACCAGGATTTCCAGGTGCAGCTCGCCCATGCCGGACATGATGGTCTGGCCCGATTCCTCGTCGGTATGCACGCGGAACGACGGGTCTTCCTGCGCCAGGCGGTTCAGGGCAATCGCCATCTTTTCCTGGTCGGCCTTGGTCTTTGGCTCCACCGCCTGTGAAATCACAGGCTCGGGGAAGACCATTTTTTCCAGGATGATTACCTTGTCCGGATTGCTCAGCGTGTCCCCGGTAGTCACGTTCTTCAAGCCCACGGCAGCGGCGATGTCGCCCGCGAACACTTCCTTGATCTCCTTGCGTTCGTTGGCGTGCATCTGCAGGATGCGGCCCAGGCGCTCTTTCTGCCCCTTGGTCGGGTTGTACACGGTATCGCCCGAATTCACGATCCCCGAATACACGCGGAAGAAGGTCAGCTGGCCGACGAACGGGTCGGTCATGATCTTGAAGGCGAGCGCGGAGAACGGCTCGTCGTCCGATGGATGGCGTTCGATCTCGTTGTCATCCTCGTCGTGACCCGCGATGGCCGGCACGTCGACCGGCGACGGCAGGTACTCGATCACCGCATCCAGCATCGCCTGCACGCCGCGGTTCTTGAAGGCGCTGCCCGCCAGCATCGGCACGATTTCGTTGCGGATCGTGCGTTGGCGCAGCGCGGTCTTGATCTCGTCTTCGCTCAGGGTCTCGCCATTCAGGTATTTCTCCGTCAGCTCGGGCGTCGCCTCGGCGGCAGCTTCGATCATATGGTCGTGCCACTGCTGCGCCAGCTCTTTCAAGTTGGCGGGAATGTCCTCGTAGGTGAACTTGACGCCCAGCGTCTCGTCGTCCCACATGATGGCGCGCATCTTGACCAGGTCGACCACGCCGTGGAAATTCTCCTCGGCGCCGATCGGGATCTGGATCGGCACGGCAGTGCCTTTCAGGCGGTCCTTGATCTGTTGCTGCACGCGGAAGAAGTCCGCGCCGACACGGTCCATCTTGTTGACAAAGGCAAGGCGCGGCACCTTGTACTTGTTGGCCTGGCGCCAGACGGTTTCCGATTGCGGCTGCACGCCGCCGACCGAGTCATATACCATGACCGCGCCATCGAGCACGCGCATCGAGCGTTCGACTTCGATCGTGAAGTCGACGTGGCCCGGCGTGTCGATGATATTGATGCGGTGCTCGGGGAAATTGCCGCCCATGCCTTTCCAGAAGGCGGTGGTCGCTGCCGAAGTGATGGTGATGCCGCGTTCCTGCTCCTGCTCCATCCAGTCCATGGTCGCGGCGCCGTTGTGCACCTCACCCAGCTTGTGGTTGACCCCGGTGTAGAAAAGGATGCGCTCCGTCGTCGTGGTCTTGCCAGCGTCGATATGGGCACTGATGCCAATGTTGCGGTAACGCTCGATAGGTGTCTTGCGGCTCATCACAATCTCCTTGAACGATGCCTTGCGGGCATCTTCGATTCTATCAGTAACAGGAGTGCGAAGATTGGGCGGCTCAACAAGAAATCAAGGGAGCGGTTTCGCTTTAATCATCGCACTCGCACGCACAAAATTTCCGGCACCAAGATGGTGCAGGGTGTGCAGATCAGCGTTGTCGTCACGGAACGACCAGTGCCCGCCGGAAAAGATTCTTTCATCGGCAGCCGCCGCCGCCACTTCCGCGAAGCAGGTGTCGTAAGCGTCTTCGGCATGACGCTCGGGGATCAGGCGGCACTCCAGCCAGGCCACGCAGCCGGTGGCGAGCAGCGGCGCGCCGGTGGCCGCGCCAGGCTGGGAATCGAGCCTGAAGCGGGCGAACTTGTCGCCCTCGCGGCCGCTCGATGTGCCGACGGCATACGCCAGGTCGGCCGCGGCGGCGCCGGGGATGCAGACCGCGAACACGCCGCTGGCGGCGATCAGCTCGCGGCTGAAGGTATGCTTGTCGATCACGACGGCAATGCGGGGCGGCGTGAATTCGACCGGCATCGACCAGGCAGCGGCCATGATGTTGCGGCGGCCCTCATGGGCGCTGGTGACGAGTACGGTCGGGCCGTGGTTGAGCAGGCGGCTGGCATGGTTCAGGGCAACCGGCTTGAAGTGTTCAAATTGCTGAGTCATCCCCCATTCTAGCGCCGAAGCGCACTTCCGGCAGGCCGACCGCATCGGTCACCGGCATGCCAAACACGCCGCCGGCATAGCGTTCGCTTTCCAGCAAGTCCACCAGGGCACTGGTCACGAACAACTGGTCCAGTCCGGGGCCGCCAAAGCAGGGGCAGGTCGGCTGGCTGACCGGCACCGCCACCGCGCGCTCGATGCTGCCATCGGGACGGTAACGCACGATCCGGCCGGCGCCCCATTCGGCATTCCAGAGGAAGCCGTCGGCATCGATCGCAGAGCCATCAGGCTCGCCGCAGCCGGGCGGCAAATGGGCGAAGATGCGTTCGCCCGCCACTTCATCGCCATAATCGCAGCAGCGGATCATGCCGCTCAGGGAGTCGCAGAAATACATGGTGGCGCCATCCGGGCTGAAGCAGATGCTGTTGGCAATCGCGACCGGCGCCAGCGGCAGCGTTTCCAGGTGCAGACTATGGCCGAGACGGTAAAAGCGCCCGATTGGCGCCCTGCCGATCGCTTCATTCATGGTGCCGAACACGAAGCGGCCCTGGCGGTCGCAACGGCCGTCGTTGAGCCGCGTGCCGGGGACGTCGCTTTCCACCTCCACGATGGTCATCACCTCGCCGGCGGCAAAGTCGAACCAGGCCAGCCGGCTTTCCAGCCCGAGCAGCAAACGCCCTTCCGACGCGGCCAGTGCAAACGAGGCCAGGCGTTCCGGCATCTCCCAGTGCTGCGTCTCCCCGCTTGCCGGCCGGTGCCGCCACAGGCGGCGCCCCAGGATATCGGTCCACAGCAGCGATTGCGTACGCTCGCACCAGACAATGCATTCGCCCAGGGCATTCTGGGCATCGACGATCAGCTCCACAATCACCTCCACCTGTCGATGACATAGCGCGTGCTTGCGCTGTAGGGGACGCCTGGGCCGCAGAACGCATCAGGGAAGCCGGGCTGGTTGGGCGCGTCGGGGAAATGCTGCGGCTCCAGGCACAGTCCGGCATGGCGCGTGAAGTCGCGCCCCTTGCCCCCCAGCGCGCCATCGAGGTAATTCCCGCTGTAGAACTGCAAGCCAGGGCAATCGGTGTAAATCTCCATCTGGCGCCCGGACGCCGGGTCGGCCAGGCAGGCCTGCGGGCCGGATCCTCCCGCCAGCACGAAATTGTGGTCATAGCCGCGCGCCAGGGCCAGTTGTGCATCCGCCTCTGCCAATGCGCTGCCGATCCGGCGTTTCCGCCGAAAGTCGAACGGGGTGTTCTCCACTTCCCTCACCTGCCCGGTCGGCAGCAGGCCTGCACCGACCGGCAGGTAGTGGGCCGCGTCCAGCCACAGTTCGTGCCCGAGGATATCGCCCTCGCCAGCCAGGTTGAAGTAACTGTGCTGGCTGATGCTTACCGGCGTCGGCTGGTCGGAGACGGCCTGGCAGCTGCAGCGCAGCTCCCCGCTTGTCGTCAGTTCGTAGGTGATCATGACCAGCAGGTTGCCCGGATAGCCTTCTTCGCCGTCGCGGCTGAGGCGGCACAGGCTGATGCGCGCCGCGTCATTGTCCGCGCTCGCATGGCCCTGCCAGCTTTGCTTGTGAAAGCCCCGCCGGCCGCCATGCAGGTGATTCTCGCCCTCGTTCTGCGTCAGTTGCACCACGCGGCCATCGCGTGCATAGCGGCCGCCCGCTATGCGATTGGCGAAGCGCCCGACCACGGCCCCGAAATAAGCCGTGTCGCGTTCGTATTCGAGCATGGTATCGAAACCGAGCACAAAGTCGAGCGGTGGACGATGCCGCGCCAGCACGCGCCAGCTACGGATGATGCACCCGTAATCCAGGACCGACAGCAGCATGCCCCGTCCGTTATCGAGCGTGAATTCCATGACCGGCTCGCCGTTGGCAAGCTCTCCGAACAAGCGGCTTTCGACACAGGGCTTCATCGGGCGCGCCAGGCGGCAATCAGCTCGCGCGCCCGCGACTCCAGCTCGGGCAAGGCAATGCCCGGCTCATACAAGCGGCCGCCGATGCCGAAACCGTCGGCGCCGGCGCGCACCCATTCATGCAGGTTGCCTGCGCTGACGCCGCCGACCGGCCACACCCTTGCCGACGGCGGCAGGATGGTCTTGACACTACGCAGCCCGCTCGGGCCGAGCGTCTCGGCGGGAAACCACTTGACCGCATCCGCGCCCGCCGCCAGCGCCGCCAGTGCTTCGGTCGGCGTGGCAACGCCCGGCAGGGTCAGCATGCCCAGGTCGCGCGCGCGCCGCATCACCGCCGGGTCGAAATTCGGCGCGACCATGATGCGGCCGCCGGCCGCGTGGACTGCGTCCACGTCGGCGACGCTGGTCATCGTGCCGCCGCCAACCAGGCCATCGTTTGGCTTCATGCCGTCCAGCAGGCGGATGCATTCCAGGGCGCCCGGGCGGTTCAGCGGCACTTCCAGGATCCGGAAACCGCTGTAGAACAGTGCCGCCGCGACTGCCGGCGCTTCCGCAGCGCTCAGTCCGCGAAGAATCGCCACCAGCGGCGGCTGGTACTCGTCGATTGCGCTCATCAGATTGCCTCCATGAAGCGAGCCAGGGCCGCGCAATAAGCTTGGTCCGGGTCAATCAACTCGGTCGCGTAGCCGAGCATTTGCGCGACTTCGCGGTACGGCGCAGTCAGCTCGGGCGAGGCGATCAGGTGCAGCACAGGCATGCTGCCGGCCGCAGCGGGCGCCTCTTCGCGCCGCGCCGCGAACTCGGTGCCGATCAACAGGCCGCTGACATAGGAACGCGTTTCGCCTGCGTTCGACTCGCCCGCCACGACGCGGGCCCGCGCTTCAAACAGAGTATGGCTCAGGGCTTCGGCGCTTTGCGCACGGTTGGCGCCGGCGCGCAAGGCATTGGCGTCCGCATGGCCCTCGGCCATCAGTGCTGCCAGGGTTCCCGATGAGCGCAAGGACGCATACAATTCGCCGGTGATGAAGGTGGTCAGGCGCGCAATCTTGCCATCGGAAACTTCCACCCATTTGCTGTGCGTGCCCGGCAGCACGTAGCAGCCATCGCCATGCTTGAGGAAATGGGCGCCGAGCAACTGGGTTTCTTCGCCGCGCATGACATCGATGCTGCCGTGCTCGCGATAGCAGTAGCCCGGCACGATGAAGCAGCCTGCGGCGCCGCCGACCGGCACCAGGGTCTCGGGCAGGCGCGCCAGCGGCACGCTGCTATCGAGGTAAGCCACTTCCTGCCAGCCCTGCGCGCTGCCCACCATGCCCGACATGACGACCGGCACCAGCGCGTCGAGCTCGAGCAGTTGACGCAGCGCGTGCAATGACTCGGCAAAATGGCCCTGTGCCGCCAGGGCGCCCTGCGCGTCCTCGTGCTTGCGCAGGCAACGCCCTTCCGCGCCGATGACATAGGCGCGCCGGTTGCTCGTGCCCCAGTCAATGCCCAGCAAGCAGGCTGGCGCTACCATTCGGCCACGCTGCCATCGGCGTGCCGCCACAGCGGATTGCGCCAGTCGGGCGCTGCGCGGCTGGCCTCGATGACCCGTTCTTCATTGATCTCGACGCCAAGGCCCGGCAGGAGCAAGGGGGCGATGTACCCGCCCTCCATGCGGAAGTCGCCGGCATTGTGTACGTAGTCGAGCAGCTCCGCGCCCCTGTTGTAGTGGATGCCCATGCTCTGCTCCTGGAGCACGGCGTTGTACGAGACAAAGTCCACCTGCAGGCAGGCCGCCAGCGCTACCGGGCCCAGCGGGCAGTGTGGCGCCAGCGTGACATCGTAGGCTTCCGCCATGGCGGCGATGCGCAGGCATTCGCTGATGCCGCCCGCGTGCGACAGGTCCGGCTGCAGGATCGCCAGTCCGCCCTGCTCCAGCACGCGCTTGAATTCGAAACGCGAGAACATGCGCTCGCCGGCCGCCAGCGGAATGCTGGTCATGTCGGACAGGCGGCGGTAATACTCCGACTGCTCGGCCAGCACTGGCTCTTCGACAAACAAGGGGCGGTACGGCTCCAGCGCGCGCAGCAGTGGCTTGGCCATCGGCCAGGCTACCCGGCCGTGAAAATCGATGCCGAACTCGATGTCGTAGCCGAAGGCGGAACGGATGCCGGCAATGCGCTCGACGGCTGCGTCCACCGCCGTGGCGCAGTCGAGCATGGCCATTTCCTCGGTACCGTTCATCTTGAAGGTATTCAGGCCGATATCGCGCAAGGTCTGGATGCCCGCCACCACGTCGGCCGGCCGGTCGCCGCCGACCCAGCTGTAGATCTTCATGCGTTCGCGTACCTTGCCGCCCAGGAGCTGGTACACCGGCACGCCCAGCGCCTTGCCCTTGATGTCCCACAAGGCCTGGTCGATGCCGGCAATGGCACTCATGAACACGGCACCGCCGCGATAGAAGCCGCCGCGGTACATGGTTTGCCACAGGTCGCTGATCTGCGCCGGATCGCGCCCGATCAGCAGTTCGCCCAGTTCGTGCACCGCCGCTTCCACGGTGCGCGCACGGCCCTCGATCACCGGTTCGCCCCAGCCGCTGATGCCCTCATCGGTGTCGATCTTGAGGAACATCCAGCGTGGCGGCACGCGGTAAGTGCTGAGTTGCGTGATCTTCATGGTCAGGAAACCTTCGGAGCGACCCGGCTGCGATGGCGCGCTACCTGCTCTGCTGCGCGCTTGCCGGCCAGGAAAGCGTGGTCGGAATTGTAGTATTCCCATTCGCTGTAACGGCCGGCCAGCAGGATGTCATGCTGCGCCAGCCATTCGCGCACGGTGGCGACGTTGCGCGCGCGCTGGTGGTCGTACACGACATAGGCCACCGGCATGTCGACCTGGTTCGCCACCAGGACCTGGTCGTCCGCGCGCATGAAGCCGACCTTGATCGCATCGGCAATGCAGCGCTCGATCAGGGCATCGCCCTCGAGCGGCAGCGGCTTCCATGGCGAATAGGAGATCTCGCAGGTAAAGCCGAAACCGCCCGGTGCATTGCATTCGGGACTGGCGTTGCCTTGCACGAAAATGCGGTGGAAGATGCTGTCCTCGGGGTAGTAAATCCAATGCTTGTCGCTGACGTCGCTGCGCGCGAGGCCGATATTCACGCAGCGGATCGAGATATGGCGCAGGCCGCGCGCCGCTTCGCGCACTTGCGGCGGCGCTGCTTCGCCAATCAGCTTGACCAGTTCCGGCAGCGGCATGGTGCTGACCAGGTCGCCGTATGTGAAGCGCCGGCCATCTGCCAGCATGACGACGTGCTCCGCAGGCAGCACCTGTGCCACTTCCGCATTGACTTCGATCTTGCCGCGAATCAGCGGCAGGAAGCCATTCATCAGCGCCTGGAAACCGCCGCGGCGCGGATAGCCGAAGCGGGCGTTCGGCCCCATCGGGCGCGGCACCGGGCGCAAGGCGCCTTCGATGATCTCCGACAGGTCCGGCAAGGGTACGCGCCCGCCAAGCCAGGAAGTTTCCATTTCGCTCAATGGCACCGTCCACAACTTGCGGTTATACGGGATCGCGAAGTGTTGCGCGATGCCCTTGCCCCACACCTTGTAAATGAAGTCCTCGAAGCTTTCGGTCTGGGCCGCGCGCGCTTCCGGGCTGGCCTTGGCCGCCTCGGCACTGCCGTCGGCGCAGCAGTCCTCCACTTCCATGCTGGAGCAAGCCAGGCTGCTGCCGGAGTCGCCATAACGGGCCTCGATGGCGCCCACGATGCACTCCTTGATCACCTCCGGCGGCAGGCCATACAGCGCTCCCTGGAAGGGATAGCGGGTGTACACGCCCTTGCTGCGGACCCAGGCTTCGCGCATCTGCCAATGCTGGTTATCGCCCAGCAGCTTGTCGTACAGTTCGAGCACGTAAGGATCGTTGGAAAACATGATGTGGCCGGCGTGGTCGAACGTGAAGCCGTTCTGCTCGATGGAGCGGCACCAGCCGCCGACCGTCTCGTTGCGTTCCAGCAGCAGGTTGTCGGCCCCCACGTGGTAGGCCGTGGACAAGCCGGTCGGCCCGCCGCCGATCACGATGCTGCCGAACGACTGGCCGCTGGCCGAGCCGCGCAGCGGGTTGACCTTGGCCGCCGCGCTGGCGCCGACCAGCTTGGGCGTGCCCCCCGTGCCGGCCAGGCGCGCGGCCTTGCCGCCCGGCGGTGTCTGGCCGATCAGTTCGCGCATGCGGTCGGCTGTCGCATCCCACGACGTGCGCGCCACCACCGCCCGCATGGCCGCTGCCATCGCTGCCGTCTGCGCCGGCGTTTGGGCCAGCGCCGCCTCGCAATGGCAAATGAACCCGTTGTGCTCATGGCCGACGGCCACGATGTCCCCATACGGCTGTTCCACGTCGCGGATGGCAGTGCTGACGATGGGCAGTTCCGCCGCCATGTACTCAAGCACCTTGGTCGGGCTGATGAAACGCGTTGCTTCGTTCAGCGCAAACGGCAGCAGGCAGACATCCCAGCCCGCCAGGAACTGCGGCAGGGCCTTGTAGGATTGCTGTCCCAGGTAGTGCACGTTCTGGCGCTGCGGCAAGCTGGCCGGATCGATCTTGACCACCGGGCCTACCAGGACGACCTGCCATTCCGGATGCGCATCGGCGATGTCGGCAATCAGCTCGGCATCGAAGCGTTCGTCGATCACGCCGAAAAAGCCCAGGCGCGGCCGCGCAATTGCCGTGTGCAGCGGATGGCCATTGCTGCGGTCGAGCGCCTGCTCGAAATGCACCGCGTCCACGCTGCTGGGAAAGCAATGCGCATTGTCATGGCGCGAACGTTTGGCTTCGTACAGGCTGGGCCCGCCGGTAAACACCAGGTCGGCAATGTTCAGCAAGGCCGTTTCACGCTGCAGCAGCTGCTTGGGCGGGTTCTTGAAGGCGCTCAGTTCGTCCATGCAGTCATAGATGACCAGCGACGGATGCAGGGCTTGCAGCAACGGCAGGGCCATCGGGGTGTAGAACCAGACCAGCACTTCCTCGCCCTCGGGCGCCAGGGCTGCCACCAGCGGCTGCAGCAGCGGGATCTGGTCGTCGTGGAAACCATGGGCCTGCACTGGCGTATGCGGCTGGCATACCGTCAGGTTCGGCGCCGGGTGCGACATGACCATGCGCGCCTCCCCTTCCTCATACACCGGCTCCTCGACGAACACCACCTTGTAATACTTGGCCAGGCGGGTGAGCAGGTGCTGCGGACGCTGGAACACGAAATCCCAGCGCAGGTGGCAGAAAACAATTAACGTTTGCATGGCGCTCTCCTTGGTTTCACACAGGCTGTCGGTCAGCCGGATCGATTGCTGCAGCGCGGCGGCATACGGCGCGACGAGCACGCGGGCCAGCGGATCGGGGCCGTTGCGGTCCAGGTCCCACAGCCCGCTGTGGTGCCAGTGCTCGGCGTTTTCCCAGTCGGGCCGGTCGACGGCCGGATACAGGCAAATGCCGCAGACCTCGGCGCCGCGTTCGCGCGCGATCATGCTTTGCTCCGCCATTTCCCTGATCCAGGTACCGCGGCCGCTGCCGACGTGGCTGGTCTCCGCCAGCAACACCGGCCGGCCGTAGCGCTGGTGCAGTTCGAGCAAGATGTCGGACAGGGGCCGGCGCCGTGGGTCGTCCAGGTGCCACCACAGCCGCATATTGGTGCCGCTTTCCCACTGGTTGCTGTGGTAGTAGTTGCCGCCCACCAGGTCCAGGTAGCGTGGATGGCCGCCCAGCTCCGGTTCGACGCGGCCGCACAGCATGTCCAGCGCCTCGTATTGCGAGGCGGTCCAGCCGGCAGCCTGCGCAGCCCAGTCGGGACGATCCTTGGGCGCGATGACGTGGATCAGCGGGTCGCACTGGAAAAAGCGCGCCCCCGGCGTGATCTCGCGAATGGCGTCGATGGCGGCGATGGAAGCGCGCACCAGCTGGCGCTTGCCCAGTTCACCGGCCCGCTCGTGGTACATGTTCAGACAGCGGAACATATGCACCGACAGGCCCCAGGCGGTGAAGGACAGTTCGTTCATCGGCGAGTACACGGGCTCTTCGCCCAGCCAGGGCGCGAGGAAGCGCGCGCTGGCCTGGCAAAAGCGCACGAAGCGCGGCACGAAGTCGTCGCTGTAGATGTCGACGTCTTCCGGCCAGCCGTAGTGGCAGAAGGTCCAGCAGCTTTGCAGCCCCAGCTCGCGTGCGGCTTCCAGGCGCGGCAGCAGCGGCGAGAAATCGAACTGCCCGCCGCGCTCGACCAGCCGCCAGCCGATCGATTCGCGCACCGTGCGGATGCCGAATTGGGCCAGCAGTTCATAGTCGGCACGGGCGCGCTGCAGATGGCCGGTGACCCGGTTCATGTCCTGCGGCTGGCCAGCATGGTTGACGTGGTCGGCGCCCTCATAGCCGGCCTGCCAGAAAGTGGCGAAGGGATGGCAGGCGGGAGTCGTCACGGCGCACCTATTGCACGTTGCGCGTCGCCGCGCTGATCAGCTCGAGGGGAATCTTGGGCGTGCGGTCGGCGTTCAGCAAGCCGTTCGTTTCCTGGAACGTGTCGGCGAACTGGGTGTAGCAAAAGCCACTGAACATCATGGTTTCGTTGACCACCTTCAGCAAGGAACGGTAGTGCTCGAGGAAGGCCTCGGCGGTATTCTGGCGCGAATAGCCCCAGGTGTGGTGGGCGGGCGCGTTCGGATCGAACGCAATGCCGCCGAACTCGGTCAGCACGATCGGCTGGCCGCGGTGCGGGAAGCCGTCCAGCGTGAGGATGCGGCCCCCCGGGCGCCGCTGGTCGAACAGGGTGCGCACCGGATCGGCCACTTCATAGCGCTGGCGCACGCGCTCCGGGTCGGGATCGTAATCGTGGATGCCGAGGATGTCGGTGGCCGAAGCCTCCCAGCCGTCATTGCCGATCACGGGCCGGGTCTGGTCCAGCATGCGCGTCAGGTGGTATAGCGCCTCGACCGCATTGCGGTGCGACTGCATGGCGGTCAGGTTGGGCACGCCCCAGGATTCGTTGAACGGCACCCAGACGATCAGGCTAGGGTGGCTGTAGTCGCGTTCAATCGCCTCGCTCCATTCATGCAGCAGGCGCGTCATGGCGCGCGCGGAAAAGGCGTAGGCCGACGGCATCTCTTCCCAGACCAGCAAGCCAAGGCGGTCGGCCCAGTACAGGTAGCGCGGGTCCTCGATTTTCTGGTGCTTGCGCACGCCGTTGAAGCCCATCGCCTTCGCCAGCTCGACATCGCGCCGCAAATCCTCGTCGGAGGGCGCGGTCATCAGGCTTTGCAGCCAATAGCCCTGGTCGAGCACCAGGCGCAGATGGTAGGGCCGGCCGTTCAGCATGAAGCGGTCGCGGTTGATCGACACCGAGCGCATGGCGGTATAGGAGCGCACGCGGTCCAGTACCTGGCCATCGCGGTACAGGGTCAGCTCGGCGTCCAGCAAGGTGGGCCGCTCGGGGCTCCACAGGATTTCGTTGCGCGAATCGTCGATGCCCGGGTCCGACAAGGCGATCTTGCGGTTGGCCTCCTGCCCTACCATCAGATAGCTGTCCGCGGCCAATAGCTTGCCGCCGTGCCAGACCTTGACCTCGACTGCCAGGCCGGGCGCGGCATCGCCGCCGGCCAGCACTTCGCAGCCCAGTTCATAGCCATCGAAGATCGGTGTCCAGCGCAGCCTGCGGATATAAGTGGCCCCGACGTTTTCCAGCCATACGGTTTGCCAGATGCCGGTGGTGCGCGGGTACCAGATCGAGTGCGGTTCGAGCTGCCAGTCCTGCTTGCCGCGCGGCTTGTTCAGGTCGGCAGGATCGTCTTCCACGAACAGCACCAGGGTCTGTTCGCCCTCGACCAGTTCGTCGGTAATGTCGGCCGTGAAGGAAGTGTGCCCGCCTTCGTGCTCGGCCACCATGTGGTTGTTGATCCACACGCGCGCCTGGTAGTCGACGGCACCGAAATGCAGCAGCGTGCGGGCGCCGCGCTGTTCGACCTTGAAACGGCAGCGGTACCAGCAAGCGTTATGGAAACCGGTGTCGCCGATGCCGCTCAGTTCCGACTCCGGTGCAAACGGCACATGGATGCGGCGCGACCAGGGGATATCGTCCGAAGGCAGGCAATACCTGTGTTCGTCGTCGAACTCGAACTCCCACTCGCCATTGAGCGACTGCCACTGATCGCGCACCAGTTGCGGCCGCGGATATTCGAATTGCCCCATTGTCTGCCCCGCCCATCGTTGTTATTCGATGGGCCATCGTAGCAGCGCGATTGCCACAGTGCGCTTACGATACGGGCCGGAAAAATTTCCTCCGGCTTCGCATAGCGCCTTTAGATACTGTCGGTATGCAAAATGCCGCGCCAGGCGGTTAGTGTGGTGAACCGCCCAGCACGCGCGCCGGCAGCATGACGATGGCGCGCAGCAGTTCGAACACCGCTTCGACACCGATGCCAAGCAAGCGGAACGGCAGCAACAGCAGCCAGACGATGGGATACAGGACCAGGGCCAGCAAGGCCAATGGCCAGCACAGGAACAGCAACAACAGCCATAAGATGAAGCCGAACATTCCAGCACCTCCGATTGAACTTGAGGCAACTGTAAAACGGACGTCCGGCCCGGACAACGGACATGCGACCAAATGCAGATTAGGCCGACAGATCGCGAAAAGGCGGGGTCAAGCTGCAAAGGCCGGCAAGGCGGCCGTTGCGCGCAGGGCTGCTGCGCGCATGGTCGCTTGCAGCGACTGGATCTGGCCGCCGGCACGGTAGGCAAAGCTGACTTGCACGGCCTCGCCGGCCCGCAGCTGGACCGGCTCGGCAAGCGGCAGGGTCATATAGTGGTTCAGCCAGTCGATGGTGCTGTTGCGTTCGGACACGACCGCCAGGATGTTCTTGGTGATGAAACGCAGCGCGTTGAGCTGGCCGTCCCTGTCGGCGATGAACTGGCCTTCCCAGCGATACAGCATTTCGTTGGGCTGGGTGAAGTCGATCAGTGCATAGACCTGGGGCTGGGACAATTCCACCGTGGCGTTCTGGATCTGGCCCGGCTGCTGGAACTGCACGATCGGGGCGATGAAACCGTCGAAATCGTATTCCTGCTGGACCGGCTGGACCGCCATCAGGACGGCCTCCGGCACGAACACAGGCAGCGGGCCGCCAAAGCGCTCCAGGTAGCGCTGCTTGAAATGTTCGATGACCTCGACCTGCTTTTCGCGCAGCATGGCGACGTGGATCATTTCGCAGATGACGACATCGACCGGCTCCGGCGGCAGGTATTCGAAGGCATCGGCATGCACCACGTCGACGCGCTCGCCATTGTTGTTCATTGCCAGGAACTTGCGCGCTTCCTGCACCATGTCCGGGTTAAATTCAACGCAATACACCTTGTCGGCCTTCTGCGCTGCGAAGAAGGACAGCACGCCGGTGCCGCCGCCCAGTTCCAGCACCTTCATGCCGGGCTTGACCACGTAATCGATGGCGGCCTTGAAGTTGTGCATGCGGTTGGCATCCATCAGCATATTGTGATGGTAGTGCAGCGGGATGAACTGGCCGAGGTAGCAGCTTTCGATTTCGCGTTCGTTCAGCATGGCAGTGGCGCGGGTGCGCGGTGGGTTGTCGACAACTGGATTGTCGCCCCAAGCGCGCCTGGCCATTTGCACGATATGAAAGGGAAATACCGGCTTATTTGCCGCCGAGGTGCTGGCGGATTTGCTCGGCAATCCATGGTTTTTGCGCGCGAATGGCAAATTCGGCGGCATTTTCGCGCCAGGCACGGTCTTTCAGGCGGGCGTCGGCGCCCTCATCGAGCAGGAGCTTGACCGCATCTTCCTGTCCTTCGCGGGCGGCCAGCATCAGGGGCGTGGTGCCGGTCGGTGAGGCGGCGTCGATGTCGGCGTGGCGCTCGAGCAGCAGCTTCATGATGTCGAGGTCGCCGGACGCGGCGGCGTAATGCAGGGCCGTCCAGCCGGGGCGGTTGACCTGCGCACCGCGCTCCAGCATGGCGAGCACGGCGAGCTTGTTCTTTTGCAAAGCCGCCATCATCAAGGCCGTATTGCCGTTCGGCGACTGCTCATCGATTTTCAAGCCTGGCTGCGCCAGCAGCAGCCTGGCAACGCGCATTGCATCATTGCGCATCGCAATGATGAGACCGGTTTCACCGCGCTGCGGGTCGTGCAGGTTAGGGTCGAGGCCGCGCGCCAGTACGGTCTTGACGGTGCGGTCGTCGTCGATCTGGACAGCGCGGAAGAACGCGACCTGATCGGCTTCGGCGTCGAACTCCTCGCCGGCCCCGTTCGCGCTTGCCAGCCCGGCGAGCAGCGCCGAGGCAGCTCCGGCCAGGAAGACCAGCGCGGCGCGGCGGCTCATCATCAGGCCGCCGCCTTGAACAAGTCGAAGAAGTTGGCGGAAGTCTGCTCCGCGACCTTTTCCAACGGGATGCCTTTGAGCTTGGCAATGAATTCGGCAACGTGGGCCACATAGCCCGGCTCATTCATCTTGCCGCGGTACGGTACAGGCGCCAGGTAGGGCGCATCGGTTTCGATCAGCATCCGTTCTAGCGGCACTTCCAACGCCACTGCCTGCAGCTCTTTGGCGCTTTTGAAGGTCACGATGCCCGAGAAGGAAATATAGAAGCCTTGCTCCATCGACGCGCGCGCGACCTCCAGCGATTCGGTAAAGCAATGCATGACGCCTGCCACGCCGCCCTGACCGGTGCCGGCGCCCTCTTCGCGCATGATCCGAATGGTGTCTTCCGAGGCGGAACGGGTGTGAATGATCAATGGTTTGCGCGACGCGCGCGAGGCGCGGATATGGGTCCGGAAACGCTCGCGCTGCCATTCCAGGTCGCCTTGCAGGCGGTAGTAGTCAAGGCCGGTTTCGCCGATGGCGACGATCTTGGGATGCCGAGCCAGGTCGACCAGCTGTTCGACCGTCGGTTCAGGCGTGTCTTCATAATCGGGATGGACCCCGACCGAGGCGTAAATATGCGGATACTGCTCGGCCAGCGCCAGCACGCGCGGGAAGTCCGGCAAGTCGACCGACACGCAGAGCGCGTGGCTGACTTTGTTTTCCGCCATCTTGGCGAGGATTTCAGGCATCCGGGCAGCCAGCTCCGGGAAGTCGATATGGCAATGGGAATCGATGAACATCCGGCCATTTTATCCAAAATCGGCGCAACGCTCCAAGCGCTGCAACGTTTCCGGACCCAGCCTGTGCAAAACCGTCGGTGCCCTGGTGCCGATCCTGGCCCTGGTCGCGGGCATGATCGCCCGGCTGGTGAGCGATTTAAGCGACGCGCTTGCCCAGGATGACCAGGTCGCGTTCGATACCGTCCAGGTTGGCGACACGCGGCAGCGTGGCCCAGGTCTCGAAGCCGAATTTCCCGAACAGCGCCAACGATGGCTTGTTATGGCCGAAGATGAAGCCGAGCACGGTATGCACCTTGAGCTGCGGCGCAAAATCAATCGCTTCCTGCAGCGCATAGCGCCCCACGCCTTTGCCGCGCCAGGCCTGGTCGATATAAATCGACACTTCCGCCGTGCCGGCATAGGCTGGCCGGCCGTAGAAGTTCGAATAGGAAATCCAGCCAAGGATGCCATCGCGTCCCGCCTCCTCGATCACCCACAGCGGCCGGTGGCCGGGCTGATGCTCGTGGAACCACGGCAAACGCGATTCAAGCGACACGGGCTCAGTATCGGCAGTCACTTCGCGCGAGGCGATGGTGCTGTTGTAGATCGCGACAATCGTCGGCAGGTCGTCGAGTGTGGCGAGGCGGTGGCGGAAATTCGGGTGGCGCAACTTCGTCATGCCTTACAGCGTGTGGGTGGCACGGGACGAGCGCAACGCCGCGCCCAGGATTTCTTCGATGCGCAGGCGGGTACGGGTGCCGGTCTCGTCGTCCGGGAAATGCACGCCAATGCCTTGCGTCTTGTTATTGGCCGCGCCAGCCGGGGTAATCCAGACCACCTTGCCGGCGATCGCGTACTTGGCCGGATCATCCATCAAGGTCAGCAGCAAATAGATCTCGTCGCCAATCTTGTAGGGCTTCTGGGTTGGCACGAACATGCCGCCATGCTTCAGGAAAGGCATATAGGCCGCATACAGGGCCGCCTTTTCCTTGATGGCGAGGGACAACACCGTTGGCCGGTTGACGGCCGCGGTACCTGGTTCGGTTGGGCTTGCGCTCATTTTTTCCTTTCTTCAGCTACAGCAAGCAGTGTAGTCAAGAAGCATATCTTCAATAAACAGTTTCGGCGACAGCGGATGGTCGGACGTCGCGCGCCGCTCGTTGGCGCCCTTGATCGCTGCCATCAGGCGGCTGATGTTCACCTTCTCCGCCAGTCCGGCCAGCTCGCGCTGGCAACGCGGATAATAACGGATGTTACCTGCAAGTTTGTACGAAAACAGATCGTAAAGCCAGCGTTGTTGCCATGACACCAAGGCGCTGAGTGGTACTTTCTGCAATTTATCAGCAGTTTTCAGGGCTCCGTCCACGCTCGGACGGGCCAGGTACTGCAGCAAAGCATCCAACTCTTCGCGGTTGCCTGTTTCCGAGGCAGCCACGGCGGCCAGCGGCGAACCGCCCTGCTCGCGTAGCCAGCTATCGGCGTCGGGCACGCCCTGCTCCTTGAGCCAGGCCAGCGCTTCGGCATGGGACGGCATCGGCATGGCGAACTTGCGGCAGCGCGACAGGATGGTCGGCAGCACGCGGTCCAGGCCGTTGGAAGACAGCAGGAACACCGTCCCTGGCGGCGGCTCTTCCAGCGTTTTCAGCAAGGCATTCGAGGCCGGCATGTTCAACGCTTCCGCCGGATAGAGCACCACCACGCGCAAACCCTGGCGGTGGGTCGAGATGTTCATGAAATCGGCCAGGGCGCGGATCTGCTCGATCTTGATCTCTTTGGAAGGCGCCTTCTTGGCAGCCTTCTTGTCCTCGCCCTCTTCGCCCTCGCCCGGCTCGTCTTCAAAGATTTCCGGCCGCACGCGGCGGTAGTCCGGGTGGCTGTGCTGCTGAAACCAGCCGCAGCTTGGACATACGCCGCAAGCGTGGCCGTCCGGGCGCGCGTTTTCGCACAGCAGCGCCTGGGCGAACTGCTCGATGAAGTCTGCCTTGCCGATGCCGTTTGCGCCGTGGAACAGGATGGCATGCGGCATGCGCTGGCGCAGCTGCTGCAGCTGTTGCCAGGCGCCCTGCTGCCATGGATACACCTGGCCGCTCAAGCAAGCGCTCCCACGATGCGGGCGAGCTCCGCCTGGATATCGGCAATGCTGCGGGTGGCATCGATGACGCGGAAGCGCTGCGGCGCCTCGGCGGCGCGGCGCAGGTACTCGGTGCGGGTAGCCATGAAGAAATCGGCCTGCTCGCGCTCGAAACGGTCCAGCTCGCGCGTGGCATCGAGGCGGGCCCGCGCCACTTCCAGCGGCACGTCGAACAGGATGGTCAGGTCCGGCTCCAGGTTGGGATGCACCCAGTGCGCCAGGATTTCCAGCTTGTCCCGGCTCAGGCCACGGCCGCCGCCCTGGTAGGCAAAGCTGGCGTCGGTAAAGCGGTCGGAAATGACCCAGGCGCCGCGCGCCAGGCCTGGTTCGATCACTTGCGCCACGTGCTCGCGACGGCTGGCAAATACCAGCAGGGTTTCAGTCTCGACGTGCATGGTTTCGTGCAGCCACAGTTCGCGCAGCTTTTCGCCCAGCGGCGTGCCGCCCGGTTCGCGCGAACTGACCAGCTCGAGGCCGCGTGCCTTGACCAGCTCGCCAACGAACTGGATGTGGGTCGACTTGCCGGCGCCGTCGATGCCTTCGAAAGTGATGAATTTACCGCGTGTTGTCATTTATTGTTTTTGGTACTGGTTGACCGCCCGGTTATGGTCGGTCAGGTTATCGGAGAACTGGCTGGTGCCATTGCCGCGCGCCACGAAGTACAGTGCGCCGGATTTGGCCGGCGCCAGCGCTGCCGTCAGCGAAGCCACGCCCGGCAGCGAAATCGGAGTCGGCGGCAAGCCGACCCGCATATAGGTATTGTAGGGGGTGTCGGTTTCCAGGTCCTTCTTGCGGATATTGCCGTCAAACTTGGGCCCGATGCCATAAATCACGGTCGGGTCTGTTTGCAGCAGCATGCCCAGCTTGAGGCGGTTCACGAACACGGCGGCAATCATATTGCGTTCGGACTTCTGGCCGGTTTCCTTTTCCACGATGGAGGCCATGGTCAGCGCCTCGTAAGGCGTTTTGTAGGGCAGGCCGGGATCGCGCTTTTCCCAGGCTTCGCCCAGGCGCTTCATCAGCATGCTGTGCGACTGGCGGAAAATGGCCAGTTCGCTGGAATTCTTGGCGAACAGATAAGTATCAGGGAAGAACAGGCCTTCCGGATTCTTGAATTCGGGGTTGATGCGCGCCATCAACTCGCGGTCGCTAAGCTCGGCGGTATCGTGCTTCAGGCCGGTATGCGCGGCGATGGCCTGGCGCATCTGGCGGAAGGTCCAGCCTTCGATGATGGTCAGGGACTCCTGGGCAAACTCGCCACGCACCAGCTGGCCGATCAAGCGCATCGGCGTCGTGCCAGGTTTGAGCTCGTATGTGCCAGCCTTTAGCTGCCCGCTCTTGCCGGTCACGCGCGCCAGCAGGTTGAACATCAGCGGCTGGATCGGCACGCCGGCAGCGGCCATCTGCTGGCCGGCAGCGCTGGCCCCACTGCCTTTGCTGATGGTGAACTCAATGGCAGGCTCCTGGCCAATGACAGGCTGGCCCGCCCACCAGGCAAACCCGCCCACGGCCCCGGCCGCGGCCAATAAACCCAGTGTGATCGACTTCTTGATAAACGCCATTTCCAAATGCCCGTTCGATAATCCAATCTTGAACCAGTTTCAGCCTGGACGACAGCGTTTTCCAAGCCCCCGGCGCAATTTGCGCGGGATCACTATAATGAAGGCCGTAATGATAATGCTTTCATCGCCAGAATATGGGAATTTATGAATAACTGGAATCAACTTTTGACACAGGAACAAGAAACACTGAGCACGAGCCAGCTCGCGACCGGTTTTGTTGCCCCGCTCACCGACCAGGGCCTGATCGCCTTCACCGGCGAAGACTCGGCCAGTTTCCTGCATAACCAGTTGACCAACGACGTCGAACACCTGGGCCTTGGCGAGGTGCGCCTGGCCGGTTATTGCTCGCCGAAGGGACGCCTGCTGGCGTCCTTCCTGATGTGGAAGAGCGAAGAATCGATCTTCCTGCAACTGTCGCGCGCAATCCAGCCGGCGGTGCAGAAACGTTTGCAAATGTTTATCCTGCGCAGCAAGACCAAGCCGGCCGATGTCACCGACCAGTACGTGACGCTGGCTATTGGCGGCGGCGATGCGGAGGCGGTGCTGCAGACCTGGTTCGACGTGCTGCCGGCCAAGCCGTTCAGCAAGATCGACCACCCGCTGGGCACTGTTCTGCGCTTGGCCGATGCCTTTGGCGCGCCGCGCTACCTGTGGCTGGCGTCGCCGGAAACGGCGTCGACCGCCGCTTCCATGCTGAAGGACCGTTTGGTGGTGGGCGGCAACGAGGCTTGGCGCCTGTCTGAAATCCATGCCGGCGTGCCGCAGGTTGGTCCGGGCACCCAAGAGCAGTTCGTGCCGCAGATGGTCAACTTCGAGTTGCTGGGCGGTGTGAACTTCAAGAAAGGTTGCTATCCAGGCCAGGAAATCGTGGCGCGCAGCCAGTACCTGGGCAAGCTGAAGCGCCGCACCGCGCTTGCTTCCATTGACGATGCATCGGTGGCGCCGGGCGCCGAGGTATTCTCGCCGGCCGATCCGGAGCAGCCCTGCGGCACGGTGGTCAATACGGCGCGCAACGGCGCGGGCGGCGTCGATGCCCTGGTGGAGATGAAGCTGGAAGCGCTGGAAGCGGGCGACGTGCGCTTCGGCTCGGCCAGCGGGCCGGCTTTGCAGTTCAAGCCCCTGCCCTACGTTCTGGACAAGCTCGACGTCTGAACATGGACCTCTACGTGTATTACAAGGTGCAGGCCGCACAGGCGGCTGGCCTGCAGGCGGCAGTTATCGCCATGCAGTCGTCGTTGTCGGCGGCGCATGGCGTGGTCGCGCAGCTCAAGCGACGCCCGGAAGCACCCGGGGGCGTGCAGACCTGGATGGAGGTTTATCCGGGCGCCGGCGACGCATTCCTGGCCGCGCTCGACGCAGCGGCGGCGCGAGCCGGGCTGGCGCGCTGGATCGCAGGACCGCGCCACGTCGAAGTGTTCGAGGATGTGCCGCCATGTGCCTGATCGTATTTGCCTGGCAGGTGGTGCCTGGCGTGCCCCTCATCGCGGCGGCGAACCGCGACGAATTCTACGACCGCGATACGACGCCGGCGGCGCCGTGGCCGGATGCGCCGCACATCTATGCGGGCCGCGACCTCAAGGCCGGTGGCAGCTGGATGGGGATCACGCGGCCAAGCGCCCCGTCTGGCGCCGGCGCTGCCGGCCCCTCGCGCTTTGCGGCGATCACCAACGTGCGCAATCCGCAGGAACACAACCCGCTGGCGCCATCGCGCGGCCAACTGGTGGCCGATTTCCTGGCCGGCGGCATGACGGCGCAGGAATATGTGGCGCAGCTTGCGCCTGGCGCGGGCGGATACAACGGTTTCAACCTTGTCCTGTGCGACGGCAAGGAACTGGTCTGGTATTCGAACAAGGGAAATGACGACCCACGGAACGGCAGGCCGCTGGAGCCGGGCATCTATGGCCTGTCGAACGCCCTGCTCGACTCGGCATGGCCGAAAGTGCTGAAAACCAAGGCGCAATTCGCCAGCCTGCTGTGCCTTGGAGCGCCGGAAGACGCCTATTTCGAGATGCTGTCCGACACCACCCGGGCGCCGGACATGCGCTTGCCGGAAACCGGGGTGCCGCTGGAGCTGGAACGGCTGCTGTCAGCCGTGAAGATCGAGTCGCCGAACTACGGCACGCGCAGTTCCACCGTGGTCAAGCTGTACGCGGACGCCCCGGCGCAATTGCACGAGATCCAGATCCGTTAAGGAAGCTGCTCCCGCACGCAGGATGGCTTTTCCTTGCCCTGGCGGGAGCAGGAAATCAGTGTGCGCGTGCCGGTGTCGATGGCATAGAAATGGGTCGGTCCGTTGGCCGTGGCGGGGGCTGCAGCTGCGGCCGGCCATTGCATGCCAGAGACGCCAACCTGTGCCTGCGCCACCTGGATCGGGCTGATGGAACCGGCGAGGAAGCCCGCGCCAAACACTGCGCAGACACCAAGCGCGATGATCGAACGTTTCATTTTCAACTCCTAGAATTCGTAGTGCATTTCGATGTGGGGAATGCCCGCTTCGTAGAAGACATCACCTGCCTTGGCGAAGCCGTGGGCCAGGTAAAACTCCGCCGCGTGGGTCTGGGCGCTGAGGACAACTTTGGCGTCGCCGCGCTCGCGGGCCTTTTCCATCAAGCCCTTGAGGATGGCGCCGCCCACTCCCGCACCGCGCGCGCTGCGCAGCACAGCCATGCGGCCGATATGGCCATCAGGCAGCAGGCGCCCTGTCCCGAGCGCCTTGCCGGCCGCATCATAGGCCACGGCGTGCAGGCTGGCGGCATCCCTGTCGTCCATTTCCAGGTCGGCAGGCACGTTCTGTTCCCGCACGAAGACTTCGATGCGGATCGGTGTTGCGTCGGCCTGCATGGCGGCCCATTCGCCAAAGCGGAGTGTTGTCGTCATGCCGCGCATTCTCTCACAACATTGCGCGCAGGGCCTCACGGACCTGCGGGGTGGCTTCATAGGGGTCGGCCGGATTGTTCTGGGCCACCATGTCGCGCGCCCGCTGCGCCACACCGTCCAAAGCCTGCGGGTGGGTGAAGATGTAGAATTTGTCGCCCGCGATGGCGGCGAACGTCAGTTCGGCCACGTCGTGCGCCGACACCTTGCCGGAAGTAACCGCCTTGGTTACCATCGCTTGCGCCGCCATCTGGCTGGCGGTCGGCTTGCCTTCCATCGGCGTGTCGCCTGGACGATTGCGGTGCGACTGGTGAATGCCGGTCGGCACGAAGAACGGGCACAGCACCGAGGCGCCGATCGGGGCCTGCACCAGCGCCAGGTCGTGATAGAGGCTTTCGGTCAGCGCGACTACGGCGTGCTTGGACACGTTGTAGACGCCCATCACTGGCGGGCAAAGCACGCCGGCCATCGAGGACGTGTTGACGATGTGGCCTTCGTAACCAGGGTCGCGCCGCGCGCACTCGAGCATCAGGGGCGTGAAGATGCGCACGCCGTGGATCACGCCCGAGACGTTCACCCCCATCACCCAGTCCCAGTCCGCTTCCGTCGCTTCCCACAGCAGGCCGCCGAAGCCGACGCCGGCGTTGTTGAAGACAAGGTGCACCGCGCCAAACTCGCGCATCGCCGCATCGGCCAATGCCTGCACTTCGGCCGATTGGCGCACGTCGCAGCGCACGGCGACGACCTGGGCGCCCTGCATGCGCAGTTCCGCGGCTGTGGCGTCGAGCGCGTCCTGCTGCACATCCGCCAGCACCAGCTTCATGCCGAGCGAGTGGGCCTTGAGCGCGAATTCACGGCCAAAGCCGCTCGCGCCCCCGGTGATTACTGCAACCTTGCCTTGGAAGTTTTTCATAGGGTGAGTTTCACAAGTTGTTTGCCGAAGTTGTGGCCCTGCAGCAGGCCGATCAGGGCTTCCGGCGCCGAGGCCAGGCCCTGGGAAATCGTTTCACGGTATTTGATCTGGCCCGATGCGACCAGCCTGCCCATCTCGGACAGGCCTTGCGGCCACATATCCATATGCTCGGTGACGATGAAACCGCGCAAGGTGATGCGGCTTAGCAGCAGCTTCTTGGCGTTGCGGATCGGGATCTCGGCGCCGCCGTAGCCGGCCAGCAGGCCGCATAGCGCGACGCGCGCAAAGGCGTTGCTGCGGCCCAGAGCGGTATCGAATACTTCGCCCCCCACGTTCTCGAAAATGGCGTCGATGCCGTCCGGGGTGGCGGCTGCCAGGTCGGCCTTCAGGTTGCCGGCCTTGTAATCGACGCAGGCGTCGAAACCCAGTTCATTGACCACGTAATCGCACTTGGCCTTGCCGCCGGCAACGCCCACCGCGCGGCAACCGGCAAGCCTGGCCAACTGGCCGACCGCGCTGCCCACCGCACCGCTGGCTGCGGACACCACCACGGTCTCGCCCACCTTCGGGCGCAGGATTTCATGCATGCCGTACCAGGCGGTCATGCCGGGCATGCCCACCACGCCGAGGTGGGCGGAGGCCGGGACGACACTGGTATCGACCTTGCGCAAGCCGGCGCCGTCCGACACGCCCATCTCGGCCCAGCCGAACATGCCGGCCACGAAGTCGCCGACAGCAAAGCTGGGGTTGCGCGATTCGACCACCTCGCCGACCGTGCCGCCGATCATGGTCTGGTCCAGCGGCTGCGGCGCAGCATAGCTTTTCGCTTCGCTCATGCGTCCGCGCATGTAAGGGTCCAGCGACAGGTAATGGTTGCGCACCAGGAGCTGGCCCTCGGCCAGCTCCGGTACTTCTACTTCTTCAAGCCGGAAATTTTCCGGCACGACGACACCGCGCGGGCGCGAGGCCAGCACGATGCGATGATACTTGGACATGCAAACTCCTTAGACTGCCGAGACCCCGCCATCAACTGCCAGGACCTGGCCGGTAATGTGCCGGCCGGCGTCGGAGGCGAACAGCGCAACCGCGCCCTTCAGGTCCTCGTCGCCGCCCAGGCGCTGCAGCGGCGCTGCCGCCGCCAGCTTGTCTTCGCCCATGGCCTTGATCACGCCTGCGCTCAATTTCGACGGGAAGAAGCCCGGCGCCAGCGCGTTGACGTTGATACCGTACTCGCCCCACTCGCCCGCGAGGGCGCGGGTGAAGTTGATCAAGGCCGCCTTGGACGTATTGTAAGCGACGGTCTTCATGGTGCCGGGGCCATTGCCGGCCAGGCCGGCAATTGATGCGATATTGATAATGCGGCCGGAGCGGCGCGGAATCATGGAGCGCTTGCCGACGGCTTGCGACAGCAGGAAGATGCTGCGCACGTTCAGGTTCATCACCTTGTCCCAGGCTTCCAGCGGATAGTCTTCCGCCGGAGCGCCCCATGTGGCGCCTGCGTTATTGACCAGGATGTCGATATGGCCGCCCAGCGCATCCAGCGCCGCGTTCACCAGCGGATCGATCGATGCTTCCTTGCCCAGGTCGGCGGCGATGGCGAACGCTTCGACACCGTTTTCCTTCAGAACCGCAACCGCTTCGTCCAGGTCGGCCTGCTTGCGCGAAGTGACCACCACCTTCGCGCCCAGTTCGCCCAGTGCCAGGGCCATTTGCAGGCCCAGGCCGCGCGAGCCGCCGGTGACGAGTGCAGTTTTGCCTTTGAGGTCGAAGAGTTCCTGGGTAGTACGCATATTCGAGTCCTTATATTGTGTAATCCATGCACTGGCGCGCATCGCGCACAGCGCTGAAGAATGGTTTGAGTGCCTGGTGCTGCGGGTGCGACTGGTAGGCGTCGAGCGCCTGCTTGTTTTCGAATTCGGAATACAGCACGACGTCGCAGGTCGCTTCCAGACCCGGCTCGGCGATGGCCACTTCGAGCTTCAGGATGCCTGGGACGATGCCGGCACAGGCCAGCAACTGCTCTTTCATTTTGGCCGCGTTGGCGGCGCGGCCGGCGCCTTCGGCAAAGTCTTTCAGCTTCCACATGACGATGTGCTTGATCATTCGCTACTCCTCAGAACCACGCGTCCTGCATGTCGAGCGTGGTCGTATCGAGGGCGGCCAGCAGGTCCAGTTGCGGCTGGACCTTGGGCAGCTCCCATTTGTAGAAATAGCGGCAGGCTTGAAGTTTGCCGCGCCGGAAGTTGTCCTCTTCCGGCAGCCCGGCCACAGCCGCCAAGGCTTGCTGCAGCCAGATCCAGGCCACCACCACATGCCCCACCGCCTCCAGGTAGACCGTGGCGTTGGCCAGGGTCTGGTTAAGGTCGGGGGCAGCATACAGGGCCTGCGTCACTTCTTCAACCCGGCGCCAGGCGACATCGAGGGCATTGGCGTGGGCTACAAGCTGGCGCGCGTCCGCGCCGCGGCCGGCGCCGCGCGCGCTGTGCACCGTGGCGCGGATTTCCTCGGCCATGGTCTTGAGCAGCGCACCGTCATGGATGCTGGCCTTGCGGCCCAGCAGGTCGAGGCCATGGATGCCGTGCGTGCCTTCGTGGATCTGGTTCAGGCGGTTGTCGCGGTAGAACTGTTCGACGTTGTATTCGCGGGTGTAGCCGTAGCCGCCATGCACCTGGATCGCCAGGTTGTTCGCCTCCAGCCCCCATTGCGACGGCCAGGACTTGGTGATCGGCGTCAGGAATTCCAGCAGGCGGCCGGCGCGCTGGCGGATCTCCGGCGTTTCGCCGGTATGCTCGTCGTCCACCAGGCGCGCACTGTACAGGCACAGCCCCAGCGCCCCTTCGGCGTAGGCCTTTTGCGCCAGCAGCATGCGGCGCACGTCGGTGTGGGCAATGATGGGCAGTTGCGGCGAGGCCGGATCCTTGGCTGCCGGATGCCGGCCCTGCGGGCGCTCGCGCGCGTAATCCAACGCGTGCAGGTAGCCGGTGTAGCCCAGTACCGCGGCCGCCAGGCCGACACCGATGCGCGCCTCGTTCATCATGTGGAACATGTTGAGCAGGCCCTGGCCCTCGCGGCCGACCAGGTAGCCGATAGCGCCGCTGCGGCCGCCGGGCAGTTGCCGCCCTTCGCCGAAGTTCAGCAGGCAGTTGGTGGTGCCGCGGTTGCCCATCTTGTGGTTCAGGCCCGCCAGGGCGATGTCGTTTCGTTCACCGTTGTCGAGGAACTTGGGGACAATGAACAGGGAAATGCCTTTGATGCCGGGCACCAGCTTGCCGTCCGGGCCGGGAATCTTTGCCAGCACCAGGTGCACGATGTTCTCGGCCAGTTCGTGCTCGCCGCCGGAAATCCACATCTTGTTGCCGGTCAGTCGGTACTGGCCTCCGGTGTCGGGATCCGGCTCGGCGCGGGTGGTGATGTCGGACAAGCTGGAGCCAGCCTGCGGCTCGCTCAGGCACATGGTGCCGAACCAGCGCCCTTCCAGCATGGGCCGCACAAAGTGTTCCACCTGCGCCGCGGAGGCGCATTTGAGCAGCGTATTGGCGTTGCCGATAGTGAGGAAGGCGTAGCTCGCAGTGGCCATGTTGGCCGCGGTGAAGTAGGCAGTGATCGCCTTTTCCACCGTCAGCGGCAATTGCATGCCGCCCAGCGCGTAGTCCTGGCCGGCGGCCATCAGGCCCGCTGCCGAGAAGGCGTCCAGTGCGCGCTTCACCTCCGGGATCATGCGAACGCGTTCGCCGTCGAACTGCGGTTCCTGCTGATCGCTCAGCTTGTTATGCGGGGCGAACAGGTCGGAGGCGATCAGCTCGGCGGTGTCGAGGGCTGCCGTAAAGGTCTCGCGGCTATGGTCGGCGAAGCGCGGACGCCTGGCAAGCCCTTCGGCGTCGAGCCAGTCGTACAACATGAATTCGACATCGCGGCGGTTCAGCAGCCGGGACGACATCACACCACCTCGAACAAGCCTGCCGCGCCCTGGCCGCCACCGATGCACATGGTGACCACCACATATTTCACGCCGCGGCGCTTGCCTTCGATCAGCGCGTGGCCGACCATGCGGGCGCCGGAGACGCCATAAGGATGGCCAACAGCGATGGCGCCACCGTTCACGTTCAGGCGCTCCATCGGGATGCCAAGCTTGTCGGCGCAATACAGCACCTGCACGGCGAAGGCTTCATTCAGCTCCCAAAGGCCGATGTCTTCGACCTTGAGGCCTGCGCGCTTGAGCAGCTTCGGCACCGCGAAGACCGGGCCGATCCCCATTTCGTCCGGCTCGCATCCGGCAACGGCGAAGCCGCGGAAGACGCCCAGCGGCTGCAAGCCTTTGGCAGCTGCAACGCGGTCGCTCATGACGATGGCGCAGGAGGCGCCGTCGGAGAACTGGCTGGCATTGCCCGCCGTGATCACGCCGCCCGGCACGGCAGTGCGGATGCCGCGCACCGCTTCCATAGTGGTGTCGGCGCGGATGCCCTCGTCGGCTGCAATCGTCACTTCGCGCGTGCCCAGCATGCCGGTCGCCTTGTCGGCCACGCCCATGGTGACCGTCAGCGGGACGATCTCGGCATCGAAGCGGCCGGCCGCCTGCGCAGCTGCGGCGCGCTGCTGGCTCTGCACGCCGTACTCGTCCTGCCGTTCTTTGGCAATGCCATAGCGCCTGGCCACGACTTCGGCCGTTTGCAGCATCGGCAGGTAGATCGCCGGCTTGTGTTCGTTCAGCCAGACGTCCTTGTACATGTGCATATTCATTTCCTGCTGCACGCAGGAAATCGACTCGACGCCGCCGGCCGCGAAGATCTCGCCCTCGCCCGCCAGCACGCGCTGGGCGGCGGTGGCGATGGTCTGCAGGCCGGAAGAGCAGAAACGATTGATGGTCATGCCGGGCACGCCGACCGGCGCGCCGCCGCGCAAGGCAATCTGGCGCGCGATATTGCCGCCGGTGGCGCCTTCCGGATTGGCGCAGCCCATGATGACATCCTCCAGCTCGCCCGCTTCAATGCCGGCGCGTGCTATGGCCGCCTGCAGCACGTGGCCGCCGAGGGTGGCGCCGTGGGTCATGTTGAAGGCGCCTTTCCAGGATTTGGCGAGGCCGGTACGCGCGGTTGAAACGATGACTGCTTCGGTCATGGGTGTCTCCTCTGGAAGAATGTTTCGAACCAGCATAGCACAGGTTTAGCACGGTCGTTCGCTAAATTATCGTCGTTGTAAGTTTTGTGTAAGTTTCAAGAAAGAATGCTGTAAGAATAGAGGTCCAGACTCCATCCTGCCGTTGAAGCATTTGAAACACTAACTATTAATCTGGAGACAAGCATCATGGCAATTAGTTCTGGCACCGCCGACGGGCGGAGCGTGGGCGGCGGCAAGGCCGCACCGATGACCAAGGAAGAGAAGAAGGTCATCTTCGCCTCTTCGCTCGGTACCGTGTTTGAATGGTACGACTTTTATCTTTACGGTTCGCTGGCATCGATCATCGCCAAGCAGTTCTTCGTCGGCGACCCGACCACCTCCTTCATTTTCGCGCTGCTGGCCTTCGCGGCCGGCTTCATTGTGCGCCCATTCGGCGCCATCGTGTTCGGCCGCCTGGGCGACATGATCGGCCGTAAATACACTTTCCTGGTCACCATCCTGATCATGGGCTTGTCCACCTTCATCGTGGGCCTGCTGCCGAGCTACGCCAGCATCGGCATCGCGGCGCCCATCATCCTGGTTGCACTGCGCCTGCTGCAAGGCCTGGCGCTGGGCGGCGAGTACGGCGGCGCGGCAACCTATGTCGCGGAACATGCGCCGCACGGCAAGCGCGGCCTGTTCACGGCCTGGATCCAGACCACGGCTACGCTGGGCTTCTTCCTGTCGCTGCTGGTGATCCTGGCCTGCCGCAATTCGATGCCGCTGGAAGAGTTTGAGTCCTGGGGCTGGCGCATTCCGTTCTTGGTCTCCGTGGCACTGCTGGGCATCTCGGTCTGGATCCGCCTGTCGATGAACGAGTCCCCTGCTTTCGCCAAGATGAAGGCGGAAGGCAAGACCTCGAAGGCGCCGCTGAGCGAAGCCTTCGGCCAGTGGAAGAACCTGAAGATCGTGATCCTGGCGCTGCTCGGCCTGACCATGGGCCAGGCGGTGGTGTGGTACACCGGCCAGTTCTACGCGCTGTTCTTCATGATCCAGACGCTCAAGATGGATATCGCGACTGCCAATATCCTGATCGCCATTGCGCTGATCCTGGCAACGCCGTTCTTCATCTTCTTCGGCAACCTGTCCGACAAGATCGGCCGCAAGTGGATCATCCTGGGCGGCTGCCTGATCGCAGCAGCAACCTACTTCCCGCTGTTCGGCGCCCTGACCCACTACGGCAACCCGCAGCTGGAATCGGCGATCAAGAACTCGCCGGTGGTCGTGGTGGCTGATCCTGCATCGTGCCACTTCCAGTTCAACGCAACCGGCGAGAAGAAATTCCCGTCGTCCTGCGACATCGCCACGTCGATGCTGTCGAAAGCTTCCGTCGCCTATACCCGCCAGGATGCGCCTGCCGGCAGCGTGGCCGTGATCAAGGTCGGCGACAAGGAGGTCCAGTCCTTCAACGCGACCATGACCGCCGACGGCCTCAACTTCAATGCCGATTCGAAGAAGAAGGAAGGCGAGCTGAAAAAGTCCGTGGCTGAAACCGTGAAGGCGGCAGGCTATCCGGCCAAGGCCGACCCGGCGCAGATCAACAAGCCGATGATGGTGCTGATCCTGTGGGTGCTGGTGATTTACGTGACCATGGTGTATGGCCCGATCGCAGCCATGCTGGTGGAGCTGTTCCCAACCCGTATCCGCTACACCTCGATGTCGCTGCCATACCATATCGGCAACGGCTGGTTCGGCGGCCTGCTGCCCACCACTGCTTTTGCACTGGTGGCGTTCAAGGGCGATATCTACTACGGCCTGTGGTATCCGATCGTGATCGCACTGGCAACCCTGGTGATTGGCGCCCTGTTCATCCGTGAGACCAAGGACAACAACATCTACGCACAAGACTGAGCCGCCAGCGCGTTCAGTCCAGGCCGCCTTCGGGCGGCCTTTTTCATTGCGGCGGCGACCGCACAAGGCGCCGCCGCTTTGAGATACCGCAAACCGCGCGCATTCAAGGGACTTGAAATAGCGACCGCCTCCTATACTCAAGCTGCTCCCATGGCCCCGTATGCACAGGGTAGAGCAAGCAGCAAATCCCATCAGCTTCATCAGGAGAAGGCCATGACTATTGAAACCATTTCCCTCCAGCAGATCAAGGATGCATTGGCAAAAGAAGGCGATCCTTGGGAGGCTGGAGTGACCACCATGTCCGTACTGCTGCCCGACGAGCAGCAACTGCGCCTGGGCGTCAAGCCGCCGCCCGGCGAGGCGTCGATCGACCAGGTGGCAGCACGCAGCCAGCAGAACCGGGAAGCATTGCGCGCCCGCGCAGCCGAGAACATTGCCGCCCCAAGCGCTTACGACTTGCGCAATGTGGGCGGGAAGAACTTCGTCACCGATGTCACCGACCAGGGCAATTGCGGCTCCTGCGTGGCATTCGGCACCATCGCAACCGTGGAAGGACGCCTGCGCGTCCAGCGCAACAACCCGGCGCTGAGCATCAACCTGAGCGAAGCGCACCTGTTCTTCGTGTATGCCAAGGCGGCGGGCTACAACTGCGATACCGGCTGGTGGCCGGAGTACGCGTTTGACGCCTTCAAGCAAGGCGTGGTCGACGAAGCCTGCTACCCCTATGACCTGAATCACCGTGAAGGCAACCTGTGCGGCAATGCGGCCGAGCGACTGACGCGCATTACCGGCTATACGGCGTTGACCAACAACCCGGCACAGATGAAGGAGTGGATCGCCACCAAGGGCCCGGTCAGCGCCTGCTTCGTGGTCTACAACGACTTCTTCAGCTACAAGAGCGGGATCTACCGTCATGTGACGGGGGCCCAGGCCGGCGGCCATTGCGTTTCCATCGTCGGCTATAACGACAATCCAGGCTATTGGATTTGCAAGAACAGCTGGGGCAATGCCTGGGGCGATGCCGGCTTCTTCAATATTGCCTACGGCGAGTGCGCGATTGACAGCTGGCGCAACCACGGCGTGGACGCCATTCAAAACACCGGCTGGCAGAACAATGCGCGCGTCACCGGCCTGTGGGCCATCGACCAGCAGCGCAATGCCTGGGCCTATTTCCAGGGACTCGGATGGCGCAAGATTTCCAACGAAACCGATGCCATTTTCTACGACATGCTGACCGACTTGATTGCAGCCAAAGCATCTGGCCGCGCTGTCAACTTCTACGAAGTGGACAACGTGATCAAGCAAGCTTATGTATTCTGAACCGCAGGAATTCCGGAGAACATCATGACCGAATCACAACCGACAATGACACCTGGCGGCGCCCAGGCCTCCGGCGTCGTGGCGTACGACGCACCAAGCATGAGCCCGGCAACCATGCTAACCGACGGCGATGGCGCGACGGCGCTTTTCCTGCAAAGCCCGCCCGCGCCCACTATCGGCCTCGAGCTGTTGGCACGGCAGAGCTCCCCTGCCCTGCCGGCGCAGGCTGCCGGCACCGCAGTGGGCGCGGTGACAGCGTGGCAAAATGACAAACGCTTCACCGCACTGTGGACCATCGCCGAAGACCGCAACGCCTGGGTTGGCGTGTCCGGCATCGGCTGGAAGAAGCTGTCCAACGCCAGCGAAACGGCGACCACCGGCCTGGCCATACTGTCTGCCCATGCGCGCGACCGCGAGCGCCAGGTCAACTACCGCGACGAAGCCGATGGCATGATTCACGAAATGTACGTCTGGTGAGCAGGAGAGCGTGATGCAGGTGGATGAAGCGCAGGCCGGCAGCAGCGTCATCCTCGCCGAGGGCGAGCTGCTGATCGTGCGCCTGAAGGAAAACGCAAGCACGGGATACCGCTGGGCCGTCGAACAGACCGGCGGACTGGCCTGGGAGGATAGCGGCAGCGGTCCAGCCGGTGTGCCCGGCGGTGCCGGCATCCACGAGTTCCGCGCACGCGCCGACCGCGTGGGCCGGCACGACATCTGCCTGAAACACTGGCGCGACTGGGAAGGCGAGCGCGGCATCATCGCCCGCTTTCCCTTGACCCTGCAGGTTCAGCCGATAATGCGCAGCGAGTAATCGGTGGCCTTGATGTCTTTCGTCAAGGCGCCGATGGAAATGCGGTGTACGCCGGTTTCGGCGATGGCGCGCACCGTGTCGAAATTGACGCCGCCGGAAGCTTCCAGCAGCGCACGCCCGCCGTTCAGTTGCACGGCCGCGCGCATCATGTCGAGGTTGAAGTTGTCGAGCAGGATGGAGACCGCGCCGGCAGACAAGGCTTCTTCCAGTTGTTCCAGCGTTTCCACTTCAACCTGGATGGTGACTTTCGCATCCAGGCGCTTGGCCGCCGCCAGCGCAGCCGTGATGCCGCCTGCAGCCGCGATATGGTTTTCCTTGATCAGGATGCCGTCGTACAAGGCCAGGCGCTGGTTCTGGCCGCCGCCCACGCGCACCGCATATTTCTGCGCCAGGCGCATGCCCGGAATCGTCTTGCGGGTATCGAGGATGGCCGCGGTGGTGCCGGCGATCACGTCGACAAAGCGGCGGGTGGCAGTCGCAACGCCGGACATCAGCTGCATGAAATTCAGCGCCGAGCGCTCCGCAGTCAGGATGGCGCGGGCCGGGCCGACGATGGTGCAGACAGGCGTGTCGGCGGCCATCAGGTCGCCTTCAGCGTAATGCCAGTCGATGCCGATGGACGGATCCAGCGCTTCCATCACGCCTTCGAACCAGGGTGCGCCGCACAGGACGGCCTCTTCCCGCACGATCACGCGCGCGGTAGCACGGCCCTCTTCCGGCACCAGCTTGCCGGTCAGGTCGCCAGTGCCGATATCTTCCATCAGGGCCGCCAGCAGGTTGCGCTCGTACGCGCCCGCCAACGCATCGTCAAACGGTGCGAATCTATTTTTCAGGGTACTCATGCCGGACCGATACCTTGGAACAGTTGCGCTTCTTTCGCCAGGTCTGCACCTGGGGCGACCTTGGCTTTCTTGGCCGCCGCGAAATCGAGCATGCGGTTGATCGAACGCTGGGCCAGCTTGCCGACTTCGGGATCGACGTGGATTTCGTTATTCATGTTCTCCAGCACATCGGCCAGGTTGCGCAGGCCGTTCATCGCCATCCATGGGCAGTGCGCGCAGCTCTTGCAGGTGGCGCTGTTGCCGGCGGTTGGCGCTTCGATGAAGGTCTTGCCCGGCGCCGCCATGCGCATCTTGTGCAGGATGCCGTTGTCGGTGGCGACAATGAATTCGGTGTTCGGCAGGCTGACAGCAGCCGCAATCAGCTGCGAGGTGGAACCCACCACGTCGGCCTGCTCGACCACGCCGGCCGGCGATTCCGGATGCACCAGCACTTTCGCATGCGGGTGCTCGGCCTTCAGCAGGTCCAGCTCCACGCCCTTGAACTCGTCATGCACGAGGCAGGAGCCCTGCCACAGCAGCATGTCGGCGCCGGTCTGCTTCTGGATGTAGGAACCGAGGTGCTTGTCCGGTGCCCACAGGATCTTCTTGCCCTGCTCGTGCAGGTGCTTGACGATGTCCAGGCCGATCGAGGACGTGACCATCCAGTCGGCGCGCGCCTTCACGGCGGCGCTGGTGTTGGCGTACACCACTACGGTGCGGTCCGGATGCTGGTCGCAGAAGGCCATGAACTCTTCCGGTGGACAGCCCAGGTCCAGCGAACAGGTCGCGTCCAGGTCCGGCATCAGCACGGTCTTTTCCGGGCTGAGGATCTTGGAGGTCTCGCCCATGAACTTGACGCCGGCCACCACCAGGGTCTTGGCCGGGTGGTCGCGCCCGAAGCGCGCCATTTCCAGCGAGTCGGAAACGCAGCCGCCGGTTTCCTCGGCCAGGTCCTGCAGGTCGGCGTCCACGTAGTAGTGGGCCACCAGCACGGCGTTACGCTCGCGCAGCAGGGTCTTGATGCGTTCCTTCAGCAGGATCTTTTCATTGGCCGGCACGGGTGCCGGGGTGCGGGCCCACGCATGGGCCACGCAGCTGCCGCCTTCGACTGGCTTCTCGAATTCGACAGTCTTGATCGGAGTTTCAATCATTACTCGATGCCTTGGCTCTTCAGATATTCCTCATAGCCGCCGCGGAAGTCCACGACTTCGTTTTCCTTGATCTCGATGATACGGGTGGCCAGCGAGGAAACGAACTCGCGGTCGTGCGACACGAAGATCAGGGTACCGGCGTACTTTTCCAGGGCGATGTTGAGCGACTCGATCGATTCCATGTCCATGTGGTTGGTCGGCTCGTCCAGCAGCAGGACATTGTGTCGGCCCAGCATCAGCTTGCCATACATCATACGACCTTTTTCGCCACCCGACAGGACCTTGACCGATTTCTTGACTTCGTCGCCGCCGAACAGCAGGCGGCCCAGCGAGGAGCGCACGGCCTGGTCGTCGTCGCCTTCCTTGGTCCACTGGCCCATCCAGTCGGTCAGGTTGATGTCGGCAGCGAATTCCTCGGTCGGATCCTGCGGCATGTAGCCGACGTTGGCGTTTTCCGCCCATTTCACCAGGCCGGTATCGCTGTCCAGGCCCGTGATGTCCTTGCCGCCGATGCAGCGCAGCATGGTGGTCTTGCCGGCGCCGTTGGCGCCGATGATCGCAATGCGTTCGCCCGCTTCGACCATCAGGTCGACGTTCTTGAACAGGGTGCGGTCGTAGGTCTTCGAGATGCCCTGGGTTTCCACGGCCAGGCGGTGCAGCTTTTTCTCGCCGTCGAAGCGCACGAACGGATAGGCGCGCGACGATGGCTTGATGTCCTCGATCTTGATCTTGTCGATCATTTTGGCGCGCGAGGTGGCCTGGCGGGCCTTGGACTTGTTGGCCGAGAAGCGACGCACGAAGTCCTGCAGCTCGGCGACTTTCTCTTTTGCCTTGGCGTTGTTGGCCAGCTGCTGGTTGCGGGCCTGGGTCGAGGCCAGCATGTATTCGTCGTAGTTGCCCGGATAGATCTTCAGGGTGCCGTAGTCCATGTCGGCCACGTGGGTGCAGACCTGGTTCAGGAAGTGACGATCGTGGGAAATGATGATCATCGTCGAATCGCGCTGGTTCAGGGTGTCTTCCAGCCAGCGGATGGTGTTGATGTCCAGGTTGTTGGTCGGTTCGTCCAGCAGCAGGATGTGCGGATTGGAGAACAGGGCCTGCGCCAGCAGCACACGCAGCTTCCAGCCCGGCGCCACGGCGCTCATCGGGCCCTGGTGCAGGCTGATGTCGATGCCGGCGCCCATCAGCAGTTCGCCGGCGCGCGCTTCGGCGGTGTAGCCGTCATATTCGGCGACCTTGCCTTCCAGTTCGGCCGCTTCCATGTAGTCGTCGTCGGTCGCTTCCGGGTTGGCGTAGATGGCGTCGCGCTTGCTCATCGCTTCCCACATCTCGGTGTGGCCCATCATGACCACGTCCAGCACGCGCATTTCTTCGTACGCGAACTGGTCCTGGCGCAGCTTGCCCAGGCGCTCGTTGGCGTCCAGGCTCACGTTGCCGGCGGACGGCTCGAGGTCGCCGCCGAGGATTTTCATGAAGGTCGACTTGCCGCAGCCGTTCGCTCCGATCAGGCCGTAGCGGTTACCGTCGCCAAACTTGACGGAAATGTTCTCGAACAGCGGCTTGGCGCCGAACTGCATGGTGATGTTTGCGGTAGAAAGCATGCTGGGAAAATGGTGAGAAAAAGCGAATCGGGCATTATACCCCGCGCTGCCTATGGCCGCCTAGCGGGAGCCGGCTACGGCGGATGCACTACGTCCGGGCGCGAATTGCAACGAAACCAATTCGCCCCAGGAAAGAGCTGCTGAAGCTCAAGCAATACTTGGCGTAATGACCACGGCGCCCGTCTTGCGCACATGACTGACATTGACTGCCAGCGACGGCTGCCCGTTGGCCGATGCCGCCTCGGCGGCCAACGCAAGATGAATCAGATCTGATGCGGCGCCAAAACTCCCCGCTAAGGCCATCGGCGCCAATCTTCGGGACAACACGTCCAGCTCAGGCAAAACCTGTTCCATGGCCCGGATTACTTCAACACTGCCGGACAGACGATGATCGGTGTCGCTGACGACCATGCCGATTTCTCCCGCTGGTGCCCGTGCTGCAACCATTGCGGCTGTCATACTATCCGGCAGCGTACTGCAATTGGCTTTCCCCGCTGCTCCGCGGTCGGCGGCACGTTGCTGCGCCTGCGCGGCGCCGATTGAGCAGGTGCCGACAAGATTCCATTCCCTGGCGTACGCGCCGCCCACCAGCATCAGACCCGCCCCGCCCTCGGCTGGCACAAACCCTTCAGGCACCGAATTGGAAAACACCTCTTGCAGTGCCACGGGAACGCGCAATTCATCCGGATCCACCAGGCTGTCTGCCGCCAGCAGCAAAGCATGCTGCCCCCTGCCAGCCACCAGATGCGGCGCCAGTGAATTGACCGTCACATAGGCATCGGAGGTCGCTGCGGGCAATAAATGCAATTCATATTTCGAATGACGCCAAGATGAGTGCGCCCAGGCCATCGCAAAACCCTGCAGAGTCACTTCCGACGGCAACGCTTCCGGCTGCAGCAGATAGACCTTGGTCGACACAGACGAGCGAGCCAGCTTTTCTTGCTGGTTGAACAAGGAGTCAAGCACGGTCACCAGCATTGCCGGCACACGCTCGCCACGAGAACGCGTTGCTAACGGGAAACCCAAGGCCTCAAGCGGCAGATCCTGGATTGTCGCGGCATGGACTGGGTGCCCCTCCTCGTTCCGGATTGCGCTGTCCGGCTTGAACGCTTTTTCGCCAGCCAGGCAGCGGGACAGCGTCGCGCCTGCGTCGCCCAATGGCGTTATTGCGCTCCAGGCGGCGATGCTCAGTGGTTCAGATGGGTCTACCGCCGGAGCAGGAACGGCTACGGGCGCCAGTTTAGCATCTGCCGTGGCAGGCGCTGGATCGCCGGACCTAAGCGCACGCAGGCCAGTCCAACACAAAAAGGCTGTCGCGAGCGGTGGCAGCAGCGTGATTACCATGATCGCCTGGGTATCGCCGAGACCTGCCTTGCCGAGCGAGCTGAAGACGCCATCGAGCGACATAAAGCGCAGCAACATGACCCAGAACAGCGCCAGGAGAAGAAACGTCAGCAGCCAGGCGCCGGCGCGCACGACAGGATTGGGGGACGTAAAAAATGCACTCAATTTCAAAATATTAAGCTTGTGAAGCGGTCGACAGGCTGGCAATCAAGGCGCAGCCGCAAGCGCTGCGATGCCCATGTAAAGCCACCTGGCGGCCATCAATAGTAAAAGTCGGCGAACCTTCGACGATTTGATTGGTGCCGTGCCCCGATTTCGGACAATTGACCATATCACCAACCCGCGCGATACCTTTCCCGAGAATGGTATGGGTGAGTGACGCACTGATCACAACGCCGTTTTGCGTGTTCTTATCGCCAAGGCGAATAATAGGGAGAGCCATCAGTCAGTCTTCGATTGAACGCATTAAAAGCCCAAAGCGGCCTTGGACGCCTTCCAACCGTTTTCCACCGCCGACATGCCCGCATCAATGGTGTTGCCGACAGTTTCCGAAACCTGCTTGGTCCCTTCGCTTACCTGGTGCGCCATATCGGATGCGCCTTTCTGGGCTGCGTGCATGAGTTCAGTCGACTTCTTTTCTGCGGCGTTCATCAGCTCGGTCGATTTTTTTCCAGCGGCGTCGGCCAGTTCCGTGGCTTTTCTTTCGGTGGCGTCCGCCAGTTCGGTGGCTTTCTTTTGCACAGTGTTGATGGAGGAAACGATTATTCGCTGACCGGTTTCAACAGTGGAGATCACGACCTCCTTGCTGGTCTGGTAGACTTCGACAGCGTATTTTTCTCCGGCATGTACGGTGTCGATAACGAATTTCTCGCCGACCTTGTAGGTCCGAGTAGCAATGAGCACGCCCTTGTTCCAGGTTTCGACCACGACCCCTTGAGCCGTGTGGTAAACCTTGATGACACCCTCCTTGGCCGCATCCAGACTCTTGTCCAGCCACTGCAAGCCTTGGGCCAGAACGTTGTGGCTCGACTCTGTCATGCCGCGTGGACGGAAATAACTGAACGGCTCGATGCTCATGAGGAAACCGGACTTGGAGTCATGCACCAGGTTTTTAACAAAGCTCACCACATGATCGTTGGCTGTGGCCTTCCACGCCTCCAAGCGCCATGCTTCAGGATCAACTACTTGCCCGTAGTTTTCGCCGATGAAGCGCACAGTCCTCGTGGCTGCCTTTATCGGTGAAACAGTCTTGACGTCGTGCACAATGGCTTTGCCTGGGTTGAGCAATAGTTCCGCTTCGCGCGCCATGCTGTCGTGGCCTATGAGTCGATTTCCTAACGAACTCTCTTTTTGCACCACGTCTGCGGTCTTGATACCTTTGCGGGTCATGGTCCCATATGCTGAATACAAGGCCTTCATGTGCGCGGCTATAACCTGTTCAATGCTGCCGTTCGGCGCCACGCTGGCCATATAGTTGTTATACAGCTCCTGGGTTTTAGGCTCGATCGCAAAGCGCCTGGTAAACAAGGGCTTATTGATTTTCTCAATGTCGCTGAAAGAGTGTATACGCACCCCGGACTTAACTGCCTCACTCATCATGTCGCGCATCGGAATTCGGGCCAAGTTGTTAGTGATGCCCTGATTGGCCGAGTCGTCATTGCCACCATCAGTTGCAAGTGGCAAGTAGCCGCCTCCTACGTCAGAGTGCACGCCGGGATAAACGGTCTCGGTCCAGTTGGAATGCAGCTGGCCTTTCTGACGGATCAAGTCTACCGGAAAAGAAAAACGCAATTCATGGGCGGCCACATAGTGCACGCAACGTTCGCTCTGGCTGGGAACGATGAGATTCTTCTCGGAAAAAAACCCATCCATATTCGCGGAAGGCGCGCCAAACGACGCCACAGTGTCGAACAGCCCCATGAATTGGAGGCGGACCGGAATTTTCTTGTAAGTCAATTGCCCCTGCCGGTCCTTCTTGCAAAGCTTGATAAAGTCGTTTGAGAAGGCGCGCGCCAATGCGGCTCCGCGCGAGAAACCGAAAATCGAAATATTGATGACTTTGATCAGACGATGGCCATCCAATGCCACGCTTAATTCTGCAAAGCTCTTGTCTTTGCTTTTGTCTACATAAGCTTTGGCGACGCCACCCAACTTGCTGGCATTGTTTAATAGCACCTGACGCAGGGCATCATTGACATTACTTTGTCCGAATTCTGTGCGACGCGTACCGCCGCCGCCCCCCGCATTGCCGAATGCCATATCCTGCACGGAAGCTCCAGCCTTATCCAGCCAACCCGTTGCCGTCCCATTAAATGGCGTTCCAACGCCGGAAATGTAAATGGCATGAATATTTTCTTTCCCCTCGAGCGCCTGTGCGGCTAACGTCGCCGAAAGCCACATGCGCGCCACGTTGCTCCACTTCTTTGGCTTTTCGTCGACGTCCTTGTTGTTGCCAGTGCCGTCAAAAAACAGGCTCAGATGAACGACATCGGAGCAGTCCTGTTTTGCAGTCGACTCGCACTCTGGCACATCGCGATTGCAAGCTTGCGCAGCCTGCAATTGTTCATTCTTATCTTCCACGCTTACGAACCTCCGCCAGAATTGTTTCGCCGCGAGGGCTCACCTCCGGGATGTATTGCGAAAAAGTAAATTCCGCTGTATCGTCGGGATAAATATGCACCCCTAGATAGCGGGAATTTGGCGGAACCTGGTGCCTGCTGATGGTCAGGGCATTCTTGGCGATCACAGTGTCGCCGTTGCGTGGCATTCCCTCGGGGCCACCCAGGCACCAACTCAGCTTTTGCGGGCCAAATGGAATTGTTTCACCGGTCATGATGCCGCCGCCGCCGCCGTAAGCGATTGCCGCACCGATGTCGCTGCCGTTCAGGAGCACATCAAAGATCGGCCGGTCCACATAGCTGAACAACACAACGCTCAGCACAATTTCATTACTCATAAATAGATTCCCTTTACAACTGGCAACAAACGGATACAGCAGCGCTGCTCCTGCAAGGCTCCCGAAAAATTTGCGGCGAGTATTCACACTCATGGATAGTGCCCCTTTTTCCCTGTCCGATATAGCAAATGGTCACTTCTTCTTCGTGGGTGGCCGTCGCGAAACTGACGACCACTGCCATTGCTCGGCAAGTTGGAGTTGATAATGAATTTAACGTGCATTCTTTAGGACCTCAGCGAGGATGCTCTCTCCACGAGAAGTACGCTCAGGGATGTATTTTGAAAAAGTCAGCTCTGCCGAATCATCAGGATAGATATGAACCCCGAGGTACCGGGACTCTGCTGGGACCAGATCTTTATTCATTGTCAGAACGTTCTTAACAGTTGCAGTTTCACCATTGCGAGGGGTACCGTCGGGAGCATTGTCGCCAACTTTCACTTTTTCAAGCGAACCACCGAAGCCGCTGTCATGTTTCGACAGATGGGGCGCCGCTTTACTGGCTTGAACAGGTACCTGCCAACGCGCCATAAAATCTCCCACGTGCATCATCGCGTTCCCCTGTTTACAAAGGCTGAGCGTGAAATTGCTCGCTTCCTTAAGCATTCAACGCAGACCGTTTGAGGCAACTTTTGCTTGGTCTTCGTGGAACGTAAGGCTCCGTTGCAACTGGCGGAGAATGGATAAAGCAGCGCCCCACCCGCTAGACCTCTAAGGATTTTGCGGCGTGTCGTCATTCTCATGGGAACTGCTCCAGCGCCTTTGCCAGTGTGATTTCGCCGGACTTCACTTTGTCCAGCAGTTCCACGATGACGCGATCATTCCGCATTTGCTTGCCGTAGATGAATTCCGCGCAGATGTAGTTGATGAGGTCTTGCATGCCTCGCAAATTTAGTCTCCGAGCTGACAGCAAATGTCGCTTCACCCCTAAATACTGCTCAAGTTCTGGCATCCCATGCAATAGCAGCGGCTGATTCTGTTTCATGTACCCCACCAAATTGTCGGGTACGCTTGCCTCGATCAACATCTCCAACTGAATTGGAATCAGCTTGAGCGGCAGGGTGACGTAGTCGGCGTCGCTCTGTCGCGCCTGATCTTCTATTTGATGCTGCTTTCCATCGCGTCCCCAGTACCACCATGCCTGAATTCCCATCAACAATTTGCTGATCTGCCGCGCCGACATCACGGGGCCAGGCACATGCAATGTACTATCGCTTTTCTGTCCGACCAAAGTGCCGAGGATGACCGGATCCCAAAATGCAAAGTGCATTTCATCCCCATCGGGCAGCACAACCTCTGTAAACGCAGCAAGTTGGGCATGAAGCCGCGAAAACTGAAGGGGGCTGGCGATCACGGTGACACTGGCCGGATTCGCAGCAGCGCGACGTGCGATGAGTTGCCAGGCATCCAATTCTGCCGCGAACGGTGGCAAGGCCACCAGATGGGGGGCTGCCTTGCTCAACTCCGGCCCCTGCGCGTCAGGCAGCAAGCATTGGCTGTGCGTTTCGGGTGTCGCCTTGTGAAGCGCAGCCAGCAGGCTTGCATCCTGGGCCGAATCGACAATGGCGTACAGGTGCAATACTGCGGCATCAGGGAGAGTTCCCCAATGATCCAAAAATTCTTTCATGATCTTTATTGCGTTCCCTTGTTCATAAAGGCGGAGCGTGACGTCGCGCGCTTCATCAGGCATTCAAGGCAGATCGCTTTGGGAAGCGTCGGCATGGTGAAAGGCATGGCCTTCGCGGAGGTCAGGCTGAACTCACTTTGATGGATAATCCGCTGGCCGCTGGTCATATCGGTGATGCCAGATCCATTGATCTTGATCGCCGATCCGCCCGCGCCAATCGTGATTTCGTTCTTTGCCCAAATCTCGATGTTCTCGGTCGTGGACATCAGGCGCAGTACTCTCTCCGCAATGATGTCGAGGTTGTCGCTTTGCGCCTGAATCTCGACCTTGCCTTTGGCGGCAAAGAATTTCATGCCACCGTTGTAGGCAAACAGACTGAGCTTTTCCTTGATGCTGGCGACGAAGCTCTTTCCGACAGCCAGGTTGCTGTCCTTCCCCGACGACATTGTTATGTCTTCACCGCTGTGGATGTGCGTGCTCTTGGGCGTCGTCAAGCCAATGCCAGCCTTGGCCGCTGCCAGCAAGATCGGCTCTTTGAAGCGATTGGCTTGCTGCTGTCCATCACCCTTATAGTTGTCCTTGGTTGCCTCGGCAAACTTCTGCAGCGATTCCTGGGCGTCGAGGGCTTCGGCATTGCCCTTGATGCTGGTTTCCGAAAGCGATTTCGCCAGGTTCTGGCTGGTTTCCAGTTGCTGCTCCGCTTCCCGCACGTCCAGTTGCGAGCCAGGTCGGCCGAAGGTGCCGAGGTACAGGCCCTGGCTAGCTGTGACAGCGCCGAACGCGTCGGTATTGAGTGCAAAGCCCGAACCGTAGAATGGGCCGCGCTTGTTACCTTGCTGCCCGACCAGGTAGCCGAGGTTCAGCTGTGCATTGGTATTGGTGCTATAAAGTTGAACGCGGTTCTGGTTGGTGTTGTCATCCATCACCAACTGCGTAAATCCACTACCCTTGTATTCCTTTGATTTATAGCCGGACAGCTTGCCGTCGGTGTGCCAGTCGGGTGCTTGTTCGGTGTTATACACGCGGCCGGTAATGATCGGACGATCCGGATCTCCACCCAGGAAGGTCACGATCACTTCCATCTTGATGCGCGGGACGTGCAGTGCGCCGTAGCCCTGCCCCGCATTAGGATAGCTGACCCTGACCCAGCACGAGGCCTTTTCGTCGCCCGGATTCAAACGGTTCCAGGGAAACTTGATCTTTACCCGGTTGAGAGCGTCAGTATAGATTTCTTCACTTTCAGGGCCCACAACCACCGCAATCTGTGGGTGCATCTCGGGCTTGGCGTGCACCAGCGGGCTGCGGTATTCAACACTCCGGCGCTGAACCTCGATGCTATTGACAAAATAGCCGCTCTGTTCGTTCAAGACCTTGTCGCTGGCGGCAGTCTGGCGCTTGGCATCGGCAATCCTGCTTTCCAGGCTACCGGGGTAGTGATTGACTGTGGTCGAGAACGGCAGATTGTTCTCGATATACCATTGCAGGCGGATGACCATGAATTGCCGGCCTTCTTCCTCATCACTGTCATGATCGGCGTGGTCGGCCAGGCTGAACCAGCGCCCTACGCCCGCAGCCAGGGCAGGTACGCTCGACCAGGCGAAATAGCGCTTGGCTTGGGATTCCCAGGCCTCGACCTTGATCTTGGCCAAGGTATCGCCCCGTTCGCGCTCTAGGTAGGTATAGGGTCCGGTATATTCGTAGACCTCCAGTTGATCCGGCACCGCGCCAAGGCCAGGCTGGGTATAGGTATTTGTGGCCTTGCTATTGCTGGGGGCTTTGTAGTCGTAGGTGACAGTTGAGAGCTGCCGGCTCTGTAACCTGCGCTGGCCGCCCCAATGGGTGACCTTGTTGATCTCATCGCTCTTAGCCCCGCGATGGAATCGGATCTCTCCCGGCACCAACGGCTTCAGTTGGGACACGGAATCGGTAATCACCAAGGTGTGGTTTAAAGTGGACCCGTCAGTCAAGACACTCAGCCGGTTAATTTAAGCTGTGCCCATTTCAACTTCTGCAGCTGGTCGGCGCTGCCCCGTCCTACGCACTTTTTCCTGCTCTAGATCCGTGTCGCCGAACTTGTCGACGATTAGCGCACCGCCGCCATTTCCCGCGCTGTAGACGCGGTTTGGCGTCTCGTATTCCAATGCCTGATGCGGTCGCTCGGTGTTGTAGAAAGCGAAGTATTGCGCCAGTCCCACCGTAAGCTCGGCCATATTGGCGTAGCCCTTCAAGTACACATCCTCATATTTCACGTTGCGCCACAGGCGTTCCACGAAGATGTTGTCCAATGCCCGTCCGCGCCCATCCATGCTGATCGCCACACCTTCGCGTTTGAGCACGTCTGTGAAGGCGCTGCTGGTGAACTGCGAGCCCTGGTCGCTGTTAAACACTTCAGGCCTTCCGTGGTGCCGCAATGCGTCCTCCAGGCAGTCCACGCAGAACGAGGCGTCCATGCTGTTGCTGATGCGCCAGGACAGCACCTTGCGGCTATACCAGTCGATGATCGCCACCAGATATGCAAAGCCTCGCGCCAGCCGAATGTACGTGATGTCTGTCGACCACACTTGATTTGGCCGTATCACCGGAACGCCCCGCAGCAGGTACGGATAGACTTTGTGCCCTGGATTCGGTTTGCTCGTCGCCGGGCCCGGCGCCATTCCCGCCAGTCCCATGTCGCGCATCAGTCGTTGCACGCGCTTGCGGTTCACGCAGTGACCTTGGGCTCGTAAAAACACCACCATGCGTCGGCTGCCATAAAACGGCCGGTTGGTATATTCCCGGTCGATCAAGGCGCGTAGTTCCAGCTCTTCTTCGTCCAAGCACTGTTGTCGGGCCGCTGCTTCCAGTCGCCGGTAGACCGAGGAGCGTGGCACGCTTGCCAGTTCGCATTGCATTGCCAACGGCATGTCATCGCCTTGCTCGATCCACTGCGACCGCTCCGACGGGCTCATTCGCCTAGCTTTTTTTTAAGCCAATCCACCTGCATCTTCAACTTGCCGATCTCGCTGTAGAGCTTATCTTCCGGGCTGCTCTCGTCGACCGGCTTGGGGCCGCGTTTAACGTCAAACAAGGCGCCAGCGTTTTCCAGAATTTCCTTTTTCCACTGACCTACCAGCACAGGGTGCACGCCATACTCCTGCGCGATCTCCGTCACCGTCTTCACGCCGCGCACAGCTTCCAGGCCAACCTTAGCCTTGAATTCTGCGGTGTGCACCCTTCGTTTTTTACCTTCACTCATTTGCTATCATCCTTTCACGGACGACAGCTTAAACCACCGTCTCAAACTCGGGGACCACTATAGTTGGAGCCATCCTGTTCCTGCTCGTGGTAGCAGTACCAGCCCTCGCTTTCCATCAGGCGCATGACGAAATTCCAGTCGCTCTCATACTGCGTGCAGTAGGAACGCGACTGGGCGGGTTCGGCCAGGTCAAAGCGGAAGCGGCCGCCCGCCTGCGGATGCTGGTTGAATACGTCGCTGATAATGTCGTCGGTAGTCTTGTCCTGCCAGATGCGTGCATCCTGCCGGAACCGCAGGAAATGCAACCATGATGAAAACACCAGCTGATAAACCGTGAATTGGCCGTCGTGTCCTAGCATGGAGGCTTGCTGCACGTAGCCGTGGACCGGAAGATATTCGATCGAGCTTGCCTGCCTGATCCAAAGCGTGATTGGCTGAGCGATCAACCGTTTCAGCTCAATGTCATCCTGCAAAGACAAGGCGTCGAGCGTAAAGGTATAACCTTGCCCTAAGCGGTCCTCTCCGACGACGCGGTGGGGCAGCAGCACATCGGTACCCAGGGACGTGTCAAGTTTAAGTAACCTGCCTTGCTGCGATACGCCAAGCAGAACTTGCGCATTTTTCATCCATGACCCCAACCATTTGCATTTGAAGCAACTATTTTATCATTGGCAACTAATGTTTGAATTCAACAGTGCGCGGGGTCTGGACGCCTGAAATGTATTACTGACGCATCCAATCACGCAGCTCGTAGTACCAGTAGGTCAATTGGGCTGCCAGCAGGCCGGCGGGGCCGGCGGTAGTGGGTAAGCCCCAGGCGCCAAACTGCTCGACCTGGGACAGTTCACCCATCAGGGCGGCCGACAGCACGTCGCCCGCCAGCGAAGTTGGGCCGACGCCATGGCCACCGAACCCCATGCCATACCAGACCCCATTGGGCAGTTTGCCAAGCTGCGGCATTTTGTGGCGACCATAGCTCATCAATCCACTCCAGGCGTATTCGACCCTGGTACCCTCCAGTTGCGGATAGACTTTCAGCATGTCGGCATACAGGAGGCGCCCCACATCCTCCGGGCTGCGCGAGCGCACCGAGATCCGCCCGCCCCACAGCATGCGGCTGTCCCGCAATGGGCGGTAGTAATCGAAGGCGAAACGCGTATCGTAGATGGCAGCGTCGGTGGCAAGCGCCTGCGGCATGCGCGCGCCCAACGGCTCTGTCACCATGACATAAGTGGCAATTGGCAGAATCGCGCCGGCCAGCGCCGGATAAAGGCGTTCGATATAACCACCGCAACAGACAACCACTTCATCGGCCAGCACTTCGCCGGCATCGGTGGCGACGCGCCAGCCACCGTTGCTGCGTGCTTCAATTGCGGTCGCGCGGCTACCTTCATGCAGGCGAACACCGCCAGCATGCAGCGCCCTTGCCAGGCCCTGCGCATACTTCAAAGGATGGAAATGAAAGGCATTTTCTTCATACAGGGCGCCGAAATAGCGTTGGCTGCGGGCGCGCTCGGCAAAATCGGCGCGCGAGATGCGCTGCCATTCCACGCCAAGATGTTCCTGCATGAAGCGCTGGCGTTCGTCCAACACGCGCGGGTCGTCGAACCAGTTCGCAAGATAGATGCCGCCGTGCGTCGCATCACATTCGATCCCGTATCGCGTGATTCGGCGCCGGATCTGGTCGACGGCGCCAAGCGTTAGCTGGTAAAGCCGCCTGCCCTGCTCCGCGCCGACCGTCGCTAGCAAGGCTTGCTCGTCGAGCGAATAGCCGCCAAATACAAAACCGCCGTTGCGGCCGGATGCACCGTGACCGACGGATTCGGCCTCCAGCAGCACGACATCGCGCTCGCCATGTTCCATCAGCGACATTGCGGTGGCCAGGCCCGCGAAGCCCGCGCCGATAATGCAGACGCGCGCCCGATGGCTGCCGGACAAGGGGGCGTAGCATTCTCCCGGCGCTGTGGCGCGGTAGTAGCTCTCCGCGCCGGTCATGGCAAGGTCGGATATCCGCTTACAGTCAGGTCGAAGCCGTCGATATCGGTCACAAGGCGAGCTTGCGCGCCAAACGGCAAGGTGCAGCGCTCCTTCACATGACCAAACGGCAGTCCGGTCAGCACCGGTAATGGCAGCAGGCCACGAATGAAGGCCAGCATCGCTTCGAAATCATAGCCATTATCGTGTGCTCCCAACTTATAGCCGGAAAAGTCGCCCAGCACGATCGCCTTCTGGCGCTCCAGCACGCCCGCGTAATGCAACTGCAGCAGCATGCGCTCTACGCGATACGGATGTTCGGCGATATCTTCCAGGAACAGGATGCCGCCCTCGATCTGCGGCCAGAACGGCGTCCCGACCAGATGATTGACCATCGCCAGGTTCCCCCCCCACAGCGTACCCTGGACATCGACCTGCGGATTGCCGACTGCCGTGCCGCGCACCTGGTGGGTCGGACCGCGCAGGCAATCCCAGAACTGCCGCAGCGTGTATTCGACAGGCTCTTCGCGGATGAAGTCATCGCACATCATCGGCCCGGCAAAACTGATCCGGCCAGTGGCCTGGTACAAGCCCATATGGAAGGCCGTGACATCGCTGTAGCCGCTAAACAGCTTGCCGCTGTCGGCCATCCTGCGGAAATCGACGCGCTGCAGGATGCGGCTGATGCCGTATTGGCCGCGCAGCATGATCACGATCTGGCAATCCGGATCCGCCGCAGCGGCATTGAGCTGCGCCAGGCGGCCGTCGTCGGTGGCAGCAAAACGCTGGAATTTGCGCTCGGCGTCGTAATAGTTGTGGACGATGCAGCCCTGCGCTTCAAGGCGGGCAATGCCGCGTGCCAGCGCGGCGTCATCGAGGGCGTAGCCGCCAGGTGCGGCGATGGCAATTCCGGTATTTTTCACCCGGCCATATTACCCCTCAGGTGTTGATCAAGCAAGGTTGGCAGCCTGCCAACCAGGGCGGGCGGCATATCGTGCCCCATGCCTTCGATCAGCTCCAGCCGCGCGCCCGGGATCTGGCGCGCCGTGTCGATGCCGCAAGCGCAAGGCACCAGCGGATCGGCATCGCCATGGATCACCAGCGCAGGACAGCGGATCTTGCGCAGCAGCGCACTGCGATCGCCCGAAGCGGCGATTGCTACCAGCTGCCGCGCCACCCCGTCGCCGCTTACATTGCGCGCCACCGCTGCACCGGCCATCTGGCGCAGCAAGTCGTCCGGCATGGGAAAGGCCGGACTGCCAATAGTGCGGAAAGTATCGACCATCTGCTCCACCACGCGCGCCCTGTGGTGGGCGCTTGGCGTGCGCCGCAGCAGGATGCGGCGCGCTGCCGGCGTCGGCCCCGGCAAGCCGGGACGGCCACTGCTCGACATGATGGAGGTCAGGCTCAGCGTGCGCGTCGGATAGCGCGCCGCCATGATCTGCGACACCATGCCGCCCATCGACACCCCGACAACATGCGCGGCCGCGACGCCGAGCGCATCAAGCAGCCCCACCGCATCGCCAGCCATGTCGTTCAGGGTATAGGGTGCGCGCTGGCGCCAGCCGAAGATGTGGCGCAGGTAGGCCAGCCAGAGGTTGGGCGCACCCATATGGTCAAAGTGGGAAGAAAGGCCAGCATCGCGGTTGTCGTAGCGGATCACGTGGAAGCCGCGCTGCATCAGTCCTTCGACGAATTCACAAGGCCAGGAAATCAGTTGCAGCGCGAGCCCCATGTTCAACAGCACGGCCGGCCCGGCCGGGTCGCCGCTCGACTCGTAGGTAATCGTAATACCGTTTATATCAACGCTGGCCATGGTTCAGCATAGCACCGCAACAGCGGCGCGTGGCGCGCGCTCAAGCGACGTTGTTTTTGCGCACGGCGCGCCGTTCGGCGAAGAAGTCTCTCAGCACCTGGCCACAATCCTCGGCCAGCATGCCGCCTTCCACCTCGGCATGGTGATTCAGCTGCCCGCTCTCGAAAACATTGACCACCGAGCCACAGGCGCCGGTCTTGGGATCGGTGGCGCCATAGACAATGCGCGACAGGCGCGCATGCATCATGGCGCCGGAGCACATCACGCAAGGCTCCAGCGTGACATACAGTTCACAGCCGGGCAGCCGATAGTTGCCCAGCGCTTCGGCAGCCGCGCGCATCGCCATGATTTCGGCATGGGCGGTCGGGTCGTGGCGGCCGATCGGCTGGTTATAGCCGCGCCCGATCACCACCCCATCCTTGACCACGACAGCGCCCACCGGCACCTCGCCTTCCGCCCAGGCGCGACGCGCTTCCAGCAGCGCCTCGCGCATGTACAGCTCATTCGACAATTTCAGCCCAGCAGTTCGGGGTTTCATGCAGCACCAGCTTGTGCAAGTGCAGGCCGGTACCGTAGCGGTCCTTGAAAGCGGCCTTCAGGATGTTCCAGGCTACCGCAGCCAGGTTTTCCACCGTCGGGATGCGGTCGATCACCACGGTCTTGTGGTTGGGCAGCGAGGACAGGAAATCCTTCACCGCGGCATCCTTCTCGTACACCAGGAAGGCGTGGTCCCACACATCGACCAAGTGTTCCTTGGCGATGGTCTTGACGTCGGAGAAGTCCATGATCATGCCGTTGTCGGAATTGCCTTCGGCGTCGATCACCTTGCCGGTCAGGGTGATTTCCAGAGTATAGCGGTGGCCGTGCAGGTTGCGGCACTGGCTCTTGTGGTCAGGAATGCGATGGCCAGCATCGAATTCCAGCTTGCGGGTGATAGTCAGCATTGCTTAAGGGATGTTCAACAGTTTATGGGTTTGCAGGCTCAGTTTCCACTTCGGATTGCGCTTGCAGGTCTCGATCGCCAGCGCGGTATTGAAGGCCGCCAGCGGGCCATCCATCGGCTGCACGAAGAAATTCTCGAAATCCAGGCCTTCATACGCGGCCAGGTCCTGGTCCTTCTGCGGGATCACGACCTTGATTTCATTGCCTTTGCTAACCACCAGCTTCGAGCCCATCTTCGGGCTGACGCAGATCCAGTCCACGCCGGCCGGCACTTCGACGGTGCCGTTGGTCTCGATGGCGATGGTAAAGCCCGCCGCATGCATCGCATCGATCAGCGGCGCATCAAGCTGCAGCAACGGTTCGCCGCCGGTAAACACCACATACTTGTGCCCACGGCCGGGCGGCCACAGGCTGTCGATTTCCTGCGCCAGCGCCTGCGGCGTGGCAAATTTGCCACCGCGTTCGCCATCGGTGCCCACGAAGTCGGTATCGCAGAACTGGCAAACGGCGCTGGCGCGGTCCTGCTCACGACCCGTCCACAGGTTGCAGCCGGAAAAGCGGCAGAATACGGCGGGCCGCCCGGCATGGGCCCCTTCGCCCTGCAGGGTGTAGAAAATTTCCTTGATGCTATATGTCACGGGTGAATCCAGTGGTCGGCAACCCTACATTATAGCGCGTTTCACAAAACGAAACGGCTTTGCGCTTCATCAACATTTATCCCTTGCGGCAGCGGCACAATCAAATTCCCGACGCAGTGAACAACAAACAGGGCCGCCGCCAAATGAATAGTCTCCTCAAGATCTCCCATCTGATGGAAGCACCCTCCCCCGACCAGCCGCAGGGCTTTGCGCTGAAGCTGATGGAACTGCTGGTCATTCCCACTTTCGTGCTCGACGCCCAGGGCCGGGTCGTCATCTGGAACCGGGCCTGCGAGCGCCTGACCGGCGTGCCGGCGCACGAGCTGCTCGGCACCAGCGGGCACTGGTGCGCCTTTTACGCCAATCAGCGCCCGACACTGGCCGACCTGGTGATCGCCGGCCGCACCGGCGAGATCCTGGACCTGTACGACGGCCAGTCGCGCGGTCCGGCTGGCGCCAAGGACAACCTGTGCGCCGAAAACTGGTGTGAAATGCCGCGCACCGCCGGCCGCCGCTACCTGGCCGCCGACGCCAGTCCGATCTACGACAGCGACGGCCAACTGGTGGCCGTGGTGGAAACCCTGCGCGACCTGACCGAGGAAAAGCAGGCCCAGATCGCGCTGGAGCAGTTGGCAACGCGAGACGGCCTGACAGGGCTGGCCAACCGGCGCTGCTTCGACCACACCCTGCTGGCCGAATGGCAGCGCGCCTTGCGCCAGGCGCAACCGCTGTCGCTGCTGATGGTCGACGTCGACAACTTCAAGCAGTACAACGACGCCTACGGCCACGTCGGCGGCGACGACTGCCTGAAGCGCATCGCCGCCGCCGTGGCGAGCGAAATGCGTGCCAACGACCTGGTGGCGCGCTACGGCGGCGAGGAATTTGCCGTGATCCTGCCCAACCAGTCGCTCAAAGGCGCTGCCATCGTGGCGGAACGGATACGCTGCCGCGTCGAAGCGCTGCGCCTGCCGAATATCGGCGCGGCCCAGCACTATGTCACGGTCAGCATCGGCGCGGCCACTGCGATTGCCTCCCACGAGCACCAGCCGGCGCAGCTGGTGGCGACGGCCGATGCGGCGCTGTACCGCGCCAAGCACATGGGGCGCAACCGTATCAGCTTGCCCGGCACTTAGCGCTTGCCGCGCCGTCCAGCATGGCGCGGTTGCGGCCGGCCCGCTTGGCTTCATACAAGGCCCTGTCGGCCGCTTCCAGCGCGCTGGCCGGCGTGTCGTCGATATCCGGCGACAGCGAGCACAGGCCGGCGCTGATGGTGACATGCGGCGCCACCGGCGAGGCGGCATGCGGCATGCGCAGCCCGGCCACATGCTCGCAGACCCATGCCCCGTAGCGCTGCACCTCGTCCACGCAGCTGTTTGGCAGCAGCACCACGAACTCCTCGCCGCCGTAGCGAGCCACCAGTTCGCCAGGCCGGCGCGTGCACTGCGCCAGCGCTTGCGCCACGGCGCGCAAGCATTCGTCGCCCGTCTGGTGGCCGTAGTGGTCGTTATACAGCTTGAAGTGATCGACATCGACCAGCGCCACCCCCAGGGCAGCCCCCTGGCGCCGGTGCCGCGCCAGTTCCACCGCGAACTGCTCGTCGAAATAGCGCCGGTTGTGCAGCCCGGTCAGGCCATCCTTGTGGGCCAGCGTGTCGAGGCTGGCCAGCGCCGCCTGCAGGCGCAGGTGGGTGCGCACCCGCGCCTGCACTACCGGTCCGCTCAGCGGCTTGGTGATGAAATCGACGGCGCCGGCATCGAGGCAGGCGATCTCGCTCTCCACGCCGCTGCTGGCGGTGACGAAAATCACCGGGCAATGGCGCAGGTCGGGGTCGGCCATGATGCGCTCGCAAACGGCAAAGCCGTCCATGCTCTTCATCTGCAGGTCAAGCAGGATCAGTTGCGGGCGCTGGGCGCGCGCAATCTCCAGGCCCGCCAGGCCATTGGTGGCAAACAGCACCCTTGCCTGCTCGCGCAACATGGCGCTCATGAGGCGGATAGTGTCTGGGTTGTCATCGATGATCAGGATGGTGCTTTCCATGCTTCCTCATTCAGGACGTCGAGCGCGGTACCGAAGTCCAACGCTTCTATTGCTGTTTCCAGTTGGGCCGCCGCATCGTCGCCGCGCTGGCTGGCCAGCTGCGGCCGCAACTGGCGAAACTGTTCGAGCGCATCCAGGTCCTGGCGGCGCAGCATGTCGACCAGTGTCTGCATCGCACTCTGCAAATCCTCCTGCACCCTGGCGGCGGGCGCCGGCTGCTCCAACTGCAGCCAGCGCGCGCCGGCCTGCAGCGTTGCCGACAGCGCGTCTTGCACCAGCGCGAACTGGCGGCCGATGGCTGCCGCGTCGCCTTCGCGCAGGGCTTGCTCGGCCGCCACTGTGGCTTCCGAAAAATTGCGCGCGCCCAGGCTGCCGACACCGCCGCGCAAGGCGTGCAGCGCGGCAGCCGCGCCGGACGCATCGCCCGCTTGCCAGCGTGCCTGCGCGGCGTCGAACTCGGCTTGCGACTGGCGCACCACGCGCTCCACCAGCGCAACGATGTTCTGCCGCTGCGGCCCATGGCCAATCACGGACAGCAGCTTGCGGATGGCGAATACGCCGGGCTGCTGGTCGGCGTCGGCGTCGGCCGCCGGCCCCGCGGCCGCCGCTGACGGCGTGGGTGTCGGCGTCGGCCGCCGCGCCGCGCCGCCCAGGTGGGCCGCGATGGTGGCCAGCATCCGCGTGTAATCGACGGGCTTGGGAATGAAGCCGTCCATGCCGCACTCCAGGCACTTGGCTTGCTCGGTATCGAGCACGCCCGCGCTCATCGCCAGGATCGGCAGCCGCAAGCCCATCTGCCCGCGCAGGATGCGGGTCGCTTCGAAACCATCCATGACCGGCATCTGGACGTCCATCAGCACCAGGTCGAAGGCCGCCGGGTCGACGCGCAGCAAGTCCACGGCCTGCTGTCCATGCTCGGCCACCGTCAGCTGCGCGCCGGCCGGCTCCAGCACGCCGCGCGCCACCACCTGGTTGGTCGGGTTGTCCTCCACCAGCAGGATGCGCGCGCCGCGCAGCACGCTGGCGTAGGCAGCCTGCACGGCTTCCTGCGCCGCTAGCGGCGCGCCGCCCTGCTGGCGCAAGCCCTGCAACAGCAGGCGCAGGGCAGCGGGCAGCACCGGCTTGGCCAGCGCCGCCGCCTCGCCCGGCAAGGAATTGCGGTCCAGGCTGCGGTTCAGCGCCACCAGGCACATGCCCTCGAATGCTGCCGTGCCTTGCGCGTCGAGCAGCACCGAGTCGACCAGGGCCACGTCCCAGCTTCCCGTGTCGGCAGCCGGCGCTGCCGCATGCGTTTCCACCACGCAGCCCCATTGCCGCAACTGGCCCTCCAGGTAATGCAGGGTCGGCACATGGTCGTCCACCAGCAGCACGCGCAGGCCGGCCAGCACGCCGCTGGCCAGATCGCCGGCGCGCTGGCGACGCGCCACCTGCAGCGGCAGCGACACCACGAACTCGCTGCCGCGTCCCGCTTCGCTGCTGACCGTGATGGTGCCTCCCATGAGCTGCACCAGCTGCTGCGAAATCGACAGTCCCAGCCCGGTGCCGCCGAAGCGGCGCGCGGTCGAGGTGTCGGCCTGCTCGAAGGGATTGAACAGCCGCCCCACTTGTTCGCCGCTCATGCCGATCCCGCTGTCGCTGACCACCAGTTGCAGGATCTCCATGGAGCTGCCGGGCGCACTGCTGCCGATGTGTACCCGCACCTCGCCTTCGGCCGTGAACTTGATCGCGTTGCCGACCAGGTTGAGCGCCACCTGGCGCAGGCGCTGCAAATCGCCCACCAGGCTTTGCGGCATGTCCTGGTCGAGCGTGAGCAGCAGGTCGAGCCGCTTGCCGACGCTGGCCGACTGCATCGCCGCCGCCACCGCCTCGGCCAGTTCGTCGACCTGGAATGGCGCCGCCACCACGGCCAGCTTGCCGGCCTCGATCTTCGACAGGTCGAGGATGTCGTTGACCAGTGCCAGCAGTGCGCTGCCGGAGGCGCGGATCAGGCGCACATATTCCCGCTGCTCGGCGTTCAGGGGTGTACGCTCCAGCAACTGGCCGATGCCGAGCACGGCATTCATCGGCGTGCGGATTTCATGGCTCATATTGGCCAGGAAAGCGCTCTTGGCGCGGCTCGCTTCCTGTTGCTGCAATTCGGCCTTCTTGCGCGCCGTGATGTCCAGCGCCACGATGTGGAAGCCGCACACTTCGCCCTGCACGTCGGTGTCGGGAATGTAGTCGGTCATGAAATGGCGCTGCCAGCCGGCGCGCTCGGTGTCGGTCTCGAAATGCACCCGCTCGCCGCGCAGCGCCGCCGCCGCGTGCGGTTCGATTTGCCGGTACGGGGCCTCGCCCAGCACTTCCTTCATGCTGCGCCCGATCATCGCAGCCGGGTCGATGCCCAGCAAGGTCTGGTAGCTGCGGTTGGCAAAGCGGAACACCTCGTCCTGGTCGACATAGCCGATGGCGGCCGGATTGTGGTCGGCCACCGTGCGCAGGAAGTGCTCCTTGTCCGCCAGTTCCAGCTGGGCGCTGGCCAGGGCCGAAAGCTGCTCGGCCGCCGCCTCTTCGCTGCGCCGGCCCTGCGTGGCGTCGGTGACGAATACCGCATAGGCCTGCGCCCCATCGGCCGCGTGGCGCCGCAGCGTCAGCTCGGCGTCGAAGCGTGCCCCGTCGCGGCGCCAGCCCGTCAGCGCCACCGGCTGGCCGACGCTGCCGTCGCCCAGGCGCGCCAGCAGGCCGCTGCCGGCCTGCAGGAATTGGTCGACCGGCTTGCCCAGCACCTCGCTGCGCTGCCAGCCGAAGATTTCACTGGCGCGCCCGTTCCAGTCCGTGACGTTGCCGTTTTCGGTCAGGCCGATAAAGGCTTCCTGGGTCGCATCGAGCATGGCGCACATGCGCGCTGCCACGGCCCGGCCCTCGCCTTGCGCGCGCGCCAGCTCCGCCACGGCTTGTTCGAGTTGCTGTTGCAGTCCCGCCTTGTCGTGCGCCAGTTGCCGCGCCTCGCCACCCTGGCGCTGCAGCACGGCGTTGCAGGCCGTGCGCAAGGCCTCGAGCTCGCTGAAGCTGCCCGCCAGGGGCGGCACTTCGCTGGCGCCGCCCTGCTCGACCAGGCGCAGCGCCGCCTGCGCCTGCTGCACCGGCTGCAGCACTGCGCGTCCGGTACGCCAGCCGATCAGGGCGAACAATAGCGCCAGCGCCATCCCGCCCAATACCACGCCTGCCTGCAGCCGGCGTACCGGCGCCAGGGCGCTGTCGACATCCTGCCGCACCAGCACGGTCCAGCCCAGCCCGGGATAGCCGTCGTAACCGCGCGTGCGTCCATAACCGACCAGGTAGTTGCGCCCATCGGCCCAGCGCTCTTCTACGTAACCGGCATGCTGCAGCCGCGCCTGCGCCAGGGCGCCGCCTTGCAAAGGCTGTTCGAGCAAGGCGTCCGGGCCTGCCAGCACCTTGCCGGCGCGCGAGACCACCATCACGCTTTCGCCCAGCAGTTCACGTGCCCAGTTCCAGTGCAGGTGCACGCCCAGCACGCCGGCCGGGCGGCTGGCGCCGTCGTAGTACGGGAAAGCCAGGTCCAGCACGCGCAGCGCGCGCCCGGCGCTGGACGGCAGCAACTGCCCAAGCTGCGGATCGGCGTGTACGTCGTGCACGTACACCCCGCTTGGCGCGTCGGCCCACCACGGCTGTCGCGACACGTCGGCGCCCTCCAGCACGGCGCCGGTGGCAACCGTGACCTTGCCGGCCGCGTCGGCCAGTCCGATCCAGGCATACAGGGGATAGGTGCGCTGCAGGTCTTCCAGCAGGTGGCGCCGCTGCGCCACGCCCAGTTCGCCCGCCGCGGCGCCGGCGCGCCGCGCCAGCAGTTGCACTTCGCGATAGCGTTCGAACATGGCGGCATCGAGCTGGTCGGCGTTATCGCCGGCGCGCTGCGCCAGGCCATGGCCGATGCTGCGTTTGAGCTCGTCGGCAGTGCGCCAGCCCAGCAATGCTGCGGAGAGCAAGGTCAGCAACAGGACTGCGATCGCCAGCAATCCGGCCAGCACCGTCCCCAGCCCCGCCGGGCCAATCCTGTGCCGCAGGGAAGGACGTTCAGGCAAGGCTTCGTCTGGCATGGCGGCTCCGGTGATCCGAAGCCCCGAGTATAACCGACTCTCCAGCGAGAAGTTGCCAGAAAGTCTTGCCCAAAGCGCCTTCCTTAATGCACTTTACGTCCCGAGCGCGCTTTCTGCGCCTTGGTCTCGCCGTGTTCGCGGCGCTGCTTGTTGACGATGCGCGCCGCCACTTCCTCTTCGCGCCCGGGGTAGCGGTGTTCCTGCTTGAACTCCTGCTTGAGCTCCTTGTATTCGCGCTCGCGTTTCGGGCTGGCTCCTCTTGGCATGATAGGCCTCCGTGTTTCAGATGCTGCCCCTATGCTAGCCAAGCTTTGGCGGGCGCAGCGCACGTAATGGCTGGTCACTTTCACTACTTTATCGACATGCAACTGTTTATTCCAGACAATATGTGTTATTAAAATGACTGGGGAGACACCAATGCAAGACCATTACGCCAAGGCGCACAAGCTGTTCATCCCGACCCTGTGGCTGTTGCTGGCGCTTTCGCTGGGCCTGGCGCCGTGGTATGGCACTTGGCAGCCGGCGTTGCTGGCGGGCGTGCCGGCGGCCTTGCTGCCAAGCCTGCTCGCCTGGAAGGCGCCGCAGGCGCTGGCCAGCCGCATGGCTGTCGGCGTCGCTTGCATGTGGTTCTGCGCCCTGCACATCCACCAGGCCATGGGCATGATCGAACTGCACTTCGGCATCTTCGTCTTGCTGGCCCTGCTGGTGGTCTACCAGGACTGGCGCGTGATCGTGGCTGCCGCAGCCTTTGTCGCCCTGCACCACTTGCTGTTCAATTTCCTGCAGCAAGCCGGCTTCGGCACCATGTGCCTGAGCCGCCCTTCGCTGCCCGTCATCATTGTGCACGCGCTGTACGTGGTGGTGGAAACCGCGGCGCTTTGCCATTTCGCACGCAGTTTCGCGCGCCAGCGCTTGCAGACCGAGGCCGACCGCCGCAGCCTGCAGGCCGGCTTCGACCGCATGCACCGCACCGTGACCGAGGCCCATGTCGGCCTCGATGCCATCAGCAACGCTGCGCATGCCATTGCCAGCGGCAACCAGGATTTGTCGGCGCGCACCGAGCAGCAGGCCGCCGAACTGCTGCGCACCGTTGGCACGGTACAACAACTGGCCCAGGCGGTGCGCCAGAATGCCGCCGATGCGCACGCTGCCACCGAACTGGTGTCCAGCGCTTCCCAGGTGGCGGTTCGGGGCGGCGCCATGGTGGCCCAGGTGGTCAGCACCATGGGCGCCATCCATGACAGCGCGCGCCGCATTCACGACATCATCGGCGTGATCGACGGCATCGCCTTCCAGACCAATATCCTGGCGCTCAATGCGGCAGTGGAAGCGGCGCGCGCCGGCGAGCAGGGGCGCGGCTTTGCCGTGGTAGCCAGCGAGGTGCGCAGCCTGGCCCAGCGCAGCGCCGCGGCCTCGCAGGAAATTCGCCAGCTGATCGGCGATTCGGTGGGCAAGGCCGAACAGGGCAACCAGCTGGCCGGTGCAACCGGGCAGGTGATGGAAAAACTGGTGGGATCGGTCCAGCAGGTGGCAGGACTGATGCAGGGCATTACCGACGGCAGCCGCGCCCAGTCGGACGGCATCGAACAGGTCAGCAGCGCCGTCAGTGGCATGGACCGGGTGACACAGCAAAACTCCGCACTGGTGCAGCAGGCAGCCAGCGCCTCGGCCACCATGCTGGAACATGCGCGCCGCCTGGTTCAGCTCATGGGCAGCCAGGACGACGGCGCACAGCAGCAGCGCGCACCGGCGCTGCGCTGATCAGAACTGCTCGACCCAGGCCGCCAGCTGCGACGGGGTCAGGGCGGCGTCGGCCTGCACCAGCCGGCATTCCACGCCCTGTGCGCCGCTGGCCATTTGCAGCGAAGCGCCGCGCTTGCCCATCCACAACAGGCAGGCCAGCCAGAACGCGTGCTGCGACGAGACCGGCGCGCTGGTCGGCGTTTCCAGGAATTCGGTGAGCTGGGACGCCTGCAGGAACAGGGCGTGGCCGGCATCCACCGCGCGGAAAGTCGGGCCGAATGCTTCCGCCAGCAGCGCCAAGGCGTGCGCCGGGTCGGCATCGGCATAGCGCTGCTCCAGGTCCTGCAGGTGGTCGCGCACGGCGCAGCCGAAAGCGGCGCTGCGGAAGGCTTCCGAACTGATCAGGTCGGAGTGGTCCAGCATCAGCCAGTCCGGTTCCGGCGGCGTCATGCCGGCGCTGAGGGCGCCCGCCAGGTAGCTCTCCACCGGCACGAAGGAAGGGCCGGCCGACAGGCTGGCCGCCAGGGTGTACAGGGTGCCGATGCGGCTGGCCACGGCCTGCTTCTGGCGCACCAGCAGCTTTTCGCGCAGCAGTTGCGAATGTTCCTTTTGCAGCCTGGCCAGGGCCAGGGCCTGCTTCAGCTCCATGCGCAGCGCCGCGATGTCCCACGGCTTCTGGATGTAGCGGTGGATCTGGCCCTGGTTGACCGCGTCGACCGTGTGCTCCAGTTCTGAGTAAGCGGTGGTCAGGATGCGCACGATGTGCGGGTAGCGGTCCCACGCATAGAACAGCAGCTCGTTGCCGTAGGCGCCGGGCATGCGCTGGTCCGACACCAGCACTGCGATGTCGTCGGCGTGCTCGTCGAGCATGCGCTTGCCCTCCTCCACCGACTCGGCCACGTACACTGGCGCCAGCGAACCCAGGGCGCGCTGGAAATATTTGAGGGCGGTCGCCTCGTCGTCGACGTAGAGGATCGCCGGCGCTTGTCTGGTCGCTTGTTGTTCGTTCATGCTCGTTCCTTCTCTAACTCCGGGAAATTCATGGTGACGGTGGTGGAGCAACCCAGTTCCGACTGCACCCGCAGGTGGCCGCCGAACGATTGCATCACGCGGTTGCAGAAGATCAGTCCCCAGCCGCTGCCGCCTTCATCGCCGTGCATGGACACCGGGTCCAGCAACAGGCGGTTCAGCAGCGCCGGCGCGATGCCCGGGCCGTTGTCTTCCACGATGATATAGGGGCGCTCTGCCACGCCCACGGTGATCCTGATCCGCGGACCAGGCAGGCCTTGCAGTGCGCGCAGCGCATTGCTCAGCAACGAGGACAGCACCAGCGCCACGCAGTTGGGCGAGGCCCGCACAGTGAAGTCGGCTTGCACGTCCACTTCGATGATGTCGCGCTGGCTTGGCGCCAGCGGATACATGCCCAGCAAGGCCGCGACCATTTGCTGCGCGCTGCCGCTGGCCAGGCGCGCCGCCGGCACCACGCTGGCGCGCTTGACCGATTCGACAAACGAGGCCAGCACCGACAGGCAGTAGCGCGCGTTGTCGTTCATGTGCGCCGCAGCGTTGCCGATGTCGGCCCGCCACGGCAAGCCGCTCTCTTCCTGCTGGGCGTTGACGCGGCGCTGGATATTGCGCGCGAAATTGGCGATGGTGGCCAGCGGCGTGTTCAATTCGTGCGCCAGGAAAGCGACGGTTTCTTCGATTGCGAGCAGGCTCTGGCGGCGCAGCGCGCGTTCGCGCGCATTCTCGCTGGCCAGGCGCAGCGCATCGCGCACGGTATTGGCATCGAGCGGCTTTTCCAGGATGCGGAAGATATCGCCGCCGTTGATGGTCTCCAGCAGCACTTCCTTGTCGGCGTAGGCCGTGACCAGGATGCGCACCAGGTGCGGGTAATCGCGCTCGACCTGGCGCAGCAGTTCGCCGCCGACGCGGCCCGGCATGCGGTAGTCGGTCACCAGCACGTCGACGTCGCTGTCGGGCTTGGCCAGGATCTCCAGCGCCTCGTCCACGCTGGGCGCGGTCAGGACCGTGAAGTCATTTTCCACCGCGCGGGCGAAGTACTTGCGCGCCAGTTCCTCATCATCCACGTACAGCACGGTCGCCGGCTGGCTGCGATCGCTCATTTCTCGCCTCCGCTCACGCGCGGCAAGTCAAAGGTGAACCTGGTCCATTCACCCGGCATGCTCTCGGCGGCCAGCAGGCCGCCGTGGCGCTGGATCACGCTGTAGCAGATCGACAGCCCCAGACCCAGGCCCTGCCCCACTTCGCGGGTGGTGAAAAATGGTTCGAACACGCGGCCGATATTTTCCGGCGCGATGCCCGGCCCATTGTCGCGCACCGTGATCTTCAGCCGTTCGCCGCGCGCTTCGGCATACACATCGATGGCCGGCGCCTGGGTGGCGCCCTTGCGCATGGCCAGTGCCGCATTGCTCAACAGGTTGATCAATACGCCGATGATGGCCGCTTCGTCGCCGCGCACCAGGGTGTCCGGCTGCAGGTGGCGATTCACCTTGATGCCCTTGATCTCGTGGCCCACCAGGCGCACCGACGATTCCAGCGCACGCTCGAACAGGAATTGCGCACTTTCGTGGTCGGTGCCGGACTTGCGGTAGGCGAAGGTCTTCAGGTCGGACACGATGTACTGCACGCGCTGCATGCCCGACTTGGCATCGGTCAGGCATTCCAGCAGCGTTTCGCTGCCCTTGGCGGCCGGCTCCTCCAGCGCGATGTCGATCGCCATCATGCAGAAGTTGACCGGGTTGTTCACCTCGTGCAGCAGGCCTGCCGCCAGGGTGCCCAGGGCCGCCATTTTCTCCTGCTGCAGCATCTGCCCCTTGATCTCGGCCAGGCTGCGGTTGTTCGCCTCGAGCTGGGCGTTCTTGTCGGCCAGCTCCGCCTTGAGCTGGAACAGGTTGAAGCGCGCCTGCTCGTTGTAATAGGTGCACACCGCACTGGCCACGGCACTGAACGCCAGCAGCAGCGAATTGACGGCAAAAGCGCCACCCACCGGCGGCTGGCCGTCATGCACCCAGCAGGCGGCCGCGTACAGCAGGTAGGTCAACAGGCCAAGCGTCAGGTTCTGCCACATGCGGAAGGCAAACGCGATGGCCGAGGCAAACACGCCCAGGTTCAGGCCCGCGTAATAAATCGACGAGGCACCTTCGGTGACGGCAATCATCCAGGCGATCATGACCTGCGGTAGCATCAGCCAGGTGAAGCTCATCGCTTCCACATTGCGCGCGCCCCATGGCTGGCGCATCACGCCGATGATGGCGAGGATGGCCAGCGACACCAGCACGCGCGCCAGGGTAAATGCGCCGAGGTGGTCTGGATAGAGGCTGAAATCGAGCCCGATCCCCAGCAGCACCAGGCCGATCGCGGTCCACGCGCCGCCGCGGCTGAAGCGCAGGCGGTAGGCGCGCAGGTCCGACTCATAGGCCGAATGCAGTTGCGGGTTCACGTAGGGGACCGGTCCAGTCATGGCAGCGACGCTTCGGCAAACACATTGACGCCGGTCGCATCGACATAGGTGAGGCGCTCGCGCGCCTGCGGCGGCAGGAGCTGCTCCATCTTGGCCTCGTCACGGTAGATCAGGTACCACTCCAGCAGGTGCTCCATGCCAGGGCGTTCCGGATTGCTGCTGTGGACGTTGGTCACCAGCAGGCGCCCGCCGCTCTTCATGCAGGAGGCGAAGTAGCTCAGCAGGCGGCTGCACACCTTGTCCGACAGGTAGTCGAACAGGCCGGCGCAGTACACCACGTCGAAATCGGCGCCCACTTGCGGCCCGTCCACGCGGCGTTTCAGCAGGTTGTGCACGGAATCCTGCACGAAGCGGATGTCCGGCTGGCGCGCCAGGCCGGCGCTGATGCCGCCCAGCTGGCCGCGCGTCCAGGCCAGCGTCTCTTCGCTGAAGTCGACCAGTTCAAACGAGAGCCAGTGCGGCTCATCGTACTCGCGCAGGAAGCGCTGGATCTCTTGCGCCGGCCCGCAGCCCACGTTCAGCACGCGGTACGGGCGCCCCACGCGGCGCGCCGCGTCGGCCTGGCGCTTCAGGAACTCGACCAGGATATCGATGCGGTTGCGGTGCGCCACGGCTACCGCAGTCTGCAAAAAGGCCGCATTGACGATCTGGAAGTAAGTGCTCGGCCCCTGGCGCGGGTCGCCCAGGATCTGGTTCACCATTTCATAGTCGCCGGCATAGCCGAGCGGCTTGCTGAAGGTGCGGAAGACGAATGGCGCGCGCAGGATCAGCGGGTGCAGCGCCGCCTGCGCAAAAGCGCGGTGGGCGGCGGCAGCATCGGCCTCGACCATTCCCGCTTCCTTGTTCAGGTCGTCGAAGTAGCGGCGCACGCGCATGATCAGCGGCTCGGCCAGTTCGGCAAACACGTCGGCGCGCAGGCGCCCGCCTTCCTTCGGCAGCGAATCGGACAGGTCGACTTGCTCAACCCAGCGCGCCACCTCGGCCAGGTAGGCGCGCGACTCGTTGACGGCAATCTGGTAATCGCGCCGGATGCGGAAGCGCTCGTCCCAGTCCAGCACGAACTTGCTCGCTTCGCGGCCCACCGCACCTGGCAGCATCACCACCTCGCTCAGTTCGCGCCATTCGTCGATCAGCGTCACCGACACCACGGCGGTCAGGCCGGTGTTGACCATGCTGATCACGACGGCCTTGCCGATATAGGCGCTGGCCGTGCCCATGCGCACTGTCAGCTCGCTGAGCACCTCGCTGACCTGCACGATGGAATACGGGTTATACACTTCCATGACCAGCGATTTGCGCTGGAGTGTCACGATGGTGCCGCGCACTGCCTCACCCTGCGTGTTCAGGAAACTGACGACCGGATCGATTTGGGCCTGTGAATACACTTTTTTTGTCGGAACTAAATGGTTGCCGTGAATTAAATCGAGTGTACTGACTTGTGGCGCAAATCGCAACGTTTCCCTAGGAAGAATTGCCAGGAAGCTAGTAGGGATTACTAAACTGTCAAGCTAGACGAGCCCGCAAAAGTTCGCTGCCGCACAGACGCGACCATTGCCTGATGCCAAACTAGCGCCGAGCCTTGGAGATCACGATGGAGCAGTTACGCAAGCAGAGCGCCGCAGAACTGGAGCGCGCGGAATTCCACGAACGATTTGCCCGCAGTTTTACCGATGCGCGGTTCGACGGGCTGCGCGACGCGGTGGCGGCCCTGGAAGAACTGGCCTGGCGCCAGCACTGCGAGCAGCGCCGGCCGCCTCCAACGCATTAGGCGTTCGCCGCCAGCAACTCCAGCCGGGCAGCCAGCCGCTCGGCCATCTGCGCCGGCGTGAAGCCAGCGTAACGGTTGGCCACGCCGCGCGCCGCCATCAGGGTGCGGCCGTCCATCAGCAAGCTGCGCACCACGCCGCGCCAGTCCACCGCGCCCGGCAAACGCCCGCCATTGACCGCCACGCCAGCCTGTTCCAGGCGCGCCGCCAGCAGGTAGCGTTCGAGCTGGGTCGGCAGCAGCAGCATGGGCACCGCCGCCAGCAGGGAATGGGCAATGGTGCCTTCGCCTGCCTGGCTGACGCAGATGCGCGCCTCCGCCAGCGCGGCCGCCAGGTCGACCGGGCCGCGCGCATACGCCAGGCTGGTGGCATGCACCGGCGGCACCGCTCCGGCCGCGACTTCCGGCTGGTAGCACAGCACCCGGCAACCTTCCATGACCAGCGCGTGCAGGACAGCGACGTGGGCCGGATGTTCCTGGCGCAGGTAGACGAACACCTTGTGCCCGTGGCCGGGCGGCCACTGCGGCGCTTCGCCGCTGGGCGCCACGAAGGCCGGACCGTACCATTGCTCGCGCTCCGCCGGGCGGCCGTAGTGGTCCAGCTCGGGCCAGGCGCAGAGGAAATGCTGGCGCCCCAGCAGTGCGTCGGCCGCCTGCACATAAGGCACGCCGCCGTGGTGCACCAGCACCGTGTTCATGATCTTGAGGGCATGCAGTTCGGCCGCGGCCAGGCGCTGCAAGTCCATCGCTTCCCATGGGCGGAAGTTGGGCAAGGGCTGGCCGGGCGGCGGCAGGGTAAAACCGGCGCCGATCGCGGCCGACGGAATATCCAGCGTGCGCGCCGCCAGCAAGGCGGTCGGGGCGAATTCCGCCACCACCACGTCCGGCTTCAGCAACTGCAGCGCGGAGCGCCAGCCGCGCACCAGTGCGTCCAGCGACTGCGCCTCGCGATAGCCGGAAGCGAGCATGATTTCTGCCAGGCTGGCCGCATGCTGCCCGGCGCCGTGCAGCCACAGGGGCGCCTGCAGCATCGTCACGTTGAGCCCGCCCAGCAGGCGGCGCGCCTGGCCCAGGTCGCGTACCGACAGGCTGACGGCATGGCCGCGTGCCAGCAGGGCTTGCGCAATGACCCGCAAGCGTCCCGCATGGGCGGGATCCCCGCCTAATTCCCAAGCCAGGTGGAAATGAGCCATTCTCAGTTCACCCAGCCAAGTGTCATTGCATTTTTCACATTATTTCCAATCAAGGCCGTGCCTTGGATTTTAGAACACACTCGCAAACAGGTGTGCAATACTAAGCCATGGCCCTCTACCGACTGTTACCACAGAGCTTGCGCGCGCGCATGACCTGCGTGGTGATCTTGTTCGTGCTTGCGGCGACGACCATCGTGACCTGGCTGGCGCTGTCGATGTCGGCACGGGACATGAAAAGCGTGATCGGCCAGCAACAGTTCAGCCTCCTGTCGGTGGCCGCCGCGCATATCGACGAACAACTGGCCACCAAGCGTTTGCTGCTGGCCTCGATTGCCGACGCCATCCCGGCCAGCCAGCGCACGCCAGCCGCCATCCACGCCGCGATCGAACGCCACGCAGCGGCCTCGGCCGAATTTGCCAACGTGGCTGCCTTCGACAGCAGCGGCAGGTTCCTGACCAGCCTGCGGGCTCCGCAGCAGGACAATCCCCAGGTTGCCGACCGGTCCTATTTCACCCAGACCCTGGCGCAAAAGCGGGCCATCATATCACCGCCCCTGCGCGGACGCGTGTCCAGCTTGCCGGTGGTCGTGCTGACCCATCCCATCGTCGATAGCGGCGGCGACGTGCAGGTGGTCCTGGTGGGAAGCATCGATTTGCTGAACTCCGACTTCTTCCATCATTTCAATGCCATGAAGCCGGGCAAGACCGGCTTCATGTTCATCATGACCACCGAGGGACTGCTGGTGAACCATCCCAACAAGGCGCGCCTGCTCGAGCATATCAATGCGCGGCCCGGCCTCAACCTTGGCACCCAGCGCGCCCTCGACGGCTTTGAGGGCTGGATGGAAGCGACCAACAAGGACGGCGTCGACGGCATCTATTCGTACAAGCGCCTGAATTCCACCAACTGGATCGTGGCGGCGCGCTATCCGACTGCCGAAGCGTTCGCGCCCATGATCAGCATGCGGCAACAGGCCGCGCTGGCGGCGACCGCCTTTGCCGCCGTGGCCGGGGTCCTGAGCTGGCTGATGATCAAGGGACTGCTGTCGCCGCTGCAAAGGCTGCGCGCCAACTTGCATGCCATCCGCAACCGTGGCGGCGAAATCAGCCTGCTGCGCAGCGGCGGCAAGGATGAGATCGGGGAGCTCAGCGAAGCGCTGTATGAATTGACGGCCGAACGCCAGGCGGCGCAGGAGCGGCTGGCTGAAAGCGAAAAGCGGGCGCGCGTGATTGCCGACAATATCCCGGCCCTGGTGGCCTATATCGACCGCGAGCTGCGCTTCCGCTTCACCAACGAGCATTACCGGTTCCTGCTCGGCCTCGATCCGCGCGCCATGGTCGGCAAGCGGTTCGACGAAGTATTCGGGGCCGCCCCCTTCGAGCGCTGGAAAGATTGCTTCGAGATCGTGCTGGCCGGCCGCCGCATCCACGTCGAGCGTCCCGGCGAGGAACTGGAACGCCACCTGCACCTGATGACCGAGCTGGTGCCCGACCTGGCGCCCGATGGCAGCGTGCCCGGCTTCTATATGATGTGCACCGACATCACCGAACGCAAGACTGCCGAACTGGCGCAGGCCGCCAGCGAAAAGCGCCTGCGGCTGATCGCCGACCACCTGCCGGTGATGATCAGCGCCATCGACCGCGAGCATGTCCTGCAATTCGGCAACGCCACCTACCGGCGCTGGCTGGACACCGATCCCGATACCCTGCCCGGCCGCCCCATGTCCAGCGTGAGCGGCGAAGCGGCCTACCAGCAAGCCCGTCCCTGGCTGGACCGCGCCTTTGGCGGCGAAGTGACCGAATACGAATCGACTGCCCGCCTGCATGGCGAGCCGCGCGTGCTGGAAACCACTTTCGTGCCCGATGTGCGCAAGGATGGCAGCGTGCCCTTCGTCTACGCCCTGACCACCGACGTCACCCGCAGCCGCGAGGTGGAAGCGGAGCTGCTGCGCCAGGCGCGGCGCGACCCGCTGACCGGCATTCCCAACCGGCGCCAGTTCGAAGATGTGCTGGACCAGGCCATCGAACGCGTACGCCGCCAGGACAGCCAGATGGCGCTGGCCTACCTTGATATCGACAACTTCAAGCATATCAACGACAGCCTGGGGCACGCCGGCGGCGACGAAGTGTTGAAGGAGTTCGCGCTGCGCCTGTCGGGCAGCGTGCGCACCACCGATACCGCCGCCCGCCTGGCGGGCGACGAATTCGTGATCGTGTTCGAAAATATCCGCCATCCGGACGAAGTGCGGCTGCTGGCCGAAAAAGTCATGGCGGCGGTGGCGCCCGACTTCACCGTGCTGGGCGCCCCGTTGCGCGTTACCACCAGCATCGGCATTGCGCTTTATGCCGGCGGCACCGAAACTGCGGGAGGCCTGATCGGGCGAGCCGACATGGCCCTGTACGACACCAAGCGGCGCGGCCGCAACGGCTTCACCATCGACAACGGCCGCGGGCTGCCCGAAGCCGTAGTCTCGCCGCCCTAGAACTGACGCAGCAGCTCGATGAAGCGGCGCCCGGCCGGACCTGGCGGCGCATCCTTGCGCCAGCACGCATACATCGAGAAAGCATGGCCCAGCACCGGGCTCGCTTCCAGCGACAACTCGACCAGCGCGCCGCTAGCCAACTCGTCTTGCACAATATGGCGCGGCATGCCCCCCCAACCCAGGCCCGCGTGCAGAAAGGCATGCTTGACGCCGAGGTCAGCGCCGAGCGGTCGCTCAAGATCAATGGCACGTGGCGCGCCGCCTCGCTGCGCAATCGGCGCCGGCAAGACGGCGAGCGGATAGCCGGCCGCGGCCACCGGCACCTCGAACAGGAAATCCGTGTCGTACTCTGGCGGCACGTCGGGATAAGAACCCACGACTGCCAGCCGGCAGCGCCGCTTGAGCGGGCACGGCACCCAGCGCTTCGACGTCCAGACGCAGCGGCGTGCCCGGGATTTCCCGGTGAAAGCGGCCTACCGCCTCGGTCAGGCGCGCGATCGGGAGCATCACGTCGACCGCGACCGACAGCTCCGCCTCCAGTCCCTCGGCCAGCGTGCGCGCCTTGGCCTTGAAGCCATCCATGCTGCTGGCGGCAGCCCGCGCCGAATCCAGCAAGGCACGGCCCTGCTCAGTTAAACGGGGATAGCGACCGCTGCGCGCGAACAGGGGAAAGCCCACTTGCGTTTCGCGATTGGCGAGGGTCTGGCTGAGCACCGATTGCGCCCCTTGCAGCTTGCGTCCTGCCGCGGAAAAACTCCGTCCATCGACATTGCGTCAAGCATGTGCGATCCTGTGTTTTGCCAATGGCGGCTGATTTTACACGACGCTGTAAGACTGGTCCGACATGGCGGCGCGCTTCTCTCTGCTTGGAAACACTGCCTTGCACTTGGATACTGGTTGACATGATGACCACACTTCCACTCAGCCGTAGCCCCCAGGCCGCAACGAGCGGTCCTTCGCAGCAGCTGTACCTGCTGCTGCGCGAAGCGCCCGACCGTGCCGCTGCGACGGCCTATCTGCAGCGCCGCCTGGCGGAGGCAGCGGCCCTGCCGCCCGCCTGGAGCGGCGGCCTGCAAGAGCTGGAAGAGTGGCTTGAACTGCGCAGCCGCAATCGCGCGGAAGAATTCCGGCAGTACCAGCAAGGACGGCAGCAAGGCGGCCCGCGCCGCCATTTCGCCACGCTAGCCCAGGCGCGCCGGTTCCTTTGCGTGCAGGCGCCCGGCTTGCTGGTCGAAGGCGCCTGGCTGCATAGTGTGCTCGACCATTGGCGCCAAGCGGCCTATATGCCGCTGGTCAAGCTCTACCTCGATTACCTTGGCAAAGGCGTGCCGGCCGCCAACCATGTTGCGCAGGTGCGACAGGTGCTCGCGGTGCAGGCCTGCAGCACCTGGCAGGACCTGGAGGACAGTGGTTTTGTGCAAGGCGCCATCCGCCTGGCCCTCGCCAGTGCTGGCGAGCGCTGTCTTCCCGAGCTGCTGGGCTATCAGCTGGCGGTAGCCGACCAGCCCGCCGCCCAGCCGTCAATCCTGCACGAGCTGGCCGAACTGGGCATCGTCCTGCCGCCACCGCCGCCTTCCGACACGCTTGTCCTGAACGTATTGCGCGCCATGCTGGGCCAGGCGCCGGAGAACGCGCGGCAATTCCTCCAGCAAGTCGAGCTGGGCTACGCCCTGGGCCGCATCGGCCTACAAACCCTGCCTGCCACGCCCGAAGACGGCGCGCCGCAAGACCCGCCTGTAGCCAACGGCAGCGCCGCCATCTTCGCCGCACCGGCCGCAAACGCTGGCGAAGCGGCCGAAGCGGCGCCGGCGCCAGCCGAAGCGCGCCCCATCCTGCGCCACCGATTCGATGGCGATGAACACGCATGGGAAACCATCACCAGCGACCTGGGCCTGCTGGAAGCCCAGATCGCAGCGTGCAGCGGGAAAGGCGAGGCAATGAACCTGCTGGCTCGCCATATGGGTCCCGCCGTCCACCACCAGCCATTGGGCCTGATGGCCACCCGCATCTATTCCCAGTTGTTTGCACTGGCCTAGGACGCCAGCGAAGCCCGCAGCAAGGTCGGCGTCAGTCCGGTCCAGCGCTTGAACGAACGCCGGAAATTCGCCGCATCGTGGAAGCCCAGGTAGTCCGCCACCGCTTCATTGTCGGCGTGCCGCGACTGGAACAGGTGCAGCGCCACATGGGTGCGCACCTGGTCCAGCTCCGCCACGAAATGCGTTCCGTAGCGCGCAAGGTGGCGCTTCAGGGTGGCCGGGCTGACGCCGAAGGCCGCACTGGCCCCTTCAAGCGTCGGGTTGCAGCGAATTTCTGCCAACAGGTAATCGTACAGGGCATCGGTCAGGCTGGGTGTGGCGTCCAGCGCGCTTGCAGCGGCCAGCGAGGCGACACAGGCATCGGGGGCCGCCTCCGGCCAAGCCTGCGTCAGCGAGGCGGCATCCAGCAGCATCGCATCAAGCTGGCAATCGAAACGCAGTTCGCCGCCGAGGTGTACCTCATGCTGCTCGATGTGGCGTGGACGGGCGCGGTTGAAGCAAAACCGCCACGGCAGGCGGCGTCCGCCCAGCCAGCGCGCCAGCGAGACCACAGCCGTCATATGCATTTCCACCAGGGCGGCGCGCAGGCCCGGCGCGCCCTGGCTGTCAACCCAGTACAGCACCAGTTGGCCGCCGGCGACGTGCAGGCGTGGACGCAACAAGGGCAACAGGCGCGACGGCCACTGGCACAGGATTTCCAGCGCGTGCTGCAGCGACGCCGCGCGCCGCAAAGCGTCCGATAGCGCGGGCTCTGTACCGGGCAACAAATGCTGGCCGAGCATGAAGCTGGCTTCCGGGCTATCCAGCTCGCGCAGGATATTTGCGAGCAGTTGCAGGCATTGCTGCGGGCTGACCAGCGCTCCTGGCAAGGGCGGGCCGCCGTCTCCCGGCATTCCCGTGCCGCGTGCGATCGCAGCCGGCTGTACCTCCCGTTGCAGGGCGTAGTCGTGAAAATGCCACGGCAAGCCGCGCGCGGGAATGGTCGCCTCCCCTGGCAGCGAGTAGCGGATCACAGCGCAGGCATCGCTTGCGGCAAGGCCAGGCCGGGGCCGTCGATCGCGGCCGACAGGCGCGCCAGCAAAGCATCCGCCTCGCCCTGCGCCGGTTCGCTGGCAAAGCGCAGGCTGACCGGCAGCGGGCCTTGCGGCCCATGGTGGCGCATCATTGCCACCATGCCGCACAAGTGCCGCGCCACGTCCAGCGCCTCGGCATCGCCGGTGCCCGGCAACAGCAGCGCAAAGCGATCGCCTGCATAGCGGCACAGCAGGTCTTCATTGCGCAGGTTAAGCAGCAGCATATGCCCGACCGCTTGCAGCACGCGGTCGCCTTCGCGCGGCCCGTGTTCGCGGTTGATGCGGTGGAAGCCGTCGATATCCAGCAGGACCAGCGCGCACTGGCCGAACGGATCGCGCTCCTGTTCGAGCCGGATCTGCTGCCTCAAATAGGCCGCATCCGCCAGTTGCGTCACCCGGTCGAAGGCGCGGTGCTGGCGAAACAGGCGCTCGCGCTTGGCCAAGTGGTCGTTCAGCATGAACTGCTCGTGGCGCCAGTAGTAGATGCCAGCCGTCAGCACCAGCATGCCGAATGGCACCAGGGCTTCGAGCCAGTTATCCCAGGCCGCCGCCTTGTCGATGCGGAAAAATTCGTCAAGGCAGTCGGCCCAGGAGCCCAGCATGATCGCCGCGAGCCCGCCGGCCAGCAGGCGCGTCACCAGGCCGCCCGGCCGGCTGCTCAAGGTCATCAGGAACCAAAGTCCGGCCACGGCCGCCATGCCGCCTTCGGCAATGATGTCCATCCAGCGCCAGGCGCTGAAAGGCTTGGTCTCGCCTGAGCTGGCATACAGCAGCAGGCATGCGATCACGGCCATTGCCGCGGCCAGCAGGGAATGTCGATGGAGTTTCAGCATAACCGCGCAGCTTAGCCACGCCTTGTGACCGGCGCATGACAGGCGCAGGGTCATTTCAGCTCACTGCCGCGTAACCAGCTTGTCATCCGCCCTTCACATAATCCGCTGCATTCTCCACTCGGACTGAATGCACATGAAAACCCAATTGACCGCCCTTGCCGCCGGCGTGCTTGCCCTGTCCAATGCCATCGCCTCCGATGCCGCGGACGCTTCCCTGGCCGGCGCCAGCGTTGTCATTACCGGCCAGCGCGCCGTATTGGCCAAATCCATTGCCGCGCAAGACAAGGCCGACAATATCATCAACGTCCTGAGCAGCGACGACATCGGCAACCTTCCTGACAAGAATGCCGCCGAGGCACTGGCGCGCCTGCCCGGCGTTTCGGTGCAGCGCGACCAGGGCGAAGGCCGCTACATCACCGTGCGCGGCCTGGGGCCGGACCTGAATGCCGTCGCCATCAACGGCGCCCTGGTGCCTTCCCCGGAAGCCAGCCGCCGCGCCGTGGCGCTCGACGTGCTGCCGTCGGGACTTATCCGCTTACTGGAAGTCAGCAAGACCCTGGCGCCGGAGCAGGACGCCAGCTCGCTCGGCGGCACCGTCGAAGTGAAGACGCTGTCCGCCTTCGACCTGCCTGGCGCGCTGCTGACGGTGAACGCGGCAGCCTCCCGCGATCAGAACACCGTCAACAACGGCCCCAGCGCCGGCATGCTGTGGGCCAGCCGCTTTGCCGATGGCAGGTTCGGCGTGGCGGTGGGCTTGAGCGGCGAAAAGCGCAAGTTCGGTTCCGACAACGTGGAAACGGGCGGCGCGTGGGATGGCGAGCGCCTGACGGGTTTCGAGCTGCGCGATTACCTGCCGGTGCGCGAGCGCCGTGCCGCCGCGCTGAACCTGGATTACCGCCCGGCGGCGGGCAACAGCTGGTTCCTGCGCAGCTTCCTGAGCCGCTTCAGCGACGACGAAGTACGCGACCGTCTCACGATCAGCAACGTCAGCGGCGGCGCCCTGACTGAAGGCGTGCCGGCCAGCGGCCGCCTGGAGCGCCGCATCCGCCAGCGTAAATATACCCAGGAAATCCAGTCGGCCGTCTTCGGCACCCAGCAAAAACTCGGCGCCTGGCAGCTTGACGTGCAGGCCGGCCGCAGCCAAGCCGACGAAGACACGCCGGAAGCGCTGAATGACGGCCGCTTCCGCGGCACCGCCAATTTCAAGGAAATCAGCTTTACCAACAGCGAGCGCCCAACGCTGAAGGCCCCGGCAACGGCCTTCGATCCCGCCAGCTACAGCCTGAACGCGATCACCTTGCAACAACGCTACTCGAAAGACGCGGAGCACCATTTCAAGTTTGACCTCGGCCGCGAATTTGCGCTGGGCGAGATGCGTTCCGCCATGAAGTTCGGCGCCAAGGCCAGCCGCCGCGAAAAAACCAACGACACGAACCAGTGGAGCTACGGCAGCAAGGCGATACCCGGCACCCTTTCCATGGCGTCGTTCGCCCAGGGCCACCAGCTTGACTATCCGTTTGGCCAGGTTGGCGCGGCGCTCGACCCGGCCGCCATCCGCGCCCGCGTCGCGGGGCTGGACCGCAACGCAGCGCGCCTCGCCAGCGAGTCAGCCATCAACGACTTCACCCTGAATGAAGACATTGATTCCGCCTACTTCCAGGACACCCTGTCGCAAGGCGACTGGCGCCTGCTGGCCGGCGTGCGCGCCGAACGCACGGCCTTCGACGCCGCCGGCGTACGCACCAGCGGAAGCAGCGCCACGCCGCTCCAACGCAGCCGCTCCTACACCAACTGGCTGCCATCGCTGCAACTGCGCTATGACCTCGACCGCGACACCAGCTTGCGCGCCGCCTGGACCAATTCCGTGGTCCGGGCCAACTTCAGCCAATTGGCCCCAGGGATTGCGCTGGCCAGCGCCACCGAAGCCACCATCGGCAATCCCGACCTGGATCCGCTCAAATCGCACAACCTCGACCTTGGTGTGGAACGCGTGATCGGCAACGACGGTGCGATGTCGGCCTACCTGTTCTACAAGGACATCAAGGACTTCACCTACACGACCAATCTTGCCGGCAGCGGGCCGTGGGCAGGCTATGCCAGCGCCACCACCTATGCCAACGGCGACGCGGCTAAGGTGAAGGGCATCGAATTGTCCTGGCAGCAGCCGCTGCGCATGCTGCCGGCGCCGTTCAACGGCTTGCTGGTCGGCGTCAACGGCGCCTTGAGCGATGCGCGCGCCAATATCGCGCGTTTCGACGCCAAGGCCGGCGCCTTGGCCGGCCGCCGCATCTCCATGCCGGGCCAGTCCGATCGCGTCATGAACCTGATGCTCGGCTACGAAGCCGGACCAGTCAGTACCCGCATCGCCTTGAACTACAAGTCGCCCTACCTGCTGGAACTGGGCGCGGATATCCTCAACGGCGCGCAGGACCGCATTGTCGATACGCAGAAGCAGGTCGACTTTTCCCTGTCCTGGCAGTTGCTCAAAGGCGTCCAGCTGAGCTTCGACGTCGCCAACCTGAATAACGAGAAATACTACGTCTACCAGGGAGTGAAGTCACATAACGCGCAATTCGAGCAATATGGCCGTACTTATAAACTGGGCCTGAAAGCGAGCGTGTTCTGATGCGCAGCCTGTCCTTGATGCCTTTCTTGCTGGCCTGCGCCTTGCCGGCAACTGCAGCCGAAACGGTCGCCCTGCCCGGCGGAGCTGCGCTCGCACTCGATAAACAAGGCCTGCACCTGCGCGCAGCGGACGGCGCCGAACGTGCCACGATCGCACTGCGCGGCCGCCATCTGGACTATCGCAACGGCACTGCCCTGGTCGTCGACGCCAACACCGAACGCGCCATGGCGGTATCCGTCGATACGGCCGCGGGGACCCTGGCCACCGCCGCCATCCTCGACGGCGCCGCGATCGCGCCGGAAGCAGCCTGCCTCTACCGCGATCGCCAGGGCCTGCTCTACGCCTTCCTCGCAGGCAAGGACGGCCAGGCGGAGCAATGGCTGCTGCACGGGCGTCCACAGCTTGTGCGCAAGCTCGCGCTGCCGCCGCGCAGCGAGCAATGCCTGGTTCACGACGCCAGCGCCAGCCTGATAGTAGTCGAGAAATACCTCGGCGTCTGGTCCTACAACGCCGACGCCGAGGCCCCGCCAGGCCGCCGCGCGCTCGCCATCAACATAGCGCCAGGCGACAGCACGCGCAACGCTGCGAAAGCCACCGAGCCGGCGACATATCGCCTGGCCGCGGTTCCTGGCGGCGTCACTCTCCTCGACCGGAACGGCAAGCCCCGCCGCACAATCGCGCTGCAGGGCAGCTTGCCGCCAGCCGTTATCGTGCAACCGCAGGTGCAGACCGAAAGCATGCCGCGCCTGGGCGACGCCGCCGACGACCCGGCAATCTGGATCGACCGCCGGCATCCCGGCCAGGCCCGCGTGCTGGGCACGAACAAGAAACAGGGCCTGCACGTCTACGACCTTCACGGCCGCCAGTTGCAGCTGCTCGAATCGGGCCGCCTGAACAACGTCGACCTGCGACAGGACGTCATGCTCGACGGTCAGCGCTACGATCTCGCCGCCGCCACGCAGCGCGACGAAAACGCGCTCGTCCTGTACACCATCGACAGCGCCGGCATGGTGGCGGAAGCGGCCCGCTTCCCGACGCCGCTGGAGCGCATTTACGGCATCTGCCTGTACCAGCCGGCCAGCGGCGGCCTGGAGGCGTTCGTCAACGACAAGAATGGCAGCTACCTGCAATACCGCATCGGCCGGCGAGGCGGGGTCTTTTCAGCCACCGAGGTGCGCCGATTCAAACTGCTTACCCAACCGGAAGGCTGCGTGGCCGACGACCGCAATGGCCGCTTGTTTGCAGGCGAAGAGAAGCGGGGCGTGTGGTCCATCGACGCCCGCGCCGACGCCCAGGCCGAACCCAGACTGGTCCTGCCGGTCGGCGGTCCGCTGCGCGCCGACGTTGAAGGAATGGCCATCTATCACGGCGCCAACGCCAGCTATCTGGTGGTTTCCAGCCAGGGCAGCAACAGCTATGTGGTGGCCGATGCCGCAGCACCGCACCGCATCCGCGGCAGCTTCCGCATCGGCATCGACCCGGAAGCCGGCATTGACGGCGCTTCCGAGACCGACGGCCTGGATATCACCTCCGCCAACCTGGGCGGCCCCTTCACGCGCGGCATGTTGGTAGTACAGGACGGTTACAAGCGCCTGCCGGACGGTCCCCAGAACTTCAAGTATGTAGCGTGGGACGATATCGCACGCGCACTGGGCTTGCTGTAGTGGTATGCTCCCCGGTAGTCAAAACCGGGGAGCAGTTGTGTCGATCGCAGAAAAACTATTCAAACTCAAGGAAGCCGGCAGCGATGTGCGAACGGAAGTGGTGGCAGGGATCACCACCTTCCTGACCATGGCGTATATCATCTTCGTCAACCCCGCCATCCTCGGCGACGCCGGCTTACCGAAAGAAGCAGTCTTCGTCGCCACCTGCCTCGCCGCAGCTGTGGGCACGGCGATCATGGCCTTGTACGCCAACTACCCGATCGGCATGGCGCCTGGCATGGGCCTGAACGCCTACTTCGCCTACGCCGTGGTGCTCGGCATGGGCATCAAATGGCCGGTCGCATTGGGTGCTGTCTTCATCTCCGGCTGCCTGTTCCTGATTGTCAGCCTGCTTGGACTGCGGGAAGCCATTGTCAACGGCATTCCCCGCTCGCTGCGCATTGCGATCACCGTGGGCCTGGGCCTGTTCCTCGGCCTGATCGCGCTGAAGAGCGCCGGCATCGTGATGGCCAACCCGAACACGATGGTCACGGTGGGCGACCTGCACCAGCCGCCAGCACTGCTGGCCGTCGTCGGCTTCCTGCTCATCGTCACGCTGGACCGGCTGAAAGTCAAAGGGGCAATCCTGATCGGCATCATGACTGTCACCGTATTGAGCTTCTTCTTTGCCGGAAACCAGTTCCGTGGCGTTTTCTCGGCGCCGCCATCGCTGGACGCGACTTTCCTCAAGCTGGACGTCCCCGGCGCGCTGGGGGTGGGCGTGTTGAACGTAGTCCTGGTGTTCTTCCTGGTCGAACTGTTCGATGCCACCGGCACCCTGATGGGCGTCGCCAGCCGGGCCGGCCTGCTGGTCAGCGGCAAGATGGAGCGCCTGAACAAGGCCCTGCTGGCCGACAGCACCGCCATTGTGGCGGGCTCCATGCTCGGCACTTCCAGCACCACCGCCTACCTGGAAAGCGCCTCGGGCGTGCAGGCGGGCGGGCGCACCGGGCTCACTGCGCTGGTGGTCGCACTGCTGTTCCTGGCGGCGTTGTTCATTGCCCCGCTGGCTGGCGTGGTGCCGCCTTATGCAACCGCGCCCGCGCTGTTGTTCGTTGCCTGCCTGATGCTGCGCGACCTCGGCGACTTCGACTGGAACGAAACCACCGAGTGCATACCGGCAGCGATTACCGCCTTGCTGATCCCCTTCACTTATTCCATCGCGCACGGCATCGCCTTCGGCTTCATCACCTATGCAGCCCTCAAGCTGCTGACCGGCCGCTTCCGCGAAGTCAAGCCGATCGTGTGGGTGATCGCCATCGTCTTCAGTTTCAAGTACGCCTATATCGGGGCGTAAGCACGCGACTGCACGCGAATCTTCAACACGCCGATCAGGTTACACAGGCGCATCCGGGCCAGCACGAGGGCATCTTCGCCCTCGGCTGCCACATCCAGGTCAAGGTTCATGCCGTGCACGCCCGGCGTCATGCGCATCGCATGGAGCTGGACGCCGCCGCGGCGCAAGGTCGCCAGCACTGCTTCCGCAGCATCCATGGCGGAGCAACGGTCGAGGCGCAAGCGGAAAGTTCTCTGTTCGGTATTCATGTGGAAGATTATCCGGCTGGCGCGCCGGAATAGGCATCTGAAGTTTGCCTTGTTTTCCATGTAAAATGGAAGAATCTTCTTCATTTCAACGAATTCATGGAACACCTTGATGAGATGGACCGGAAAATCCTGCGAGAACTCCGGCGCGATGGACGGTTAAGCAACACCAGGTTGGCCGAAACCGTGGGCCTGTCCACCACGCCTTGCTGGAACCGGGTCAAGGCGATGGAGGAGCGCGGCGTCATTGAAGGGTATACTGCGCTGCTCAACCAGCAGGCCCTGGGCCTGCCGGACACCGTCATCATCGAGGTCACCCTGGATCGCCATGACGACGACATGCTGCACAAATTCGGCCTGGCGCTGGCCGACCTTCCGGAAGTGATGGAAGCCTACCTGCTAACGGGCGAATATGACTACCTGATCAAGGTCGCGGTGGCCGGCACCGCGGGCTACGAAGAATTCCTGCGCCGGAAATTGTATAAACTGCCCGGCATCCGCCACAGCCGCTCGACTTTCGTGTTGCGCTGCCTGAAGCGGGCACATTCCGTAGAGCCCTGATAGAATTCAGTCATGAAATACCTGATACCCCTGATTTTCGCCTCCGGCATGGCCGCAGGCAACGCACTGGCAGAAGATAACGAAGTTGAGCACACTGGCAATGTCATGCTGTCCGCCGAAATCGGCGCCATCAGCACCAGCGGCAATACCGCCGGTACTTCCGTCACCGGCAGGTTCGAAATCCTGCAAGACACCCTCCGCTGGAGCAACGAGTACACCGGCAACGGCTACTTCAAGGAAGACCGCGCCCGCGTCAATGGCGAGGAATCCAAGCAACGCTCGGCTGAACGCTACCAGTTCGGCGCCAAGGCCGGCTACAAGCTGCTGGAAGAAAATTCCACCCTGTTCGTGCTGGCAGGCTTCTCGGAAGACCGGTTCGGCGCCTATACCCGCAGCGCCAGCGTCGGTGTCGGTCACGGCTTCCGCGTTTACCAGAGCGATGACAAGACCCTCGACATGGAAGCCGGTCCGGGCTTCTTCAGGGCCACGCGCGCGAATGGGGAAGAGGATCGCGGCCTGGTGCTGCGCGGCCGCGCCGCCTTCCGCTGGAAGCTCAGCGACAATGCCACGTTCGCGCAAATGCTGACAGTGGAACGCGCTTCGTGGAACACTCACTCCACTTCCGAGACTTCGCTCAGCGCCCGGATCAACGGGTCGATGCACATGAAGGCCGCCTTCAGCGCCATCAACGACTCCACCGTGCCGATCGACAAGCAGAACACCGACACCCAGACGTCGGTCACGCTGGTCTACTCGTTCTAAACCAGCCGAAGTAAAACCAGGCCCGCCAGCGCCTGCAAAACAGCGCAGTGCCACAGCAGGATAGTGTTATCCAGCGTGGCGCGGCTGGCTGCCCGCAATTTCCCCCGAGCCGCAACGTACGCCGCTGCCGGCGCCAGCACGGCAACATGCAGTCCCTGGTAAGCCAGTAGCGCGGCAACCGCTGCACTCCACGCATCGCGCGACGGGGCAAGTCCCGCTTGCCGGTGTGCATCCAGATCACATGCAAACGCGGCGAACAGGCATGCGCCAGCTGCCAACATCGGCCACCCCTGGGCCGGGCGGCGTGAACTCCACCCGGCCAAGAGGGAACTGGCCGCCAGGAAGGCAGCCTGCAGCCACGGCCAGGGGGCGACCGGCAAGTGCGCGCCAGGCGGCGGGCAAACCTCCAGGCGCATCGACAAGTGCAAGAAGGTGAAGGCCAGCGAGGCGAAAATTGCCGCATCCACGACGACCAGCACCCAGGTCGCCCACCAGGAATGCGATGCCCGCCCTTGGGCGCCGATCGGCAATTCGACCCCTTCTGCGACAGTAGCCTGCGGTGGCAGCGGCCGGTCTGCCTGCCACAGCCAGGCCACCAGCGTGGCAATGGCCAGTGCGCCGAACAGCCACGCAGCGATGGTTTGCTGCACCGTCATCAAGAGGAAGAAGCCCGCGGTCCCAAGCGCGCAAAGGAATGGCAGCCAGCTGTCGCCCGGCAGCACCAGCAAATACCTGGGCCTTGCATCGCGCCAACCGGTCACCAGCGTCTCGCGCATGCCGGTCGCGCTCCCCGGTAGCCAATGCATGCCGGTTTCAACTTCCTGCACGAGCAGCGGCTGCCGCCACAACGGCTCCGCCGAGCGAACGTCCGGCTGGCTGCGGGTCGCATATTCGTCCTGTGGCAGCCATTCCAGCGAGCTCGCTCGCCAGGGATCGCCGTGGGTCCGTTGCGGTCGCCGCAGCGTTCGCACCAGATCGATGGTGAACAGTGCCACGCCGCCGGCCAGCAGCAAGGCACCGACCGTGCTGGCCATGTTCAAACCTGCCCAGCCCATTTCCGATCCATAGGTGTAAATCCGGCGCGGCATGCCCAGCAGGCCCGATGCGTGCATCGGGAAGAACGCCACATTGGTACCCGCGAACACCAGGCCAAAAACCCAGCGCGCCCAGGCCTCGGACATGCGGTGCCCGTTGAACAGCGGAACCCAGAAATAGGCGCCTGCCAACATCGGGAATACCAGTCCCCCGACCAGGACGTAATGGAGGTGGGCGACAATGAAGTAGCTGTCATGCGCCTGCCAGTCGAATGGCACGGCGGCAACCATCACGCCTGTCAGGCCGCCCAGGACAAAGACCAGCAGGAAACCAAGGACGAATAGCGTCGGCGCGTTCAACTGCACCCTGCCCCGCCAAAGCGTTGCGATCCAGGCGAACACCTGCACCGCCGTAGGGACTGCGATGGCCATGCTGGCGGCCGACACCAGCGTGGTTTCGAACTGGCCAAGGCCGGCGGTGAACATATGGTGCATCCACAAGGCGAAACTCAGGGCTCCCACGGCCACCAGCGAGAAAATCACCGCCCGGCGAGCCACCAGCGGGGTTCGCACCAGCGCCGGCAGCATGGACGACACCATGCCCGCAGCAGGGAGGAAAATGATGTACACCTCCGGATGCCCGAAGAACCAGAACAGGTGCTGCCACAAGACCGGGTCGCCGCCGCGCGCAGGAATGAAGAACGGCCAGTCGTAGGCCCGTTCCAGTTCCAGCAGGGCCGTTCCCGCAATCAACGGAGGAAAGGCGAAGACCACCATCGCAGCCACCACCAGCATCGACCAGGCAAACACGGGGATGCGCGCCAGTGTCATCCCGGGGGTGCGGGTGAACAGGATGCCGATAATCAGTTCGATGGCACCGGCGATCGCCGAAATTTCTATGAATCCGATGCCGAGCAGCCAGAAATCCGCGTTGAGTCCTGGCGAATATTCCTTGCCGGTCAGGGGCGGATACATGAACCAGCCGCCATCGGGGGCAAGCCCGAAGGCCAGCGTCACGATAAAGCCTGCGCCGCCGAAAGCGTACGCCCAATAGGCGTAGGCGGACAGGCGCGGGAACGGCAGGTCCCGGGCCCCCAGCATGCCTGGCAGCAGGAAGACGGCAATGGCTTCCACCATAGGAATGGCGAACAGGAACATCATTACCGTGCCGTGCATGGTGAAGAACTGGTTATAGATTCCTGGCGCCAGCAGGTCATTGCCTGGGACTGCCAGTTGCAGCCGCATTGCCAGCGCAAGGACGCCTGCGAACAGGAAGAAGGCAAACGCGGTCGCCAGGTACAGGCGGCCAATGCGTGTATTGTTGACGGCGGTCAGGGCGCGCCAGCCACCCGGTTTGCGCCATGCGCGCTCCAGCGCTTCGTATTCGCCCGGCGGGCGCGGCAGGCTGTTGGGGGAACGTCGAGGAGGGTTCATTCCAGCGTCTCCAGCCAGTTTGCCAGGGCTTGCAGCTCGTCGGGCGACAGGCTGCTGGGCGGCATGCGGGCACCGGGTTTGGCAGACTGGGGGTTGACGATCCATCCAAGCAGGCCGGCACGGCTCATTGGCAGCGCCCCGGCTGCAAGGTGGCGGCGGCTAGCGAGGTGCGTCAAGTCCGGGCCCGACTTCCCACCTTCCGCGATTCCTCGCACCGTATGGCAGGCATTGCAGCGCGCGGCCAGGAACACCTCGCGCCCGCGGTGTGGGATTTCGCGCTCGCCCGCCTGCATCATTGCTGCACGCGGCGGGCGGGCAGCTGGTGCAGCCTGGTGTGCCAGCCAGGCGTCGAATTGCTCGGGCGTGACTGCCAGGACATCAAGCGCCATGACTGCATGCTGCGTGCCGCAATATTCGGCGCACTGCCCCCGGTAGCGGCCTTCAGCCCCGGCACGCAGCGCAAGGCCATGGATGCGGCCCGGCACCATGTCCACCTTGCCGGCCAGCGCCGGCACCCAGAAGGCATGCAACACGTCTGCCGACGCCAGCGCGAGATAGACCCGCTCTCCCACCGGCAGCCGCAGTTCGTTCGCCAGCATCGCCTCCCTCCCGCTCACCGTGTCACGGTAGCGAACCTCCCACCACCACATATGCGCCGTGATGGTCACCTGGATACGGGTCCCTGAAAAAGGCCACGCCAGGAGCGAGGCTTGCCACCCCGACCAGACCATGAACGCCAGCAGCAACGGCAGCGGCAGCAGCAGCCCGCCGCCGACCACCAGCCGGCGCGACCAGGACCTTCCTCGCTTGTGCACGACGCTTGCGAGAACAAGCACTGCAACGAGCAGGAATAGCGCCGCCCCCGAGCCGAACAACAGCCAGCTGAAACGGCTAAGCAGCGCCGCATCCGGCCCAGCAGGCGACAGGACCGATTGCAGCGCCGGCGTCATTGCAGCGAGTAAAGATAAGCCGCCATGTGGCGCGCATCTTCCGGGGAAACGCCCATGTCCGGCATCATGGTCGCGGGGTCCATGCTGCGCGGGGCCGAAATCCAGCGCACCAGGTCGGCCTGCCGGTTCGGCCAGCGCCCCGCAATATAGCTGCGCAGCCCGAACTCGGCGAGAGACGGCGCCGCCTTGCCGCGTGCAGATTCCACGTCTGGAATGTGATGGCAGCTGCCGCACTGGAATTGCGCCAGCAGTGCCTTGCCGCGCCGCGCGTCGCCGCCCTCGCCGGCCGGTGGAGAGGGCTTGCGCGGCTGGCAAGCGCACAAAGCGAGCGGCAAGAGCAAGGCTGCCACGCATGCGCGACGCGTGCGCCCATTTTTCCGCAAACGCACAGTGATTGCTTGCACGAATCGTCCCTGCCTTCCCGCTGCCGATCCCTATAATTTGCTCAAGACATCATCGCCCTTTTTCCGATTGTGCGTCGCCTTATTGCTACCGCCGTTATGAGCTTGTGCCTGGCCGGACTGGCCGGAATACTGGCGGCTACCGTGGTGCTGCAGGCAGGCTGGTATGACGCTTCCGCGCTCCGCCCGCATTTCCAGTTCGTGCACACGCTGATCGAGCGCGGCATGCAGCAATCGGTACGCTTTCACGCGCGCGAAATCGCGGCCCCTTCGGCGCCGGCGGGCGCCTCGGCGCGCGGCGGCGTCCTGTTTCGCCAGCACTGCGAACAATGCCATGGCGGACCAGGTGTGCCGATGGGCGTGATCGGCTTGAGCATGCAGCCGGTCCCCGGCCCGCTGGCCGACGCGGCACGGCGCTGGAAAGCGCGTGAAATGTACTGGATTACCGCAAACGGGATCAAGATGAGCGGGATGCCCGCATGGCGCTTCCATCTGAGCGAGCGCGAAATCTGGGACGTAGTCGCCTTCCTCGGCCTGCTGCCTGCAATGACGCCTGCGGACTATATCGCAATCGAAAGGCCGCCTGCGCCGCCCCCGCCCGACGCGCCGGTCGAGCAGTCGGTGGGCCACGTACCGGACCGCGAGCGCGGCAGGCTGGCGCTGACCCAGTTTGCCTGCCAATCCTGCCACCATGTCCCGGGCGTTACTGGCCCGCTGACCTTCGTTGGCCCCAATCTGGACGGGCTGGCGCAACGCAGCTTCATCGCCGGCAAGCTGCCGACAAGCGAAGAAAACCTGGTGCAATGGATTCGCGCGCCGCAGCAGGTCAAACCCGGTACCGCCATGCCGCAGCTTGGCGTGCCGGAGCGCGATGCGCGCGACATGGCCGCCTACTTGCTGCAGGCCACCCGGTGATTACTGGTCCAGCTGCTTCTGCGTCTGGTACAGGCGGGAATAAATGCCGCCCTTCGCCAGCAGCGCTTCGTGGCTGCCCTGCTCCGCAATGGAGCCTGCCGACATGACCACGATGCGGTCAGCGTTCTCAATAGTGGACAGGCGGTGTGCGATGACGACCGTGGTGCGGCCTTCCATCAGCTTTTCCAACGCAGCCTGCACCTGCCGTTCGGACTCGGTGTCCAGCGCACTGGTCGCCTCGTCCAGGATCAGGATAGGCGCGTCCTTGTACAAGGCGCGCGCGATGGCCAGGCGCTGGCGTTGGCCGCCCGACAGGCGCATGCCGTTTTCGCCGACCTCGGTCTGGTAGCCCTGAGGCTGGCGCATGATGAAGTCATGCGCATAGGCCGCGCGTGATGCCGCTTCGACCCGTGCCAGATCCGGTGCCGGATCGCCGTAAGCGATATTGGCGGCCAGCGTATCGTTGAACAGCACCACGTCCTGGCTCACCAGGGCGATCTTGCTGCGCAGTTCAGGCAGGCGGTATTCGCGCAAGTCCACGCCATCGAGCAGGATCCGGCCACTGCTGACGTCGTAGAAGCGCGGCAGCAGGCTGGCCAGCGTGGTCTTGCCGCTGCCCGAGCCCCCCACCAGCGCCACCGTCTCGCCGGCGGCGATGTCGAGCGACAGCGAGCGCAGCGCCGGCGCCGCTTCCGGGTCGTCCGCATTGTAGCGGAAGCCAACATCGACCAATTCAATGCGGCCTTTCACATTATCCGCCGGGCGCGTGCCGGTATCGGCTTCCATTGGCGCATCGATCAGGCCAAATACCGATTCCGCAGCGGCCAGGCCGCGCTGCAGGGGTTCATTCAGCTTGGTCAGGTTCTTGATCGGGCCTTGCAACGACATCAGGCAGGTGATGAAGGCGACGAAAGCACCGGGCGTCAGTGCCCCTGCCTGCGCGCGCAGCAAGGCGTAATAGATCACGGCCGACAAGGTAGCGCCGACCATCAACATGATCAGGCCGGAATTCATCGCCGCAGTCGAAGCGTGCTTGACGGCCAGTTGGCGATTCAGCTTCACCACTTCATCGAAGCGCTTTTGCTCGTAGGCCTGGCCGCCGAAAATCTTCACTACCCGCTGGCCGCCGATGCTCTCGTCCAGCACGCGGGTCAGCTCGCCCATTGCATGCTGGGCGCTGGAACTGAGGCGGCGCATGCGGCGGGCCGCGATGGTCACGACCAGTGCCACCAGGGGCAGCAGCACGAGGCAGAACAGGGCCAGCTTCCAGTCGATATCGAACAGCGAACCAAGGAAGCCGATCACCGCCACCGTGTCGCGCACGGCGATGGTCAGCACGCTGAGGCCGGCCTGGGTCACCTGCGTGGCATCGAAGGCAATGCGCGACAGCGTGGTGCCGGTCGAAGACTGGTCGAAATAGCGGTTGGGAAGACGCAGCACGCGGGCAAACATCTGCTCCCGCACATTGGCCTGGACGCGCTGGGTCAGCCATGCGGAACCGTAGTCGCCGGTAAACGTGCTGACCATGCGCAACAGGGCCAGGGCCATGATCAGGGCCGGGATCGCCCACAGCGCAGCGGCGCCGGGATCGGTCGGCAGGATGCTGTCGAGCCAGGCATGCACCATCGCCAGCGCCCCGCTCTGCGGCGCCGCGCCGGCGACCGCGTTCGGCTGCACCGCATCGACCACATTCTGCAGCTGGCGTATCAGCAGCACGTCGGTCATCGACGCCACGCCCACGCCGACCAGGGTCACCAGGGCGGCCCACTTATAGGGGAGGAATTCCTTGATCAGGCGGACGTAGAGTTGGCGGCTTTGCACTATGGTTGGGGATTGATTGGCAACCCCGAATTGTACCAAAGCAGGAATGCGGGAACCGTGGCAGAATGGCCAGCTCCTCAATGTTAAGGAAAAAACCACATGCGCAACGACAGCCAATTCCATGCCCTGCACCAGGATGGCATCCTGCTGCTGGCCAATTGCTGGGACGGTGGTACCGCCCGCATCGCCGCCCTGGCCGGCGCCAAGGCACTCGCAACCAGCAGCGCGGCAGTCGCCTGGGGCCACGGCTACGCCGACGGTTCGCAGCTGCCGACCGCCCTGTTACTGGAAACCGTGCGCGACATCGTCCGCGCCAGCGCCTTGCCGCTGACGGTCGATATCGAGGACGGCTATTCTTCCGATCCGGAAGTCGTTGGCCAGTTTGTCGTGCAACTGGTCCAGGCCGGCGTTGTCGGCATCAATATGGAAGATGGCGGTTCGCCGCCGGAGCTGCTGGCGCGCAAGATCGGCGCAGCGCGCGCGGCGGCCGCTGCGGCCGGCATCGACCTGTATATCAACGCCCGTTGCGACGTCTACCTGCGCGGCCTGGCCGAACCGGGCGCACGCGTGGCAGAAACCCTGCGCCGTGCAGCGTTGTACCAGGAAGCGGGAGCCAGCGGCCTGTTTGCCCCGGGCGTCACGGACGAGGGTGAAATTGCCGAGCTTGCAAAAGGCACACCAATGCCGCTCAATGTGCTGGCCCGTCCCAACCTGGCGCCGCCTGCGCGCCTGGCCCAGCTGGGCGTGCGCCGCCTGAGCGCCGGATCGTCGCCGGCCGAGGTAATGATGGGCCGGCTGAGGGTGTATATGGAACGCTTCCACCAGACCGGCGCCATCGACGATGAGCAGACCTTCCAGTACGGTGCGCTCAACCAACTGATGTCTACTGCACGATAGTGGCCGGTTCGCTCCAGTAGAAGTACAGGTCCTTCGTCCGTCCAGGCTGCACTTGCACCTCGCGGCGTTGGACCTGGCCATCGGCCGCCGTAGCGGTCACGCGGTAGCGGCCAGGCTCCAGGTTAACGAACATCAATGGCCCGGCGTCGCGGGCGTTGACGTTGGTGTGGCCTTTCGCATCAGAGATCTCGACCTGGACGTCCGAGCGGTACTCGCCGGTGCCGCGGGTCGCGAAGGTCATGCGCACGTTGTAATCCGGCTTGCTGGCGAGCATTTGGCCACGCTCTTCAAGGCCGACGCCGCCAGTCACGAATTGCGGCTCATCGGCCGCCACTGCTGCGCCGATGGCGCTGCAAGCCAGGGTGAAGGCGAAAGTAATGTTTCGTACAAACATGATGCACTCCTTTCCTTTTTCAGGCTTGCCGCCAGTATTCTCCCCTCTCGCCCGGCACGCTATCAGCCATCGTGTCGTTTCCATGTCGGGGAAAGCCTACATACCCCTATTTCCTACGTTGCCAAACTGTTAGACTCTTGAACTTTGCTAGCAACACTTTTAAGTAACGTTGCAAAAATAATCATATAAAGCAAGGCACTAGGGGTAATCATGTCGAATTGCGGGGCGCATCTGCGCCCGACCATGTTGGCGGCCGCGGTCTCCAGCATTCTTTGCGCGCCTGTCATCGCGCAAAGTCAAACTGAAGAGCAAATTCCGGAAGTCCTCGTGACGGCCCAGCGCATCGCTGCGCCCGAATCGCGCACACCGGTCGCCATGTCGGTCCTCACTGCCGAGCAACTGGACAAACTCGGCATCGACAACGCGGCCGCCATCGGCAAGCGCCTGCCCAATGTGCACCTGGACGGCGCGCCGGACGGGCTGCGCATCACGATCCGCGGCGTGTCCAATTCCGACGTGACGGAAAAGGGAGATCCTTCGGCCGCCTTCATGCTGGACGGAATCTATATCGCCCGCCCCCAAGCCCAGACCCTGGGCTTCCTGGACGTGGACCGCATCGAAGTGCTGCGCGGTCCGCAAGGCACCCTGTATGGCCGCAACACCACGGCCGGCGTGGTGAACGTCATCAGCAATGCGCCAACCCAGCGCTGGGAAGGCGCTGCCGGCCTTGCGCTGGGCAATTTCCATTCGCGCGTAGCGAACGCCATGCTCAACCTGCCGGTCAATGACATGCTCGCCCTGCGCGCCGCAGTAGCGCTCAGCAAGCATGACAGCTACCTGCGCAATGGCCAGGGCACCGGCCATGAACTGGGCCAGGACCGCGACGACCGCGCCGCGCGCCTGTCCGCCAAACTGGCCCTGGGGAGGTCGGCCTCGCTGCTGCTGCGCTACGAACACGCCACGCAAAACGGCAATATCGACAACATCGTCCCGGACACCAATTTCTACAAGGGCGTCGAGACAGGCAGACCCACCTGGTATGACGCCGGCACCGATGAGCGCCTGACCAACCATTTCAGGCCCTTCAATACAAAGCTCGAGCAGGGCTACAACCACAAGTCGACCGACAGCCTGGGCGCCGAACTCTCGTGGAACCTCGGTCCCGTCACCCTGGACTACCTTGGCTCGCACCGCAAGAACGAACACGACTTCCTGGCCAACTTCTACTACCGCGTGCAACCCACGCTGGCAATCGGCGTGCACGAGAATTTCTGGGGCGACCAGCGCCAGGATTCCCATGAACTGCGCCTGTCCACCTCCGGCAGCGGCCCGCTGAAGGCACAGGGCGGCTTGTATTACTTCCGTGAAGAATCGCACCAGCTGTATGTGTTCCGCGACCTGCAGCTGGTCAAGCTGCCGCCTTACTACGTGTTCCAGCATGGACCGACGATTTCGCGCAGCAAGGCCGCCTTCGGCCAGCTGACGTACAGCGTAACGCCGGACCTGCGCGCCACCGCGGGCCTGCGCTATACGGAGGACGACAAGTCGCGCGTTGGCTCGACCAACTTCCAGCAGGCGCACGAATTCAACGCCGCGACCGACCTCAAGATGCTGAACGACGCCACACTGGCCACCCACAAGACGACGTGGAAGCTGGGTGCCGAGGTCGACCTGGCGCCGGCGGCCATGGCTTATGCCAGCATCGCCACCGGCTACAAGTCGGGCGGCTTCAATGACGGCTGCCTGGCCGGTGCCAGCGCGCTGGGCATCGCCTGCCCGGCCGTGATCGCCGTGCCGGCAGAAACCCTGTTCTACCGGCCCGAAACGCTGAAATCTTGGGAAGCCGGGCTGAAAACGCGGTTCTGGAACAAGCGTGCCAGCATGAACCTGGCCATCTTCAACTACGACTATACCAACCTGCAGCTCTCCGGCGTTGCGATCGTGGCCGGCGCGCCGCGCTTCGTCACCCAGAATGCAGGCGCCGCCAGCGTCAAGGGCCTCGAGCTCGATGGGCAGGTACGTGCCACCCCTGCCGACAGCTTCACCTACGGCTTCACGCTGCTGGATGCCCATTATGTCAGCTACCGGCCTAACGGCCTGGTTTCCTGGGCCGGCGAGCCGCTGGACCGGGCGCCGCATTCGGTGCTGAGCCTGGGCTGGGACCATAGCTTCCGCCTGCCTGGCGCCGCACTCACCGCCGGCATCGGCGCGCGCCGCAGCGCGGCCTACAACATCAGCGCTTCCAGCCAGTTGCTGCAATACCGCATCCCGCCGCGCACCTCCAGCGACCTCTCGCTGGCGTATCGCCCCGACGGTGCCAACTGGCGCCTGATGGCTCACGTGAAGAACCTGGAAAACAAGGTGCAGCCTGTCACCATCGACAGCTTCGGCATGGCTGCGCCGAGCGATCCACGGACCTTCGACATCCGTTTCGACTACCACTTCTAACCCGGAGACGTATGAAGTCGCTGCTGAACCAACTGCCCCGCATCACCCTCGTCCTGCTCGCCGGATTCCTGATCGCGCTCGCATCGCGTAGCTGGAGCGAAACGACGACCCTGTTGATCGTCAGTTCGATCCTGATGTTCGCCTGCTGCTGGGCCAGTGCCAGCCACTTCCTCGGGCACGCACCGGCGCTGCGCTTCGTCGTCATCGGCGTGGTCGTCGGCTGGTTCGCCGAGGAGATGGGCGCGCGTTATGGCTGGTTCTTCGGCTCTTACACCTATACCGACGTGCTGGGCCCGCGCATCGGCTCCGTGCCCTTCATCATCCCTCTGATGTGGTTTGCGCTGTGCTATGTCGCCTATGTGATCGCCAACCTGATCGTCTGGCAAACGCCGACCGACGGCGTGCCGTCGACGCTGATGACCTTCATCATGGCCTTCCTTGGCGCGATGATCGTGACCGCCTACGACCTGGGCGCCGATCCTTACATGGTCTTCACGCTCAAGGCCTGGATCATGACCAAGACCGATGGCGGCTGGTTCGGCGAAACGCTGCAGGGTTTTGTGGGCTGGATGACGATTTCCTTCGCCATCATTTACGGCTTCCGCCTCACGCTGCGCAACAAGCCGCCGGTTCCAAGCAGCAGGGTTACGCCCCTCTACGCGCTGGTACCCTTGCTGATCTACGGCGGCAGCATGGTATTCCAGGCCCTGAAAGGCAACCCGATCGAGACCCGTACCATCGCCCTGTTCGCCATGGGAATTCCCGTCCTGACGGGCCTTTGCGGCTGGATGCGCTGGAAGGAAGCGCAATGAACGCGCCCATCGCAGTGGCCCCGACCCTGCGTGCCGACCCGCTCGCCGACGACGCCATCGCAGCCATCCTCCACGGCCACGAAGGCAGCCAGTGGGAAGCCATCGCCATTGTGAACCGCCTGCTTGGCGAGTGGCAAAGCAACGCCATCATCGCCGGCTGGCGCGCCCCCGAAGGCACCCCGGCGCCGATAGCGGCCGCGCTGGAAGCCTATCTTGCCGCAGGCTCGCGGCTGCCTGAATGGGCCGATGCCGCCCGCATCGCGCGCTCGGAAGAACTGTTCTTCGACATGAGCATGCTGTCCTGCAGCCTGCTGTTCTGCGCCAGCCTGCCCGAATGCTATGTCGTGCCCGACCTGGCGGGCGTGCTGCACGTCGCCGGCCAGCTCGAAGCCCACACCGACTACCGCGTGCGCTCCACGGCCGCCATGATCTTCCCGGTCATGATGCACGGCGGCCTGACCAGCCCGGAGGGCGGCGGTGTCGCACAGATCCTCAAGGTGCGGCTGATCCACGCCACTATCCGCCACCTGATCTTGCGCGGCAACCCTTCCGACGCAGTCCTTGAAGGCGGCAGCGCCGTGGCGCCGATGGATGCGCCCTGCCGCAATGTGCACGACACCCTGTACAACCATGGCTGGGACGTCGCCGCCAACGGCCTGCCCTGCAACCAGGAAGAACTGGCCTACACCCTGCTCACCTTCCACTATATTTTCCTGCGCGGCCTGCGCAAGCTTGGCCTGGGCCTGCCGCGGCAGGACGAACAGGCCTACCTGCATACCTGGAACGTGGTCGGGCACATCCTCGGCATCGAATCCGGCCTCATGCCGCAAACCATGGAGCAGGCCGAGGCCAGCTTCAACGACATCCAGGCGCGCGCCCGGCTGTCGCCCTACCTGCCCGACTCGCGCCCGGAACTTGGCGCGGCACTGATGAAGGCAATGCAGGACCAGATCCCGCTGCGCATCCTGAAGCCGTTCCCGGTCCTGCTTACGCGCTACCTGTGCGGCAAGTCCGCCCGTCTCGACCTGGCGCTGAACCAGCGCGTCAACCTGTTGTCACGCGCACTGTTCATCAGCGGCATGGTGGTGGTGCGCGGCGTCGACGCCCTAGTGCGTTTGGCCTTCCCCAATTTTTCGATCTGCCGCATGATCACCCGCATTTTCGGCTACCAGTTCACCGTGAAATTCCTGATGGACCAGACCCGCCCGCTGAAACTTCCGCCTGCGGTGCTGAACCAGGTGGACAGCGCCGTGCGCAGCTGGGGCAAGGATCCCAAGGCGCCGGCCTGGATGAATGCACTGGAAGCGCGCCTCGCCGGCCGTGCCCCGGCCAAGCCGGCAGGAGACCAGCAGCCATGCTGAAGCGCGTCCCCCTCGTTTTCTTCGCCCTCATGCTGGCGCTGGCGTCGAGCCTGTGCCTGGCCAGCGCCCCGGGAAGTGCGGCGCCGGCCCCGCTGGTGCTGGACGAACGTGCCGGTTCGCACGACGCCTGGCCCGCCGTCACGATCCTGAAAGACCCGGGCGGCACCCTTAGCGCAGCCGAGGTCCTGGCCGCTGCCGCCGGGTTCCAGAAGCCGCAATCGGCTTATGCCACGCTGGGGGTCAACAAAGGCACCGTGGTCTGGGTCCGCATCCCTGTCTTCGTGCCGGCCGACGCCACCGGCGAATGGACCCTCAACATCGATTATTCGCAGATCAACCGGGTCGACGTGTTTGCCGCCACCGATGGTGCGCTCCACAGCCACACCGTGACCGGCAACCTGCAGCCAGTGGTCGCACCGGGCGGCGGCGGCCGCACGCCGGCGGCAGCCTTGCGCCTGACGCCCGGCGCAGACCATGTGATCTTGCTGCGGGTCGAAAATGTCGGCTCGATGATCCTCCCGATTCACTTCTCCAAGGCCGCGGTCTACCACGCCTCCGCGCTGGCCGAGCAAATGCTGCAGGGGATGCTGATGGGCCTCAGCCTGTGCCTGCTGCTGTATAGCCTGGCCCAATGGGCCAATTTGCGCGAGCCGCTATTCGGCAAGTATGCCCTTCTGATCGCCGGCACCACCCTGTTCTCCTTCGAATTCTTCGGCCTGGGCAGCCAGTACATCTGGCGCGACAATGTGTGGATGACACTGCACGCCGGCGGCCTGTTTGCCCTGATGGCGTCCTGCGGCGGCTACCTGTTCGTCCAGCAGTCCTTGGCGCGCCCGGGCGTCGACCGTACTTTCTCGATCCTGATGAAGGCCGGTGCAGCGCTGGCCGCCCTGTTTGCCGTGGCCTATTGCCTCGATGTGATCAGCGTCGAAGGCCTGGTGGTCATCGTCAGCACCCTCGGCTTGCTGCCCATGCTGCTTGGCCTGCCGGGCGCCTACAAGCGCGCGCGCCGCGGCGATTCGGTCGGCATCTACTTCATGCTGGGCTGGGCAGTCAGTTTCCTGTCGTCGGTGGTGCTGAGCCAGGTCATCAGCGGCAAGATGGCGGCCAACTTCTGGACCATGCACGCCCTCCAGTTCGGCAATGCCTTCGACATGCTGGTGTTCATGCGCATCCTCGGCCTGCGCACCAAGGCACTGCAGAACGCCATGCTGCGCGCCGAAGCGGCCACCCGACTGAAATCCGATTTCCTGGCCAATATGAGCCACGAGATCCGCACCCCGATGAATGCCATCATCGGCATGAGCCGCCTGGCGCTGATGACCGATCCAAGTCCCAAGCAGCGCAACTACCTGGCCAAGATCCTCGGCGCAGGCGAACACCTGCTCGGCATCATCAACGACATCCTCGATTTTTCCAAGATCGAAGCCGGCAAGCTGGCCCTGGAAGCCGTGCCGTTCAGCCTGGATGAGATGCTGGACCACCTGTCCACCCTGACCGCCATCAAGACCGATGCGCGCAAGGTGGAGCTGGTGTTCCGCGTCGAACGCGGCGTTCCGCAAAAGCTGGTCGGCGACCCCTTGCGCCTCGGCCAGGTGCTGATCAACCTGACCAACAATGCCGTCAAGTTCACCGAACGCGGCGAGATCGTGGTGGCCGTCAAGGCCGTCGAGCGCTCTGCCGATGGCGTGGTGCTGCAATTCAGCGTCAGCGATACCGGCATCGGCATGAGCGAAGAGCAGCTCGCCCGGCTGTTCCAGTCCTTCAGCCAGGCCGACAGCTCGATCACGCGCAAATACGGCGGCACCGGCCTGGGCCTGAGCATCTCGCGCCAGCTGGTCGAGCTGATGGGCGGCAGCATCAAGGTGACCAGTACGCCTGGCGTGGGCAGCCGTTTCAGCTTCACCGTCAGGCTCGGCCTCGGCGATGCCAGCGCCGAGCCTCTTTCCTCCCCGACCGGCGGGCTGCAGCAGGCCCGCGTGCTGGTGGTGGACGACAGCGCCACGGCGCGCGAAGCGCTGGTGGAAATGCTCGGCACCTTCGGCGTGGCTGCGCAAAGCGCAAGCTCCGGCGAGCAATCGCTCAACATGCTGCTGCGCGGCGTGGAAAGCGGCATGCCCTACCAGGTGGTGCTGATGGATTACATGATGCCGGGCTGGGATGGCGTGGAAACCATCCACCGCATCCACGCCGACCCGCGCTTCGCTGCCCCGCCATCGATCCTGATGGTCAGCGCCTGCACCCGCGAAACGGTGCTGCAGGAGGAAGGCGAGCTGCCGCTGCAAGGCTTCCTGACCAAGCCAGTCGGCCCTGCGCTGCTTTATCACAGCCTGCTGCAAGTGCTGCGCCCCGAGATTGCCCAGCCGGCATCGCTGCAGGCGGAACAGCGCGGCGTGCCGGCCGAGGAGCTGGCGCGGCTGCACGGCGCCCGCGTGCTGCTGGTGGAAGACAATGCCAACAACCGCGAGGTGGCAGTCGACTTCCTGGAAACGGTGCGGGTGCACGTCGATGTCGCCGTTCACGGCGGCGAGGCGGTGCGGATGGTGCAACAAGGCGACTATGACCTGGTGCTGATGGACGTGCAGATGCAGGTGGTCGACGGCCTGAGCGCCGCACGCCAGATCCGCGCCATTGAAGCGCTGCGCGACCTGCCTATCCTGGCCATGACCGCACACGCCATGCCGGAAGACCAGGCCAGGAGCCTGGAAGCGGGCATGAACGACCATATCACCAAGCCGATCGATCCGGACGTGCTGTTCCGCGCCATGCTGAAGTGGATCGATCCTGCACGCCTGGTCGGGCGCGCCATTCCCGGCGCGCCCGCTGCAGAAAACCCGGCCGCGCCGGTCGCTGCGGCCTACCCGCCGCTGGCAGGCGTCGACTGGCAATATGCGTTGGCGCGCGCCGAACGCGATCCGGCCATTCTCGCCAAGCGCATGCGCAGCTTCTGCACCGAATACGGCGGCGGCCCGGCCTTGCTCACTGCCGCACTGGCCGACGGCGACTGGGCCCAGGTCGAGCGCCTGGCCCACAACCTGAAATCGAGCGCCACCTACCTCGGCGCCATCGGGCTCGCCCAACTGTCCGACATCGTCGAAGCCGGCATCCGCGATGGACGCCCCGAGCGCTGCACACGGGAGGCTGCGGACATGGCCAAGTCGCTCGGCATCATCCTGGCCGGCTTTGCAAATGCCTTGCAAGCGCCGACCAGCGCCAGCGAAAGCCAGACAGCCGACTTTGGCCGCCTGCTGCGTGAACTGGACCGCTACCTGCGGACCGACGACGCCCGTTCCGAAGATTTGCTGACCGAACTGAGCGCCCTTCTGACTGCGTCCGGCCACGCTGCGCTGCTGGCGCGCATCCAGCGTGCAGTGGACGAAATCGAATATCATGATGCCTTGAAACCGCTGGCCGAACTTGCACAAGCACTCGGCGTTGATATGGAATTGAGTGCATGAGCCAAAAGGTCTTAGTCGCGGACGATGACGGCATCAACCGCCAGGTTCTCGCGACCTTGCTGAAACCGGAGTATGTGGTACTGCTTGCCAAGACCGGCGAGCAGGCTATCGAGCGCGCCCAGCGCCACTTGCCAGACTTGCTGATGCTGGACGTGATGTTGCCCGACATGGACGGCTACGAAGTGCTGCGCCGACTGCGCGCCGACGCCGCCACTGCCCACATTGAAGTCATCTTCATCACCGGCATGGGGCGGCCCGAGGACGAAGCGCGCGGCCTCAAGCTGGGCGCAGCCGATTACATCACCAAGCCCTTCAACACCACGGTCGTGATGGCGCGCGTGGCCACCCACCTGGAAGTGGTACGGCAGCGCCGCATGCTCGAGCACCTGGCGCATATGGACGGCCTGACCGAACTGGCCAACCGCCGCCGCTTCGATGAAGTCTACGCAAGCGAATGGCAGCGCGCCGCCCGCCACGCACACACGATTTCAGTAGCGCTGCTGGACATCGACTGCTTCAAGCAGTACAACGACCATTACGGGCATCCGGCCGGCGACCGTGCCCTGCGCGCTGTGGCCCGCGTGGCGCGCAATGCCATGCGCCGCCCCTGCGACCTCGCCGCCCGCTATGGCGGCGAGGAACTGGTGATCCTGATGCCTGAAACCGACGCGGCGCAAGCCCTGTACGTGGCGGAGGGAATTCGTGAGGCAGTGGCCCAGTTGCTGATTCCGCATGAGCAATCCATTGCCAGCCCGCTGCTGACGGTCAGCATCGGCGGTGCAACCCTGCCGCCTGGCAGCCAGGAAAGCGCCTCCGCGCTGTTCGATGCCGCCGACGCGGCCCTGTACCGAGCCAAGGAAGCAGGCCGCAACCGCGTCAACTGGAGGATGTGATGGCCAAGAGATTGATGATCGAAGGTCTGGTGCAAGGCGTTGGCTATCGCTACGCGCTTGCAGAACGCGCAACAGCGCTCGGCTTGGCGGGCTGGGTGCGCAACCGTGCCAACGGAGCGGTCGAGGCCAGCGTGCACGGCCCAGCCGACGCGGTGAAAGCCATCATCGAATGGGCGCACCAGGGGCCCGGCACCGCGCGGGTTAGCCGCGTCCATGTGGCGGACGATCCGGAACCCGCACCGCCGGCCGCCACCTTCGACATCCGCCCGACGGTCTAAGCATAGTCACGCGCCAAATACGCGCAGGAGCAGCCAGCCGGGCAAGGCGAGGTATAGCGTAATATGTCCGGCACGCTCCAGGGCCAGGCGGATGCCGGCCGCATCGCCCGGGCGCAGCGCTGCTACCAGCATGCTTGCCGATTCAATCAGGGCGCGCACCAGTGCCGCCCCCAGCACCACGCCGATTGTCCACGCCGCCCACCACAGCCCGAAAGCACTCAGGTAGGCCGCCAGCCCGAAACTGTAATATTCGCCCAATGCGCTGCCATAGGCGATGTGCTGATGCAGGTGGAAAGCGGGAAGCGCCAACGCCAGCGGCAACAGGGCAAACTTGGCAAGCGGATGATCAAGCCGCGTCTCCGGCGCCATCAGCATGCGCCACCCCGGCGTGTTCGCCATAGCGGGCCCGCCGGCAGCGGCCAGCGCCGCCGCGAAGGCTGCCGGGTCCGGCAAGGCGAGTCCAACTGCCCAGTATTTCCCGGAGCGCAGGCGCAACGCCACGCCGCGGCCCGGCACCGGCAGGCGCCAGGGTTCGACGGCAGCCACCTGGTCCAGGGCCAGCGCCAGTTCCTGCGCACCACGCGCCAGTAGCAGCCGGCCCTCGCTCAATGTCGCCCGGGCCGAAAACGCCATCAGCACGCACCAGGCGATTGCCTCCGGCAGCAGGAACACCAGGGAGAAGATGCGCAACTGCCCAAGAGTATTGCCGCGCAGCGCTTCGTTCAGCAGCAAGGCCGCTCCCATGCCCAGCAAACCCGCACGAGAAATTACGCGCAACAGCCCGGCAACGATGCGTGCCGCCGGCGGCAGCACCGCCACGCGCATCGGGAATGCCGGCCTGGGCATGCGCGCCCTGGCGCCATCGTAGTGCGGCCGCCACGCCTGGCTAAGCGGCCTTACCGTCAGCACCAGCAACAGCGCGCAGCATGCCAGGCCAAGCCAGTCGCCCCACAGCACCATCAGGGTGGGCGCGGGGGAGCGCACCGGGAGGTCCGCAATGACCAGCGCAGGTTCGCCGACGCTGGTTCCGGCCAGGATGTCGCCGTTCGCATCGATCGCTGCGCTGTAGCCGTTTGTCGTCACGCGAAATTGCGGCAGGCGCGTTTCGATGCTGCGGAAGGCCGCTGCGGCCTGGTGCAGCCGCGCACCCGGCCCCTCCCCGCTGAACCAGGAATCGTTCGACATCGTCAGGATCACCTGCCCGCCAAGCCGCGCGCCGGCGATGGCCAGGGCCGGGTCGACGTCATCGCGGCAGATCAAGGGCAGCACCGCAATCTCGCGCCCGTCCGCCAGGCGCAAGGGGAACACCCGCGCGCCGCTTCCGGCCTGCCAGTTGCCAGCCCAGGGCAGAAGCCTCCGCAAGGCCGGCACATCAAGCCACGCCGGCAGGTATTCGGTGAACAGGAACAAATGCGACTTGCGATAGAACCCCAGCAAGCCCCGGCCCGGCTGCACAAAGGCCGCGGCGTTATATTCGCCCTGTTCATCCCGCTCATAGGTCCCGAACACCAGGGGTACCGAGGCCGCATTCACGTATTCAATGATCTCCCGGTCGAATTCCGCGCCGGCCTCGCTCTTTGGTTTGCCGAACGTGGTCGGATACGCTGTCTCGGACCAGAGCAAGGCTTCCGCACGCTGGCGCGTCACCGCGTCATACCCCATCGAGAAATGCCGGTCCAGCACCTCGCGTACGAGCGCGTAAGCGCCCTTCTCCAGCCGCTGCCTTTCATAATCAACCACGTTTGCCTGGATCAGCCCCATGCGCAGCGGTTTTCCTGCCGTGCTGGCGGCGTACGGTGCACTGCCCGAAAGCGCCAGCGCACCGTACGCCGCCAGCACGGCAGGGACCAAGACCGCCAGGGCCAAGGGCTTCGCGCTTGCCCGCCAGCCCTGGCCATGCCGGGCGATGGCCGCCGCCACGCCCTCGTTGGCCAGCAGGAGCAAGAGCGTCAGTCCCGCGCTCCCGCCCACGTCGGCCGCCTGCCGCAGCAGGCGCGAAGGGTACAGGCCGTATCCGAGCGTATCGCCAAGCATGCGCGGCACCAGCCACTCCACTGCCACCCATGCCGCAGCCGCCGCCAACGCGCATACGGCCCGCCCGTACCAGCGCCCGGCGGCGAGGCGGACCAGTCCATAAGCAAGGAACTGCGGCTGGAACAAGGGCGCAGCAAGCAGCAGCAAGGCAACTCCACTGGCCTCCCCGGCCTGCGTATAGCGCCCAAGCGCAGCGCCAAACCACGCAAAGCCCGCCGCCGTGTAGGCGAGCGACATCGCCCAGGCAAGCAGCAGCGTTCCGGCAAGGGAACGGCGGCAGTCAAGCGCCCGGAGCCAGGGCACAAGAAGCAGGAATCCGAGCACCCAGCCCGCGCCGCCCTGTGCATACACGGCAGTCATCGCAGCGCTGGCGAGAATGCAGGCAAGCGGCTTCATTGTCCGGAGGTGTCAAGTGGAGGCGGGATCACGATCCGCCGCAACGGCAGGCCCGGCGGCGCCATTTCAGGAGGAACGATGCGGTCTTTCGGCATCTCAAGGGGCCGGTTCGATGCATCGTAGAGCTGGAAGTCCGGCGCAAACATCAGGACAGGTTCGATGGACTGGCCATCGTCGGTGACCTGGTGGTGCCGTACGTACCCCGCAGGCAGCGGGAAATCCTTGGGCACGGCCAGGCCGACCAGGGGTGGGCTGGTGCCGGGCGGATTGAACGCGCCCAGCCCGGTGTGCACGCCTTGCTCATTCAAGCGCTTGATCACTTCATTCATGGTCGGCTTCTCGCCCCGCATGACGTAACTGCGCAAGTCGCGCGTCGGATCTGCATCGCCTTCCGGCGCAGGCAGCGTCTTGCGCTGGGTCCCTTCGCGTGCAACTGCCGGCCCGGCAATGGCGGCCGAGGCTGGTCGTCCGGCAGCCGCCACGCTTGCCGGGGCCTGCGCCTGGCCCGCCCCGGCTGCGGCGTCGCCGCGCGCGAAATACCAAAGAAAGAAAGCCAGGCTGGCCGCGCCAACGGCCAGCAGCAGCGCCGCCGCCAGGTAACCCGGGCTGGGGCGCCAGGAACTCATGGCGTTGGCGAGTTGAAGACCGATACCGCCCACCCCATGCGTTCATGCCCGAACTGGTTCCAGATCGGGTTCTTGCCCGCGCTGAAGGAGGTGTAGCGTGGCGCCCCGGTACCGGTAGTCCCGCCGAACAGCCCTGCCGTGACCGTGCTGCCGGTATAAGTCGGGTGCGTATCGTCCGACTGGATGTAGTCGTAGCTGCTGCCGGCCGACACGAAGTGCGTGTTGGCGTCGCGGATGGTGGAGCGCAGCGTCGAGGTGATGCGGGTCACATAGCTGGCCTGGCTCTCGCCGGCCACATAGCGCAGCGCATCGGAATCGGCGATGCCGTCGCCGTTGCTGTCGTAATCGGCACCCATGTATTGCGCGAAGTTGTCGGCGCACTGGAAGCCTTTCTGGCGCGCGGTATCGCACATCATGAAGTTCATGCGCGCCAGGGCCGGCAGGAACTTCTGCTGCATGTTGACGGTGGCGCCGGTATTCGGATCCTTGCAGGAGCTCTGCACATTGTCGGCCGCATAGCCGGGATAGTGCAGGTTCGAGATGACCTTCACCTTCACGCCCGAATAGGCGTTGGCGTTGATGTAGTCCATGGCCGCCGCGACGTAGGTCTTGCAGCTGTTCTCGGCAGAGGTCAGCACTGAGTCGTCGCAGGTGCCGGTCTGGCCCTTGAAGGCGGAGCGGGCCTGCAGCCCGTCGTTGCCGCACATTTCGAAGGTGACCACGCGCGTATTGCTGGCCTGCATGTAGGATCGCTCGGCGACAATTTTGTTGTTGTAGACATCAGAGGCCACGGCGCCGGACTTGGCGCGGCGCACGCTTTCAATGTCGGCATTCCAGGCCGCGGACAGGTATTCCGCGTCCACCGTCGGCGCCGAATACTTGGCCGCGCTGGTGATCGAACCGTTATAGCCCGCATAGATCGAATCGCCGTAGGCCACGACGCGGTACTTGGTGCTGGTGCCGGCGCGGTCGATGGTCCAGGATACGTTTTGGGTCAGGGTGTTTGCTGCTGCCTGTCCCCCGAGGGTGAAGAAGACTACTGCGGCCAGAAGCGTGCTGCGAATGCGAGTTTGCATAGAGTGTCTCCGATCATTGAAGTAATTGTTCGAATCGACCAGCCAACAACTCATCTTAACGCCGCCCTGCGCGGCCACCACGGCCTGGCTCGCCAGGACACGCAAATGGCCGCCCAGGCACTGGCGCCTGTCGCGCGCGGGCCACGAACCGGCCCTGATGCGGCATAATATGGCATGCTGAAACTGACCTTCCTTGGCACCTCATCGGGCGTGCCGACCATCCGGCGCAACGTCACTGCGCTGGCCTTGCACTCAACAATGAACCGCGACTGGTGGCTGGTCGATTGCGGCGAGGCTACCCAGCACCAACTGCAACGCATTCCGCTCACCGTGCATGAGCTGGCCGGCATCTGCATCACCCACGTCCATGGCGACCATAGCTATGGCCTGCCTGGGCTGCTCGCAAGCGCCTCCATGACCGGCCGCAAGAAGCCGCTGATCCTGATCGCACCGGCCGCCGTCAAGGCCTGGCTCGATGCCACCATGCTGCACACAGAGCTCTTCCTCACGTTCGACATCATCCATGTCGACGTCGCGCGCCAGCGCCTGGTGCACCAGCAGGATGGGCTGAAGATCGAGCGCTTCCCGCTGTCGCACCGCGCGCCAAGCGTCGGCTTTAAGTTTAGCTTCGAAAAGACTACATGGAAGGCTGATAGTGACGCCTTGCGCGCGCGCGGCGTGCCTCCCGGCCCGGCCTGGGGCCAGCTCCAGCACGGCAAGGACGTCCGGCTGGACGATGGCACGCTGCTTGCCGCTGCCGAGTTCCGCTCGCAGCACGTCGAACGCGTGAGTGCGGTCATCGGCGGCGACAACGACGCCCCTTCGCTGCTGGCCGAAGCCTGCCAGGGCGCCGACCTGCTGGTCCACGAAGCGACCTACACCGAGGCGGTGCTGCAGAAAGTCGGTCCCGGCCCGCAGCACAGCTCAGTGCAGCGCACCGCCAGTTTCGCGGCGGCGGCCGGCATGCCCAACCTCGTCCTCACCCACTTCAGTCCGCGCTACGACAATCCTGAAGGCATGGCCGAGGTGGAAGCCGAAGCGCGCCAGCATTACAGCGGCACGCTGTTCCTGGCCCACGATTTCGATACCTACGAACTTAGCGACGGCACCCTGGCCAAAATCGCGCCAGCGCCGCGCGTGAAATGACACATGACAGCAATCACCGAATTCCGTACCCAAGCGCCGGCCCCCGAGTACGACCATCCTCGCGAGGAGCGCCGGCTGGCCGGCAATCCCAAGCGCACCACCTGGAACCATTTCACCAACGCCAGCGGCGAAGTCCATGCCGGTATCTGGGCCTGCGAAAGAGGCAGCTGGCGCATCGCCTTTGCCCCCAACAAGGATGAGTATTTCTGCGTTCTCGAAGGCCGCTGCCGCGTGATCGACGAAAATGGCCACGCCGCCGAAGCCGGCCCCGGCGACGCGCTGGTGATCCCGGCAGGCTTCAAAGGCGTGTTCGAGGTCCTTGAGCCGGTCCGCAAGCACTACGTCATCGTCGAGCGGCAGCCGTAGGCCGCCCCCAGGTTAGGCGCAAGATGGCCTGTTCGTGTCGCCGGTCGTGCTTAGCTGGCCTGGATTTGCAAGATGCAGGAAGGCCGCGCCGATCTTGCCGCGCATATCCCCCATGCCTTCATCTGTTGCCGGCCCGACGGCGCGCAGAATCCGGATGATATTGGCGCCGACGCTGACCGGGTTGCGCGGTTCGCCTATCTCCTCCGCCCAGCCGCCATGCATCGGATTCCGTTCGTGGCAGCTGTGCCAGTCGCCGTCCTGGCCCTGGTAGCTGTGGAACGCCTTGACGGCCCCCAGGCAAAACGGTCCCCTTCGCCAACTTCGCTTTCCACGTGCCCACCCGCAAGTGCGTCTTCCTATATAGCATTTGCGATCCCCAGCACGGCAGGCTATTGGTCGCCTGCAGCTTCGTTTTGCATAACAAGTACATTACCCGGTCCGCACGACATTCGGCGAATCGTTCCACCTTACGCCATACAGGAAGCTCGGCCCGCTGTCGGTCGCGGCCAGCTCATCCAGTCTCCTTATGCTGATTGTGGCTGGTCGATCTTACGCATCCAGTCTGGCGCCGGAATCTTGTGCCGGTCGTAGAATTTTTGCAGGCGCAAGCGCGTCGGCTGGCCCTTTCTCAGGCCAGCGAAATCGGCGGCGTTTGCGCCGAAGAACTTGCGTGCCACCTGCTTGCTTTCGAATACCCCCTCGAAATTCGCCAGGTAGGTCTCGATATGCCCTTGCGTGATCGTCATTTCCCAATCGGTGCCGTACATGAAGCGATTTGCGAGCGAAGCGCTGCCCTTGCCATCGGTTTCCTTCATCAGTTGCGCAAGCGCCGTCTTGAAGCTCTCCTTATGATCGACAGCCTCAATGAAGTAACCAGAATCCGCGTACGCATTGCAGCCAGCACCCTGGACCTGCATCAACCCCGCGAACTCCTTCGCCCGGGCATATGCGCCCGTCCCGCTCCCGCCAAACCCAGTGTCGCCGAAATGCCCGAAATTGATGCGTAGTCCGGGGAATTCCTTCAGCGCACATGCCCAGTATTCGGCTGCAGCCAGGCCTTCGAAATCGCTCGATGGGCCGTTCGATTGCGCCGTATGCGCCATGATGGGAATGTCGTTGTCGACGCAATGCCGGTACAGGGAGCGCAGCGCCTTATCGAGGCGCCGTCCAAGGTCGGGCAGCAACAGCCGTTCGTCGAACCATTGCTGGTGCCAGAACCCCGGCGATCTTTCTTGCAGCCGTCTATTGCCCAAAGCCGCGAACCCCATCGGCGGGTAGAGCTTCACACCGATACATCCTCGATCCAGCGCATCCTTGACCAGCTCCAGTGAGCCCGATGGCGCCAGTTTCAGGCCAAATGCGACCTCGCGCAAGGGATCGAACGGCACGAAGGCATGGACACGGCCGCCCGTTACGATCGCCATCTGTTCCATTGTTTCCACCTGTTCGACCAGCGACGACGCAGTCGGGCTCCCTCGTGCCAGCCACCAGTCGTAGTCGACCATCATCGGCATCAGCAGGTCGATGACCCGCTTGCCTGGTACGTTATAGAGGCCCAGGTAATCGTGCACGCTTACGTAGCGGTACTGGAAATTCTGAATGACAAAGGCGATGGCACCGCGCGCGCTGATGCGGGCGATGGCCACCAGTCCCTGGCCCTGTGCGGCGCCTGCGAGATACTTCCAGTATTCGCCATACGTCGGCATCTTTGACACCAGCTCGATTTCATCGGCTACCGCAGCCTCAGCCTGGATCGTCATGTCCAGAGCCAGAGCCTGGTCCTGCGCCTTCCACCTCGCACTCTTCAGGGCCGCTGAGGAGTTGAGTGCATTCGTCAGCTCCTGCACGGCATTCCTGAACGCTCTGTCAGCCATCGCCTGCACCATCGTCGATATCGCCAACTGGCCGCTACGATCGCCACACATTGCCAGTTTGCGCTTGATCTTTTCCAGTTCGGCCCGCTCTTCCCGGGCCTTGGGTGCGTTGGACCAGGCAGCCGTCTGCAGCAGCGCCCCTAGGATGGCGGCAACGCTGCCCGGCACGCCCACCTGGCGCGACATGACAAGTTCGAGAAAACTTTTTACCGGAAGGTCGGTTCCATTGAACACATGGGCGTGGACATCGATGGTCAGTTCCGCCTTAAGATCGCTGACCGCGTCGCTGTTCGGGCAATAGGGAATAATCTCCCGCGGTCCGAAAAGGCAGCAACCAGTCAAGCCCGGAAGGCCCAACACAGCTGCGCACTTCAGGAAGCTACGGCGACGCTCGATGCCATTCACGATATCCCCTGTCAGTTTTATTGTTGAGCAAGGCTAATCTTTAAACAACATCCTTGCAACAAACTGCTGAAACTTGCGCCGCAACCCGATGTTTTTTTGCTATCCTTCGCTCCTTTCGCCAAGAGGAGTAACAAATGAACTACGCCATGAAAGCCCTTGCGCTCAGCGCCAGCCTTGCCACCGTTTGCCTGCATGGCCATGCGGAAGTAATCGCCCTCAAACTGGCACCGGGCCTGTGGGAAGAAACCCGCGTCACCATGATCAATGGCCAGAATGTAGAGGAAGCGATGCGCAAAGGGCGCGAACGCATGATGGCGCGCCTGACGCCTGAACAGCGCAAGCAGATGCAGGACCAGATGGGACAAGGCAGCAACGCCGGCGGGACCCAGACCTGCCTGACGGCAGCCCAGGTGGCCAAGGGAGTCGACACCGAGGACATCAAGCGCAAGATGGAACAGTCGTCGCAAGGCTGCAAGCTGGACATCATCTCGGCCAGCAGCTCCAGCGCCAAGTTCAAGGCCGCCTGCATGGGTCCGCAGGGGACCAACTACAAAGGCAGCGGAGAGTACATCGTCGCCAACAGCAAGGAGTGGCGCTTCAAGATGGTCGGCGACGGCAAGGTCACCGGCCCGAATGGCGCGCCTGTGCCGCAAACGGGCGACTTCCACGCCACGCAGGAAGTGACCGCCCGCTGGAAAGGCAGCGACTGCGGCAGCGTAGCACCGCAGCAGGAAGGCTAAGGCTTTACCGCCACGAGGTTGATCAGGGTTTCCTCGCGTTCGGCCGGCGGATTGATGCGCAGCACGCGCTCCATCAATCCCAGGTCCTCGCGGCTCCACCACAGGAAGGGGTAGGAAACCGCGCTGTCAGGTACGCTGAAGCCGGCGTTACGCACCATCGCCAGGTATTCAGGCGCGGTCTTCTGCACGTCCATCGGATGGCGGAACAGGAGGCGGATGATCCAGGAATGGATGTAACGCCTGGTCGATTCGGCGAACAGCAGCACGCCGCCCGGCTTGAGCACGCGGAAGAATTCGCGGATCGCGTTTTCCTGGTCCACCAGGTGGTGGAAGGTCTGGTGGCAGAACAGCAGGTCCACCGAATTGTCTTCCAGCTTGATATTGGAGCTCGAACAGCAGATGAATTCGGCCTTGATGTCATGCGCGGCCACTTCCTTGGCCGCGTGCTGCAGCATCTCCGGGTCGATGTCCATGCCGATCAGGCGCTGCGGCGCGAAGCGCTGGTGCAGCTTCGGCAGGGAGCGGCCAAAGCCGCAGCCGACGTCCGCCACCACGCCGAAACTGGCCGGCGAACCCGGCATCAGGCGCTGCAGATCCTTCAGTGCACGCTCCAGCACGTGCACAGTCCACGTCTCGGTACGCAAAAACCATTTGCCAAACGCCGTCTCTTCAACGTGAACCTCACCGGACGACTGGATGCCTTCTAAACTAGCGCTCATATTCTTTTCTGTTTAAGTTGATACAAACGGCCTGCGAGAGGCGCTTGGTCAAATCACGTACAATATCGGGCCGATCTGTCCTGACCACCTTTTGCCGTGCTTTTCCTGCGCCTGCTACTTGCTGCCTTAACAATACTGCTACTTCCCCCGGGAGCGGCAGCGCAGGCCGACCAGGCCCCTGTGCGCTTCCTGCTCACGTTCGATGACGGCCCGGCCTGGGCCCCTTACTTCAATCCCACGGTGCGCATCCTTGAGACCCTGGAGAAGAATCCCTACCAGGACAACATCAAGGCCGTGTTCTTCACCCAGACGCGTGCCTGGAGCGGCGGCGGCACCGACAGGGGCCGCGCGCTGATCCGGCGCGAGCATGCCGAAGGCCACGTGGTCGCGCTGCACTCTGCGACGACCTTCCATTCCAACCACCGCCTCATGAGCCGTGAAAAGCTCGATGCGACCCTGCAGCTTGGCGTTGCCGACCTGCTGGCCGAAACCGGCGCTGTGCCCAAGCTGGTGCGACCGCCGTTCTGGGCCTATGACGCCGAGACGCTGGCGTCCTACCGCGCCCATGGCCTGAGCATGCTGCTGACCGACCTGAGCGCCAAGGACGGCGTGATCTACGTCTTCAACATGAGCTTCCACAAACGCTCCAACATGCTCAATATGCTGGCCGAAACCCGCAAGCGATGGGCCGCCGGCGCCATGCGGGCCGTCGACGGCGCCACGCCTGTCGTCGTCACCTTCCACGACGTCAACCGCCATACCGCCCGCCATTTCGAGGAATACCTCGGCATCCTGCTCGACGTGGCGCACGAACTGGAGATTCCGCTGGCCGACAAGCCTTTCTACGACAACCGCGACGAACTGGAACGCGCCGCCATGGCCTCCACTGTCGACACCCCGGAAAACGCCCCGCCCCTGCCCGGTCTTTGGCACTGGCTGTGGGAGCATTGATCAGGGCAGCCCGACCAGCACCGGCTGCGGCACGCTCGCCAACGGCACGGCGCTGCACAACACCACCGACAGCTCCTGGTGCGGCACGGCGACGCAATGGCCGCCAATCGCCAGGCCGAGCTTGATGCGCGCTTCCTTCTCGCTCCAGAGCCGATAGAATCCTTCAATTCTTGCTGCGTCATCCCAGCGCTGCATTTGCTGCCAGCGTGCCATTTCATCGGCGTCAAATGCCTGTTTTGCCAACGCCGCCAGGTCGCGCGCCGGGTCGCGCACTTCAATATCCAGCCCTACCGCATGCTCGCCGACGGCGCAGGCCACCCAGCGTCCGCTGTGGGAAATGCTGAACCCCGGGGCGCTGCCTCCCGGCGCCGGCGTCAGCAAGCGCGGCGCTTGGCTGCTGCGCTCCTCCAGCAAAACCTGCTGCGGTGGCACCCGCAGAAGCGGCGCCAGCGCCATGCGCAGCAACACCCGGCCTGCGACAAACTGGCGCTTGCGCTGTTCGCGTACGAAGCGGCCATGGCGCGCCAGTTCGCCCGGCGTCAGCCATGCCAGGTAGCGCTGCAGGCTTACCTCGGGCAGTGCATCCGCATCGGCCAGCCAGAGCAACATCCCGCGCGCCATGCGCCTCTTCTCCTTACCTGGCCAGCTTGACGAAATCGCCCTTCAGTGCGACGCCGGCCATCAGTGCGCCATCGGCGCATTGGAACTCGGTAGCGCTGGCGAACTCAACGTTATTGAAATTGCTGACGATATTGACGACGGCATCAGCGCCAATGTCTTGCGCGCGCTTCTGCAATTGCAGCATGGCGGACAGGAAGACGTAATTGCACGCCTTTTCAGCCGACTTGCCAAAACCGTTGGTGCGCTGGCTGGTCTTGTCGCTAATGATCTTGGAAGCAATGGCCGGCGTCGGCTGGCCGGCGAAGTAGAACTTGACCGAATCGCCCAGGCGTGCCTGCGCGTCGTTAGCGGCCATGGCGCCCTCGATCGGAAACTTCAGCATGTCGTTGCCAGCCGAAGCTGCCGACGATGCCATGAAGGCGGCGGCCATCACTGCTACAGAAATCATCTTTCTCATCTGGTCTTCCTTTTACTTGTTGTAGCGTTTAAAAATCAGCGAGGTATTGATGCCGCCGAAAGCAAAATTATTCGACATCACGTATTCGCAATCGAGTTCGCGGCCGCTGCCGGCGATGTAATCCAGCGCCGCGCATTCGGGATCGGTTTCCTCCAGGTTGATGGTCGGCGCGAACCAGCCCTCGCGCATCATCTCGATGCTGATCCAGGCTTCCAGCGCACCGCAGGCGCCCAGTGTATGGCCCATATAGCTCTTCAGCGAACTGATCGGGGTGGCGCCGCCGAACACCGCCAGCGTGGCATGCGATTCTGCGATGTCGCCCTGGGCGGTCGCGGTGCCGTGGGCATTGATGTAGCCGATGTCCGATGCCGCCAGGCTTGCGTCCTGCAGGGCCAGCTCCATGGCGCGCTGCATGGTGGCCGCATTGGGTTGCGTGACGTGGCAGCCGTCGCTATTGGTGCCAAAGCCGACCACTTCCGCATAGATCGTGGCCCCGCGCGCCTCCGCGTGCTCCAGGTCTTCCAGGATCAGGCAGCCGGCGCCTTCGCCGATCACCAGGCCATCGCGGGCGCGGTCGAACGGACGCGGCGTGGCCTGCGCCTGGTCGTTGCGCACGCTGGTGGCGAACAAGGTGTCGAACACCGCGGCTTCCGTGGCGCACAGCTCCTCGGCGCCGCCGGCGACCATGGCGACCTGCTTGCCGCTCCTGATCGCCTCGTAGGCGTAGCCAATGCCCTGGCTGCCCGACGTACAGGCGCTGGAGGTGGTGATCACGCGCCCGGTCAGGCCGAAGAAGACGCCGATGTTCACCGGCGCCGTGTGCGCCATCATCTTGATGTAGGTGGTGGCATTGATGCCCTTGGTGGTGCGCTCTTCCATCATGCGGCCGAAGTCGCCAATCGCACTTGGCGTGCCGGCGGACGAACCGAAAGACACGCCCATGTCCCCGCTCTTGAGCAAGGGATGTTCGAGCAGGCCGGCATCGTGCAGCGCCATTTCGGTGGCGCGCGTTGCCATCAGCGCTACGCGGCCCATGCTGCGGGTGGTCTTGCGGTTGTAGCGTGCGGACAGTTCGAAAGGCGCCGCCGGCACGCCCAGGCGCGTATTCAGGCCGTCGTAGTCTTCCCACTCTTGCATGCGCACCACGGCATTGCGGTACTGGCCAAGGCGTTCGCGGATTGCGCCCCAGTCATTGCCCAGCGGGCTGACGCCGGCCATGCCGGTAATGGCGACGCGGCGGTTCATGCCAGGCCTCCGTTGACGGAAATAACCTGGCGGGTAATATAGCCCGCGTCCTCGCCGACCAGGAAGCTGACCGCTGCGGCCACCTCTTCCGGCTTGCCGACGCGGCGCGCCGGAATCATCTTCAACGCCTCTTCCATCGGCACGTCCCCGATCATGTCGGTTTCGATCAGGCCCGGCGCCACGCAGTTGACGGTGATCGAGCGCTTGGCCAGTTCCAGCGCCAGGGCCTTGGTGGCGCCAATGATGCCGGCCTTGGCAGCGCTGTAGTTGACCTGGCCCCGGTTGCCGATCAGGCCCGAGACGGACGCCAGGGTGACAATGCGGCCCGGCTTGCGGCGCTGTACCAGCGGCATGATCAACGGATTGAGGACGTTGTAGAAACCATCCAGGTTGGTTTGCAGGACGATGTCCCAGTCCTCGCCCGACATCGCCGGGAAGGCGTTGTCGCGTGCCACGCCGGCATTGCAGACCACGCCGTAGTAGCAGCCGTGCTGTGCGATGTCCGCTTCCAGCGCCGCGGCGGTGGCGGCGCGGTCGCTGATGTCGAACTGCAGCACGCGCGCGGCGCGGCCCAGTTGCACAATCTCCTGCGCGACCGCTTCGGCTTCGGCGCGCTGGCTGCGGCAGTGCAGCACCACGTCGTAACCGTCGCGCGCCAGGCGCAGCGCAATCGCCTTGCCGATACCGCGCGACGATCCGGTCACCAGCACGCTCATGGACTTGTTCTGATTCATCCTACGTTTCCATCTTTGAGAAATTGATTGACATTATCTGGCTGGAATACCGTGACCGTCGCAGCGGCGGCATTGGCCGGCCCGCCCACGATGTCGATGCGGCATTCGAAGGCGCCCAGCCCGTTATCGGACAGCAGCACGCGGCGCACGTGCACCTGCAGCACGCTACCCAGCGCAAAGCTGGCAGCATTGGCTTCGTACTTGCGCGAGCCGAGCAGGAAGCCAACCTTGACTTCCTCGCCCCGCTGCAGGGCGAGCCAGCCGGCATGCGCGGCAATCGCCTGCGCCATATATTCGATGCCCACCCAGGCGCCGACACCGTCAGCACCCGCCAGGATGCTGGCTTCGTGGATGCGCACTTCGGCGCACAGGCGCTCAGCATCGGCTTCCAGCACCCGGTCGAGCAATACCATCTGGCCGGAATGCGGCACCAGTTGGCGGATGTCCGGCATGTTCATCCAGGCCTCCCCAGCAGCAGTACGGCGTTCGAACCGCCGAACGCGAAAGAGCTGCTCAGCACCCGGCGCAGCGGCCGGCCCAGCGCAGCGCCCGGCGGCGCCAGGTTCAGTGCAGGCAGTGCAGGATCGGCGGCGCCGTCCCACAGATGCGGCGGCAGGCGTCCTTGCGCATTATCGTCCTGCATGGCCAGCCAGCACAGCGCCGCTTCGACGGCAGCGGCAGCGCCCAGGGTATGGCCGGTAAACGGCTTGGTCGAGCTGACTGGCACTTCATTGCCGAACAGGGCCGAGATCACGCGCGACTCCATGGCATCGTTCTGCGGCGTGGCGGTGCCGTGCATATTGATGTAGTCCACCTCGGCCGCCTCCACGCCCGCTCGGCGCAATGCCTGTTCGAACGCCAGCCGGGCGCCGGCGCCTTCCGGATCGGGCGCGGAGATGTGGTGGCCGTCGGACGATTCGCCCCAGCCCATCAGCTCAACGGCTTGCGGGCCGGCAGGTGTGGCTTCCATCAGGAACAGGGCCGCGCCTTCGCCGATATTGATCCCCTTCCGGTTGGCGCTCATCGGGTTGCACTGGCCGGGGCTGACCGATTCCAGCGCCGAGAAGCCTGCCACGGTAAAGGCGCACAGCGAGTCGGCGCCGCCGGTCACCACCGCATCGCACAGGCCCATGCGGATCATGCGCGCGGCACTTGCCATCGCCTTGGCGGCCGACGAGCAGGCGGTCGAATGCACGTAGGCCGGACCTTCCAGGCCCAGCTCCATGGCCAGCAGTTCGGCCGGCGAGCCCATTTCCTGCGCACGGTAGCTGAATTCTGAAGGCAGTGCGCCGTGCGCCACGTGGTGGGCCAGCGCCTGTTCGGTCTCGCCGATGCCGGAAGTGCTGGTGCCGAGCACCACGCCGACCCGTCCCGCGCCATAACGGTTGACGGCCGCCTGCACCGCCTCACGGATTTGCGCCAAGGCCGCCAGGGCCAGTGCGTTGTTGCGGCTGCGAAGATGGGCAGGCAAATGCGCCACCGATGGCAGCTCGCCCGGCACTTCGCCCAGGGCCAGCTCGCGGCCTTTCGACCAGCGGCCGGTGGCGGACACGCCGGCCTGACCCACAAACAGGCACGCCTTCACCTGCGCCTGGCCCTCGCCCAGCGCACAGATGATGCCGCATTCATTCAGGTAAATCTTCGACATTGCTCGCCCTCGCACTCAGTCCGCATTCGCCGCGAACTGGATCGTCAGCTTATAGTGATAGCGCAGGTTTTCCAACACCACGGTACCACTCCAGCGCTGCGCGTCGCTGTAAGTGACCTGCATCACAGGCGCATCGTCCAGGTACAGGGTACGCACGCGCCCCTGCTCCGCGACCCGCCAGCCGGCAGGCAGGGCTGCCGCCACGGCAGCGGCTGGCCACAGGGTGAGCTGGATATCTTCCAGCACATCCTCGGCCCGCACCTGCGCTGGCAGCATCACATGGCGCCAGGAAGTGAGCTCCCTGCCGTCGTAATGCAGCGAAAGCACGCGCTGGCCGAATGCCAGCCCGACCACGTCCACCGCTTCCGGCTCCACCTGCAAGGCCACGTCCAGGTCATCGGTGCGGCCGTTGCGCTCGACCTTCAGGTGCTGCTGCACGCTCAGCGAAGTGCCCAGCGCAGCCGGCGCCAGCTTCAGGCCAAGGCGAGCTTGCGGCTGCGACGGCGTAGCGGCACAAGCAGCCAACAGCAAGGTGCTGGCGACGACGGCAAGGCGCGGAATCGCGTTAAACATTCCTGGTTTCCTTCACAATAGCAAAACACGGGACCAGCAGCCATACCAACGTGGTCCCCAGCAACATCGTCAGGCCGAAGGCTTGAAGGGCCGGGGTCGCGCTCAGTCCCAGCAGGCCAAACGACAGGATGGTGTTGGCGGCCGACATGCCGACCGCCAGCCACGGCGTGCGGTCGTTGCGCTCCGGGTGTTCTTGCATGAAGATGCCGTAGTCCACGCCTACGCCAAGTAGCAGCATCAGGGCCAGTACATGGAATAGCTGCAGGTTCTGCGATGCAAAGCCCAGCATGGCCAGCGTGGCGATGCTGGCCAGCGCAGTCGGCGCCAGCACGCGCCAGGTGCGGCCGCGATAGCGGTGCAACAGCAGCATGAACACCACGCCATAGGCGCCCAGCACCACCCAGCCCATGTAGGCGCGATACCGGCCCAGCACCGAGGAAATCTCGGCTACCTTGTCGACCCACTGCACGCCCTGCAAGCCATCGGCAGCCAGCATGACCTGCTTCGACGCCTGGTTGTCCATGCCGCGCAAGGCCACGATGCTGGCGTACGCGCCTTGCCGTTCGCCCAGCCACAGGTGGCGCCAGGGCTCGCTGGCAGGGGAAGCCAGGAATTCGTCGGGCAACAGCGGTTGGCCGGCTGCCAGCAACGCCTTGCGGTTAGCGGCGATCCATTGCCTGTCCTCGCCGGCCTGCTCGGCGATGCCTTGCAGCGGGCCGGCGTCGGCCAGCAGCTTCTGTTCGACCAGTGTGCGGCGCGCCGCTTGCGTGCGCGCCGACGGCACCCAGTTCGACATGGCCTGGTAGCCCGTCAAGCGCCGGGCCGCCACGTGCCCGTCCAGGCGCGCTTTCAATTCTTCTTCGCGCTGCAGCACCTGTTCGGCCGATTCGCCGCGCACCAGGAAATACTGTACCGGCGTCGGCGCGTCCAGCAGCTTGCCCAGCTTGAGCTGGTCGGCCACCAGGTGCTTGGGCGGATTCTGCAGCAGGCGGATGTCGTCGTTTGCGCCCAGGCGGCTGACGCCCCAGGCGGCCAGTACGGCGAAGAGCACGGCAACTGCCAGCGTGCGCCGGTTGGCACGCCACGTCGGCCAGCGCGCGAGCGCCGCGCCATAATGCTTTACCAGCCAGCCACTGCGCAGGGTGCGGCCGTTGATCAGTGCCGGGAACCAGCACACCACCGTCAACCAGGCGAACACCAGGCCCAGCGCCGAGAACACCGCCATCTGGCGCAGGCCAGGGAAAGGCGTCAACGCCAGGCCGGTGTAGCCGATCACCGCCGCCAGCAAGGTCAGGCCAAGGCCCGGCAGCAGCCGCTTGAGCAGCGTCGCGGAATCGAGCTTTTCATCGGCTGCCAGGCGGTTGCACAGGAAGTAGATCCCGTAGTCCTGCGCCACGCCAATCAGGCTGGCGCCAAATACCAGCGTCAGGAGGTGGATGCGGCCGAAGAGCAGCCAGCATACCGACAATGCGCCCAGGCAGCCGATACCGATCGAGAGCAGGATCAGCGCGATCGGCTTGAGGGAGCGGAAGGTGAACCAGGTCAGCACGATAATGCCGACCAGGGAGCCGATGCCGATAGTCGACATTTCGCCGCTGGCCTGGGCGCTGGCGCTGGCGGCGTGCAGGATCACGCCGGCCTGGATCAGCTCCACTTGCGGGGCTGCCTTGCGCGCTGCCGCTTCGGCCTGCCGCAGCACCGGCAACACCGTTTCCTGCGCGGTCATCGACAGCGCGGGAACCTTCAGGGTCAGCGGCAACAGCACGTACTGGCGCTGCGCGTCGGCGACAAACAGGTGGCCGTCGCGCGGACGCACCGGTGTTTCCCGGGCGCGTTCCTGTACCCAGCCGGCAAACATGCCATAGGGATCATCTTGCCACGAGCCGAGCTTCGGGCCGCCGAAAGGCGCATACAGCCTGGCCAGCGCCGATTCCAGCCAGAATTGTGACGGCTGCTCGCGCAGCTGCTGCTCCTGCTGCGCCGTCAGCAGCGCCAGGCGATGGCGCTGGAACAAGCCAAGCCAGTCGTTCTGCGTCTGTTCGTTGATCGGCGTGGCCTCGAACAAATCCTTGCGCGTCGCCAGCACACCCTGGTAGGCATCGGCGGCACGGCGCGCATCATCCCACTCGGCGGCGCCGGCCAGGACCAGCACGCGCTGCTGCGCCGCGTCGACCATATGGCCGAACGAAGCCTGCAGCACCGGGTCGCGCTCCTGCACCGGCAGCAGCGCCATGATGTCGGTGTCTGGCACGATGCGCTGGACCAGCCACAGGGCGGCGTTATGACCCAGCAGCAGGCAGGCCACCAGGGCCCACAGCCACGCGATTTTTCGGGTTTGCGTCAAAACAGCGCCGCCTCTTCCTTGTTCATCGCGCCGTCCCCGGTCTGGATGCCGGAGAACACGATGGTGGTGCGGTCGCCGCTGGCCTCGTTCATCACGATCTGCCTGACGTAGGCGCCGCCTTCGAGCTTGATGGTGCCGATGGCCTTTTCCAGTGCAGCCTGGCGCGGCTTGAGCGCCACGTTCCAGCTGTTCGCGTCCACGCTGCCCTCGCCGTCGAACAGCGTGTCGAGCTGGCCCAGGTCGCCCGACAGCAGCGAGAACAGCACATTGTTAATCATGCGCACGGTCGGCTCGGTCTTGGCGTCCAGCCGCATGGCCACGCGTTCGCCCTGGTAGTTGACGATCTCTTCGCGCGTCAGGCGCAGCGTGTTGGGGAACGGCTTCAGGGTGCGCCATAGCACGCCCTTGCCGGCGACGACGCAGAAGCGCCCTTCCGACGCCAGCGGCTTTTTCATGCCCGCCAATTGTTTGGTCTGGTCGAAGCGGCCGCACATGATGGCCGGCTTGGCCAGCATTGCCTGGATTTTTGCGCTTGGCACTGCGGCCTGCGCGCTGCCCGCGGCGGCCAGCGCCAGGACGATTGCAAGGTATTTTCTCATGCTGGTTCAATCCCCAGTTTCTCAAACAGTACCGGCGGCGAGGCGAAGCACATCTCCTTCGTCGCGATATCGACGGCCACCATGATGGTGCTGGCGCGATTCAGGCGCTGGCCGCTGGCCACATCGGTGATCAGATAATCGATCTTCATGCGGTTTTCCCACTCGACCAGGTCGGCGCGCAGCTTCAGCTTCTGGCCGAACACCGCCGGACTGACGTAGCGCAGCTGCATGTCGATGACAGGCCAGGCGTAGCCCGATGCCTTCATCTGCGGATAGTTGTAGCCGATCTTGTCGAGCAAGGCGCAACGCACGATCTCCAGGTACTTCACGTAGTTGCCGTGCCAGACGATCTCCATCGGGTCCAGGTCAAAGAACTGGACATCGATCTCGACTTCCGCGAACCAGCGGCTTTGCTTGTGCTTACGCATACAACGTCCATGCCTTGCTGCGGATGCGCTCCAGCATCAGGCGCAGGTCGGGTTCCAGCCGGCGGTCCTCTTCCACCGGCGCGATGTCGGCGGCCAGGGCCTGCTGCATTGCGGCCAGCGGGCTTTCCGGAAGCACGCCCTGGAGGTCGCGGCAGCGCAGCCACACACCCTGGCGCACTGTCACCAGCAAGGCCGCCACCACCTGCTCGGTGAGTTCCAGCACGCGCAGGCAGTCGCGCGCCGCGATGGTGCCCATGCTGACCTTGTCCTGGTTGTGGCATTCGGTGGAACGCGAGAACACCGAGGCCGGCATGGTCGCTTTCAACGCTTCCGCCGTCCATGCCGAGGCACTGATCTGCAGTGCCTTCAGGCCGTGGTTGATCGGCGCCCTGGCACCCACAGCACCGGACAGGTTTGCCGGCAAGCCATGGTTGTAGCGCGCATCGACCAGCAGCGCCATCTGGCGGTCCAGCAGGTCGGCCAGGTTGGCCACTGCGTTCTTCATGCCGTCCATGGCGAAGGCGATGTGGCCGCCGTAGAAGTGGCCGCCGTGCAGGATGCGTTCGTTCCCCACATCCACCAGCGGATTGTCGTTGGCGCTGTTCAGTTCATTCTCGATCAGTTGGCGGAACATCGGCAAGGTGTCGGCCAGCACCCCGATCACGTGCGGCGCGCAGCGGATCGAGTAGCGGTCCTGCAGGCGCTTGCCGTTGCGTTCCCACTGGTCGGTCGGCAGGTCGCTGCGCAGCCAGGCGGCTACCTGCTGCATGCCCGGATGCGGCTTGGCCGAGAACAGCACTTCGTCGAAATGGTGGGCATTGCCGTCCATTGCGAACGACGCCATGGCGGTGATGCGCGTGCACAGCCTGGCCAGGTATTCGGCCCGGTCGTAGGCCAGGCAGGCCAGTGCGGTCATGACGGCGGTGCCGTTCATGATGGCCAGGCCTTCCTTTGGACGCAGGCGCAGCGGGGTGATGCCCGCTTCCTGCAGCGCCTGGGCGGCAGGCACCTGCTCGCCGTTGCGCCAGACTTCGCGCTCGCCGCACAGCACGGCAGCCAGGTAGGACAGCGGGGTCAGGTCGCCGGAGGCGCCGACCGAGCCTTCGGAAGGGATCAGCGGCAGCAGGCCGGCGTCCAGCAGGCGGGTAATCTGCAACAGCAGTTCGACGCTGACGCCGGAAAAGCCCTTGCTCAGCGAGGCCAGGCGCGAAGCCAGGATGGCGCGGCTCTGGGCCGGCGTGAAGTACTGGCCCAGTCCCACGCCGTGATAGGTGTACAGGTGATGCGGCAGGTCCGGCACCAGTTCCGCCGGCACCGTCACGGTGCAGGAATCGCCATAGCCGGTGGTCACGCCATAGATGGTGCCGTCTTCGCGCAGCAGGCGGTCGAGAAAGCCGGCGCCGCGTTCAATGGCGGCGCGGAACTCCGGATCGTCCGACAGCACGGCGGCGGCGCGCCCTTGCGCGATGTCCACGATGTCTTCAATCGTCAGGTTGTTGCGGTCGAAGCGCACGCTGCGCTGCGGGGTATCCAGTTGGGCGATGTCAGCGAGATGCATCGTTGTGTTCCAGTCCAGGTAAATGCCAGAAATCGTAGAAGTTGAACCACTGCAGCGGTGCGCGCAGGGTATGGTGTTCGAGCCGGCGGGCATAGTCGGCGGCCAGCACTTGTAGTGCGGCATCGCGCCCCTGGCGCGGGATGCGCACCTGGTCGCGGAAGTGCTCGAAATGCACTTCCGAACGGCTGCCCCGGCGCACCGAGAACAACAGGTACACCGGGCATTGAAGAATGCTGGCCAGCATATGCGGGCCAATAGGGAACGCCGCCGGAGCGCCGATAAAGTCGGCCACCGCCACGCGCGGATTGAGCGAGACGGGAATGCGGTCGCCGGCAATCACCACGAACTCGCCGCGCGCAACGCGCTCGGACAGCAGCATCGCCGTGGCGGGCGACATCTCGGTCACCTGCAGCAGGTTAAGCTGGCTCTCCGGGTTGAGGCGGCCCAGCATGGCGTTGAAGGCTTGCGCGTGCTTTGTATGCACCAGTACCGTCAGCTTGATGTCATGGCGCTGGCGCGACAGCACGCGGCACAGTTCCAGGTTGCCCAGGTGGGCGCAGACCAGCAAGCCGCCGCGTCCAGCCGCCACCGCTTCGGTGATCAGCTCGCCGCCGTGCAGGTCGACCGAATTGAAGTCGAACAGGCCGCCCCACAGCAGCATCTTGTCGAGGATGCTCTCGCCGAAAGCGCCGAAATGGCGCATCACGCCCGCCGGCTCGTTGGACGTGTGGCCGGCGACACGGCGCAGGTATTCCTGGGACGCGCGGCGCGGCAGCGGCTTGGCCATGACGTACCAGGCCAGCACCGGATACAGCACCAGGCGGAACGGCCAGCGGCCGAACACGCGGAAAATCCAGAACATCAGGCGCATGCCTGCAACGAAGCTCACTTCGTTGATGGAGGCCCAATGCAAGCCGCGCGCGCTCAATTTGCCCGCCATTTCCGCGCCAGCAGCTTGGGAATGCGCGGCAGCATGCCAAAGAACAGCATGGTGTGCATGCGCGTGATCAGCACGTTGTCGCGCCAGACGCGGAAGTGCGACACGCCGTCGACCGGATAGGACACGCGCGTACCGACGTTCACTACGCGCAGCCCGTCCCAGAACAGGCGCACGATGATGTCGGTGTCGAAATTCATGCGCGAACCGATTGCCTGGCGCGCAGCCAGGGCATTGACCGCCGCCACCGGATAGACGCGGAAGCCGCACATGGAGTCCCTGATCTCGAGCGAGATCGTGTTGATCCAGACCCAGACATGGGTGGCGTAACGGCCGTACAGGCGCGCTTTCGGCACCGACTCGTCGTAGATCGGGTAGCCCGACACCACGGCCTGCGGGTATGCAGCCGCCTGCGCCAGGAACTTCGGCACGTCGGCAGTCTGGTGCTGGCCGTCGGCGTCGATCTGCACCGCATGGCTGTAGCCGAGTTGCCCGGCACGGCGGAAACCGGCCAGCACTGCCACGCCCTTGCCCTGGTTGACGGGCAGGCGTTCCAGCACCACGCGTTCGCCATGGCGGGCCGCCAGCGCATCGAGCACCGCCGCACAGGCGGCGGAGCTGCCGTCGTCGACCAGGATCACGGGCACACCGTGCACCAGCAGGCCTTCCAGCACGGTGCCGATGGCGTGCTCGTGGTTATATACCGGCACCACGATGCAAGGCTTGAAATCAGCCATCGCAACCTCCCAGCGCCACGCGCCCGCTCGCATGCTGGCCGGCTGCGGAGCTGTAGCTGAAGCGCAGGCTATGCTTGGCCGCGTCATACGCCAGTTCCAGCTGCACCGGTTTTTCGGGCCCGATCACCTGCTGGAACTTGAGCTGGCTCATGCCCTTGAACTGCGCCGGCAGATCGAAATACTGGCGGCCATAGTGGATCGCCCAATCGACCTGCACCACCCCCGGGAGGATAGGCGCCACGTCGAAGTGACCGTCGAAATACTGCAGGCGCACCGGAGCCGTAATTTCCAGCAGCACGCGCCCGCCTTCGTTCGCCAGCTCGCGCACCAGAGGGAAGCGCGGGAGCTCGTCGCCCAGCAATGCCAGCAAGGCGGCCACGGTGACCTTGCCCTGCGCATTGACCGGCATCTGTTCCAGGTAGCGCCAGCGGCGCGGCAACGCCACTACGTCCACCACGCCAGCCAGCACTGCGCGCAGGCGGGCGTTCAGGGCCTGCTTGCCCTGCTGTTCCAGCAAGGCGCGGCCACTGGCTGCAGGCACCACGAAGGCGGCCAGGCGCTGGCGCTCGCCCGGCACCGGTTCGCACAGCGCCACGCGGGCTTCGGCAGCCAGGCCCGATGCCAGCAGCGCAGCTTCCATCGCGTCGAGCGATACGCGCTTTTCCTCGATCTTGACGATGCGGTCGCTGCGGCCCAGCAGGCGGAAGCCACCGCCGCTCGCCGCCACGCGGTCTGCCAGCGCGAACCAGTCGTCGTCGGGAAGGTGCGGCGAACGTACCGCCAGCGTGCCGTCTTCTTCGTTGATGCGCCATGCCACCGTCGGGAACGGCTGCCATGCATCATCGCCGATGTCGCGGCGGCGGCGCCAGGCGACGCCGCCGGTCTCGGAACTGCCGTAGACTTCCGTCGGCACCTGGCCAAGCAGTGCGCCGGTGGCCAGCGCCGCATCGGCCGCCAACGGGCCGCCGGAAGAGAACACGCCGCGTAGCATGGCTGCGGCAGTGCCCCAGTCCAGGTACGTCGGCAGGCGTTTCAGGTGCGCCGGGCTGGCCACCAGCATGCATGGTCCGGCAGCCATGGCAGGCAGCAGTTCTTCCGGATAGACGATGCTGGCAGCATGGATGGCGCGCCCGCTGGCCAGGGGCCACAGCACCTTGAACAGCAGGCCGTAAATATGCTGGTGCGAGACCGTCGCCAGCACGGCGGCGGCGCCGATGCGCGCGCCGAACAGTTTTTCCAGGGTCGCCACCTCGCTGGCGACCTGCGACAGCTTCTTTGGAATGGCCTGTGCCGCGCCCGTGCTGCCGGAGGTGAACACCACCAGCGCCGGCATCTCAGGGTCGAGCGCGGCAAGCGCCGCTGCTGCCGCTGCAGTTGCCGCGCCAGGCGCGGCATGCAGCGGGGCCAGCTGCGCCGGAAACTCGCCGAGGAAGCCATCCACGGCGCCGCGCAACGCCGCGCAACTGGCAGGCAGCGTATCCGCGCTCAGCCAGATGGTCTTGCCCGCGTGCCAGGCACCCAGCAGTGCGGCGCCGAATTCAATGCTGTCTTCCAGGAACAGGGCAAAATTGCTGCCAGCCTGCCCGCTCAGCAGCGCGTGCCAACTGCGAACACTGGCCAGGAAATGCGCGTTGTCGACGCCATCGGCCGCGCGCCAGCCGGCCAGCGCATTGCCGGGGCGCGCCGCAATGGCGGCGTAGAGATTTTCAATACGGTCAGACATTATGCAAGCGCTTGAAACGCAGGCGCACCAGGTACTCTGCGCCGAACAACAGCGCCATCAGCGCATAGGAAATCACACCGGTGTACAGCGACCAGACGGCTTCCGGCGCCCACAGTGCGGTGCCAAGGGCAAGCGCGCCATTGACCACAAAAAAGCCGCACCAGACCTGCGTCACCTTGCGCATATAGGCTTGTGCCACAGGAGGAAAGTCCTCGCCGCGCAGGCGGGCCATGCGCTCGACAGCGGACATCGGCGTGCCAAGGCTATAGGCGAAACCGGCCAGCAGCGCGGCGTTCACCAGCACCGGGTATAGCTTCAATGGCAGCAGCAGGTTGCTCCAGATCGCCGCGGCCACCAGCAGCAGCGCACCGGCAACCGACCAGCGCGCAACGCCGCTCAGCTTCAGCGCGGGCAGCCGCGAAATGGCGGCAAGCAGCAGCAGGCCGGCCAGCCAGCGCGGCTCGATGCGGCCGTGGCCAAACCAGATCGCCAATGGATACAGCAGGGTAATCGCTGCCGCCAGGACACTCATCCTCATCTTGCCTACGCAACCTGCTCCGTCTTGCCGGCCAGTGCTTCCACCACGTCGCCGATGGTGCGGATGGTCTTGAACACTTCCGGCTGCAGGCGCTGGCCGGTAAGCTGCTTCAGTTTCACCGCCAGGTCGACCGCATCGATGCTGTCGATATCCAGGTCGGCATACAGGTTGGAATCGGCGGAAAGTTCCGACTTTTCCAGTTCAAACATTTCAGCGAGCAGGTCGACCACCCAGGCTTGCAATTGGTCTTTGCTCATTTCTTTCAGATTAACCATCTTCTACCCCTACGTTGTTTTATTTCTGTCGGTGGCTCTCGATCATCGCGGCCAGCGCCTGCACCGAGGCAAAATGACGGCGCGTCTCTTCCGAATCTGCCGAGAGCGAGATCCCGTACTTCTTTTGCAAAGCGACGCCCAGTTCGAGCGCGTCGATCGAGTCCAGGCCCAGGCCTTCGATGAACAGCGGCGCTGCGCTGTCGATATCATCCGATGTGATGTCCTCCAGCTGGAGGGCATCGATGATCAGTTGTTTCACTTCGAGTTCAAGCATTGCTTTGGCACTTTCCGGCAAAATAATTTTGTAAGAAGTCGGTCAATTGGCGCGCTGCCATCACGTCGCTGGCGCCCTCCGTGAATCGTGCGACCGCCAGGTCGTCCTGCACGTCGATCTGGATCAGGAAGCGGCGCGATGGCACGCGCCACCACTTTTCACCCTTGTGCAGCGTGGGCGGATCGCATTGCAGCAGTACGGGAGTGATGTCACGCCCGCCGCGCACCGCGATATTGGCGGCGCCGCGCTTCATGCTGATCACGCCGTCCTTCGGCGTGCGCGTCCCTTCCGGGAAGATGATCAGGTTGTTGCCGCGCTGGAGCGATGCGATGCAGTCGTCCACCAGTTCGGCGCCGCCCTCGTTATTGATATAGCCTGCGCCGCGCACCGGGCCGCGCGTGAACGGGTTGTTCCACAGGGCGCCCTTCACGATGCAATCGGCATTTTTCACAAAGGCCATCAGGAACACGGTATCGAGCAGCGTCGGGTGGTTGGCCAGGATCAGCATGCCGCCCCGTTCCAGCTTTTCCAGCCCGCGCACCTCATAGCGCAGCACGCCAATCACTCGCATCATGTCGATATAAACGCGGAAGGCGCAGCGGATCACGGTGCGGGCGGCATTGATGCGGCGCTGCCTGTCCCGGATCAGCAGGTTCATCACCGGGAACACCAGGAGACCCAGTACGATTCCGCCGACGCCGAAGACCACGAAGCTCAGGCCCGTCACGAAAATGCGCCAGTAACGGTCAAGCATCGCGGCTCCATGTCCAGCGCAGGCGGCCGTCGCAGCGTTCGAGCTTGCGGGCGCCGCCGGCGTAAAAGGCTGCCACTTCCAGGCTGCCCGGCATGTGGGACGCCGCCGGCTCGGCACAAGCCTGCCATTCGAGCCGCACTGCATTGGCGCCGGCAGGCGCGATCAGCCATGCCCACGCGTGCGGCTGTTCTTCATATTCCTCAAATGGCGTAAACAATTCGGGCAGCGGGCAATCGCAGACCAGCAGCAGTACGCTTGCCGCACCGTCGGCCAGCAGGCCGCATGCTTCGATGAGCGCATGTTCGACCGACGCCGCGCCGGAAGCCAGCGCAGTGTAATTGGCACGATCGCTGCGGGCGATACTGAACAGGCCGGGGATCGCATTGTGCACGGCCATGCCGAACGCCATCGGCGACAACGGCTCGCTGCGCGCCAGGTCCGATAGCAGTTCAACCGCGCGCGCCACGTCGCCATGGCGCGAACAGAACACGGTGGGCACGTCGCAGCGGCCTTCGAGGCAGTCATAAGCCACTTCCAGCGCCATCTTGCCGAGGAAGCCCGCGCGGCGGCGCAGCATGGCCGGCATCGCTTTCACACCCGGCTCTTCGCCGGCATGGATCGCAAACGGCGCTTGCGCCCAGGCTTGCCAGGCTTCAGGCGTGTGGATGCCTGGCGCCCATGCGGAATGCCTGAGGATTGAAAAACTAATGCCCTGGGTGCGCACTTTGGTGAACTATCGGAAGTCTGGAGGAAGCCGGCGATTATAAACGATCAGCCCGCCCGAACGATAGAAACATTATCCCAGCAGCAACACTTTTTTGCATATTGGCACCTAAAAGCCGCAGAACTTCGCGCAAATTCTCACCGAAACCCACATTTCACTTCCCTTATTGGCATCATTGCTCGTGATAAACTCCGGGCGAGCGATTTTCAGGAAAGATTTGAATGGCAGTAATGTCGTGGTTTGGCTGGTCTGTGCTGTGGACACTCCCCCTGGTCTGGCGCCTTGTGAAGGTGTTCCTGCTGAAGAGGACCACCTTGCTCGGGCAGGGCTTCATTAGGTTAGTGCTGGGCACCGTGCTGATGTTGCTGGCCAACTCGATGGGCGCTGCAACCGGCGGTCTTGCCGGCATCTTGGTCATCCTTGCCATCGGTAGCGTCGCCGTCCCGTGGATGCTTGGCCATCGCGCCCTGGCATTCCTGGCCTGGTGCGGCCGTGCTGCGCGCCCGCTCAAGCGCCCGGCCCAGCCAGAACGGCGGGCGCCGCCGCGCACCGCTTCCCACGCTGCGGCGCCGGCCGGCCCGGCCCGCAGCGGCGAGCGCTTTTCCGAAAAGCGAGCGGCACGGGACAACGCTGCCGCAGCGCCGCCTGCCCGCTTCTTCGGCGCCGATGCACTTGAAAAGGCGCGCGCCCCGGCGCCGCGTCCGGCAACGGAATGGGCCGAAGTCGAAAGCCTGCGCCCTACGCCGGCAATGCTGGCCCGCGCCAAGGCCCGGGAGGAAGCCGATGCCCTGGTCCTCCAGGCGCGGCCCGCCAGGATCGTGAAACTGCCGCAGCCGGCCGCGCCGGTACCGGCTGCGCACACGCCTGCTCCGCTGCCGGTGCAGGTCCAGTTGCCGCAGCCGGCAATCGTGGAAGTGCAGGTGATCCACACAGCGGTCGAAGTGCGCACCATAACGAGCCCAGTGCCGGAAGCAAGGTGGGTCGACGAGACGCCCGGCCTGCCGCACCAGCCGCCTGCACTGGAGAAGGCGCCGGTTGAGGTGGAATACACGGCATTCAGGGCTGCTCCCGAACCGGCAGCGGCGCTGCCTTGGCAGGAACCCGTCCCTGCTGTTCACGCCGAGCCGGCGCCTGCGAGCGCGCCGCCGGTAGTTCCGGCAGTTCCGCCAGTTCCGGCAGTCGCGCCGATCACACTCATGTCCGAACCGGAAGCCGACGTCGAACTTCCCGGCCTGGACTTGCTGGACGTCTATACGGAGGCGAAGTTCGAGGTCTCCGGCGCCGAGCTGGAAGAAACCGCTCGCCTGATCGAGCAGCGCCTCAAGGAGTTCAAGGTCCCGGTCACCGTGCTGGGCGCTTCCGCCGGTCCGGTGATCACCCGTTTCGAGATCGAGCCGGCCATAGGCGTGCGCGGCGCCCAGATCGTGGCATTGGTGAAGGACTTGTCGCGCGCACTGGCCGTAACTTCGGTGCGGGTGGTCGAGACCATTCCGGGCAAGACCTGCATGGGCCTCGAGCTGCCCAATACGCGGCGCCACATGATCCAGCTGTCGGAGATACTGGCAGCGGACGCCTACCGCGCCTCGCGTTCGCAATTGACGCTGGCAATGGGCAAGGACATTACCGGCGCCCCGGTCGTAACGGACCTGGCGCGTGCGCCGCACATGCTGGTTGCCGGCACCACCGGTTCCGGCAAGTCGGTGGCGATCAATGCCATGATCGTCTCCCTGCTGTACAAGGCCACGCCGACCGACGTGCGCCTGATCATGATCGACCCGAAGATGCTGGAACTGTCCGTCTATGACGGCATCCCGCACCTGCTGGCGCCCGTGGTCACCGATATGAAGCTGGCCGCCAACGCGCTGACCTGGTGCGTCGCTGAAATGGAAAAGCGCTACCGGCTGATGTCCGCGCTGGGCGTGCGCAACCTGGCCGGCTTCAACCAGAAAATCCGCGATGGCAAGGCCGCCGAAAAATACATTACGAACCCGTTCTCGCTCACGCCGGATGCGCCGGAACCGTTGTCGACGCTGCCCACCATTGTCGTCATCATCGACGAACTGGCCGACCTGATGATGGTGGCCGGGAAAAAGATCGAAGAACTGATCGCGCGCCTGGCGCAGAAGGCCCGCGCCGCAGGCATCCACCTGATCCTCGCCACGCAGCGCCCTTCCGTCGACGTCATCACGGGCCTGATCAAGGCCAACATCCCGACCCGCGTCGCCTTCCAGGTGTCGTCCAAGATCGACTCGCGCACCGTGCTTGACCAGATGGGCGCCGAAACACTGCTCGGCCACGGCGACATGCTGTTCCTGCCGCCCGGCAGCGGCTACCCGCAGCGCGTGCACGGCGCCTTCGTGTCCGACGAGGAAGTGCACCGCGTGGTCGACTACCTGAAACAGTTTGGCGAGCCCGAATACGAAGAAGCGATCCTGGCCGGCACGCCGAGCGAAGAACCGGCGCCGGATCTCCTGGGCGACGTCAGCGCCGGCGAAACCGACCCGCTGTACGACGAAGCAGTGGCTTTTGTCATCCGCACCCGGCGCGCCTCGATCTCGTCGATCCAGCGCCAACTCCGGATCGGCTACAACCGCGCCGCGCGCATGGTGGAAGACATGGAGGCGGCCGGCATCCTGTCGTCGATGTCGACCAATGGCAGCCGCGAGATCCTGGTCCCTGTCTCATCCGATTGAGCGCCCCGTCAACGGTGCGGCCCTCATGCAAGGCAATTGCTAAGATTTAGGCATCGAAGCTTTGTTTGGATCAAGGAGGCGCTATGGAGCGATTCCTGCTCGTCTATCGCGGCGCGCCAGACGGATCGGCCGAGGCCTGGCAGCATGCGCCGCAACGCTGGGCAAGCTGGTTCGATTCGCTGGGCGCCCGCTTGCTCGACCGCGGCAGCCTGACCCACGCCAGCGTCGACATCGACACCCGTCTCGCCGGCCCCAAATCGTCCAGCAGTTCACTGGCCGGTTACTCGGTGCTGGCGGCCGCCGATTTCAACGAGGCCGTTGCCCTGGCCGAACAGTGCCCGATCTTCGACGAACACGGCTCGCTCGAGATTGCGCACCTGGCAAATTGAGCGCCTGGGCCAAGGCTAGAACTTGATGCCGATCACGTTCATCAGCCGGTTCAGGTCTCCTTCTTCCTGCATGACTTCAGCCAGCACTTCCGGCAACGGCATGCGGCCCCAGCGCGCGGCACGACGCAACAGGAATGGCGTCGGGCTATGCGGCTCCACCGCCACCAGGTAGTCGGCCAGTGCATCGAGCGTGACATAGGCTTCGTTGCGATCGCGCCATTGGCCGACGACGATCGGGTCCAGCTTTGGCGGCGGCGCCGGCGCTGCTTCCGCTTGCACTGCTAGCGCCGATTCCTCTGCAGCCGGTGCCGCGCCCTCTTCCTCCTCTTTGCCGGGCTGGATCTGTTGCAGCACGCGCTGGACCGCTTCCAGCACGCTTTGCAGCTTGCCCAGCTTGGGCGCCTGGTCTTGCAGATGCGCGTGCAGCATGGCCGACAGCGAATGCAGGTAATCAAGGCTATGCGTTACAGCGGCAAGCGTGACGGCCAGCTCTGCCGCCTGCGCTGCGCCGGCGGCCAGGATATCGCCGCGCGTGGCCGCAGGCAGGCCGTCGCGTCCTGCGCTGGGCGTTTCTCGCGGCGTCGCCAGGCACTCCCACTCCGCCAGGGTGACCCGCGGCGGCTTGAAGCCATCGAGCGACAGCAATGGGGCCTGGACGCGGATGCTCACGCTCAGCGATTCGTTCAGCCATTCCAGGGGCGCCAGCCGTGCATCGCAATCTCCGTCGTCTTCGACCAGCGGATGCAGCGCCGGCCAATATGCGCGCAACAGCGCGTCGAGCAGGCGCAAGCCGTGCAACAGGCCGACGAAACCTCGCTGGCGCATCCAGGCTTCGGTCAGCCATGCGGCGAGCTGCAAGTCTTTCGAGCGCGTGGCCAACATGGCGCTGCAGCGCTGGGCAACCTGCTGCCACTGCGCGATCTTCAACGGACGCTCCCATTGGCCCATCGGCAGGCTCGGGTCGTCTTCTTCGCGCAGCAGGCGGATCTCGGTGAAGGCGGCATCGTCGCGCGCCGGCGGTCCGCACGGCGCGTCCTGCGACACAGGCGCCAGCAATTCGTCGAGCAATTGCTGTTCGGAGGCGCTGACCAGGAAATCGGGAATCGCTTTCATTGCTCTGCCTTTTGTGAAGTGCCGGCAAGGAGCTTGCCAAGCTGTTGTACCAGGAACTTGGCCGCCAGCGGCGAGGTGCTCTTGTGCAGGTCGACCACGGAGGCGCCGGGTGGAAAATAGATGCGCTCCGACAGCGCGACGAGGCGGCCGGTGTCGAAGCCTTCGTCCACCTCATGCAAGGCGATGACGGCGTGGTCGGAACCGTCATCCAGCAGTGCCTGGAAGGGGTTCGGCCCCGCATAGCCGGACGGCCAGCCATCGTCGATGCAGGGATGCAGGTTATAGAAGCCATGGCGGGGATAGCTGCGCAGCCGCGCATCGATGCGCTGGCCGAACGTGGCGGCAATGCACAGGTCCGGCCGCCATTCTTCTTCATACAGGCGGTAGAAAGCCTCGCATTTCACCCGCCCCTTGTAGACCGGCAGCCCATGCGCGCCGGCCAGTTGCTCCACCATCGCTTCCTCGCAAGCGCCATGCGGGTAAGCCCACACCCGCCGCGCTGGATTGACGAAGCTGGCCGCGGCGTCGTCGGTGGCGACGCCTGCAACCAGCACCTGGCGGCCCAGCGGGCCTTTGAGCAGTTCGCTCAGCACGTGGAAGCCGCGGTAGAAACTGCCGAATACCGCGATCCGGACCGGAGTGGTCATGTCCATGGCACGCTCACTCGCCCAGCGCCGCCTGCGCCGTGCGGCGCGGCGGCTCGGTGGTCCGCGCTGGTTCTTCCCACGCCGGCGCATGCGTCGGCCACGCCAGCGGCCAGGCCAGGGGCGCGCGCTTGCCGGGGGCGCTGACCAGCAGGCGCACGAACACGCGGGCGCGCGTGTCAGGTGCGGCCGGTTCGCTGTGCGCCAGCGGAAATTCGAACCGCAGCAAGGGTACGCGCCCGTCGCCGGCACTGGTGTCGGCGTCGCGGTAGGCGCCGATAAAGCTGAACAGGGCCCACGGATCGTCGAAGCGATAGCTGACGGTGCGTGCCTCCACCGTCATGTTCGGATGGCCGCCTTCCGCCTTCGGTTGCACCATGCCGTCGCGCGCGAAGCGCAAGGACAGCAGCACCGGCATGCCCGGCTCCCAGCGCAAGGCGCGCGGCGTTTCGCCCTGGCGCACCGTGCTGGCGCCAATGGCCAGGCTCCATTCGATGATCTTGTTGGCCTCCGCTTCCGCCGCGACGTTGACGCGGAACTGCGCCGTTACGTCAAGGCCGCCGGCCTGGCCTTCCTCGGCCGGGAACAGCGGCGCCAGCACGTCGCGCACGCGGCGCCATTGCAGGTCGGCCTGCCGCACGGCGGCGCTGGCAACCGGCCGCCCGGGCTCGCGCTCGGCCCGCGCAGCGGCGGCACGCACCCGTTCATACTGCCGCAGCGCAGCCCCCACCTCGTCGACGGCGGCAGCCGCCGTATCGCCGCTGCTGCCGGGCCAGGCCGCGAACGGCAGTCGCCTGCCGAGGTCGCGGTTGTAGCCCTCGGCAAAACGCTCCCATTCCGCCCTGTACTGATGGGCCGACAGCTCGCGGCAGCGGGCCAGCAGGCTGTCCTGCAGGCTGGCCAGGCGCTCGGCAAACAGGTCGGCGCCGCGCCGCGGCGTGCCGCGCCCTGCCAGCTTGTCCTGGCAATTGCCGGCGTCGATCTCGCTCCCGCCCAGCAGGATGAACTGTTCCAGCGCGATCAGGGAACTGGTCGGGCTCTTCAGGCGGTAGCGCCGCAGGTCGGCCGCGATGCCCTGCCAACGAGCAACCGCTGGCGCGCCCGCCGCCGTGGCGCCGGCCAGAGGCAGCACGCCCTCCACCTGCTTGCCCGCCACCTCGATGAATTCAAGCTGTTGCGCCACGTAGTCCGGCAGCGCGCCGGCGTCGCCGCCGGCAAAGGCATCGGCCAGCGCCCCCTTGCCGCCCTTCCACGACTGGAAATTGCGCTCGCGCGGCTGGAACACCTCGGCTGCGCTGAAATAGTCGTCCATGCGCTGCAGGCGGGTCAGCGCGTCGCGCGCCAGCGCCGCATCCAGTTCGGCCAGCGCAGGGCGCGCGCCCAGTTCTTCGAGGAAGGCCCGCACGCGCAGTGCCGCGGCGCGTTCGGCGTCGCTGGCGGCGCTGGGCAAGGCGGCCGGCGCAATGCTGGCCGCCTGCGCCAGGGCATGGTGGGTACTGTCGGCCAGCGCGAGGTCGACCAGCGCCGCGGCGGGCGGCTGCAAGGGGGCCGGCAAGTGCAGGTAGCTGCCGGCTTGGAAGGCCTTGCGTGCCTCAGCCATGCTGGCTGCGCGTTCGAGCTGGCCCTTGTCCCAGGCCAGGGTGGCGCCGGGCGGGACGTCGGGCAAGCGGGCCGGCGCGCCCTCTTTCATGTAAGGCTGCGCCAGCAGCGCCGTCACCGTCTCGTGCAGCAGTTTGCGCTCGGGCGTGAAGGCCCAGTGTCCCTCGGTCCAGGCCAGGCCGGTGCTACCGCCGTCGATCGCCAGCGGCGTTGCCAGCAGCCCGTCCCAGGCGGCCTTGAAGCGGGTGAAGCCCTGCGCCGCGCGCTCCTTGCTGTCGCGCGCGAGCGCAGGGCCCAGCAGTCCGTTGGCGGCAATGCGCGCCAGCAGCGCCTCGTGCGTGGCGCCCAGGTTGACCGTGCCTTCACGCATCCAGCCGCCCTTGGCTGTGGCCAGCATCGCCTTCTCGTCATCGAGCGCGCCGCGCAGGGCTGTCCATAGCTGCAGCTGACCCGCCAGTTCGGGCGAGCGCGGCGCGGTGTCGAGCAGGCCAGCCGTGCTGGCAGCAACTGCCTGTTCGGCGCGCAGCAAGCCATTGCCATCGAACAGGCGGCGATACAGCGCATGGCTGGCCAGTTGCAGCGTGCAGCGTGCGGCCTGCTGCATCGGCGCCAGGTCCAGGGCCGGCAACTGCTGCGCCGTGGCGCGGAACATCGCCGCCGTGCGTGGCGGCAGGCCTTGCAGTTGCACGCCCAGCAGCACGCGCACCGCCAGCGCCAGGTCGTCCCCCGTAGCCGGCGCCGCCCCCGGGTCCTGCAGGCGCCGCAAGGCTTGCAGCGCGCCGTCGAGCCGGTCGAGCTGGTCCAGGTATTGCAGCATGCCCAGGTATTGCGGCAAGTCTTCCAGGTTCAGTGCACGCGCCGATCCCGCAGCCTCGCTCCAGCGCGCCGGCAGGCTGCATTGCGCACCGGGGATCAACTGCCCCGCCGGGTCGCGCGGCACGCCGGTCAGGGCCGAGGCCTGCGCCAGCGCGGCGCGGCGCAGGGGCTCGAAAGCGTGCTGCGCAAAGTCCTGCGCCAGGCGCTGTTGCAGGCGGCCATGCAGCTTGTCGAAAAACGCCCAGGAACCTGGCATGAAGACCGAGGAGAAACGGCGCGCTCCCAGCTGTTCCAGGCTGCGCAAGGCGTCCACCGTGCGCTGCTGGCCTGCCTGGGGACTGGCGGCGTCGGCCGCGCTGTCCGCCAGCGACTGCCGCAGCAGGTAGTCGTGCGCAGCGCCGCCTTGCTGCGACAGCTGCACGGTGGCGACGGCCAGCCCGACGCCCCACGCGGCCGGCACCGCCCACAGCGCGAGCCGGCCGGCATGGCTCAACGCCGGGCGCCGCGGCCGGGAAGCGCCGCGCAACAAGCCCATTTCCGCGAAGATCTTGCGCTCGAAAATATCGCGCAGGAAGGCCGGCATGCCGTGGCCTGCCGGCGCTGCGCCTTGCTCCACCGCCGGCTTGGCCTGGCCCGCCGGCAAGGCGGCGCTGCAATCGCCGCTCAGGTAGATGCCGCGCAGCAGGAACGGCTCGTGGTAGGCGCTGGGGCGCATCAGCTCCCCGCAAAACAGCTTCAGGCCACTGCGCAGGCGTTCCAGCTGCGCCGGCAGCAGGAAATAGGCGGAACTGCCGCCATCGCTGCCCTCCAGCGCGCACAGTTCGGCGCAGGCATCGGCCACGCTGCCCGTCACCTGGTCCATCGCCGCGTCGACCCAGGCTTCGCGGAACGGTGCCACCACTTCATATGGCGCCGCCCATCCCAGCATGGATCGGCGCAGCGCCTCGGGCAAGGCGGCGGCGAAGCTGGCGAAACCGGCTACCTGCTCGCATTCGGTGATCACGATGTGCAACGGAAAACGCAGGGCCAGGCGGTTCTGCGCCAGCCACAGGCGGCGATGGATGGCCTTGGCGCGCGCCGCCAGTTCCTGCTGGCCTTGCGCATCCGAGGCCAGCAGGGCCGAACAAGGCAGGGCCAGCACGATGGCGTCGAACGGCCGTTGCGGGCGGTACTTGCGGCACAGGGCGATGAAGTCGTCCCAGATGCCGGTATTGGCCGCGCTGTCCGGGTCGGGCGAGCCGAGCTGGCTGGCCTGCAGTTGCGCCACCACGCCCTGATCGAAGAAGTGCCAGCCTACGCCGAGCGCCGCGGCGCTCTGGCTGCTGTCGGCGCTCAGGGCGCTGGGCAGTCCCGACTGCGCCAGCGGCAGGCCGGTGCCGCTGCCTTCGTCCAGCACCAGGGTCCAGCACAGCTTGTACCGTTCAGCGCGCGTGGCAAGATTGGCTTCGATCAGCTCCAGCGCGGTGCGGAACGACTGGCGCAGCGAATCTCTGGCCAGTTTCGGCGCCGCGGCAGCGGCGGCCGCGTCCTGGCCGGGGGCACGCAAGGCAGCGCTGACGACCACGGCCAGCAAGGCCAGCACCAGCAGCGTCACCAGGAGCAGGCTGACGATGGCCAGGTTATCGGACAGGAAGTTCAGCATGGCAGCCCCTTTGCCGGCCGAGCGCCCGACCAGGCCATGGCCGGCGCCGCCAGCGCCTCGCGCACCGGCCACGATTGCCACAGCCAGAGCACTTCGGAAAGACCGAGCAGGATCAGCAGGACCAGTCCGAGCACCAGGTAGCGCCGGCTCAGGCTTGCCAGGCGCCGCGTGCCGAGGTGGGCCAGCGTGCTGGCATATGGCTGGCCGCTCAGTACCGCGTCGCGCCCGCCCAGTCCCGGCGCGCGCTGGTAGGCAAACTGGAACAGCTCGCGGCGGTAGGCGGCCAGCGGCGCCAGGCTCGGTCCATCGCGATAGCTGCCCTGGAAGCCCAGCGCCAGGACATGCAGGAACATGCGCGCCTGGCTGCGCTGGGCCGGCTCCCGTTCGCGCAGCAACTGGTCGATGTCGGCAAACACCCGTTGGCCGGCCTGGCTGGTCTGGAACAGCACCGCCTCCAGCAGCACATGTTGCCAATGCTGGCGTCCGGCCCAGTCGGTATGCAGCAGGATCTCGTCGGCCAGTGCCGCCTTCAGGTAGCGTGCCTGCGCCGCGGCGTCGGCCCCGCTGCGGCCGGCCACGCGCCCCGCTTCGCGCGCCTGTTCCTCGACCAGCGCGCACAGGCGCTGGCTCAGGGCGTCGGCCCCGCTGCGGCCTTCGCCTTCAGCCAGGCGCACGGCGGCGGCCACCTCCTGCTGCAGCGCGCCAAAGAAGGCGCGCATCTGGGCCGAGGCAAAGTCGTCGCCGCCGGCACTGGTGTCGTAGCTGGTCATGATCAGTCTTTCACAAAGAGCACCACTTCGCGCGGGCGGCCGGCTTGCGAGTGCTCCAGCTGGTTGCTAAGCAGCAGGTCCTGTCCCGCCACGATGAACTGCGGCGCCGCTTCGATGGCAAACAGGCTCCAGCCGGCGCCGCCGCGCAGGCCCAGTTCGGGCGCGCCGTCGATCAGCCAGCGCGCCGCGCCGGGCACCCTGCGTTCGGCCAGCGAAGTCGATACCGTGCGCGAACCGATCACTGCGCGTTCCATCCAGTCCTGCAAGCCGCGCTCGTCCTGCCCGCGCAAGCCCACCACCAGGCGCGCACCCAGCCACGCTTCCTCGATCGGCAAGGCAAATACCCGCCCCTCGTCGCGGAAGGTGTGGCTGCGCCATTCCTGGCTCACTTCCCCGGCCAGGTCTTCCAGGTTGTCCAGCACCTGTTCGAAAGCGCCATGGCTGTCCGCATGCAGGTACACCGGCGGCGCCAGCGGCACCGCCCCGGGACGCAGCGCAGCCAGCGGCCCCAGTTGCGCGCACAGCGCCAGGTAGAGCGGCAGGGGCTGCACCTGCGGCGCGAAGACAGCTGCTTCCAACAGCGGCAAGTGCAGCGTCAGGCTGGCCAGGCGCGAGCGCAGTTCCAGCAAGGCCAGCCTCTCTTCCGGCAACGAAGAACCGGCTGCGCTCTGGCGTGCCAGGAACAGCGCCTTGCTGCGCATCTGCGCCGCAAGCGCCTTGGCACGTTCCAGCAGCGGCGCCTGCGGCGCCACCGTCAGCTGCGCCGGCCAGAACGGCGCGCGCCGCACCGCCTCGTTCTCGCGCATCAATTGCATCAGCTGCAGCGAGACGTAGGCGGCGCCCGGCGTCGTGCCGGCCATCAGCGCCAGGTTGGCCGCCATGCGCGGCACTTCTTCGGCCAGCGCCTCCGACACTTCGTCCTCGACCAGGCTGCCCGCGATGCGGCGGAACCGGGCCGGCTGGCCCACCAGCCGCAGCGAGCGCGCGCTGCCGACGGCCAGGTAGACCGGCAATGGCTGCTGTTCCATGCTGTTGCGATATTGAGCCAGGTCCAGCTCCAGCGCATGGCCCTGGGCCAGCGCCGCGTCGTAGTGCACCGCCATGCCGTCCGGCAGGATGGCCTCGATGGCGGTAATGCGCAGCAGGCCGTTGCCTAGCAGCGCTTCGTCGACTTCCAGCCGCCGCACGCCCCAGGCGGCCGGCTGGCCGGCCAGGGTTTGCCAGCCCACCAGCGCGTCGACGCGCGCACTCTCCTGCTGGAAATGCTGGGGCGCCAGGAGCATTCCTTCATGCCACTGGATATGTTCGGACAAGCGTGCTTCGGCCATGGCGGCTCCTTCTTTCAGTGGGCGGCGCCGGGCCGGATGTCGCTCGCGACAAAGCCCTGGGCGTTCAGTTGCAGGACATAGCCGCCGCGTTCGAGCAGCAGCCGTGCGCGGTGTTCGCCCGGCGCCGCATAGTTGGCGAAGGCCAGCGCGGCCCAGGCCCGTTCCGCGCCGAAGCGCTTCGGCTCGAGCTGGATGACTTGGCCCGGCGTGATTTCCACCGCCAGCACGGTCAGCGCTTCGGGAAAGGTGCGCTGCAGGTCGGCGCGCATTGCGAAGTAGCGCGCGGCCGGCATGGCGGCCAGTGTATCGAGCACGCCCTTGTCCTTGACCAGCACCACGTCGACCGCCAGCGCGCTATTGCCATTGGCATTGTCGGCGGCGGCCAGGGCCAGCGTCTGCCAGCGCGGCGCTTGCGGACGCGGGCCGCCGGCCAGGCTGGCCAGCGTGCCGCAGGCGGCCAGCACGCCGGCCGCCAATAACGCCGCCAGCAGGTGGGCGGCAGGATTCGCGTATCTCATGGCATCTCCTAAAAAGTGGCCAGCAGGTGCTTGCGCAGGCCGGCCCCGAGCCCGGCGCAAAAGACCAGCAGCAAGGTGCCGCCCAACAGCAGCAGGCTCAGTACCGCCTGCCGCCGCCCCAGCACCAGCACCACGGACGCCCCTTGCACGCTGTCGCGCGCCGTTGCCGCCGGCAAGCGTCCCGGCTCGGCAGACAGGGCCACCAGGGCTGCCGCGGCAAGGTAGGACACCAGGCTGCGGGTGCCTTCGCACAGCACTTCAACTGCCACCAGGACGGGCAACAGGGCATCCAGCGGCAGCCCGAAGCGCGCCTGCAGCACGCCGGACCACAGCGCGGCCTTGGCGCCCGGCAGGCCGCTGGTGGCCAGCGTGAACCAGCAGGACAACAGGGCCAATAGCACAAGGTCCTGCAAGGCCAGGGCATGGCCGTAGATATTGGCCGCGTAGACAGCCAGCACCGCATGGAACAGCGCTTCGCCGCTGCGCGCGAACACCGGAAATGCGGAAGCCAGCAATTCCACCGTGCCGCGCGGGAAGCCGAGCCGTACGCTGAGCGCTTCGATGAATTCCGGCAGCGCGGCCGTGCCTACCGGCGAGAACAGGCACACTGTCAGCGGCATGCGCAATGCCGTCAGCACCGGCGCCGGCGCCGACTTGAGCCGCCAGCACAGGGCCGCCAGCGCCAGGCCCGATGCCAGCAGCGCCGCCACGGCCCAGCTTCCAAGGAAGCCGCCCAGCAGGCTGATTTCCGTGCCGGCGGCGCCAACTGCGGCCGCCGCCAGCACGAAGGCGATCAGCGGCAGGCCGGTATTGACTAGTCCGATCACCCCTTCCAGGCCGCGGTAGACTGCCTCAAGGATGCTGCCAAGTTGCGCCGCCCTCTCCACTTTCTGTGCGGCGACCGCGGCGCCGAACAGGATCACGCCCACCAGCACCGAAGGCACGGCGCCGGCCGCCAGGGCGGCATACAGGTTGGCCGGCACCAGGTCGGGCGCCGCCGGCATGGCCGCCGGCGGCGCATCGCCGCGCAGGCTGATCGGCGCCCCGATCTCAGCACGCGCTGTCAGGCGGCCCAGCGCCGCCGCCTGGTCCGGGGCCATGCCGGCGCCACCGGCCGCGGCGCTGGTCAGCAGGGCTCCCGCCAGCGCACAGGCGAGCATGCCGGCCAGCCCCGCCGCCAGCAGCCAGGCAAGGCGCCCCCAAGGCGCCCCGCCGGCAACGCTGCGCTGCAGGCCGAAGTACACCGCCAAGGCCAGGAACGGCAGCGTGGCAGCCTGCACCAGCGACAGGTAGAGTGCCGCCAGCGCCGCAAACAGCGGGCTGGCGGCGGGCCAGGCCAGCCCGCACCACGCTCCCAGCAGCATGGCTGCCAGCAAGGCCGCTGGCTGGTGCAGGATGGCGTGCAGTGCTTTCATGGCATGTCCCTCACAAGCCGAGCGGCCGAGCGCAGATCAGCGACACAGCAGCGCAGCCCACCAGCACGCTGACTGCGGTACGCGCCATCGCGCACAGCGGATCGACCGCAACAAAAAGCACGAAAGCTGCTTCGAACGGCAGCGAGAAGTACGCGCAGACCGTGCCCATCAGCGCTACCGTCGCCACCCCGCCCATGCCGGACGAAGCGAAGCCGGTCAGCGCCGCCACCGCTGCCAGCAGCACCAGTTCTCCCGGCCCGAGCGTACGCCCGTACAGGGCCGCGATGAACATGGTGCCGCTGACGAAATAGACGACCGGGCCGGCGCGCAGCAGGGCCGTGCACAGCGGCACCAGCAATTCCACGCGGGCCCGCGCAAAGCCCAGGCGGCCCGCCAGCGCCTCCACCATCGCCGGCATGCAGGCGGCGCTGTTGTTGGTTGCCACGCCAAGCGCAAACGGTTCGCGCATGGCCTTCAACACCGGTTTCAGCTCGCCGCCTGCGCGCTGGCGCAGCAACAGCACGGCCAGGCAGATCACCAGGGCGCTGACGAACAGGAAGCCCAGCACATAGCCGGCCATTGCCGCCATCGCAACGACGCCGGTATGCGCCACCTGGCCGGCTGTCATGCATACCACGACCAGCGGCAGCGGCAGGTTGATCCAGCGCGTCAGGGTCTGGCAGGCTTCGTACACGGATTGCAGCGCCTGTTGCAGGCCGCCGGCGATGCGCTCCGGAACCTGTCCGACCGATACCCCGAACAACAACGCAAAAACCAGCACTTTCAGGGTTTCGCCTTCGGCCAGGGCCGCGAAGATATTCGAGGGCACCAGCCGCCGTACGATGTCCTGCGCCGTCGCCGCCGGCGGCGCGACATCCGCCTGGTGCAAGGCCATGGCGGTATTGGTCTGGTCAGCATCGCCGCCAACCAGCTGGCCCAGCTCCTGCCTTGTGGCGTCCGACAGGTTCTCGCCCGGGTGCAGCACCAGCGTGCCGGCAGTAGCCAGCACGGCGGCCGCCAGTGCCAGCAGCACGAACACCAGCACCACGCGCCGCGCAATCCTGCCGGTGCCGCCTTCGCGGTACAGGGTCTGCAGGCTCAGCACCACGGCCGACATCATGAACGGCAGCACCACCATGGTCAGCAGGTTGACGTAGACGCTGCCGACTACCGCCAGGCGCAGGCCGGCCGCCGGAGCGGCCCAGCCAATCGCCCCTCCCAGCAGCACGCAGGCCAGGACCACCAAAGGATTGATGGCCAGGGACTGCACGCGCCGCCAGGCAGCTGCGGGCAGCGGGCCGGCAAGCTGGGCCAGTGCGCTCATGGCTTGATCCTCCTGTCGCCGGGAGGGCGCCTGCCGGCGCGCGATGCAATCACCTCATTGACGAACGCCAGCAAGGTGCCGTCGCGCACGCCCACCATCACGCTCAGCGCCGTTTGCGCATCGGTGAATGTCACCGTGCGCAGGCTGAGCGCCAGGCGCGGGTCCTGCTCCAGCACCTCGCGCACTGCCAGCTCGTCGCGATAGGCGGCCAGCACTTCGCCGCGGCGCACCGCATCGACCAGCGCCTGCCAGGTGGGATACGGTTGCAAGCGGGCCGCCGGGAAGTCGCGCCGGGCGAACTCCACCCACGATGTGTTGGCCATCACGCCCAACGGTCCTTCGAAGTTGCGCATGGCTTCCTTCAACGGCTGCTTGCCGTATTTTTCGGCGAAGCGTACACGGTGGATCAGCATGGCGTGGCCCAGCACCAGGTAGGGCGTCGAAAACAGCACCATCTGGCTGCGCCGCAAGGTGCGCCCGAGGCGGCTGATGCCCAGGTCGGCCTGGCCGTTGCCGACCATTTCCACCACTGCATCGACGCTGCTGGAACTGCGGTCGAAGCGTAGCGTCACGCCCAGTTCCCCGGCAATCGCCTGCGCCAGCTCGATGTCGATCCCGCTCATCACGCCGTCCTTCTGCACGTAGAACGGCGGGCTGTCGACCTGGTACATGGCGATCACCAGCTCGCCACGCTCGACAATGCGGGCGATATCGGGCGCCAGCAGGCGGCCATCGGCCGTGCGCACCAGCGGTGAGGCCGGCGGCAGCGCAGCACTGGTGGTTGCCGCCGCCGATATTGCCGGCGCGGACATCAGGCCCATGGCCAGCAGCACCGGGCATGCCAGGCGTGCCAGGCGGGCGTTCATGGCGCCTCCTGCGCGACCGGGGCCGGCGGCGCGGCCACGGCCGGGGCGGCGGATTGCGGCGTCGCTGCCAGGACTTGCGGCGCACGTGCGCCCTTCTCCTCCATGCGCACGCCGACCTGGAAGCCCAGCGCAAACATCAGCACCAGCAAGGCCACGACGCCGCATGATCCAACTGCCAGCAAGCGGGGTGTCAGGCTCAATCGGTATTCCATCTTCGCACCTGTCTGTCCGTATCCGGGTTCAGGGCACGGACACCGTGGCCTGTCCCGGCACGCATACTTCGATCACGCCGCCGGCCATGCACATCAGCTTGGAGGCATTGTTCAGCGCCGGCAGCTTGCCCAGCAGGACTGTCGGCGAGCCGGGCATCCACGGCGCGCTGGTCATCGGCACGCAAGGCATCGGCGTCAGCACGCCCAGTGCCGCAGCCGTCGCCGCCGCCACTTGCGGATTGCCCAGCGAAGTGCACATGCCGAACGGCAGGATGTTCACCATCGGCTTGCAATCCATGACATTCGCATCGGGCATCGTCGACACGACCTGGCTGGCCGGCGGCACCATCAGCGTGCCGGGCGCCAATCCGAACGAGCATTTGAGCATCGCTCCAGCGCATACTTGTTGTCCCATCAGTCACCCCTCAGTAGTCGTTTGATTCGTTCCATCAGGGCCGGCGCCGCTTCGGCATTGCCCAGCCGCCCACCCTGCGCATTGAAGCGCACCGGCGGCCCCACCGGCACGCCGTCGCGATACAGCACTTCCTCCATCAGCGCCCCGTTGGGCCAGTAGCGGCGCAGCGAACCATGCAGCAGGTTGGCCCGGTAGCTGCAGCGCTGCACCACTTGCCCTTCCGCGTCCAGGTCGACCGACTCGCCCTCCAGCAAGCCGCTGCGGTACACCGAGTTGCGCACCTGCCGGCCTTCGTGGAAGAAAGCAGCCGGCCCTTCGATCTGGCCCGACTCCAGCGACAGGCGCGCCGTGACCTGGCCTGCCTCGTCATAGGACAGCGCAGGCCCGCTGGCGACGCCTTCGGCCATGGTTTGCGCCATCACCCGCCGGCCGTGCACATAGGTCTCCACCAGGCCATGCGCCAGCCCGCGCTGGAAGGCACTGCGTTGCACCAGGGCGCCGTCGGCGTCGTACAGCGTCATCGGCCCATGCAGCTTGCCGTGCTCGAAATGGGCCTGCATCGCCAGCTGGCCGCCGGGCCAGAACTGCTCCAGCGGGCCATGCAGGACGCCGCTGGCCATGGCGCTGCGCAGCAGTATGTTGCCGTCGGCGTCGCGCTCCTCGACTACCGTAGGCACTGCGCTATCGCCGGCGGTTTGCAGTGGGGATTCCATTCAATTCACCTTCGCCATGGCGCCCTTGAGCGTCAACACCGCCCCCGCCTCCACCGTCTGGGTGGCATCGGCCTTGCTGTTGATGATGGGGGCCTTGTGGTCGATCTGCAGGCCGGCCTGCAACTGCAGCGCCTTGCCTGCCTTGCACCCCAGGTCGGTGCCTGCCTCGCATTGCAGCGCGGTACCGGCCTTGTTGCTCAACTCCGTGCCAGCCTTGGCCGACAGCGCTTTTGCCGCCTCCAGCGCCAGGCTGTCTTCCGACACCAGCTTGATGCCGCCTTTGACGGAAATGGTCAGGCTGCCGTCGATCGTCAGCTGGTAATCGCCCTTGACCGTATGGGTGAACGCGGCCTCGTTGGCGTGGGTTTCGGCTCCCGTCACGGCCAGTTCGCGGCTGCCGGCCACCTGGTGCACTTCCTTGCCCTTTTTCAGGACGATGGTACGGTCGCCCTCTTCCAGCGTATGCAGTTCCGCGCCCTTCTTTACCGTCGTGGCCAGGGCGTTCTCGATCTCCACCGCCATATCCTTCTGCGCATGCATGTAGAGCTGCTCGGCGTCCTTCTTGTCTTCGAACCGCAGTTCGTTGCCGGCCTTGCCCTGCTTCGACGACAAGGTGCGCAAGATGGACTGGGTCTGGTTTGCCGGCAGTGTTGCCGGCGGCACGTTGTTGCCGTTGTAGACGCTGCCCGTCACCAGCGGCCGGTCCGGGTCGCCGTTCACGTAGCTGATCACCACTTCATGCCCGATGCGGGGCAGGAAGAATGCGCCAACGCCCTTGCCCGCCGCGGCCTGCGCCACGCGGATCCATGGCGCCCGCTTGTCGTCGGCGGCCGCGCGGTCCCACGGGAAGCGCACTTTCACGCGGCCGTGCCTGTCGGTCCAGATCTCTTCCCCCGAAGGCCCCACCACCATGGCCGTTTCGCAGCCGGCCACACGGGGAAGCGGCGCCCGGCGCGGGGGACGGAAAGGCACGGCGCCGGGAAACGCTTCGAAAGCGTTGCTGTATACGTCGTCACGCACCGTATGCCGGACCCTGCGCAGCACGAAATCGGCATTCAGCGCGGAGACGAAATGCCCGGCCAGCGTGAAGCGCGTTCCAGCGCAGAAGGGATAGCAGAAGCTGTCTCCGTGCAGCACTTCCGACGCGCACTGGCTCTCCTCCACCTGCAACTGGGCCAACGCCCGGCCGGCGTCCACCGTGCCATGGCCGGTGGCGAATTCATAACTCGCGCCGATGCCCGCCGTTGCCTGGAAACTGCCCTCGAGCGAGGTGTCAGGGGTGACGAAGTCATAATCGCTGACGGTCGCCTGCTGCAGCACGATCCGGTGCTCATGTGCGAAACGCGAGACGGCATCGACCGGTCGCAGCATGCCCGTTTCGGGCCAGAAGCGAACCTTCGCAGCACCGGCGCAGTCGGCAAACTGGCTCGATGCATCGGCCAGCACCATGGTGTGCCCGCTGGCGGCAAAGGTAAAGAAGTAGCAGATGCCTGCCTGTTCCATCAGCCGTGAAATGAAGTCGAAGGCGGTTTCGTCGTATTGCACACAGTATTCGCGGCTGGCATAGCTCTTGCCGAGCCGGGACTCGAAGGCCACGCCGAATCCACCTAGTACGTCCTTGATGATCGCGTCCACGCCCAGATTGGAAAAGATCTTGCGGTCGCGCGAGAGGGTCAGCTTCCACAGCGCCGGCACCAGCTCTGCTTCATAGAGCGCGAAATCCTCATCCTCGCCGCTTTGCACGAAACGCATCACCATCCCGCTGATGTAGCGTGTGCCGCCAGGGCCGCCGATCCTGACCGTCATTTCCTTGCCGACGGCGGCGGCCGCGCGCAGGCTGGTGCTGGCGGAACGCATATGCAGGGTAAACCCGAACAGCTCGGACAAGCCTTCGCTACCAGCCAGGCTATCGAGCAGCAGGTCGTCGGCGCCAAAGGGCGAGGTCAGTTGCATCAGGCCGCCGGCCTGTTTGAAGCCGGTTTTCATGCCGCCCTCCCGATCGGACTGTCACGGAAACTATAGGAAAACTGCGTGCCCGCCACCGACATGTGCACGGCCGAGAATGCCGAAGCGGTGGCGATCCGTTCCAGCACCTGGCTGGCCAATTGCGGCAACACGGTCTGGGTCAGGATGAAATCGATATTGCGCGCGCCGCTGTCGACTTCCGTGCAGCGCGCCGCAATCGCGGTCGTCACCGCATCGTCCCAGCTGAAACGGGCGCGATGGTGGGCGGTAAAGCGTTCGGCCAGCCTGGCCAGCTTCATGTCGACGATCATCCCGATGCCGGCGTCGTCCAGCGGATAGTAGGGCACCAGCACGACTCGGCCAAGGAAGGCAGGGCTGAACTGGCGCAGCAGGGCCGGCCGCAGCAACTCCACCAGGACGGCAGGATCCGGCACTGCACCGTTGTGGCAGGCACCGGTAATCACATCCTGTGCGGCATTCGACGTGAGCAGGATCATGCAGTGCCTGAAATCGATCGCGACGCCCTCGCCGTCCTCCATGGTGCCCTTGTCGAAAACCTGGAAGAACAGTTCGAGCACATCCGGGTGGGCCTTTTCCATCTCGTCCAGCAGGACCACGCTGTAGGGCCGGCGCCGCACGGCCTCGGTCAGCACGCCTCCCTTGCCGTAGCCCACATAGCCGGGCGGCGCGCCCTTCAGGCTGGAGATGGTGTGGGCCTCCTGGAATTCAGACATGTTGATCGTGATCATATTGCGCTCGCCGCCATACAGGATGTCGGCCAGCGCACAGGCGGTTTCGGTCTTGCCCACCCCACTCGGGCCTACCAGCATGAACACGCCGGCCGGCTTGCCCGGATCGTCAAGTTCGGCGCGCAGGGTACGCACCCGGCGCGCGATGGTGTCCAGCGCCTGGTCCTGCCCGACGATGCGCTCGCACAGGCGCTCGTTCAGCTCCAGTACCGTATGCACCTCGTCGGCCAGCATTTTCCCGACCGGGATGCCGGTCCAGCCGGCGATCACTCCCGCCACCATGGCCGAATCGACGCACACGGGCACCAGCGGTTCATCGTCGCGTATCGCTTCCAGGCCTTTCTGCAGGCGCTGCAACTGGGCGGCCTGGGCCTGCTGTTCTTCGTCACCGGCGTTGCCGGCATCGGCGCGAGCCGCGATCTCGCGCCGCAACGCCAGGATTTCCTCCACGGCGCGGCGCTCCTCAGACACCTTGGCCACCAGGCTCGCGTGACGGGCAGCCAGGCGTTCCAGGGCGCCCGCCAGCTGCGCCGCTTCGGCGGCATCGCCCTCGCCACGCCCTAGCTGCTGGCGCGCCAGGCGCAGCCCCTCCTGCGCCAGCACCATCTCGTGCTCAAGCGCCTCCAGCGCGGGCGGCGTCCCGGCCTGCGCGATGGCGACACGGGCGCAGGCCGTATCCAGTACGCTGATCGCCTTGTCCGGCAGTTGGCGCCCTGCGATGTAGCGCTGCGACAGGCGCACCGCATCGCGCACAGCCTCGTCCAGGATCTCCACCTGGTGGTGCCGCTGCAACGTTCCTACCATGCCGCGCAACATGCCGATTGCCGCCTCCGGCGCCGGTTCATCCACCTTCACTACCTGGAAGCGCCGCGCCAGCGCAGGGTCGCGCTCGACGTGTTTCTTGTATTCGGCCCAGGTAGTTGCCGCAATCGTGCGCAACTCCCCTCGCGCCAGGGCCGGCTTGAGCAGGTTGGCGGCATCGCCCTGCCCTTCGCTGCCACCGGCGCCGATCAGCTGGTGCGCCTCGTCGATGAACAGGATCACCGGAACGGCAGCGGCACGCACCTCGGCAATCACCGATTTCAAGCGCTGCTCGAATTCGCCGCGCACCCCGGCGCCGGCCTGCAACAGCGCAAGGTCCAGCGCGCACACGCGCACGTCCGCCAGCGCGGCCGGCACGTTGCCGTGAGCGACGCGCTGGGCAAAACCTTCCACCACGGCCGTCTTGCCGACGCCGGCCTCCCCGGTGAGGATGGGATTATTCTGGCGCCGGCGCAGCAGTACATCGATAAGCTGGCGGATTTCCTCGTTACGGCCGCGTACCGGGTCGATGCGCCCGGCGCGCGCCAACGCCGTCATGTCGACCGTGTACTGCTCCAGGGCCGGCGTCGAGCCGCCCGCCTGCGCTCCTCCGCGCCGCACTTCGGCGCCGGCGCTGCCGCCCAGCAGCGAAGCCAGCTCGTTTTTCAGCCGCTCACGCGGGATCTCGAGCAGGGCCGGAGCGGTCTCGATCAGCATGCCGCGCATGCTGTCCAGATCCAGCATGGCAAGGAGCACAGCACCGGAGCGGATTTGCTGCGCCCCCAGCAGCATTGAACCGGTCAGCCAGGCTTCGCGGAACAGGGCAGCGAAATGGGGCGACAATGCTGGCGTGCGACCGTTGCCGCGCTTGAAGCCATCCAGGCAATCCTGCACCTGTCGCCGCACCGCATCGGCCTTCACGCCATAGTGATTCAGCAGCAGCATCAGTTCGGAGGCGGCGCCATCGATCAGCGCTATCAGGAAGTGCTCCACCTCGACGTTGAAATGGGTTTGCTGGACACACAGTTCAGCGCCAGCGTCCATGGCCCGCCGGCATTCCGGGTCAAGGCGCGACAGCAGGCTGCGGATATCGACTTCCATACCTTAGCTCCCCTGTCCCGGCAGCACGAAGCGCACCGCCCGGTATTCGCATCCCGGCCCCGACGGCGCCGCGCGGCCGCACAGCCATGCGCTGCGTCCCAGGCGTGGCGCAAGTCCGCCCCCATGCTGCGCGCCCAAGCGGGACTCCGGCCTGCCCGCCAGCTTCAGTTCCAGCGTCACCTTGACATCGCGCTGCAGGTGACGCGCTACCAGCCAGCCCAGCAAACCGCATTGCCGGCCGTCCGGCAGCAGCGCCGCGAAACGGTCAGGCGCCAGGGATGGCGCGCGAAGCGCAATGCCCGCAGCCTGGTCCCACGCACGCGCGCCCAGGCTGGCGCCGCCGCCAAGCCGTTGCGCCGCCTGGCCGCCGCCAACTCCCCTCAGGCGCGACCGGTCGCAGTCAGCCAGCGGATGCCAGTGGCCGACGAACTGCCTTCCCTCGAATGCGACGCCAAGGCGATCGCGCAAAAGCGTCAGCAAAGTCGCCAGCGAGCGAGGCGCTGCCCCTTGCAATCCCGCGTGGCGCAACCAGGCCAGTTCACCGCCTGGCCCAAGGGCGCCCTCCGCCAGGCCAAGTCCCGACAGGGCGTCCAGGCTGCGCGGAAGCGGCGCCCGCGCAGCGGTCCCTTGCAATGCCAGGTGGTGCTTGCAACGGGCGCGATACCAGAACCCGATCAGGCGCTGGTTGAAGATGTCGAGGAAATCCAGCCCTGCGCCATCGCGCGCCCTGCGGCGTGCCAGCAGCAACTCGGTGAACGGCGCCGCCAGCGGGCCTTGCGCGCCGGCCAGCGTCAGCGCCGCAGTGCGCAAGGTCAGCGGTGGTCCAGGGCGCGCGCTCTCGCCCAGGCTGGCGATATCGCTCGGTGCAAACGCCATGTCCACCTGCGCTGCCAGCCGCAGCGCCTCGTTGGCGCCGACGCCACATCCCACCGGGCTGCGCGCCGGCTCGCTGCGCTCCACCAGGCTGATGGCCTGGAACAGGTTGAAATCCTGCGGTGCAGCCCGCAGTTGTGCGATCAGGTCAGGCATTGCCGCCCCGCCATTGCAGGCCACTGCTTCCAGGTTTCCCCGGCACGCCGTACCGACAGGCGCACGAAGGAATTGGCCGTGGTGTACAGCGCAAAGAATCTCGCCAGGACGCCCGCCAGCACCAACGGCGAGGTTCCGTCAAAGGCGGCGGCGTCGAATTCCAGCGTGACGTCGGTACCGCGGCAATGGCCACGCCACGAATCGCCGCCCAGGCGAGCCGTTCCCGGCTGGGCATGTAGCCGCTTGATGCCCCGCACCTGGAGCTGGTCGCGCGCGCTGCTCCCGGCAAACAGCGACAGCATGTCGCGCAGCGTCGCCGCACCGTTCGTGCCATCGGCCAATGAACGGTGGTTCAGCCGCAGCAGCGCAACCAGGGCCCAAAGCGCATCGTTGCCCAGGGCCGGCTGACGCTGTGCACTCGGCTGGTAGACCGCGCGCACCGTAGTCGACGTGGCCACGCCATCGCCCCAGAAGCGCGTGCCTGGCAAGACCTGCTCAGCCAACAACCGGTTGGTGCACAGCAGGCTGGCGTAAACCACATGCTCGGCCAGCGCCGCCCGCACATCGCTGCGGTCGACGAATCCGAGGTAGACGTCGCTGCCGCTGATCCCTTTGCGCAGGCTAGCCTCTCGCCGCATCGTCCAGCGCACTTTCGCCCCGCTGGAACCACCTTCCGTCACTGCGAACGCGCTCGGAATCTCCACGCCGCGTTCGCCACGCGGGTCCGCCGCACTGACCGAGACGATCGAATGCACTTCCAGGACCGCATCGCGGCGGCGGTCGGGAATCAGCAGATATTCGTAATGGCGCCGGTCCAGGACGATCGGCTCGCTGGTGACAGGGAACAAGTTCAATGCCGGAACACAGCCCAACAGCACGTTCTCCGGGCGCAGTTGCGGGAGGACCGGTGAACTGTGCGTGAACACCAGGCGTATCGAGAATCCGTCGCCGCGGCCGAGCCGTCCGCGCAAGCCTGCCAAATCGAAGAACTGAAACTTGCGCGGGAATGCGAAGTACTCCTGCAGCAGGCAGTACGCAGGATGCGCGTGCGCCGGGCGCGCAAGCATCGCCTCGCTCTCGGCAAAGCCCACGTCCACCAGGTGGTGCGCAGACATGCGATAGACGCCAGCACTGCCTACTACCTCTATATATTCCAGTGCGCTGATCAACAGCTCGTGCAAGGGCATCGTGGTCAGCAAATCGCCCGACAAATGGAAGCGCAGCGCATCGAGCTCCAGTTCCGCCACATCGATACCACCATCGCACCGCAGGTCGAGGCGCAAGATCCTTGGATCTTCCTGCACGACGGCGCCGACCCTCAGTGGCCACAAAGTCGTGTCCCATCCCACCTGGAAACGGCATTGTTCGCCCGTCGCGGCTATGGTGGACAGCATGGTGCCGCGCTTCACCGGCATCCCGGCCGTGACCTTGCCCTCACTTGGGTCGAGCGTCATCTGCATGACAGTCATGGCGGGCACGGGCTGCGTCAGGCTTGGGCACAGGTTGTCGAGCATCGCAGCGGCCACAGTCGGAAAGTCGCGCTCGAGTTCACGGTGCACGCGTGCGTTCAGGAATGCCACCGACTGGATCAGGTGCTCGGTATGCGGATCGGCCGCCTCGTCGCCCGTCAACACCAGGCGATGCGCGACTTTCGGGTAGCGAGCCGCAAAGTCGGCAGACTGCGTGCGCAGGTAGGCCAGTTCGCGGCGGTAGTACTCAAGCAGGTCGTCCTGGGTGCGCATGAACGAGCCCTCCTGTTAAGTCACGCGACTGCGGCTAGGTACGCCGCGCCGCCATTCAGGACGCAATCGAATTGCACGCGTTCCTCATGTCGGCCAAAGACAGCCGCAGCAGTAATCCGAACACATGCCGAAACTGGCCTGCCCCGATCAGCCCCCGCCTGCACCAGCACCTGCGACATCCTTGGCTCATAAAATGCCAGTGCACGCGCCACAACCAGTTCCAGCAGTGCCATGTCTGCCGTCGACTGGGGAGAGAGCCTCAAGGTATCGGGCATTCCATATTGCAGCGATGTCGGCGCCGTTTGCAGGAACTGCTCGATCGTCAATCCATTCCTTGCATTAAGGAGCCTCTCCAAATCATTGAGCAGGGACTTCTGCAGGTCCCTTTCAGCCCAAAGATCATCTCCCAGCGGCTCACGAGGGCCAGCAAGACGTTCAAAGAGAGGAATCATCGGAACATCGCTCATCACAAGGCATATGCGACAGGATAATGGTCCGACGCGATCAGCCCCCCAACAACCATCCCAACGGCATTTGCGATGAGCCCGACATTTGAATGGATGTAGTCATAGGTATTTGCGGGGTGCATCACTCGCGTTGAATGGGTCGGTCCATTCGGAGGGCAGTTGAACATACCTCCGAGCATCGCAACTGGCGCCTGGTTGTAGTCTCCCGCGACGATGGCCGTTGCCGGTGCAACACCGGCGATGGCTCCAAGCAAACCGGCCGCATCTGCGCCACCGGGGCTGATCGCATGTAGGGTGTAGTAGCAGAGTCCGCCAATCGTAATACCAATCGCAGGCCGCCATACAGCTCCCATTGCGGGATACAAAACCGGAAGTACGTTAGCAGCCGCGATCGGTAGGCGCGTCACTATCGCCATATTCACCCTGTTGCCGTGCAAATCCCAGTGATAAAACAGGATGTACTTTAGCGTCCTAGGCGTGCCCCACTGGAAGATGTGCAGTTGGGGATCCAGCGGCGACTGCCAAACATGCACAGCACTCGCTGGCGGGCTTCCACACTCCTGCAGGCAGATGATATCCGCGCCATGGGCGAAAAGATTGCCTATGCCAGTGTACCATTTGAAGTCACTGGTCCAGTTCGAGCCCTGCATATTCCAGGTGACTACGTTTGCCATGGGAATCTCCTCAATCGGCCTGCATAGTTTCGAGGTTCCAGTTCCAGGTCCCCGTACCTTTCGCCGTCGAATCGGTCTTCTGCTGGGTGAAATCGGCTTTGATCTTGGTGAAATTGAGCGAGAAAGAATCAAGCGGTGCGCCCCCGCCGCCTGCTGAACTCATTTGAGAAATCATGGCGTTACTCATTTCGTAAGTCATGAAATTCATGTACCTGCCATTCTCCACCCGGCCAACATTCAACTTAGCGGTCCCAATCTTCGTTCCTTGGGTGCAGGCCTTGAATAGCTCCGTGGTGGACAAATCGGAACTCTTGGAACAGGTCATTTCTGACAGCATTGGACGCCCCAGAGTGCGTTCGGTGTTTCCAGGATCCCTGCCCATCGGGAGGATCGCATTGTGCTTAAACGAGTTGATGATAATCTTGTCGGTGAAGCCCGTAATAGTGCAGTTTCCCTTGATGGTGTCGCCCAGGTCAAGAATCAATACGTCTGACATAGCAAGCTCCGTAAAGTGAAGGCGGCGGCAGCGACTGGCGCAAGGCGCGCGCGGGATGGATGATCAATCAGGCCGCTGCCGCAGGCAGTTGGGCCACCAGGCGAATCGAGGTCGTCAGTTCTTCCATCTGGAAGTGCGGCCGCAGGAACACCGTTGCCGAATATGCCCCCGGTTTGCCCGGCACCTCGGTGACGTCGACGCGTCCCTCCGACAACGGGAAGCGCGCCTTCTCGCCTTGCGAAGCATTGGGACTTAGCAGCACATAGTCGCTCAGCCAGTTATTGAGGAAGTTCTCCACACTGTCGCGGGTCTGGAAGCTGCCGATCTTGTCGCGCATGATCACCTTGATATAGTGGGCGAAGCGCGAAGCCGCCAGCACGTATGGCAGGCGCGAAGACAGCGCCGCATTGGCATTCGCCTCGTCCTTGTTGTACAGCTTCGGCTTGTTGACCGATTGTCCGCCAAAGAAGGCGGCCATGTCCGAGCCTTTCGAGTTGACCACGGCGATGAAGCCAAGGTCGTTCAGCTCCTTTTCGCGGCGGTCGGTGATCGACACCTCGGTCGGGCACTTCAGGGCGATATCGCCTTCGTCGGTCTTGAACGTGTGCGCTGTCAGGCCAGTGATCTTGCCGCCGCCTTCCACGCCGCGGATCGCGGTGGTCCAGCTATGCTTGGCGAAGGCATCGGTGATGCGCAGGCCGAGCTGGTAGGCCGAATTCGCCCACAGGTATTTGTTGTGGTCCTTGCCGTCCACGTCTTCCTCAAACGCGAACTGCTCCACAGGATTGGTCTTGGCGCCATACGGCAGGCGGGCGGCGTAGCGCGGCAACACCAGGCCGACATATCGCGAGTCTTCCGAATCGCGGAAGCCGCGCCAGGACACCAGTTCATCGCTTTCGAAGATCTTCGCCATGTCGCGCGGAACGCCCAGTTCGGTGAACGATCCCATGTCGAACAGCGATGGCGCAGCGGCTGCAATGAACGGCGCATGCGCCGCCGCCGCGACCTTGGACAGGCGCTCGAGCAGCGCGATGTCCTGCGGATGACGGCCGAAGTAGTAATCGCCGATGAACAGCGAGTACGGGTTGCCGCCGAACGTGCCGTATTCCTCTTCGTAGACTTTTTTGAACAGCACGCTCATGTCGTGATCGACCGCGCCTTCCAGGTCCTTCAACAATTCCTTTTTCGAGACATTCAGCAGGCGCAGCTTGAGCATGGTCCCGGTTTCGGTACCGAACACCATGTCATGCAGCCCGCGCCACGATGCCTCCAGGGCCTGGAAACGCTCGTCGTGCAGGATGGCGTTGACCTGGTCGCTCAGGATCTTGTCGATCTGCGCCACACGCTCGTTGATCATCGCAACCACGCCCACGTCGGGCGCCTTCTTCATGCCTTCGTCCAGCACCTGGGTAGCGAACTGTCCCAGGAGCTGGCGCGCATATTGGCTTTGCGATGGCTCGACTGCCATTTTTCCTTCTTGGACGATGCGATCCAACAGGCTCAATTCCTGGTTGGTCGTGCTGGCACCGGCCTGGACTTCCTCTTGATTACTGGCCATTTTGGACTCTCTCTGATGAGTGGAGAAGACAGCGCGTTGGCGCTATCAGGACTGGACTTCCTCGGCTTTCTCTTCCGCGGCCGCGCCGCCGGCATCGGCCCCGCTTTCAGCCTTCAGCGTTTTCAGCTCTTCGGTGTTTTCGACGATCTTCTCGAGCAGCGTGTCGAGTTCATCGTTCCCATCGAGTTTGCCGAGCAAGTCGCGCAATTGCTGGCGAACGAGCAGCAGCTTGGCCAGGCGCGGCACCTGCTGCGCGATGGATTCGGGATGGAAGTCGTCGATCTCATTGAACTTCAACTCGATCTTCAGGTTGCCGTCTTTCTTGTAGGTGTCCGGCACCGACAGGTCAAGGCGCGGCGCAATCTTCGCCATCACTTCCTTGAAGTTGTCGCGGTCGATTTCCACAAGGCGGCGCTGCTTCAGCTTGGGCAGCGGCACCACCGGCTGGCCCGACAGGTCGGCCAGCAGGCCCACCACCAAAGGTAGTTCCTTCTTCTCGACGGCGCCGCCGACTTCTACATCGTAGGTAATTTGTACGCGTGGGGGACGGTTCCGTCCCACCCATTTTTGCAAGCTGTCTGACATCACGCCCTCACTGGAAATGTTATATGGGACAGACCGGGTGTTTCGGATTTGAGATTAGGACTGCGCTTCCGCGTAACACAAGTATCAGCGCCGTATCAAGCGATATCGTGCCAATTCTGCGTCGCAACTTTTCGCAGCAATCGTGTTAGCATGCGCCATCGTCTCTCCAGCGCACGTCCGACATGCCCGACTCGAATGCCGCAGCAGCAGGATTGAAAGGAACAAGGAGCCCCTTCCGCTTTGGTGCATGGCTGATCGACCCATCCACCAACTCGATCGAGGGCGAGCAAGGCAGGCGCCAGATGGAGCCGCGCACGATGGATGTGTTGCTTGCCTTGTGCAATGCGCATGGTGCCGTGGTCAGCGCAGACGAATTGCTGCAGCAGTGCTGGGGCAACATCGTCAACAGCGACAGCTCGCTGCACAAGAACGTTGCGCAACTGCGCCGCCTGCTCGGGGACGACGCGAAATCACCGGAATACATCGAGACCATCCGCATGCGCGGCTACCGCGCCGTGGCTCCGATTGATTTCGAATCGCACGGCACGCGCAACTGGCAGGCTGGTTCTCCGTTCCGCGGCTTGATGGCCTTTGACGAGGCGCACGCGGATGTGTTCTTTGGCCGCGACGAAGCAACCCGCAACCTGGTCGAAACGGTGTCAGAGCAAGCCAGGCATGGCTTCGCCCTGACGATGGTGCTCGGCCCTAGCGGCGTCGGCAAGACATCGCTGGTCCAGGCCGGCCTGTTTCCCGCGTTGTCGGCGCGGGGCCCGGATTGCGAAGTCGCGGTGCTGGATTCCACAGCCTTCGACCTGGTGGAACTTGGCGAGCAAACCCTGTTCACCGGCCTCGCCGGGTCCCTGATCGACCTGCAATGCGGCGAGCAATGCGCCTTCCCGGGGGAGAACGCAATCTCCCTTGGCATACGCCTGCAGCAATCCTGCGCCTCCGTGATTGCGGTGATGGAGGCGGCGCTCGATAGCTATGCGCCGTCGCGCAGCGGCCTTCGCTTCGCGGTTTTCATTGACCGCTTCGAGGCCTTCTTCAACGATGGCCGCATCGCCGAAACCGAACGCCAAGCCTTCCTGAGAACGCTGGAGCAATTGGCGCGCAGCCGCGCCGCGCTCCTGGTAATTGCCTGCCGCAACGACTTCTACCCCAGCATAGCGAAGTACCCCCTGCTCACTGAGGGCAAGCGGCATGGCGGCCACTTCGACCTGGGCGCTCCCGGCTTCAGCGACATCGCTCAGATCATACGCCGGCCGGCGGCTGCGGCCGGACTCAGTTTCGACACCGATCCCGCGACCGATGCCAGGCTGGACGACGTACTGTGCGAAAGCGCGACAGACAGCCCGGATGCGCTGCCGCTTCTCCAGTACTGCTTGCAGGAGTTGTACCGCCTGCGCACGGAACAGGGAGTCCTCAGCTTCGAGGCCTTCCACCAACTGGGCGACCTGGAAGGCGCGATCGGCCAGCGCGCGGAGCAAGTGGTGCTGGAGCTGAGCGACGCCCAACGCGCCACCATTCCCCACATCATGTCCCTGCTGATCGTGCTGTCCCTCGACGGAGACACCGCCACCAGCCAACGCGCGCCATGGTCGGCGCTGCGCGGCGTTGCCGCGCACGAGGCAGTGCAGGCGCTGGTCGAAGCGCGCCTGTTCGTCAGCGACCTGGCCGACGGCAATCCGGTTTTCGGCATCGCGCACGACGCCATCCTGCGCCGCTGGCCGCGCATGACCGACTGGATCGCGGCGCATCGGGTGGCGCTGCGCACGCGCGGCCGCCTGGCGCAGCAGGCAACGCGATGGCGCGACGAGGGACGTCCGGCCGACTTGCTCCTCCCGCGCGGCAAACTGCTGGACGAAGCGCGCGAGCTACAGCATGCGGGCGTGCTCTCGCTTTCGGACAATGAATCCGAGCTGATCCGCGCCTCGCACCAGCGCGCCCGTCAGCGCGACCGCCTGCAAATCCTGGCTCTCTCCGCAATCATCACCCTGGCCCTGCTGGCCACCGGCCTGGGATTGAGCGCTGTCGCTGCCAAACGTTCCGCCGAACAGCGGCGCAACGAAGCGGAAAGCATGATGGACTTCATGCTCGGCGACTTCGCCGACAAGCTGCGCCCGCTGGGCCGCCTCGACCTGCTCGAAAGCGTCAGCGGCAAGGCAATGCAATTCCTGCGCGGCTCCGATGACGACGACTTGAGCGCAACCGCCCTCACCTTGCGCGCCAAAGGCTTGCAGGTGATCGGCGAGGTCGCACGTTCACGGGGAGATTCCAAGGTAGCGATTGATGCACTGAACCAGGCCAACGCGATCCTGACTCGCCGGCACCAGGCTGCGCCAACAGACATCCAGGTGCTCAAGAGTCTCGGCGCCAATGCATACTGGGTCGGCCAGATGCACAAGGACCGCAACGACTGGGAGGCCGCCGGCGCCGCATGGCGCGACTACCTCGCCTATTCGGACCGGCTGCACAGCCTCGAACCGGAAAATGACGAATGGCTGATCGAACAATCGTACGCCCACAATAATCTCGGTAGCCTGGCCTTCCAGCGCGGAATGCCGGAACTGGCGGTTCCGGAGTTCCAGCACTCGATAGGATTGAAACAGCGCGTCCTGGCCAGCAAGCCCGATGCCCGTTCAGTCAAGAGCGACCTTGCAAGCAGTTATTCGTGGCTGGCCTCGGCCAAGGAGGCTTTGGGTGAGTTGCAGGAAGCGCAGCAGTTGTATGCGCAGGAGATGCAATTGATCCTGGAACTCCGTAAGCTATTCCCGGACGAGTCAACGCTGGCACGCCGCCATGCACTCGCCCTGCAGCATCGGGCAACGCTTGGCGTAGCGCTCGGCCTGGATGCCATCGCACTACGCGATTACGACGAAGCAAAACTGCTGTATACCCAGTTGACCTCGCACGATCCGGAAAACCGTGCCTGGCAAGTTGAAATGGCCGGCCTCGATGTGGATCGACTGAGGATCATTGCCCGCCATTCACCGCCTGCCGACCTGCTGCCAAGAACGCGGGATGTGCACCGGCGCCTGCAAACGATCCTCTCCTTCGACCCAATGAACTCGGACTGGAAGTTGCGCGAGGCGGGTGCGCGCACGCAAGTAGCGGCAGCCATGCGGGCGAACGGTGAAGTGCGGGCGGCGGAGCAGGAAGTTAATGGCGCAGTCGCCAGCCTTGAACCATTCTACAAGAGCAACCTGTCCAACTTGAACGGAAGACTGGTGTTGATCGAAGCACTGCAGCTCCAGGCCGTGCTGCAGCTACAAGCGAAAAACGCGAGCGCGGCGGCCCAGGTCTGCAGGAAGATCCACGCCTTGATCGAGAGCGATGCCGGCCGGTCCATGAATTATCAGATCCTGGACCCGTGGGTTCGGGCAAACGCTTGCCTGCAAAATCAAGAAGTCTTTACGAAAGGAGCCAAACTACTCAGCCAGATCGGTTATCGTGACAGTTCGTACTTCCAATTTATTTCTAGCCATTAGAAGGGAAATACATGCACCCACTCGACAGACCTACTGTTCAACGCCGCATCGTTGTCAGTATCTTCGGCATCGAAAGCGATGCCAATGCCACCTACACCTACATCGAGCCGGTCACCGGCGAATCGTTCGTGCAGTCCGACACTTGCAATATGAAGATCAACCGTCCATCGGTCTGCCTTTTTGTGCTGGACGACGACGCCTCGATCAGTGGCTGGACCATCAAGGAAATCACGGCCAAGCCGGCAGGGGCGCCGCTGCTGCCCAGCGCAAAGGGTCCCTTCGGCCTGTCGCTCGCCACCTATAACGACCACAGTGACGATACGGCAGTGTTCAACTACTACATCCACTTCTACAACACGGTCACCGAGGCCACGTTCAAGGAAGATCCTCAGGAAGAGAACATTCCGCGGCCACGATGATCTACCAGGTAGAACTGTAAAGCGTCGCAAATCGCCCCGGCCAGCTCTTCCTGCAATGACATGCAGAGTTCGCCGCGGCGATCGAATTGCGAGAGCCAGGCGATGCTTCCTGCTCCCGGCTCGACCAAACGAATGGAAGCGCGCACATGGTCATCCTCCACCCGCACGCTGCCTTCCAGCCGCGGCGATTGATTGGCATCCGATACAGCGCTAACTTGCAAGCCCTTGCCCAAAGTCTGGAATAGCCTTGAGCCCAGCTCTTCGTCCAGCCCGCAGACAAAGGTATTGCTGGCGCCAGCGCCGGTCAGGTTACGCAAGGGGGTCAGGAGAATTCGCTTGTAGCGCAGGAGCTTTGGCGACGTACCAGGGCAGGCAATGACGGGTACATAGCTTCCCATCGGGATCGAGACATGAATCGCAGGCGTGATTTCCAGCGCAGCATAGTAAGCCGAAAGCCGCTGGCGCAAACGCCCAATCTGTACCCGGACCTGTGGGTCGAGACTGGTATCGTACGTACTCGCATCGCGACCAAAAAGATCCAAACCGATCGCATATTCGTTGATCTCTTGCTCATTGCCGCTCAATTTTTTTTCGAGCAGGAAGGTCAGCAAGCGGCACATCCGGGGCGCCTTCGCGAAGGTTGGGCTGGCCAGCAACTGGTCGACTTCGCGCCAGAGCTCTTCGTTTGACAGGGAAATGCCATTCTCTTCCAAGGGCTGCATCAATCGTGCGTTCATTTCCGTTTCCAGTTAGAAGTGATCGAATTGCACTTGCGACGTGCTGCAGCTACTCTAATTTCCCTCCCGGCTTCTTGCCTTACGACGATCTTACGGCTGAAAATTGTTGCGTTATCCGCCTTTCACGCATGGTTTGAGAAAGATCAAAACGACCCAGACAGGCCGGAGAGGTTGCGCATTTGTTGTATTTGCAGGCGACGTGAGTATCGGAGAGGATTGAGCGCAGCCGTTGCCCGCAAAATTCGAGACTCGCCAACAAGGGAGCAACAAAGATGAAGAGCGCCGTCGCGACACTGTTGATGCTTGCCGCTTACGCGCTGATCGCCGGCGAAGCTGCGGCCCAGCATCCCGCCTTCACCGATGGTGTCCGAATTATGTGCTGGTCATGCTTGGCGATGGCACTGAATGGCTGACCTCCCGCCTCTTCATCGCGATTGTCATGGTGGAGCGGATGCGAGGGGTCAAGGCATGTGTCTTCGTAGAGCGCTCAGCAAACTCCGAGCGCAGTTTCCTCGCCGTTGCGACAATCAGGGAGTTGCGCCAAGCGCTATCTCGCCGCTATCCCTGGCTCGAAGTCGCCTGGTTACAGAGCCTGCTTTCAATTTACCCTGGACTTCCGCCCATCGCTCCCAATACTGAGTGGCATCCCGACCCAAAAAGAATCAGTGCAGGCGGTCCGCCACAATTAAACGAATCTGGAAGCTTTACCCCATATGACGCGCGATCGATAGTTGCCAGATTCATCGAATCGCTGCAGCGAAATGAGATGAATCCCGATCCAGGCCAGGTTTATATAGAGACCGAATGGGTATCCCTGCGGTCAAGCAAGGAACGCGCCCAATGGGTCTCCAGGGAGCTGCTCGCGACCTTATTGCCCAATGCCGCATTCGAAGCCTGGGCGCCAAACCTGCGAGATGCGCCCAGGGCTCAATTGACCCGTGCGGTGCTGCGCCGGCCCGGCCCCTTCGTCGCGCTGGTAGACGGCAACCGGGAATTCTCGCGGCTGACAAACCGCGGCGCCTTATTGGAGGAAACCGCAGCGAAGCTAGGTGAAGAGCCGGACGACAAGCCACACTGATTCAGCGCGCAATGCTCGCGACTTCCCCATCGTTCAGGGCCGAACCATAGATGCGCAAGTCATCCATCGAACCCTTGTAAGGCGCGTCCCACCAATTGACACCCAGCGCGAACACGCCGTTGGTCGTTGTGAAGACGTTCGGGAAGTTCACGCCGCTGAAACGCTTCGCGCCGTTGACGTACACGTTGACCGCGCCGTTCTTGACCGTGAACGCCACGTGCGACCATTGCCCGGCCGGGATGTTCATGCCCAAACCGGCGTCATACCACGCCGTTCCCGACCACAGCATGCTCGCGCCGCCAACAAAGTCGTGTCCCTTGGGCAGGAAGCTGATCCAGGAATCGCCGTTGCGGGCGCCAAAGAAGGTGGTCGAGAACGCGGTCAGCTGGGCAGGCTTCAACCAAATGGCGACCGTGTAGCTAGTGCCCGTGATGAGCCCATCCGGCAAACGCACGCCAGATGCGCCATTGAAGACGGCGGCACTGCCTTTCATCCCCGGCTCGTACGTCATGCTGCCGCCGGCGGCATCTATCTTGCTGCCGACGACGGTGCCGGCGCCGAAGCCGCCCGTCGCTTCGCCCAGATTCCCGTCAAAGGTGTAATGGGCAACCATGCTACCCAGCTTGCGCACCGTGACCACGAAGGTCTTGACGGCACGCGCATGTCCCTTGGTGATAGTCGCTGTCAGCGTGACGTTCACGTCATTGGCAGGGCTGGTGACCTGCCCGGTATTGCTCAATACCGAGGGATTCGATGATACCCAGCTGATGGCCGAGTCACGCGCAGCGCTGGTCGGCAGCACGATATCGCCAGTGACTGCATTGGTGTTACCGAGACTGAGTTCGCCATAGACAGACTGCACCACCTGCATGTCGCTACGGGGCGCCAGGCGGCTGCCCATGATGGAGATGCCATCGCGCGACGTCGCAGTAAACGTCATCACATAGCTGCCGGAGGTCTCATCCCACTGGTTCAGGAACACGCCCTTGAAAGGCGGCGACCCAGCCAGGTTGATTTCAGCCTGGTTGCTCCCAACCAGCGCCCAGCTGCCGGTTACCGCCCCGCTGATTGTGCCGTTGGGATTCAGCGTGACCAGCCGGGACTTCTTGATCGTGGCCGAGATGTCCTTCCCGTGATTGACGAACATATAGTCGCCAAAGACAAAACCGCGCGGAACAGCAGCCAGCGTTTCATTGGTATTGCGGTATGGCGCCACCACCGGCCACCCGTCAGCGTTCATGAACATCTGGTGCACGCGGACTTCGTGCTGCTCGCCACGTTCAGGGAAGCGGCTATGGAAGATCAGGAAGTGCTTTCGGCTTGCTGCGTCGTAGTAAGCCGAGTTGTGGCCCGCCGACACATAGCCGGTGCCGATACCGCTGCCCGCTTCGCCGATCTTGCGCTCGAACAGGAAATTGCCCATGATTTTCACGCCATACGGGGCAATCGACGCATCGTCGAACAAGGGCTTTACAGGATCCGCCTTGACATTCGCCATGTTCACGCCCTGTGCGTCGAAATAGGGACCGTCCGGCGCAACGGAGCGCGCCACGCGCATGTTGTAGCCCCCTGCCGCATCCAGCCCGCCGAATGAGGTGAACAGATAGTAGTACTGCGTGACAGGGCTGTACATCACGTAAGCCCCTTCTATCCGGCTGTGATTCCCGCCCATCAGGCGCTTGCCATAGCCCTGCCCCGGCAGCGGCATGCCAGTCGCCGGGTTCATTTGCAGGATGAAAATGCCGCCGGAGTAAGAGCCGTAGACCATCCACAGCCGTCCGCCGTTATCGAAGAAGACGTTCGGATCGACGGTATTCGGATGTTTGAGGGCATCGTAGATGGTGCCGTCATAGCTGGCCTGCCCCCACATGCCCGACTTCAGGATGATGCCCTTGTTCACATAAGGGCCCTCGATCTTGTCGGCTACCGCAACGCCCAGGGCCGAACGCGGCGAATCGCCCTTGCAGGCGTTGTAGTACATGTAGTAGCGGCCGTCGGCCAGGCGGACGACGTCCGGCGCCCACAGGGTATTCGTTTGCGCCCAGCTGAAGGTCTCGGCAAGTTCGGTAAAGACGTTGCTGGCGCCGTTCAGGAACAGCTTGTTGGTGGCGCTGACGGAACTGGTGATCTGCGTCCAGTTCATCAGGTCCGTGGACTTGGCCGAAGCAAGATGGGAGCCGAATACATAGTAGCTGCCCCCCGCCCTGATCACGGAAGGATCGTGCACCGAGGCGTTCTGGAAAGTCACCGGCGCATAGGGCGTTCCGGCCAAGGCGCTGAGGGACAGCATGGAGGAAGCCAATACAGCAGCAGCCCCCCATCGCGAGAAGGGTTTGGTCACGTTCGTCTCCAATAATGTTTTTACGCAAGTTAGCGCGCAGGACTTGGAGTGTCCAATGACCTTTTCCGTTATTGCGATAGCGAAACCGGCATCGAAAGCGGCGAATCAGCCGAAGTGAGCCCGGAGGAAGGCACATCCTTCGTCGAGCGCTGCAGCGCCTTCCGGGAAGTGTTCAGCATCCTTGAAAAACTGTATGAAGCCATGCTGCTGATCCTTGTAAACCCTGGCCCTGGCATCGACGCCCGCATCCTTCAGGGCCTGTGCATAAGCGACGCCCTCGTCCCGGAGCGGGTCATGCTCCCCGACCTGGACCAACGTAGCGGGAAGGCCCTCATGCCGCGCCCACATCGGCGCAAGCAGCGGTGCGTTCGCATCCATCCCGCGGGGGACATAGGCAGCAAGCACTTTCATGTTCATGGCGCGGCTAGGGAAGTTCTTTTCGCCGTATGCATGCCAGGACGCGGTGTCCATCCTGTTGTCCAGCGCAGGATACATCAGCCACTGGGCGCCGATCCCGGGGCCGCGCCGATCCCGCGCCAGGATAGCCGCCCCGGCCGCCAGGTTGGCACCCGCGCTGTCCCCGCAGACCGCCATCCGTTGCGGATCGCCGCCGATGCTGCCGCCCTCCTTCGCCAGCCATTCCAGCGCGGCATAAACGTCCTCCAGTCCAGCCGGGAAGGGATGTTCCGGCGCCAGGCGGTAATCGACTGCAATGACAAGCGCGCCCGACCTGTTCGCGATGGCACGCGCCAACACGTCATGGGTATCGAGATCGCCCGCGACAAAACCGCCGCCGTGGGCAAAGAGAACCATCGGAAGTGAATTGCCGGCCGCCCCCAGCGGAACATAAAGCCGCGCCGGAATCGGCAGCCTTCGGACCGCTGCAACTGGATCTGGCGCCCCGGCGGCCGGGATCTTCGCCCGATAATTCCCGCGCATTTCCCCGGCAAATTTTGCAAGCTCCGCTTCAGATAATACCGGCCTTTGCATGGTTCGCTCCCTGTTCTTCGCGCCAGCAACTATGCGGCGCACACTTTTGCATGTCAAGCCGAGGCCCGGTAGGCAAATGTCATAAAACTGTAACCTTGCTCCGCTATGATCCGGCATTTTGCATGAGCACCCGAACTTATAATGTGCTGTTCCTCAGCACCCAGAACGCTGCACGCAGCATCATGGCCGAGGCAATGCTGAATGCCGTCGGCGGACGCCGTTTTCGCGCGTTCAGCGCAGGCAGCCACCCTGCCGGCAAGCTCAATCTTTTCGCCGTCGAGCAAATCCGGGCACTTGACGATACCCTGGCAGGCTTGCGCAGCAAGTCCCTCGATGAATTCTCGGCGCCGGACGCGCCGGACATGGATTTCGTCATCACCATGTGCGACCTGGTTGCGGGCGAACCATGCCCGAACTGGCCCGGCCAACCCGCAACAGCGAACTGGAACTTCCGCAACCCCGCCGCCGTGCAAGGACCGGTTGAGCAGATTCGCCAGGAGTTCTTCACGGTCTGCCGCGAAATCAAGACGCGCATGGAGATCTTCCGCAACCTCCCCGATGAGGCACTTGACAAAATGGCACTGCAACGCAAAATAGCGAGAATCGCTGGCGTCCAGCTCTAACCCCTCGCTCATACACCGACACATGCTCCTTCCATTACGCGCCCTTACCGCCTCCGTCTGCCTGCTCTGCCTGGGAGCGGCCAACGCAGGCGGACTCGAATTCCGCTTCAACGAAGCTCCTGCACGCCTTTACAGCGCCGCCGTCCAGAAGGGAGAGATTGACGCCGCCACCGGCGAAGCCATTCGCCGCCTGCCGGAAACGGCGGCAATGGTACGCAAGATGCGGCTGAAGGATGCAGACGCCTTCATCGAGCATTTGCGCGGCCTTGCACGCGACGCGAAGAAAGTTGATCTCGCAAGCCAGGTCCAATCTGAGTTCGGGCGCGAGAACAGCAGCAAGGTCGCCTTGGCCGCGGCTGAAATCACGCGCCAGCTGAAGGCCTACGTACCGCCCGAATTCTCGGCCAATCTCACCGTGCACTTCGTCTTCGGTGGCAACGCCATGGGCTTCGCCTTTGACGATATGCACGACGACGTTTATGTCGAGCTGTCGCGCTTTACGCAGGCTACGGCGCAGGAGCTGGCTGAAGTGGTATCGCATGAGCTGTTCCACGCAGTGCAGTCGCATGTGATGAGCACCCCGCCACGCCCTGCCGCCGACATGGCGCAGTCTGCAACCGGCAAAATCTGGATGAGCCGCTTGCTGTATGACCTGGTGCAGGAAGGAACAGCTGAAATCTTCTCGCATCAAATTGCCGACCGCCCGGCCACGCCGTTCTCCACCCGTGGCAAGGAGCGAATCGCGCGCAACCTTGCCCGCATGAAGGGCATCGCGGCCTTGATGGAAACCAGCAGCCTGCGCCTGCTGCTGGCCCCGCCGCGCGACGAGGACCAGTACGACCGCATCTACGGCATGCTCTTCTACGGCAATTTCGACGACCTCGGTTACGACATGGGCTGGGTCATGGCAAATGCCATCGAGCGCAAAGACGGCAAGCAAGCCATCTACCGTCTGCTGCAGGGAGAACCCAAGCAATTCGTCCTGCGCTACCAGCAGATCGCGGAGAGCGACCCTGCCCTGTTCCGCTTTAACGAAGACTTCCTCAGCGCAGTGCGCAAGCTGTAGCACTCATTCCGTATTGGTCGGCGCGGCAGTCGCCTGGCTGCTTGGCTGGCCAATATCGGGCCTTGGCGCAGCCACGCCGGCAGCAGCGCATTCATCATCCAACGGCAGCACGATAGGCACCCGTAGGCAAATGCTCTGGGTCGGCAGCACTTCGCACCAATCGCGGATCAGGTCGCGATAAGCGGTGCCCACGGCGCGGATATTGCGCTGCAGGTCGAACAGGCCCAGCGGATTGACGGTGCCGCGGTTCTCGCGCAGGGCGACATCCCAGTCGACCTGGTCGATCAGCGAATACCAGGTAAAGCCCACAATGGGCACGCCATTGTTGCGCACCCTGAGCACATTCGCCCACTCCTTGCGCAGCCAGCGAACGGCTTCGTCGCCACCGGGCCCTTCCATCAGGTTGGTCTCAGTGTGCATGACCGGCAGCCGGTAACGGTTGTAGTACTGGTGGGTAATGACCGCGTAGCCGAAGATTTCACCGGACGCATACGTGGCGCCGTCGGCACGGACATGGTGCTCATTGGTCATGTAGTAATCGTTGCCCATGATGCACTGGTGCTTGAGGCAATTGTCGAGGAAAAAGTGATACTCCTCGCGCGTCATGCCATTATCCAGCAAATACTCGTAGACCTCGGAGTCGACCCTGCGGCCGTAATTCAAATCCAGCGACAGGAAACGGCGCGCGTTGCGGAACTCCGATTGCGCAATGGCGGCCGGATTCTCGGGGTGGAAATATTCGCTCGACTCACTCTGTACGAACAACGCGTCAGGCCGCACCTTAAGGATCTCGCGCATGGCCAGGATGTTCGCCTTGACGATGTTCTTGATCGCGGTGACAAACGCAAAGTCGGAGGCCTGCTGCTCGTTCCACCAGCCGTACATGGCGGAAAACAGGGCGCAGATCTGCATCTCGTTGACCGGCGTATAGACCTGGACCCAGTGGTAGCGCTCGGCAAAGGCTCGGGCATACTTCGCGAACTCGGCCGGAAAATCCGGATTCTGGAAATTGCCGATCCAGTCCGGCACGCCGAAGTGGCACAAGTCAGCCATTGCAACGATATTCCTGCGCCTCAGGTCGCGGAACGTTTCGTCGGCAAACGACCAGTCGTACTTGCCAGGACCGGGCCACGCCAGATGGAGCGGCGCGCCATAGCGCAGCGCGCGTATGCCCAACTGTTCGACAAGGTCGAAATCCGTGCGCCAGTATCGGTAGTGGCCGCACTTTTCCATCTCGTCCATCCGCACGCGGCCATTCTCGATAGTCGGAATGCTGTTCTCGATCCCTGTTGCAAAGATGAATCCGTTATACATGGCGGCACCTGACATCGTGATCGTCCACGATACCGCTTTCCCAGGAGCCGCCTCGCTCGCTTGACTGATCGTCGCGCCAGCCTCGGGCGCCTTGCCGGGATGCATCACAATATTCAATGGATCCGGCATGAGATCGAATTCAGCGCCCGTCCAATTCTCCTTCACCCAGGCCAGGAAGCTCAGGGTGGCTGACGCATCCCCGTCGAGCAGGCCGAAGGCGTGGGCATCGAACTCCACCGTCATGCTGTCCGGCGACGTGTCTGGCTTTGCACCAAACTGCCCGGCGCCGTATCGGCGTCGTCGAAGCGACGTCGTGCAGCAGCCATCTGCCGCCATTCAACACCTGACCCGAAGGCACGTTTATCGCAGCCGCAGTGGACGACAAATGCATCGAAGCCTCGCGGCCCGGAGCCTGCTCTGAGCGGAACACCATCTGCTGGTTCCACTCCTTCCAGCGGCCTTCAACATATGCAATGACGCGCCTTGCGATAGCGAGTACTTGTACCTGCCATCCGGTCGCACCAAGAGTTCGCCTGCCATCTCGCGCACGCCCGCCAGGTAATAGCGGCCGGTCACTTTGGCCTGCAGCGCAAGGTCGGCGACCTTGTCTTTTTGCGGAGCCGGCTTCTCGGCGGGGGCGGCCCGCTTTCAGCCGGCCTTGGCCACAAGCCCGCCAGCGCTTCATTCCTGCTCGCATCAATGGCTTCCCAGGTCGCCTCGCTGAAGAATTCACGTCCCGAGCCGAGCTGCGGCAAGCGTTCCACGAGGAGCTGCCCCGTCACCCCGTCCAGCAGCATGTTGCGCGCTTCGAACAGGTGCAGCGCAAACCTCTCCTGGGAACCCTCGCAGGAGCTGTCGCTGCCGAAGCGGTTTCCTTGAAATTAGGGGATGCCTTGCGTTTTAGCCGTCCATGGCTGACAGGTTTTGATCTGAACAAACTGACGACAGGCAGCAGCAAGTAACTGGAGTTGCACTCCGGTGTCATCAACGCTGTATGCGAGCAGTTCGCCAAGTCCAGAGTGCAGCACCATAGGCCTCACCTGCGCTACCGAGGCCGCAAATCGTTGGGCTGGGTGCCGTTCAAAGGTCGCGACCTGCATCGGGAAGGTAACGCGTTTCGCTTTGCCGGCAATACCTTTCGGGTGTTTTACTCGTGCCCGCTGCCGGAAGGGAAGATCAAGGACGGCACCTTGCTTGAAAAATCTGGCCACTTTGTCCGAAGGCGAAAAGATTCCGGCGCCCTGTTTTTACCGCGCCGCGTGAAGGCTATTCAGGCGCGTACGGCCCGGCGCCGGCTGGATTTCCTTCCCAAGCGGTCGGCCGAGATCGTCCGCATCTTTGACCATATCGCAGTTGGCAACGTCAATGCCAGCGGACTCGCCCAGACCAGCCTGGCGAAGTCCGTGCTTGATGCACCTCCGAGCTGTTGCATTGTTGTCCTGGACATAACGTGCACGCATTGTTATTCGGTTATGATCGAAATCACTCGCCAAGGAGGAACACGATGAACGCATGGGCCATGTCGTTGAAGCTGTTCGCTTATCTGGTGGCACTCCTGGTTGCTGCCGCCATCGCCTACTCGGCGGTCACGGCCTTGCGCTACTGGCCAGCGATTTCCGTCTAGGAGTCCGCCGTGAACAAACGACAAGCCCGCCTGTTCGCGATTGCCTCTACCGCTGTCGCCACCGTTGCCTTCTTCGGGCTGACTCTCGACAGCCATCGCCAGTTTGGCCGGTTGACCAATGCCAGCGCGATTACCGACCAGGTGACCCGCGGCAAAGACGTCTGGCATGACAATAACTGCATCAACTGCCACACCCTGTTCGGCGAGGGCGCCTATTACGCTCCCGACCTGACCAAGATCACGCAGTTGCGCGGCGAGGCTTACCTTCGCGCCTACCTCAAAGACCCCGCCAAATTCTACGACGAAAACAGGCACCGCCGCCTGATGCCGCGACAGGACCTGAGCGACGGCGACATCGGCGACCTGATTGCGTTCCTGGACTGGGTATCGAAGGTCGACAACCAGGGTTGGCCGCCCCGGCCGCTGCTGGTGACCGGCGCCACCTTTCCCGGCACCGACAGCAGCGCAGGCAAGCCGCCCGATGCAGGCAGCGTGGCGGCGCCGGCGGCGCGCCCGACTTCCGCCGCGGATGATCCGATCGCTTTGGGTGAAGCCGTGTTCCGCACGGCCGTTCCGGCATGCACCGCCTGCCATTCAACCGCACCAGGCGTGAACATGGCAGGTCCATCCCTGGCCGGCCTGGCGGGACGCACCCAGGTGCTGCTTGCCGGGAGCGAATACCACGGCGGTGCCCGGGATGTCGCGGCGTACATCCGTGAATCGGTGCTCACGCCCAGCGTCCACATTGTGCCAGGCGCAATGTATTCGGCGGATGGCAAGTCGTTCATGCCAGCCACTTACCCTGCTTCGCTCAAGCCGGAACAGGTGGAGCACCTTGTAGCATACCTGTCGACACTGAAGTGAGCGGGCAGTTCCCTTTACAGCGGAGCGAATCTGATGAAATACAAATCACAGGCAGTAGCCTACTGGTACTTTGCGGTGGCGATCTCCTTGTTCGGCTTGCAGCTGGTTTTCGGTTTGCTCTCCGCGACGAAATACCTCGGGCCCGATCCGCTGCTGTATATCCTGCCGTTCGACGTTAGCGAGGTCATTCATACCAACTTGCTGGTTGTCTGGGTGCTCTGTGGCTTCATGGGCGCGACTTACTGGATGGTTCCGGACGAATCACGGGTGGAACTGCATAGTACCCGGCTGGCCTATGCCCAGCTGGTGCTGTGGGTGCTGATGGGCGTGACGGCAATCATCGGTTATCTTTTCCGCTGGGGCACCGGCAACAAGCTGCTCGAGCAGCCCTTGCCGCACAAGATCGCCATTGTCCTTGTCATGCTGATGTTCCTCTATAACGTGGGCATGACCATCAGGAAGTCCGGCCGCCTGACCACCAGCGAAGGCGTCCTGCTGGGCGGCCTGGGCCTGGCGGCCGTGCTCTACCTGCCCGCCTTGCTGCATTTCGAGAATTACACGGTATCGATCTTCTACCGCTGGTGGACCATCCACCTGTGGGTGGAGGGCGTATGGGAGATGATACAGGGCGGCTTCCTTGCCTACCTGCTGATTCGCCTTTCCGGAGCAGACCGCGAAGTCATGGAGAAATGGCTCTACGTTATCGTTGGCCTGGTGTTCATCGCCGGCATTCTTGGCACCGCGCACCATTACTATTGGGTCGGCGTGCCAAGCTACTGGCTGCCCATCGGCGGCATCTTCAGCGCCCTCGAACCGGTGGCGCTGGTCGGCATGGCCGTGTACGCGTATTCGACTATCCGCCGTGCCGGCGCGTCCCACCCCAACAAGCTGGCATTGCACTGGACCGTGGGCAGCGCCGTATTCACCCTGTTCGGCGCCGGCCTGCTCGGCCTCGCGCACACCTTCCCTGCTGTGAACAAATGGACCCACGGCACCCTGATCACCGCGATGCACGGTCATGCGGCTTTTTACGGTGCCTATGCCATGATCGTCATGGCAATGATCTCGTTCTCGCTGCCAAGCCTGACGCGCCGCCCAGAAGAAGGAAGCCCGCTTGGCTATTGGGCATTCTGGCTGCAGGTCGTGGGCATGTTCGGCATGACGCTCTCGTTCGCAACTGCCGGCATCGGCCAGGTCTACCTGGAACGGATCATGGGACTGGGCTTCCTCGACGCGCAGTTGAAGATCCAGGTGCACTTCCTGATGCTGGTTGCGACGGCCTCCCTGTTTGCCTCAGGCGTGATCCTGTTCATCGTCGACTTCTTCCGCTACGGCCCGCGTACCGAAACCAACGACAGCACGGAGGCACTGGCCCATGCAGCGCGAGCCTGACGCAGCCTACGCGGCGCTGCCCGCCCAGCCATACTACCTGGCGCAGAGCGGTGAGGTGGCGCTCTTCGAACAGTGCCATGCGCGCCAGCTGGCAGTCATGCTCAAGGGTCCGACAGGCTGCGGCAAGACGCGCTTTGTCGAGTACATGGCCTGGAAGCTGGGCCGGCCGCTGGTCACCATCTCCTGCCATGACGACCTCACCACCCCCGACCTGGTGGGCCGCTACCTGATCGAAGCCGGCAGCACGGTCTGGCAGGATGGCCCGCTCACGCGCGCCGTGCGCAGTGGCGCCATCTGTTACCTTGATGAAGTGGTCGAGGCGCGCCAGGACACAGTCGTCGTGCTCCATCCGCTGACTGACCACCGCCGCATCCTGCCGCTCGACAAGACCGGGGAGCTCATCGAAGCAGCGCCGGGCTTCCAGCTGGTCATCTCTTACAACCCCGGCTACCAGCGCATGCTGAAAGACCTGAAGCCCAGCACGCGCCAACGCTTCGTCGCGCTCGACTTCGACTTTCCCCTTCCGGAACGCGAAATGGCAATCGTCGCCCATGAAGGAGGTGTCGACCGGGCCATGGCCCATGAACTGGTGCAATTGGGGGGCAGGTTACGGCAATTGCGGGAGCGCGGACTGGCCGAAGTGCCCAGTACCCGTGTACTGGTCGCTGCCGCTCGCCTGGTCGCCAGCGGCATCGCGCCTCGCCAGGCCTGCTATGCGGCGATCGTTGCGCCGCTGTCGGACGACAGCGCCCTGACCGGGGCCATGGGCGATCTGATACAAGCGAGTTTCCTGTAGCGCGATGGCCGAAGCCGAGGACGTCATCACCGATACGGCACGCTTTGCCTTCGATTATGTGCAGCGTGTGCGCGAGCGCAAGCGCTTGAACGGTGGTGAACCGGCCCATTCGCTGAAGCGGGCCGCCCAACGGCTCGACTTGCTGGCCGCCGCGGCATTTGGCCGCAGCTTCCCCATCCATGCGGCGCAAGCGCCCTTGCCGCGTACCTTGCTCGAACGCCTGCTGCAGCGCGGGCAAGCGCCGGCAAGCGGCGGCCCAGTGCCGGCGACGGATGGCCATACGATCTGGCTCCCTTCGCTCGCCCACCTTGAACCGGATGCGGCGTTCGAGCGCTATCGCGCGCTGGTCATGCTGCAAGCCATGCGTGCGCATCGTGGCGCACCGGCATTCGCAACCCGGCCGGGCCCCGCAGGTGCGCTGTTCCATGTTTGCGAAGCCTGGGCCTCCGAAGCCATGCTCCTGCGCCGCTTTCCAGGATTGCGGCATGAACTGGCGGCCATTCGCGCCGAGGCACTGGCTGCGCGCCCCGATCCCGCACGCCTGCACGGAACCGTGGCAGGAATCGAACAGGCGGCGCAGCGCGCACTGCGCGGCCATCCTCCCATCGTTGCAATGTCAACCGAGCTGGAAGCGCTTTCCTGCGAGGCCCTGTACCGGCAGGCAGAATGCGAGGCCCGTCTGCACGCCCCGTGCAGGGGCGAACTCCTGCAAAAAGACCTTTGGCTTGGCGAGTTCAGGAAAGTCGACGCGGCGCCGGCGCCGCTGCCTGCTGGCCCCAGCTGCCAGCCCGTTACCAACAGCAGGCCGCGCAGCGCACGGCTGGCAAGGCGTCCGGATGTGAGGCCAGCCCGCGAGGGCGAAGATGAGCAGGCTGTCCCTGGGGCATTTATCCTCCAGACCGCACAGCCGCAAGAAAAGGCGGAAGACCCATTGGGACTGCAGCGCCCCTCGGACCGTGACCATTCCACGCCGGCGGGCGACTTTGGCGATGCCCTGTCCGAATTGCCCGAAGCAAGACTGGTCTCGACGCCCGGTGCGCCCGCCGAAGTCCTTGTGAGTGATGAACCGATTTCAGGGACCAATGCAGGGCAAGCGGCCCGCAACTGCGGCCGGCAGGCACTGCTCCTTCATTATCCGGAATGGGACTACCGCAGCCAGGATTATGCCTCGGCAGGCTGCACGGTATATTCAATGCAGGCTGAAGCGGGCGATGCCGCGGTGGCAGAAAGCATCTTGCGAAAGCACGCGGCAACGCTCGACGCAGTTTGCCGCGGCTTCCAGCTGCTGCGCTCCAGGCGCGTGCGCAAACGGCACCAGCTCGACGGCGACGCAATCGACATTGACGCCTGGGTGGATGCGGAATGCGAGTGGCGCGCCGGCGGCGCACCCGCAGGACATGTGTTTGAAACCCAGCGGCAGGAGCGGCGCGACCTCGCCGTTCTCATACTGGTTGATGTCAGCGGATCGACCGACAGCTGGATCAGCGGCCAGCGCCGCGTTATCGACGTCGAACGCGAAGCCCTGCTGCTTGTCAGCCATGCGCTAGATGCCCTCGGCGAACCATTCAGCATCCAGGCTTTTAGCGGCGAAAGCCGGGATGGAGTGGTCGTGCGCGAGATAAAGGCCTTCAACGAGTCGTTCGGTCAGCCGGTGTCCCTGCGCATCGCCGGCATCGAGCCCGATCGTTACACCCGGACCGGCAGCGCCCTCCGCCATGCGACAGCCTGCCTTGCCGCCGAACCGGCCAGGCACCGGCTTCTGCTCCTGTTGACGGACGGCAAACCCAACGACGTCGATCTTTATGAAGGCAAGTATGGCCTGCACGATACGCGGCAAGCCATCATCGAAGCCCGGCAAACCGGCATTTCGCCGATCTGCCTGGCGATCGACCACCAGGCGCCGCACTATCTTGGACAAGTCTTTGGCAAACACCAGTTTGCGATCTTGCCGCGTACCGAACTGCTGCCCGGCGTGCTGCTGGCGTGGCTGCGCAAAATGCTTGCCTGACCGACCTGGCAGGCGCTTAGTAGGCGACGCTGAAACGCATGCCCGAATGGGGCGCTGATGACCGCCTCATGCCCGGCAAGCTGTCCGGCCAGATTCTGCTGGTCGTTCATGCTGCAGGGCTCCGGGATCATGCGCATGCCCGGACCGGATGCCACGCCGCTGATCGAAGCCGGACTCGCCGTGATGGTGTATGCTGCCGGCATGACTCAAGACACCGATATCCAGCTCAGCGGCCCCTTCAAGGCCATGGACGGCAGCGGCCGCGCCATTGACATCAAATCCCTCCGCATTTTCGACGAGGGCTACGGCGTGGTCGACCTATATGTCGACCTGGCCGCCCCGGCCACCGACGGCTTGCACAAGGATCATAAATTGATCGCCGAGATTGGCGCGCGCCTGCGCGCCATCGGCTATAACGGCCCCGACCTGAAGCCAGGCGATCCGGTGATCCAGGAAAAGCGCCTGATCGTGCTCGACACGCCGGACGAATTCCTGCCCTTCGCCGTGCGCAAGGGTTTCAAGGACCTCAGCTCGGAATTCGACGAGCAGTAAGCCGGCTGCCTAGTCCCAGGCGCGCGCCTGAGAACGATAGGCCGTCCACGTAAAACCGAAACCAAGCGACAGCCCGCTGTTCTTGCGGAACAGCGGGCTGTCGCGGTTGGCAGCATGCGTGTAGTTGTCGTAGCGGGTAAAGCCGAACACGCGCCAATCCGGGCCCAGGGAATGCGACAGGCTCGCACCCAGGCGCGTCATCATCAGTCCACTCCCGGCTTGATAGGCTGGACGGGTGGCGTTCGCATATTGTGGCGCGACCTCGTAAAAATACTGGTTCAGGCGAGCATTGCCAAACACCGCGCCGATATTGGCGTCGGCCTGCCATTGCCGGTTGCTGCCGCTGGTTTCGAACACGACGCGCGGCTCAAAGACCAGGCCCTGGCGGCGAAAACCGTTCCCCACTTCAAGCGGCACCCGCAAAGGAAGCTCCAGCCTTACCCGATTGGGGGCCGAAGGCTCCGACAGCAACACTTTCAGGCGCGGACCGAATTCCAGCAAGGAATTCAGATCCGGCATGCCGGCGCGGGCCGGCACGTCGTCCGAACGCGCCGGCAGCGACATCTGGAAACCAAGGTCCAGGTCCACGCGCTCCGTGTCGAACAGGCGCGCGCTTACGCCGGAACGATCCGCACGCAAGATTTTGCCGCGATAAATCACCATTGGCAGCACCAGCCCGCGCATGGAGCGTTCGGAAGAACCCGGGTAAGCCGGCGTGGAAGCCGCGCCGCCGAACAGGCCGACTTCCCATAGCGGCAAATCCGGAGCCGGCGTGGGCGCCGCGCTGGCCGGCAATGCCAGTACCGACATACCGATGCCAGCCCACATTCCCTTCTTCATATTCATGCTCCGCAAAAAGTCGTTGATGATACAGCCAAAGACACGGGGCATCCATGCCATAATTTCATTTTTTATAATACGCGAGTGCCATGAAGCCCATTCACGTCTTGCCTATCTTGCTGCTGCTTGCATCATGCGGCCAGCAAGCCCCGTCAGCATCTCCATCCAACGGAAACACCATGACTTGCGTGGCCGGCGGCCTCAAACTGGCCGGCACCGGCGAACCGGAGGTTGGGGTCGGCAGTTTCGGCATCCAGGGCGATACCATCGGCGGCTTCGGGCTCGGACTGACCGTTGAGCATGGAGGCAAGGTGCATGAGGTTTCCAGTTCGCTGATGTCCTTGCCGATGCAGAGCGGCACTTATCACTTTCCCTCGCTCTCGGAGCCGGGCATGACCCTGGCTTCCTACAAGGTCAGGACCAGGGCCCGTGATCTCATCAGGGATTACAACGGTGGCATCTTTAGCCAGCAGTTCTCGCCCATCGAGAACGACCCGGAAGCGAAGCTTAAGCTTCAAGTGGACAAGATGCTTGTCTCGGAAGCGCCGCTGCCTGGATTCAAGCGTATCCACGCCGTCGGCCGGTTCCAGTTCAACGCAGCGGCGCTGCCCGGGCCGGAGCCCAGCGACGCTTGCGTGCGCGATGGCATCGTCCGTTCGATCAAGGGCGCCAACGCCGGCAAGCGCCAGCTGCCGCTGTTCGACGCCGCACTGTGCGGCGCGGAAAAGATGCACGTCCAGTGTGATTTCGATGTTGTGGTGGACCTGGCCAAAGTGCAGTAGCCAGCGGCGATGCCATGCCATCGATGCTGGTGGCGCGGCGTCGGTAACAATTGCTTACCGGCGATACATTTTTTGCGTCACCGTGTTTTCATCCTGAGCCGTTTTCCAGGCAAGCGCCAACGATGGCGAGTTCAGGAGAAAACAACATGGAAAACAGCCCACGCACCAAACTTCACCCGATGATTGTCGCCGCAGCCGCTTCGGTGGCACTGGTAAGCCTGGTGGGAGCCGCATCAATCGCAGGTCTCTTGCCAAACTCGCAAGCGACCACGATGCCAAGCGCCGCAGCCGCACCGATCGCCGCTGCGGCGCCTGCGACAGTAGCGGCGCCTGCGCCTGAACCGGAAGTACGCAAAGTCGTGGAGCACAAAACCGTGGTGCACCACACGTATGCGCCGCCCGCACGTATCGCGGCAACGGAACCGCAAACGGCCTCGCCTTCCGCAGTTCGTACACCTGCACCAGCGCCGGCACCGGCACCGGCACCGCAGAATAGTGCGCTTGGCATCGGCATCGGCGCGGTGGTGGGCGGCTTGATCGGCAACCAGGTAGGCGGCGGCAACGGCCGCAAGCTGGCTACCATCGCCGGCGCGGTTGGTGGCGGCTATATTGGCAACGAAATCGCCAAGCGCAACGAGCAGCAAACGCAGCCACAAACGCAACAGTAACGCCGGCTTCACGGCGCAGGCCTTCGCCGGCCTGCACCGTGCCAGCTGCGTCAAATATGCAGCGCATGCCCCAGGGCCCGCAACGCAGCCTCCTGAATCGCCTCGCCCAAAGTTGGATGCGCATGGATCGTGCCCGCCACATCTTCAAGCGTCGCGCCCATCTCGATGGACTGGGCGAAGGCGGCGGACAACTCGGATACCGCCTTGCCGACCGCCTGCCAGCCTACGACCAGGTGATTATCCCTGCGCGCCACCACCCGCACAAAGCCGTCCTTTGATTCCAGCGACATGGCGCGCCCATTGGCGGCGAAAGGGAACAAGGCTTCGATGCAATCGATGCCCTGCGCCCGTGCCTGCTGGGGAGTGGCGCCGACCACCACGACTTCCGGATCGGTAAAGCACACCGCCGCAATCGCCGCCGGGCTGAAATGGCGGCGCTTGCCGCTGATGATCTCGGCGACCATCTCGCCCTGCGCCATGGCACGGTGCGCCAGCATCGGTTCACCGGTCACGTCGCCGATAGCCCAGACGCCGCGCATCGAAGTGCGGCACTGGTCGTCGACCTTGATGAAGTGCCCATCCATGTCGATGCGCAGCTTTTCCAGGCCGAAGCCGCGGGTGTTCGGGCGTCGGCCAACGGCAACCAGCACCTGGTCCGCGGCAAGGACCGATTCCTCCCCAGCGGCATTCCGGATGCGTACCGCATTACCCTCCCCGCCCAGGCCGAGCACCGAGCTGCCCAGGTGGGTTTCAACGCCCAGGCCCTTGAGCGCGATCGCTACCGGCCGGCTCAACTCGGCATCGTAGGCAGGAAGGATGCGCTCCTGCGCCTCCACCACGTAGACCTGCGCCCCCAGCTTGGCATAGGCGATGCCCAATTCAAGGCCGATATATCCCGCCCCTACCACCACCAGCCTGCCCGGCACGGTCTTGGGCGACAGCGCTTCCGTCGCACTGATCACCGGCCCGCCGAACGGCATGAAGGGCAATTCGGTAGCGTGCGAACCGGTGGCCAGCAGCAAATGCTCGCAGCCGATGCGCTGTGGAGTTTCGCCGTCGCGAATCACTTCGACGGTCTTGCCATCGACGATATTGGCCCAGCCCTTGACGACACGCACGCCGCTCTTTTTCAGCAGCGCCGCCACGCCGCCGGTCAGGCGCCCGACGATGCCGTCTTTCCAAAGCACGGTCTGGCCGATGTCGATGCGCGGCGCCTGCACCGAAATGCCAAGCGCCGAGCCGCTTGCGTAATGACTGGCCTTTTCAAACTCTTCCGCCGCATGGATCAGCGCCTTGGAGGGGATGCAGCCGACGTTCAGGCAGGTGCCGCCCAGTTCACCGGCTTCGACCAGGGTGGTGGGAATGCCAAGCTGGCCGGCGCGAATGGCCGCGATATAACCGCCAGGACCGCCGCCGATCACCAGCAGCGTAGTGGTGTGTTGATTCATCGATTACTCCACAAAGAGCATCGCTGGACATTCCAGCAAGGCGCGGATGGCTTGTACAAACTGGGCTGCGTGCATGCCGTCCACCACGCGGTGGTCGAACGAGGACGACAGGTTCATCATCTTGCGCACCACCAGCCCGCCCTGGCGCACCATGGGCCGCTCCACGATCTTGTTGACGCCGATGATTGCCACTTCCGGATGGTTGATCACCGGCGTAGTGACGATGCCGCCCAGGGCGCCCAGGCTGGAAATGGTGATCGTCGAACCGGACAACTCGTCGCGCGTAGCCTTGCCGGTGCGCGCGGCATCGGCAAGGCGTGCGATCTCGGCGGCGCACGACCACATATCGCGCGCTTCCGCATGGCGCATGACCGACACCATCAGGCCGGCATCGGTCTGGGTGGCGACGCCAAGATGGACGGGGCCGTACTGGGTAACGACGCCGGCATCGTCATCGAAACGGGCGTTCATCTGCGGGAACTGGCGCAAGGCGACCACCAGGGCGCGAGCCAGCAAGGGCAGCACGGTCAGCTTGCCGCGCCCCTTGCCCCATTGCTCGTTCAGGCGCACGCGCAGGGCCTCAAGCTCGGTGACGTCGATCTCCTCGACGTAGGAAAAGTGCGGGATGCGGCGCTTAGATTCCTGCATTTTCTGCGCGATCTTGCGGCGCAGGCCGATCAGCGGAATTGCCTGCTCCCCGTGAACCTCACGGTAGCCGGCCGGGCTTGCGGACGGCGCCCCTCGCACACCGCGCTCGGCGTAGGAATCGAGGTCGGCACGCAGGATGCGGCCGGCCGGACCGCTGCCGTGCACGAACTGCAGCTCGACACCCATGTCCCAGGCGCGCTTGCGCACAGCCGGAGAAGCTAGCGGACGTTCGCCGGGCTCGCGGGCCACGCGGGCCGCAGCCTGCACCGGCTGGCCCATCGTCGTGGCCGCAGGCTTTGCGGGCGAGGCAACGGACGGCGCTGCCGGAGCAGGCGGCGCAGCTGGCGCCACGGCGGGCACGGCCGCAGGCGCCGGCATCGCCGCAGCAGCTGCCGCGCCGGCCTGCGGCTTCAGATTGCCAGCCCCCTCCACTTCAATATGAATCAGGTCCGCCCCCACAGCCATCACCTGCCCCGCCGCGCAGCCAAGCATGGCGACCGTGCCGTGCACAGGCGACGGAATCTCGATGGTGGCCTTGTCGGTCATGACGTCGGCCAGGATCATGTCTTCCGTAACGGCGTCGCCCACCTTGACATGCCACATGACCAGTTCAACCTCTGCAATGCCCTCGCCAATATCAGGCATCTTGATGACGTGAATACCCATCGTTATGCCTCCACCGTACGTTTGAACGCCGCGCCGACGCGCGCCGGCCCAGGGAAATACGCCCATTCCTGCGCGTGAGGGTAAGGCGTATCCCACCCGGTCACACGTTCAATCGGCGCTTCCAGATGGTAGAAGCAATGTTCCTGCACCAGCGAGACCAATTCGGCGCCGAAGCCGCAGGTGCGCGTGGCCTCGTGCACGACCACGCAACGGCCGGTTTTCCTGACCGACTCGACGATCGTCTCGAGGTCCAGCGGCCACAAGCTGCGCAGATCGATGATCTCGGCGTCGATGCCGGTCTCGCGTGCCGCCGCCTCGCATACCCACACCATGGTGCCGTAGGCGAGCACCGTCAGTTGCTTGCCCGGCCGGAAAACTGCCGCCTTGTCCAGCGGGACAGTGTAATAGCCTTCCGGTACTTCCCCCAGCGGGTTCTGCGACCATGGCACCACGGGCTTGTCGTGGTGGCCGTCGAACGGCCCGTTGTACAAGCGCTTCGGCTCGAGGAAGATCACCGGATCGTCGTTCTCGATCGAGGAAATCAGCAAGCCCTTGGCGTCGTAGGGATTCGACGGCATCACCGTGCGCAGGCCGCATACGTGGGCAAACACGGCCTCCGGGCTTTGGCTGTGGGTCTGGCCGCCGTAGATGCCGCCCCCGCACGGCGTGCGGATCGTGATGGGCGCCGTAAAGTCGCCGGCCGAGCGGAAACGCAAGCGCGCCGCTTCCGACACGATCTGGTCGTAGGCCGGATAGATGTAGTCGGCAAACTGGATCTCGATGCATGGCCGCAGCCCGTATGCTCCCATGCCGATTGCCACGCCGACGATGCCGCCTTCGGAAATCGGCGTATCGAAGACGCGCGATTTGCCATATTTCTTTTGCAGGCCCTCGGTGCAGCGAAATACGCCGCCAAAATAGCCCACGTCCTGGCCGAAGACCACGACGTTTTCGTCCTTCTCCATCATCACATCCATCGCCGACCGCAGCGCCTGGATCATGGTCATGGAAGTTTTCACTGTGTTTTCCGCCATCTCAGATCCCCAGTTGCTGTCGTTGTACGCGCAAGTGTTCCGGCAGCTCCTTATAGATGCCATCGAACATTTCTGCGGGACTGAAGGTATGGCCGCTGGCCATGGTGCCGTATTGTTCCGCCTCCTTCTGCGCGGCCAGTACCTCGGCCTCCAGCAGCTTCTGGGTTTCTTCGTGCTCCTGTTCGGACCAGGCGCCCGCCTTGATCAGGTACTGCTTCAGGCGTGCGATCGGGTCGCCCAGCGGGAAATGCGACCAGTCGTCGCCGGGACGGTACTTGGATGGGTCGTCCGATGTCGAATGCGGGCCGGCGCGGTAGGTGACCCATTCGATCAGGCATGGCCCGAGGTTGCGCCTCGCCCGCTCGGCCGCCCAGCGCGACGCTGCGTACACCGCCAGGAAATCATTGCCGTCGACACGCAACGATGCGATACCGCAGCCGACTCCGCGCGCGGCAAAGGTCGTATCCTCGCCGCCCGCGATGGCCTGGAAGGTCGAGATCGCCCATTGGTTATTGACCACGTTCAGGATCACCGGGGCGCGGTAGACGTGGGCGAAAGTCAGGGCGGTGTCGAAGTCCGCTTCGGCAGTGGCGCCGTCGCCGATCCATGCCGAGGCAATCTTGGTATCGCCCTTGATCGCCGACGCCATGCCCCAGCCTACGGCCTGGATGTACTGCGTCGCCAGGTTGCCGGAAATCGAGAAGAAGCCGGCCTTTTTCACCGAGTACATGACGGGCAACTGGCGTCCCTTGAGCGGGTCGCGTTCGTTTGACATCAGCTGGCAGATCATGTCGACCATCGGATAGTCGCGCACGACGAGGATGCTTTGCTGGCGGTAGGTGGGAAAACACATGTCGTCCACATTGAGCGCCAGCGCCTGCGCGGTGCCGATCGCCTCTTCGCCCAAGCTTTGCATGTAGAACGACATCTTCTTCTGGCGCTGCGCCATCAGCATGCGGCTATCGAAGATGCGCGTCTTCATCATGGCGCGCAATCCTTTGCGCACGACTTCGATATCGATTTGCGGTACCCAGGGCCCCACGGCGGTGCCTTCGGCATCCAGCACGCTGATCAGGGAATACGCAAGATCGCGCGTATCCATTGGGGCTACGTCGACCTCGGGACGGCGCACAGCACCGGCCGGCGACAGCCGGAGATAGGAAAAATCAGTTGCACAGCCTGGACGTCCCGTGGGTTCGGGCACGTGCAGGCGAAGTGGTTCGCCCTTGCTCATTCAGATTCCTTCAATTGCGATGGTGACGCAGGATCATTCCCGGCGGGCCTGCGGCGGGTAGCCTCGGCCGGCCTGGACTGTGGAACCGCCCGCCGCGGATCGCAAAGCGGGCACGAAAAAACATTTCCTTCAAAGCAATGGTAGGTTAGCACGCTTTTTCGTGGCGAAGGGTCACAATTAAAGTTTCATTAATAAATCGCCGTTAAGGGTAAATGAGCCTGATCTCCTCCCTCTCCAACTGGCAACCGGCGGCCCGCTATGCCGTGCCCGCCCCTGCACGGAAGGCCGATCCTCTCCTGGCCAGGCTGGACGCGGCGGCCGCTCCACAAGCTTCCACCATCGTGACGCTGAGCCCGGAAGCGATCGCCGCGGCCTCCGCGCCCGTTCCGACCAGCTTGCGCTACCAGGACCTCGGAGCGGACATGCTCAAGCAGCTCGGCGCCGGCTCGGTCATACCGCTGGACCATGCCAGGCTGCCGGACAGGATCGACAACAAATTCACGCTGGGCATCACCACGCGCAGCGGGACCCAGGTCGAGCTCACGCTGGCCGATGTCGATGACGAAATGATCTACCAGGTCAGCTCGAGCGCCAGGCTCGATGATGATGAGCGTAAAGCCCTGTCCACGCTGGCAGCGGGCTTCCAGGCTGCTATCGATGGGATGGCGAGAGCGGCCCCCCAGGTCCGGCTAAGCGGCCTGACAAAGTTCGACAGCAAGCTTGTGCAGTCGATCGATTTCCATGCCGAAGTGTCTGGTCCTGGGCCTGCGCCGCAGGCGTTAAATTTCCACATTGACGACGCGGTGCGCAAGGCACGCATCAACGGGCCTGATGGCCAGGCTGAAGTCAACGTGGACACCAGCACCCTGGAACACCTGGGCACCAGGAAACAGCAGGCAAAAGCCATCAACAACTACCTGGCGCAATTCGACCAGGCGCTCGCACGCGGACACGGCGACAAGAAGTTGATGTCCATGTTCAAAGATGCCTTCTCGGATATGAATCGAACGGCCGCCGCCGAAGAGACTGACGACTTCCTGCGCGGGCCATCGAAGTGGCAGCTGAATTCGGACGACCGTTCCGCGCTGACAGGTCTTTCCGATTTCAGCGCCTCCCTGACCCAGACGCCCAAGTCCAGCAATCCGCTCAAGGCATGGGAACAGGACACTTTCTCCTATGCGGTATCGCAAGCGACCAAACTGGAGGGGACAAGCCGCGACGACCGCAAGATCGGCCAGGACCAGCAATCGCGCCTGAGTGCCCAATACCACACCGACATCGGCAAATCCAGTCCGCCATGGTTCGACGGGACCCTGCAGACCCAGAACTACCAATACCACCAGGTCGACGATAGCGCGCGCAGCAATGTCTCGCTCGAATACCGGCTGGGCAAGCTGAAAAAAGCAAGCCTGGAACAGATCGCCAGCCAGTCGGAGCAAGTAAAGACGATCATCCTGGGCAAGCTGAAGTCGGACAAATCCATTCCGAGCCAGCAGTCGCTCGCGCGCGACCTGCTCCCCTCGCTCATCTCATATGAACACATCAAAGGTGCCGATAACCTGAACGATCATATCTTCCTGCTTGGTTCGCCCGGCGAAATCGTCGCGCGCAACGAGCAGTTCTAAGTCTCAGGCCACTGGCGGAAAACGGAAGGCGCCGTGATCCGAAGGCAGCACCAGCTGCGCGATTGAAGCGGCGAGCGGCATGCCCCGTTCGCTGTTTGTCAGGACCACAAAGCCATCCTTCGTAGTGGTCGACGCCATGGCAAATGCGCGAAAGCCGGGGTTGTTCCCCCACTGCCAGACATGGCTTCCACCCGCGCCGCGCTCGATACCCCAGCCCAGCCCCCACGCCAGGCCAAGCGGCTTGCTCACGTCGACAGCTGCGGCAAGCGTCATCTGCATCAGCGCATCGTCGGCCAGGAAGGCCGCCATGAAGCGTGCATAGTCCGCTGCCGTGGTGTAAAGGGTGGATGCGGCCAGGGCGTTCCGGAAACGGGCCCGCCGCGAGAGGCCCAGGAACATCTTGCCTGGGACGGCCCGTTCCTCGAACGCCTCGCGCCAGACCAGGCTCGTGTCGCGCATCTCCAGCGGCGCAAACAAGTGCTGGTCGAGATAGGCTGCAAGGCCCGTCCGGGTAATGGCCTCCATGATGCCCTGCAGGAGCACGTAGCCTTCGCCGGAATAATTCCAGCCCTGGCCCGGTTCCGCAACAAAGGCAAGCGGTTTGCTCGACCAATTCGGAAAGCCGGAACTGTGGTTCAGCAACTGGCCCACGGTGACCCGTTCCAGCATTTTCGCCGGGACGAGATCGGAGGAGTCCCGATCCGATCTCCGCAAGGGGTCGTGAAAATGCCGATAGCCATCGCTCAGGTAATGCGACACGGGCGCTGCCAGTTCGAGCTGGCCGGCTTGCGCCATCCGCAGCGCAGCGAAGGCCACCACAGGCTTGGTCAGCGATGCAGCCTGGAAAATCGCGTCTGGCGCCCCCACCACGGCCTGGCTTGCTTGCGGCACCCCGGAGCGCAGCACCGCATAGCTCACGGCACTCGCGTCAAGCCTCTTCGCAAACGCCGGCAGCAAACCGCCACTGACCGGCTCCAGCCCGCTCGCACAGGATGAGAGAAGCGGAAGGCCTGCTCCTGTCAGCAAGAATTTGCGGCGATTCATCATGGCTTTCCACCAGGCGTAAAGTGAGGCGGAAAGTATTGCCCAAGCGACAACCGTTGTAAATTAAGTAAAGCTTAAAGCGGCACACACGGTGCCGGGCGTCGCGCTTGCTGCAATAGCTCCGCACAACATGCCGCCTCGCCCTGTGCGGCAAGCAGCGCCTGCTCATACGCGCGCAACTGGCTCAGCGAAGGGAGCACCCCGCTGCCCTTCACCGCCCTGGCCGCGACTGCCGTGATTTCCGTCATCAGCCGGTTGGTCTTGTCGTGCGCCGCCTTGAGTTCGGCCAGGTGATCCAGCAACGCTTCTCTTGCATCCATAGCTCCTCCTCGAAAACGTCGTAACCGGCCAGTTATTTTTGGCCTGGCCTGGAAAATTTCAAGAGGAGTCGTGCGGCCTGTAACGCGCCAGGATCGATCGGATTGTGCCGCGGGCCTTGAGCGTGGCGATGGCCTGGTTCAGGTCCCTGATACCGAGCTTGCCTTGTGGATGAACTGCGCAATAGGTATCAAAATCCGTGATCTTCAGGTGATGGGAGGCCAGGCGCGCCCGCTCGGGGTGAACCATGCGCTGGTAGTCGAAATAGATGCGGTTGGTGAAAATGAAGTCGAAGCGCCCGAGCAGCAATTTTTCAAGGTTCTGGCTATCGTTGGCCGCGTTATCGCGCAGGATTGGCGGCTGCAAGTGTTCAATCTCCGGGTACCTGTATCCCCGGATCGTGCCCACCCGCAAGCCCGCGATACCGTCCAGGGAGGCCGGCACTGGCGTTTCACGGCGCATGGCGACCATCATTCGATTCGAAATAATGGCGTCAGACCAGAGGAAGCCCTGGTTGTCGAGCCATTCGGGCCGCAGGTCGCACAGCAAATCGGCATGTCCCCGCAGCAGCGCACCTTCAACACGGGTGCGCGGCAGGATCATATAACGGGGCTCGAGATGCAGCAAACTACCTAGCGCGTCGCCGAACTCCTTGAGTATCCCTCCCTCGAGCTCATCGCCGCGGATATCGGTCATCGGCATGCCACTACCGTTGGAGATGGCCATCACCAGATCGGATGCATGGACGGTCTTTGAAGCCAGCAGGAAAGCGAATAGTAATTGACGCGTGAAGGACATCGTGAACCCGCGATTTATCGTAGGGCAAGCGTTATTGATCGGTTTTGCTGATGATAACCCTTCCGGAAAACGCGGAGCTTCACAATTGCGGCAATGCAGGCATGCCTGGCCCTGCGCACGGGCCCTTGCCCGCTCCTGTTATCATGCGCACGTTTGCCCACGCAGAAAACTTCCATGCTTGTGACCACCGAACCAACCGCCGCGCAGCCATTCCTGCGCCAGATTATCCAGCCTTTCCTGCGCGACCGCTTGATGCACCTGTTGCTGCTCGCCGCCATTGCTCTTTCCATCCTGTCGCCGCATCCGCTCACGGAGTATAAGAACTGGGTAGACTGGCACACCATCGCGACGCTCGCCGGCATGCTGTTGCTAACCACCGGCATCGAAGCCAGCGGCTACCTGGAACACCTGGGGCGGCTCATCATCAACAGGCTGCGGCAGGAACGGGTGCTGGCGCTGTTCCTGGTGGCGGCATCCACGGTGTTGTCGACCGTACTGACCAACGATATCGCGCTCTTCGTCGTCGTGCCGCTGACTGTCGGTCTGTCCGGCATCCGCGGCCTGCCTGTCGGGCGCCTGGTGATCTTCGAAGCACTGGCAGTCAACGCGGGTTCCCTGTTGACGCCAATCGGCAATCCCCAGAACATCCTGCTGTGGCAACGCTCGCACCTGTCCTTCGCCGAATTCACCTGGCAAATGGCGCCGCTTGCGTTGGCGGTTTTTGCCGTGCTGCTGCTGGCGACCTGGTTCTGCTTCCCCAAACAGAGCATCCATGCCGAGCTCAATGACGATCCCGCGGCGTACCACGTCGGCTTGCTCAGGACTTGCGGCATGCTCTATATCGCCTTCCTGGTGAGCGTGGAGCTCGGATATTCGGGCTGGGGCCTGGTCGGCGTGGGGCTGGCTGTCCTGCTGTCCTGCCGCGGCATCATCGCCAAGGTCGACTGGAGCCTGATCGCTGTTTTCATCCTGATGTTTATCGATATCCGGCTGTTGTCGCTGCAGCATTTCATCCAGGGCTGGATTGAATCTGTTCCCCATTTCTCCCGGCTGGAACTGTTCCTGGCAGGCCTGCTCGGTTCCCAGGTAATCAGCAACGTCCCGGCAACCATCCTGCTGGTCCAGCACTCCGTCGACTACAAGGTCATCGCCTATGCCGTGAATGCCGGAGGCTTTGGGCTGGCGATTGGTTCGCTTGCCAATATCATCGCCCTGCGCATGGCTCCCGAGCGCCGCCTGTGGCTGCGCTTCCACCTGTATTCCTTCCCCTTCCTGTTCCTCTCTGCGTTGATCGCCTGGGGGCTCCTGCGCTAAGTGGCAACTTACAGCGGTATGCCATTTTCAGCGTGTTAGCGCGGGAAAACGCTCAAGACCGTGCGCTCCCTCGAAAGTATCCTTGCGACGACATGTAGAACGATCCAAATCGTCCATGAAGTACAAGGAGACATACGTGAAGCACAGCAAGAAGTTGAAGTACAGCGTCCTGGTCGGATCAATCGTTGCCGCCTTCCCGGCGATCACCCTGGCACAGGCTGCGCAAGACAAGAACGTCCAGCGCGTCGTCGTCACGGGCTCAAACATCAAGCGCGTTGACCAGGAAACCGCCTCGCCGGTCCAGGTCCTGTCGCGCCAGGAGATCGAACAAAGCGGCGCGCAGACCGTTGCGCAAATCCTCGACAACCTGACCAGCAATGACCGCGGTGCGATCAGCGACCTGGGTGGTACCAATTCCTGGGCGAGCGGCGCCACCGGCGTCTCCTTGCGCAACCTTGGCACGGGTGCGACCCTGGTCCTGCTCAATGGCCGCCGGCTCTCCTCCTACGGTTTCGCAGACGGGCTTCAATCGAACTTCGTCAACATCGACTCCATTCCAAGCGACGTCATTGAACGCGTCGAGATTCTCAAGGACGGCGCTTCCGCGATCTATGGGTCCGATGCCGTTGCCGGTGTCGTCAACATCATCACCCGCAAGAATTACCGGGGAGTTGGCGTGAAAGCTTCGGCCCAGCAATCGCTGAAGCGCTCCTTCCTCGATCGCGAACGCAAGGCTTCGATCATCGGCGGCATCGGGGACTTCGAGGCGGACGGCTATAACGCCTTCGCCCATCTCGAAGTCTATTCGCGCGGCAAATTCACCGATCGCCAGGTGCGCCCGCTGCTCCCGGACTGGTTCATCCGCATGAACCCGGACCGCGACGCGACTTCCACCGGTTCGATCCCCGGCAACTATGTCGGCCGCTACCCCGCCAATTACCACGATCCTGCCCTGGCCGGCAAATCGATCAATGTCGCGGCCCCTGGCTGCGCGCCGGAGAATCTGCGCGGCGGCCTGTGCTTCTATGACTATTGGCAGGACACCCTGGCCCGTGCACCTGCCGAGCGGGTAACCTTCCTGGGCTCGGGACGGCTCAGGCTTTCCGGCGATACGGTAGCCTACGGCGAACTGCAGCTTGCCAAGACGCGCAACAACTACAACACGGCGCCTCCGCGCAGCAATGTCACGGGTGTTCCCCTGTCCTGGTATGACTCGATCAGCGGCAAGATGCAGTACTTTACCGATCCCAAGCTGCCGGTCGGCCATCCGAACAACCCGTATGATTTCCCCATCGGCCTGAATTACCGTTTCGCCGACGACCGCGACATGTTCAAGAACGTCGGATCATCGGAGCAGTTCCGCGCCCTCGCCGGCATCCAGGGCGCGAGCTTTGGCTGGGAGTGGGATGGTGCAATCGGCCATATGGGCTCCAAAGCCCGCCAGCGCCAACACCTGTACCGCGACCGTTACGGCTACTACGATGCCATCGTCAGCGGCGCCTACAAATTCGGCCAGCAGAATGACCGCGCCCTGCTCGAAACCATGTTCCCTGAAATGGGTTCGCATGGCGAGTACCGCCAAACCTTCCTGGACTTCAAGGCGAATCGCGAGCTGTTCATGCTGGGCGGCGGGCCACTCCAGCTTGCGACCGGCGTCGACCTGCGCCACGAGTCCTTTGAGCATCAGAGCAGCGACAACGTCCAGGCTGCGCGCATCGTCCAGTTCAGCGGCGTGAAGATCAATGGATCGCGCAAGGTCGCGGCAGCCTTCCTGGAGCTTGGGGCGCCGTTCACCAAGCAGCTGGAAGCGAGTTTTGCAGTCCGCGGCGACAAGGTGATCGACGGCGCCGGCGCAGTCGTGCCCAAGCTTGGCCTGCGCTATACCGTGAACGACATGCTGATGGTGCGCGGCACAGTCTCCAAGGGCTTCCGCGCGCCAAGCCTGCCGGAGACCGGCAACGGCGGCGCATCCTGGTTCAACAACGGCTACAACGACCCCAAACGCTGCGCAGCCGCCACGGAACTGAGGAACATCCTGAACACCGGCAACGCGGCCGACAAGAACCTGGCCCTGACTGCCTATGGCCTGGGCTGCTCGGTCAGCTTCCCGTCCGCGGTCACCCCGAATCCCGACCTGAAGCCCGAATATACCAACAGCTTCACGGCAGGCCTGGTGCTGCAGCCGATTCGCGCGCTCAGTTTTACCCTCGACTACTACAACATCAAGCGGCGTGATGAAATCGCCGTCAAGAGCATCGACCAGACGCTCGCCAACGAAGACCGGCTGGCCGGACTGGTGGAGCGCGACCCGCTGACTTCACAGGACCTGGACATCGCTCGCCGTGCCTTCGAGCTGTCCGGCAAAACGGTCAGCTTCCCGGTCGGACCGATCAGGACCATCGCAGCCCAGTATGAAAACTACGGCAAGTCGCGTGTTTCCGGTATCGACCTCGATGCCAAGGCGCGCTGGAACCTTGGCGAAGCCGGTACGCTTAACCTCGGCCTGGAACTCAACCGCCAGTTCAAATACCAGAGCTGGGATAGCTTCGCCAAGACCTACACCGAGAACTATGTCGGTTATCGCGACAAACCTCGCACGCGCGCCGTCGCCAAGATGTCGTGGGAACGTGGGCCGTTCGTTGCAGGCTTGCGCGCGAATTATACGGACTCCACCAAGCTCGCCTGGGGCGTACTTGATTCGACCAGCAGTATCGAGGGATGCGAAGACCGCGGCGTGAGCGCGGGCGAATGCCATATCGCTTCGGATACGACGGTCGACCTGTGGACCCGCTATGCCTTCCAGCCCGGTACCACCGTATCGGCGAACGTATTCAACCTGTTCGACCGCAAGGCCCCGGTCAAGCTGTATCCCGGAAGTTCCCTGCCGCTGCGCTCGCGTACCTTGATGCTGACGGTTGAGCACAAGTTCTGAGGAGATTGCGCAACATGATTCCAATCGAAAAGCTGAGCCTGACGGCGGCGGCCGCACTCCTGTCCTGCACAATGGCGCAGGCACAGGCACAGGCACAGGCACAGGCGACGGATGCCGATCCTTATCTGTGGCTTGAAGAAGTCAGCTCGGAGCGGGCGCTGGACTGGGTCAAGCAGTGGAATAGCCTCACCACGAGCCAGCTGGACGGACTGCCGGGCATCCAGCAGACCACCAATGCAATCCGCGAAGTCGTCGACTCGCGCGAGCGGATTCCTTTCGTCGAGAAACAAGGCAAATACCTCTACAACTTCTGGAAAGACGCCGAGCATCCGCGCGGCGTGCTGCGGCGTACCACGCTGGAACGCTACGGGACTGATGCGCCGCAGTGGGACGTGGTATTGGATCTCGACCGACTGGCGCGGGATGAGAAGGAAAACTGGGTCTGGCACGGCATGGAGTGCCTCAAGCCGCACGCCGAGCGCTGCCTGTTCTCGCTGACCCGGGGCGGCGGGGACGCACACGTTGTACGCGAGTTCGACACGAGCAGCCTGCAGTTTGTCCCGCAGGGGTTCTACCTTCCCGAAGCGAAGAGCGACGTCAATTGGGTGAGCCGCGACCGCCTGCTCGTAGCGACCGACTTCGGCCCCGGTTCGCTCACCAGCTCCGGATACCCCCGCATCGTCAAGGAATGGAAACGGGGAACGCCATTGCAGTCTGCAAAGCTGGCGTTCGAGGGCAAGCTAGCCGACATCAGCGTGTCCGGCTACTCTGACCACTATCCGGGATATAACCGCGAATTTGTCCTGCGCTACACCTCGTTTTTCACGAACGAACTGTACTTCCGCCACGCCGGGAAGCTGGTCAAGCTCGACAAGCCGAATAGCGCGACGGCCTTCACCTTCCAGGACCAGCTCCTGATCCGCCTGCGCGGGGACTGGAACGTCGGGAATCGCCAGTACCAGCAAGGCTCGCTCCTGTCGATCGACTTTGCAGGCTTCATGGCGGGCAAGCGCAACTTCTCCGTGTTGTACGAGCCAGACGCCACCCGCTCGCTGCAATCGGTCGCGACGACCAGGAACGCGATCGTGCTGACAGAGCTGGTCAATGTGCGCAGCCAGGTGCAGGAACTGCGCATGCAGAAGGGAAAATGGGAACGCCGGACGGTGCCGACGCCGGCATTTGCCAGCGTCTCGATCTCGTCACTCGACTATCTGGATTCAGACCAGTACTTCATGGTGCAGACCGACTTCCTCACCCCGACCACGCTGCACCTGGGTCAGGTCGGTTCCGACCAACGGCGCCAACTGAAATCGCAGCCAGCGTTCTTCGATGCTTCGGGCCTCAAGGTGGAGCAACACTTCGCCTCCGCCAAGGATGGCACGCGGATTCCGTATTTCGTCGTCATGCGCGAGGACCTCAAGTACGACGGCAGCAATCCAACGCTGCTGTACGGCTACGGCGGATTCGAGATCTCGATGAAGCCCTCGTACAACGCCACGGTGGGCCGCGCATGGCTCGAAGAAGGCGGCGTGTACGTGCTGTCGAACATTCGCGGCGGCGGCGAGTTCGGGCCGCGCTGGCACGAAGCCGCCCTGAGGGAAAAGCGCCAGGTATCGTATGACGACTTCATCGCAGTGGCCGAAGACCTGATTGCGCGGAAAGTCACGTCGCCGCAGCATCTCGGCATCATGGGCGGAAGCCTGGGCGGCATGCTGGTGTCCGTGGCAGCCTTGCAGCGCCCGGAGCTGTTCAACGCGGTCGTCAGCCAGGTGCCGCTGGCCGACATGAAGCGCTACCACCGCATGCTGGCCGGCGCCTCATGGATAGACGAGTATGGCGACCCGGACCGCCCCGAGGAATGGGACTACATCTCGCACTATTCGCCCTACCACCTGCTCGACAAGAACCGCTCCTATCCGCCGATCTTCTTCACCAGCTCGACCAGGGACGATCGCGTGCATCCGGCCCATGCCCGCAAGATGGTCGCGCGCATGAAGGAGCAAGGCCATCACGTCCTGTATTGGGAGAACATGGATGGCGGCCATGGCGGCGCGGTGAACGGTGAACAGCAGGCCCGCCTCTACGGCATGGTCTACAGCTTCCTTTGGGACCGCTTGAAGTAGGTCTTCGCCGGCCGCGCGGGGATCACATCCAAGTCCCCGTGCGGCCGGCCACGCGGCTGTATTCGGTCGGACTCATTCCCACCACCGATTTGAACTGGCGGCTGAAAGCGCTGTGGTCTGAGCAGCCGCATGCATGCGCGATGTCCGCGATCCTGGCATCCGGCTTTTTATCGATGATGGTCCTGGCTGCCGAAAGCCTGCACTGAACCAGCATTTGCCGCGGCGAGTGATGAAAGACTTTCTGGAACAGGCGCTCAACCTGCGAGAGCGAAAGCCCGGCCTGGTCGGCCAGCTCCTGGACGCACACATTGCGGTGATAATTCTCGCGAATGTAGTCCGCGATATGGGCGATCTGGCGGAATGCGGGATTCACGTCGTCGGGCAAGCCGAGATCGCGTGAGGTGCCGATCAGGCCGACAATCTTGCCCTTCGTGTCCTGCAGGGGCATTTTCCTGGTGATGCACCAACCGCGACTGCGCCCCGGGTAGATGTGCAATTCAAGGTGCCTGTCGATCGAAGCGCCGCTGTCGATCACCTTGCGGTCCTGGGCAAAATAGGTTTCCGCCAGGGCCTGGGGAAACAGGTCCAGCGCCGTCTTCCCGATTACCTCCTCCTTGTCCCGCGCCCCGCAACGGCGCACCATCGTCCGGTTGATGCCGAAATAGCGCCCTTCCCTGTCCTTGACGAAAAAGGCAATGTCATTCAAAGCGTCGAACATGGTCAAGATGGCGTCGATATTGATCGCCTCCAGCTCGCCAAAGCATGCCTGACTGATCATCTCCATTCCTCCGCAGCACGAAAAGTGTTCACTTTGCATTGGCTTGCCATCGATGGCAACGCCACTGTTGCGCCCCGGGGCAGGACTTGGCCGGACTATGCCGATTTCCGTGTGATCTCGATCGAAAACATGCAAATTGGAAGTCAGCAAAAGCGTTGTAATCACGACGAAATTACGACTTGCATGAGCTCCAGTGCGCACAAGTTGCACAACGTTGCATACACTGCAATTGTTCCATAACAACTCAAGCTTAGTTAATCCGGTACGAATACCAACTTACGAGGACTGTCCGCATGAAAATACCTGGCACGCACAAGGCATCGGCATTCCGCCGCTCCCAATGCACCCATGCTGTATTGCTCGCACTTGGCTGCATGAGTTTGGGCGCTGTCGCGCAAACCATGCCGCGCGTGGAAATCACCGGCTCCAGCATCAAGCGCATCGAGGGCGAGTCAGCACTGCCAGTTGAAGTCATCAAGCGCGAAGACATTGATAAGACGGGCGTGACCACCGCTGCCGAACTGCTGCAAAAGATCTCCTCGAATGTGGGCGGCCTGACCGATGGCACCAGCGTCAGCGATGTCATGGGCGGCCAGCGCGGCTTTAACGGCGCCAACCTGCGTGGCCTGGGCGTCTCCAGCACACTGGTGTTGCTGAATGGCCGGCGCATGGCCAACTTCGCCAGTCCCGGCGACAATTCCGGCGTCGACCTGAACAATATTCCCGCCGGCGCCATCCAGCGCGTGGAAGTGCTCAAGGACGGCGCATCGGCAATCTACGGCACCGATGCCATGGGCGGCGTGATCAACTTCATCACCCGCAAGGATTACCAGGGCGGCGATGCCAGCGTGTATGCGCTGCGTACGGATGAAGGTGGCGGCGGCAAAAGGTCGGCCTCGCTGTCCGGCGGTATCGGCGATCTGAGCACCGACCGCTACAACCTGTTCGGTGCACTGGACGTACAGAAGACGAACCGCCTGGCCAGTTCGCAACGCAAGTTCATGCAGGAATACAGCCTGCCCGACCGCCTGTCGCCACAGCTGTCGAGCTACTCCTTCCCAGCCAACGTCGACCTGACATCCGCCCAGATGGCGACCCTGAATCAATCAAGCTACCTGAAGGGCTCCGGTCCCGGCGGCACCTGGGTGCCCTCGCCTGGACGTCGCGTCAATTTCGGCAAGGAGTCGTGTGTGGACGGCAGCCCGAACGTGGTGCGGCCACTTGGTCCGGGCGGCACGGAAGGCTGTTCCTTCAACTACATGGGCGACTCGGAAGTCTATCCGGAATCGAAGAAGCGAAGCTTTATCGGTCGCGCCACCTTCCAGGTGACGGATGCCCACCAGGTGTTTGCTGAGGTTCTGCTGAGCAGGGCTGAGACCAGCTATGCCGCCTCGCCTGCCGTATCGAGCAGCATCAACGGCACGACCAACGGCATCTTCCTGCCGGCCGACCTGCAAGCCAAGACCGGCATCACGGACCCGATCAATTTCCGCTTCCGCCTGTCGGACGCCGGCCGCCGCACCTCGGAAGTGACCAGCAAGGCGTCGCGCCTGGTGCTCGGTGCGACCGGCAAGGTGGGCGACTGGGATTACGATACGGCCTACAACCACAGCGTCAACAAGGCCACCGACCTGGATATCGACGGCTGGGTTTCGCACAGCAAGATGTTGGCCGGAATTGCCAGCGGCCAGTACAACCCCTTTGTCCCTGCCACGGATGACTCCGGCCGCAAGTTCATGGACTCGATCAAGATCCATGACGCGGCGCGTAGGTCCAAAGGCAGCAGCGACAGCATCGATGGCAAGGTGAGCCGCCCCCTGATGGCGCTGGGCGGAGGCGATGCCGTGCTGGCCGTGGGCGCCGAACTGCGGCGCGAAAAAACTTCGTTCACCTCCTCCGAAGCACTGCGCAGCAACGACGTGCAAGGTGACCGTGCCAGCTCGGACGAATTGCTGGCCGACTCGTCCAATTCGCGCCGGATCAGCGGCATCTACGCGGAGATTAATGCGCCGTTCAGCAAGGAATGGGAAGGCCAGTTCGCCATCCGTCACGACCGCTACAAAGGCGTGCATGATCGGCTGACCAATATCACCACGCCGGCACTGAACACCACTAATCCGAAAGTCGCCATCAGCTACCGCCCAAGCAAGGAAGTACTGGGGCGCGCCTCCTTCGGCACCGGCTTCCGCGCACCGTCAATTTCCGAAATGTTCCTGCCGGTCCGTTCCGATACCACGGCAAGCTTCGTGAAAGACCCGGTCTCGGGCGAAGTAGCGCAGTTCGACCTGGACCGTTACGGTAACCCGCAATTGAAGCCGGAAAAGTCCAGGCAGTTTTCGGCTGGCCTGGTACTGCAGCCAAACAAGAACTGGAACGGCAGCCTCGACTACTGGATCATCCGCAAGACCGACATCATTTCGGAAATCGGCGAACAGACCGTGTTCGACAATCCAGTCTATTACAACGATCCGAACATCGTGGTGCGTGACGAAGATGGTGTCGTGTCCTTCCTTCAGTTCAAGAAGGAGAATCGGGGCAAGCTCAACACAGCCGGTCTCGATATTGAACTTAACTGGCACGGCGATGCCACTTCAATGGGCCGCTTCAGCGCCAGCCTGAACGGCACGCTGATCACCAAGTACAAGTTCCAGTCCGATCCGCTCTCACCGATGACCAACGGCCTGGGCGTCTTCCGCGACGACAAGGCTGTGCAGCGCTGGCGCCACAAGCTGAATATCGACTGGAGCCAGGGGCCCTTCAGTCTGAGCCTGGGCAACACCTTCTTCTCCAGCTATCGCGACCAGAACATCGCCGGCCTGGCTGATCCGGGGTGGAACGACCGCGACGTGAAAGCCTATTCGCTGTGGGACCTGACAGGCAGCTATGCCTTCAACAGCAAGCTCAAGCTGCGCGCCGGCGTGATCAATATGTTCGATACGCCGCCACCATTCACCAACCAGTCGCGCTACTTCGAAGTGACCTGGGACCCAACCTATGGCGATCCGCGCGGCCGCTCGTTCTTTGCCAACCTGCAGTACAAGTTCTGATGTGCCGTCGTTAATTTAGCGTTCCGATTACCGACGCGTTTGAATGGAGAGCGATCACGACGCGGTATAAGATTTACATCATTGCACTGCGTCGTGCTCTTACATTCTTCGCGAAAGGATAAACCTTGAAACTATTGTCCTCACCTCTGGCACGCCACGTCGCCGCCACCGCATTCTGCCTGTCTTCGCTGGCTATCGCCGCACCTGCTTGCGCCGGCCCTGACTGGGCCATCGATGTTGCAGGAGGAGAAGACCACCCCCTGATCCAGCGCTATAACAATTCATGGATGATGGCTTACAAGAAGGTCGGATTTGACCAAACGACTTTCCCCGGCAAAATGGGACTGGACAGCCATAACGCATTCCAGGCGCCGATCACCGTGGAGGGCCAGATTACTCGCATGGTGTATTTCGCACCGCTCGGCAAGTCGCCACTGGAAGTGCATCGCAACTATGAACAGGCCCTGAAGGCAGCCGGCTTCAAAGCCATCATCAGCTGCACGCCACGCGATAAGGGCTGCGACAGCATGCGCTACGGCTTTGACGATCATTACGGCGCAATGAAGGAAGCCGACTTCCGTGCCAATCGGTCGCGTCATCCTGAAAAATCCACGCTGTATAACCAGATGTATTCCCTGGGCGGCTCGAACATGCTCGGTACTGACGACATCTATTTTACTTACGGCACCTTGTCAAAGGATGGCAACCTCATTCACGTGATGGTGAACTCCGGAAAGGTATATCGCACCGACTTCACCACGACTTACATCGAAATCGCCGAACCCCAGGCGATGCAGGGCGGACAGGTGACTGTCAATGCCGATGCATTGAAGTCGGCCCTGCAGTCGAGCGGCAAGATCGCCCTGTACGGCATCTATTTCGATACCGGCAAGGCAGAGATAAAAGCCGCGGAATCCAGGACCCAGCTGGACGAGATGGCGAAACTATTGAAGAGCCAGCCTGCTCTCAAGGTCTACATCGTGGGCCACACGGATAACCAAGGCAATCTCGACGCCAACCAGCTGCTGTCGCAGCAGCGTGCGCAAGCGGTTGTCTCCGCGCTGGCGAAGCAATACCAGATCCCTTCCACGCGTCTGGCGAGCAAAGGTGTCGCCAGCCTGGCACCCGTCGCTTCGAACGGAGATGAAACTGGTCGGGCCAAGAATCGCCGGGTGGAATTGGTCGTTCAGTAGAAGGGCTTGCCGGCGTGCGCCCAGCCGGCAAGCCCTAATCTGGGTATAGGCCTTGACCTAAATTAGGTGGCAGTACCGATTCCCGCCACGCTCCTCCAGCCCATGATAAGCAGGCCGTTGCCCCTCGCGGGCAGCGGGTTCGCTGTACAAACAGTAGCGTTTTAAAAGGAGACTGTCATGTGGATTGGATCGATCAGGCTGATTGCGCAAACAAAAAACGCAGCAAACGCCGGAACAGATAGCCTTGTTCAAGCCAGGATCTTGCGGGATGGCCACGAACTTCGCTTGCTCAATCTGGACTATCCGACGGAAGATGACCTGGAGGCCGGGGCCATCAGGAATTATGACTACATGGGGCCTACGAAACTGCCCCGGCGGAATGACAAAACACCGGAACTTCCACCGGGCGTGGGGCAGATACCCATGCCGTATCCGGGTTACGGCTTTGAATTCTCGAACGGGATGAGCCGTCACTTGCAGATTCAGTTGCGCATTCGCGGGGACGATATGTGGATCAAGGACAACGTCGACCTGTACGTCAGGTTTATCCGTCAACGCGCCACAAGTTTCGATACCTTGGCCTGGATCGAGGACCCGGACTGGACATACATCGCGAGCTGGGGTCGCGACGTCGCAATGAGCACGGACGCAAGAGAAGGCGTTACCACCTGGACCTTGAATTTGTCCTGATGCCGACAAGAGCGCTGCGCCTGCAACGGCGAACTTCTTTGAGAAACGTATGGGAGAGAAATGATGCGTAAGATCGCCGTTGTAGGCAGTGGACAGGCCGGCTTGCCTCTGGCATTGGGCATGTTGGCCAATGGCCTTGACGTCACCGTAGCGACCAACCGCACGCCCGACGACATCCGTAATGGACGCGTCATGTCGAGCCAATGCATGTTCGATGCTTCACTGCAGATCGAACGGGACCTGGGCCTCAACCAATGGGAGGATGCATGCCCGACGGTGGACGGGATCGGACTGACCGTTCCGAATCCCGCTGCCCCACACGAAAGGCTGATCAACTGGAGCGCCCGCCTGCATCGTCCCGCACAGGCCGTGGATCAGCGGGTCAAGATGCCTGCCTGGCTGCAGCAGTTCGAAAGGCAAGGCGGCAGGCTGCTGATCGAAGACGTGGGCATTCCGGAACTGGAACGGCTCGCGAAGGAAAATGAACTGGTGATCGTGGCCGCGGGCAAAAGCGAAATCGTCAAGCTATTCGAACGTGATGCCAGCCGATCGGCATTCGACAAGCCGCAGCGCGCCTTGGCCCTCACCTACGTGAACGGTTTGCGACCAGCGCAGGAATATTCGCGCGTCGCGTTCAATCTCATTCCCGGCGTCGGCGAATATTTTGTGTTCCCTGCCCTGACCACCAGCGGCCCTTGCGACATCATGGTGTTCGAAGGCGTTCCCGGCGGCCCGATGGACTGCTGGCGCGATGTAGCAACGCCCCAGGCCCACCTGGCGCAAAGCCTTGCCCTGCTGCGTACCTTCCTGCCCTGGGAGGCCGAGCGTGCCGCGCATGTGGAGCTGACCGACGCAAACGGCATCCTTGCTGGCAGCTTTGCGCCCACGGTGCGCAGACCTCTGGCCACCCTCCCGAGCGGGAACATAGTCTTCGGCCTGGGCGATGCCGTAGTCCTCAACGACCCGATCACCGGCCAGGGATCGAATAGCGCCACCAAGGCAGCGCGCATCTGTCTCGACGCCATCCTTGCCCATGGCGATCAGCCCTACACCCGCGAGTGGATGCAACAGACTTTCGAACGCTTCTGGGTGTACGGCGGGCAGGTTGTGGCATGGACCAATTCGCTGCTCCGCCCGCCGCCGCCGCACGTGCTCAACATGCTGGGCGCGGCCGGTAGCTGCCCGTCCCTTGCAAGCGCTATCGCCAACGGCTTCAACAACCCGCCAGACTATTCTCCGTGGTGGTTCGAGGCCGAGGCCTGCGAGCAGCTCGTCGCCCAGCACATGGCCAACTCCTCTCGCGCAGCAGCCTGACCGATTCAAGGCTGCGGGGCAGCGCCTGCGGCCGGGCCGACGTGCTTTTTCACCTCGGCCCCGCGCAGGAATGGGACTTCCTCCAATATCGGTGCGATGACCCGGAACAGATGATCGGCATCCCGGCCATAGAGATGGAGGCAGATGTCATTGCCGTCCGGGGCAGCTTTATTGCCCCCATATTCGCCAGCCCCCGCCTCGGCCAGCGCATGCCGCAGGCGGTCTTCCAGTTCAGGCACCCGGCCCGGATCGCACGACCGGTACTGGAACCGGATAATCAGCGCCTGCTGCGGGCGATGCCCTGGGTCCGTAAGCAAGAGCGAAGCTGGATAGCTCATGCCGAAAAACCCGGCAAGCGAAGCGAAAACGTCCATCTGGTCTGCTCCTTTGGTCAAGCCGGGCTGGCGTCAATCGGCACCGGCCGCGAAGGCGGCAGGCGTCGCTTCGCCCGGTTCCCGCCCGAGGTAGGGCAAAAGGCTGAGCAGGCCAAGGATTGCCAGCGCCACTCCGACCCACAGCGGTGCCAGCAAGCCGTGGCCGGCAGCGATGCCCAGCCCGCCGATCCAGGCGCCGGCACTGAGGCCAATGTTGATGACAGAGGTATGCACCGTATTCACCAGCGGCCCGGGATGGGCGATCCGCATCACGCGCGCGATGATGGCGGGGTTCATGGACATGCCGACCAGGCCGATCACGACCAGCAATGCCAGGCTGGCGCCCTGCCAGTGGGCAAACACGGCAAACAGCGCCAGCGCAATGCTCAAGACCAGCATGCCGCCGGCCAGGATGGGGATGGTGTGCCGGTCCGCAAAACGCCCCACCACGCCGTTGCCCACCACGTTGGCAATGCCGTACAAGGCCAGCAGCCAGGGAATCGCGCTGGCAGGAAAGCCGCTGACCTCGGTCAGGATGGGCGTGAAATAGCTGAAGGCGGCGGAAATTGCGCTGATCACGAGGGCACTCGTGGCATAAGCCGCCCACAGCTCGCGCTTGCGGAACGCGCCCAATTCCCGGCCAAGGCCGATTTGCCCGGCCGGGCTGGAACGGGGCACCAGCAAGGCGACCAGCGACATGCACAGCAGCGCCAGCCCCACCACCAGCCAGAAGCTGGCCCGCCATCCCAGTTGCTGGTCGATGAGCGTCGTGAGCGGCATGCCCAGGACCGACGCCAGCATGAGGCCGCCGATCACGACCGCCGCGGCACGTCCGCGTGCCGGCGGGCTGACGGCTTCGGCACAGATGGCCAGCGAGACCCCGAAACAGGCGGCGCCGGCAACGCCGGTGAGGAGCCGGGCAGCGGCCATGAGCTCATAGCTGTCCGCCGAGGCAGCAAGCGATTGGGCGATGGCATACCCGCCCAACAGGCAGAGCAAGCCCGGTTTATTCGGAATGCGCAGCTTCAGCATGCCGAAGGTGACCAGGGGCCCGCCGATCACCATGCCAAGGGCATACAGGGAAATCAGATAGCCGATGCGCGCCACCGGTTCGCCCAGGGCGTGGGCGAGCGACGGCATCATCCCCGCCACCATGAATTCGGAGGTGCTCAGCGCGAACACCGTCAATCCCAGAATATAGACAAGCAAAGGCATACAGGTCTCCTGCAAAAGCCGGCTCATGCAGGCATTGAGCGGCAAAGATGAACTAGAAACGCATCGGCTGGGACGGGCCTCAGCCTGGCGGCGTCATGAACACGCTGTCGGGAATAGGGCCGGCAAAGAAGTTGGGGAAGTCGCGCACCGAAAGGTGCTGCGCGTCATTGCCGGTGACCATGCGCAACAGGCGATTGCCGCCGGCCTGGAGATAGAATACCGACGGCGCCCGGCCGGCCTGCTCCACTACCCAGGCGTCGGCGGACTGGCCCAGCACGGCGTGGCGGCCGTCATGGCGCGCCGCGCCGTCCAGCAGGATCGCCTGGGGCAGGAACAATTCCTGGAAGGGCGTAACCGTATCGGGCAGGGCCGTCTCGTACAGCCGGACGCCGGCCGCCACCGTTTCCCTGGCATACGCCACCTTCTGCTTGCGGCTCCGGCCGCGCCCGGCATCGCCGATTTCCGACATCCAGAGCCGATGCCCGGTATCCCGTTCCGACCAGGGATTGAACAAGCCGTCGATGCGGCAGATGTTGCGGCCATAATCGAACCAGCAATAGCCGGAGGTGATCTGGTCTTCCTCCCGCATCGGCAGCCAATACGAGATATAGGCACTGCTCCATTGCTGCGGCAGCAGCGGCGGTGTGGCGTGGACGAGCATCGGCGTCTCCTCAACGGCCCAGGGCGTAGCCCAGGCTGGCCATCAGCGCATCTTGCAGCGGCGGCAAGTCCTTGCGCCGGGCATCGAAGCTGGCGGTCAATTCCGCGTTGCTCAGTCCCATGCGTTCAGCCACGCTTTCAAACCACAGGCGGCTGCTGTTGGCATGCTCCTTGAACAGATGCGCCAAAGGCAGCGCGCGGGCGTTGAAGTTGGCCAGGGCGGCCACAGGATCGGTGTCAGCGCTGAGCGTTTTCACCAGCAACAAGGCCAGCACCACCGCCATGGTCGTGCCGTGGCCGATCGAGAAGTGGCCCGATTGCAGCGCATCGCCGATCAGGACAAACTTGCCCTCGCAGGCGCGGTCGTGGCTGAGGGTCATGAAATTACGCCAGCCCTGGCCGGGCTGGCTGACCAGGGCGTGGCCGCCAAGGTCGGCCTCGAAGACCTTGGCGACATAGGCGGCGGCATCGCGCTCCGAGCGCATTTCCAGCTCGGCCCTGGCGTACGCCGGTTCATCGCATTCGACCACGAACGTGCTCATCGTGTCCGAATACCGGTAGGCATGGCCGATGAACATGCCTTGCGCATTGCCGCGGAACACCAGGTTCATCTGGTCGAACAGCTGGGTGGTGCCGTACCAGATGTATTTATTGCGCCCGAAATCGATCTGCGGCGCCAGCGACGGCGGCAGCTCCAGCGTTTTGTGATTGACGCCATTGGCGACCACCACCAGGTCGTACTCGGCTTCGAGCTGCGCCTGGCTGGCCGGCGCCGTCTCGTAGCGGATGGCGATGCCGGCTGCCACGCATTTGGCGCGCAGCGCCTGCACCAGGGCACGCCGCTCCACGCCGCACAGGGTGACGCCAGTGCTCATCAGATTGGGCTGGTCGTGGTGCACCAGCTTGAATTCTTCCAGGTACTGCGGGTTGAGCCGCTCCGGCTGCTCCACGTAGGACAAGGGATTGGCAGGATGGCGCGGCGGCCGTCCCGGCAGCACCACACCCCAGCCCAGCACTTCTTCCTGGGTGTTCTTTTCCACGACACGGATGTCCCAGCCTGGCTGGGCCTGTTTCATTTGGCTGGCAAAGATCAATCCTGCCGGGCCGGCGCCGATCACGAGAATCTTCATTAATTTACCCTTCCAAGTTTGTACCACACGTTTTGCTTCTTCTGGATTTGCTGCAGTTCGGCGTAAGGAACCGAGGTGAAATACAGTTTCTCTGCCATGTCAGGTGGATAGACCCGCGGGAATTTCTGGTGCATATAGCGGGTGTAGCGCGCCTGCAGGAAGAAAAGAAAGTTCGGATTGCTCAGCACCTCGTAGTTGGCGATCGCCATCTCCTGCATGGCGTCGGCCTGCACCTTGCGCTGGCGGGTGAACTCGGGCAAGGCCAGCTCCAGGGCATTGCCATGCTTGTCGAGCAAGCCGACGAAGACCTGCACATCTTCCAGCGCCATATTCATGCCCTGCCCGAGGAAGGGCGCGGTGGCATGGGCCGAGTCGCCGATCAACAGCACATTGCCCTTGTAGTGGAAGGTGCTGGAGCGGACGTTGATGAGGTCATTGCTGGGCAGCGCGAGGAACTGCTCCACCAGTTCCTCGCGGCTGGGCGGCGGCAGCTTGCCGAAGTAACGGCCGAAAAAGCCGCTCATGACTTCGCGGTCTTGCGTGTGCAGGCTGGGCGTGCCGGTATATGGCAGGCAGATTGCGAAGCTGATGCTGCCGTCCGGGATGACGGCGGCGCGGCCGGCAAATTCGCCCCGCGAATCCATGCCGAAGAAGTACAGCAGATCCTTGCGGAAGCCGAGCGCTTCCGCATTCGGCAGCACCATCGTCTTGTAGCCATGGCGGAAAAAACTCTGCTTGAATTCGAAACGCCGCATGCTGCTCTGCATGGCGCGCCGCACCGCCGAGTGCGCGCCGTCGGCACCGATGACCAGGTCGCCATGCAGCTGCTGCACGGCGCCATCCGGCCCCTGGACCAGCACGATCTTGCGGTCCAGGTCGACATCCAGGCATTTATGCTCGAACGAGTATTTCACCTGGTGCCGGGCCGCATGCTGATTGAGCAGGCGCTGGAAGGCATTGCGATTCAGCGACAGCGGCAGCACGCCTTCCAGCGGGTGCAGCTCGCGCACCTTGTATTGGCCGCGGATGGAAAACGCCATGCCCACCACGGGTTCGCCGCACTGGCTCAGCTCCTGCATGCTGATGCCGGCCCCCAGCACTGCCTTGATGCCGCGCACGGTCATGCTGACGCCGATGGCGCGTGAGCTGACGGGATCGGCATTGGCCGGCGGTTCCTGCAGCGGATCGGCGCGCTTTTCGACCACATGGACATCGTGTCCGCGCTGCGCCAGATAGATAGCGGCCAGGCTGCCTGCCAGGCCGCCGCCGACGATGATAATTTTATGCATATCAAGCCTCTCTAGACATCGTTCCCCGAGATAAGTCGGTCAATTGCTGATTAAAAAACTCCAACATCTCGATCGGCGCCAGGCCGACCACGCCGGCCTCCAGGCTGCGCGCATAGCGCGCCAGCGCCAGGCATTTCTGCGCCAGCTGCGCGCAACCCTCGCTGTAATCGGCGCTGACCGTGGCGGCGGGCGGCGCCGGCAGCGGCGGGCCGGCGTTGCGCCCCGGCAGGCCGGACGGCATATTCATCAGCGCCGCCGACAAGGGGCGCAGCACGCCGGTCATGATGTCGATCGAGGCGTTCATCAAACGCGAGCGGCGCAGGCTGCCGGCGGGCTTTTGCGCGAAATGGTGGGCCATCAACAGGAAGGTCAATTCGTAGCCGCCTTGGTACAGCCGCATCAGGGCAAGCGCCTTGCCATCGCTCACCTGGCAGCCCTCCGCACCCGCATCGAGCAGCGGATTTTTCAGCGCCGGCAAGGCCGGTTCGAAGGGCTTGTCGCGCGCCGCAAACTGGCCGGCCAGGGCGCGCAGCCGGTTGAAGTGCGAGGTCTCGAAATGCGGCGAATCGAGCGCCACGCCCTCCCCCTGCCCTGTGACGAAGTCGATCGCGAACAACGCGCTGTCGCGGTCGCTCACCTCGAGCTGATAGGCGGGATAGGCGCGGTTGGTCAGTTCCTTCAGGAACAAGTGGTGTTCGCCGCCGCTCCGGCCGCCCCCGGTTGCGAACAGCTGCGGCAGATCGGCCAGGGCGCGCCGGATCGCGGCGTAGAAGGTGGCCACCGATTTACCCGGTGTGGGCAGGTAATCGGGCCATTCGAAGCGCACGAAGCGGGCCAGCACGTGCTCGGAAAACGGTTCGAAGGCAAATTCCGTATCCAGGCCAAAGCGCTGGCGCGCCTGCTCGCCCAGCAGCGGGCGGCCGGCATAGAACGGCTCGCCCAGTGCCATCAGCACATTATTGACCACCAGATAGTGGATCATTTCCTCGTGGGCGATTTCCAGCAGGGTGCCGCGCGCGCCACTGTTGCGGCGCCGGTCCGCGCCGCCGCTGGCCAGCTCCAGCTCGTCGGCCTGCCAGCGGCCGGCGGCGACCAGTTGCGCACCCTGCTCATAGTTGGGAATGGAATAGGCGGCATACAGGTACTGCAGCATGAGCGACAACTCGAGATCGATGGCCTTCTTCAGCTCCTCGACCAGTTCGGCCCTGTTGCCGATGGCTGGCGCGGGCCCGGGCTGTGCCGCTTGCCCGCTCCTGGCGCCGCCTTCAACCTGAGTCAGGTATTTCAGGAAAAGGCGTGCTTTCGGCAGCGACAATTCGCGCGTGCTCGGCATGTAATAGCTCTTGTCGCGGTTTTGCGGATCGCACATCTGCCACATCAGGCGCGCATAGGTTTCGCATTTGCACTGGTCGGCCAGGCTGAACACCTTGTCCGCCATGAAGGGATAGATCAGCTCGTAATAGCTCATCACATGCCGGTAAAGGAAGGCGTAGTCGACCTGTCCTGCCGGGACCTCGTCCAGATGCCAATCGTCCGGCAGCACGCGTACGCCAATGTGCTGGCGTTCCAGGCCATCGCCAAGCACGATGCGGGTGACGCCCGGAGCGCGCCCCGTGACGCGCAGATCGGCATAGCCACAGCCGCGCACCGAAGCTTGCAGGTCCAGGGCCAGCATCGCGCCGTCTTCGGCCCGCGGCCTCAGGGCCGGATGGTCCGCCAGGACGCCGCGGAAACGGCTTTGCAGCGTGATCGTCTGCGGATATTCCAGCCCCTTCGCGCGGTTGGGCGCCTCCAGGTACAGCTGATTGCTGTCGGACTGCAGCACCCAGTCCGCTTCCTCCCATTGCCCCAGCGTGCTGCCCAGGCGCAGCGCACCTTCGGCCACGCCAGCATGCAGCAGCGGCACGTCGACCACCCCATGATGGCGCCAGTAATCGAGATACAGCGCCTCCGGGATGCGGGCAAGCACCCTGCCCGCGCCGTCCTCCAGCCGCAGGTCGCCCAGCGCCAGCAGGCCGCCCAGCGCGTGCGTCGGGTGTTGCTCTGAAACGGCGCTGGCCGCGCGGTTGGTAAACGGAATCGCGGTCGGCATATTCAGCGAAACCCGGTCCGCGTGCACTTTCACGAGCACCGGCCCCAGGCTGCCCTGGCGCGGCAGCAGCAGCCGGCCAGCCGGATAGGTGGCCAGCTCATCGCGGCGCCACAGCCCGATGCTGCCGGCCAGGTCGTAGAACACCGGCGTATCGGGTTTCAGCGGCGTCGACATATTGAACAGCGCGTACTGGACCGTCAATCCCAGCACATCCTCCTCGGCCAAGGCTTCCTGCAAGGCGCACAGGCTGGCCGGGAGCGGCACCTCGGGGTTGAACAGGAAATGCGGCGCCTGCTTGGCCAGCGAAAACTGGAACAGACGCGAGCGGCCGAATTCCTCGTCCAGAAAATGGCCGCTGCGCTCGGCAATGTGGCCGCTCCTCAGCCAGCGCACCGAGTGCGCCTGCCCGATCTCGGCACTGAAGAGGCTGGGGGTGTTGGGCCCGGCCTGCTCGCCGCTCAGCGTGAACTGGCCGGCGTAAATCAGCGTGGTATCGGGCCGGGCCGGATTATTGTCCACCCAACGTGCGCGGTTGAACGTGGTGCGCAGATAGTCATTGTAATGGCCCCACAGGGCCAGCCTGGCGCCGACCAGGGCATCGCCGGTATCGACGCCGCCCGCCCCGAGCTGGACGCCGGTGATCCGGGTGTTTTCCCAGGAAAAGTGATTATTGCCGCAGGAATTGTAGCCGGCGGCCTGGCTGAAGATGCCCTCCGGATCGGGCTTGCCGGCGGCGTCGAAGCGCGGCTGCAGCTGCTTCAAGTGCGCATGAAATTCCGACGGCGCCCGGCTCAGGTCGAACGGCTCGCCCGCCATCGATACCACATTAGTGGCCATATCGATATGCCCGTGCGTGTTGCGGTTCGCCGTGGGCACGTTGGCGCGGGCAAAGCCGCGAAAATGCAAACGGGGGAAATCCAGAATGCTCATGCGCTCTCCGCAACCGGGGTGGCGAGCGTATCGTCACCACTTGCTTCTTCGGGCAACCACTTGCAGCGCTCCTGCAAGAGCTGGCAGGCCTGGTGTGCGCTGATCAGGCTGCCCTCCATCCAGCCGCAATGCGAGGTATACGCGTCCGAGCAGGCGATGATGCCGCTCGGATGCACGAGGGCGGCCGGATGCTTGGCTTCAGGTTCGAGGTAGAACTCGACGCCGTGCGGCCAATGCTTGTAGAAATGCGATTGGATCGGCGGCAGCGCCCTGCCCTTGAGCGGCAATGCCTCCTCCAGATGCCGGCGCACGCGCTCCAGGTAAATTTCTTCGCCCTGCTCCACACTGTCCTGCCAATAGAGGGCGCTTTGGCTGTCGGTATAGAAGAGCAGGTATTTATCGCTCTTGAAGTAGATCTTGCGCAGGGGATTATTGGCCATCAGCATTTTGTCGCCCAGCCCCAGGCACTCGAACCAGCGTTTCTCGAACGTCAGGAAGCCCTTGAATAAAGGCAGGGAATCGTACTTGAACGTGCTCCAGGCGGCCGGGAAGTCCAGGTTCAGGCCCGCCATGGCGGAGGGCGGCATGGCCAGGATCACATGGCGCGCGCGCTGCATCTCGATCTCGCCATGATGGCTGAAGGCCAGCAGGTGATCGGCGCCGGACTTTTCCAGCGACAGCAAGCGGTGTTCGAGGCGGAACTCCACACCAGCGGCCTGGGCCTGGCGTTGCCGCTGGCGCAGCAGCTCACCATAGCCATCGGGGGCATAGCGCCATTCGTTGCCGGCGTTTTCGGTGCAGTTTTGCGTTTCCGGATGCTTTTTGATGATGTCGTACGCCATGGCAGCTGTGACGATCGGCAGTTGCAGCGCATCGTAGCCGGTGGCCTTGAGGATCCGGAGCGCTTCGGCAGCGCCCAGATAATGGCTGACGAATTCAAGGAAGGATTCCTGCGGATGCTCTTTCACCATGGGCTGCAAGCTCAGCAGGGTTTCCTTCAACTCTTGCTGCTCGCGCTCCTGGGACGCCACTTCCGTGAACGGGTAGACCGCGTGCGGCAGCCCGCTGTCCTGCATGAGCTCCTGGAAATGCGGATGGAGCTGCGGCGAATAACGGGCGGCGCCGAGTTCGGCAACCTCCTCATCGATTTTGCGCGACTGGATGCGGCCACCCACGAAGCCATTCAGGTCGAACACCCGAATACGCATCTGCTGGCCAAGGCCGGCGTTGATCAAACGGGTCGCGCAGGTCAACCCACCAATACCGGCGCCAACAATGCAAATGTCGGAATAGTTTGTCATCTAGAAATCCTTTTAGCTGGTCAAGACCGTTTACCAAACTGCCCACGCCGCGTTCCGAAAGTGCGACAGGCGTGTAACATTCCCGTCCGCTTGCCATGCCTGAGCGGCCAAGGAGAAAGCAGCCCGCCGAACACTGGCGTGTATATGAATGGTTGACTTTAGGTAAAGCTTTTCGGTTCTTCGGACCCGTGGGGTCCGTGCTTGCGTGGCAAGCGGGTACTGCTCACTGACTTGCAAATACAAAAGCGTTGCGGCGCCCCGTCCCTCGGGGTCTTACTTGCAAATGTGACATGATGATGCCCAGTCCCGTCAGCACAAACGTCTCTGAGCGGGGAATTGATCCGGATCAAATTGGTCTAGACAATATCCGATGCCTGCGACTCGAGCTTGATAAAAATCAAACGAATTACTGAATGATCCACTTATCAATAAAAGAGGACAAACGCCGAATTTCATTCTGCCCAAGAGGCTAGTCAGCAGCGTTTCGCACGGGCGGCGCCAGCGCGGCAAAGGCGGGGCGGCAAGGCCGGACGCTGCGGGCGAAATACATCATGAAGTTTGTTCGGCCAATCGCTCGATTCTCTCGAATATCATTCATACCTGCGACATGATTGGTGCTGCACTATGGGAGAAGCGCTCCCGCGTGACTCCAGTGCTTGCGAATGATTGAAAAAGGCGAAAAAAAAGCCCTGTGAAAACAGGGCTTACGATGCGCTCGCGAATTTTTCAGATCAATGCGGGCGGCGAGGCTGCAATTCATCGCCGGCTGTTGGTGCCGGCCATCGCTTGCTGAGCACCAGAGCTTGACACTCTTGTTCGACTACTTGAAACGATCAAAAAAGGCCTTGGACTCCTGTGCCGAAAAATTGGGGTACCAATGACCGCCGGTCTCTGTGCCGCACCAGACCACGGGCTTGCCGTTTTCACAGCCCTGGTACTCTACGCAGCCGTTACTCCCCAAGGGCACCGTGGCGGCACTACAGCTATTGCGTTGAAGGAAAAGATCGCGCGCTTCCATCCCCGCAGAGTAAGGGACAACGTTATCGTCTTTGGCGTGAATGAACAGGGCCGCCACTTTGTTGGAAGAACTGGCGCAGCCGCTCCAGAGCGAGCCGGCCATGGGCGCGATTGCTCGCACCACGTCGCCCATCTGGCATCCGATGGCGTTGGACATCATGCCACCAAAGCTGAAGCCGGTAGCGAAAACACGCTGGGTGTCGGTGCATGCGCCCTTCTGCACCTCGCTGATCATGGCCCGCAAGAAGCGAATATCGCGGTCGCCAGTGTTGGCCCACCCTTTCTCCAGGCCCTGCGGGGCAATGAAGATGGCAGTGTCGCCGTACAAATTCTTCAGCCCGAAAAAGCCGCTCCAACCGTAGACGTCACCGGCGCTGCCATCACGCCAGTGCAGCCCGATGATCACGGGATAGGCCTTGTTGCGGTCATAGGTGTTTGGCATCTCGATCCAGTAGCTGCGCTCCACACCGTCACTGGTGAGCGTATGCATGCCAGTCGTCAACTTGGAACCGGCGGCGCAGCCCGCAGTGCTCACATCCGGCGGGGCGACGGGGGGTGAGGACGTTGTTCCCAATACAGGCGTTGGTGCCGCAGTGCTAGTGCCGCCGGCCCCGCCTCCGCACGCGACGATCGAGGTGAAAAGTAGCGCGGCCCATACATGTCTCATATTTTCTCCTTTTTTGCATCGAGACCTTCGATGGGCGGTAAGTCTAATCGGGCGGTCGCGACCGTCTTTTATGTTTTTCGCCAACGGCCGACATGTTTTTGAATCTCGCAAGGCGTGCGCTGGGCGCCGCGGACAGCATCTCGAACAGCGTGCGGGCCGCGGGCCGCCGGTGAATTTCGTACATGCGGTTGGCAAAATTCGCAATTGCCAAGGTGGACGGTCGCTCCGACAATTGCCTAAAAGCAACTTCAAGCATTGGAAAGATGGGATGAAAAAATACAGGATGCGAGCGATCGCCCTGTCGCTCAGCGCGGCGAGCCTCGCCGCAGGCTGCGGCGGCGAACTTAAAGACACCAGCAGTGCGCCGGCACCTAACGCCAGCAATGCACCGAGTGCGAACGGCACCGGCGACATGGCTGGAACCGGTAGCACGCCCGGCACTGCCGTCCCCCCTGCTACCGGCAACACGCCCAGCACTGGCGGCACCGCGGCCCGCGTTTTCGCCCACCCTGGCGCCCCGCTCACCCGTTCGGACCTCGACACGCTCAAGTCCTACGTCGAACAGGGCCGGGAGCCATGGAAGTCTGCTTACGAGCAACTGGCCAACAATGGCAGGTCCAAGCTCACCTACGTCATGGCCGGCCCCTACGCGACAGTGAGCCGCGCCCCGGACGTGAATCTCGGCGCATGGCGCAGCGACATGGTCGCGATCTGGAATCTGGCGCGTATGTGGCATTTCACGGGCGACCAGAAATATGCAAAGAAGGCGCGCGAGATTCTCATGGCCTGGGCCACTACCCAGGTTGAGTTTTCCGGCCGGGAGTCGATGCTCGACTTGGGCGACTACGCATACCTGTTCGTGGGCGGCGCCGACCTGTTGCGCGGCACATGGCCGGGCTGGACCGAAGCCGACACTGCCACGGTGAAGAAATACTTCAAAAACGTCCTGATGCCAGCATCGAATCCGTACGGCGAACACCAGTTCGGCGCCGCCAACAAGGGCGCTTTGGCCCTGGCTGCACTCGGTTTGATGGCCATCTTCAATGACGATGCGCAGGCGGTGGACAAGGTGGTTTACCAGGTGCGCACGCTGGCCCACATCGGCCTGCGCAATTCCAACGACATCGGCATGCTCGGCGATTCCCTGCGCGACCAAGGCCACTTCCATGGCCAGCTCAAATCGCTGACCATGCTCGCCGAGGCGCTCTGGAAGCAAGGCATCGACATCTATTCCGACCTGGACGACCGGCTCCTTGCGGCTGGTGAGTACTTTGCGCGAGTAAACGAGCTGGTGCCGACCACTGCACTTCCGTTTGGCACCACCGATGCCTATTACGTTGCGGACATGACCAACCGCGGATGGGACGGCGGCCACGGCGGCAACATTATGCTCAGCCAGATCCACGCCGCCTACGTGCTCCGCAAAGGCATGCAAGCGCCTTATATCGCACAAAGGCGCCTCTGGATGCCGGTAGACAGCGAAAGCTTCATGTTCTTGAAGGAGGCCGATGCCTCAGGCGCGGCGCCGGCCCCAGAGCTTCCTATACCTTCGACTGCCTCGCTCACATCGGGATTGAGCGGCATTGATCTCGGCGGCGCCACCCCGACCGGTGCGGCCAGCTATGCCGCCGGCAAATGGACCGTGACTGGCGGTGGATCGGAGATCTGGGGAACAAACGACAGCTGTCACTTCGCCTACAAGGCTCTCGTTGGCGATGGCGCCATCATCGCCAAGGTTGAATCGGTCCAGAACACCGGTCCGTCTGCCAAAGCGGGCGTGATGATGCGCACCAGCCTTGAGCAAGGCGCCCCGCGTGCGTGGATGGCGATCGCCAATCGCGTCGCGGCCGAGCAAAATATGCGCAATCTCACCGCCTACGGCGGCAGCAACTACGCCAACAAGACACTTCCCATCGCGAATACCACGGCCTCGTATTGGGTGAAGCTCGAACGCATCGGCAATGTCATCACCGGTTACCTGTCTCCCGATGGCACCAACTGGGCGGCCACAGACGTCGGCCGCATTGACGGGCCGCTTCCCGACACGATCTACGCTGGCCTGGTGGTCTCTTCGACCGTCAACGGCACACCGAACAGCTCGGTCTTCAGCAATGTTCAGATCACGGGCGGCGACGGTAATGCGCCAGGCGCTATCCCGGCAGCGCCGGCAGTGCTGCTTGCCTCGCCGGGCGATGGCGCCGTGCCGCTGCGCTGGCAGCGCTCCTTCGGCGCCACGCGCTACCTGGTCAAACGCGCCACATCCAGCGGCGGCCCGTACACCGCCATCGCAACGGATGTGAAAGGCAGCAGCTACACGGACACATCCGTGAGCAACGGCACAAGCTACTTTTATACGGTCGCGGCGGCAAACTCGGTCGGCGTGAGCGCCAATTCACCCGAAGACGCTGCCACACCGTTTCATCCGATGGTCAATGTCGCCAGCGGCGGCACTGCCAGCGACAGCGCAAACAATGTGGACAATGCCAAGCGCGCCTTCGACCGTAACTCGGGGACGCAATGGTTCCATAAAGGTGTCGGGGGCTGGCTGCAATATGACCTCGGACACGTCGAGACGGTCCGGCGTTACACGCTTATCAGCTCCTCCGACCTGATCCCGCGTGATCCGAAGGACTGGCAGCTGCTGGGTTCCAACGACGGCGTAGCCTGGCAAACACTCGACGCGCAGAACAATCAGGCGTTCGCCCGGCGCTTCGCACCAAACAGCTACCCAGTCGCGCGGCCAGGCGCCTATCGCTACTACCGGCTCAACATTACAACCAATAACGGCGACCCCACCTTTACCGACCTCGCCGAATTCGGACTGTTCGCCGCCAAGCCATGACAAGGATGATCAAATGCATTGCCAGCCTGGCCCTGGTGCACGGACTGGTTGCGTGCAGCGGGCCGCAAGCGCCAAAAGCCACAGCGACGACATTCAAATGGGTATCCAGTCCACCGCTGATTTTGCCTCAACCGGACCCGGACCAGACAATCTATGCGGTGAAGGATCCGTCGATCGTCTACGTGAACGGCAAATATCATGTGTTCATGACGACCGCCGGATCGTCAGGCTGGGGGCTCGCATACACCAGCTTCGACAAGTGGTCGGAAGCATCGTCTGCCAAGATTATTCCACTTGATAAGTCGCCGATGGGGCCTGGTTACCGCGCGGCGCCGCAGGTATTCTATTTCGCTCCACGGAAGGCTTGGTACCTGATCTACCAGGGTGCGGACCCGCTCTACTCAACCTCGAACGATATGAGCGACCCCGCGTCCTGGACCGCGCCCAAGCCCTTGTTTCCTACGCTGCCCGACATCATCAAGCGACCGCAAGGGAATGGCTGGCTTGATTTCTGGGTGATCTGCGATGACAGAAAATGCTATCTGTTCAATACGGATGACCATGGCCGCCTGCTGCGGTCCGAGACCGGCATAGACCGGTTCCCGAATGGCTTCCATAACACTGTGGCCGTGTTGAACGAAAAGACGGAGGACTTGTTCGAGGCCAGCAATACCTACCGGATTGCGAACACCCAAACCTACATCACCCTTGTCGAGGCAATGTCCCCGAAAGGACGCTACTTCCGCATCTGGAAGAGCAATGGCCTTGATGGAAATTGGGAACCGTTTTCTTCCACGCCAATGAACACTTTCGCCAGCAGCGAAAACGTCGAACAGCTTTGGTCGGACGGCATCTCCCATGGCGAGCTGATTCGGACGAACGCCGATCAGACCATGACCATCGATCCTTGCCGGCCGCTCGAGTACCTGTTCCAGGGTAATGACCCGGCAGTGCGCGTAAGCGAATACATCAAGCTCCCCTATCGCTTAGGAGTGATCGCAGCGAAGGGGGAAAATCCGGTAAGCGCACTCTGCCGCTAAACAGTTCCCTCCAATGCGCCGAGGCCGCTAACGTTTCCCGACCTGTTCCAGCGAGACCAGTTGGTGGCCGTGTAAGCGTCGTTAGTCATTTCGAATTTCGTAGCATTCCACCGCGATAGCTAATGGAATTTTTAGCGGATCGATGCGAACATTTTCGCTCGTCAGGGTTTCAACGATCCCACTTTCGACGGTCTCTGCGCGCACTCGGGTTCAGCTGCATGCGCGTACGCGCAAGCGGCCGAAGGAAGATGGCTTTAATTAGCGCTAGCCCCAGGCCATAGGATACGGCCGTGCGTAATCCTGCTGTTGTGCCAAAGGCTACTCGAGTAAGAAGCACGATGGACATTTGCTGCGCGGTATCTTGATCAATGCGTCGTTTCATTTGAGTCACCCGAATCGCTTCAGAATTTGCCCACCACGGCCATGCAGCCGTCTATAAAAAAGCCCACTTTAAGTGGGCTCGTCGCACTAAATTCAGCTGAACAGTAATCTCTGCGGGAAAACGATCGAGGTACATGGTCAAACCATTTAAGCTAATACAAGTCTACTCGCTTTCAGCAAAGTAGGCGCATGATTGCGCGGTGCGGCGTCCACATCGCCGTCGAAATAACGCGCCAAGAGCAACCATGCAGTTGCCCGTCTTCCACGTTCTATTTTTCAGATTGCTTTGCACCCCGTGCATCGCGGAGTTTCAGGCGTTTTTCCCACCATCCATAGTCGGACAACGTTTCTTTTGCCAATTCGACACATTGCTCATAGTCGGGTGAAGTCCTGTCGCAAGGTGGAAATGGAGGCAGCACTCCCTGCGCCAGACAATAGTGCACGGCATCCGCTAGCGCGCCTTCGTTCATCAGTTCCTGGCAAGCGGATGAATGTTTGGCCGCAAGATTCATCTGATCACCCGTAACTGGCCAGCTGGCGCGCGAAGCGCTGCAAGGAGCGCGGCCCCTCGCGCTCCGCATCTGTACACCACTGCTGTAGACGCGCCAACAGTTGCTCTTGCGTTTCAGACGAGCGCTCCCACAGCGTTTCAAACGTCTTCTGCGCCATATGCATTTGATGAAGACACTCGCTATGCGCCAGTACCTGGTTGAGTTCCTCCCGTTGCGCCCCTGTGAGCCGGCAAGGCGCTCGCTGCAGCAAAACTTTCGCCTGCTGCAAAACTGCCTTCGGTATCAGAATCGCCATTCTCTGACGTTCGGCCTGAAAGACAGCTTGCTTGAGCACAGTCAATTCGCGCATCAGGATAGCGCGATGTCCCAGCACAGAATTCAGCGTGGACAGGGTCGGCGCAAACTGACAGGAACGGCGCGCCAAAGGCGGTGGCGCCTTGCGCGGTGTTGCGAGACCCAATGATCGCATCAGGCAGATATAAGCCCAGCCGACATCAACTTCGAACCAGCGAACCGAGAACTTCGCCGAGGTAGGGAAAGTATGGTGGTTATTGTGCAGCTCCTCGCCGCCAATCAATACGCCAAGCGGCAAGATATTGGTCGCCGCCTCCTTGCATTCAAAGTTGCGGTAGCCTACATAGTGCCCAAGACCGTTGACTACCCCTGCAGCCAGGAACGGGATCCACATCATTTGGAACGCCCATAGCGTCAGCCCTGGGGCGCCAAACAGGGCCAATTCGATCGCCAATAGTAGCCCCACGCCTTGCCAGGAATAGCGTCCATAGATATTGCGTTCCAGCCAGTCGTCCGGCCCGCCCCCTCCGAAGCGTGCCACCAACCCCCGGTCGCCTGCCGAATTCCGGTATAGCTCCGCTCCCCGCCACAAGACTTCATGAATACCCACCTGTAGCGGGCTGTGCGGATCCCTTGCCGTTTCGCAGTGGGCATGATGGCACCGATGCACCGCCACCCATTCCTTCGTCACCATCCCCGTGGTAAGCCATAGCCAGAAGCGAAAGCCGTGTGTCACAACCGGGTGCAAGGTCACGGCCCGATGAGTCTGGCACCGGTGCAGGTAAATTGTCACGGCGACGATCGTCGCGTGTGTCGTCGCTAATCCGACCAGGAGCAGTTTCCACCAACTCCAGGCCAACATTCCGCCCGTCAGCCATTGCATGTAAGGCGCCATCAAGCGGACCCTTTCGCCTTCATTGCGCTACAAACCAGGATGTGCATTAGCGTAAGCGACCGCATCGCGCAACTGTTCGTACCGAAAGCCGCCATAATGAAAGCGCCCCATCGCAAAGACAATCCCGTGCTGATGCATCAACTGGCCTTCTTCGTCAGTCGGGCGATAGGCACTCTGCCAATCAGCCCGAAAAGTCTTATCGCGTACGAACCCCGCTTTGGCGTACTCGGCCTTGGCGTAGCGCAATGCATCGCCAAAGGCGTCGTAACGATATTGCCGAAACGCGTACCGCAACCCGTCAAACGAGATCTCGTACTGCGCGGCCACGAGCCGGTCCTGTGACGATTCCCGCAAGGTGTCGTCAATGCGTGCGGCCCGACCGAGTTCACCAACGACATTGCTGCTATCCATGGCCATGATCTCTCGTCTGGCTCGCGAAGTGGCATCTACATCGGCATCTTCTCGCGTATCAAATGCCTCCTCCGGGAAAACCACTGAACGCTTGCCCGATTGCCGAAGAATGGCAGTCGACGCAAACCTGCGCACGCCATCCTGGCAGCGAAACTCCGTGCAGCGTAATACGATACGCCATCCTTGAAAGAAGGTTCCCTCACGCCATCGCATGGCCGACTCCTTCGCTCGCATTGGTGAAGGAAGGTGAAAGGAGGTCGCGACGAGCAAGCTCTCGTTTCAGGCGAAAAGACTTACGCTGGAGTTAAGCTGATCGCCATGCGAGTGGGTCCCGTAAATGAGCCTTGCCATGCATCGATCGTTGGTGAAAGTAGCGTCATGTCCCCACTATACGCGCAGGATGCAAAACCACCTATTCATTTCGGCGCTCCTGCGTCCCTTGGTGCTTCATGAATTCGGACTCGCCGGCGGCGGTGCGCTCTTCACGCGCTGCAATGGGGTCGCCGCCAATATCAACCCGGCAAGCGGCGCGTTCGGCATCACTGTGCGCCCCTTCGCCACCTGATTCGCGCGCGTCATCGTCAAACGGTGGATGCAGCATGTCGTTCAACATGGCACGCAGTTCCGCAGCATCCGGGACCAATCCGCGCCTTTGCCTTTGCCGGATATAGTGCTGGATTTCGGCTTCCTGCTCGACGCTCAAGGGGAGGCCGCGAAATGAGGTTTCGGGTTCATTGTTGTGCATGATAACTCTCCAGGCCGTCAATATTCCAGGTCTACGCCCTATCCCGCCGCTGCTGGCAACCGCTTACGCTGCCCCAGAAGCAAATGCATTCGCCTTGCTAACTTGCCGCTCGGCGGTCCCGACGCTTATCACGATACATTTCGTTGTCTGCTTGCAATAGATAGTCCGATAATGACTCAGCGCCGGAACTATCGCAATTGATTACGCCGATGCTAAGCGACAAAGCCTGCTCGCCTGGATGCGCCAGATTGAACTCCGCGATGCGGGCGAGGATCCGTTCAGTGATTGCGCGCAGGGTGGCATTATCGAACGTGCATGCGGCAAACTCGTCCCCGCCAACACGACCCACCACGTCCGCATGCCGAAAGGCGCTGCGAAAGAGCTGCGATGCCTCGCGAATCAAAGCGTCCCCAGCCGCGTGGCCGAGTTTGTCATTCACGTTTTTCAGTCCATCCACATCGGCAAAAATGACTGCACATGCCATGCGCTGGCGCCGGGCGATCAGCAGACACTGTTCCGATTTGGCGAGAAAGCCGCGGCGATTCTGCAGGCCCGTCAGTTCGTCCTGCGCCGCAATTTCTCGCGCTACAACCGCCTCACTCTCACTGGCCCTGAGCTCCTCGACGAGCCGGGATTCTTCCGCTGCGTGAGCCTCATGCTGCTCATGAACCAGTTCGTCACAGTTCTGCTGGTGTAACAGACTCGTGAGCCGAACGCCGGCCAGTTCGGCAATAAAGGGAAGCATCGTGCGCGCTCCGCGCTGAATGCGCAGTGGGGGCCGCTCCTTCCATTGCAGTGCGATGTAACCGCCATGCACGTCTGAAGAAAAAGGCGCCACCACGTGGCTGCCATGGTCGAGTATCAAGGGCCCAGCGGGACGGTCCAGCGACACTGCCTCCAGCATCTTGCGCAGCTTGCGGCACTCCTGATGGTTCATTTCCAGGAATTTTTCCCCTCGGGGAGGATCGAGGTAGTAGCAGCTGTCACCACTTCCCCGGTTACTGATCAACAAAACGCCGTGGGGCTTCAGCGATGACAAGTTCTGGTGGATGGAGCGTAACGCAGACTCGACGTTAACAGCACACATCAAGGCCTTTGCAATCCGCAACACCATCATGAGTTCATTCTTTGTCGGTTGGCGCACATCGCCAGGGGACCCACGGTTTTCAGTCCGCAGCGGCGCCCGCCCCCAGAATACTCCAGGGTGCGACCTCGACGTTGCAGCGGTTTTATCCATGACAAGTGCCCTCACAGACTGGGTTGATCTGGTCGGCACTTTGAGAAAAGTACGCGAATCGCGCCAAATGCCGCGAAGTAGCCTCCGCACTGGCAATGCCCCACACTATCACGCATCGCATTCCAGGTCGATTGACGTTTCTTATCGAACACAGCTTCATGTTAGGGCTGCCATTGGCGCCTTTTAAGCCATCCGATCCGCGCGATAGAAGCTTTGCACCGCTCCTGGTGTTTTGATCGGTGCTGCGGTGTTGACCGGCCTATGAGAAGACGAGAACGGCGCGCATCGCCGTTACGCAATCCGCACGGATGACGAACTGGCTGCATCGGATCGAAAGGCTCTGTTACACACGTAGCAGTTCCCGGCCTGGTCCTCGAAGACGGACTCGGAACCATATGTATTTTCCATGGTCTCGACGCGTACTAGCTGGACCGTCCGTTCCGCAGTATGCACCAGGTAAGCGACTTGACCCATGTCACCCGCCAGCGCCGAGCCGGCTCCTGAACCGGGCTCTTCAACCACGTCGATAGTCACGTCCTCCGGCTCACGGCCAGGACGCAGCCTTTTCGCAGCAATTTGCCTCATGAGCTTCCCGGACACATCTCCCTCCATCTCGGCAAGAAAATGAAACTCAGTGTGGCACAAGACTCTTGCACGTACAACCGAGCTAAGAGCAGACCGTCCTGAACAAAGAGGGAGTCATAGCTTTACACGAACAGTTGCGGCTATGGCGGAATTTGCACGGGTGATTATTTCATCCCGTCGCTGATATTCATGTTCGCAAAAAACATGGCGGACGACAACCGCATCCTCAGTGAAGGCAACGGACACCTGCTGCGCGTACCGCTTCATGGCCCCTGCCCCAACCACACGGCTGGAGACTCGCGAACACAGGCCTTGCCAGGTGATAGCACCTCATGATTGAAACGGACAACGCGGTAGAAAAAGACGATCTCCGCATTGCACGTTACGGCGCTATCGCAAGCCAAAGCACTGTATAGTGGGTCACCGAATAGGCATTGCAATCCCTGCCGGTCTCCCTCCTTTGCTGCCTTCCTGAGGCAGCGCTAGCCAGACTTCATGCGTTGCTTCCCCTGCTTAACGGCGCATCCGGCCGGTGCTATCCGGCCTTGTCAACACGGAGAGAGCGATCATGCATACCCAGAACGGCACTGTGAAATGGTTTAGTGAAGCCAAGGGCTTTGGCTTTATTACCCCCGATGGGGGCGGCCCAGATATCTTTGTTCATTTTCAGGACATCCAGCAGGCAGGATTCAAATCGCTGTCGGAGAATCAGCGCGTTTCTTTTGAGCGCAGCACAAGTCCCAAAGGCGACAAGGCGACCAACGTTCAGCTGTCGTGAGCGGGGCAGCCAGGAAACGATCGCCACTCAGGGCGATGCCTGCCTATCCTCCCGTACGCAAACCCGACGAACGGGCCATGCCACGCGCATCCCGCCTACCAGCACATGAAGAAACGTGAACTACTTGCCGCGCTGGCCGATTTCGACGACGACGACGACTTTCTGGTAGAAGGGTGGGAGAATGGCTTCGACGAACCGACAATTTACGTCACAGCAGTTCGCGCACGCATGGCGTCCGAATTTCTACACGGACTCGACAGCGACTTCATCAGTGACGCCAGTGGCTCTGGACGCATCATCATTGGCACCCCACGCGGGTGCGCGACATTCTGAGCAACCACGTCGCTTGATGACGTCCGATCTTGCGGGAGGATAAAGGCCTCGGCATAACGCGGTGTATCCAGGCGTCATTGTCCCGTGTCAGCTCGGTAACCGCTGCGCACGGCACGAATACGTTTGACCCTTATGGCGGTTTGCCGCTAACCTCAAACCTGCCTCCCCATTCTTTGGTGCGCCCGGAAATCGCATCTTTATCCCATGGCTGCCCACAGCAAGCGTCTCGAAGCACATCGGCTTCAACAGTTCATTTCCAGCGTGGAAGATTACGCCATCTATACAATGTCGCCGGAGGGCGAAATCAGCAGCTGGAACCGGGGCGCAGAACGATCGACGTATTTCTCCGAAGCTGAGGTACTGGGAGCGCACTTTTCGCTCTTCTACACCGAGAAAGAGCGGATAGCGAAACACCCCGAGGCAGTGTTGCGCCAGGCCGGCCAAGGGCGGTTCGAAGGCGAAGGATGGTGCGTACGCAAGGATGGCACACAGTTCTGGGCCAATTCCGTGGTGGATCCAGTCCATGATGGTACCGGACAACTCGTAGGATTTACGGTCATCACGCGCGACTTTACGGAGCGTATCCGGGCCGAAGAGGCCCTGCATGCAAGTGAGCAACAGTTTAGGTTGCTGGTCCAAAGCGTCACCGACTATGCGATCTTCATGCTATCCCCCACCGGCATCGTCACCAGCTGGAACGCCGGCGCCGCTCGCATCAAGGGCTACGACAGCGACGAGATCATCGGCCAACACTTCTCACGCTTCTACACAGAAGAAGATAAAGCGGCCGGGTTGCCGGAAAACGCACTGAGAACCGCCGAACGCGAGGGACAATTTGAACGCGAAGGCTGGCGCGTGCGTCGCGATGGCACCCGATTTTGGGCACATGTCGTCATCGATCCCGTGCGCGACCATAATGGCCAACTGGTCGGCTTTGCAAAGGTTACGCGCGACGTCACCGCCAAACGAGATGCCGACCTTGCACTGTCGCAGGCCAAAGATGCATTGTTCCAGGCGCAGAAGATGGAATCTATCGGCAAGCTTACCGGTGGAGTCTCCCATGACTTCAACAACCTGTTGAACGTCATCGTCAACGGACTGCAGTTGCTCAAACTTGATGGGCGACAAGAAGCGCAGTTGCGGACGATCGACACCATGGAGCGCGCCGCCAAGCGGGGCGCCACCTTGACGCAGCAACTGCTGTCGTTTGCGCGCCAGCAGCCGCTCAAGCCAGAGCAGTTGAACGTCAACGACGTGCTCACGGCCTTCGAGCCAGTACTCCGACGCGCCATTCGCAGCGAAATCCTCCTCGAACTACGCCTGAGCCACCGATTGCCCGACATCGTTGTCGATGAAGCGCAATTGGAAGCGGCAGTGCTCAATCTCGTGGTTAACTCGAGAGACGCCATTGTCGGCAGCGGAAAGATCGTGGTTTCAACCACATGGGATGCTGCGCCATATGACAGGCAAACCAGAGAACAGTCGGAGCATGGCTTTGTCCAGATCAGTGTCGAGGACAGTGGCACCGGCATGAGCGAAGAGGTATCCCAGCGCGCGGTCGAGCCTTTCTTCACCACCAAGCCAGTCGGGGAAGGCACTGGCTTGGGCCTGAGCCAAGTGTTTGGACTCGCCGGGCAGTCAGGGGGCGCGCTAACGCTCGCCTCATCCCTTGGCCGCGGTACCATCGTTACGCTCGCCATTCCTGCACTTGCCCCTGCGGAAGCCGTCGCCGCTATGTCTCGACCGACTAAAGTGCTGGTCGTGGACGATCAACCTGAGGTGCTGAACATGACTGTGCAGCTTGTGGAAAGTCTTGGCTACCCTACCGTGGCAGCCCCGAATGCCGAGGCCGCCCTGCACCTGCTTAGCACGCATCCGGAAATCGAGATTCTGTTTAGCGACGTGGTGATGCCTGGCATGAATGGCATCGAACTGGCGTGCAATGCGCTCCAACTTGCCCCCAAACTCAAGGTCCTCCTGGCCTCCGGCTATATGAACGCTTCGCTGCGAGAACAGCGCCAGGACTCCGGACTGGATGACTTCCCGCTTCTGCTTAAACCGTTCTCGATTGCCGATGTCGCCAAGGAGCTCAAGGAACTGACGATCTCATAAAGCGGGTATCGCATGTTCAACCGTAAGCGATCCACGAACCACAGGCTTGAGGGCTACTTTCCACGCTTCGGCATCGGCACGTATGCAATGCAATTGACGACATTCATGGCCGATAGCAGAACGTATTTATCGCTTTCGAGTGGAGCAACACTGGAAAGCCAGCGCGTCGTTTCGGTACTCACGTACGCCAGCAAGGCAGGTTCTGGATGGCCTGTGGCGAACTGTTGTTGCGCCTGTTGAACCAGCATGGGATGCATGCCCTCGCTGAACTGGATGATGGCGCTATAGCGGGTAGCTTGCCGATCCAATTCATCTTCGGAAATGCGGGGCCACGACCAGCCCGTCTCCTTCATGGACTGGAAGCAGACGAACAGCAAATTCAGCGCGAACTCCACCCTTTCCATCGGCACTCCCATTCGTGGCAGGATGAGTACGGCGCCGAGTAGGGTCGGCTGCGCCTGGAACAACTCATCGGCCAGCGCTTCTTTCTGTGCCGTGTTCATGGCCTGAATCGCCTTGATGGCGCGGGCGAGTATTGGTGCCGATATTCGGCTCATGCCTGCTCCTGGAGGCCGGCCACTGCGGTGCCAAAATGCCAAGGCAGTAGCGCCTCAACTTGCTCAACTGTGGTGGCTGTCGGCAAGTCGCGCAACACTTGACACAGCCACTCGTAAGGCTCGGCGCCATTGGCCTTGGCGGTCTGCACCAGCGAGTAGATGACGGCGCTGGCATGCGCGCCGGCCGGCGTGTCGGAGAAGAGCCACCCCTTGCGGCCGACCACGAAGGGGCGGATCGCGTTCTCGCAACGGTTGTTGTCGATGGGCAGATCGCCGCGTTCGACATAGCGCACCAGCTTGGGCCAGTATTTGTGCAGGTAGGTCAGTGCCTCGCCCAGCTTGGTCTTGCCCGGCACGGCCGGCAACACGCCATCGAGCCATATGCGCAAGCTGGCCAGCAGCGGCAAGCTGCGCTCCTGGCGGCCTTGCAGGCGCTGGGCGTCGCTGGCGTTGCGCAGCTCGCGTTCGACGCCATACAGCTGGCCGATCAAGTCGATGGCCTGATCCGCCAGGCCACGCTTGCCCTTGGCCTGCACGCGGACGGCTTCGACAAAACGTCGTCGCACGTGTGCCCAGCAAATCAAGTGCTCGATGTGCGGCGTGCGCGCTAGCGCGTTGTAGCCCTCGTACCCATCGGTCATAAGATAGCCCCGGAAGCCTTCCAGCAGGCGCACGGGCACCTCCGCACTGCGGCTCGGATCGTAGTCGTACAAGATGATTGGACGCTCCGGCGGGCCGCCCGTCTGCACCCACATATAGCTGTGCGAGCAGGGCGCCTTGCCGGGTTCCTTGAGCACCTGCATCACGGTCTCGTCCATATGAATCAACTGGCCGTCGAGCAGCAGATCGCGCATCAGGTTGTGCAGCGGCTGCAGCACGGCGGCCGCGCCGATCACCCAGCGCGCCAAGGTTTGCCTCGGCACCAGCGCGCCATGGCGCTCCAGTACGTGCTCGAAGCGTGCCAGCGGCAAGCCGTCGAGGTACTTGGCCACCAACAGCATGGCCAGGAAGTTGGCGCTGGCGTTGCTCTTGGGGATAGGTTGGGGCGGTAACGCGGCCGTCACCGGCACGTGCGTGCCGTTGGGACAGCCATAGCGCTTGCGCACGTGGCGCAGCACCCGTACTTGCATGGGCACGATGTCCAGTTGCTCGCTCACCTCCTCGCCGATCACCGCCATCGGCGTCCCACAGGGGCAGGTGCGCTCTGACTCGGGTACTTCGTGCACAACATCCACGCGCGGTAACTCGCCCGGTAGTGCAGTGCGCTTGCCGCGCTTGTTTTGGCCAGCCGATTTGTCCTTGGCTTTGCCGTCGGCTGGCGACTGCGGCGCGACATCCTGTTCCTGGCTCGTGTCGCGCGCCAAGCTTTCCGCCTCGTCGAATAGCCCGCGCTGCAGCGCCGCCATTTGTTCCGAACTGGCGCCATACAGACGATGGCGAGCCAGCTTGGCTTGCTCGATCATGCGGATCAGGTAATCGTTGGCAGCCTTGATCGCCGCGCCGCGCGCTGCAACTTGGGCCGCATCGAGCACCTGCGCACGGATGGTATCGGCCGCGTCGGCGTACGACTGCTGCACCGCATCTTGCACGGTCAGCACGGCAGGCATGAAACGCCTGCTGCTGCGCCTTGAGCAAGGCCTGCAGACTGCCCACGTCGTTCGGCAGATGCTCCGGCAAAGCAAACGACGGCACCAGCACGGCGAGCTTGGGAAGCTCGATTGGCGGCAATGTGATGGCGGGTGTGTCGATGGGTGAAGGCATGCCACATGTTAACAGCCTCGCTCAGGAAACAGAAGAGTAATGCAGCGTTTGGTGGGGAGCGTGGCGCCACAAGTCGAAACCTTCCAGCAGCCACTCCAGCTGCTGCGCGCTGATTTGCTCGACGCCGGCACGCTCACTCGGCCAGGCGAACTTCTCGGCCTCCAGCCGCTTCATCCACAGGCAGAAACCGTTACGGTGCCAGTAAAGCACCTTGAGCTTGGTGCGCTGGCGATTGACGAACACGTACAGCGCCTGGCCGAATGGATCGAGCCCAAGCTCTTGCTCGACCAGCACCGACAGGCCATTGATCGACTTGCGAAAGTCGATCGGCGCGCGGCACAGGTGGACCTGGCCGATCTGAAAGCCCCTGTGCATCAGCGCGCTCCTTGCGTCGCCACGGCCAGTGCCGCCAGCCATTCCGGGGCGGGCAAGCAGTGCGTTTCAATCCGAACCGCGCCTACGCTCACCACGCACGGTGCTGGCGCCATTGCCGGCATGACATCGAGCGTCATGAACTTGGTTACCGCCGCACTGGCACTGGCCGGCATGGCCTTTAGTTTGGCACGCCAGTAGTACAGCGCCGTCACCGATAAGCCATGGTGCCGCGCATACTCACTCGCCACCCAGCCGTTACGCTCAATCTCCGCCACATGTCCCTGCCAAAACTTCGCATCCCTTGCCATGTCCACCTCTGATGAAAACGATGTGGCAAGGATGCCGCAGCGACCGTCAGTTGAACAGGTTGGGGTTTATGGAGCGCTTACGTTCAACCGGGCACCTACTTGCTGCCTTCAGCGGCTGCATTGCAAATGCATCGCAGTGCCGGATTCTTCAGCCAATCCTCGTCGTCACAAATGGATTGATACACCAGCGCAGGATCGCAGCCGCGTGATTCAATTATTCCGCCGCCCGGCTCGCCGCCTGGACAGCATCGAACTGGGGCGCGAGTGTCTGAACCTGGCGAATCACACCGGATAAGTGCCCGGTTACCTCAGTGCTAGAAAGGCGGGCTGGCATCATGCTGCGATTGCGGTGGAGCTAATGTGGCTCAGCGGTTACGCCGGAACCCGGGTCGCGCGACAGAACGCTTGGGCGCATCAATATGGCGGAAGGTAATGCGTCCCTTGCTGAGATCATAGGCCGACAACTCCAGCGTTACCCGGTCTCCAGCAAGGATGCGAATGAAGTTCTTCTTCATGCGGCCAGCTGCGTAGGCAACCAGGAGATGCCCGTTTTCCAGCTCCACCCGAAAGCGGCTATCAGGCAGCACTTCCTTCACCATGCCTGGCATTTCGATGAGGTCTTCTTTCGCCATCGTTCACAGCCTCCGCACAATGTGGATATTGGTCGCGCGGGAGCCCCAGGCGGACTCAGTAAGCTCGTAGGACACCAGCTTTTCTTCGAGGCTGCCAGTAGGCCGCCCCCCTACAAAATCGCCGATGTCAGCCACGATATCAAATCCGCCCGCGTCGGGCCTGATCTGCCCAATACCCTTTAGCCTGCTAAACCAATGAATGGTGCCTGTATGTGTGCTCATGCGCTGTTCTTTCCTATAGACGAACGAACCCAATTCTCAAGTAGAGCCAATGGTCGAGGATCGGACAGGAATGGCCATCAGGCCGAGACAGGAAGGAAACAGGACGGTGACGAAGTACCGAAGTGGAATACGCAGTGTACAGGAAGGAGGTCGATTCACCTAATCCTTTCGGGGTCTCCTCGATTCGCAGTGTGGGCGTACTTTCCGCGATCAATCTCATTGTTCGAATCTTCTACGCAGAGAACACTTTCCCGCGGGCGGCAGTTCCGCATGCTTGTTCAAAGCGTCACTGACTATGCGCTCTACATGCTCTCCCCGACCGGGGTAGACACCAGCATTAGCCAGCACTTTGGCGCCATGCAGGGGATCGACCGTGAACAAGTTGAGAGCCAAGGGCCCCAGCAACGATCCGATGACAAGATAGATCGTCGCAGAGGTGAACGGCAATCTCGACACCGTCGCCCCCAGAGGCTACGTGCGAGCATCAGTATCCGATCAGCAGGGACCACTGGAAATTCTGCAATCTTCGCTCCTGTCAGACGTGCAGTCGCTGCCGTCAGTCCCGGCAATGACGCCGGCGTGGCCGCCGCACATTCATGTTCAGGTTATGCGCCGGAAGGAAACCTCCGCCCGGTCGTGTGAACATCGTGCCCGGCATCTTGCCATGGCACAAGTTGATTCGAGAATTCAGCGGCGGACTAGCAATGCTGACCATCGCGAGCACAATCGAACTGAAGTTCGAGACGTCGTTCTTCACTATCGGAACAAGCGATCCGACAGCCTGAGCGTATGAAATCCGGCGAAGTACGTCCTCGGCGACGTTTCTCCGAAGCCAACGCCGGACGTGGACTGCGCATCGGCGCAACCACTCATATTCGAGCATGTCGCCGTCTTTCAGGAGCTGGATCTATGCCAACGATTGAAATGCGGACTCCGGCGAGCGTCCTGTGAAATATCCGTTCGATGAGGTTCGGCGCGACGCCTGCGAATCGAGCCGCACGCAATCCCGCTTCCTCATCGAATTCTGCCCTGGTGAGAAGTGTCAGAGAAACCAGCGCTGCTGTCGGATGATCTATTCGCCTGTCCATGGGCCATATTAGGCTCCATGAAATAATCGGGGCGTTCGCTATAGTTCCTGGCAATTGCCTTTGACAGCAGTACATGAACGAAACACAAGTGACTGTAGGCGTTTGAAGTCCACGGGCATTCACTCAGGCCGGACGTTCGCGGCTTTCTCGCCCTTAGGACTTGGGGCACGCTCAAAGGAGACGCGTTGATTTTCTTTGAGCGCCTTGAATCCTTTTCCCTGGATGTCCTGGAAGTGCACGAACAGGTCTGCCCCACCAGTGTCAGGTGTGATGAAGCCAAATCCTTTGGCGTCATTGAACCATTTTACGGTGCCAGTTTCGGTAGCCATGAATAGACCTTAAAGTTGACATGAAAAAGGGAGCCGTGATTGTACCGACCTGGTCAGCTCGACTGATCGCTGGTCCGAGATGGTCTGGAATTGTTTTCCTGCCCAATGTAGACCCGGTCCGTAATGTCATGCCGAAACAAGTCAAGCCAGGATGTACTGTCACTGATGAGATATTGCCTCACTTGCCCAGTCGACAGACGAGTCACAGTAAGTTCGCCCTGCAATCCCGATAACTCGTCAGTCTTGGGATCAGTCGTATCGATGGCAGTCAGCGAGAAGTCCGACTGCGCGAGATGGTGCCGACGGAGGATAGCATCAAATTCCGCCCTGTCTCCCGGTTCGATGAGTTGCATGTTTTCGCCTTTCAAGAAGCGCACTTTCAGTTTAGAGCAGTTTTGCAGCTTCGTAATTCGAATAGACGAGCGATTCCAACTGACCGAACTGCGCAATGCGCTCCAGCTAGCTGCTGGGTAGGCCATCCAGCAATGCCGCCCTCAGCCGGACTTCAAGATCTGAATCCCAATTACCGGTGCGAGACGAGTAATGGGAGATGGCAATGTCCTTCGGCGTTGGGTGTTGAACAGGACTCGCATGATGACTGGAGTCCGGACGGCATGAATGCGCAAAAGCGCTTCGGCGTAAAACCGGCTGCGGGTTCCCATCATCTCGATGGCTAAATCGATGGTCTCCGAGAGCTTCTGGTCCGTCCTCGGTACAGGTAACTTCAGGATGGTCCCCAACTCTGCCGTAGCTGATGTCAACACATGCTGGGCAACTTGTTTGCCTGTGCGTCGATCCAGCGACCTCTCCTGGCCATCTGAAATCAATGCACGCCGTGGGCCGTTCTGGGAGAGTACCCTCGCCGCAACACTTGGTGGAACAGCATGCGTATGCATGTACTGCCATGCAAGTAGGCGTCCGGACGACGCTTCCATCTCGATTGCCTCATCGACGGCCAGTGCGGTCCCAGCGCCGGGGCGGGTGAAATCTTTCATATAGCCTCCGCTTTTGCGATTGCTGCGGGCAAGAATAACAAACACTAGGCAGCCACTGACCATAGCACGAAGAGGCGCCAGTGCCTAAGCATATATACGGATCAATCCTGCGGCGCGATAGTCAATGTGATTCACGCCCGACTTTCGCCCACATGCACATTCATCAACGCCATCGCATCCGTGACTGGGCCTTGCAGCAATAGGCCGCCAGGTAGCCAGAGGTGCAGCAAGGAAATAAGTAGCAAGCCGCCCTGAGAATAAAAAAAAGCCCGCTTCGTGCGGGCTTCGTTTCAATGTAATTCCAACGCTTCAATCGACACTCCAGCCCGGGCTATCTGCCCGGTGCGGAGTTTGGAAGCCCATGCTATCTGCATGGTGCCTTCAGTGTGACCTACGAATATGGTGCTACAAAGGTGAAGTACTCGAGAACTTCACCACGGGACGCAGTATAGCACACATATTTGTGCGCTGCACAAAACACGAGTACATCGACGATTACGTGTTGCCACCGGAGACGATTCCGGATGCGCTTCAGCAAAGAACACGTGCCCAAGCGGACGAACTTGGAGGTAGGTTCATTTGAACCTGGAATCGGTTGACGTGCTTCGCCAGACAACAAGGATGGTGCCGACATGCTGACCAAGACACGCCGACTGTCAAAAGCTTGCTATATGAAGAACATCATATTTACATCAAATGCTATCGAACTAAGGTCTTGCTCGTCCCAATAAAAGCCAAACACAGCTTGTGATGGATATCCTGTATGATGTTCATCATATTACATACGTTCCGTCAACGCCTTGCCGCCTTGGGATATTGCATGAGGCGGCGAGCACCGAGTTGTCGCCACATGAAAGTGCAAGAGGGGGCGTTGGTGGAGTCGTTGTGCATCGCTGTCGGGGAACGTCACGTGCGCACCCACGGCGGGTACCGTGACAGATGCCGAAACTTTTTTTGAATTGGAGAACGACGTCATGACTTATCTTTCCATATGCAAGCGCAAAGCCTTGGTGGCTAGCGCCCTGGCCTCCATGATGACAATGCCATTCACAGGCTGGGCAGCGGACGACAGCGGTGCCGCCATTACCGCTGCCACCCCAACACCCCGGACTGCGCCGTCGACCGACGCGCACTGGGCTACCGTCCCGACACAATTCCTTTCGGTGGGGGGAACTACGTTCGCCTACCGCGAACTGGGCCGTCAACATGGGGGCACTCCAGTGGTGTTCCTGAACCACCTTGCGGCGGTACTGGACAATTGGGACCCGCGCATCGTGGACGGCCTGGCTGCAAAACATCACGTTGTCGTCTTTGACAACCGTGGAGTCGGCGCATCCGGTGGAGCTCCTACCGACAGGATCGAACAGATGGCGGACGATGGCATTGCGTTCATCAAGGCTATGCAATTCGAACAGGTCGACCTGTTCGGCTTCTCGATGGGCGGCATGATTTCCCAGGAGATCGTCCTGAAGAAGCCCCACCTGGTTCGCAAGATGATCCTGGCCGGCACGGGCCCCGCAGGCGGCGAAGGCATCAGCTCAGTGGCAGGCGTCGCGAACTATGACCTGCTACGCGCATTTTTCACTTTTCAGGATCCGAAGCAATACCTTTTTTTCACCAGGACCCCGGGCGGCATTGCGGCAGGCAGGCAATTTCTCGCGCGGCTGAAAGAGCGCACGGACGATCGGGACAAGGAGATCACCCCTTCTGCCTATATTGCACAACTGCGGGCGCTGGAAGCATGGGGACAGAAAATGCCTGCCGACCTCTCGGTCATCAAGCAGCCTGTCCTGGTTGCTAACGGCGACCAGGACCGCATGGTACCGTCCAACAACTCAATCGACCTCGCGCGACGTCTCTCGAACAGCAAACTGGTTATCTATCCCGATGCGGGCCATGGCGGGGTGTTCCAGTATCACGACCAATTCGTCAGCGAAGTGCTCGATTTCCTGGCCAAGTAGCCGACGCGGCCGTTGCACCACATTTCACACGCCAGCGCGGCAGTGCCAGCTTGTCGTCTTCTTGCATTGTCTTCGTCTCCAGGACTGAAAATTCCGGCAACGGCCCTGTACGCGCCGGTAACGTTTGGTCAGGACTTCACCAACTCGACCACTACCTTGCCCTTAGCTCGTCCCTGCTCGAGGTATGCCAGTCCCTCCTTCGCGTTGGCGAAAGGGAAAACCTTGTCGATGACCGGCCGGATGCGCGACGATTCAAGCATCTCCCCGATCTTGCCGAGTTGACGCCCGTCGGGCCGCATGAACAGGAACGAATACTGGGCATTGCGCTTTCGTGCCAGGCGGATCACCTTGCGGCTCAACAGGCCAAACACGAACTTCATCAGGAAATTCATGCCGCGCTCTTGTGCAAATGCGGCGTCAGGCGGCCCAATGAGCGAGACAATGCTGCTGCCCGGCTTGACGACCTGCATTGATTTTTCGATCCCATCGCCGCGCACCGTGCCCAACACGGCGTCGTAACCACGCAGCGTCTTTTCGAATTCCTGCTTCTTGTAGTCGACAATCTCATCCGCGCCGAGGCTGCGCACCAGATCCACGTTTCCGGTGCTGGTTGTGGTGCCTACAATGGCACCGAGCTGTTTGGCCAACTGGATGGCAAAGGTCCCAATACCTCCCGATCCTGCCGGCACGAACACCTTTTGCCCCGGGCGCAACTGCGCGCGCTCCTTGAGCGCCTGCCACGAGGTGAGGCCAACCATCGGAATCGATGCCGCCTGGACGAAATCCAGGTTGGCCGGCTTATGCGCCGCGGCCCGCTCCGGTACGGCCGCATATTCGGCCAGGGAACCCGCGCCCAGATCGAACAAGCTGGCAAACACCGCGTCGCCGACCTTGAAGCGCGTGACGCGACTTCCAACCTCGACCACAACGCCTGCCAGGTCGCTCCCCATGGTGGCGGGCAGGTCGAACTTGAGGATGGGCTTGAACGATCCTTTCGGGATCATGTAATCGATCGGATTGAGACCGGCGGCATACACCTGGACCAGGATCTCGTCCGGTTTGATGGTTGGCCGCGGCACATCGGCAAAGGCGAGCGAATCCGTCGCGCCATAACGTTTCAGGACAAGTGCTTTCATTTCGACTTTCTCTTCTTTAAAGGAGTAATACTGGCGCCCTGCGGCACCACTTTCCCGCCACCCGCGGGCGCCGACAGGAATGCCAGCGCCAACGCGACCTCGAAGGCGACCGCCAGCGTTATCTTGTCGGTTGCGTGGCCGCGCCAGAATTCATACAGCCCCAATGCAACAAGCATGAGGCAGGAAACGACCAATCCCCTTACCAAAGCCGAGCGCGCTGGCGACGCTTCCGCGCTCCGTCACGCCCACACCGGCGTAGAGTGCCGCGGCGCGGCGCCCCAGCAGCCCTACCTCGTGATTGAATTCTACGCCCCACTCTGCCAGCAGCAGAGTTGGCGCCAGCAGCCAGGTGGCAGCCAAGGCAAGGAACACCAGAGTGTGGAGTGCATAGTTCTCAATCGGACAATTCAGCGCGATTGCAGGCGCGGTGCCACCTTGCCGGTTTGGGCGGCGCCAAAGAGAGCAATGCGGGAAGACTCGAAGTTGTCGATCATTCCGAGTTCAGCCACCGACGGCAGCGTGACGGTTTCCCCTTGATCAAACGCGGCCAGTGCCGCATCGACGAGATTGTCAGTGGTCATCACCGCTTCGGGCGGGAGCGCAGCGAAAGGCACGCCCGACTGATCCCAGATCTCCGTGGCGGTCGCCGCAGGCAACACGACCTGAACTTTCACGCCGGTATCCGCCAGTTCCTGCTGCAGGCCGCGGCTAAATGCCAACACGAACGCCTTGGAGCCGCTGTAGACGGAACTGATCGGGAGCGTGTTCAACGCCATCACAGAAGATATATTGATGATCGACCCTGTGTTTCGCGCCAACATGCCCGGCAGAATGGCATGCGTCAATCGGGTCAGCGCAGTCATGTTCAACGCGATCTGGGCCAACGAATCCTGCAGCGGGCTTGTCGAAATCGTTGCAAGCCTGGCGATGCCAGCGTTGTTCACCAACACACTGACGGCTGGGCTGGAAGCAAGACGTTGCTCAACACGCGCCTGCCCTTCCTCAGAAGCCAGATCGGCCACAAGGGACTCGACGCGGACACCATACTGGTCCGTCAGGCTGGCCGCGAGCGACTGCAACCGCTCAGCGCGGCGTGCTACCAGTACCAAGTCGTAACCGCGCCGCGCGAAACGCTCGGCATATGCCGCGCCGATGCCCGACGAAGCCCCCGTGATCACTGCAATTTTTGAATCGGTAATCATCATGTCCTCCCTCTGCGAAAGTCTCGCGATTTGGCGCTTCACCTCAGCGCGATAGGTTGATATGATGCGCATCATATTCACGCGCAAAAAAAATTTAACTTCTTTACTCTTTTGCGGGAGAAAACTGCTTCATCGTCGCCTCGCACAACGCTTTAGACAACCGGGGATCGTCAACGGCCCTTGCCATCACCGTCGTCCCGATCAAGGCGCACACCAGCGCCATCGCCTGCTCATGCGCCCGGGGCTGTCCCCAGTCCGGCATCTGGCGCGCGAACACGTCGATCATTTCCTTGATATGAATCGTCGCGGCGCGCCGTACCTCTGGCGATTGCCGCGGCATCTCCGAACCGAGCGCCGATACCGGGCACCCGGTCTCGATGGCAGCAATATGCTCTGGCGATAAATAAGCCTGCATCATCGCCTGCACGGCCTGTCCTGGTGGCGCTGCCGCAGCCACCCGCGCCGCCAACGCGACCGACTCTGTACCGGCACGATCGGCAGCTTCCGCCAGCAATGCATCGCGCGATTCGAAGTGCGCGTAGAACCCGCCGTGCGTTAGTCCGGCCTCCTTCATGATGTCGGCGACACCCGTGCCATCGTATCCGCTGCGACGAATGGCGCGCGACGCCACCTCCACGATTCGCTCATGTGTGAGTTCTTTGCGGCTGGCCGATGTGCGCTTTCGAGTGGTGGTCTGCATGATTAGCATCATATACCATTTTTCTGCCACGTGCATTCTGGCCGCCAACTCGTCTCACCCGCACAGGCGGCCCGCTAAGCGAACGAACCGTTCGACAGCGGCTTGGCAACCCGCACACCATCTGTAGGCTGCCCAGGAATCAGCATATGATAACTATCATAAATATTACCGATGAGCGCCTCACCAACTCCGCGCCAACGGCGGACGTCGTCTCCAATAACGACTCATTCCGCCGGCGTCGCGCAGCTTACTGAGCAAGCGAGCGGTCTGCTGCGGCGTCCTGTCCTGGCCAATGCGGTACAACGCTTGAGCGAGCGTATTGGCGCCGCCCCAAACTGCAATTCACAGGGGGCGAAGCTAAGAGCGGCACGCAAGCCAGTAACGCAGCCAGCATCGCCCGGAAGATTTTCTCAGGCCAGTGTCAGCATAGGGGAGACAAACCGGCGCAGCCGCTGGTAGCGATTTTCCTGAGAATGCTAGCAGTGTGCAGATAGTTGAAGAACTCAGGCGTTTATCTCTATTTCCCGCGTCCATTTGCTGCTCGCCTGGCAAGTGCAGGCCTGGGCAGCATAAAACTTTTGGCACACTTCGTTCATCAATCAGCAAAGTGGCCAAGTCTCTGCACTCTGTCTTATTCGTACGCATGCAACTCGGTCTATGCTCCATTCCGAAGTACTTTCGGACGTGCCAAATCGAGGAAGTTATTAATGAATCTAAAAAAATGCAGCATGGTTGTGAGCCTGCTGGCTGCCTTCGCAGGATGGAGTGGGAACAACGCAATTGCCAACCACTTGACGGAGCCTGCGAGACTGGCGTTTAACTGGACTTCGAGCCCCCAGCTTATTTCGCCTCAGGAGGATCCAAACCAGACAATCTACGGCGTGAAAGATCCCTCGATCGTCTACGTGGACGGCAAATACCACGCATTCATTACAACGGCCGGGTCTGCTGGCTGGGGCCTTGGATACACCAGCTTTGACAGCTGGTCGAACGCACCGGCAGCGAAAATAGTCCCGCTTGACAAATCCCCTATGGGGCCAGGTTATCGCGCAGCGCCGCAAGTATTTTATTTCGCTCCGCAGAAGACGTGGTATCTCGTATATCAAGGCGCCGATCCGCTGTATTCAACCTCGAAAGATATCGGCGACCCGTTGTCGTGGAGCGCGCCCAAAAAGTTCTTTCCAGTCGAACCCGACATCGTCAAGGCTCCCCTGGGCGTCGGCTGGCTGGATTTTTGGGTAATCTGCGATGATAAAAAATGCTATCTGTTCGGTACCGACGATAACGGACGTTTGCTGAGGTCCGAAACCGAGTTAGGCCAGTTCCCGAATGGCTTCCGTAACACTGTCGCTGTCATGTCCGAAAAAAAGGAGGACGTGTTCGAGGCGAGCAATACCTACAAGATCGCCAACACGAACACTTACATTACGCTGGTGGAGGCAATATCGCCCGCAGGACGCTATTTCCGGATCTGGAAAAGCAATAGCCTGGACGGAAAATGGGAGCCCTTCTCGTCCGCGCCAATGAACGCGTTCGCGACGCGCGATAACGTGGCAAAGATTTGGTCGGAAGGCATTTCACACGGCGAACTGGTGCGGATCAATACCGATCAAACGATGACAATCGACCCCTGCCAGCCGCTCGAATACCTCTTCCAGGGAAATGACCCTGCAGTGCGCGTGGACGATTACATCAAGATTCCGTACCGCCTCGGCGTGATCACGGCCAAGGGGCCGAATCCCGTAAGCGCCCTCTGCCGGCGACCCGGCGCGTCATCCCACTGAGAATCGCTCCGGCGGTCCGCCCATGGCGGCCGCCCTCAGGCGCCTTCTGCCAGCGCCGCCGCGCAGCGGGCGGCTGCGCAGCAATCCTTCAACAACACAGTTTGGAGCTTCCTCCCGCATGAACATCGTCAAACACGGCCTCGCCGTTCTCGGCTTGATCGCGGCGCCAGCTTTTGCCGCCGGCCAGGTCAGCATCAACATCGACGCAGCCAAACCCGGCCCGATCATCAACAAGAACGTTTATGGCCAGTTCGCCGAACACCTCGGCACCGGCGTCTACGAAGGCATGCCGGCCATCCCCAATACCAGGGGCTGGCGCAATGACGTGGTGGGTGCGCTCAAGGCCTTGCATGTGCCGCTGGTGCGCTGGCCGGGCGGCTGCTTCGCCGACACATACCATTGGCGCGACGGCATTGGCCCCCAGGACCAGCGCCCGGCCAACGTCCACGGGAGCACGGTGGACGCGATCAATGCCGTAGGCACCCACGAATTCTTCGACCTGATCGACATGCTGGGCGCCGACGCCTACGTCAACGGCAACGTCGGTACCGGCAGCGTGCAAGAGATGTCCGACTGGATCGAGTACATGACCGCAGACGGCGGCTCGCCCCTGGCCAGGCTGCGCGCAAAGAACGGGCGCGAAAAGCCGTTCAAAGTCGCCTTCTTCGGTATCGGTAATGAGTTGTGGGGCTGCGGCGGCAACATGAAGCCCGAGTACTATGCCAACCTGTACAGCAACTACGAAGCGTTCCTGAGGGCGCCCGCGCAGTCCAGGCCGCAGATGATCGCCAGCGGCGGCAGTGGCCTCGAAACCGCGTGGACCCAAGTCTTGAGCAAGGAACTGAAGGGCCGCACCACGGGCATCAGCGTGCACCAATATACGGTCCCGACGGGCAGCTGGGACGTCAAAGGCAAGGACCTCGGCTTCAAGGAGGGCGAATGGATCTCGACCCTTGCCAACACCTTGAAAATGGATCAACTGATCAAGGATCACGTGGTGGTACTGGACAAGAACGATCCCGAAAAGAAGATCGGTCTGATGATCGACGAGTGGGGCACTTGGTATGACGAAGCGGGCGCCAGGAGCGCGCTGTTCCAGCAGAACTCCCTGCGCGACGCGCTCGTCGCGGCGCTCAACTTCAACATCTTCCATGAGCACGCGGAACGGGTCCCCATGACCACCATCGCCCAGATGGTCAACGTCCTGCAGGCGATGATCCTGACCGACGAGGAGAAGATGGTCCTGACCCCGACTTACTACACGTTCCAGATGTATGTGCCGTTCCAGGATGCCAAGTCGCTGCCGCTGGCGATCAAGGACAACACCAGCTACACCCTGGGCGCAACGACCATCCCGGGCGTGAGCGCTTCGGCGGCACGTGCCAAGGACGGCCAGATGTACCTGGCGCTGGTTAACACCGATCCGTCCAAGGCGGTCGACGTCGCCGTCGACGTCGCCGGCACGAAGCTGAAAGGTGCGGCCGGCAAGGTGCTGACCTCGGCCAAGATGGATGCGCACAACACCTTTCAGTATCCGCAGGCCATCAAGCCGGCGGCGTTCAGCGCGCGCGCTGCAGGCGGCAAGCTATCGCTCAAGGTGCCTGCCAAGGCCGTACTGGTGGTCGCATTGGAGGAGTAATCTCATGACAAAATCAACCCGCTCCGCTGCCGCCCTCTTGTCCGTGTTGGCCACGCTGCCCGCAGCGTCGTTCGCGCTCAACCCGGTTATTCAGACGATGAATACGGCCGATCCGGCGCCGATGGTCCATAAGGGCACGCTCTACCTGTTCTCCAGCCACGACGAAGACGCCGGCGAAAAAAATAACTTCAACATGAAGAACTGGGTGCTCGCCACGACCACGGACATGGTGAACTGGACCCAGTATGGCGTGGTCGCCTCCCTCCGGGATTTTCCCTGGGCCGCCAAGGAGAAATCCGGCTGGGACGGTTTCGACAACGGCGCCTGGGCTCCCCAGGTGATCGAGCGGGATGGCAAATGGTATCTCTATGGCCCGGTGCAAGGCCGGGGCATCGGCGTGCTCGTGGCCAATAATCCCCTGGGTCCCTACACCGATCCCCTCAAAAAACCGCTGATCGCCGGCCACGCCGGCGGCCTGTACGACAGCATCGATCCGACCCTGTACATCGACGACCAGGGCCAGGCCTATCTCGCCTGGGGCAATCCAAATCTGTGGTCGGTGAAGCTGAACAAGGACATGATTTCCTATGACACCAGCGTCGGGGACAAGGGCATCATTCGCCATCCGATGACCGTCAAGGCCCTGGCCGAGCGCAATCCTCCGGACAAAGAAGGCACTACGCTGCCAAAGTCTGCCCTGCGCGGCACATCCTACGAAGAGGGTCCCTGGCTCTATAAGCGCAAGAATCTCAATTACCTGTTCTTTGCCGGTGGTCCCATCCCTGAGCATCTCGCCTACTCCACCGGCCCTACACCGGAAGGCCCGTGGACCTATGGCGGCGTCGTCATGCCCCCGCAAAGCGCCTTCACCAACCACCCGGGCGTGGTCGATTACAAGGGCAAGACCTACCTCTTCTACCACAACGGCGCGCTGCCGGGAGGCGATGGCTTCAAACGTTCCGTGGCGGTCGATGAGTTGAAGTTCAAGCCGGATGGCTCGGTCCAGATGGTGCAGCCGACCAAGGAAGGGCCGGCACCGCTCGCCACCCTCGATCCCTACAAGCGCGTGGAAGCCGAGACCATCGCCTGGTCTTCCGGTGTCAAGATCGAGCCCAGCAGCGCCGGCGGCCAGAACGTGCGCGACATTCACGACGGCGACCACATCCAGGTACGAAATGTCGATTTCGGCGCGGCCGGCGCGCGCGCCTTCAAGGCCAGCCTCTCCAGCACTGCCAAGGCGAAGCAGGCCACCGGGGCGAAGATCGAGATTCGTTTGGATAAGCTCGACGGCCAGTTGATCGGCACGCTGCCGATCGCGGGAACCGGCGGCGAATGGCAGCTGCAGTCTACCCGGATTTCCGCAGCCGCTGGCGTCCACGATCTCTTCTTCATGTTTCGCGGTGCCGCCGGCGAGGAACTGTTCAAATTCGATTACTGGCAATTCTCCCAGAGTGCTCTGCCCGCGGACGGCGCCTCCGTCGCATCCCGGCCTCTTCCGGCGGCACAGGCGAATCGTGCCCACAATCCCCTTATCTGGGCCGATGTCCCCGACATCGCAGTCATCCGTGTCGGAAAAACCTACTACATGAGCAGCACGACGATGCACATGAGCCCGGGCCTCCCGATCATGAAGTCGACGGACCTGGTCAACTGGAGCATGGCCTCCTACGCCTACCAAACCCTGGCCGACGACGAAGCCTTCCGCCTCGAAAACGGCAACAACGCCTACGGTGCCGGCTCTTGGGCCAGCAGCCTGCGCTATCACGACGGCGTGTTCCATGCCTCGACCTTCGCCCCCACCGCCGGTGGGCGCACCCATATCTACACCACGCGCGATCCGGAGCGCGGCCCGTGGAAAGAGACGAATTTCGCGCCCGCGATGCATGACCACAGCCTGTTTTTCGACGACGGCCGCGCTTACATGGTTTGGGGCTGCAATCGCATCATGCTCACCGAATTGAAACCGGATCTCTCTGGAATTAAGCCGGGCGGCGTGAACAAGCCCATCATCGAACAGGTGAACGCGCTCTTCGGCGCCGACCAGGGCGGGCTTTGCGGCGAGGGCTCGCAGCTTTCCAAGATCAACGGCCGCTACTACCTCTTCAACATCGCCTCGCCCAAGACCCGCTGGGCGCGCTCCGTCATCGTCCACCGCGCCGACGCCATCGACGGCCCCTACGAGGGCCGCATCATGCTCGATGACCGCGGCATCGCCCAGGGCGGCCTGGTCGACACCCCGGAAGGAAAATGGTATGCCTACCTGTTCAGGGACAACGGCGCAGTCGGCCGCATCCCCTACCTCGTGCCCGTGACCTGGAAGGACGGCTGGCCCGTGCTCGGCCAAGACGGCGAGGTCCCCATGACGCTCGACATCCCCGCCGGCGCACAGGGCGCCTCCGGCGCCTCCGGGATCGTCGCCTCGGACGAATTCGACCGCCTGCCTGGCGCCCCAGCCCTGCCCCTCGCCTGGCAATGGAATCACAATCCCGAGCCGCGCAACTGGTCGCTCACCACGCGTCCCGGCTACATGAGCTTTGTCACCAGCCGTATCGATTCCAGCCTGCTCGAGGCCAGGAATACGCTCACCCAGCGCACGTTTGGCCCTGACAGTTTCGCCACCACCAGCATCGACGTGAGCGGCATGAAAGACGGCGACTGGGCCGGCCTGTCCGCTTTCCAGAAAGAGTATGGTTTTGTTGGCGTGAAAATGAGCGGCGGCGCCAAGTCGCTCGTCATGGTGAGCGCCGACTCAGGCCAGGCCGAGGAGATCGCCTCCATTCCCCTCTCCGGCAATTCCGTTCACCTCAAGGCCGAAACCGAATTTCAGCCTGCGCCTGAAGTCGCCCGCTTCTCCTACAGTCTCGACGGCAAATCCTGGATCTCCATCGGCCGTCCCTCGCGCCTGGCTTACACCTTCCCGCACTTCATGGGTTACCGCTACGCGCTCTTCTTTTACTCGACCAAGTCCGCCGGCGGCCGGGTCGACTTTGACAATTACCGGACAGGGCAAAGTGGGGGGAGCAAATATTGACTTTTGGCGTGGTTGTCTCTCGGGCATGCTTTCTGTACAAACGGCGCGGCCGATAGATACCAACCTATTGCCGCTCCAACACCACTGGCGCCGCGCTTGCAGCGGCGTAATCCGACACATGATAAAGGGATTCAATATGAACATGAAACGCACAGCGCTGCTCGTGTTAGGCACCCTGCTGGGTGCCGCCGCCTGCGGCTATAGCTGGGCTCAAAAGGCTGAAGGCCTGGCCAACACCCCGCCAATGGGCTGGAACAGCTGGAACAAATTCGCCTGCGATATCGACGAGCGCCTGATCCGCGAGACTGCCGATGCCATGGTCGAGACGGGCTTGAAGGACGCCGGCTACCAGTACGTGAACATTGACGATTGCTGGCACGGCCAGCGCGACGCCAACGGCGACATCCAGCCCGACCCCACGCGCTTCCCATCCGGCATGAAGGCGCTGGCGGACTATGTGCATGGCAAGGGGCTCAAGCTGGGCATCTACTCAGACGCCGGCGCGACCACCTGCGGCGGCCGCCCCGGCAGCCGCGGCTACGAGTATCAGGATGCGCGGACCTATGCGAAATGGGGCATCGATTACGTCAAGTACGACTGGTGCGACACCCCGGGCCTGAATGCGGAAGCGGCCTACACCACGATGCGCGACGCGATCGCCAAGTCGGGCCGTCCGATGGTGTTCAGCATATGCGAATGGGGCATGAGCAAGCCGTGGGAGTGGGCCGGCAAGGTCGGCCATATGTGGCGCACCACGCCCGATATCTATAACTGCTTCGACTGCGAATACAGCCCCGGCTTTTCGGTTGGCCTGGGCGTGCTGCGCATCCTCGACAAGCAGGCAGGCCTGCGCAAGTTCGCAGGCCCCGGCCACTGGAACGACATGGACATGCTCGAAGTGGGCAACGGCATGAGCGAGGATCAAGACCGCGCCCATCTGTCGATCTGGGCCATGATGGCCTCGCCCCTCATCCTGGGCAACGACCTGCGTTCCATATCCGAGTCGAGCCGCCGCATCCTGACCAACCCCGGCGTGATCGCGGTGAACCAGGACAAGCTGGGTGTGCAGGCGCTGCGCATCCTGGCCGACGGTCCGCTGGAGCTCTATGCCAAACCACTCGAAGGCGGCCAATGGGCACTGATGTTCCTGAACCGCTCCGACCAGGCTGTCGACGTTCATCATGACTGGCAGGCGCACCTCCTGACCGATGACCTGAGCAAGCGGTCGGTCAATTTCAAGCAGACCGCCTACCGCTGGTCCGACCTGTGGAGCAGGAAGACGGGCGATACCAGCGGCAAACTGGAAGCGCGGCTGGCGCCGCACGGCGTGCTGATGCTGCTCCTGAGCGGCCCTGTTAAACCTTAGGGCGCCCCCGGCCGCGCGGCGCGCAAGGAGTCCTTGCCTGACGATGCCCTTGCCAGGCGCGCGGCCCGGCAGATCCCTAACGGTTGTATCTTCGCACCTGGCAAGCTCGGCTGGCAATACCCGCCCTCTAAGGGAGCCAAGGTCGGTCGCCCCCTCCTCCTCCTCCAACGATGAATGGAGGGGGCCTTTGCAACCAGGCAGTGCCCAATACGGACAGGGGCTCGATGCGCGTTTGGCGCACGCTTGCCGAATGAAGCGCGCGCGGCAGCGCCGACGGATACACCCATGAATGGGGCCGCGCTCAGCGCCGCTGGCGGCATATGAACTTCATGCCGCAGGTTCCCGCGCCTCTTTCTTGCAAATTTCACGAAATGCCTTGGGAGTGCATTCGTACTCTTCCTTGAAGAGCTTATTGAAATACGAGGAATTCTTATACCCTACCGAATAGGCGATTTCCGCAATAGTGGCTCCGGTGTTCTCCACCAACAGGCGCGATGCTTCGGTCAGTCTGAGCTTGTTCAGGTAACCGATAAAGGTATACCCCATTTCCGCTTTTAGTATGTCGTTGACCTTATTGCGGTTGACGCCGGTTTCCGAGACCACGGTTTCCAAGTCCAGTTCTGAATCCGCATAACGCGTCGCCAGCAACCTCAAGATGGCGGATTTTTCCCTTTCCCGGTGCGGCTCCAGCGCCAGCTGCTGATATGCCACCAGCGGCAGGTCTTTCTGCATCCGCGCATGCAGGTCATTAGCAAGGGCCGCCGCGTACTGCTTGACTACCCAGAACGCGAAACCAGCCCAGGCCAGTACCAGGAACACGGCGAGAAAATACAGGTAGCCGTACTTCCGCTCGTGCATTTCGATTCCAGCGATTTCGATACGCGACGGAGTCCCGACGCGGCTGGCGTTGCTGGTGCCGACTTCGATCTGCGCGACCTTGGCCAATGAGTAGCCCAGATCGGATGGGTTAAGTTTGTTCATGTCAACCCACCACTCCGGAATGGCTAAATGCGCCAGATCGAGTTCGACGCGGCCCCCGTCCTGATTGCAGTTGATGTATGCCGTCGGCGAGCGGTAGCTCATCAGATCACCCGGCTTGGACAGCTTTTCATCGAAGGTGGCCAGGCCGACCCGGATGGTACTGGCAGGGAAGCAGCGCGCCTCGAAACTGACCTTGCCGAACCGGGACCAGTCGAACAGCGCCGGTTTGCCGTTGCGGTCTGTGAACAGCAGGCCGGTTGAAACATAGGATCGGGGATGACTGCCTGACAGGACGAATTCCATGATCAGGCGCGCCGCATCGACTCTCGCGTTCAGGTTGGTCGTCGCGCTGCTGTGCGTGCGCAATTGCCAGGAAAAATCTTCTTGCTCAAACAAGGCGACGCGGTGATAGCTGCGGCTGACGCACAGATACCCGATCACAATACTCATACCGAGAAGCAGGACTAGCCGGAGCAGTGCCTTTGAACATAGCGCGCGCATATAGATAAAAGTTAGATGGCCGGACAGCACCCGCACAACATAGAGCATGCCGCCATGGACTTCCGCCAGGCCACGCAACGGCTCCTTCATGTACTTCTGGATGCCTGGCCTCGCGGCAGCCATCATGCCCTCGCTCAACGTACCTGGTGGCTTAGGAATTAGTCGGCACGACAGTGACGACAACGCGTCGGTAACGCGTCAGCGGCGGACTGCCCTTATCGATAACCTTGACGATGAAGTGGGCGGTTTCCGTCTTGCTTACCACCGGCGCCTGCCCCCAAACGGTATGATGATTTTCCGCATACCCCAGCTTGATCTGCTCCTTGTAGCTGCCGGCTTCGGGATACTGAAACCACAGGTAGCTCAAGCTATCTCCATCGGGGTCCAAGCTCCCGGCAGCGCTCATCATGAAGCCTTCGCCGGATTTGATGGTCAGCCGATCACCATGGCCGAGCTTTACCACTGGCGGATGATTCGCCTCCTTGTATGACTTGGCACTCCAATCCATTCGGGCAGCGAAATCGTTCTGGAAGTCTTTGCGCCAGCGCCAGACAGTGGTCCGGTACCCGGTAGAGACCTTGTCGTGGGCTTGCACGCTGCGGCCATAGTCGTGGTAGACCACCGGCCTGTAACTGTCCACGGCGTTGGTCCAGATGGCACGCGGCTCTTGCAATATAGGAACGTTGCCGGTGAAACCTTTCGGATCGGTGGTCTCCAACGCTGGCGTGTACAACTCGTAGCGCCCACCCCAGCCGCCCCACTCCGGATGCTCGGGTGCGTTCAGGCCGTTTGGTATCAAGGATAGGAAGGATGGCGTATCGCCCTCCACGCCGAAAGAGACATCCGGATATATAGCGCCCAGCGGCCCATGCCCCTGCTGGATATGGGTGGCGATCCAGTTGTTGCTCACTTCCGTGCTGTCGAAGCCCGGCTCAGTCGAGTGCATGCCCGTCCACGTACCATTGCCATACCCGCCGGGGCTGACGATGTAAAACAGATCGGGAAACTTTGTGCGCATCCAGATACCGGAATCGTCCTGATCGGAGATCGTGTAGACGCGCAGCTTGTTCAGCAGGCGCGCGGCCTGCTCCGGCGTCCTGTCGTGGTCGATCCGATACAACGCTTGAGCAAGAGTATTGGCACCGCCCCACACAGCGACCCACAGGGGACGCGTATCATTTTTCTCCAGGGCCTGGATGATGGCGTCCGATCCCGGCGAGTCCCTGCCGGCGCCGACACCTTGCATGCCGTAGAGTTGCGAACCAGAGCGCACCACTGCTTTTAGCACCTCCGCCTTCGGATAACCCGATTCGTGCTTGGACAGATTGGGCTGTACTCGGCCGTAGGCGTCGATGATCGCATGCATGGATGCGGGTGCGATATGCGACTTCTGGTGCGTGGAGGTCGTGGCGACGATGCCTTCGATATCGATCTGGTTCGCGTACAGAAGCAAACGCACGAGCGACTGGCTGTCATCGGGATCGGCCTCGATATCGCTGAGGACAATCAGGCGTTGTTTTGGTTCGGCGAGGCTAACGGCAGGCGCGAAGATCAGAAACGCCGCCAACATGGCAGTGATTGAAAATAGTCGCATCATGTCTCTGGTGAATTAAGGGGCTAGCCCGCAAGCAAGAATTGTGATTCACAAGTCGCGAGAAAACAATTATGAAATTCGCCAATGGCACCAACGATTTACTCTCGCCATGAGGGTGGGCTCCGCTATCCATCAGCCGTTGGGGCCGGCGGCGCCGAGGCCCGATTGAGCCAGGCGCAGCTCAGGGGCGCTCACGGAATCCAGCCTGCACAGTTCAGCCGGGCGTCCGCCAGGGCGGTGATGCAAAGGGAATAAGGAAAGGCCCCGTAAAACAGGGCTTTAGATGTAACATTAGCTGGCCAACGCTGCCCAGGGCGGCGCGCCATAAGTTTTATTTATTGCGCCACTGCTCTACGCGCGGCATATCGTCAGCGCCGTTGCCCCGATCTCGTGATCGTCCCCGCAGGCGCTACGGCGCATTTTAGCGCTCTGATTCACCCTTTCAACCCGAACCGCGAACTAATGCCCGGTCCGGTGCCGCTTGAATGCTTCAGACGATGAATTCCTTCCCGGCAAAATCAACGCTGACGCTGCGTTTGTCGCCGCAGAAGACCCGGGCGCTGCAGCATCTGGCGTCATTAAGCCAGGTGGACGGTCGCTCGCATCGGGAAGCCGAGACAGGTAAATAATTAGGACGGGGACGAAGTACCGAAGTGGGATCGTCAGTGCATAAGAAGGGCCGATTTACATAAACAATTCGTCGCGTGCCGGTTCGCAATTACCCAGGCGTCCAAGCGATGGCGGTGGTGCTTGGATTCCGACCTCTCTATCAATCTGCGGAAAGTCAGCCCCCATTTGCGCGCCCGGTTACCGGCTCGAACGAAGGGCGACGCAATACATGCCCCCCACCTCGCGCGCACCATCCGCCGCAGGGACCTCCAGCAAACAAGCACGGAACGGCGTACACTGACCACATCCCATCTTTCGTCATCGGCTGAAGCGAGCGTCGCCACGACAACGACGAAGAAACAAGGGGGTTGGCATGACAATCTATCATTACTATCGCCGTGCAGCAGGCACGTTCGGCTCTGGACCAGGCTCTATCCGATTCAATGGGCGCGAGTACCTGTACCGCGGGTATGCATATGAGAACTTTATCGATGCATACAATTACGCGCAGCTCATGCTGCTTCATCCTTCTCGCGCGCCGCCTTCGTGGTTGACTGGGCCCACGAACCCGCCCCGCGCACCTTCGATCGACGAATTGCGGCTGATGCAGCAACTAGGTATCGTATTTGTTGCCGGACATTACTTCTACGGCACCTATCGCTACGATTGCCTGGTCGATGCTTGCGCCTTTGCCAGCCAGGCACCTGGACAAGGCATTTTCCAGCTTAACGTGCAGAACGCGCGAGCCGCCCATCACTTGAATCTGCGTCAGGAGAGCAAGATGATTGACGGAAAAGGAAGGGCCTTGAAAGTTCGACCCAGCGGGCGAATTGGGCACTACGACATCTTTCCCGAGAATGCCCCTCCCTCCATCCTGTTCAAGCGCACCTTGCTACACCGGTGAGCATTCACCGGACTGAATGTATCCAAGTGTGCGGCCAACAGCCCCTCACTTTGCACTATTCCGTTTCGGCATGCCACCTTCTCATCGTGGTTCGCCTCAAACGTGCGGAGCTCATTGCACAATTCGTGTAGGGTGGATTCGAACCTACCACGCCATTTCCTCTCTCTAGCCCGTCGCGACAGAGTCGCGATGACGCAAAGAGAGCGCCATGAATCATGTCAATTCCCGCGTACTGCTGGTCGACGATAACAAGGACGCCGTCGACATGGCCTCCCAATTTCTGAGTATCCATCACATCGATAACAAGGTGGCCTACGACGGCGCTTCAGCCGTTTCCATCTTGGCTGACTGGCCTGCGGATATCGTGTTCCTCGACATTCAAATGCCTGGCATGGATGGCTATGAAACCGCGATTGCCATGCATGCACTTCCCCGGTGTGCTGCACTTCCCATTGTTGCCTGGACCGGCTGGGACGGTCCGGGCAGCCAAGAGGCAGCGGCACACGCACACATGGTATTGCGCTTAACGAAACCGGTCGTGATGGAAGAATTGCTGGCGCTGGTATCCCGCTTTGGCCGCCATGCATCGACGTGAGGGACATCGCATGCCGGTGCGTGTCAGTGGCTAGCTGGCGCAGATCTTCCACTCAACTTGTTGTATTCTGAAGCGCGGTTGGAACATCGCACATACGATCCAGCATTTCCCTCTGCCTGCGCTCCCATTTGCTCCGGACTTTCGCCGCTTTTCCCGCCAGCCGCAGTCTGGCAAGGCTTGCTTTGTCACGGCCACGCATTGCTCGTGTTTGCATGCGTGCTTCGAGCATGGTGCGACCGGCGATTCAGTCCTCAGCGCGATCAATGACGCGCTGCCCTCCCCCGCTTTGCCGCATGGGGCGATGCGTGTCGCACCGCCGAGTGGCGCTCATCACGATTGATCTTCCTATCCATAGCTCGCCAATTGTCGGGCAAATTGCTGCAAGGGGCGCAGACCAGAACGCTCCGCATCCATGCACCATGCCTGCAGGACTATCAGAAGGTCTTCCTGCGTTGCAGGCGAACGTTCCCACAATTTCTCCAGCGTTTGCCGCGCAACATGGATGGTGTTAAGCCGTGCACTGTGAATGATCACCTGTCCCAGTTCCATCCTTTGCACTCCCGTGAGCCGACAGGGCGCGCGCCGCAACAATCGCTTTGTCTGATCCAGCGCCGCACCGGGGATCAGTTCGGTCAGTTCCCTGCGCTCAGACCGAAACACGTCCAAGGTCAGGATGGTCAGCTCGCGCATCAGTACCGGACGATTGCCCAGCACAAGCCTCAATGTCACCGGGGTCGGCACGAACTGTCCCGCGCATCGCTTCAAGCGATCTGGTGGTCGCCGAATCGAAGCCAGGCCCAACCAACGTAACAGGCGGATATACGCCCAGCCGATATCCAGCTCGAACCAGCGAACTGAAAATTTGGCGGAGGTAGGAAAAGTGTGATGGTTGTTGTGCAGCTCTTCCCCACCGATCAGCAGGCCAAACGGAACGATGTTGGTGGCAGCTTCCTTGCAGTCGTAATTGCGGTAACCGGCATAATGCCCCAAGCCGTTGACCACCCCGGCAGCCAAAAACGGAATCCACATCATCTGACAAGCCCACAGCGTCAGGCCCAGCGCACCAAACAAAACCAGCTCGATCACGAGAAGCAAGCCAACGCCTTGCCAGGTGTACCGGCCATAAATCCGTCGCTCCAGCCAATCGGCAGGTCCACCACCCCCGTAGCGATCCACCAGGGCGGGGTCACCGGTCGCGCCCCGGTACAATTCGGCCCCGCGCCATAACACCTGGTGAATACCCATCACCACCGGACTGTGAGGATCCTTCGTCGTTTCACAATGGGCGTGATGGCAGCGATGGACCGCCACCCACTCCCGCGTCACCATCCCCGTCGTCAGCCATAACCAGAAGCGGAAGCAATGGGCCACGACCGGGCGCAATGTCAGCGAGCGATGCGTCTGGCACCGGTGCAGGTAGACCGTCACCGCAATGATCGTCGCGTGCGTGGTCACCAGCCCGATCAACAACAGCTTCCACCAGCTCAACGCGAGCAGTCCTTCGGCCACCCATTGCAAATAGCGCTCCATACCGGCACTCCTTCGTGGCCATTGGCCTACAGGTTCGGGTGTTCGGAGGCAAACGCTACCGCGTCACACAGTTGACCGTATCGATAGCCCCCATAGCGAAAATGCCCCTCTGCATAGTCGATACCGTATCGCTTCATGGTACGTTCATCTTCATCAGTGGGACGATAGGCTGCTGCCCAGCTCGGCGCAAATATGTCGTCGTGCACGAAGCCAGGCTTGGCATGCTCCGCTACCGCATAGCGCAGCGCATCCTGGAATTCCTCGTAACGGTGCTGGCGAAACGCATAGCGCTTTCCGTCGAACGAGATCTCAAATTGAGCCGCCAGGCTCTCATCGGACTCTTGGTCCCGCGCCATATCGGGTCGACTCTTCATGACCTTTCTCCCACTGCGATCCGTGCTCCCATTCAATGCGAGGATCTGAAGCCGCGCCTTCGACATCGCATCGGCATTGGCGGCATCTCGCGAAACGAATGCATCGCCCGGAAAAACAATCGATCGCATCATCCTGTCCGGCCACTGAAGGCTCGCGCAATCCGATGCAGGTGGTAAATGTTTGAGTATGGCTGTCGAGGCGAACTTCAGCGACCCATCCTGGCACCTGAATTCCGCGCATCTCAGAAGGATCTTCCAACCTTGAAACCACGATGCCGATTGGGGGCGCATGGCGTACTCCTTTGCTCACGTTCAGCGACAGCTTCGGAAAGAACTCGCACCGAACGGGCCCACCTTACCGACGAGGCATGCACAGCGTGCCAGACGCAGGTCGCGCCACCAAGCTGCAATGCCGAGGATGACCTGCCTCACTGCAAATACTGGCCGGGCACCTGTTGTCCACTATACGCTCACAAGCCACTTACACCTAACGGTTTCGGCGTGTCCAGTGCGCTTTCTCACGTTGCTCTGAACGCTGGACCATTCCTGCACGGTCGAGGCGCCTGGTGGTACACCATTGTCGCCGCAGTCAATAGCACCGACGGGTGAAGCCTTTACGACGTTGAGTGTTTCATCGCTTCCGCCTCGCGGGCGGCAGTTCGCTCCTCGTCCGCTGCGACCGTGTCACCGCGGTTATCGGACATCCCGGCAGCACGTTCCGCGTCAGCGTACGCGGTTTCGGCTTCAGTTGGTCCACCGGGCTTCTCGCTAGCGGGGGGCTCCAGCATGTCGCGCACCATGGCGCGCAGCTCACCAGGATCCGGCTGCAATCCGCGCCTTTTCCGTTGGTGAATATAGTGCTGAATTTCAGATTCCTGTTCGGCACTCAGTGGCAGGCCGCGGAAGGAGAATTCCGGTCCAGATTCTTTCATGACGGTTCTCCAGATTGGTGAGTATCCCCCGAGTGTACGCCGAAACCTTCACATGCGCCGCCGCACCAAGACGCTCGTCGATCCACTCCGAGTCCCAATGCCTGGCCCATCTCGCGTGAATGATTCGGCCTCCGGCTTCATAGGCAGCGATCACTACCGAGGCAACCCCAATCGGGACGCACTTCCTCCCGCCCGCGCAACCTCTGCCATGAGAGCGGTGCGTCATCTGCCGCGTTCCGATCGGCACTGGCCTGGCGATGGCTTGGCGCTCGCGCGTTTGCCACATCGGCCGGGCGAACACGTCCATCACCAAGGGCAGCAGCAGCCCGGCAAGGTACGCAGAAGGCAAACCGCTCGCCAAACGCGGCCTTGGCGGCTAAGGCCGCCGAAATTTTCGCCGCAGTGGCATGATCGGGTCGACGTAACATCCTAACAATCTACGCTCTTGAACCCAATCGCGTCGCCAACGCCAAATCAATCGAGGCAGCATCCCCTGGCGAGCAACTGCAATAGAGATTGCCAATCGCTGGAGCATTCGCAATGTGCTAGTCTGGTAAGTTCCCAGCTTGGATCCATGCTGAACATCGGATTGCAGAGACAGGATGGTCGACTTTGGCGCTCGACTTTCGGGCCCAGGCTGCTTACCCATGCGAAGGGGGCATTATGAAGACCATCTATTCTGATCGACGGCACGACGTCCAACAGTTTCACTATCTGAACCATGCGATCGACCTGGTACGTAGCCATGGCTGGCGCTATGCCGTCGAATTCCTGCGAAATCAACGCATTGAAGAATCGACCTTACAGCGTGTGCTATTTGGCGAGTGGCGCAGTCGTCGCGCCTCTGCCGCCCAACTGATCATCGCCCAGCAATTGCGCGCTCGCCGTCATTAAAACAATTGGGCAGTCCCCGTCCCCCAGGCACCGGTACGCGCCTCATAATCGTACCGATTCACCATAGGCCGATCATTTCGCTGTCTGCCTCTTGTACCTGGTCAACAACGACGCGCCGCGATGCGGCAAAGCACGTCCATATGACTTCCCATCGGTGCACCAGCATTTACGTCTATACTTAACGTGCAGGATCACATGAGGAGGTTGTATGGGACTGATCGAAGCGGAAGACGTTACCGAATTTGAGAGGATATTGCGCAGCAATCGCCTGATCCGCGCAGATTTTTCTCTCACCGCTACCGACACGACAGATCCGAAGACCGATGAAGTATCAGGATTACACGGCGAATTGACGGTGCGGCGCAAATCCACTGGGCAGAACAGACAGTACCTGATTAGTAACAGCACTTCATGGCTCGACCTATTCCGCAAAGACCTCATGCGCGGTGCATTTTTCAGCGACGATTGCGTATCGGTGAGCGCGCCATGAACGAGAATTCCGAGATTACACGACGTGAAGACGTATGGACCGCCGCTTTGGTGCAATACGGTATTACCCTGAGTTCGATCGTAGGGATTGCCGCCGCTCAGCGCTATTTGCTGTCTCGTTGCATTCCCCTGCACGTCGTCGAGCGCGTGCTTTGCTCGCCCATCGATGGACGCCGCACACCATCACGCGCGAAAGTACATACCGATTAATGCGCCGCATCGGGACCATGCCACCCTGCCACCGGGACCAGGCACATTGATCTCCATGCCGGTCGGCTTGGCTAGTGTGGCGAGCGTCCGCGTTGCCGCTTATGCCGGTACATTTCCTCATCCGCTCGCACCAGATATTCGGCCAGCGTTTCCTCGCTGTGGATATCGCAATTGATCACGCCTATGCTCAGCGACATTGTTTGCGGTCCTTTTTTGCTAGCATTGAACTGGGCAATCTTGGCCCGAATACGCTCGACGATGGTGCGGGGCGTCGCATTGTCAAACGTAAATGCCGCAAATTCATCGCCGCCAACCCGTCCCACCACGTCCGCGTGCCGGAACGCGCTGTTGAAAATATACGCGGCGTCGCGAATAAGTTCATCGCCCGCGGCATGACCCAGTTGATCATTGATCAGCTTCAATCCATCCACATCTGCGAAAATCACTGCGCACGCCAGTTCCTGGCGGCGAGCGATCAACAGGCATTGCTCCGATTTTGCGAGGAAGCCCCGTCGATTCTGCAGACCGGTCAACTCATCTTGCGCCGCCAATTCCCGGGCTTCAACCTTCTCATGCTCGCTTACGCGCAGTTCCTCCATTTGGCGCGACTGCGTTGCCGCTAAGGCATGGTATTGCTCCTGTCCTTCTTCTTCCCGGTGTAACTGGTCAAGGAGGTTGTTAAGGCGCATACCGGCGAGTTCTGCGACGTGGGGAAGAATTGCCAGCGCATGCTGTTGTACCGTTTGGGACGGCGGCGCCTGCCAACTCAGCGCAATAAAGCCGCCGTTGACATCATCCGAAAAGGCGGCTGCCACGTGGCTTCCGCAGTCCAACGTAAAGGCTTGCAGGGGCATTGGATGCGTGCCGCTTTCCACCAATTTGCGCACCTTGCTACACATTCGATCGTTCAGTTCCAGACAACTGCCGCCATGAGGCGCATCGAGGTAATAGCAGCTATCGCCTGTTGCGCTGCTACTTATGAGCAGAATCGCGTCTGGCCGGAGTTCGGGAAAGCTCTCGGCGATAGCGTGCAAAGCCGCATCCAGACTGTTGGCGCTAAGTAGCGCCCTAGCCATTTTTAATAGCGCCAGTAGCTCTTTTTTAACTGGCGATCGTGTCTTGCCAGTGCGCGACTTCGCAATCGCCTTGACACGCTTTCGCCGCGGCAGCACTGCCTCATACGCATCGGACATGATCTCGATCTTTTCCATTGCTCACGCACTAAAATCCATCGTTCCTCGCAACTTGAAACGGCACGCACACTGCCCTTGCGATAGCCATTACATGGGTCACGCGAAGGTTCCGATGCCGCTCCTCGCTTTCCGAACCAGTTACAAGGTCATCCATCCGCCAAGTACCGGTATGCAAGCCACCGAATGTTCCCGCCGCATGGGCTTCCACAGTAACACGCGCCGAGCCTGTCCGCCGCTCGCGCTTCCTATTAGATCCTTCAAGCCGGTAAGATTTCATCTTGACTGCAATCTTCGTACAAATAGCGCTAGGTGTGAGCGCTAGGTGTGGCGCACAAAGCCTTGTATATTGATCTTACCGCATATGAAGCACCGCAAATGATTGGCGGTCTCCGTCCTGTCTTGCCGTATCTGGCAACTCCTGTCTGATTCCCTCGCTTGTTGACCCTGCTCGTTGGCGCATACATCGCCGGGCAAGGCCCGACTCTCGACATCTTTTATGAGGTTTTATCATGACTACGCAAACCGGTATCGTTAAATGGTTCAGTGAATCCAAAGGCTTTGGTTTCATCACCCCTGACTCAGGTGGTCCTGACCTGTTCGTGCATTTCCAGGACATTCGGGCGGAAGGCTTTCGATCCCTCACCGAGAACCAACACGTCTCGTTCGAACACAGCTCCAGCGCCAAAGGCGACAAGGCCACCAACGTCAGCCTTGCTTAATCGGCAGCAAGGGGGCACACCTTTTCGGTTCGCAGGAATTCACTGGAGGCATTCGATCGGTCCCGATCTTTCGCCTCCGGCTGGGCGTCCCCAAACATGGCGTCGGCATTCAAGAGCAGCGCGCGCGTCTTTATATCGTGGCGAAAACCCGATCTTGGGGAAGCGGCCAGCCAGGGCATCACTTTCATTTTCTAGTGCGACAAGAAGTGTCACACGCGGCAAACGATCCTCATGTCAGGCCACATGCTAGCTGAGCAACGCCTGGCAATCTTCTTGATGGTCATCGCCCCCGAACAGGCCATACGCGGCTACTCACCATGCGGGCTCCACTAGCGCATGAGCCTGGCAACAATGGCGGACGGACGTGCTCGCAATACAGTTGCTTTACCGCCTGACGTACTCTACTGCCGTTGATACGAAGAGTACGCCTTGCAGGCGGTGTTCAGCGGGCGCCTTTGTGCGGCATTTGCCCGCCGTTTCTGTGGCGACCGGCAACCTCATTCGCCTCCGCTTTCTGCCTCTGCTTGTTGGCTTCTTCGGTGCGACCAGACGTGTGCTGGCCCCGCTTTTGTTCGCGGGTTGTACTGGGAAGTGTCACGATAACCTCCGTGGTGATCACTTCAGTGTAGTCGTTTATCGCACCAGCTGCTGCCTTAAAAAATGCTATTACGCGACCAGTGAATTGGATTCGGCCATGCATCGACCGATAAGGCGACGTCCCAGCCATGCTTAAAGCCGCTGGCAACGCGCTGAAGCCGGCCAGCCGTCTACCGGCGCGTGTCAAGGTAGTTGTCGCCTGAATCAAGCAGCAATTTGCTGAGTTTGAATCTCCTTCGCAGCGACGGAAACGACGAGATCCCGTTCGGGGTTCAACGTGACCGCGTCGCATGGCGTCCAGTTGCGGGTATGGCCCGACCAGCGAGCCGGGTGGCGAGCCTGGGCGGACAGATACAGGCGATGCCGCGCTGCCAGAATGGCAGTATCCAGTCCCGCATGTCGCTGCGCCGGACTAACATAGCGAATGCCACTATGCCGGTGGTCGAAGTTGTACCACTGCACAAAGCGGGCTGCCCAGTCTCGTGTGTCGGCCAGATCTGCGAAGCCACTGGAAGGGAATTCCGGACGGTACTTCGCGGTACGGAACAACGCTTCGGCGAAGGCGTTGTCGTCGCTCACACGTGGGCGCGAGTACGATGGCTTAATGCCCAGCCAATGCAGCATGGCCAGCACCGTGGTCGCCTTCAGCGTGGCGCCGTTATCGCCATGCAGCACCGGCTTGTTGTGGCGCATAGCGACACCCTCGACCAAAGCCGTGCGCCGCACCAGATGACTGGCGTGGTCGGCATCATCCTCGGCATGCACTTCCCAGCCGATGATCTTGCGGCTATAGAGATCCAAGATCAGGTAAAGGTAGAACCAGCGGCCCGCCACTACAGCCGGCAAGTAGGTCATGTCCCAGCACCACACCTGGCCGGGTGCAGTAGCGACATGGGTGGTCGGCGGCCGTTGTTGACGAGGTGCTTTGGCACGGCCGCGATGACGCACTTGGCCATGGGCACGCAAGATGCGGCTGAACGTCGATTCGCTGGCCAGATAGATGCCCTCATCGGCCAACATGGGAACAATGCGCGCCGGCGGCATGTCGGCAAAGCGCGGTTCATTCGCAGCTGCCAACACCGCCGCGCGCTCATCATCCGTCAGCGCATGCGATGGCATGGGGCGTACCGCCGTCGGGCGACGATCGCCGCTTACCAATCCACCGCTTGCCTGCCAGCGCTGCAGCGTGCGAGCGCTCAGCCCGACCGCCGCGCATGCCTCGCTCAAGCGGGCACCGGCTTGGCAAGCTTGTTGGATTTCCAGGGCCAGAGCCTGGCGATCTTCGAGGCCGATCATTCGTCCTCGGCCTTGTACTTGCTGAAGATCGCCTCGGCTTTTTTTGATAGCACCAGCAAGGCTGCAGTTTCGGCCAATGCCCTGTCCTTACGGCGCACCTCGCGCTCAAGCTCTTTGATGCGGCGCTTGTCCTGCTTGGCTTCCGCTGCGCTCAAACGTTTTTCTCCCGGCTGGCCCAGCGCATTGATCGCCTGCTCGCGCCATACCGCCAGCTCGTGCGGATATACGCCGTTGCTGCGGCACCAGGCACCCTTGCTGGCCTCGTCCATGGCGGATGTCGCCAGCACCGCTTCAAACCGCGCGGCGGGCGTCCATTCGCGGCGTTGCGCTGGATTCGCCAACGCCTCGCTGCGCCAGCGCTCCAAAGTCGATTCGCTCACGCCCACCGACAAGGCCACATCCTTGATCGATGCACTTTCCGGTGGCAGCAATCGCGCCACCGCTTTGTCTTTGAATTCTTGTCCGTACCGTGCCACTTCTCACTCCTGTTATCGCCCCCATTTTCTCAGATCTATCGGAGCGACAACTATTTTGACACCGGGGGCTACGCTTGACCCACTTCTTGTAACGCGAAATCGATGAACCCTCGCTCAACCGACGTCGACAACAATCGCACTCTTAGTAGCTGTCCTAGCCGCAGTTCGGGAAACGCACCCGTCAAACGCCCTTCGGCCGGCGGTCTGAATATCCTGATCCAGACCCCTTGGTCGTTGATGCCGGAGACAATGGCACGGTAATGTTGCCCAATTGAGTCATGCAGCAGCAAGGCCGCTTCGGACTTGCGCATTTGCCGCTCCACCTTACGCACGGCGTCCTCCTGCCCCGTACAATGCAATGCCAATTCTGCCAACTCTGCCAGCGAGTATGGCGGCGCATCGCCAGCCAACGCGGCCTTGAGCAAGCGTTGGGTCACCAGATCCGGGAAGCGCCGGTTCGGCGCAGTCGAGTGCATATAATCCTGGACTGCAAGTCCAAAGTGGCCAATTCCGCTCTGGCCCACGCGTTCGACCACATATTCCCCCGATCCCATGAGCTTGATGATTTCGAGTGAAAGGTCTGGAAAACTTGCGGGAGCCAGCCCGCGTTGCCGTGCGAGGAATTGCTCCAGGCTTCTGCCATCGGGCTGGGCAGGCAGGGTGACGCCGTATCCACGCGCAAGCTGCATAATGCGCGCCCAGCGATCCGGCGAGCGCACTACGCGCCGCAAGGATGCCCCGCCGTGCGCCAGCAGAAAGCGCGCCGTGCAGCCATTGGTGGCGATCATGAATTCCTCGATCAATTGGCGAGCGCGGTTGTGATCCTGCAAGCGAATATCCGCAATCGTGTTGCCATCGAAGACGGCCCGTGGCTGAAAGCTGTCGAATTCAAGCGCCCCATGCAGCAGTCGTTGAGACCTGAGCCTTTGCGCCAATTGGTCCTGTGTTCGCAACTGGATATCCATGCCCGCGATGGCCCGCGCGGCGTCCGGTAACGGCGCACGCCCCTCCAGCCATGCGGAAACGGCATCATAGGCGAGTTTTACTTGGTTGCGCACCTTCGCCCGATAGATCGTGGAGCTGGCCAAGACGCCGAGAGAGGAAAACTCCATCTCGACGACGATCGCAAGTCGGTCTGCCTGTGGCGCCAGCGACGTCAGGTTCGTGCTCAGAAGCTCCGGCAGCATAGGAAATATGCGTGCCGATGTATAAACTGACGTGGTGTTCTGCCTGGCGTGCTGATCGACGGGGGAATTCTTCTTCACCAACGCGTCAACATCCGCGATGGCCACCAATAAGCGCACGACTTCATTTGCCTCAGTTTCAACCACCGTGAGCTGGTCCAGGTCGCGCGAGTCGTCATTATCGATCGAACACCACGGGCGACTGGTGAGATCGATCACCGTAGGATCGCGCGCAGGCTCTTTCAACTGACCAAGTTGCTGGTGTACAGCGAGGGGAAATTCTGGCTCCAAGCCGCGGCTAAACATCGCCAGGGCCGCAATGGTTGCCAGGCTGGCCCGATGATTCTTGATGGCGTGGCGCATTCCCTTCCTTCCACTTTCCGTCAACACTTCGTCTCACCCTTGCCAAGGGGTGCTCAGGTACCGAAACATAGTCCTTATGCCGCCGGAATGGCTGGCCAAACACAACGATTGCAAGCCGCCGTCCATCTGGCCACGACGCCCCGATCACCGGTGATCGCTTGCAAGCGACGCCGGACCGTCCAGGGCGCCATTTATTTCAATTGATGCCGCTCATACCAGCTCATCAACGGCTGTACTGTGATGCCATGGCCAATGATTGAGGCGGTCACAGTACCCAATGTCAAACTTACCAAGTCCGGCGCAAATGCCTCCGCAATGCCACGATTCAGCGCAAACATGAGGTAGTAAACCGAACCGATTCCCCGGATACCGAGCCAACCCATCAGGACCTGCTTATACATGGGCACTCCGGCACCAGCCATGCCCAACACTATCGACGCCGGGCGCACAACAAGGAACACCAGGGGAACAAACCACCACAGCATGGCGAAGCTCCTCACCGCGGGTAACAAGGCGCCTATCGTCATGACCATGCCGAGTTCGGCTATCCCTTCAAGCTGCTCATTGAAGCCAAGCACGGCCCGCGTCATGGCGCCACTGGCATGATGCGAATGCGTCGCAGTCTCCAGGACGTCGTATTCCTCCGCACCGTGCCCTCGCGGTATTGGCAACGTTCCCGCCATGGGAAAATTGCGTACTCGCCGTAACGCCAGGCCAGCAAAGAAGACCGACAAGAAGCCCGATGCCTGGCAGCTCTGCGCCGCACCAAATGAAACGGCGATCACACCAAGCGAAAGAAACTCATCCATGCCAATCGCATGATGGTGCCTGGTGCGTAAGTAGATCACCAGCTTCCCTACCCCGCCGCCTATCAGCTTTCCTATTACCATGCCTCCGCCCGTTGCCCACAACACATCCACCAGCCACCAGGACCATCCGGAGTCGCCTAGATCGTGCAATTGCATTATCCCTAGCCCCAACAATACCAGCGGAAACGCCGTGCCGTCGTTGAGCGCGCCTTCCGCTGCCAGGCTAAAGCGCGTGGAATCAAATCCCGCCCCTGGTCTTGACTGGATGGCCGAAGCCAACACCGGGTCGGTTGGCGCCAAAATCGCTCCCAGCACGATTGCCACGCCCAGTGGCAAGCCCATGGCAGCCACCCCAATGGCGGCGATAGAGCCCACAGTGATCGCCATGGATAGAAAAGCCAGCCGATAGGAAGCAATCCATCGGCGGTCAAGAATCGGCACCTCGAGCTTTAAACCGACAGAGAACAAGGAGATCAGCAGCGCGGCCTCAGCCACCAATTCCAGCGAGGCTGCATGCACAATGGGATCCAGGTCCAAAATGCCAAAGCCATAGGGGCTAAGCAAAACACCTAGCGCGAGGTAGATCATCGCGCCACTGAGGGGCAAGCGCTCCACCAGCGTTCCAATCAGTATCATCGCGATCAGGATCAACCCGCCCAACAACACCCACGTTGCGATCGACATTGAAATCTCCAGATACCTTATTCAGCGTCATGAACGGATTCAAGCAATATCTCGAGAACATAGGCTGGGTATGGCGATACACTTCATTCGAGATCGGGGTTCCCACGTGTTTTCGCTGGCCAAGTACAGGCGTCGACCACGCGCCAAATCAGCTCGCAATGATTACACCTTATGCGATACTGCCTGTGAAGGCAGGAACGCGCAATGAGAACGATCCCTGAAAATGAGCGGCGGCGGGACTGCCAGATGGCCGAACTTGTGCAGTATGGCATGACGCTGCGTTCCATCATCGGCCTGGCGGAAGCCCAGCGCTACCTGCTCTCCCGCTGCGTTCCCCCGCACGTAATTGAACGAGCACTCAACGCGGTCGGCCCGCGGCCTTCCTCCCCCACGCGCATCGCGCAATTGGATCGACGCCTACTCGTCGCACCGACTCGGTCGAACACGTTTTAGCGGCTGCCACCGTGCCGCCTTCAGTTTCAGGCGCTTTTTCCACCACCCGTAGTCGCGCAGCGTTTCCTTCGCCAACTCCACACATTGTTCATACGCAGGCGTACCCTGAACACATGGCGAAAAAGGAGGCGCGCCCCCTTGTGTCACACAATAGGCACAGGGGATCCTCCAACCGTCCCGCTTCGAGCAGGTTCCTGCATTCCGTCGAATGCAGCAAGGCAAGGTTGGGCATGCGAACCACCTCCGAAGAAACGCCTGAACAATTGCATTGTAGTTCAACAGAGCAAGGGCCATGCGCGCCTATCTGACAGTCTCAATCCTGCGCAAAGATACTCGCATCAATGCCTGAGTTACGGCCTATACTGATTGCAGCAGGATAAAAGCACACTGTCGCGGGCAACACAGAGAGGACGGCTACCATGCTGCACGAATTCCTGACCAATCATCGCGTCGAGCTCATTGCACGCTGCCGAGCGAAAGTGGCTAAACGCGCGCATTGCGCCACCGCAGAGCAATTGCAGAACGGCGTGCCAATGCTCCTCGAGCAACTCGTTCACACGCTGCGTTCAGAGCAGGAAAGGTGTGGAGTGGACGGCCCAGTGTCCCAATGCGCGGTCAGCGAATCCGCAACCCTCCATGGACAAGATATGCTGGAACTGGGATTTACTGTAGACGAAGTCGTTCACAATTACGGCGACTTATGTCAGGCTATCACCGACTTGGCAGTTGAGCTGGACGCACCGTTTTCCATCGACGAGTTCAGAACCTTGAACCGTTGCCTTGATTATGCAATCGCCTACGCCGTTACCGCCTTTAGCATTAGGCACGATTTCATTGAATCTGACCGGCATCATGCCGAAGAGAACAAGCGGATGGGCTTTTTCGTTCACGAGCTGCGCAACTTGCTGGGCACGGCGAAGCTAGCCTATTCGGCCTGCCGCGCGGGCCACCTCAGCTTAAATGGCGCAACCGGTAGCATTTTGGAGCGCAACCTGGACGGCCTCGGCGACCTGATCAATCAGGCCATTACACTTGTGCGCACGGAACACCTTGAGGGCAAGCGTGAGCTCTTCGCCCTAACGGATTTTGTGGCTGAACTGCAGGCGACTTCAACATTAGCGGCCATAGCAAAACAATGCAGGCTGGTCGTATGGCCGGTAGCGCCACATCTGGCGATAAAGGGAAACCGCCCAATGCTACTGTCGGCGGTTGTCAATTTATTGCAGAATGCTTTCAAATTCACTCATTTGCATTCCGACGTCATCCTTTCGTGTCATGCCACCACGGAGCATATCCTGATTGAGGTTTCCGACCACTGCGGCGGGATCGGCGCCGAATTGGCAGGTCGCATGTTTCAACCGTTTGAGCAAAATGGCGCCGATCGTTCTGGCCTTGGCCTGGGCTTGACGATTGCCAGGCAATTCGTTCACGACAATGGCGGCAGCCTGAGCGTCCGGGATGTTCCTGGCACAGGATGCATCTTCACGATCACGCTCCCGCGCCATGAAATATCCGCCCAGCCGAACTAGTCTCGGTCTTTGTCTTGATATGGTAGCGTTGAATGCGTGCACTTCACTGAGAAAAGGAAGTGCGGTGTACATCCAGCAAATCTTGTCCACCGAACGCTCCCCTCTTGATGTCTTCGCGGAACAGTTCGAGCCAGGACATGCCATCACTAACCAGGTATTGCCTTGATCTTCCCGTTGATTCACATCGCACGACCAGTTCCGCCTGCAACGCCAGCACTTCGTCGGTCTTAGGATCGGTGGTGTCCGTTGCCTGCAAAGAAAACTCTTCGTATGCCCATCGTTGCTTGCGCAGGATATTCTCGAATTCGGCCAGGTCTTCCGCTTCGATCAGTTCCATACATCCTCCCGGCTCGAATTTCAAATGATCGCTACGCGTCCGATGAAGAATCGATGACGTCGCCCAGTAATTGCAAGTAGCACTTGGAAAAATTGTTAATGGCGAAGAATCGCGCCGCCTGGTCGGAGCGACTTTTGTCCGGTATGACGCTCACGATCGAATACGCGTGCTCTGTATCCCACCTTAGAATCGCATTCATGACGTCGGCCAACTCTGGTTCGTCCCGCTTCGCAAGATAAAGGAGGCCGCGGCTACCATCCGCGCGAAAATAATTGGCTTTCCATTGCTGCACGGATTGCATTGCGCTCCCCCTGCACCAACGCACTCGTTGGCACTCAGTTGCCGCCTCAATTGCAGCTCCTGATTCAGTATAGGCAGTGGTAGCCAATCCATCTAACCATTTCCAACCCGGTAGCAAACTCTTCGTTTTCCTGGGCGCGATCTCGGTCAACAACCTTTCGTCAAAAAAATAAAACGTTAACGCACAATTGCCCTCGTATCCGCAAAGGCTTGTGTCATACTTCCCATTTGCATGGAGATGGCCGTGTCAGACAATGTAATCGACAAACGGCGGCGGCGCGATCATGAACTGGCAGAGCGAGTCCAGTACGGCCTGTCCTTGCTATACACAGCCGGAAGCAGCAACGCTCGCCAGTACATGACCAGCGAAGGAATCACTGTGCAGACTATCGACAGAGTGCTCTCCGCTAAATGCGTGCGCGGTGCCCGCGTCCCAATTCGCATTGTTTGACGATTCGAGTCGTGCTGCAAAGTCCGGCAACCTGCCTATGTCGTAGCATTGACGACGCCAACTACGTAGCCACAGCTAGCCTGCCCCCAGCATGGATGGCTCCGGCCGATCGGGACAATCATCGGACGGTTCAATGCTAACGCGCGTGCACGCGTGCTCGCCATCCTGCAGCAAGAACACGACGTGGCTCCTGCTGCCCTTCATGCGGTGGTCTTTCCACAACCGACTACGGTCGGCTATGTTCACGATGGCTCGAACATCAACCCCGCCATCGGCCTCGGCAACCAGAAAGCCGACAACGTCCGGCATAACAACAAGGCCCCCCGCAACTATTACCTCGGCCACGCCGCTCGAATCACATCCGTGGCCTATCGCTCGCCGGCACCGTCGGCTTTGTCGTTGACACCAAGGTAAGCGTCCAGCGCGACCACATATGAAAGTTGGCAAGGCCTGGTCAAACTTCGGTTTTCACTTTGGAGAACCGGATGGCAAATCAGGAACGAGAGCAGTTGTGGTTGGAGCGCATTGCGCTATGGCGTGAGAGCGGCATGTCGCAGCGAGCCTTTGCGCAGAAGCACGGCTACCCTATCCGCCAAGTGGGCTACTGGGTTCGGCGTTTGAGTCGCAGCGAGCCTGCGGCAGCAGCCTTGGTGCCCGTCGTGATTAAGGCGGAAGCCAATGCACCGGCATTGATCTTGCGCGACCCGCACAACTGGTTCATCGAGATTCCCGCTGGCGCTACGGCAGCTTGGATTGCCGATCTGCTGCGCGGTTTGTAATGCAGCTGCAAGCATCGGCAGTTTGGCTTGCCACCCAACCAGTAGACATTCGGGCCGGCGTTGATCGCCTGTCGCTGCATGTGCAGCAAGCGCTAGGCCGCCCACCATGCGATGGCACGGCCTACGTATTCAGCAACCGGCGCCACACTCGCCTGAAGGTCGTTTGCTGGGACGGCAATGGCGTCTGGATGTGCGTGCGCCGCCTGCATCGCGGCCAGTTTGTCTGGCCGCAGGCTGGCGACAGCACCTGGGAACTCAGTGGCGAGCAATGGCAGTGGCTGGTAGCAGGCGTGGACTGGCAACGCTTATCGGCGCCGCCGCCAGCGGCATGGAAATTATGAGCGGGCTCTGTTAACCAAGGTGGCGTTCTGTTAACATCACGCCATAGACTTGCTCGAACAACTGGCCCTTACGAATGCTGATCCTGCGTTGCTTGCGCAGCTGCAGGCTATGCTGGCCAAGAAGGATGAGCAGATCGCTGCCAATGCAGCGCATCGGTGCCTTGTACACCATCGAACGACAGGCTGTCAGCTTGATGCCCGACGTACGGCTGTAGCTTCGCCGATCGAAGGCACTGCCTGCACTGGCTGATCTGCATGCCTGGCTACTGGCGATGCAGCCTGCGGTGGCGCCTGGCAGTGGCACCCACAAGGCCATTGAGCATGCCCTCAAGCGCTGGCCGGCACTCGTGCGTTACACCGACTCGGGCACCTTCCCGATCGACAATAACGCCGTCGAGAATGCGATCCGCCCGATCGCCATTGGCAAGAAGAACTGGCTCTTTGCCGGCTCGGAGCGCGCCGGCCGACGCGCTGCCGCCATCCAGACCTTGCTGGGTACTGCCAAGCTTAATGACCTCGATCCGCTGCATTGGCTGGCCAGCGTATTGGAACGTCTCCCGACGTGCCCAAACAGCCAGATCGATTCGTTCCTGCCGTTCCCGAACTCTACGCAGTCTTAATGATGCTGCCTAGAGTGGTAGGGCTGACCGCTTACACACCAAGGACATCACGCGGCGTTCGGATGCACTACTTCACAAGTTTTCACAAGCATCCGAGTAACTCGGTGGCGGAGGTGCCATGCACTGTCCGGGCATACGCTTCCTGCTCATTGCCCCGCTTATCGATCATGCTACCAGTTCGGCACCGAGCACACCATCGATGTGTTCCCTCGCATGGCATAAGCCGAGTAAACGTGCCGTGTCGACGGTCCAGGTGGTGACCGAGACCTTGTAGTAAGTTGGCAGTGCTTGATCGACCTGCCTGATGCTCAGGGAGCAGCACCATTTCGCACTAGGCTTTCCCAAGGTTGCCCTTTTTGCGCCACAGGTGATTTCGTGACCACGATAGATTTCCATAAACTTTCCTTCGAGCGAGGTGACACCTCAATGCTGCACTTATCTCATAGTACACGAACGCCAAGCCTGCGCTGTAGGCGTCCATACTCAATGAATGTCGGCGCAACAGCCTTCACCCGATCAGAAACACGCTAAGATGAAATGTGTGCGATATCATCCTGTGACGATCGGATTCCCAATGCGAATCCAAGGCCCAGTGACGGTCAGCGACGAGAAGCGTCGTCGGTGGTCGGCTGGCGAGAAGGCAGCATTGGTACGCGAAACGTACGAGCCAGAAATGAGCGTTTCGCTGGTAGCGCGCAAGCATGGCATGGCATCAGTGCGAGCTAACTGTTCAACTGGCGAAAGCTGGAGCGTGAAGGCGCCCTGGTGGCGGTCCATGCCGGCGGATCAGTGGTACCTGCCAGCGAACTTGCGGCTGCACGTGCCCAGATCGCGCAACTGCAGCGCATGCTGGGCAAGAAGACCATGGAAGCAAAAATCTTGAAGGAAGCCGTGGACTTCGCCCGCGACAAAAAGTGGCTTGCGCGCGCCCTTGTTGCCGAAGGCGCGCGCAGAGATTGGCCAATTGCCGACGTATGGTTATCGACGCGCTGGTGCACTGGTCAACCGTCGGCGCATGGCAGCAGGCTTGGCGCTGTTTAACCACAAGCGCTTCTATCGGCTCATGAAGGCCTACCGGCTGCTGCTGCCGAAAGCGCCGAAGCGGGACGTTAGGCCCGCGTGCACAACGGCATCGTGGCCGTCCAAGAATCGAACCGGCGTTAGCGCTCCGACGGCTTCGAGATCGGTTGCGACAACGGCGACGTGGTTGCCGGCGTATCCCTAAAGGACTGCTGCGATCGCCAGATTATTTCGTAGCGCGCGTGGTCCAGTCGAGGCCTGCCTGGTGAACCCGTGTGTGACATGCTGATCGGGGGCGTAGAAGCGCGCTTTGGCGAGGCAAGGTCCAAAGCGGCATCGAGCTGGAATTCTTGAGTGATAATGGCGGCGCCTTTCGGGCGAAGGATACGCACGCATTGGTCAAGGACCTGGGCATCAAGCCGGTGCACGTGCCTGTGTCTAGCCCACAGTCCAATGGCATGGCCGAAAGTTTTGTGAACACGTTCAAGCGCGACTACGTCAGCCCGATGGACCGCAGCAGCGCCGATATCGTACTGCGGCAGATGCCTGCGGCGTTCAAGCATTTCAACGAGATTCATCCGCATTCGTCCTTGGGCTACAAATCGCCAAGCATGTTTCGGGAAGAGCTAATGCGTCGAGCTCAGATCGGCGCTAACTAAGAGATAGGCTGTGTCCGGAAGTGGCGGGGCAAGATCACGCCGCTGCTGCGCATATTCGGCCTTGTTGTAGGCGGCGCGTACACCCTTCTGCTCATGGCATTTCTCGATCCAGTCGGTGTTGTAGCCGGCTTCGTGCAGCAAGGCCGTAAGCGTCCAGCGCGACCACATATGAAAGTTTCGAGGAAGCTCGGACGCCTGCAGCAGTCCATCGCGGGCAATGAACATCTCGAGCACTTTGTCATGCTTGTTCGCGCGCCGAACAATCTCGATCAGGACACTCTGGTTGGCCACGCCGATCAACGAAATCTGGAGCATCGATTTCGTCGCCGATGATTTGTTCGATGGGCACAGGTTGAGTTCCTTACTGGTTTTTGCTAGGTTCGTCGGCTTGTACCACATGCCATGGCAATGCGAGTCCACCCATGCGTTGGCGTCATTTCGCTCGTAGCTGGTAGCTTTCCGCCCCAATTCATCCTCTGCATGCGTGGTCTTGGAAATGATGCCTGCCAAGCCCTTCTTGGTTGCAGGCTTGCCCGATTTCTTTACTTCTTTGGGGTACCTCGAAAAACTACCTCAGCCATGGCATGATGTCAGCGCATCAAACTTGACGACACTGCCATGATGAAACCCAACCTGTTTGCCGCTCAGGAGCGCGAAGCCAAGCTGACGAAGCTGGGCGACGCGCTGCAAGTACTGGAGCGGCATGTCGACTTCGCGGCGCTGGCCGACGCAGTCGATGAAGCAGCGCCACGGCCCGGCCGCGAGCGCGGCGGACGACCACCGTTTCCTACCGAGGTGATGGTGCGGATTCTGTTGATCCAGCACCTGTTCAACCTCTCGGACGAGCAGATGGAATTCCAGTTGCTTGACCGGCTCAGTTTCCAGCGCTTCGCCGGCCTGCGCGACTCCAGCCAGATCCCCGATCGCACCACGATCTGGACTTTCAAAGAGCGCCTGATCAAGGCCGGCGCCAGCGAAAGCGTGTTCGACGCCGTCAACCGGCAACTGGCCCGGCATGGCTACATCGCCCGAGGCGGCCAGATGATTGACGCCTCCATCGTCCAGGCGCCGAAACAATCGCTGAACAAGGAAGAAAAATCCCTCGTCGTGGACCAGAACGCCATGCCAGCCGACTGGTCGCCGCCGAAGCGACGTCAGAAAGACCTGGATGCGCGCTGGACCAAAAAGCACGGCAAATCCTATTTCGGCTACAAGCTGTCGGCGAACGTGGACAAGCGTTGCAAGCTGATCCGAAAAATCAAGATCAGCACCGCCAGCGAGCACGACACGCTGCATTTTGAAGACGTGCTCGATCCGGCCAATACCAGCCGGGATATCTATGCCGACAAAGGCTACGTCAATCACAAGCGCGAAGAGCGGCTTACCGGTGAGGGCTACCGCATGCACATCCAGCGCAAAGGCAACAAGGACAAACCGCTGTCCGAGGCTCAGCAGCGCCGCAACCGGCGCATCGCCAGCCCGCGCGCCCGCGTCGAGCATGTCTTTGCCGGCATGGCGCAGCTGGGCGGCAAGATGCTGCGCTCGATCGGTCTGGCACGCGCCACGCTGCAACTGAACTGGAAGGCCGCCGCGTACAACCTGCGTCGCCTTTGTTACCTGAAGGAGGCGAAGATTTCGGCGTTTTGACGCCCGAGGTCCGTCTGAACCGTCCCAAAAGGCGGATTCGGACAGAAAAATGGCCATGAAAATGGCGGCGATCATGGCGCGGCCGCTTTGTAGGCAGCTATTTTTTCGGTGTCACCGCTCAAACTGCCAGTAAATCGAGGTTCCCTTTGGTCTGAGTTCCGGCTCAGGATGGTAGCGCCTGCGAGGATTTGCCGGTGGGTATAACAAAAAGCCCTTGATTAACAAGGGCTTATTCTAAAACCTGGCGGAGGCAGTGGGGGTAGTGCGGAACCCGGTCATCATGGGGAAGAACTGCACTGCACAACTCAATTTTCAATTCGAGCCCCTATCAAGAGCCAAAAAGAAACCGGCTATCAGCTTTCTACGCGAAATCACCGTAATTGATGATCCGTTTCCACTCTTCGCCATTGTGCAAAGCGGCTCCGTACATGCCTGCGAGCAGCATGACGCCATCGCCCACAGATAGATGTCCGGAGCAGGAGCTAACACTTGCAGGCACATCAGCCTGGTGTACCTTATCTTTGTCGATGACCCACAAACCGTAATCAGATGTACACCAGACTTTACCTTGGTACCAGACCATGTCCTTAAACGGAAGCGACATATCACCGCGCGAGATCATCTTCCATTTGTTATTACGGCCTTTGAATACAGTACCGGATTCCGCACCAATATATACTTCACCATCCCCAGCGCAACAAACGGTCCACAAATCCATATTGCTTGGGAAGGTGACTTGTTTCCACTTTACTCCGTCGAAATGCCATACGTCGCCTTTTCCACCGACAGCATATATATCCTTTTCAGAAAATCCGTCTATATCCTTAAATCCGATCGGGTCGAGAAAATGTTTACTATCGGGTAATTCAATATGATAATGCCACTCATTCTTCCCTATCCGGTGAATAACAGTTCTCCCACGACCACACCCATAGAGGCGACCATCGATCGTCCGGAGCTTATTGACGCCACCACGCAGTAGATATTGATCTGCACTTGCATTCTGCTCTTTCAGTTGCTTAGAATCTACACCCTTTAGGTCATGCTCAAATTCCTTTTCACCGCCGCCCAGAACATAAACATGATCGTTTAGTGACACACCTACAAATTGCTCTTTCGGAACAAAAGATACGCCTCCAATTAGCCTTTGCATGCCTCTTAGTTCCATATGCCCCCATGGCGGCACATCTGGCATATCGATACACGGAACAATCCGTGCCAAAGGTGCTGGTGAATCATCATTACCATCATCTTCCTGTTGAAGTACGAAATAAAGTATATCCCTATTTCGAACTACGCAGTCAATAATGGAAAAACCCTCGAAATGTTTTTCGTACGATTTCTTATCTAATTTCATGAATATCTTTCTAAATTACTTGAGCTCCGCCATCGGCGTCTCCAGTTTCAACATCTGTCCCCTTACCACCCCTGGGCTTCAGTTTTCCGGAGCATAATTTATCATAATAAGAATGCAACTGCGCCGCAAGACAATCAGGATTGCAGGCTGGCTTAAATGTTTCATTATGAGATGTAACTACAGCTTTAATCGCATCTGAATTACTGATATGATCATTGCCCGGATTTCTCCTACGGTGATTTTTCATTAACTCATCAATATTATTATGAATTACACCGTGACTACCATGATTATTATTAGTCCCCTCCACGCAAACCACAGGGGCATTGTCGTGGACGCTGTCTGTATATTCAGGACAATTGGTGGGATCATCTACCGACTTGGTTTTAGGATTGCCCTTATTCGGACCGCCCTTGACCAACTTTTCAGGTACAACCGGAACGTCTATCTTGCGCTTAAACATCTCCTTGGGAAGCAGGTGGTGCCCCGTCTGGCCCGGGCAGCACCCCTTCCCCGACTTCGCCGCATCCCGTGCCGGAGTATTTTTCATCGGCACTAACTCACAGCGCTTGGCCTGCAAGCATCGGTTAAATTTGCTGAGCGTCGTCATGGTGTCAGCCAACGCCTTGTCAGGCTTAGTCTTATAGTCGTTGAGTAATTCCTCAGCCTTGGCTTTGATATTAACGGAGTCCTTAATGTTCTCCAGTACGGCAAGGCCCTCCGCTCCGGCCAGTGCCGCTAGCTCCTCCGCAGTACTCAATACATCCGATACCGTCCACGCCAGCATGCCCGCTTCCACTACGGTGCCTACCGTGCCGGCCGTACCAGCAACCGCAGCGCCACCCACAACATTCTTCGCGACCGAACGGGCAAGTAATCCGGCGACTTTCTTTTCAGCGGCAGCGCCGACTTTCGCCTTGGCGACTTCGGCCAGCTCGCCCATCCCCTCCTTGATCAAGCCCCATTTTTCACCTTTCAGTTTTTCAAGCGTTCCGGTTACTGCGTCGTTGAGTTCCTTACTGGTTTTTGCTAGGTTCGTCGGCTTGTACCACATGCCATGGCAATGCGAGTCCACCCATGCGTTGGCGTCATTTCGCTCGTAGCTGGTAGCTTTCCGCCCCAATTCATCCTCTGCATGCGTGGTCTTGGAAATGATGCCTGCCAAGCCCTTCTTGGTTGCAGGCTTGCCCGATTTCTTTACTTCTTTGGTCTGAGTTCCGGCTCAGGATGGTAGCGCCTGCGAGGATTTGCCGGTGGGTATAACAAAAAGCCCTTGATTAACAAGGGCTTCTTCTGTTTCCTGGCGAAGGCAGTGGGGTTAGTACGGAACCCGGTCATCATAGGGAAAAACTGAGCTCCGCAACCCAATTTTCAATTCGAGACCTTATCAAAGGCCCCCAAAGAGGCCAGCTATCAACTTTCTACGCGAAATCACTGTAATCGATGATCCGTTTCCACTCTTCGCCATTATGCAAAGCGGCTCCGTACATACCTGCGAGCAGCATAACGCCATCGCCCACCGATAAATGCCCGGAACAGGAGCTAACACTAGCAGGCACATCGGCCTGGTGTACCTTATCTTTTTCTATGACCCATAACCCGTAGTCGGACGTACACCAGACTTTACCCTGGTACCAGACCATGTCCTTGAATGGAAGCGACATATCACCGCGCGAGATCATTTTCCATTTGTTATTGCGGCCTTTGAATACAGTACCGGATTCCGCACCAATATATACTTCACCATCGCCAGCACAACAAACGGCCCACAAATCCATATTACTGGGGAAGGCAATTTGTTTCCACTGTACTCCGTCGAAATGCCATACGTCCCCCTTCCCCCCTACAGCATAAATATCCTTTTCAGAAAAACCGTCGATATCCTCAAAGCCAACCGGATCGAGGAAGTGCTTGTTTTTAGGGAAGTCAAGATGGTAATGCCATTCATTCTTCTCTATCCGATGAATAACAGTTCGCCCAAGACCGCATACGTAAAGGCGACCGTCGATCGTTCGAAGCTTGCTTATGGCACCACGCAATAGATATTGTTCTGCACTTGCATTCTGCTCTTTCAGTTGTTTAGAATCAACACCCTTAAGGTCATGTTCAAATCCCTTTTCACCGGAACCCAAAGAATAAACACGACCATTAATTGTCACACCTACAAATTGCTCCTTTGAAACAAATGACACGCCTGCAAGTAACCTCCGCATCCCTTTGAATAGCACATGACTCCACGGCTGCGCACCTGGCTTCTCTATGCACATTACAATCCCTGTCATTGGTGCCGGTGAGTCATCATCACCATCATCCTCCTGTTGAACTACGAAGTAAATTATATTTTTATTCCGCACAACGCAGTCAGTAATGAAGTATCCTTTAAAATACTCTTCGTAAGATTCAAGATCTAATTTCATAAGTTTCCTTCTAATCTAATAATATGTTATCTTTACCTTTATCGTTTTCAATGTCTGTACCCTTACCGCCCCTTGGCTTCAATTTTCCAGTGCACAATTTATCATAATAAGAATGCAACTGTGCTGCAAGACAATCAGGGTTACAGGCCGGCTTAAACGTTTCATTATGAGATTTAACTGCAGCATTGATCGCGTCGGAATTACTGATATGATCTCTTCCCGGATTTTCTATACGGTGAGTTTCCATTAATTTGTCAATGCGATTATGAATTACACCGTGACTACCATGATTATTATTAGTCCCCTCCACGCAAACCACAGGGGCGTTATCATGCACACTATCGGTATATTCAGCACAATTGGTGGGATCATCTACCGACTTGGTTTTAGGATTGCCCTTATTCCGACCGCCCTTGACCAACTTTTCAGGTACAACCGGAACGTCTATCTTGCGCTTAAACATCTCCTTGGGAAGCAGGTGGTGCCCCGTCTGGCCCGGGCAGCACCCCTTCCCCGACTTCGCCGCATCCCGTGCCGGAGTATTTTTCATCGGCACTAACTCACAGCGCTTGGCCTGCAAGCATCGGTTGAACTTGCTGAGCGTCGTCATGGTGTCAGCCAACGCTTTGTCCGGCTTCTCTTTGTAGTCGTTGAGTAATTCCTCAGCCTTGGCTTTGATATTTACGGAATCCTTAATGTTCTCCAGTACGGCGAGGCCCTCCGCTCCAGCCAGGGCCGCTAGCTCCTCCGCAGTACTCAATACATCCGATACCGTCCACGCCAGCATGCCAGCTTCCACTACGGTACCTAGTGTGCCGGCGGTACCAACAACCGCAGCGCCACCCACAACATTCTTCGCAACCGAACGGGCAAGTAGTCCTGCGACTTTCTTTTCAGCGGCAGCGCCAACTTTCGCCTTGGCGACTTCGGCCAGCTCGCCCATCCCCTCCTTGATCAACCCCCATTTTTCACCTTTCAGTTTTTCAAGCGTTCCGGTTACGGCGTCGTTGAGTTCCTTACTGGTTTTTGCCAGGTTCGTCGGCTTGTACCACATGCCATGGCAATGCGAGTCCACCCATGCGTTGGCGTCATTTCGCTCGTAGCTTGTAGCTTTCCGCCCCAGTTCATCTACTGCATGCGTGGTGTTGGAAATGATGCCCGCCAAGCCCTTCTTCTTTGCAGGCTTGCCCGATTTCTTTTCCTCTTCGGTTTGCGCCGGTTCCGGCTCACATCTCTTCGTGATGTTCTTTTTGTCGTCAGCACATTTCGGATGCGTATTGAACGTATCCGAGTAAACCGTCGACGGCGTGTTCGGCCCGGTGGCCGGTTTTTTTGTCGGCGACGAAGGTTTCTTTTCGCTGGCAGTTGCCGGCTTTTTTTCCTCTGGTTTCTTGGAGGCAGATTTCTTTGATGCCTTGGATTTAAGCAGCTCAGCTAACGACATTGTGTTCAACCGTGATTGTGGGTCATGGGGTCGGTATTCCGACACACGTTCAAGCCCTCAACCTTCACGTTTGGGGACCAGTCTGTAAAGTACGCATCGCCTTTAATGGTATGGCTCGACACCCCCATCCCCAGGCTCCGTGTGGCAGGTTCGTCGCCAATGCTGTTGGCAAGATATGAAACGTCGCGCAGCGCCAGCGGCGTGCCGCAAATGGCAACGGTATCCGATCCATTCTTCAAGTCCCTGGCAAACGCTGTGTTGGTGTAAACCACTACGACAGGCCCGGCGCTTGGCGCGGGTGGGCTCCAGCAAGGGTCAGTGGAGGCAACCGATTTTCCATCCGCGGCCTTTGAACAAATTTCGTGATCGTTTGCGTAGACGTGTGTTTCCATATCACTGCTTTCCTTGTTGCTGCAGGACGACCGCGCAGCGGGTCCCGTCGTCGTTTGCCATGTGTGCCAGGCCAAGTTGGCCCGGACTGAATGCTTTGTGAGACATGTCCCGCGCCAGCCATGCCAGCATGGCAGGGCCAGCGGCACCGCCAACCTCGCCTATCTTGTCCGCCAGCGTCAGGTGCGGGACCTTACTGCCCCCCATCATTACGCGCGTGATGGCGTTCGTCGCATCACGGGAAAAGAACTGCTCACCATTCTGGTCGCTGATGCGGAAGTTGACTTCCGTGGGCGCGATTCCGGCTTGCTCGCATGCAGACCGGATTGCATGCGTCAGCCCCTGGCTGCGGCTTGGAACGCTGCCATCATGCCGGCCAGCTTCATGGGCGATGCCGACGCCTTTGATATGCAGTCCAGCCTGGTCTGAAGGTGCTGGCCGTAGCACCAAGGCAGCTGCAGCTTCACCCGGGATAAAGCCGTCACTGTTACCCCGTACGAAAAGTCGTTCTTCCTTTAAATAGCCGTTGATGTCGGCTGCATTCAAATAGCTGTCCACGCCGATTACCAGCACCTGCTCGATCGGCCTTTCTGCCAGCATATTCTTCGCCCGCACCAGAGCTGCGGCAAGGCCGGTACGTCCACCCAATAGAACTGTCGCATCCTCATGCAAACTGCGCTGTTCATCGGAAGTATCCAACTCGCCAGCGAAGACTTTCTTCATCGCGCCAAGCACGACTTCAAGGTAGTAAGAGGCATCGGCATGCGCGCGCGAATTGTCCGGACCGATAACAATCAGCGCTGTACGACGAGCGTCGACTAACGACAAAGGCTGTGCCATGCGACGCGCGCAGTCACGCACTGCGTACAACACCCACTGCTCCAACCTCTCTTGACCATGGATGTCGTCTGGCAGCATGGCTGCCACAATCGGATCAGAGCTCAAACTATAGAAGCCGCTTTCCTGGAAATGGTCCATGTTTGCGCGCAAAGCGCAAACGGCTGCATCCAGGTGATAGCCCACTGCACAACACAAGCCAGCCGCTTCGATAAAAAGGTCGATGCCGGCCTCTCGGGTACTTCTATCGGTATTCAATGCACATTCCCTCGCTTAGCCAACCATGAACTGCGGATGCAGTCGAGAAGTTGCCATACGTTATCTTGGAAATAATAACAAAAATGGCAACAACTGGATTTCAATCGTGCGCACGCATGGTGAATAAAGTGCTTGGAGAAGACTGGTGGTTACACCGGCAAGAATTTGCCAGGAGATATGACAAGAAGCCCTTGAATAACAAGGGCTTGTCTCTATGTGTCGACGTCTATTTGAATGATCCGGTGCGCGACAGCGCGTCCCCTGCGCAAACTCTCACCAATAGTAACGATTTGCGAAACATTCATTATGCAAGTTTCGGTACGACATTTCTCCCCGCCACTAAGGGCCGCACACCGTTGAATTGCAAATCACCGTGTTTCCCAAGGCTTATGCTAAATTGCCGCCGTTCATATCAAAACAATAACTAGCATGACTTACCTCAATACCGCCGTTCCAGCGGCCTTACTCGGCACTGCACAAACCAACCGGCTGCTGCGTCTTTCGTTCCCGCATGAGGATGGACCGCAAGCGCTTATGCTGGTCAACAGCCTGAATGCAACGGAAGGTTTGTCGCGCGATTTCCGCTTCACGGTCGAAGTGCTGTCCAACGACGCCAGCATTCCTCTTACGGACGTTCAAGGACGCATGGTGACGATATCGCTGGTGCGAGAAGATGGCAGCCTGCGCTACTTCAACGGCTACGTATTCGAATTCCAGTTCATCAAAACCGACGGCGGCCACGCTTACTACCGGATGCAACTGGCGCCATGGACGGCATACCTGCGTTTGCGGCGCGACTATTACCTATTCCACAGCAAGACGGTCCAGCAACAGACCACGGACATCTTCAACGACTATCCGGTGGCGGACTGGCAAGCGCGCATCCACGGCGAAGACGCCGGAATGACCGACGCGTGCCAGGCGGCGGAAAGCGATTACAACTACCTGCACCGCCGCTGGGAGGAGCGCGGTTGGCATTACTGGTACGAGCATCGCGCGGACGGGCATACCCTGGTGCTGGCTGACGATACGACCCGCGCCGACGCGATCGACGGCGACGCCCCCGAAATCCCTTTCCAGCGCGAGGCTGGCGCGCAAGAAGACGACGCCATCGGCGACTGGTCGCCGATGCGCCGCATCGTGCCTGGCAAAGTTGCGCTGGCCAGCTTTGATTTCAAGAATCCGCGCCCGCAAATGACCGAGCTGCCCATCATTAACGACCAGGGCAAGGTGCACCAGATCGAAACCTACGATTACACGGGCGCGTATGGATTCATGGCTGGCGACGACGCAGAGTCGCAAGCGCGCCGGCGCACCGAAGAAATCGAGGCGAGCGCAAAGCACTTCGAGGCCGGCGGCAATGACCGCACAGCGCAACCTGGCCGCTGGTTCCGCCTGACCGGGCATTTCGACAGCCAGGACAGCGAATTCCTCATCCTGGAAGCGCAGCACAGTGCCAGCAACAACTACCAGACTGGCAGCACCGCTCCGGCCCATTACAGTAACAAGCTGACCTGCATTGGCAGGAACGTACCGTGGCGTCCTGGGCGCGGCTTCAATAGCGAGGCGCCGAAGCTCTATGGCCTGCAAACGGCCACCGTGGTCGGCCCGGCCGCCGATGAAATCCATACCGACGAATATGGGCGCGTGCGCGTGCAGTTCCATTGGGACCGCGTGGGCCAATATGACGAGAAGAGTTCCGCTTGGGTGCGGGTAGCCACGGCATGGTCCGGCCCGAATTTCGGCATGACCTCGATCCCGCGCATCGGCACCGAGGTGATCGTCCAATTCCTGGATGGGAACCCGGACCGTCCCCTGATAACTGGCATGGTGCCGAACGCGCAAACCATGCCGCCCTGGCCCCTGCCGGACAACAAGACGCAAAGCGGCATCTTGTCGCGTTCAACACCGGGGGGCAGCTACGACAATGCCAACGCGATCCGCTTTGAAGACAAGAAAGGCGCAGAGCAGCTCTGGCTGCACGCCGAAAAGGACCAGCTCACGGAAGTGGAGCACGACGAGGATAAGTGGGTCGGCAATGACCGCCGCAAGACCATCGACCACGACGAGATTAACCACATCAAGAACGACCGGACCGAAACTGTCGACCATGATGAAACGATCACCGTGCACAACGACCGCAAAGAGCGGGTCGACCATAACGAAACCATCAGCATTGGCGACAACCGGACGGAAGATGTTGGCAAGAACGAGACCATCGACATTGGCGGCACACGCAACGTCACGATCGGCCACATGAAGATTGAAACCGTAGGGCTGGCAAAGATGGTCACAATCGGCGGCGCCTACCAAACCACCGTGGGCGCAGCCATGAACACCACCGTGGCGCTGATGCAGGCCGAAGAGGTGGGTCTATCGAAGACGGTGCTGGTAGGTAAATCCTTTAACATCACGGCGGGCGACGAATTCACCGTCACGGTTGGGAAATCGACCCTGACAATGAAGTCGGACGGGACCATCAGCATCAACGGACACACGTTCGACCTCGGCACCAGCGGCGAGCAAACCTTCAAGGCCGACGGAAACATCACGATGAAGGCCAAGAAAATTCTGGAAAACTGATGAAGCAAACATCTTCCCCCCTCCCCCAACCCGCCCTCGAACAGGAGGTATCTGAGCTGCTGGACAACGTGATCGCAGACACAGTTGCCATGCCTCGCAAGATCGATGGAATAGTCACAGGACGACTGGACGCAATCAATGCCGACGGTACGCCAACGGTGAGCATTGCCGCGTTTGCGCTGGCCGGCATTACCGCTCGCTCGCTGGCGACCATTGACCCATCAAAGATCGGGGAAGCGGTTGCGCTGGGATTTGAAGCAGGCGACCCTCAACGCCCGGTTATCCTGGGTTTCATGCTGCAGCCAGCGGTTTCCAACCCCACCGTTGATGCAACGGTCGATGGCGAACGAGTGGTCATCAGCGCCGAGAGGGAAATCGAACTGCGCTGTGGTGATGCTGCGCTGATCCTGAGTGCTGATGGCAGAATCCAGCTGCGCGGCACCTATATTACGAGCCATGCCAGCGCCACTCAGCGCATCCTGGGCGGGTCAGTCAACTTCAACTGAAGGGTCGGAAACGTGGAGTTGATTGTCGCATCCAAAAATTTGAATGCCGAGGTTGTACCGGCACTGGACGTTGACGGGCGGGAAATGCTAGTCGTTGTGATCAAGGCCACATGGCGCATCCCGGATGAAGGAGAAAGGCCGCAACCACTTCCGCCATTGCCGCTGGCCCAATCGGACGTTTACGCAGGTGCTCCTGGCGAAAGCGCGATGTTGTATGGATCGGACCTGGTCCGTTTCAAGCCTCGCTGTGACGTTGTCTTCAACGCTCATGCGCATAGTCCAGGCGGCGAACCGTTGAAGGAGATGCTTGTAGGTTGGCGAATTGGCTCACTCGAAAAGGGCTTGCGCGTCGTCGGTACTCGCACTTGGCGCAAGAGCTTCGGCTGGTTAAGCCTTTCCGAGCCAGAACCATTTGTGACAAAGCCTTTGCATTTCGGACTTGCTTTCGGCGGGACGCGCAATTGGAAACAAGAGAACGGCGATTCAGACGAAGCGCTGTGCGAGGCATTGCCGACGAATCCGTGCGGCATCGGCTGGGCAGGTAAATATACGAAAGATCAGATGGATGGTGCTCCTGCACCTTGCCTGGAAGCGATCGGTGAAGAAATTTGTAATGTGAGCGGGCCGTATGCCCCAATCGCATTTTCGGCAATCGGACGGCATTGGGCTCCGCGCAAGGATTACGCAGGGACATATGACGAACAGTGGCAGCGCGAAGTGTTTCCGTTCCTGCCTGACGACTTTGACGATCGGTTCTATCAATGCGCCCCGGAAGATCAGCAAATGGACTATCCGCAGGGTGGAGAGCCGGTGATCCTGAAACATATGATGGCCGGCCGGCCCGATGTACGCTTCAATTTGCCGCGACTGAATCAAATGAAAGTGCGTGTCTTGCGCACCGATTACAGCACGGAAGAACCGACTGTGGTGGCGGACACGCTGTATTTTGAACCGGATGAAGGGAGGTTCTCCATCGTGTGGCGGGCCAGCGTGCCAATCCGGCGACGAATACAGGAGTTCGATACGGTGGCGGTTGGAACTGTCGACCCCGAATGGTGGAACGCGAAGGCAAGCGGCGTAGCTCGCGGCTGCACCGGCTGTGGCTCCAGTATCAACGAGTCGTGAGAGTAGCCATGAAACTCAAAAATGAACCTGTCACACAACACTCGTCAACTTCCCGAACCGGACACCGTTGCGCCCCATCGTGACTGAACCAAACATGACTACACCTGACATCCGCCTCCCCAGCACTATCGGGCCGCTGGTTGCGCGCCACGCAGAAGACGCAGCATTCTACTGGTCACAGTTGGACAACGCCTCCAATGCCACTCAAATCGGCGTTGAGAAGTATGCACATTTCAACCGCTTGCTTGATGCTCATCTTGAAGGGTTATCGGTAGCAGGCGCAGAAGGATTGCGGCATTCACTTTCTGCCCTCGATCGTTGGAAAGGGGCAGCCGAAACCTTCACTGCCGCGTGGCTTGCTTCAGCACTAGACGATGCCGACAGCATGAAGCGTGTATTGGAACACGTGCGTGTACGCCCCGATGCGCAACTACGCGGCCTGGTTTCGGCTCTGGTTTGGCAGCAATCAACTTCGGCACGCCAATGGGTCACCCGCCTGGCTGCCCCTGGCAACGATGCACCCGATCAAGTCGCAGCGTTGCGCGCGGCAGCCTTAATGGGTGACGACGGCATTGCTACGCTACCGGTGTCCTTGCGGGAATTAATGGAATCACAGAATAGTTTCGTGCGGGCCGCAGCGTGTCGTGTCGCTACGTCGCCCAACTCTGCGGATATATTAATGAGGGCTCTACACGATACCGATATCAATGTCCGTGCCGAAGCATGCATCGCAATCGCGTGCTTCAGCCAGTCGGAACGCGTGGCGCCTATTTTGTCGCAATGCGTCACTGCGCAGGCCAATCTTGGCCAACAAGCCACTGGCTGGCATCAAAAGCAGTCCATGCGCCGGCTGCTTCGCTGGGTGCGGCATCTTGCAGCAATCACCCCGCTGGGTAATTCTGATATCGCAGGCTTACTGAACAGCCTACCGCCTAGAGTCGGACTGTCTTTTGTCCTTCACCACGGTGATTGTGCCCATCTTTCTTGGGTCATTGACTGCATGGAACGCCCAGAGTTAGCCCGCTATGCCGGCTGGGTTTGGCAATCGTTGACCGGCGTGAATATTTCTGACCAGGGGATGATCATCTCCGATCTGCACCATGCCGATGATGAGAATCTCGATGGCATCGTAGAGGCACCGAGCGACTCGGATCATGGATTACCCATCCCAGACGTTTCGGCCATTCGTACTTTCCGAATCCCGGCTGATCTGCCGCTCGGCGAGCGTTGCCTGTTGGGCCAGCCACTAACGCCTCATCATGCTGTGGAAATTCTCGAGACAGCGCCTCAGGCGCTCCGTGTGATCGCAGCCCAGATGCTGGGCATGGCATCGCCCGACCTGCGGCCTTCAATACGCGGACCAGCGGCATTCCAGCAACGTCAGATTAGCGTGCTGCGCGCACGTCTGGCGGCATGAAGGCCATGATGTGCCCGTGGCGCGACGCCCGGGTAATCGCTGAACGGTTGCGGCAGCCAGGGGCGCGCTTGGTGATTGCCCTAGGGGCCGAAAGCTGGTGCGGAAAATGCCGCACCTTGCGTCCCCACTTCGACAGGCTTGTTGCTGTAGCTTCAGACAACGAGACATGGCTATGGCTGGACTTGGAGGATCACGCCGAGTTCATCGGCGGCTATATTCCGAACGACCTCCCGCAATTGATTGTCTATGACGGGCCCACCCTAGTTCAATGTCAGACACTAACTACAGCTTTTGAGGCACCGAAGGCAGAACTGGCTGACGATCTAGACGTCGATCCGCGTCACCTCTCAGGAATTCGGCTCAACCTCATGCAAGAGGACTGGGGGACTTAGGCTGATTCGGACAGAAAGCGTAGCGCATAGTTTCAATGGCTGAAAGCGAATGCTTATTCCAACAACACAGAATACCAAGAGTGGAACGCCATTAATGTGCCGGTGAACTCAACCCAAGGGTGATTCGGCAGCTCTTCCCTTCCAAGCCACGATAATTGAACAACCGCGCATCGATCCTTATATCGTAATGCTCACTCCCCCCTTAGCAACAAAAAGAACCGGCGAGAATGCGTGTTATCAAAGGAGGTGCATCATGAGTGCCAAGACATCAGCTACAACGATGGGCAATGGGTGGCATTGAATAAGCGTCCAGCCCCACCACATATGAATCCCGGCATTACCTCGACACACTTTGGTTTTCACTTTGGAGAACCAGATGGCGAATCAAGAACGAGAGCAATTGTGGGTGGAGCGCATAGCGCAATGGCGTGATAGCGGCCTGTCGCAGCAGGCCTTTGCCCAGCAACATGGCTTCCCGATCCGCCAAGTCGGCTATTGGGTTAGGCGCCTGAGCCGCAGTGAACCGTCGGTAGCGGCCATGGTGCCCGTCGTCATCAAACGCTCAGTCACGGCGCGAGCACTGGTACTGCGCAGTCCCCATAACTGGTCCATCGAAATTCCCGCAGGCGCAACTGCATCCTGGCTTGCCGACTTGTTGCGCGGCTGTGATGCAGCTGCAGGCAATGACACTCTGGCTGGCCACGCAGCCGGTGGACATTCGCGCCGGCGTGGACCGCCTGTCGCGGCATGTGCAGCAGGCGCTGGGCCGTGCGCCATTCGACGGTACGGCCTACGTGTTCAGTAACCGCCGGCACACGCGTCTGACAGTGGTGTGCTGGGACGGCAATCGCGTGTGGAGGTGTGTGCGCCGCCTGCATCGCGGCCAGTTTGTCTGGCCGCAGGCGGGCGACAGTAGCTGGGAACTGAGTGTCCAGCAGTGGCAATGGTTGGTGGCGGGAGTGGACTGGCAACGCCTGTCGGCGCCAGCGCCGACGGCATGGAAATTGTGACCAAGCCCTGTTAACAGGGAAGCCATTTTGTTAACATCGCCTGTTAGATTTGCTCGATGAACTGGCCCGTACCAACGCTGACCCTGCGCTGCTTGCGCAGCTGCGGGCAATGCTGGCCTAGAACGAGAAGCAAATTGCGGAGCGGATGCGCAAATAGTGCAGCAGAATGGAGAGCTCGCCAAAACTGGCACGCGGCTTATTGAACAGGATGCCCAGTTGCAGGCTTTGCAGGTCCAGCAGGGCGAAATGCTCGCGGCGGTGAAGTCCAAGGATGTGAAAATCCAGGCGCTAACGCTGGAGCTGGCGCACATAAAACGCATCAAGTTCGGCAAGGCCCCTGAAGCGTGCAGTGGCGACCAACTTGAATTGTGCCTGGCGCACGTGCGGAGGAAATTCTTTGAACTGCACGCTGCCAACGGCAGCCCAGTGGCTGCCGAAGCGCTGCAGCGCATCGGTGCCTTGTACGCCATTGAACGGCAGTCTGCCAGCTTGACGCCGGAGGCGCGACTGCAGCTTCGCCAGTCGCTGGCCGTACCTGCACTGGCCGACCTGCATACCTGGCTGATGGGGATGCAACCGGCGGTGGCACCAGGCAGTGGCACAGCCAAGGCCATTGAGCATGCACTCAAGCGCTGGCCGGCGCTGGAGCGCTATGCCGATTCTAGCTCCTTCCCGATCAACAACAACGCCGTCGAGAATGCAATACGCCCAATTGCCATTGGCAAGAAAAACTGGCTCTTCGCCGGATCGGAGCGCGCAGGCCGACGCGCCGCCCCCATCCAGACTTTGCTGGGCACTGCCAAGCTTAATGGCCTCGATCCGCTGCATTGGCTGGCCAGCGTATTGGAACCTCTCCCGACGTATGCCCAAACAGCCAGATCGATTTGTTGCTGCCACTCCCGAACTCAACGCAGTCTTAAGTCTCTCGGCTATGGTGGTAGCGCCGGACGCTTACGCGCACATTCCTGAGAAGGGACAGAGCAGAAACCGGTGAAACACCGCTCGCGTTGGTCCAGCGACTCCGCGTCGAACAAACAAAGCAGTTCCTGGCAGGGAGGCGCTGGAGCGTCGGTCGCGTCACGGAAGAAGTCGGCTATCTGGACCAGGCCAGTTTCACGAGACTGTTCACGAGGTTAGTCGGTATGCCCCCTGCCCAATATCGACAGCAGATGCGCATGGCGTCGAGATACTAAATCCACGCAGTCCCGATTAGCGCGATTGCATAAAAAATGGCCCCTGCCGGGGCCATTTCGAACTTACCAGAATCAACTCTTGTTAATACTCTGTCACTCCCACTCGATAGTCGCTGGCGGTTTGCCGCTGATGTCGTACACCACACGGTTCAGGCCACGCACTTCATTGATGATGCGGTTGGAGACCTTGCCCAGCAGCGAATGCGGCAGGTGCGCCCAATGTGCGGTCATGAAGTCCTGGGTCTGCACGGCGCGCAAGGCTACGACGTAATCGTAGGTGCGGCCATCGCCCATCACGCCGACTGACTTCACCGGCAGGAACACAGCGAAGGCTTGCGAGGTCGCGTCGTACCAGTTCTGCGGTGCGTCTTCGCCCGCCATGACGGCGCCTTCGTATGGCGTGTTGCGCAGTTCTTCGATGAAGATGGCGTCGGCACGGCGCAACAGGTCAGCGTATTCCTTCTTCACTTCACCCAGGATGCGCACGCCCAGGCCTGGGCCAGGGAATGGATGGCGATACACCATCTCGTGCGGCAGGCCCAGGGCCACGCCCAGCTTGCGAACTTCGTCCTTGAACAGTTCGCGCAGCGGCTCGAGCAGCTGCAGCTTCATGGTTTCCGGCAGGCCGCCCACGTTGTGGTGCGACTTGATGGTCTGGCCTTTCTTGCCCTTGCCTGCGGACTCGATGACGTCAGGGTAGATGGTGCCCTGCGCCAGCCACTTGGCGTTGACCAGCTTGGCCGATTCGGCCTGGAACACTTCCACGAACTCGCGGCCAATGATCTTGCGCTTCTGCTCAGGATCGGCGACGCCGGCCAGGTGGCCCATGAACTGTTCGGTCGCATCGACCTGGATCACTTTCACGCCCAGGTTCTTGGAGAACATGTCCATCACCATCTTGCCTTCGTTCAGGCGCAGCAGGCCGTGGTCGACAAAGACGCAGGTCAGCTGGTCGCCGATGGCGCGGTGGATCAGCGCTGCAGCCACGGAGGAATCGACGCCGCCTGACAGGCCCAGGATCACTTCATCCTTGCCGACCTGGGCGCGGATCTTTTCCACGGCTTCGGAGATGTAGTCCGGCATGTTCCAGTCTGCCTTGCAGCCGCAGATCTCGTGCACGAAGCGGCCCAGCATGGCCTTGCCCTGCACGGTGTGGGTCACTTCCGGGTGCCATTGCACGGCGTAGAACTTGCGCTCTTCGTCAGCCATGCCGGCGATCGGGCAGGAATCGGTGGAGGCCATCAGCTTGAAGCCGGCCGGCATTTCCAGGACCTTGTCGCCGTGGCTCATCCAGACCTTCAGCATGCCGTGGCCCTCGTCGGTGACGAAGTCGTTGATGCCGTTCAGCAGCGCTGTGTGGTTGCGGGCGCGCACTTCAGCGTAGCCGAATTCGCGTACCAGGCCATTTTCCACTTTGCCGCCCAGTTGCGCCGCCATGGTCTGCATGCCGTAGCAGATGCCCAGCACTGGCACGCCGATTTCAAACACGGCTTGCGGCGCACGTGGCGAATCGCCTTCCAGCGTGGAGTTGTGGGAGCCGGACAGGATGATGCCCGATGCGCCGTAGTTGCGAATGAATTCGTCGTCTACGTCGTATGGGTAAACCTCGGAGAACACACCCGCGTCGCGCACGCGGCGTGCGATCAGCTGGGTCACCTGGGAACCGAAATCAAGGATAAGGATTTTTGAGTGCATATCGGGGGCAAAAAAAAATTGCGGCGACACTTGGTCGCCGCCTTGCGGAGTTTCTTATTCGGAGCGGTAGTTCGGCGCTTCTTTGGTGATCTGGACGTCGTGCACGTGCGATTCACGCATGCCGGCCGACGTGATCTCGACGAATTCTGCTTTCTCTTTCAGTTCGTCGATGGTGGCACAGCCGCAGTAGCCCATGGACTGGCGCACGCCGCCCACCAGCTGGAACAGGATCGCCAGCACGGAGCCCTTGTAGGCCACACGGCCTTCAATGCCTTCCGGTACGAACTTGTCCTGCTTGGCGCTGGCGTCCTGGAAGTAGCGGTCTGCCGAACCATCGGCCATCGCGCCCAGGGAGCCCATGCCGCGGTAGGACTTGTACGAACGGCCCTGGTACAGGATCACTTCGCCCGGTGCTTCTTCGGTACCGGCGAACATGGAGCCCATCATCACGGTCGATGCGCCGGCTGCCAGCGCTTTCGAGATGTCGCCCGAGAAGCGGATGCCGCCGTCGGCGATACATGGAACGCCGGTGCCCTTCAGCGCTTCGGCCACGTTGGAGATTGCGGTGATCTGCGGCACGCCCACGCCTGCAACGATACGGGTGGTGCAGATCGAGCCTGGGCCGATGCCGACCTTGACCGCGTCCGCGCCGTATTCAACCAGTGCCTTCGCCGCGGCTGCGGTGGCGATATTGCCGCCGATGACGTCAACGTGCGGATACTTGGTCTTGATGTATTTCACGCGGTCCAGGATGCCTTGGGAGTGACCGTGGGCGGTGTCCACTACCAGCACGTCCACGCCTGCCGCTACCAGCAGGTCGATGCGTTCTTCGTCTTTCGCGCCGACGCCGACTGCCGCGCCAACCAGCAGCTTGCCGTGCTGGTCTTTCGATGCGTTCGGGTGTTCGGTGGATTTCTGGATGTCTTTGACGGTGATCAGGCCGCGCAGTTCAAACGCTTCGTTCACAACCAGCACGCGCTCCAGGCGGTGCTTGTTCATCAGGCGCTTGGCTTCTTCGGTGTTGGCTTCTTCGTTGACGGTCACCAGCTTTTCACGCGGGGTCATCTTGGCGCGCACTTCAGCGTCCAGTTCTTTTTCAAAGCGCAGGTCGCGGTTAGTGATGATGCCGACCACTTCTTTGCCCTGAACGACCGGGAAGCCGGAAATACCATATTGCTCGGTCAGCTTGATCACGTCGCGGATCTTCATGTCCGGCGGAATGGTGATCGGGTCGCGCAGCACGCCGGCCTCGAAACGCTTGACCTTCGACACTTCACGGGCCTGGTCTTTCGGCTTCAGGTTCTTGTGAATGATGCCGATGCCGCCTTCCTGTGCCATCGCGATCGCCAGGCGGCTTTCGGTGACGGTATCCATTGCTGCGGACAGCAGGGGAATATTCAGGGAAATGTTACGGGTCAGGCGAGTCTTGAGAGACGTATCCGCAGGCAGGATGTTGGAATACGCGGGGACGAGGAGCACGTCATCGAAAGTGAGTGCTTTTTGGAGCAGACGCATAGTATTTCCTATAGGCGCAAAAGCAGATTATACAGGAAACATTCGCTTTCGTCTCGGCAATCCTCAAGCCCAGTTCTGGCCTTGACGGGCGAAGTCAGTGCTAGCGCTACCATTTCCGCAACACTTTGCCGCACCGCACAATTCAAAGTTGTTTACAAACTCTTGCAGTAGTCTACACTTGTTATCACTGATAGCGCTATCAGTCATTAAGGAGATTTATGGAGAACAATATGAACCTGCGCTGGGTTGTGATGGGCGTCAGCGGTGCCGGGAAAAGCGAGATCGGCGCGCGCCTGGCCGCGGCACTTGGCGTGCCCTTCCTTGAGGGCGATAGCTTTCACCCTGAGGAAAACGTGGCCAAGATGTCGGCCGGCACTCCCCTGAACGACGAGGACCGCGCGGGCTGGCTGCAAAAGCTGCGCGGTGAAATCAGTGCCGCCCGCGAACGCGGTGAAGGCCTGGTGCTGTCCTGCTCTTCGCTCAAGCGACGCTACCGCGACTTGCTTCGCAGCGGCGATCCGGAATTGCGCTTCGCCCACCTGCACGGCGAACGCGAAATGCTCGAGCAGCGCATGCGCACCCGCCCCGGCCATTACATGCCGGCCTCGCTGCTGGAAAGCCAACTGCGTGACCTCGAACCGCTGCAAGCCGACGAAGCCGGCGTTTATCTCGACCTGACCCAGCCGCCGCAACAGCTGGTCAGCCAGATCCTGCAGCATCAAGACTAAAACCAACACTGGAGACAGCATGAAATCAGCCATCACCACCAAGGTCGCAAAACGCCGCTGGGGCATCGGCGCCCTGCTCGGCATCGGCGTCCTGATCAACTATATCGACCGCATCGGCCTGTCGGTCGCCGCGCCGCAAATCCAGGAGGCCTTCAACCTGACGCCGGTCGACATGGGTCTTCTGTTCAGCGCCTTCGCCTGGTCTTACTCGCTGCTGCAGATCCCGGTCGGCATGGTGCTGGACCGCTTCGGCCCGACCCGCGTTGGACGCTGGGGCGCTTTCCTGTGGGGCTTGGCTTCCGTCATTACTGCTTTCTCCAGCGGCTTTGCTGGCATTTTCGCCGCCCGCATCCTGCTCGGCATTGCCGAAGCGCCGGCCTTCCCGGTCAGCTCCAAGGCCACCGGCTACTGGTTCCCGCGCAATGAACGCGGCACTGCCACCGCCATCTTCGACGCCGCCGCCAAATTCTCCAACGTGATCGGCGTCCCGCTGGTGGCCGTCACCGTGGTGGCCTTCGGCTGGCGCTGGGGCTTCGGACTGACCGCGGTGCTGAGTTTCAGCTACTTCTTCGCCTTCCTGTTGTTCTATCGCGATCCCAGCGCCGATACCAAACTAAGCAAGGCCGAACTCGAATACATCCAGCGCGGCGGCGCTGCACCGGAAGGCCCGGCAGAAGGCGGTGCCGTCAATATGCTGGGCTACCTGCTCACCAAGTCCAAGGTCTGGGGCCTGACCATCGGCTTTGCTGCCTATGGCTATACCTTCTACCTGTTCCTTACCTGGCTGCCTGGCTACCTGGTGCAGACCATGCACATGAGTATCATCAAGTCGGCCGGCTTTGCAGCCATTCCATGGGCCGTGGCGACGGTAACCGACCTCTTCGTCGGCGGCTGGCTGATCGACCACTTGATCGCCAAAGGCAAGAATGAATCGATGGTGCGCAAGAGCGTGCTGGTGATCGGCATGCTGTTCGGCCTGGCGGTGTTCGGCGCGACGCAAACCTCAGATCCGGCATGGGCGATCTTTTGGATCTCGATCGCACTGGGCGGCCTGGCTTCCGCGGCACCGGTCGGCTGGTCGCTGCCCTCGCTGATCGCGCCGAAGGGCGGTGCCGGCACCGTCGGCGGCATCATGAACTTTGCCAATAACCTGATGGGTGCTGCTGCCCCTATCGTGACAGGCATGATCGTCGGCGCGACCAATTCCTTCGCCAACGCCTTCATGGTCGCCGGCGTGATCCTGCTGGTGGGCATTGTGTCCTTTGTCTTCGTACTTGGGAAAATCGAACAGCTGCCAGAACCAGTCCCGCGTGGCGCCACGGTCCCTGCATAAGCGCGCCGCACCCTAATCAACAACGGAGACAGCATGAACAAACGCATTACTGCGGTGGCGGCGCTCGCCCTTACCGTTTGCAGCAACGCCGCACTGGGGCAAAGCAATGTCGCTTTCTACGGCGTGATGGACCTTGGCATTTCACAGGATCGCGGCGGCCGAGCCGGCACCTCGACCCGCGTCACCAGCGGCATGGCGACCCAAAGCCGCTGGGGTTTCAAGAGCAACGAAGACCTGGGCGGCGGCCTGTCGGCCTTCTTCGTGATCGAAGGCGGCATCCACGGCGACGTGGGCAATTCGACCCAGAACAATACCCTGTTCGGCCGTACCAGCATTGTCGGCCTGCGCAGCAACAAGCTTGGCTCGGTATCAATCGGCTTGCAAGACACTCCACTCTTCACCACCCTCAACACGGTGGTCGACCCGCTGCGTAACGGCATCGCACGTTCCAACAACCTCATGCCATCGACGGGCTTCCGTGCCAGCAACTCACTGCTGTTCCGCACTGCCGACATGAATGGCTTCAGCGCCGACTTCATGGTAGCCGCGGGCGAGGTGTCGGGTGACAGCCGCGCCAGCCGCGCGCTTGGCGGCTCGGTCGGCTATGCCAAAGGACCCTTGAACATCCGGCTCGCCTACCATCACCGCAATAACGACAGCGCCACAGAGAAGAGTAGCGGCGGCGGGCGCAATTTCCTGCTCGGTGCAAATGTCGACTTCGAAGTCGCCAGGCTGTGGTTCGGGCTCGGTGTCGACAAAGGCTTGAACAGCGCACCTTTAAACAGTTCGGGCACGCCATTCGGCGGTACGGCGCCAACGCCTTCGACCGACAGCCGAGACCTGCTGCTGGGTGTATCACTGCCTTTCGGACCGCACACCATCGTTGCAAGCGCCATTCACAAGGATGACCGCGGCCTCCTGAACCAGGATGCGCAACAATACGCCCTGGCTTATATGTACGCCTTCTCCAGGCGTACCGACGTCTACACCTCGTACGCCCGCATCCGCAATCACAATGGCGCCGGCTATACAGAGGGTAATAGCGAAGAGCCGGGCTTGGGTGACCGCCAGTTCACGGTCGGCCTGCGCCACCGCTTCTGAGCTGTCACCACACCCACGATTCTTTTGGGAAATAAATTTGACAACAGGGGGATTTCGGGGTGAAATGTGCGTTCTCACCCAAGGAATTCCCTCTATGAATCAACGTATTACCCGCCTGGCGCTGGCAACGGCGCTGATTGCCTGCACTTCCCTTGCCCAAGCGCAATGGATGTGGGTGAACGACAAAGGCGTGAAGCAACTGTCCGACCAGCCGCCGCCAGCGGGCACGCCGCCAAACCGCATCCTGAAAGCACCACGCGGCGCTGCTGCTGCCGAATTACGCAAGGAAATGGCTGCGCCCGCGGCCAACGGTGACGAAGCCCCGGCCGCCGACGAGAAAGCTGCACCAGTCAAGCCGACGTTGGCTGAACGCAACGCGGACTATAAGAAGCGCCAGCAGGAAGCCGCGGAAAAGACCGCCAAGGCCAATGAGCAGGCCAAGGTCGACGCCGAGAAGAAGAAGTACTGCGCGGAAGCCAAGAGCAACATCGGCATGCTCGAAAGCGGCGTTCGCGTATCCGAAATGGGCCCGAACGGCGAGCGCAACTTCATGTCCGACGAAGCCCGCGCGCAGAAAATCAAGGAACAGCGCGAATCGGTCAACAGCATTTGCAAATAAACGGTAATTCACAAAGCCAGGCATGTTCCAACGATGCCTGGCTGGCGTTTGCTAGGCTTTCTTCGCCCGGCGGCGCCGGGCGTCCTTCGGGTCGGCGATCAGGGGACGGTAAATCTCGACCCGGTCGCGTGCACGGACCACGGTATCGAGCGTTTTCTTCTTGCCATAGATTCCGACCGGCATCGTCACCAGGTTGATCTCCGGCGCCTCCTGCAGAATGCCGCTGATTTCAATGGCCTGGCCGATAGTCGTGCCCTCATCCACCTCGAGCGCATAGAGGATAGGCTGGGAAGCCGGTGCATAGCACACCGTAATCTTGATACGTTCAGCCATAGACAGTCTCGGCACGCTTGCAGAAAGAATCGACCATGCTATTGGCAATCATGCCGAACACTGAACCAATCACCTGTTCCAGCAGCTTGCTGGAAAACTCGTAGTGCAAATCGAGTTCGACCTTGCAGGCATCGTCGCGCAGTGCCTTGAAAGTCCAGGTGCCGTCGAGGGTCTTGAAGGGTCCGTCGACCAGCTTCATGCGGATTTCGCAGACCGGCGTATTCGTATTGGACGTGGTGAAGTGCTGCTTCACACCATGGAAATTGATCCCAACGCTGGCCACAACATGGTTCTCACCCCGTTCGCGGACATCAACTCCGCCACACCAGGGCAAAAATTTGGGATAATCCTCGACCTTTGCCACTAAATCAAACATTTGCTCGGCGCTGTATCCCAGGAATACCGACTTGTGCACTACTGCCATTGAGTAACCGTTTGCTATGATGTTGTCCAAAGAACCCGTAGTTTAACCGACCCACGCATTTTTACCCATGTCCATTGCCGATAATCGCAAAGCCTTCCACGACTACTTCATCGAAGACAAGTATGAAGCGGGGATCGCGCTCGAAGGCTGGGAAGTCAAGGCGATCCGCGATGGGCGCGTTCAGATCAAGGAAGCTTACGTTACCATCCGCGATAACGAACTGTACCTGTTTGGCGCGCACATCAGCGCCCTGCCCACCGCTTCCACCCACATCCACCCGCAAGCAGTGCGCACCCGCAAGCTGCTGCTGCACCGCGCCGAGATTGACAAACTGGTCGGCAAGGTCGAGCGCGCCGGCTATACCCTGGTGCCGCTGAACCTGCACTTCAAAGGCGGCCGCATCAAATGCGAGATCGGCCTGGCCAAGGGCAAGAAACAGCACGACAAGCGCGCCTCCGAGAAAGACCGCGACGCCAGCCGCGAGGTGGCGCAAGCCATGAAGCAGCACCGCCGATAACATTTCCAAGTGGCAACATTGATGGTACACTTTACACCATCAATAATGCCCGGAAATGACATGGCGACCAAAATCGCATTCGCACTGATGGCAGCCGCTGCGCTCAGCGGCTGCAAGACTCCGTATTCGCCCGCACCGCTCGCCACCAATTTCCCCACCACCAGGCAGGAAAAGCTGCAGGCTGCGGCGCATTGGAACGCGATCGCCGGCCATGTGGAGCAACAGCTTATCGCCGAGCTGAAGACATCGCCGCCGCGCCCACTGTACGTGGCAAGCCCTGTCAACCAGACTCCGTTTCAACAGGCTATCAGCAACCAGCTGATCTCCTCGCTGGTCAGGGACGGTTACGTGGTTTCGCGCACGCCCGCCGGCGCACTGCAAATCGACCTCGATATCCAGGCCATCACATTCAGCCCGAATCGCAAGCAAGCGCCCACGGTAGGCGTGGCAACTGCCATCGCCACGGGCGTTTGGGTGCTGGCTGAGCGCATTGGCGATCCGGTCGGCAAGCTTGGCCGCTTTGCAGGCGCAGCCGGGGTTGGCGCCGGCATCGACGCCTACCAATGGTACGGCAGTGAATTCGCGTCTGGACCAACGCCTCGCACCGAGATTATCATTACAGCGTCCGTGACCGATGAACATCGCTACCTTGCGCGCGCGTCGAACACCTACTATGTCGCCGACTCCGATCGCGCCCTGTACGGCATACGGGACGAAGCCGTACCGCAAATTAGCCAGAGCTTCCAGGTAAAAGGAGACCGATGATGCGCGCTATCGCTGCCCTACTTCTTCCGCTCTCACTGGCAGGCTGCGCCTGGTTCTCCAACAAGCCGCCCGAGAACGACTACGCCTCCACCTCGCAAAATCAGTTTGTCGGCGCCAATTACCGGGCAGCAGACGCTCTGCTCGCGCAACTCAATGGCCGCGTGGCGGGCGACAAGCCCTTGATCATGGCGACCGTGGTCAACATCGACGCATTGGACCAGAGCTCCACGCTGGGCCGACTGGTATCGGAACAGGTGTCGACACGCCTGGCCCAGGGCGGCCTGCGCATGCTCGAAATGAAGCTGCGCAATTCCGTCTACATGAAGCGCCAACAAGGCGAAATGATGTTGACGCGCGAAGTGGGCGAAGTGGCGCATAACCACAATGCCCAGGCCGTAGTGGTCGGTTCATACGGCGAAACCAATGACGCGGTCTTCGTCAACATCAAGGTGGTACAGCCCCAAACCAACCAGGTGATGGCAGCCACCGACTACGTGCTGGCCAAGGACAGCGTGGTGCGTTCTATGCTGCTTGGGCGCTGAGCAAGCCCACCAATCGCGGCAGCACGTCCTGCGCGGGCAACTCCAGTTTCAGCGACAGCAGGTCGTCGGCGCGCGTCCTGCCTGCGTTGATCGCGGCAATCGGCTTGCCCGCCGCCGCAGCCATGCGGCAGAAACGGTAGCCGGAAAACACCATCAGCGAAGTGCCGACCACCAGCAGCGCGTCGGCCGCCTCCATTTCAGCCAGTGCATGCGCGGTGCGTGCCGGCGGCACGTTATCGCCAAAGAAAACCACGTCGGGCATCAGCGCGCCGCCGCAGGCAGCGCAGGCCGGTGCATGGAAGTCCTCCAGCGCATCCGGTTCGAGCGCAGCATCGCCGTCGGGCAGCGGCTGGACCAGCATGTTCGCCAGCTCGGGATTGTCGCGCTCCAACCGCGGCTGCAGGCTGGCGCGCGAATAGCGGGCCTGGCATGCGAGGCAGGTTACCTGGTGCAGGTTGCCGTGCAATTCGATCAGGCGCTTGCTGCCGGCCCGCTGGTGCAAGCCATCGACGTTCTGGGTAATCACGCAATGCAGGTGGCCAGCGGCCTCCAGTTCGGCGATCGCGCGATGGCCGGCATTCGGCACGGCGCTCGCCATCGTTGGCCAGCCCACCATGCTGCGCGCCCAGTAGCGCCGCCTGGTCGCCTCGTCGCGGCGGAATTCCGGGCCCTGGATCGGCGTGCGTCCGCGTCGCACGCCGTCCTTGTCGCGATAGCCGGGAATGCCGGAGGCAGTACTCAGCCCCGCACCGGTCAAGACCAGCACGCGGCTGTGGCGCGCCAGCCAGCGCGCCAGTTCAACTTCAGTCGACAGCGGCGCATCCATTGGGCTTGAAAATGCGTTCGGTCGACGCCGGGTATTTTTCCAGCTTCGCTGTGGCACGGGTTGGGCGCGGAGCGAAGTCGCCGCCGCAGTTCGGGCATTTGCCGTGCAGCTTCTCGTCCACGCAATCGGCGCAGAAAGTGCACTCGAAAGAACAGATCAAGGCATCCTGCGCACCCGGCGGCAAGTCCTTGTTACAGCATTCGCAGTTGGGTCGCATTTGCAGCATTTCCAGGTTCCTTTATTGATTCTTGTAGCTGATTGCATTCAGCAATGCGCTGCTGGTGTCGATATCGGCCAGCGCCTCATTACTTACGCGGGCAAAGCTGCGTTCACGGATGCGGGACAGGCGCTCGAGCAATTCCTGCCTTGGCAGTCGCGATTGCACGATCACCGCAGGATCAATGCCATCGTAACGGCCACCATTTGCTTCCAGCGTATCGAGCAGGCGCCGCACTTCTGCGTCAGCCAAGCTGCCCTTGCCTGCTTGCGGTGCCGGCTGCTGCGCCAGCTGCTGGCGCATCGGGGCAAAGAACGCCAGCGCTTCTTTCGACAGCGCTTGGGGCTTGAGCGCCAGCAGCACCTGGCGGCCCTGCGGTCCGCCTGCGCGCACCAGGAAGTTCACGGCGCGCGTGAACACTTCCATGTCCGGGCTTTGCAGCAGAGGCTCAACGGCCGGCACGCTGGCTGGCGAACCGACGAGCTGCAGCAAGTCCAGCACAGGCTTGGCCAGCGAAGAATCGCGCAACAACGCGGCAAGATGGCGCTCGGCCGCCGCGCCAAAGCGGCCATACAGCAAAGCGCGTACCCCGGTTTCGTCAATGGTGGAGCCTTGTTGCGGCAGCGGAATGCTCACAGCCTTGCGCAGGAAAGCGCGATCGACCAACGGCAGCAGGCGCGCATCCTGGCTAGCCGCGGCAGCGTGCACCAGGCGGAATAACTGCGGGCCATCGAGCGCCGCATCGGGATTGATGGCCAATGCCGCTTGCACGATAAGCGCCTTGTCGGATTGGGCGCCGTAAGCGGCCAGGAAGCAAGCGGCGTCCAGCAACAGCTGCTGGCTGGGGCGCGGCGAGCGCAATTCGGCAGCCAGCTCGCGGCGCAGCAAGGGAATTGCATCCTCACGATAATCGCCGAAAAAGCGCCAGGCAGCATCCAGCTCGCGGCGCTGGGCTCCCGCTGCGGCGGCGTTGGCAGCCGCCGGCATGGCGCGGATCTGGGCGATGCGGGCAGTAATGGCGGCATCGGTAGCGGCATCGCCAGCATATGCCGTGAACGACGACGCTGCCAGGGCAGCGGCAAGAAGGCGCCTCATGCCGACAGCCTGCGCTGCAGTTCGGTCACGCTAGCGAGCCAATCCTCGTAATGTTCGCTGTCTTGCCACAACTCGCGCAACTCGGAAGCATCGGACAGCACCAGCGCCAGCACGCGCTGGGCCTTGTCCGCGATATCGGCCCGCGGCTTGCTGAGCTTCGCCTGCACCTCCGCCACCCACTCATCGACGCGCTCGGAATCCTCATCCCTCGCCCCGCCCTTGCCTTGCAGGCGCGACCAGGTTTCCACCGCCGCCAGCGCTTCGGCGCCAAATGGCGCCTCCAGGTACTCGGTGGTCTCCGCCTGCAACACGTTGGTCAGCGTGTCCTCGATAAAGTAAAGATCCCTCGATTCCTGCAGATCCTCCGCCCAATCCTGCGCGAAGTCATTGCCAAACGGTCCAACAGCCCAGGTTCCCACAAGCGCCTCCTGTACGATATAAGGCCGCATTGTACGCAATTACGGCCCAGCCCGTGTCCCACCCTGGGGTCACACCCGTTTCGGGACACAGCCTCGGGTGTAGTGCGCATGGGCTCGTGTCCCATTTCGGGTGTGACCCCAGGGTGGGACACGGGCCCGGCCATAGTTATTTCTGGGTCTTGATCACTTGCAGGGCGGTAGCGATCAGGCTGCTCATTTCGCCGACGTTGGCGGGCACGATCAGGCTGTTGTTGGTCTTGGCCAGTTCGCCGAACGCGCTGACGTATTGCTCCGCCACTTTCAGGTTCATTGCCGCTTCTCCGCCGGGCTGCTGGATCGCCGCACCAACCTGCTTCAGCGCGCCGGCAGTCGCTTCGGCAATTGCGAGGATGGCGGCAGCTTCGCCTTGCGCGCGGTTGATGGCCGCTTGCTTGTCGCCTTCGGAACGGGCGATCGCGGCTTCGCGCTCACCGGTGGCGATGTTGATCTGCTCCTGCTTGCGGCCTTCGGACGCTGCAATCAGCGCGCGCTTGCCGCGCTCGGCCGTGATCTGGGCCTGCATGGCGTGCAGGATTTCCTGCGGCGGCGTCAGGTCCTTGATTTCGTAGCGCAGCACTTTCACGCCCCAGTTGGCGGCCGATTCGTCGATCGCGTTCACCACCGTGGAGTTGATGTGGTCGCGTTCTTCGAACGTCTTGTCCAGTTCCATGCGGCCGATCACCGAGCGCAGCGTCGTTTGTGCCAGCTGCGTGATGGCGGCAATGTAGTTGGAGGAGCCGTAGGAGGCGCGCATGGCATCGGTCACCTGGAAGTACAGGATGCCATCCACCTGCAACTGCGTATTGTCCTTGGTGATGCAAACCTGCGATGGCACATCCAGCGGGATCTCTTTCAGCACGTGCTTGTAGGCGATGCGGTCAATGAACGGCACCACGATATTCAGGCCGGGCCCCAGGGTGGCGTGGTATTTGCCAAGCCGCTCGACCACCCATGCGTGCTGCTGCGGCACCACGTTGATGGTCTTGAATACAAACACCAGTGCGACGATAAAGACCACCAGCGTGACAGTGCCAAAACTGATTTCCATTCACTTCTCCCTGTTATGTGCCGACGATCAGCCGGCTGCCGCGAATCTCGCGAATCCTGAATACGCCCGGTGCCGCTGCTTCGCCCGGCGCCAGCTCCACATCCCACATGGCGCCGCGATACATCACGCGTGCAGCGCCGTCCTGCCAGGCGGCCACGCTCACGGTCTGGCCGATGTCCAGGTTGACGTCCGGGTTGGACGCCGCCGGCGGCTGCGTGGTCTTGCCAAAGCGGCTGCGGCGCAGCAGCAGCGTGGCGATGGCGGCGACGATGGCGGCCACCAGCATCTGGCCCGGCATGTCGATGCGCGCCAGCGAAGCAAGCGCGCCCGCCCCCATGCCGATGGCAATCATCAGCAGGTAGAACGTGCCGCTAAACAGTTCGAGGGTGACCAGCACGCCCGCGCCAATCGCCCACAACATCCAGTCAGCCATCACAACCTCCAAAAGTAAAAAACCCCCGCTGCCGACAAGGCCACGGGGGTTCAAGCCGCTTATCGGCGGTTTATTGTTGCATTTCTGCCAGCTTCTGCCAAGTGTCGATGACCGAGTCCGGGTTCAGCGACATGGTCTCGATACCCTGCTGCATCAGCCACACGGCCAGTTCCGGATGGTCGGAAGGACCCTGCCCGCAAATGCCGATGTACTTGTTCAGCTTGATGCACGCCGAAATGGCCATGCCCAGCAGCGCACGCACTGCAGGATCGCGCTCGTCGAAGTCGGCTGCCAGCAGTTCCATGCCGGAGTCGCGGTCCAGGCCCAGGGTCAGCTGGGTCAGGTCGTTGGAGCCGATCGAGAAGCCGTCGAAGTGCTGCAGGAATTGCTCCGCCAGCACGGCGTTGGATGGCACCTCGCACATCATGATGACGCGCAGGCCATTTTCGCCGCGTTTCAGGCCGTTCTTGGCCAGCAGGTTGACCACTTTTTCCGCCTGGCCCAGGGTGCGCACGAACGGCACCATGATTTCGACGTTAGTCAGGCCCATTTCTTCGCGCACGCGTTTCATCGCGACGCATTCCATTTCGAATGCGGCGGCGAAGTCTTCGGACAGGTAGCGCGCGGCGCCGCGGAAGCCCAGCATCGGGTTTTCCTCATCCGGCTCGTAGCGCGAACCGCCGATCAGCTTCTTGTACTCGTTGGACTTGAAGTCGGACAGGCGCACGATCACTTTCTTCGGCCAGAAGGCTGCGGCGATGGTGGCGATGCCTTCGGCCAGCTTGTCGATGTAGAACTGTTTCGGCGAAGCGTGGCCGCGGGCGACCGATTCCACCGCCTTCTTCAGGTCAGCATCGATGTTCGGGTATTCCAGGATCGCTTTCGGGTGCACGCCAATATTGTTATTGATGATGAACTCGAGGCGGGCCAGGCCCACGCCGTTGTTCGGCACGGACTGGAAGTCGAAGGCCAGCTGCGGGTTGCCCACGTTCAGCATGATCTTGGTCTTGATCGGAGGCAGTTCGCCACGCGACACTTCGGAGATCTCGGTTTCCAGCAGGCCGTCGTAGATCTTGCCCTCGTCGCCTTCGGCGCAGGACACGGTCACGAAGTTGCCGTCTTTCAGGACGTCGGTTGCGTCGCCGCAGCCTACCACTGCCGGCACGCCCAGTTCACGCGCGATGATCGCCGCGTGGCAGGTACGGCCGCCGCGGTTGGTGACGATTGCCGAGGCGCGCTTCATTACCGGTTCCCAGTTAGGGTCGGTCATGTCGGCTACCAGCACGTCGCCCGGCTGCACGCGTTCCATTTCACTGGGATCGCTGATCACGCGCACAGGGCCGGCGCCGATCTTCTGGCCGATCGCACGGCCGGAGGTCAGCACGGTGCCGCTCGACTTGAGCTTGAAGCGCTGCTGCGAGTCGGTGGCTTTCTGCTGCGATTTCACGGTTTCAGGACGGGCCTGCAGGATGTACAGCTTGCCGTCGCGGCCATCCTTGCCCCACTCGATGTCCATCGGGCGGCCATAGTGCTTCTCGATGATCATGGCGTACTTGGCCAGTTCGACGATTTCCGCGTCGACCAGCGAGTAGCGGTTGCGCATCTCGATCGGCACATCGACGGTCTTCACGGAACGGCCGGCCTTGGCTTCGTTGGTGAATTCCATCTTGATCAGCTTGGAGCCGATATTGCGACGGATCACGGCCGACTTGCCCTGTTCCAGCATCGGCTTGTGGACGTAGAATTCGTCCGGGTTCACGGCGCCCTGCACCACGGTTTCGCCCAGGCCGTAGGAGGAAGTGATGAAGACCACGTCCTTGAAGCCCGATTCGGTATCGATGGTGAACATCACGCCCGAAGCGCCCAGGTCGGAACGCACCATGCGCTGCACGCCGGCCGACAGCGCCACTTCAGCGTGGGTGAAGCCCTTGTGTACGCGATAGGAGATCGCGCGGTCGTTGTACAGCGATGCAAACACGTGCTTCATCGCTTCCAGCACGTTGTCGATGCCGACCACGTTCAGGAAGGATTCCTGCTGGCCTGCGAACGATGCGTCAGGCAGGTCTTCCGCGGTGGCCGAGGAGCGCACGGCGAACGACACTTCGGTGGTGGAGTCTGCGACCAGTTTGTCGTAGAAAGCGCGGATATCGGCTTCCAGGCGTGGCTGGAAAGGGGTGTCGATGATCCATTGGCGGATTTCTGCGCCCGATGCTGCCAGGGCGCGGACGTCGTCGACGTCCAGGTGTTCAAGGCGGTCAGCGATGCGCTTGGCCAGCGATGGGCCACCGTCAACGCTGTGCGACAGGAAGTCGCGGAAGGCCTGGGCGGTGGTTGCGAAGCCGCCTGGCACCCGCACACCTGCACCGGCCAGCTGGGAGATCATCTCGCCCAGCGACGCGTTCTTGCCGCCGACGGATTCGACATCCGTCATGCGCAAATTCTCGAACGAGGCAACGTACACCCCGTCGGATTGCTCCTTCAATGCTGCGTTAGTCATAAAGACACCTTTTTGATGATAAAAATCTTTACGCAGGCATGCTTGGCTTCGTTCTTGTCATTCTTGGCGCCGTGCAGCACAATCTTACCGTTGGCAAGCATTTTACAGCCTGCGCCGCAAATTGACGATTCATCCATTGGAAAAGCTCTTTTGATGCCACTAGATCAACGATTATTGCCGGCCTCGAGCCGCACCGTCTTTTTTGTCTCTGACGGAACGGGCATCACCGCCGAAACTTTCGGCCATTCGGTGCTGACGCAGTTCGACCTGCGCTTCCGCCAGATCCGCCTGCCCTTCATCGATACCTGCGACAAGGCTTATGATGCAGTGCGCAAAATTAACGAGATCGGGGCCGAGGATGGCGCCAAGCCGATCGTCTTTTCGACCCTGGTGAAAGCGGAGCTGTCGGACGTGATCCAGCGCGCCAACGCCATGCATATGGACCTGATCCAGACCTTCGTGGCGCCGCTCGAGCAGGAATTGGGCGTCAAGTCGACTCATACCATCGGCCGCTCCCACAATGTGGTGGACAGCGAGGAATACAAGAACCGTATCGAGGCAATCAACTTCTCGCTGGCGCACGACGATGGTCAATCGAACAAGAACCTGTCCTCGGCGGACGTGATCCTGGTCGGCGTATCGCGCTCGGGCAAAACCCCTACTTCGCTGTACCTGGCCATGCAATATGGCGTGAAAGCGGCCAATTACCCGCTGATTCCGGACGATTTCGAGCGCGGCAAGCTGCCTTCGGCGCTGTATGCGTACAAATCGAAGATTTTTGGCCTGAGCATCGAGCCGCAGCGCCTGTCGGAGATCCGTAACGAGCGCCGCGCCGGCTCCAAGTACGCTTCGCTGGAAAACTGCCGCTATGAGGTGAACGAGGCGGAAGCCATGATGCGGCGCGAAGGCATCCGCTGGCTCTCGTCCACCACCAAGTCGATCGAAGAGATTTCCACCACCATCCTGCAGGAAATCAAGCCGAGCCGCTCGGTTTATTGAGGATTTCCGCCCGCATCGCCTGCTGGAACTCGGCCCACAAGGCCTCCAGCGGGCGGCCATAGGCGCCGCTCACCGCGCCGGCAAACGCTTCGCCGCGGCCGACCGCCGCCAACAGGCGCTTGAACGCAGCCGGGTCTTTTTCGTCCATCCACCCTACCAGCACCGACGCTTGGCGGTAATACATGGCATGCGCCAGCCCGTAGCTGGGCGCCTGCTTGGGCGCGAACAGGGAGCCCTCATCCTCCGGGATCATGTGCCGGCCGTGCACGAAGGCCTGCACTGCCTCCTCACGCGTCACATTGCCAGCGCCGCCACCGCCCGACAGATAGGTCGGCAAGCCTTCCCAGAACCAGTTGGGCAATTTGCCGATGCCGGACGTGCCGATCCGCTGCACCAGGTGCAGGTGCGCCAGTTCGTGCGTCACGACGGCCGCCGTGCGTTCGGTTGCCCAGGCCTGCATTTTCGGCGCAAGGTGCACATCGCCCAGCACCACCACTCCGGCTGCGCGCGGGGCAACAGCGCCGTAACGCGAGAAACTCTCGTCACTGGCGTACACATTGACGCGAACCGGAGCCACGTACGCCATGCCGAAGGCCTGTTCATCATGGCCGATGGCTGCCGGCAGCAGCGGTGCGACGGATGCGCCGAAGGCCTCGGCGCCGGGCTCGCACCAAATGCGGGGATCGGGCGTGCACTGCGTGAAGTGGTCCTTGCTGGACAACCAGGCGCGCGCGCCGTAAAAGGCCATCTGGCCAACGGGCGTAAAGGCAGCGCCGACCGGCAGGCTGACCGCGATGAGCAGCCCTGCAATCCATCGTTTTTTCATTAGAAGAAGTCTTTCCAGTCATCCAGCCAGCCCGGGATGTCGTCCACCGGCATCGGGTTGGCAATATAAAAACCCTGGGCATAGGTGCAGCCCAGTCCTTGCAGGAAGTCCCAGTCATCCCTGCTTTCCACTCCCACTGCGCAGCCATGGCGCGACAGGCTGCGCGCCAGCCCAAGGCAGGTTTTGAGGACGGTGCCGATGGGGCGCTTGCGCGCGGCGCCATCGACGAAGCCGGGATCGATCTTCAGCTCGGAGAACGGAATGGCGGCCAACAGTTGCAGGTTGGAGCGCCCAGTGCCGTAGTCGTCGATCGCCAGCCCGAATCCCATCATGCGCAGGCGCAAAAGCCGTTCGATGAAATGCGGATTGGTGGTCAGTACTGAAGCTTCCGTGATCTCGAACGTGACATAGTCGGAGCGGATGCGGTGGCGCTCCAGGCAGGCCGTCATCTGGGCGATGAACTGCGGGTGCGCCAGGGTGCCAGGGTCCACGTTGACCGAGATCGAAATCGGAATCCCCTTGTCATGCAGGCCGCGACAGGCTGCGACCGACTTCTCGATCATGCACCAGTCGAGGAAATCAATGCGGCGCACGCTTTCGAGCACCGGCATGAATGCCGAAGGCCCAAGCACCCCATGCTCGGGATGGCGCCAGCGGGCGAACACTTCCAGCCCTTTGACAGCGCAGGTCTCCAGTTCGATCTTGGGCTGAAAATAGGGATCGAATTCTCGCCCCTGCAGCCCGCGCCCGACTTCGGCGAAGCTGAACTCGGGATGCTGCGCTCCCGCTTCCGGCTCGGCGGAAGGCTGCCGGTAGTTGGCAAGCAGTTCCTGTAGCCTGTCCGAGGTGATTGGCTTGGCCGAACTGCCCAGCACATCGAGTCCATAGGCTTCGGCCATGGTCTCGACGGAAAACAGCACGTCGGCGCTTTGCGAAGCGAAGATGATGATGCCAGCCCGGCAGTCGATTTCGGCCAGGCGCCGTAGCACTTCCAGCCCGTCCATGCCGGGCAGCGTCAGGTCCATCAGGGCGATGTTGGCGGGCGGATTGAGGCCGATTTCAAGCAGGCGCAATGCACTCAGCCCATCTGATGCCTGGGTCACGTGCCGGGCGCCCAGGTGGCGCAGCATGCCGGCCAATAGCTCGCGCTGGACGGGTTCGCCCTCGGCGACCAGGAAGTGCAAGCTTGCAATTTCCATAACGCCCATTCCAGCATGGTTAGTTTTATTAAGCCAGATTTTGCCTTACTTGCTCGAAAAAGCATACTGCCGCGCATGCGGCAACATTCAGCGATTCGACCTTGCCCAGGTGGGGCACGATGACGCGGTGGGTGGCCGTGCTTAACAGCGTGTCCGAGATACCCTGCCCTTCATGCCCGAAGATCCATGCCACGGGGCGTTTCAGGTCGAGCCAGTACAACTGTTCGGCGGCGTAGCCGCTGGTGGCCAGGGTGGCGATTTGCGCGCCCTGCACCAATTGCGGCAGGTCGACGTTTTCGTAGATATCCAGCACAAAGTGGGCGCCCATGGCGGCGCGCAGCACTTTCGGCGACCAGCAGAAGGCGGTGCCGGGGGCGCAATATACCTCCTTCACGCCTGCGGCGGCCGCGCTGCGCAGGATGGAGCCGACGTTTCCCGGGTCCTGTACATTATCCAGCAGGACGGCGTTGACGCTCAGCGCTCGAGGCACCTCTTTCTGCGGCGTGGCGATCAGGAACATCAGGCCGACGCCGTGTTCGACCTGGCTGACGGCATGGTAAAGCTGGTCGCTCAGGCACAGGATATGGGCGTGCTCTGCCTCCAGTCGGGCGATGATGGCGGCCACCTCCGGGTTGTGCAGCGCGCCTTCGGCCACGATGGCTTGTTCGGGATGGCCGCGCAAGGCAAGCCAGGTCTCGCACAGATGCACGCCATCCAGCAGGCTGCGGCCAGCCTTGCGGCGCGCCTGCGAGTTGGTGGCGAGCTTGGCCAGTTCCTTGTATTGCGCGTTGTCGCGCGAAGTGATGTTCTTCACAGGTCACGCTCCAGGACTTCACGCACCGGCGCAAAGCTGCGGCGGTGCACCGGCGAGGCGCCGTGCTCGCGCAGGCGCTCCAGGTGCAGCGCCGTGCCATAGCCTTTGTGCTGGTCGAAGCCGTATTGCGGGTATTTCTTGTGCAGCTTGATCAGCGCGGCGTCGCGCGCGGTCTTGGCCAGGATGGAGGCGGCTGAAATGGATTCGATCTTGTCGTCCCCTTCCACGATGGCGATGCTCTGGATGCGCATGACCGGGCACTTGTTGCCGTCGATCAGCGCGAGGGTCGGCACGGTTTGCAGCGCATACACCGCACGCTTCATGGCCAGCAAGCTGGCCTGCAGGATGTTCAGGCGGTCGATTTCCTCTTCCGAAGCCTTGGCCACGGCCCAAGCGATCGCGTGCTCGCGGATCAGGGGCGCCAGCTCGTCGCGCTTTGCCTCGTTGAGCTTCTTGGAATCGCGCAGACCCTGAATCGGGCGGTTGCGATCGAGGATCACGGCAGCGGCAAACACCGGCCCAGCCAGGGGGCCGCGCCCCGCCTCATCGACGCCGCAAATGATCTCCTCGAGGGAATATGGAAGGTCGTCAAACAGACCGGATTGTTGGGACATCACTCAATTCTTTCTACTGTCCAGTTCGTGTCCCACCTTGGGGTCACACCCGAATCGGGACACGGGCTGATCCGCGATACGGCTGGGATCGTGTCCCATTTCGGGTGTGACCCCATGGTGGGACACGGGCTTATCTGTTGATGACCTTCAGCACCGCTGCGGCGCCTTCCTGGGCGCTGTTACGCAGCAGGCTGTAATGCATGTCGGTGAAGCGCTGCACCAGCTGCAGGCGGTGCGGCACGTCGCTCAGTTGTTTCCACATGGCGTCGGCCAGCGTCTCGGCTGTTGCGGCGTTCTGCAGCATTTCCGGCACCAGGAATTCACGCGCCAGGATGTTCGGCAGGCCGATCCACGGCTGGTAGCCCATATGCCTCATGATATGCCAGGATGCGGCCATCATCTTGTAGGCAATTACCATCGGCTTCTTGAACAAGGCCACTTCCAGGGAGGCGGTGCCGGAAGCCACCAGCACGGCATCGGCGGCGCAGATGGCGGTGTGCGACTGGCCATCCAGCAGCATCAGCTCGACGTCCTGCAGGCCGGCTTCGGCCACCAGCTCCAGGAAATACCTGCGCTGCTTTTCGCCGGCCATCGGCACCACGAATTTCAACTTGCGCTCGCGCTGCAGCAGCAGCTTGCAGGCGCCAACGAAGGCGGCCGTGTTGTACTTCAGTTCAGCCATGCGGCTGCCTGGCATGACGCATACCACGGTGGCGTCCTCGGCAATGCCCAGTTGGCGGCGCGCGGCCGCTTCGTCAGGCTGCAACGGGATCACTTCGGCTAGCGGGTGGCCGACGTAAGTCACGGGCACGCCAGCCTTCTTGTAGATCTCTTCCTCGAACGGGAAGATCACCAGCATGTGCGAGACAGATTTGACGATCTTCTTGATGCGGCCGCCGCGCCAGGCCCAGATCTGCGGGCCGATGTAGTGCACGGTCGGGATGCCGGCGTCGCGCAACTGCGCTTCCAGTCCCAGGTTGAAGCCCGGATAGTCGGCGCCGATGAAACAGGCAGGCCGCTCGGCCAGCAACTGGTCGCGCAGCGTGTTCTGGATGCCTTTCAGCTCGCGGTAGCGGGGAATGATCTCGAACAGCCCGCGCACGGTCATCTTCTCGATCGGCCACTGCGATTCGAAGCCATGTTCCATCATGGCCGGGCCGCCGATGCCGTGGAAGCGCGCTTCGGGCAGGTGCGGGCGCAGGCCGCCTAGCAGGCGGCCCGCCAGCAGGTCGCCGGAAGGTTCGCCGGCAACGACTGCAATCGATACGTCAGCGGACGATGCCACGGGTAGTCGTATCGAGGAATTCGCGCATCGAGCGCGCGGCGGCTGCGCAATCTTCCGGCAGCCCGGCTTCGGCTTCCAGCATGGCTGCCCTGGCTTCGTCCAGCGTCAGGCCGGAACGGTACAGGATCTTGTAGGCGTTGCGGATGGCGTTGATCTGCTCGCGGCTGAAGCCGCGGCGTTTCAGCCCTTCGATGTTGACGCCATGCGCTGCAGCTGGATTGCCGTTCAGCAGCACGTAGGGCGGCACGTCCTGGGTCAGGCTGGTGCTCATGCCGACGAAAGCGTGGGCGCCGATCTTGCAGAACTGGTGCACGTTGGCGAAGCCGGACATGATCACCCAGTCGCCGATCTCGACGTGGCCCGCCATCTGCGCGTTATTCGAGAAGATCGTGTTGTTGCCGACTACGCAGTCATGCGCCAGGTGGACGTAGGCCGAAATCCAGTTGTTGTTACCCAGCTTGGTCACGCCCTTGTCCTGCACCGTGCCAAGGTTGAAAGTGCAGAATTCGCGGATGGTGTTGTCGTCGCCGATTTCCAGGCGGGTCGGCTCGCCGTTCCATTTCTTGTCCTGCGGCGCGGCGCCGATGGAGGAGAACTGGAAGAACTTGTTGTTCTTGCCGATCGTGGTATGGCCCTCGATCACGACGTGCGGGCCCACCACGGTGTTCTCGCCAATTACCACGTTCGGGCCAATGATCGTGTAGGGGCCGATCTCGACGCCGGCAGCCAGTTCGGCTTTCGGGTCGACAATCGCGCTTGAGTGGATGCTCGCCATGCTCTTACTCCACGGAGCGGATGGTGCACATCAGCTCAGCTTCCAGCGCTACCTGGCCGTCGACCGAGCCGACCGCCTTGTATTTCCAGATGCCGCGCGCATTGCGCAGGATTTCCACGTCCATCTTCAGCTGGTCGCCGGGACCGACCGGGCGCTTGAAGCGCGCATTGTCGATGCCGACGAAGTACACCACCGAATTCTCGTCCGGCTTGATGCCCATGGACTTGAACGACAGCAGGGCTGCGGTCTGCGCCATCGCTTCGATCATCAGCACGCCCGGCATGACCGGCTTGTGCGGGAAGTGGCCGTTGAAGAACTCTTCGTTCACGGTCACGTTCTTGATGGCGGTGATGGACTTGTTCTCTTCATAAGAGATGACGCGATCAACCAGCAGCAGCGGGTAGCGGTGCGGCAGGTAAGCCTTGATCTCGCAGATGTCCATCGTCTTGTTTTCGGTAGTCGTCATGATTCTTCGTCTTCGGTTTTAGTTTTAATGGTTTTTTCCAGCGCGCGCATTTTATCGCGCATCGTCGGCAAGTTCCGGACAATCGCAGCCGACTTCTCCCAGTCGCTGTTCTTGGCCAAGGGGTAGAAACCCGTGTATTGCCCTGGTTCGGTGATCGAGCGCGATACCAGGCTGCCCGACGAAATATGGACATGGTCCGCAATCGTCAGATGGCCCAGGATCATCGCCGCGCCGCCGAAAGTGCAGTACTTGCCGATTTTTGCGCTGCCTGCCACGCCGACGCAGCCGG